>JACQFQ010000037.1 GCA_016199985.1 Verrucomicrobiota bacterium | reverse complement strand
ATACAACGACTGCCTAAGAAAACGGGGAGGAGAGAGACTCGCTCACGAAGCGGTCTTTCTCTTTCTCGAAACCCCCACAAAACCTATCGAAAGTGCAGTCTCCCCTTGACTAACCACATACCCGTTATCCGCGGTCAAAGGGTTTCTGTTTGAGGCATGCTGGAGGTGGGCGCCAACGAGACACAACGGTCAGGCACACGATCCACAGGCGCGTTGCGCGATTGTTGGTGAACACGAAGAGAAATCCGCTGGTCGGTTCCTGCCGCAAGACCTCATTTACCAGAATGTGCGGGCCGTTGAAGCTCTTGCGGCCATCCACGGGACTCAGGGCCAGGAAGATTCGTGTGGCGGGCGAGAGGCTCAGCATACTCGGCGAACCTGCTGGATGATCTGCCCAATAAAGTCCGGACTCACGGGCCCGCAGAGCTTGGTTCGAAACTGTGTCTCTAGCAGCCCGCCTTCCTGCTGGAGGTTTTGCAGATCCTGACTTAGGGTGAGCGAAGTTATCCCGAATTGACGTACATAAAGAATCAATCCAACAGGCCGTACCTTCCATGAATCCTCCTTTCCGCAGCGTTGCTACGCGTCGTTTCCGGCTTTGTCTGTCATGGGTTCTGGTCTGTTGGACATCCTTGCTGGCGCATGGGGCCGCCGGTCCGGTGGTTATCAATGAAATTCAATACGCTCCGGCGGACAACACCAAGCCGACCCAGTTTATTGAGCTGCTGAACCCCGGGAACGAGGCGCTGAATCTGTCCGCTTGGCGTTTGGCGGACGCGGTGCAATTCACGTTTTCCAACAACACAGTCATTCTGCCGCATGGTTTTGTGGTGATCGCCGCAAATCCGGCCGCGTTTCAGGCGGCGTATGGCTTTACTCCGATGGGCCCCTGGGCCGGCGCCCTGAAGCGTGGCGGCGCGCGTATCGAACTGAGGGATCAGAAGGGGGCCTTGGTCGATGAAGTCTCGTATCAGCCCGGCTTTCCCTGGCCCGCGAACGCCCACGGCGACGGGTCGTCGATCGAGTTGATCAACCCTTCGCTGGACAACGATCTCGGCGGTTCCTGGCGAAGTTCCGGGGCCACGAATTATGTGCGCGAGCTGGCGACCTATCTGGCGGCGCAGGACTCTCAATGGCGGTTTCGCAAAGGGACCAACGAGGCCTCCGAACCGATCTCGGCGTGGCGGCAGCTGGATTTCATCGAGGACGACACATGGAACACCGCCCGGACGTCCATCGGTTTTGGCGACAATGACGATAAGACGGATTTGACCCAAGCGCCCTGGAACAGCCCCTACACAATGCAGAGCAACTACATCTCGCTCTACTTGAGGCATCCCTTTGTGCTCCCAGCGGGCCCCATGCCCACCCGACTTCATTTGAAAGTGACCATCGAGGATGGATGCGTGATCTGGATCAACGGCCATGAGATCGCCCCGCGTCTCCACATGCGGGACAAGCTTGAGAAGCCTTTCGACGCCGGCGTGACGGGGCGGCCTTTGGGCGCGCTGCTCCACAAGGCCGTCTCGAACGGCAAGACCGTGGTGGAGAATATCTTTGTGCCGCCGCAGTCGGTCGGCTTGACCGTCGGAACCAACATTCTAGCGATTCATGCCTTCAATTCCCTATTGACCGGACCGGGCGTGTCGGTGGACTGCCAGGTGATTGGGGAGGTGGCCGACCCGACTCCGGGCGCGCCCAACGGCGCGTTTACCGCCAATCCTCCGCCGCTGATTCGACAGGTCTCTCATTCGCCTGAACAGCCCACGGCTGGGATTGGGGTGCTGATCACGGCGAAGGCGACCGATTCCGACGGAGTCGCGAGCATGACGCTGGCCTATCAGGTGAATGAGCCTGGGAAATACATTCGCAAGACGGATTCCGCATACGGAACAAACTGGACCCTCCTGACAATGACGGATGACGGACAGCATGGAGACGCGGCGGCGCAGGACGGAATCTTCTCCGTCATTCTGCCCCCTGAGATACAGGTTCATCGGCGCCTGATTCGATATCGGATTGTCGCGACGGACGCTTTGGGAAGCGCTGTCCAGGTTCCCTACGCGGATGATCCCGAGCCGAATTTCGCCTACTTCGTCTACAACGGGGTTCCCGGTTGGTCGGGCGCGTTCAAGCCTGGCGACGCAGGCCCTCAGGGTGTTGTGCAAAACTTTCCCGCCGCGCTCATGAGCTCCATTCCGACGTATCATCTCATCGCGAATCAGACGGATGTCATCAACAGCCAGTATGAAAGTGGATTCGACACCGTGCCGATGTGGGGGACGCTGGTTTACGAGGGCAAGGTCTATGATCACATCACCTTTAATAATCGCGGGGAATTCTCGACCTATGTTTCGGGCAAGAACAAGTGGCGGGTTCATGTCAACAACACCCACGAGTTTCAGGCCCGGGACAACTATGGGCGGGCCTACTCGCAGGCCTGGGGCGAGTTCAATTTGAACGGTGGATCCTGCCCATGGATCGCCGCCAACCGAGGAATGGGCGGCATCGAAGAATGCATCTCCTTTCGCGCTTATGAGCTTCTGGGAGTGCCCTCGCCCAAGACGCACTATGTGAGTCTGCGCGTCGTCGACAACGCGTTGGAGGCCGCTCCTCCGACCGCCAATGTCGTCGACCCGACTTTTCCAGGAACGGGGAAGGGGCAGTATTCCGGCGACTTGTGGGGCTTGTACTTGGTGACGGAGTCTCCCAGCGGCTCCTTTCTCGACGAACGTGGACTGCCTGACGGAAACGTCTACAAGATCGAAGGAGGCGGCAATGGCAGCGGCAACAAGAAGCATCAAGGGAGCACGCAGCCGCTGACGACGGCCGATTGGGACGCCTTCGCGAACGCCTCGTCGCTCGCGCAGAGCGAAGCCTGGTGGCGCACGAACCTGGACCTCCCGACCTACTATAGCTTCCGCATAGCGAGTCGGGTCGTCGGCAATGTCGACATGCGCAACGGGTGGAATCACTATTTCTATCACAATCCGAACGGGCGGTGGATGCCGATCCCTTGGGATCTGGACATGATGTTCGTGGGGCGGACGCATCAGAGCGCCAGCGGCGCCATCACCCAGGACGCGGCGGCCGACTTGCCCGCGCTGGCCATTGAAAAGCGCAACCGCGCGCGGGAGATCCTGGACCTGCTCCTGAGCGACGCTTCCCCCCAAGGCGGGCAGGTGGGCCAGTTGGTGGACGAGTACGCGCAGATTGTGAATCCAACTGGACAGGATCAAACATGGGCTGACGTGGATTCAGCGATGTGGAACTACCATCCGCGCACCGCGGGGTCGCCGTCGGATCACTCCGATTCCAATCACAAGGGGAATTTTTATTACAGTCCTCACACTTTCAATGCGTTCGGGGGACCCTACAAACGCTGGCTGCGCTCGGCCAACTATGTCGGTTTCGGAGAGTTTGAGGACTTCGTGAAGTATCTGAAGGATTACATGACCGACGCCTATCCCGGCCCCGTGGCTTGGGCCGTGGGGAACGGTAATCAATTGGGATATGGATTTGAGTATGTGAAGGCCGAGGCCAAGGAGGCTGTTGCCGCGGACGTGCCCGCGCGACCCACGATCGCTTATGTCGGATCGCCGGGGCTTCCCGCGAACGATCTTCAGTTTCAAAGCTCTCCCTTCTCCGGGAAGAAGGCCGCGGCGATTCAATGGCGCCTGGGACGCATCGCGGCGCCCGGACTGTCAGGCTATGTCGCGGGGAAGCCGCGCGCTTATGAGGTGGAACCCCACTGGACCTCTGACGTGATCACGAACTTCAGCGCGCAGATCCGCGTGCCCCTGACCGCCGCGAAGCCTGGGGACACCTACCGGGCCAGGGTGCGTCACAAGGACGCGAATGGACGATGGAGCCGGTGGTCTGAAGCGGCGCAGTTCGTGTGCGGGGAGCCGGATGTTTCCGCCTATCAACGGAGCTTGGTCATTTCGGAGATCATGTACCATCCCAAAGCCGCAAGCCCCGCGGAGCTGGCCTCGGGTTTTCTTGATGAAGACTTTGAATACCTGGAGCTCAAGAACACGGCTTCAACAGCGATTGATCTCACAAGCGTCGGTTTCACGGCGGGCGTCAACTTTGAGTTTGCGCCCGGCACGACCCTGGATCCGGGCGCCTACGCGCTGGTGGTCAAGAATCCGGCCGCTTTTGAGAAACGCTACGGGGCGGGTCGCCCGGTGTTCGGATCCTACGGCGCGGGCAACCTCAAGAATTCGGGTGAACAGCTCACCCTCTCGTACGGCAGCAATACCCCCATACGCGCCTTGTTCTATCGCGACGCCAGCCCGTGGCCGGCCGACGCCGGCGGCACGGGACGCAGCCTGGAATTGGTTTCCCCGAACTCCAGGCCAGACCATGCGCTTCCCATCAACTGGCAGGTCAGTTCCTCTCCCCTGGGCACTCCCGGATACTCGGACGGCGTTACTTTCGCGTCTTGGGGAGCTGCCCATGGAGGAGTTACGGACCCCTCGGGGGACGCCGATGGCGACGGTTTCAGCAATCTGTTCGAGTATGCGTTCGCGGGCGACCCGCAAAGTGTTTCCACCGCACTCCAGCCCGTGGCCCAGGTGGCTCAACTCACTGTCGATGGCGTCGCGGCCGCGTACTTAACGGTGAGGTTCAGGGCGCGCACCGACTCCTCCGATCTGGGGTATCATGTCGAGGTCTCAGAGAACCTGGCGACCTGGATCCCCGGGGGTGTGTTGGTGTCCATGGAGGCGCAGGGTGACGGAATCGCGTTGTACACATGGAGGCTTTCATCGCCTGTCCCCGCGCGCAGGAGCTCGTTCGTCCGCGTCAGGGTGAGTCTCTGACTTTCCCAGAGCTTGGCGCGTTGGGCGGTGTTCCCCGCCTTCAAAGCCAGCCGACGCCGGGAAACTTCTTGGAAAGCGCCGCCTTGATCTTTGGGTATGTGTTCGCCTTGTAGGCAGCCCAGCTAAAGGTCGCCTCGAGCCGTTTGCCATCCGGCGTGCAAAGCCACAGGCGGACCGGCATCTTTCCCTCCAGGACGCACGGATGCTCCTTCAAGGCGAAGCACTCGTGCAGTTTCATCTGCATCTCGGGCGCGTTGGGCTCTCCATCCTCGTCCTTGGGCTCGTCTGCGTAGGTGAGCTTGACCTTGCGCGCGTCGGGCCAGACCCCATGCGTCGGGAGCAGTTCGTTGAGCCACTCCCGCTGCTCGGGCTGGAGATGCTGATGGATCGCCTCTTTCAGGGAGGCGGCCTGCGCTTCCTTGACGAGCGTCATCCCTTGAAACGCGACGCCGAGAGCCTGGAGCAGCGCGGCGCGATCGAAGGGCGGGAAGTCCAGATCCGGCGCGGCCGCGGCGAGAAGGTTGACGCGCGCGATGAACTGCTTGAGATCGTGGGTGAACTGCTGCAGCTCGAACCAGTCGCGTAGGAACGCGTCCGCCAGGCAGCGGCCGGATGCGACGGGGTCCACGTCCTTCTGATGCTGATGGTCGATGACCAAATCGGCGAACCGGATCAGCCGAACCGCCGCCACGCGCTTGTGTCCTCGGTCGAAGAGATGCCGCAGATCCTGCGTGAGCTGCTCTGGGAACAGCTCCTCGAGCCATTCACGCTTCACCGCCGTGGCCAAACCGAGGAGTGTCAGGGGGCTTGAGCCGCGCCCCGCGATCTCGCGGATCGTGGCCGCGACAAACAACCGATCCTGTTGCACCACGCTCTCCCTCATCAGCGTCGCCATACGGCCTTCGGTCATTTCGCACTCCAGGGTTCCCTGGTCGCGCCGGATCGCAAGCTGGTCCGAGAAGCCGACGGCGATGCAGCGGAGCAGGGGATCCTGCGCCTGCTTCGACGCCGACACGGGTTCTCCCTCCGCGCTCGATCCGGCGGGGGTTTGCGGCGCCTGAAGAAACCCGTGGGATTTCGCGATGTCCAGGATCTGCTGGAAGGTTTGCTCCACCTCCCGGGCCGCTTTCGCGTTGATGCCATAGCGGCGGCATCGGTCGGGGTTGAACTGGTTGTTTTTCGCGAACTGATAGGCCCGGATCAGCGTGTAAAAGTCCGAGAGCGCGCTCCCTTCAAACAGCTCCCGCGCTTCGGAGATATGCTTGTCCTCCCGTCCAAGCCTCGCCAGGAGGTCGCGTCCGCTGACGAGCGCGGCGCACAGGGCCGCCGCCGGAACGCAGTGATGGCGGGTCGCCTCGACCAGCATCCGAGAGTAGCGGGGATGCATCGGCAGGCGAAGCATCTGGCGTCCGATTGGCGTCAGGTCGGAATGAGCGTTCGCCAAAGGCCCGCCGGCGGGCGGTTCCGCGCGGATCGCGCCCAGGAGTCGAAGCAGCTTCTCGGCTCGCTCCACCGCCTGCGGATCGGGTTTATCGAGCCAGTTGAAGCCGGCCGCTTTGCGGATGCCGAGCGAATGGAGCAGAAGGACGACCTCGGCGAGGTCGGCGCGTCGGATCTCCGGCGTGTTGCGCTCCGGGCGATTCAGGTGTCCGCTTTCTGTCCAGAGCCGATGGCATGTGCCGGGCGCTGTGCGACCGGCGCGTCCCTTGCGTTGATCCGCCGAGGCCCGGCTGATCTCCTCGATATGCAGGGTTCCGACGCCGCGCTCAGCGTCATATCGAGCCACCCGCGCGGCGCCGCCATCCACGACATGCCGGATGCCGTCGATTGTGATGGAGGTCTCCGCCACGTTCGTGGCGACGATGATTTTTCGAAGGGAATTGGGGGCGAACGCGAGATCCTGCTCCTCGGGCTGCAGCTCGCCGTGAAGGGGAATCAGCGCGACGCGCTCCGCGAGGCGCGTGTCGCGGATCGCGTTCATGGTCGACAGGATCTCTCCCATCCCCGGCATGAAGACGAGGATGTCGCCCGGCTCGCCCGATCCCACGATCCTCCCCACAGCGTCGGCGGCCTGCTCGGTGATCGGACGATCGTCCGGCATGTCGAGGAAGTACACCTCGACGGGGTAGGACTGCCCCTCCGAGATCACGACCGGGCATCCATCGAGATACGCGGCGACCGGTTCCGCGTCGAGCGTCGCGGACATCACTCCCAGCTTGAGGTCGGGCCGCGAGGTTTCCTGGAGCCGCTTGGCCAGGGCGAGCGCGACGTCGCTGAGCAAACTGCGCTCGTGAAACTCGTCGAAGAGGATGACGCCGACATCCGGGAGGCGCGGATCGTCCTGGAGTTGTCGGAGCAACACGCCCTCAGTGATGAAGCTGATCCGTGTGCCCGGAGCGGTGCGGTCCTCGAATCGGATTTGATATCCCACCTCCTCCCCGAGCCTGGTGTTGCGTTCCCACGCGACGCGGGCCGCGACGGTTCGCGCGGCGACGCGCCTCGGCTGGAGCACGACGATCCGACGATTCCCCGCCAGGCCCGCCTCAAGGATCATCTGGGGGACCTGCGTGGTTTTTCCGGAGCCGGTGGGGGCGACCAGCACGACGCGGTTGCCCTGGGTCAAATGGCTCAGGAGGGAGGCATGCGTCTCCCAAATGGGCAACTCCCGGGGATTCATCCGATCAGGCGAAGAAGAGCGCCACGAGGGCGATCGCGCTGAGGATCGTCATGAACCCGGCGGGCATGAACTTGCGGCCCATCGTGAACTTCATGCCGAAGTAGACCAGCAAGACAAAGATGACGGCGATCCCCGCCTTCTCGGGCAGCACGTGGATGCCGGTGAGGATCAGGGGGACCGCGAACAGGGAGGACGCGATCAGCGAGGCCTTGCTTCCGGCCTTGATGAAGCCGATGAGTCCGCCGAGTTCCAGGAGGGCCACGTAGACCCAGATAACAATGATGTGGTTCATAAAAGGGAAAAGGGTTTCCAGGGCGGGTCAGGCCCGATCTACCGGAGCGCCGCGCCCAAGGCGGAGAGCACCCGGTCGACATTCTCCTCGCGCGCGGTTTCGCCCATGAGTCCGATGCGCGTGATCTTGCCCTTCAACGGGCCGAGGCCGGCGCCCACTTCGATGGAGTATTCCTGAAGCAGCCGGCGGCGGAGCGCCGCCTCATCCGCGCCGGCCGGCACGCCGACCGCGTTGAGCTGCCAGAGCTGATGCCCCGCCTGCGAAACGATCGAAAGTCCGAGCGTCGCGAGCCCGTTCTTCAGCCGCTCATGCATGAGACGATGCCGTTCAAACCTCGCGGCGAGCCCCTCCTCCAGCGCGAGTCGCAGCGCTTCGTGCAAGCCGTAGTTCATGGAGATCGGCGCGGTATGGTGATACACGCGATCCTGTCCCCAATACGACGCGAGCAGGTTGACGTCGAGATACCAGCTTTGGACCTTCTTCTTCCGACGGGCGGCGGTCTCGAGGGCGCGGGGGCTCAGCGACACCGGGGACAGCCCGGGCGGACAGCTCAGGCATTTTTGCGTGCCACTGTAGATCGCGTCGACATTCCAGTCGTCCGTTCGAACAGGGCACCCTCCCAGCGAAGTCACGGCGTCCAGGAGGAACAGGGCGCCGGCGTCGCGCGCCAGCTTCGAGATTTCCTCCACCGGGGTCAGCGCGCCGGTGCTCGTCTCCGCGTGCACGACCGCGACGACCTTGGGCTTTGCGACCTTCTTGAGCGCGTCGGCGATCTGCTGCGGCTCGACGATGCGTCCCCATTCGGCGTCGACCCGCGTGACCACCGCGCCGCAGCGCTCCGCCACGTCCACCATGCGCGTTCCGAACACGCCGTTCACGCCGATCACGACTTCGTCCCCGGGCTCGACGAGGTTCACAAAACAGAATTCCATCCCCGCGCTGCCCGTTCCGCTGACAGGGAATGTCATCTCGTTGTTCGTTTGAAACACGAGTCGCAGCATCGTCTTGAGCTCCTCCATCATCTTCACGAACTCGGGATCCAGATGTCCGAGCACGGGCTTTCCGAGGGCTTGAAGAACCGAGGGCGCGACCATGCTGGGCCCGGGGCCCATGAGCAGGCGCTTCGATGGACGGAACTCTGGAGGCAATCGCATGGGGCGACCCTAGACAGCGCCGACCCTCAGGGCAACTCCTGGATCGTCGCGCCATGCGTCCGCTGGTTCCGAGCGGCGCGGTCGGCCCGGCCAGCCGTATCGCCGACCGCCATTCGGCGAGGCCGCGCGACGGGAACCCACGCCGCGTTCCGATCGGGCGTGAGTTGCGAAGTCCGGCCACGACGCGGATTGAGCAAGCCGCGAAACGGCGGCCGCCTGGGCCCTACGGAGACGAAACCGCAACTTGCGAATGCGCTTCCCCTCGGCAAGATCGATCGCCATCTTTCACGCCCATGAAACGCAGGGTTCGACTTTGGGCGCTCGGGCGCGGCGGGCTGCTTGGGAGACGCGGGCTTGGTCGCGTCCCCGGGGCGCTGCGGTTCGCGTGCCTGGCCGCCGCCGCCGCGATCCTTCAGGGCGAGACGGACGCCAGCGTGGCGCCTTCCTACGATCGCGCTCCGGTCCTGGTGTTCAACGAGGAGAACGACCTGTTCGTCAACACAGACCGTCACTACACGCAAGGATTGCGTTTCGCCTATCTGCACGAGGACGGCCACACGCCTCTCGGCATGAGCGCGGTGAACCGGTGGCTGCCGACGTGGGGCTTCGACCTCAAATCCGCCCGGAGCGGATACGGCGTTGGCCAGAACATGTACACGCCCGCCAACCTCGGCGCCGTGGAGCGGGTTCCCGGCGATCGGCCTTACGCCGGATGGCTGCACATCGACTGGATCCTTCAGCGGAACGGCGTGACGCGCTCGCGCCAGATTCCCGTGCAGGAGAGCTGGGAACTGGAGATGGGCGTGATGGGAGCCCCGTCGCTCGCGCGTCAAGCCCAGACATGGGTCCATGAGATTCGTGGATTTGACCTGCCGCAAGGCTGGAGAAACCAGCTCCGCGACGAGCCCGGTTTCCGACTGAAGTTCGAACGCGCGTATCGAATGGACCTCACGGCCCCATCGCGCGACTTCGGCGCGCAACTGATTCCCTGGGGCGGCGGGGTGCTGGGAACCATCGAGGATTCGCTGCGGCTTGGGGGCATTTTGCGAATCGGCCTCGTTCTTCCCGACGACCACGGCGTCCGGACCATCGACTCGCTCTCCACGACGAGCGGCGGACGCTCGCGTTCCCATCCGCGACGCTGGGGCACCTATGGTTTTGTCGGAACCGAGGGACGGCTCGTGGGACACAGTTCATTCCTGGACGGCAACCTGGCCCGATCGAGCCCGAACGTCGCGAAGAACTTCATCACGGGAGACGTGATGCTGGGATTCAACTTCGTGCTCCACTCCCTGGAGTTGGGGTATACGCATGTTTTTCGCACACCGGAGTTCAAGAATCAAACGGAGGCGAACCAGTTCGGGTCGGTCTATGTAAAAGTTCGGTTCTAGAAGTCAGGGGAGGCAGTGCCAGCGTTGGTGGGATTCAGGGTGTTCGATATCCCACCAAAGCAGATCTCCTTCGAAGGAGCCCGCGATCAACTGTCGCGCGTCCGCATCCAGGGCGAGGCAGCTCAGTCGCGCTCCTTTCGCCGTGTATTCGCGGATCACTTCGCGCTTTCCCTGCGCCGCGATTTCCAGGATCACTCCGCCTGCGCACATCGCAAAGAGCCGATTCGTGGTGGAGAGCAGGGCGAGCGCCTCTCGATCGCGCGCGGGCATGACGGCGGCTCGCTTGCCGTCCTCGACGTTCCAGACATGAATCTGGCGGTCGCGTCCGGCCGCGAACGCCAGCGCGCCTCCCGCTGGGCATTGAATCGCGAGCAGAGGCTCCGCGCTGTCCAGGTAGGCGGAGATGGATTCCCCCCCAGGCACGGCGAAGCATCGCGCGGTCTTGTCGCGGCTCGCCGTGACCAAGCGGGTGGACGCGGGGTTGAACGCGAGCGATGTCACCCAGTCGGCGTGCCCTTCGATCGCCTTGACGAGCCGGCCGGTCCCGGCGTCCAGGACTCGCACCGTGGCATCGGCCCCCGCGACGGCGAACCATCGTCCGTCGGAGCTGACCGCGCAGGAGAGCAACGCGTCGGCGGATCGGAGCAGGATCGCGGGGGCGTTCGTGGAGCCAGGCTCAAGGATCGCCAGCTCTCCGGATCGTCCAGGCGTTCCCCCCGCGAGCAGCCAGCGCTCGCCCGATCCCAGCCTTTGGATGGCGAAGGTGCGCTGGGAGGGAGCGGGAAGCCGCCGACGGATGGACCGGGTCGCGCGATCGAGAATCAAGACCTCGTGATAGCCCGCGATGACGCAGGCGTTGGAGGCGCTTAGCGGGAGCGCGCTCAGGATGGGGAATGGCTGGGCGTAGCGAGAGGGCGCAGCGCCCCGGGGCTGAGTCACGGCCCACTCGGAGAACGGCTGATCGCGGCGAGCGCCGTCGAAGAGGGCGCCGCGGGCGATCCAGTTTTCGACGAGCGCAATCTGCGCGGGGGACAGCGCCTCCTCCTTCTGGGGCATCCGCTCGTCGGGGTCGGAGGATTTGAGTCGTCGGAGGAGCGCGCTGGCCTCGGGCTTGCCCGGGGTGATCGGCGCCTCCTTTGAGCTCCCGGGCGTGAGCAGAGCGTCGAAGGTGTGCGCCTGGTAGCCTCCGCGCTTCTTTGAGGGCTGATGGCAGGACTGGCACCTCTGCGCGAGAAGAGGGGCGATGTCCTGGGAGAAGGACACTGTTTCGCGGGGCGAGGTCCCGCCGGACGATGAGGGTGTCGCCGCCGCCAAGAGCCATGCGACCAGCGCGCGCCGTCGCGGGAAGACCGCGAAAGCCTGCCGAGTCCCGCGAGCGAAGAGGGTGAAAAGCATTTGAGTTGCGAGGGAACTGGACGGACGCGCCGCGCCGGCCATTCAACGGAAGCCCCGGACGCGCGGCGCGCCTGAGCGGGAAAACCTTTTGACTCCTTGTCGCGCGTCCCCGATTCTCGCGCCCGTTGTTCGTTGAGCGGTCATTGCCGCTTTCACGGACGCCTCGCGGCGGAAACCGCGGATCTCCGTTCCATGAATCCATTTCGTTTCGATCTCCGAATCCAGGCCTTCGCGCTGACGGCGGCGCTTCTCTCCGGCTGCGCCGCGGGCCCCGACTACAAGCCTCCCGCGTCGGTTGCGCCCCCGGCGTTTCACCACGGAGGGACGAACGCCCCGGCCTCGACGGCGAACGCCGAAGCCATGGATGTGAGCGCCTGGTGGACCGTGTTTCACGACGCCACGCTGGATTCGCTGATCCTGGAAGCGGCGAGCACGAATCTCGATCTCCGCGTTGCTTCCGCTCGGATCCTCGAGGCGCGCGCTTTGAGGATGGGCAGCCGGGCCGGATGGTTTCCGGGCGTCAATGCCGGCGGGAGCTACTCGCGAACCCGTCCGAGCGAGAACACCGTGGGAGGCAGGAATCTCAAGGCGTTTCACATCCCGCTCGAGACGGATAATTTCTCCGCGGGATTCGACATGAGCTGGGAGCTGGACCTCTTCGGAGGAACGCGGCGGGCGGTCGAAGCCGCGACAGCGGACGCCGCCGCCAGCGTTGAGGCGCGGAGAGAAGTGTTGGTGAGCGTGCTTGCGGAGGTGGGGCTGAGCTATCTCGACCTTCGCGGATACCAGCGACAGCTGCAGGTGGCCCAGGGGAACCTGAAAGCGCAGGAGAGAACGCTTCAGCTGACCCGCGACCGATTCAAGGCCGGGCTGACCAGCGAGCTCGATACCGCGAGGAGCGAAGCGCAGGTCGCCCTCACGCGCGCGCAGATCCCTCCGTTTGAGGACGGCGTCGAGCGCGCCTCGCACCGTCTTGCGGTGTTGTTGGGGCAGCCTCCCGGGGCGCTTCATTCGCGCCTGGATCCGCTTGCCGCCATTCCCTCGGCACCGCCCGCGATTCCGGTGGGGCTCCCCTCCGATCTGTTGCGTCGTCGTCCGGACGTGCGGCGCGCGGAGCGCGAGTTGGCTTCGGCAACCGCGCGCGTTGGTGTGGCGACGTCCGACCTTTTCCCTAAATTCTTCCTCACCGGCGCCGCCGGCTTGCAAAGCCTGGACTCCTCGGACTTCTTCAACGCGGGAAGCCGGAACTGGTCGCTCGGACCCAGCCTCAAGTGGCCCATTTTCTCCGCGGGAAGAATCCGCCAGAACATCCAGGCCCAGAAGGCGCGCGAGCAGCAGGCGGCGCTGCGATACGAGCAGGTTGTTTTGAGGAGCCTGGAGGAGGTGGAGAACGCGCTGGTGTCGTTCGGCAAGGAGCAGGAGCGCTTCCGGTCGCTCAACGACGCCGAGCGGGCGACCCGCCGCGCTTCGGCGTTGGCGCTGGATCAACATCAGGCGGGGCTGGTGGATTTTCTCACGGTCCTGGAAGCGGAACGTTCCCTGCTCGCCACGCAGGACGAGCAGGCGCGCAGCGAACGCGCGTTGGGGCAGGACTTGATCCGGCTCTACAAAGCGCTCGGCGGAGGGTGGCGCCCTGACCCGTGAAGACCATGTCCCCTGATTCCCCTATTGTCGCCCCTGTCACCCGGCGCGAAATGCTCCGCCGCTGCGGCGCGGGGTTTGGATGGATGGGATTGTCCGCGCTGTTGGCCGAAGAGGCGGCGTCGGGACAAGGTTCCGAGCCCGCCGCAAGGACCGCGCCTCGCGGGCAGTCGCTGCTCCCCATGGCGGCGCGCGCGAGTCATTTCCCCGGGCAGTGCCGGCAGGTCGTCCATTTGTTCATGAATGGAGGACCTTCCCAGGTGGACACCTTCGATCCGAAGCCCGCTCTGGATCGCTACCATGGGAAGCCTGTCCCTTCCACGTTTCGAACGGAGCGGAAGACCGGCGCCGCGATGCGCTCGCCGTTTCGGTTCAAGAACTACGGACGATCAGGCGTTGAAGTGAGCGAGCTGTTTCATCGCACCGCGGCGTTTGTCGACGACATGGCGGTGATCCGCTCGATGCAATCCGAGGTTCCCAATCATGAGCCCTCGCTGATGCTCATGAACTGCGGCGACTCGCGCTTGCCGCGCCCCAGCATGGGATCCTGGGTCACCTACGGTTTGGGCAGCCTGAACCAGAATCTGCCGGGCTTTCTCGTGCTCTGTCCCGGCGGATACCCGATCGTGTCCACCCAGAATTGGCGCAGCGCTTTTCTTCCAGGCGCGTTTCAGGGCACCTATATCGACACGCAGCACCAGGACATCGACAGGCTGATCGCCAATATCCGCAATCCTCGCCTCAGCCTCCCTGAGCAGAGGGAGCAGATGGATCTTCTCGCGATGATCAATCGGAGGCACGCGGCGGAGCGCGAGAACGCGGCGCCGTTGGAGGCGCGGATCCAGACCTTTGAGCTGGCGTATCGGATGCAGACCGAGAGCGCGGAGGCCTTCGACGTCTCCCGCGAGCCGGAGTCGATGCAGGAGGCGTACGGAAAGACGACGAACGGGCGTCAGCTGCTGATCACCCGCCGACTGTTGGAGCGCGGGGTTCGATTCATTCAGGTGTGGTCCGGGGCGGGGCAGCCTTGGGACAATCATGAGAATCTGGAGGCGGAGCATCGTCGGCTCGCCGGGACGTGGGATCAGCCGATCGCGGCGTTTCTCGGAGACTTGAAACAGCGGGGCATGCTGGATTCGACGCTGGTGCTGTGGGGAGGCGAATTTGGGAGAACGCCGGTGGCCGAGCTTCCTGCGTTGAGCGGCCGCGACCACAATCACTATGGCTTTTCAGTTTGGATGGCGGGAGGCGGCGTCAAAGGCGGGACGGTCCACGGGGCCACCGACGATTTCGGATTTCAGGCGGTCGACAAGCCGACCCCTGTTCACGATTTGCACGCGACGATCCTGCATCTTCTGGGGCTTGACCATGAGCGCTTGGTCTATCGTTACGCAGGGCGCGATTTCCGGCTCACCGATGTCTCCGGCCGCGTGATCCGTGAAGTGGTCGCCTGATGGGCCTGGCGTGAGTTCAGGGACAAGGGCCGGGGAGCAGGACGCAAAAGGGCGGTGGGGCTGAGGGCTCGGTTGTTTGGCGGACGGGCCTGCGGGCCTGCTCGCTGGAGAATTCTTGTTTGCGTGTGGAGGCGGCAATCCTACACTCGCCAGCCATGACGCCACTTTCAACGACCCAGCTGTGGGAGCGGTTCCAAACGTTCTACACCGAGTTTCCTTCCATCGGACTCGCGGTGGACCTCAGCCGGATGAGCTTCCCATCCGATTTCTTCCAGAAGATGGCGGAGCCCATGCAGTCGGCCTTCGAGGCGATGGACGCGCTCGAGAAGGGCGGCATCGCGAATCCGGACGAGAAACGGATGGTGGGTCACTATTGGCTCCGCAATTCCGCCCTTGCGCCCACGGCGGATATTCGCAAGGAGATCGATGAGACGCTCGTCGCCGTCCGCTCTTTCGCGGCGGATGTTCATGCCGGCCGGGTTCACGGCGCGCGGGGCGAGTTTCGCAATGTCCTCGTGATCGGCATCGGCGGGTCCGCCCTCGGGCCCCAGTTCGTCGCGCACGCCCTCGGACACCCGCTCACCGACAAGCTCCGCCCGCTCTTTTTCGACAACACCGATCCCGACGGCATGGACAAGGCGCTGGCCTCCGTGATCACCGAGCTCGGGCAGACCCTCTGCGTCGTGATCTCCAAATCCGGCGGCACCAAGGAAACCCGCAACGGGATGCTCGAGGCGCAGGCCGCGTATCAGCGGGCCGGACTGTCGTTCGCCGCCCATGCCGTGGCTGTGACAGGCGCCGGTAGCGAGCTTGAGCAATTCGCCCAGAAGAACAAATGGACGCGAATCTTCCCCATGTGGGATTGGGTCGGCGGTCGCACGAGCGAGCTCTCCGCCGTGGGGCTCCTGCCCGCCGCGCTTCAAGGCTTTGACATCGATGCGATGCTCGCCGGCGCGCGGGCCTGCGACGAGCTGACGCGCAGCCAGGACGTCCGCGGCAATCCCGCGGCGCAGCTGGCGCTGATGTGGCACTCCGCCGGAGGCGGCGCGGGCGCCAAGGACATGGTCGTTCTTCCCTACAAGGACCGCTTGGAGCTGTTCAGCAAGTATCTTCAGCAGCTCATCATGGAGTCGCTGGGCAAGGAGCTGGATCTCTCGGGCAAGGTGGTGAACCAGGGCCTCGCCGTCTACGGCAACAAGGGCTCCACCGATCAACACGCCTATGTGCAGCAGCTGCGCGAGGGGCTTCACAATTTCTTCGTCACCTTCATCGAGGTGCTTGGCGATCGCCGGGAGAAGTCCATGGAGGTCGATCCAGGGATCACGAGCGGCGACTATCTCTCCGGATTCTTCCAGGGAACGCGGCAGGCGCTCTATGAGAAGGGCCGCGAGTCGATCACACTCACGATCAAGGAAGTGTCCCCGGCTGCGATCGGGATGCTGATCGCCCTGTTCGAGCGGGCGGTGGGGCTTTACGCGTCGCTGGTCCATATCAACGCTTATCACCAGCCCGGGGTGGAGGCCGGGAAGAAAGCGGCGACGGCGATCATCGGCTTGCAGCTGAAGGTCGCGGCTTTCCTCGGCGCCCATCGCGGCAAGGCGTTTGGCGTCGCTCAGATCTCCGACGGCATCGACACCGAGAATCGCGAGGCGGTCTTCAAGATTTGCGAGCATCTGTCCGCCAACCCCGGTCGCGCTCTTCGCAAAACCGCCGGCAACTCTCCTTTCACGGCGCAGTATGCGAGCGAGTAGTTGTGGCTGGGCCCGGATCCCGTCGGCCGCGTGGCTCCTCATGTTCAGCGCGATGTGCGCCGTCGGCTGCGTCGCGGCCTCGCGCCCGGGCCGGCCTCTCTCGCGGTCGGGCGATGAGATCATTGTCGCCGGTCAGCTGTTTCACACGGGAAGCCGGGTGGTTCTCTGGATGGATCCCGGCGGCTATGACGCCTACCGGGTTGAGCGTCGGTTCGCTCCGTTCGCGGACTCCTCCTGGGAGAAAACGAAGGGCGCCCTGCCTCCGAGCGCCTCGCCGAATCGTTACGGCCTGCGGCAGGAGCAGTTGACGTCGAATCAAGTGGCCCAGGTGCGCGGCGGGGGATGGCCGCTCTCGATGCTGCGCGATGTCGTCGACCAGTTCGTGATTCACTTCGACGCCAGCGGTACAAGCCGCCGGTGCTTCGAAGTGCTGCATGACAAGCGCTGCCTGAGCGTTCACTTCATGATCGACCTGGACGGCACGATCTATCAAACGCTGGACCTGAAGGAGCGGGCCTGGCATGCGACCACATCGAATGGACGTTCAGTTGGAGTCGAGATCGCCAGCCCGGGAGCCTTCCCTGTGGAGCAAGCGGACGCGCTCGACAATTGGTATCGGAGCCAGCCGGGCGGACGAACAGTGATGACCCCGCCGACGCCCGAGGACGGCGAACTGGGCTTTAAGCTTCACGGCTTCACGCCGCGACCGGCGCGGGCCGCGGCCGTGCGCGGCGTCATCCAGGGGAAGGAGCTGAAGCAATACGATTTCACGCGCGAGCAATACGCCGCTCTCACGCGGCTTACCGCGACACTGTGCAGCGTGTTCCCGCGCTTGAAGTGCGACTTCCCGCATCACAAGGACGGCAGCCTGATTCGCGAAAAGTTGGACGATGCCGCGCTAAAGGACTACCGGGGCGTGCTTGGGCATCTCCACATCCAGACCGACAAGGTCGATCCCGGCCCGGCCTTCGATTGGCAGGGCGTGATCTCGGGCGCGCGAAACCTGATGCGCAGCCCGCGGTAGTCGTGTCGGGGCGCGACGACCGGAGGCCGGGCCGCTGAAGACTTAAACCTTCTCAGGCGGCGGGCGGCTTCCTAATGTCCCGCGTGCTTTGGACCCGTCATTGGAGCGCGATGTCGCTCGTCCGGCTCGCCTCAGGCCTGCTGATCGCCTTTGGGGCGAGCAACTTGGTTCCCGCCTTGGTGATGGTCCTGATCGGCACGTCGCGCCTCGACCCTTCCGAAATTCGCGACCCGGCCGGCGTCGCAAAGAGCCTCCTTGTCATGTCGCGCGACTCCCATCCCGCCATAGGCCAGCTCAGTCTCCAACTGACCCGCGAGGAGCGACAAACCCTGTCGCGAGCGATCGACGGGACCAACGCTCCTCCCGGCGAGGTTCTCGGCAGCGCGCTGACCAACCTGCTGAATCGCGCCCTGGACGACGCCGGCCTGCGTTCCCCTCCGATCCTCCTCGCCACGAACAGCAGCGAGCGCGCTCGCTTCCTCGCCGCCCGCGCCGCGACTCCCCTGGAGCTGATGCAGGCCAACCGTCAGGTGATCCAGGACGCTTTTCCCACACAGATCGTGGGCCCGAGGCATCGGATCGAAGTCTCCAGCGGCGCCGCGTTCTTCATCCCTTTTTCACTCGCCACGGTCTGCCTGCAGTTCGGGTTCTTTTGGGTTCTGCGACAGTTTCTGCGCGACGAA
Source organism: Verrucomicrobiota bacterium (assembly GCA_016199985.1). GTDB lineage: Bacteria > Verrucomicrobiota > Verrucomicrobiia > Limisphaerales > UBA11320 > UBA11320. The sequence goes on along the minus strand of JACQFQ010000037.1, from coordinate 265,772 downwards.
AGGATGGGATGGAACGAGCTGCTTCAGGGCGGCTGCGCCCGGCCCCGCCAGGCCATCCCGTTTGGGATTTGCGCGGGGCTATGTTGCCTGGTCCTGATGTGGCCGGTGAGCGCGCTTTCGAGCTGGTTTTGGAAACAGATGCACCACGCCTCGCACCTGCAGCAGCCGCTTCTCGTCCTGCAACAAGCGGAGCACCCGCTGCAGCTCGCCTTTTTTTCGGTCGTCGCTCTCGCGGCGGCGCCGTTCTTCGAGGAAGTCTTTTTTCGCGGCCTGCTGTACTCCAGTCTTCGCCAGCGCGGATGGGGCTGGGGCGCTGGAGTGTTGTCGGCCGTTCTGTTCGGCGCGATCCATTTCGACGTCGAGAAGTTCATGCCGCTCGCCTTCCTCGGCTGGATCCTCGTTTTTGTTTACGAATCCACAGGAACCCTGCTGGCGCCGATACTGGCCCACGCCACCTTCAACGCGGCGAACCTCATCCTGTTTCTCTGGCTGCCGAAGTTCGTGGAGGGGGCGTCGCGCTAGGCCGCCCGCGCATTCCCCAAGCGCCATGAAGGAATTCGAACTCATCCAACTGCTCACGCGCGGGCTTCATACCAACGCCGCGGTGCGGTTGGGGCCCGGGGATGATTGCGCGGTGGTCGATCTGGGCGTTCCTGAGCGACAATTCCTGCTGAAGACCGACGCGGTCGTGGAAGGCGTCCACTTCACCTCCGACACGCCTCCCGAGTTGATCGGACGAAAAGCCCTCGCGCGAAATCTGAGCGACGTCGCGGCGATGGCGGGGCGCCCGATCGCGGCGCTGGTCACTCTCGGCCTCCCGCGCGGGTTTAAGCCGTCCTGGGTGGAGGCGGTCTACTCGGGCATCGACGCCCTGGCCCGGCGGTTCGACACGGCGATCGTCGGCGGCGAGACCACGTCCAATCCCGAACGCGCTCTCATCTCCGTCGCGGTGCTGGGGGATGTGTCGCGCGACGCGTTCATCGGCCGGCGAGGCGCGCGGCCTGGGGACGCCGTGTTTGTCAGCGGGGAGTTGGGCGGTTCGCTTCAGGGGCGTCATTTAACCTTCGAGCCGCGTCTGGTCGAGGCGGCCTGGCTGGCGGAGAACTTTCGCCCCGGCGCCATGATTGATCTCAGCGATGGGCTGGCCGGCGACCTGCGACATTTGCTGAAGCCCGACGGGCTCGGTGTGGAGCTGCTGGAGAAGGCGATCCCCATCAGCCGTGCGGCGCGCGTCCAGGCCGCCGCTGGCCAAGGGGCGAAGCCGGCGCTGCTCGCCGCGCTCACGGATGGAGAGGATTTTGAGCTGTTGTTCACCCTCTCCAGCAAACAAGCCGTCGCCCTTCACGACGCTTGGCGAAAGCGGTTCCCCGAGACGCGGCTGAGCTGCATCGGCAGGATCAGCTCCAAGCCGGGCGTCCTGCTGCGGGGCCCTCGCGGCGTTCGCGAACTGCAGGACCATGGGTACGTTCATTTCCAACAGCCCTGAGTCCACCCTCGCGTTCGGCGAGTCCTGGGCCGCCCGCGCGAAGCCCGGATGGGTGATCGCGTTGCGGGGAGACCTCGGCGCGGGAAAGACGCAATGGGTGAAGGGCTTCGCTCGCGGACTGGGCTTCGCTGGTCGCGTGGCGTCGCCCACGTTCGCGCTGATTCAGAGTTACGCCGGCGGCCGTCATCCGCTCTTCCATCTCGATCTTTACCGGCTGGCCTCGGAGACGGAGATCGTCGCGGCGGGGTTGGATGAGTTTCTGTTCAATCCGCCAGGGATCGCCGTCGTGGAATGGCCGGAGCGCTGGCTGGGCGGGAGCGCTCAGGGCGAGCTCCCCGCCTCCTGGCGTCGGTTTTGTTTCAAGCAAACGGGCGAGCGCGATCGGTTGATTACCTATGAAGATCCTGAGCCTTGAGCTGTCATCGACACGCCGATCCGTCGCGGCGTGGGATCCCGAGACCATGCCCCGCCCGGTGGAGGCGGCGGGGGCGCCTCGCGCGCAACGGAGCGGGACGGCCGTGTTCGCTCTTGTAAACGATGTTTTGAAGGAGGCGGGCTGGGAGCGAGGCGATGTGGAGGGGATCGCTCTGGGAACCGGTCCCGGATCTCTGACGGGCGTTCGCGCCGCAATCTCCATCGCCCAGGGATGGGCGTTCGCGACCGCGGTTCAGGTTTTCTCAAGCGCCTCGACGAATGTGATCGCATGGGACTTGTTTGAGGCGGGATTCCGGGGCGCCGCAACCATCGCGTTTGACGGACAGCGCGGAGAGATTTACGCCGCGGAGTGGCTTGTCCAGGATTCTGGCGTCAGCGCAGCGACATCCTTGAGCTGCGTCGCGGCTCAGGACCTCCGGCGAAGCGCGGCCTCCGGAGCGCTGCTTTGCGGTCCGGATCTCGAGCGCCTGCTGCCTGAAGCGCGCGTCTTGTTTCCCACTGCCGCCGGCTTGGCTCGTGGCATCGCGCGAGGCGGAGTTGAGCCGCAGGCGCCGCAGGCCCTGGCTCCGGTCTATTTGCGCGAAACGCAGTTTGTGAAGATCCCAGCGCAGCCGCGCTGAGAATCGGGCTGGGGCGCCGCCGTCGCGCAGCCATGGCGTGATTAGGGGAGGGCCACCGCGCTCCAAGAGGCTTCGCGACTTCCTCATTCTGAGGACTGGCGCGGATTTCTGGTTTCTGGCAGCGTCCGCCGGACATTTGAAATGCGTCGCGTCTCATGAATCCGATACCCGCTGAAACGCTTGTTGAAGCGCTCCGATGGCGTTACGCCACCAAGCAGTTCGATCCCTTTCGCGTAATCCCCGAAGCGACGTGGGCCGCCCTGGAGGACGCCCTGGTGCTCACCCCGTCGAGCTATGGGCTGCAGCCGTGGAAGTTCCTCGTCATTCAGGACGCCGCGCTGCGAGAGCGTCTGGTCCCGTGCTCCTGGGGACAGCGGCAGGTCGCGGACGCGTCGCATCTGGTCGTCATGATCGTTCAGAAGAGGGTTTCGCCCCAGCACGTGGACCGCTTCCTTGACCGCATTTCCCAAACCCGGGGCGTGCCTGTGGAATCCCTCGCGGGATATAGAAACATGATGGTGAAGGACGTGGTGGAGGGCGAGCGCTCGAAGGCTTCGACCGAATGGGCCTCCCGACAGGCCTATATCGCCCTCGGCAACTTCATGACCTGCGCGGCGCTTCTTGGGGTGGACACATGCCCGATGGAGGGATTCGACGCGGATCGCTACGACGAGATCCTCGAGCTTGCTCCCCAGGGTTGGACCACCGCGGTGCTGTGTCCCGCCGGCTACCGCGCGGCCACGGACAAGTACGCGTCGCTTCCCAAGGTTCGCTTTCCGAAATCAGAAATGATCGAACGTCGCTAGACTTCCGCAAGAAACCCGACAAGAATCCTCAAAACAATAACTCCATCACTCCATGCCCAATCCCTGGACCGGCAAAGGCAATCCCTACACACGAAAAGAAGTCATCGAGCGCCTGCGCGCGACGCTGAAGCGCGGCGAGCCCCTCATCGCGGCGGGCGCCGGCACCGGCATTAGCGCCAAGTTCATTGAGAAAGGCGGCGCCGATCTTATCATCATTTACAACTCCGGCCGCTTCCGCATGTCCGGGCATGGCTCCACATGCGGATTGATGGCCTACGGCGACGCGAACGCGGTGGCGATGGAGATCGGCGAGTATGAAGTGCTGCCCGTGGTGGAAGAGGCCCCCGTCATCTGTGGCGTGCACGCCACCGATCCCCGCCGACGCATGTGGCACTGGCTGATCCAGGTGAAGAACATGGGCTTCAGCGGCGTGAACAACTTTCCGACGCACACCATTGTCGACGGCCAGTTCCGCCAGGTGCTCGAGGAGACCGGCATGAGCGTGAAGAAGGAGTTCGAGATGGTGGCGCTCGCCCGCAAGATGGACCTGTTCTCCATTGTGTACGTCGCGACGCCCGGCGAGGCGAAGGCGATGGCCGAGGCGGGCGCGGACGCGATCATCGCCCACGTCGGCACGACCGTCGGCGGCTCCATCGGCGTGCAGCAGGCGGTGGTCAGCATGGACGACGCGATCCAGCGCACGAACGCCATCATCCGCGGCGCCAAGTCGGTGCGCAAAGACATCTTTTTCCTGAGCCACGGCGGCCCGATCTGCACCCCGGAGGACGCGGCTTACGTCAACGAGCGCACCGAGTGCGTCGGATTCGTCGGAGCGTCCAGCCTGGAGCGGATGGGCGTGGAGCAATCGCTGATCGACATCACGCGGCGTTTCAAAAAGATCCCTGTTCCGGCGGCCAAGGGCTTTGCGAGGACGACCAAGCGCTAAACCCGTCCCCCTATCCATCGATCCGATCCATGAGCGTCGATCAACGCCGATTCGTGACCGCCAGCGAGGCGGCGAGATTCTTGTCGCCCTGGACGCTGGAGGAATGGATGTGCCGCTCGGACGTGGTGCCCAACAAGGAGCTGCTTCTCGTTCGCGCCAACATGGAGCCGTGGCGGAGCCATCCCTTCCACACGCATCCCACCCGCGAGGAGATCATCTTCATCGTCTCGGGCCGCGCGGAGCAGTGGTGCGGCCGGGAGCATCGGATTCTGAATCCCGGCGAGATGGTCCTGATTCCGAAAGGCGAGGTCCACGGCACCTACAATCCCTTCGACGAGAAGCTCGTCTTCCTCGCGATTCTCTCGCCTTCACAGGCCGCGGAGCCCGGCATCGTGGATGTGTCGAAGGAGGAGCCCTGGCGGTCCGTTCGTCAGGGCATGCCCGCTTGCCCATGAACCGCGAAGCGAGCCCGCGATGGCTCGCGCCCGCCGAACGCAAATCCCAGACCGAACATGTCCGCGCCGAAAAAGCCATCTGTTGTTGTCATTGATTGGAACCTCCAGCCCTCCGGCGATCCGGAGTTGCGCGTCGAGCGATCGGTGATCGGCGACGCCGCTGATGTCACTTATCAGCTCTGCGAAGGCGAGGCGGGGGTGGTGGGCCCGATGGTGGACGCCGACGCGTTGGTGGTGTGGCACAACACCGCGATCACGGAGGAAGGAATCGGCCGCCTGAAACATTGTCGCGCGATCATCCGCAACGGCGTTGGCTACGACACCGTGGACCTCGCCGCCGCCAGAAAGCGGGGCATCGCCGTTTGCAACGTCCCCGACTACGGCACGGAGGAGGTGGCCGATCACGCGATCGCCCTGACCCTTGCTCTCTGCCGTCAGCTGTTCCCTCTCGACCAGGAGGCGAAGCGACTGGGGTGGAGCATACGCGTCGAGCCGAAGCTGCGTCGGCTTCGCGAGCTGACGTTCGGGGTCGTTGGCCTGGGCAGGATCGGCACGGCGGCGGCCCTGCGCGCCAAGGCGCTGGGATTTCGAACGGTTTTTTACGATCCCTACGTCCGGAACGGAGCGGACAAGGCGCTGGGGCTGACCCGCGTGCGGTCGCTCGAAGAGCTGTTGAAACAGGTGGACGTGGTTTCCCTCCATTGCCCGCTGAGCGCCGAGACCCGACATCTCATCGCGGCGCGGGAGCTGGCGCTCATGAAACCCAGCGCGTTCGTTGTGAACACGGCGCGAGGCGCGATCATCAGGAAGACGGACATTCTGGCGGCCCTCCGCGCGGGAAAGCTGGCGGGGGCCGGGCTGGATGTCGTCGAGGACGAGCCTCTTCGCACCGTGGAGGAGGCCGGGACGCCGAATCTCATCGTCACATGCCACGCCGCGTTCTGCAGCGTCGAGGGGAAGCAGGAAATGCGGACAACCTCCGCGCGGATCGCCCGGGCCGCCGTGTTGGGCCAGCCGCTCGAGAACGTGGTCAACTGAGACTGAGACGCCTACCGCTTCTTCAGCTTGAGGAAATTCTTGAGGATCTGCCGGCCGCTCTCCGTCAGGATGCTTTCCGGATGGAACTGGACGCCCCAGATGGGGAGCTCCTTGTGGCGGAGGCCCATCACTTCCTTCTCCTCGGTCTCCGCGGTCACCTCCAAGAAATCGGGCAGCGTGTCGCGCTGAACGACCAGTGAGTGGTAGCGCGTCGCGTTGAAAGGATTCGGCATGCCCTCGAAGAGGTCCTGGCCGTTGTGGAAGATCGGGGAGGTCTTGCCGTGCATCATCCGATAATTCACGACGACCGACGCGCCGAAAGTGTGACCGATGCACTGGTGTCCGAGGCAGACACCGAACACGGGGATGCGCGTCCCGAAATCGCGGATGATGTCGTTGGACAGGCCGGACTCTTTCGGGGAGCAGGGGCCGGGCGAGACGAGAATGCGTTCGGGGTTCAAGGCGCGCGCCTGTTCGACGGTGATTTGGTCGTTGCGATGCACCTGCAACGCCACGTTCAGCTCGCCGAGATACTGAACCAGGTTGTAGGTGAACGAATCGTAATTATCGATGACCAGCACCATAAGGCCCGCAGTTAACCATCCTCATCCGTGGTCGCCAACTGCAAAAGCCACGGCGCGCGCGGGCTTATCGTGCGGAGCGCCGCGCAGCCCGCATGGCGGCTGAATGGCGCAACATTGAGACGTCCCGGAATCAGGGTTGCGATGGAGGCGCCGTTCGGTCTAAGGAATGCGGCGTGCCGCTCATCATGTCGGGTTATCAGGCGCCGCGCTGGCTGCGCAATGGACATGCCCACACTCTCTTCCCGGCGTTCTTTCGTCGGGTCACTGGCGTGCGGTACCAGCGGGAGCGGATGGAGCTGCCGGACGGCGACTTTCTGGACCTCGATTGGTCTCGTGTGGGATCCCCTCGGGCCGTGGTCATCACGCATGGCCTTGAGGGCTCCTCCCGAAGACAGTATGTTCGCGGCTTGGCGCTCGCCTTCAATCGGCGTGGCTGGGACGCGGTCGCGCTGAACTTCCGCGGATGCAGCGGCGAGCCGAACAGGCTGGCGCGCTTCTACCACAGCGGCGTGTCCGAGGATCTCTGGCTCGCGCTCCAACATGTCCACGCGGCCGGGTATGAATCCGTCGCCGCCGCGGGGTTCAGCCTGGGAGGGAACGTGGCCTTGAAGCTGGCCGGGGAGCTGGGGCAGGCCGCGCCGTCCTGGTTGATCGGAGTCGCGGGCATTTCCGTTCCGTGCGATCTCCACGGCGCTTCGGAAGCCATGGCCTCACGGTCGAATCGCCTCTACATGCGACGGTTTCTCGTCGATCTCCACGCGAAAATTCGGGCGAAGCAGCCGCGGTTTCCGGAGCAGTTGGAGGATTCGGGCTACGACCGGCTGCGAACCTTCCGCGATTTCGACGACCGTTACACCGCGCCTCTCCATGGTTTCCGCGACGCTGAAGACTACTGGGCCCGCAGCAGCTCGCTCCGGGTCATGCCGGCGATCCGATGTCCCGCGCTCCTTCTCAACGCGCTGGATGATCCCTTCCTCGCGCCGTCCTGCTTCCCGTCGGACCTTGCGCGGGGCCACGCCTGGCTGTCGGCGGAGTTTCCCGATCATGGGGGGCACGTGGGCTTCGTCGGCGGCGGAGCGCTGCGCGGCGAGTACCACAGCGAGCGTCGGGCGGCGGAGTTTCTCGAGTCCGCGCTCCGTTCGCGTCGGACCTTCGCGGGGATCTCCCCCTGACTCACGGTTTCGCGGACGGCGTGGGCGGCGCGGCGGTCTTCGGATCCGCCTTCTGGTAGAGGGCGCCCAGCCGCAGGAGAATCGTTTCGAGCTGGGCGTAGTAGTCGTCCTCCGGCATCGAGGCCTTCAGCTCCCGAAGCCGCGCGATTTCCAACTCCAGCTCGTCGCGCCTCTGGCGGAGCTCCTGGGGCATCCGGCGATCGGCCTCGTTGGGAACGAGGCAGAGCTGGTGCGCCCGGAGGCCGTCGGGCTCGGCCCCGTCCTTCGCTTTCTTGGAGGCGCGGATCCCGCGAAACCAGTCGGACGGAGTGCCCAGCTTGTCGCCGTTGTCGTCAATCAGGGAGTGCTCGGTGGGGAGGCGTCCGTCGTTTTGATAGGCGTCGAGCGTCCGCTTCGCGGCGGTGAGGTGCGCCTCGAGCAGGGACACCTGGCCGTCCTTGTCGATGTCGGCCTCCGGATCTCCCAGCGCCGCGCTGAGATGGTCTCCGTAACGAGCGAAGTTCTGTTCGCTGCCGCTCTTGGTCGCCGTGATGATGACTCGGTTGGTGGCCGAGAGAGCGTTGATGAACGGCGCGCTGGCCGAAGCGCAGTTGATGATCGCCAGCCGCCGATGGAAGGGCTGAAGGAGGGTCGATAGCTCGCTGGCGCTAAGGTCGCTGCCCTTCAAGTTGAACTTCGCCTCCTTGCCATCGAAGGTGCCATGCCCGATCAGCACCAACCACAGATCGGAGAATCCATCCCGGGGCTCCGCCTCGAGGGCCGCCTTGAACTGCGCCAGGGAGTTGGTGGCGGTGGCGGCGTCGCGACCGATCGTGATGAGCTTGGCGTCCCCCTTCGTTGTCGTTTCCTTCCATCGATCCGCCCACGCGGCGAACTTTTCCTGAAACGCCTCCTCGCCTGGCGCGCCCACCACGAGGATGACCGTGGACTTTGAGTCGGCGTCCGCGGAGGGCGCCTCGGCTCGGGTGTCCGGGGCCGGCGCGCCGGGCAGCGCGTGGCAAATCGGGTTCAAAAAACAAAGGACAGTCGCGATTCGCAAGCCGGTGAGATTCACGCCAATCCTTTCCATCGACGAACCCCCCACTCCACGATGAAGCACGCGAGGGCGAAAGCGAAGACGATCGATCGATGCCACAGGGGCTCGCTGGTTGTTTCCATCAGCGGAACCTTCCGATTCGGCAGCTCCCTTGCGAACCGGTCCAGTCCGGAGGCCGCGAGCGTTTCGCCGCCGCTCAGGCGGGCGATGGAATCCATGAGCGCGCGATTTGGCTTCAGCGATTGGAATTCGTCTCCGCCAGGATTCGACGCCCAGCCCGCCGCGATTCTGCCTTCCTCAACGCCCGTTCCCCCCAGAACTGTCGCCTTGGCTTCATAGGCTCCCGCGTCCCTCGGGACATAGGTCGCCTCGTAAGTGCCGGACTCGCTTGCGGAGGGCTCGGCCGTCAGCTGGATCTCCTTGGCGCCGACGCCGCCGAGATGCCTGACGGTGATCGAGACGGAGGCGTTGTCGAGCGGCTGGAAATCCTTGCCGCGGGCCTTGACCTGCAGCGTGACGGCGCCGTTGGGATCGGCTGGATTCGCCTCGGGTTGCATATCGACGCGTTTGGGCACGTCGGAGACGAGCCATCGAACGAGCTGGCGCCACGCCTTGTCGAGATCCTTGTGCAGCTCCGGGTTCTTCAATCCCCATCGCCAAAGGTCTCCCACCGCGACCGCCGCGGTGCGGCCGTTGCCGAAGCGTTGGATGGCGATCGCGGGATAGGTCTTGTCGGAGTCGTCCTTGACCGTTGCGACCACGGTGGCGCCCGGCTTGAAGTCGCGCATGCGGTTGAGAACCATGAAATCAGGCATCGCCTCGAGCCGGGAGCGCTCGTCGGTCTCCTGGCTGCGCAAGCGCGCCCAGGGTTGGAGCAGCCCTTCGCGGGTGAGCTGGAAGCGGAGGCGATTCGTTGACGGCGCGCCGGCGATCGCGGCGTCCATGTAGAGCGGCAGGAGATCGGCGATGGGCGTTTGCTGGTAGCGTCCCTGGTGGAAGGATTCCGCGCCGCCCAGCATCGCGAATCCACCGCCGCGCAGCGCCACGAATTTTTGGATGAGAGCGAGCTGGTCCGGCGTGAAGAACGAGGCCTCCACATCGTCGAGAATGAGGGCGTGATAGGAGAAGAGCTCCTCGGGGAGCTTGGGGAATCCTCCGCGCAGCTCGGCCTGATCGCGCGTGTTCAGGCGCACGAAGACAGGCTGGTCGTATCGCTCGATCTCCTCCTTGTTCTGGTTCCCGAATCCGCGGAAGAGCGGGTTGCTCGATTCGCCCGCGCGGCCCTTGAACTGGAATTTCGCCTCGCGGCGCGCCACGCGGATCAGCGCGACCAACTGCACCTGCGTGTCCTCCTGAAGCGCGCGGTTGAGAAACTTGTATTCCCAGTTGGGGCGCCCCGAGACATACAGGACGCGATACGGCTCCTGGCCCCTGTCCACCGAAAACACGCGCGTGTTGTTGGCGAGGGTGGCTTCCTTCGATTTCTTGTCATCCGTGAATTGGTCGAACTCGTCCTGCGCCGCCACCTGCACTCGATAGTAGCTGAGTCCGCTGTGCTCGGGCTTGTACTGGAACCGGAAGGCGAGCCTGGACTCCTCGTCCTTGGCGGTTTCGGTCTGCTCGGCGACCACTTTTCCTTCGAGATCGAGCAGCTTCGCCGTCACCGGGCGCCCGGCGTAGCCGTAGGCGGTCACGTCGGCCTGCGCGGTGACCGGCGCGTCTTCGAACGCCGTCTGGGTCGCGCTCACCGAGGCCAGCGCGATGTCGCGCGACGGCATGTCCTTGCCAATCACCACGGAATAAATGGGAGGCAGGCCGTTGGTTTCGGCGAAGCCATTCGGGAGATCCGTGAAGTTGCCGTCCGAGAACAGGAGGACCCCGGCCAGCGGCTGGCCTTGAAAGCGGTCCCGCAAGGAACGCAGCGCCGCGTTGAGAGAGGACGATTTTCCGGAGAAGTCCAACTCCTCAAACCCCTCGGTTCGCTGCAGCCGCGAATCCATCAGGTAACGCCGCACCTGAAAATCCTTCGACATCTGCGCCTGCCAGCCAAGGCCGTCCCGCGTGAGGAGCTTCTTCAGCTCCTCGCCCCGAGAGGCAACGCTGTTCCTGTCCTTGATCTGGAGGCTGAGGCTGTTGTCGGCCAGCACCACGAAAAAGTTCGCGCCCGGACGCGCGCGCTCAGTGATCCAGGTCGGATCGAGCAGGCAGAGAGCCAGCGCGATCAGCCCCACGAGTTTCAGCGCCAGGCACGCCGCCCGAAGGCCGGTGGAGAGACGCGATCTCTGATAAGCCCAAAAAAGAAGCGCTGCCGCCACGAGGACAATCGCGCAAGCGGGGACGGCCCAGCGCGGCGCATTGAACAGAAGAGTGGCAAGCATTGGGGCGGACTATGGCAAGGCGACCTGAAGGGGGCAAGCGAAGCGATCATCAGAAGGCGGAATCGCGTGGGGCGAGCGCGATCTCCGATCAGGGAAACCCTGTGGATCGAGTTTGAGGCGCCCCATCGCGCGCCAGGCGCTCACGAAACGGGAAGACGATGAATCATCGACGTGCATCCGCAACGGAGACGGCGGGTCCTTGCGGAAGGTTTCATGCGGAGAGGAGGATCGCCTGAAGCTTGGATAGGACGCTCCATCGCGCCATCAGTCCTTTGAACCCCGTTTTGCGCGGGAGACAGTCCGGCGAGGGGGCTGCGGGTCCACAGGACCTGGTCGTTGGTAGGTCCCGGCGTTCATCCGCCGCTGCGCCGGTTAGGGTTCGCGCACCACGGTCGACGCCTTGAGAGGGGGCATCGGGATGGATTGAACGCGTCCGCCGGGCCACTCGATCTCCACGGCGTCCGCGCGGGTCTGCTTTCCGAGTCCGATGGTCACCGGAAGCTCCGATTGGGAAAGATAGCTGCGGGTGGGCATCACCTGCCGGAGCAGCACGCGGTCGCCCATCCTGACCCGAACCCACGCGCCGATCGCGTCCCGGTTGCTTTTGGTTCCCTGAAGGACGAGTCGAAACCAGTTGTTGCCCGTTTCCTGGTCGTTCCGCAACAGGATCGGCGCGGCGCCGACCTGGGTGATGACCACATCCTCGTCCCCGTCCCCGTCGATATCGGCGTACGCCGAGCCTCGTCCCACAATGGGCTTGAAGAGATCGGGCCCGGCCTTGTCAGCGCCCACATTGACGAAGCAGGCGCCGCTGTCGGAGCCCGTGTTCCAAAAGAGCTGCGCCGGCTGCCGATACCGCTGGCTCTTCTGGATCTTGTTGATCTCCGCCTCGAGGTGGCCGTTCGCCGACAGCACATCCAGCCGGCCGTCCAGGTCGTAGTCGAAGAAGAAGACCCCGAACTTGAGAAGGAGCCGGCTGGCGGGTCCGATGCCTTCGCTGATCGCCGCGTCGGTGAAAAGACAGCGATCCTGCTGCGAGGCGTAGAGAGCGATCATCTCGTTGGCGAAGTTTCCGATCACCACGCCGAGGGTGCGGTCGTTTCGGTAAAAGGCCGCGTCGACGCCCATCGCGCCGCGCGTGTTGCCGTAGCTGTCGAAGGCGATGCCCGAGAGCTGTCCTATCTCGACGAATTTGCCGCCGCCGGCGTTGGTGAAAACGAGATTGGGCGTGGTGTCGTTGGCCACGACCCAGTCGATGAGCCCGTCGTGGTTGAGATCGATGGGCGCCACTCCCAGCGTCTTGGCGACGGGGACGCCAGTCGCGGCGTTCTTCACCTGCATGCCGCTCGACTCAGAGATGTCGGTGAACTTGCCGCCGCCATCGTTTCTGTAGAGATACGGAAACGCGCCCGAAAAGTTCATGGGCGGCCCGTACGCGCGCGTGACGCCGTCGATCTTGTAGCCGACCTGGAAGTCAATGTCGCGGGACCAACGCACGTAGTTGCCCACGAAGAGATCCAGGTCGCCGTCGTTGTCGATGTCCGCGAAGGCCGCGCAGGTGCTCCATCCGTCCTGCGCGCCGCCGACGCCCGCCGCGGCCGTCGTCTCGGTGAAATGCCCGTTGCCGTCGTTGTGATACAGATGATTGCCGCCCACCGCGGTGAAGAAAATGTCGACATGCCCGTCGTTGTCGAAGTCTCCAACGGCGACGCCTGTTCCGAAGAAGCTCCGGTTGAGCCCCGCCTCCGCTGTCACGTCCTTGAAGTTCCCTTTCCCGTCGTTTTGGTAGAGGGCGGGGGATGTGGGCGGCTCCTTCGAGGGAGCCTTGCCGGGCCACCAGGTGGAGTTGACGAACAGCAGATCCTGGTCGCCGTCGCCGTCGTAGTCGAGAAACGCGACGCCGCTGCCCATGGTTTCGGGCAGAAGCTTCTCGCCCTGGGCCCCGTTGTTGTGAACGAAGCGAATGCCCGAGGCGGCGGTGATGTCGGTGAATCGAATCGTGGGCGCTTCCTCTCCGCGCTTCTCGGCGACGACGGGCGCCGTGATCACGGTGATCCGCGGTTTGCCCTTGGGCGCGCTGCGGCTCTTGACCCACAGCGCCCCGCCCGCGCCAACGACAATCAACGCGGCGACCACCGCGGAAACACGAAAGGCGCGGCCGATCACCGCGTCATCCGCGTGAGCCAGCTCATCCGTGGAATTGGTGTCCGGGTCCGAGGGATCCAGGAAAGGTGTCTGTTCGTCGCTCATGGGAATTCTGGAAATCGATCGTTTCGCCCGCTCATCGAGCGGCCTGACCGCGGGGGGCCGTTGGGCTCAGCCCGAACGCTCCGGCGCGTTGCAGAGGATAAATGACGGTTGCCTGCGTCGCGTGGTCGGCGGCGGGATCGCGCAGCCGGGCGGCGGTGACGGCCCGGTCCCGCGCGTTGTCGTCCGGACGGTATTTCTCGTGCAGCTGGCGATGCTCCTCCGCCTTCGCAGCGTCGCCGAGCTGGCCGTAGATCAGGGCGAGGTTGTAGTGCGCGGCGAGATTCTCGCTGTCGATCGCGAGGGTCTTCTTGAACTGCGCGACCGCCTGCTGGAGGAAGTCCTCGCGCTGCGGCTTGCGCGCGTCGCCGCGCTCGAGTTTCGAACGTTCGAAATAGGTTTGTCCGAGCTCGTTGAGCACCTCGTAGTCCGTCGAGAAGTTGAATCCGCGCTGATCCAGCTCGGGATAACGATCCTCCAAAATGCTGCGGAATTCGGTGATCGCCTTGTCGAGATAACCGTTCTGCTTGTTCACCTGGCCGTTGAACCACGCGACCGTCCAGCGGGGAGCGGGGGGGGTCGACTTCGACGCGCGTTGGAGCGCCTCGACCGCTTCATCCAGGCGCCCTTCCTTGAAATAGACGCGCGCCAGGTTTACGGGGCCGTCAAAGCGTCCTAACTTCTCCACCTGCTCGAACGCCTGGGAGGCCTGCACCAGCTCGCCTTTCTCGCTGCCTTTCTCCCCCTTGTTGAGAAGGCCGATGCCGTAGTCGTTCCACCGCTGCCACTCGAGGATTGCGGACGGCGCGTTCGTGACGACAGTCGCGACTCCTTCGATCGGGAAGACGATGCGGTCCGAGGAAATCACGCGGACGGGAAGATCATTGGTGATCGAGAGGGGTTGCCCCGCCTTGTAGTCCTTGCCCTGAAAGTAGTTCACGTAGACCGCGTCGAACTTGCGGTAGTCGAGCTTCGCGGTGAAGACGATCGGCTCCGAGGCGTCCTCGGGCACGGTGAACTCGTAGTGAACGACCTGCCCGGCTCCCGGCGGAATCTGGTTGTTGTAGAGCGGAGTGAAGATGTCCTGAGGATTGCGCCGATCGATGCGGTTGCCGTCCTTGTCCAACATGTAGACGTTGACGAAATGCGACCAGGGATCGACCTCCTTGTGTTCTCCGAGGCCTCCGCTTCGCGCCACAACCTTTCCGCCGCTGGCGCCGGCCACATCGACCCAGATTTCATTCGAGTCCACGGTGCCCTGCGAGAAGGGATGCGCGACCCGGAGGGTGCGGAGCACGACCTCGAGCAGGTACTTCTTCCCGCGCTTCAGCGCGGGGACCTTCGGCCGGAGGGGCGCGGTGATGGCGCCGTCGATCAGGCCGTCCTCCTTGATCGCGAAAATATCCACGCGCACCGACTTGTCGCCGAACGCCTCGTGCCGCTTGACGATTTCGGCCTCGCCGCGCAGGAAGGGCAGGGCGGTGTTGGCCGAGGGGAACAGGTGGTCGTGTATGAAGCGCGTCTGCTGGTTCGTGGGATTGAAGAAATTCGCCCCGAAGTCCTCGGACTTTTGCAGCGGCATGTGGCAGCCATTGCAGTTCTGTTCTGCCTTCGGGGGATAGTAAAACGAGCGCGCCCCGTGCCCCGCGCCGCTGAGCACGAAGGTGTCGTAGTGGTTCTGCCCGCGCAGCCAGTCCTTATATTGCGTGACTTCCCTCGGCAGGCTCACCTTGTGGCACACCGAGCAGTATTCCGCGCTTCGCATGAAGGGCTTCAGGAAGGTTTGCTTGTGGAAGGCCGGTTTCGCCTTCACGAGCGTGTTGTTCACCCACTGGAGGAGTTGGTTGGTGCTGTAGGCGAACGGATAGTGGACGGGTTCCTCGATGGTGTACGCGGCGTTTCCGATGGTGCTGTCGACGTGGGTCATGCCGTGGCAGGCGGTGCAGGTGATGCCGGCCTTGGCCGTCGGATGATTATTGATGTCGAAGTTGGGATCGTCGAACGCGCCGCTGAAGAACGGAACGACGTCATGGCAGCCCGCGCACCAGCGCGAGGCGCGAACCGATCCGTCGCGCTTCAGTGAAACCTCCCGCGTCTCCTTCACGCTGAACAAATACGCGGGGTTGTTGAAGGAGCTGAAACGATGCGAGCTGTGGAACCAGCCTTCGTAGGAGTCCGGATGACACTTCTTGCAGTAGTCGTCCATCATCAAGGTTTGCGCCGGGATGAAGTTGCCGGTCCCCGTGCGCGCCGCCGAGGGAAGGAAGTAGCGCTCGCCTTCCTTGGGGCCCGCGACATTCAGCTTGGGATGCTGGGAGTGCATCAACACGCTTCCCAAAACCAGCGCCCCCACCACCGCCGCCCATTGCGCGCCAATCTTCCAGCGGATGCGAGGGCCGGCGAGGCGATGAAGAATGTACAGCCAGATCGCGACGATCGGAGTGATCACGTGCGCCCAGTAGATGGGGCCGCGGATGTTGGGATTCTTGATCGAGAAGAAATCGAACCGCATCAGCGCGATGCCGGAAAAGAGCAGCGCGATCGAGCAGACGAAGAGGGAGTAGCCCACGCTGACCGCGCGACGGTTGGGGCGGTCGTGGGAGTTCTTGATGTGAAGGATCCCGAAGATCACGACCGGCAGGATGAGGAGAAGCCCGAGGACCAGATGGATCCCGAACATCACCATGTAAAAGTAGTTCTGGTAGGACAGCCCCCGCGACCATTCCAGGAAGGTGATGCTGGCGAGATAGACGGAATTCGCGCCCAGAATCGCGAACAATCCCAGGATGCCATAGAGCAGGATTCGCAGCCGGGGTCCCACGGCGCGCACATACTTCCGCTTGAGCGGAGGGATGGGCGCGCCCGGCGCTGGCTCTCGTTCTGTTCCGGTGCTCATGCTGGATGGATCATCTGTTTCAGGTATATCGACCCAAGCGTTTCTCAGATAAGCGTTGAAAAACGGATTTCAGCCTCCGCGCCAACGTCGCAGGACGTCCGAAACCGAGGAGGACTCTAGCGCAACCCCGCCTCGACTCGACGCCCCTGGGGTGAACGGGATGAGGTCCGGGGCGAGAGGGATGCCAGCCGGGGGAAGCCGGATTCACCGGGGGCGCCGAGACCGCGCCCAACCCTCATCTTTCTCCTGGCGTGGCCGGTTCCCGGGAATGTGAAGTGAAGACTTTTCAGCCGAGGGGCTCCCCGCTCATACTCGCGCGCATGAAGCAATGGATCGAATCGTACGTGCAATCGCAGAAGGCCGCCCTGGATTCCATCCCCGCGGACGCCGTCGCGCGGATCGCCGATCGGCTGCGGGCCGTGTGGCGGGAGGATAGACAGATCTTCGTCGCCGGCAACGGAGGCAGCGCCGCCAACGCGTCGCATTTCAGCACCGACCTCGGCAAAGGCGCCTCGGACAAGCTCAGCAAGCGCTTTCGCTGCCTCTCCCTTACCGACAATGTCTCCTGGATGACCGCGCTGGGGAACGACTACTCCTACGCGGATGTCTTTGTCGGTCAGCTTCAGAACTACGCCCGCCCTGGCGACCTGTTCATCGGCGTCAGCGTCAGCGGCAATTCGCCCAATGTCGTGAAGGCCATGGAATGGTGCAAGGCCCACGGCGTGGAAACCGTCGCTTTGGTCGGCGCCAAACGAGGCCGCATGGCGGAGTTGGGGGACCACGTGATCGCCATCGACTCCGCTCACTACGGCCGCGTGGAGGACGCTCAAATGGGGATCCTTCACATGCTCTGCTACGTCTTCATGGAAAATCCGGCGTTGACCCTTTGACGCGACGCCCTCGGGCGGGACCGCCGGCTCGGCGGAGGGCTTGCTGAGCGTTGGCTTGCCCGGACGGGAACTGTCGCCGCCCCGCCAGGATGAATCGGAGGTCGATCGAGAATGCCTGTGACAGATCACATTCGGGAGAAGCTGGGGCAGTCGCCTCACAAGCCTGGCGTGTATCTGATGAAGGACCGCCTCGGCACCGTGATCTATGTCGGCAAGGCGCGCGATCTGCGAAAGCGGCTGAGCCAGTATTTTCAGTCCTCGCGGCAGATGAGATGGGACGTGAAGTTCAACGCGCTGGTCGAGGCCATCCACGATTTCGACGTCCACGTGGTCCGTAGCGAGCCCGAGGCGCTGCTGCTCGAGGGAAAGCTCATCAAGCAATTCCTGCCCCGCTACAACATCAGCTTTCGCGACGACAAGCAGTTCCTGATGCTGAAGGTGAACCTCAACGACCCCATTCCCCGGTTCTCCCTCACCCGGATGAAGCAGAACGACGGCGCTCGCTACTTCGGGCCGTTCGCGAATTCCGGCGCGATCCGCCGCACCCTCCATCTCGTGCGCCGGCAGTTCAACCTCAGAGGCTGCCGTCCCCTGACGCCGACCGACGCCGACTACAAGCACTGCCTCTACGGGAACCTGAAGTTCTGCACCGCGCCCTGCATCGGGAACGTCACGCGCGAGCAGTATTGCCATCAGGTGAGCGCGGCCTGCGACTTCCTCTCCGGACAGTGCCATGAGATGGCCGACCAGCTCGAGGCCGAGATGAAGAAGGCCGCCGCCGGACGGGATTACGAGCGGGCGGCCCAGCTGCGCGACACCATCGCCGATCTCCGGCGCGCGACGAAAAAGAACCGCGACTTCGTCCGCGTCCCTTACAATCTCCCGCTGGCCCTGGACCCGGAGCGCGATCTCCAGGACCTCGCGCGCGCGCTCGGTCTCCCGGCGGCGCCGTTACGCATCGAGGGGTTCGACATCTCCAACATCAGCGGCACTTTCGCCGTGGCTTCGCTCGTGAGCTTCTGGCGCGGGCGACCGGAGCGCGTCCACTATCGGCGCTTCAAAATGAAGAGCGTGGTCGGCCAGGATGATTTCGCGTGCATGGCGGAAGCGGTGCGCCGGCGATACACACGGCTTCTCCGGGAAGCCCAGGCGGGCGGCGCGCCTCGCGACGACGAGGAGGAGTCCAAGGGCGTCGTCGAGGAAATGCAGGTCGCCATCAGGGAGACATCCGCTCGAGTGCGCCGCTCGCGCGCCCCCCAGCGGGCCCGCGGGACACAGGCCTCGGAGGATCCCGCCGCGCCGCAGGCCGACGCGCCCGAGGACACGTACGCCGAAGCGATCGAGGATTCGTCCGCGACGTCGCGTTCCGCCAGCGCCCGCTCGAACCTTCCCGACCTGATTCTCATCGATGGCGGAAAAGGACAGCTGAACGCCGCGGTGGCGGAATTGAAACGCCTGGGCCTCGATTCCATTCCGGTGATCGGTCTGGCGAAGGAGTTCGAGGAAATCCATCGGCCTGGCGTGTCCGAGCCGTTGAGGCTGGGTTTGGATTCTCCCGCGGTGAAACTGCTGCAGCGCGTGAGGGACGAGTCGCATCGCGTCGCCAATAGCTACAACGCGCAGCTCCGACTCCGGAAGATCTCGGAGAGCATCCTGGATGAGTGCCCGGGAATTGGAGACAACCGCAAAGCGGCGCTGCTGAAGAAATTCGGATCGATTCAGCGCATTCGAGCGGCGAGCGTGGAGGAAATCGCCGAGGTTTCCGGCTTCGGGGTCAAGGCGGCCCAGGAAGTGAAGACGTTCCTGATGGCGCGCCAGGGATAAGGCGGTCCTCCTCTCATGAAGCGAAGCCACTTTCTTCTGCTGGCCCTGTTCAATGTGTTTTGGTCCGGCATCATGTCGGTCAACAAGGAGCTGGAGCCGTCGCTCTCGGTGACGAGCCTCGTCACGCTCCGATTCGGATTGGCGGCCCTCGGCTTCGCGTTGGTGTGGCGCTGGCTTCCGGGGCCGTCGCCGGACCAGGGAGTGTGGATCCGCGCGTCGTTGATGGGAGTGACGGTGTTTGTCCTCGGACAACGACTCCAGGTGTACGGAAACTTCCTGGGCACGGCGGGCAATTCCTCGGTCCTGATGGGATTCGAGCCCGTTCTCACCTCGGTGGCGGCCGCGTGGTTTCTTCGCGAGCGGATTCCCTGGACGCGCTGGGGCGGATTCGCGCTTTGCCTCCTCGGCCTCGCGTTCCTCAACCAGGCCTGGGGGGCCGACTTCCGTTGGAGCGGGCTCTGGGCAAGCGCCATCTTCGTGTCCTCGTTTCTCTGCGAGTCGGTTTACTCGATCCTTGGAAAGCCTCTCGGCGCCCGCGCCAGTCCCTATCGCGTGACGGCGATCGGCCTGATCGCGGCGACGGTGGTGAACCTGTTGATCGACGGGGGCCGAACGGTGAGCGAGGCCGCGCGCCTGGGGCCCTACCAGTGGGCGCTTTTGAGCTATCTCGCGTTTCTATGCACCATGGCCGGCTACGTTCTCTGGCTGGTGATTCTCCAGGACACGGAAGTGAACCTCGTCGCGCTGACCGTCTTCGTCCAGCCTGTCGCCGGGGTGATGATCGCCGCGTTCTGGCTCCATGAATCGACGCACTGGGGACAGCTATGGGGAACCCTCGCGATTGGGGCGGGCCTCCTTGTGGGCTTCCTCGCGGAGAGACGAGATCGTTAACACTATGCGCGGCCTTGCGGGCAACTTGGCGAAGGACTGGAACAACAGCGCACGCAACCCGTGGGCATGCGGACCGTGGACCACGAGTCAGCTCCCACGAAACGAATCAAAACAACACCCCTCGTTAACTCGGAAAACGCGACGCGGCGCAGCCTACTCTCAAAACGGTTCATTCCTGCCATCCCAATGCCGTCCGTAACAGTTGTTAGCCAGCCTTACTTGGCTTCGCGCGCCCCCAGAGATATCGAGCTAGCCTTCTAAGCCTCGCACTCAAGAACAGGCAGCCTCCAAAAACACCTAGCATGCACACGAAGGAGACAACAACTGAGGGAAGAAGGACTTTGTCAGGGTCGGTACCAAAGTATCCTCTCTTAGCCAAAGCTACGATAGCCTTGGATCCAACCCAGGCGCCCAAATAAAAACTTGCGCCATACTCGAGGCAAACCCAGCAAAAAATCGCAATTCGCTTTTTCATTGGCGGACTGCGTTGTTGATGGCGTCAGCATGGCTGTGGCCAAGAAGCTCCGCCGCCTCACTACCACTCTCGTATCCCCGAAAGAGCGCCTCTCCACCTGCAACGTCGAACTCACCAGAGATCGCTATCGTGGGTCTAAATCTGTCCGGCCTTTGTCGCGCGGTGCTCGAGCTTGTTCATGACTTTCACCTTCACGTCCTCGAACAGCACGAGCGAGTCGGGCGGGACGCTCTGCATGAGGAAAACATTGGCGCCGATGGTCGAGCGCGCGCCCACGACTGTGTCGCCGCCCATGATCGTCGCCCCGGCGTAGACCGTGACGTCATCCTCCAGCTTGGGATGCCTTTTGTGTCCGCGCAGCGCCTGTCCGCCGGACAGCGACCGCGCGATCAGCGACACGCCCTGATACAGTTTCACCCGGTCGCCGATCTCGCAGGTTTCCCCGATGACTGTGCCCGTGCAATGGTCGACGAAGAACCGCGATCCGATCATCGCGCCGGGGTGGATGTCCATGCCGGTTCGGCTGTGCGCCCACTCGGTCATGATGCGGGGGATCAGCGGGACCTTTTTCAAATAAAGCTCATGGGCGAGCCGCTGCACGGCGATGGCTTCCATGAACGGATAGGCGACGATCACCTCCTCCTTGCTGAGCGCGGCGGGGTCCCCGCGGTAGGCGGCGTCGGCGTCGGTCTGCAGGATCTCCCGCAGCGCGGGCAGCTGACGGAGGAAGTCGACCGAGGTCTGGTGAGCGGCGGGTCGGAGATCTTTTTTCGCCAGGCCTTCGGGCGCGGCGTACTCCAGGCTCTTGTAGATCTCGTCCTCCAGGCGTCCGAGGACGGAGTCCATCAGCGCGGTGGTCTCGACCTTCAGCTCGGAGCTATGGAGCGGCTTGTCGTCGAAGAATCCCGGGAAAACCAGCCGGAGAAGATCCACGGTGATCGCCACGACGGCGCACTTGGAAGGAAGGTTTTTTCCATCGAGATGATTGATGCCTCCCACCTGGGCATAGGATCGGAGCAACTCGTTTGTCAGATCAGTGACCGTCACGTTCACGGACCGACTATCTGTCACCCCATGGCCGTAAGCAAGCCACCGAAACGCGGCCCGCCACTTCCCCCTTTGCCCCTGGACTTCAACTCACCGCCGGCGTATCAACCTTAGGTTGCTCGCGCTGGATGAGCGCCTACATTTTTTTCGCTCAGCCAGCATGGCGCCAACCCAGCAGAAGCAGGCGCAGTTCTGGCGTTGGTCCAACAATCACCATGCGCTACCACATCGAGATAACGCATTCAGAGGCGATTCATACCGCCGTCATCCGAAGCCGTGTGCAACCGAAGGAGCTGCCGCGGTTCATTCCCGCGGCCTGCGGCGAAGTCTGGTCCTACATTCGCTCCGCCGGACTCCCGCGCCCAGGACGCCACGTGGCCTTGTATCTGGATCGGCAGGGGTCGATCGAGGTCGGCGCGGAGGTGTCGGAGCCGTTCGTCGGCAACGATCGAGTTCAGTGCTCTCACTTGCCGCCAGGCCGTCGGGCCACGGCCGTCCATCGGGGACCTTACCCACGTCTTTCCGAGGCGCACGCCGAGATTCGCAAATGGTGCGCCGAGCGCGGACACAGGCTTTCAGACATTTCCTGGGAGATCTATGAGCACTGGGACGAGACATGGAACACCGACCCATCGAAAATACGCACCGACGTTTTCCGCCTGCTCCAGGACCAAGAACATGTTGTTGGCCAAATAGAGCGCGCAAAAGCAAATGGACAGAATGGAGAAAAAGTTGGATGAGATGAACATGCGAACGAGCCAAGCCGCGAAAGAGTCTGACTTTGGACGGCGCTTCGGCTGGTTCATTGAGAGATCTGGCGCGCGGATTGGAGAGCTTGACTACATCCGATGGGACTCTCTTTCGCAGTTTTGGCATGAGTATCGGGTTGCATGGCGCAGCCCGGAGGACCAGGTCATCGGATCCATCGCGTGGATCGAGGCGGGGTTGGTCTTGCGGAATCGACGCTACATGGATGTCATGGTTGACTCCTTTCTCACCGCACCGCGCGATGGCGACGTGATCGCCGTTCGCTCGGCCTTCGTCCCGGAAGAGAGGATGCGGCGCGATGAGTGACATGGCGCTCGATCCCGGGTTCACCGCTTTGAATGAAGTCCGCTTTGCGCGTTAAGTTCTGTTCATCCTATGAAACTTGCATTCCGAAAGAATCTGTCCGGGCTCGCCTATGGCGGCCGTGACTCAGCGGCGGTTCGCTAGGGATTTCGTATGAACGCGATTGACGGCTACTTCCTCATCAAGCCTGAAGACGACGGATGGAAGGTTGCGAATCCGATGAAGATTCCTTTTGTGGATCTTCTCGAGCGCACGGGGAGCGAGATTCTCGGAGCGAGAATGTGGCGTCTGCCCCCGAGGAGCGCGAACACGTTTCACAAGCACGTGAAGGCCGAAGAGCTCTACTTTGTCCTCGAAGGCGTTGGGCGTATCCGCGTCGGGGACGAGACGCTGACGGTGCCGAAGCACGGCGCAGTCCTGGTGGGGCCGCAGATGATGCGGCAGGTGTTCAACGATACGGAGGCCGAAGCGCTTTGGTTGATCATCGGCGCGCCCGACAAGGAGTTTGGGCCTGGCGAAAGTTTCGACATCAAGCTCTTTTGGCCAACTGACCCGAAGCAACTACCCAAGGAAATGGAAGGCGTTGTCTGGCCTCCCCAGGAGAATGCCTAGTTCGCGACGGTGTTGATGACGAGGCCAGCGCTCCTCGGAACGCGGTGAACCCCGGAGTGAAAGCGCTGGAGATAGGGAATCGACTATGAAGAAGCAAACGCAGCGGTTTCAAGGCCGGCTTGCCGGCCGCGGGCCCAAATCAGCCTGGGTCTTTCTGGATATCCCGTTCAATGTCCTCGAGGTTTTCGGGAGCAGGGCTCGTGTTCCGGTGACGGGAACGCTCAACGGACATCCATTCCGCAACTCGCTCCTTCCAAACGGCGACGGGACGCACTCGATGCCGGTAAACAAGGAACTGCAAGCGGGCGCCAAGGCCGTCGCCGGCGATGCCGTGTCCGTGGTCATGTCGCTCGAAACCGCGCCTCGCACGGTCGCGATTCCCGACGATTTGCGCGCCTCGCTGGAAGCTCGGCCCACGGCGCAGCGCGCGTTTGCGTCGCTGTCCTACTCACACAAGAAGGAGTTCGTGGATTGGATTGTCCAAGCCAAGAAGCCGGAGACCCGCGCTCGACGCCTGGGGAAGACGATCGAGATGCTGGGCCTGGGCAAGCGCTTGAAGGGCTAGCTCCGACGCTCCCTAGAACGCAAAACGCGGAACCAGCAAGGAGACGTCGTCGCGCGCCGATGTGGCGCGGGATCCGGCACCGGCGGCTTTGTGTTCGGCTGCGATGGCGACTTGTTGTTGTCGCCGAAGGATCCTCAAGGTTGGAGCGGCACCACCAGGCGATAGTAGCGGCGGGTGGCGGGAGCCGGATCCATCACGGTTTCCGTGTGGGTCGTCGCGCCGGCGGGGACGTCCGCCAGCTTGATCCAAGGGCCGGGATCCAAGCGGTCGCGGTACTGCACGGTGTAGGTCTTGTTCGACACTGCGGAGAAGCTCAGTTTCGTGGCGAGTCCCACTTCAATCGCGTCGATCTTGAGGTAGCTCAGGGCGTTTGTGGGATCAGTGCCGGCGATGTACTCGGCCAGGTTCGACATCCCGTCGTGATCCGCGTCCGCGGCCCCGTCGGATGAGTCCTTGAGGTTGAATCCGAACTGGGATTCCCAGACGTCCGGAACGCCGTCCCCATCTCCGTCCGCAAGCACTGTCAGGGTGAGGTTCGTGGTGACGCTGCTCGACGGGAGAAGGTTCGTGACGGTGACCGAATAGGCGCCCGCCTGCGAGATTTGAACGTTCGAGAGAGTGAGGGTGGCGGTATGGGAGTTCAGTATGGAGTTCGTGAGGGTTACCACGCCGCGTTTCCAGCGATAGGTCAGCGGCAGGGAACCGCTCGCCCAGGCGTAGAGGCTCACGACGCCTCCCTCCACGGCGATCACGTTCTGTTGCGGAAGCGTGATGGCGGGCTTGATGACCACCCGGAGGCTGGCGGTGTCGCTCACCACGGCGCCCACAGCGTCCGTCACCAGAACGGTGTATTCGCCGCTCTGTTCCTCCTGGGCGTTCGTCAGGGCGAGGGCGGAGTCCGTCGCTCCGGGCACGTCCGCGCCGTTGTATCTCCATTGGTAATTGAGGGGGCCGTTTCCATTCGCCATCACCAGGAACGAAAAGCTGGCGCCGAGGGAAACGACGCGACTCTGGGGCTGCGCGAAGATGTCGGGCGGATTCAGCACCGCCAATCGGGCCACAGCGCTTGTTGTGGATCCGGCGGAATTGAACACCGTCGCCTGATACAAACCCGCCTGCGCGGGGTCGAGGTTGGTGAGGGTGAGAATGGCGTTGGTGGCGTTCGGAATGTCGACGCCCTGCAGCAGCCATTGGTGGCGCAGCGGAGGGCTGCCCGACGCGCCCACGCTGAGCAGGGCCGTTTCGTGGCGCGCCCGGGTCTGATCGAGCGGCTGAACGGTGATGACGGGGGCCACGCCGCCGGCGAAATCGGTCGCGAGACTCGGCGCCGCGGCCGCCCAGTTGGCCGGATCGTCGCCGTAGAGCGCGGGATTGATCCGCTGCAGGGACGGGCCGAATCCGCCGGCCAGGCGGGGCCACGGCGACTTCTCCTTGTAACGCGCCTCGTCCACGGTGATGTAAGGCACGCCATTCGAGTCCGGCGCGCCCGGGCGTTGCAGCGAGAACTTTTCGCCGCCGTCCTGGAGATGCCCGCTATAGGGCCCAAAGATCGGGATGCTCGAAGGCACGCCGTACTGGGCGCGGAAGACCGCGGGATCCGAGGGGACAACGAGCAGGAAGGCGCCGGGAGCGACCGTCACGTTGGGTGGAAACGTGTAGCTGATCCCGGAAAGCCTCCATGGGTTTGTGGGGTGCGCGGGATCGAAGAGCGCGACGGGCGCCGCTGTGATGTTCTTCAGTTCGATGAACTCATCTCCTCCAGGCGGCGGGTGGTACATGATTTCCGTGATCACGACCGGGCCCACGCGAGGCCCGGTGTTCGGTCCGCCGAGCGTGAGGTCATTCTGGGCGGGGAAGCGCTCCTCGCCGGTGCTGATGATGTGACGGCCGAACGAGACGCCCTCGGCGGCGGCGCCGAAGCTGAAGCCGTGGCTGTAGCCTGTGAGGTTCGTGCTGGCGCCCGCCGAAAAGAGATAGGCCGCCTCGCCCGCGGCGTTGAGCAGAAAGCTGTTCGTCGCGGCCGGCGTGGCGTTGAAGTCGCGCTCATCGAACACCCGGTAGCCATGAGCCGCGATCTTCGTGTGATCGGGAACGCGGAACTTCATGGGCGCGCTCCGGTCGTCGGTGAGAAACCAGCCTCCGATGTCGGCCTCGGCGTCGCCTGGATTGTACAGCTCGATCGAATCCCGCTGAGGGGGCGCGCTGGCGCTCAGCGCTTCGTTGACCAGGATGGCGGGGATCCCGGGATCGGGGTCCTCCGCTCCCGGCGAGCCCAGCGCTTGCGCGCTGGCCCGCCATCGCGCGGCGTCGTCAGGATCCTGATGGGCCGCCGGATTGATTGGGACAAGGGAGAAGCCGAGTCCGTCCGCGGTGGCCGGCCAGGGCGCGCTGTCTCCGTAGGTCACCGAGAGCAGATCTCCGCCCAGCGCGCGCGTGAGCGTGAGCGTCTCGCCGTGGTGGCTGAGCTTCCCTCCAAAGGCCCCGTTGACCGTCACGCCGGGATACCGCTGGGCGAAACGCGCGGGGTTGGCCGCGAGCACGAAGAAACGTCCCGGCGCGAGAAACGCGTTGTTCGGGAATGAGAACTTGATTCCGCTCGTGAAGGACAGGCCGCTGAGGTTGAACGGAACGGCGCTGACGTTCTTGATCTCCAGGAACTGATACTCGTCCCCATTGACGCCGATCTCCCCCGGCGGGTGATACATGATCTCCGTCAGGCGCAGCGGCGCGCTGGCGGTGAAGGTGGCTTCGTTCACGGCGCTCCATTCGTTGTCGACGAACACCCGGGCCTTCACGGTGGTGGTGTCCTGGAGCGCGATCGGCAGGTCGGTATGCGCCACGAGCTCGGCCTGCAACAGGAGATCCGGGCTGGTCGTGGTGTCGTTGAGAGCTTGGAAGGACAGGATGTTGAGGCCGGGGACGAGGTTCGTGAGGCTGTCGCTGACATCGATCCATTCGAACTCCAGCGCCCGCCCCTTGGCGCGATTCGCCGTCGCGGTGGAATTCCAGGCGGGTTGCGCTGGCGCGTTGCGGGCCGTCAATTCGCGGCCATTCAGCCAGGCGGAGAACCCGTCGAGATAGCGGACATGCAGCGCGAGGCGTTGGAAGACCGAGCCGGGAGCGACGGTGAAGGGGATGCGAATATAGGCCGAGGCGTTCTGGTTTTGCATCGCGCCCGCGATCTGAGCCCCCAGGACGGGGTCGATGAGATGCGTCAATGTGGCCGGCGCCGCCTGGACCGAGAAATCGGTGAGCACCGCGTCTCCATTCCCCGAGCGGCCCGGGCCATTGCTGGGGAGGGAGGGATCATCTATCGCCTCGAGACGAAACCCTGTGATGCCCGTCATGGGCGTGATCGCGGTGACGACATAGACATTCGTCGAGGGGTTGAGGCCGCCGACGAGGATGGAGTTGTCCGGATTCAGCGTCATGGTCGACTTTCCCGTCGCGCTGGCGCTCAACGGCGAGAGGGGCGTCCATCGGGCCAGGGTGTCGCCGTGGTTGATGGCGCCGTTGGCGAAATCGCTCCGGTCGTCCGCGGTGACTGACAGGCGAAACTTGCCCAAGGCCAGCTGCCCGGCGACCCCATGGCGCAGCGTGAAGGTCAGGCGCGTCCCTTCGGCAAACCCGATGTTCGTGGCGGTCTCGAACACGGCCACGGAGCCGCGGCCTTTCGGGAGGTAGTCCTGCTGTTCGAAGATGCCCCATCCTGTCGCGACGGGGTTGGAGTCGATCGCCATGTCAACGCCCCGGCCTATTTCAGAGAAATCCGCGGTGGCGTTTTGGAGGGGGATCGTGAAATCGGCAGCCGGTGGCGTGGTGTCAAACCCAGCCCCGCTCGAGCTTTGCGCCCAGGCGGAGTCATCGAAGAGCGGACCGTCTCCTCTCCAACGCCCGCCGAGCGCGTTGTTGGACGGGACGTAGACCCGGGCCAGGTCGCCGGTGGCGACGAGCCAGGTGGAGGGCGCGTAGCGGGTGGCGCTGGGCGAGGCCGCTCCTCCAGGCAGGCGGGGATCGAGACCGTTGGTCGTGAAGTAGACGACGCCCCGGGGAGCGTCGATGGCCAGGTTGAATCCGGGGATGATGTCGCCGCCTTGCTGGCTGAAACTCGGGGCTGAGGCCTTCGGAAAAAGCCCCCCGGCGCTCAACTGATCCAGATAGACGCCGGTTCTGACGGGGAAATAGTCATTGAGCAGCCGGTTCAGCTCGGCGGTCCACTCCACATTTCGGGTGTAGGGCTGAGCGGGTCGGCGGACATCGCCCCATCGCGCCGATTCCCCGACCACGGCGCCATAGATTTCGTTCGCGCGCGCCTGCCATCGGGCGGCGGCGACTGCGGGGGTGAGCGCCCCGTTGTTGAACAGGTGCCGCTGCGCGTGATCGGCGAAGCGCAGGCGAAACTCAGGATTGGCTCGCAGTTTCTGGAAGATCCGCGCGGGGCTCTGGTCCAGGTCGAAGTTCAAATTGTGCTCCCGCGGATACCAGAAGGTGTACTCCATGTCCCAAACGAAGAAGCGGAACAGGCCGCCGGGGGCGCGGCGGCGTGTGGCCCTCATGTTGTTCGCGATCGTGGCGTTGGGACCGTCGTGGTTCGTGGCGTACTGGTTCAGCATCATGTAGTCGATGAAGTCGTCCACATCGAGATACTGCAGCAGCAGCGCGTACTGCTCCGGCGTGGAGAGGCCCGCGTTGACGATCGTCATCATCTGGTTCCAAGCCGTGAGATCGCCCACCTCGGCCGTGACATCGCCGCGGCGGTTCAGCACGTCGTAATCCTCTTTGGCCCCTCCAAAATGCTCCGCGGAGAACGTCTCGTCGGTTTTCTCCACCGGGTTGTAAAGGCCCCAATAAAGCCCGTTCAGATAAAGGTGAACGAATGTCGCGTGGCCGTCCGTCCGACCCATGTCGCGACAGGTGTCTCGCGCCCATGCGTCGTGAATGTACTGCGTCTGCTCAATGTCGGGCTGGCGAAAATCGTTCCAGCTCCGGCTCCCCTGCGCGCGAAGCACCAAGTTGTCGAACCGATTCACGAAGGTGTCGCTGAAGAGAGGATAGTTCAGCATGGAGGAACCATACTCGCTCTTGAACTTGAGTTGGAGCGCGTGCTTGAGCGACGCGCTATGCGGCCGCCAGCCGGTGCCCCAGATTCGTAGTCCGCAGTTCACCTGGAAGGCGGTGCTGCCGTTGGGCTGAATCCACTCAGCGGAGGCGGCCCGCTCCCACGCGACGCCCGTGTTCTCCGAGAAAGTGTAAATCCCGCTCGGTGAGCCGAAGAGGTCGCCGGGCGCCGTCACGATCGACAGGGTCGGGATGCTTCGCAGGTCGTTGACGATCTCTCCCGCGTAGGCGGCGTTCGTGACCACGCGCGGATCCATCGCGTAGTCCGCGGCCGTTCCGTTCCAATCCGCGGGAAAGCCGGGAGGGTTTTTCGGCTGGCGGACGACGTTGCTCAGAAAGAGGTAGGTGTGCGTGTCGACCTTGGACGGTTGGAGGCCTGTCTTGAAGGCCGCCGTGCGGAGCACGGTGGTCGTGGCGACGCGCACCGTTGTCGTGACGGAGGAGTTGGCGTCGGCCGGCGCCAGGGCCACGCCGATCGTTGGCGTCGGGGTCGCGGAGTTGGTGGTGTAGACCAATGTCGCCCCCGGCGTCGGGCTGGTGATCACAATGTCCATCGGCGCGTCGAAGAAGCCGCGCTGAACGCTGACGCGGGGGTCGTCCACGAAGCCCGCCACGTTGTTCGAGTTGTTGATCGACCCGGGGGTGGGCGTGAGCAGGAACCCGTACGGGCCGGATCGACTCGTGTGGGCGATGAGCTCCGGGGCGAGAAGAAAATCGCGATCGTTCGCGAGCGTGTTCAATCCATGCACCGCCAGAATATTGGCGCCGTCATGGATAATCGCGGGCGGCACGGCGAATTCCTGCGCCGCCGGGGAGAAGTGGCTGGCGGTGGCCGTGGCGTTGTAGGCCGGCCGGCCGGCCGGCGTGTTGGCGCGGGCGATTTCGGTCCCGTTCAGGTAGGCGACGAACCCATCGTCGTACTTGATGCGGAGGGTGGCGCGATCGAAGGAGGCTGTGTTGCTGGCGTTGAACGGCACGCGCAACCATGCGGAGGAGTTGACGCCCTTCATCTCCGCCGTGATGTCGCGACGAATGAGCGAGCGGTATCCGGAGCTTCCGCCGAAACCAAAGGCGCGCACCTCGGCGACCTGCAGGTAGCGGGCCGCGCCCGAGTCCAGGTTCTGAACCTGGATCCATTGCCCCTCGAAGAGCCCGCCTGGATCCAGGTCCGGCGTGATGACGTCCACGCCGCCGGGTCCGGAGTTCGAATTATCGACGCGGACCTCCGCGCTCCAGTTCGGAGCACCGGGGTTGCCGGCGTTGTCGGAGTGGAGGCTGACGCGGTAGTTGCTGAGCCGCTCGGGGCAGCAGCCGTCGTTGCGGTTGAAGAGCTCGATCCGGGTGAACGCGACGGCCTGCGTCATGCGGATCAGGTAGGCGAAGGCGGGGTCGGGATTGAGATTGCGCGAGAACGTGGCGGGATCGCCATCGGTGAGGCTCTCCTTCGGCAGCGCGGCCTCGATCGGACCCGAAGCCCGCACGGCCGCCCCAAACGCCCAGTTGGCGGCGTTCGCCCGGAGCTCCGCGATTTGAAGGTCGCGCAAACCCCGCGTGTCGCGGTTCCGCACTTGGATCCAGCGTCCGGAGAAAACTCCGTTCGCGTCGAGGTTCGGCGTGAGGAGGTCGCGTCCGCCTTTGCCGGAGTTGGAGCCGTTGGTCCGGACATTGGCGCTCCACACCGCGGGGCCGATCGCGCCGCCGACGTCGGCGTGGAGCGACACGGTGTAGTCGGTAAGACGATCGGGACAGCACGCGTCGGCGCGGTTGAACACCTCAATGTTCTCCAGCTTGAACGCGCCGCCGAGGTCGACGACGAAGGAGAAGTCGGGGCTCGGGGTGTTGTCGGAGGCGAAGGTGGCGAGGTTTCCGTCGGTGAGGTTCTCCTTGGGGAAGGCGGGGGCGGCTTCATCCAGGGTGGTCACCGGCTTGTGAAGCGCGACGTTGATGAGGCTCGCGGCGGTGGCGGAGGGCGCGTCATAGCCGATAGGATTCGTGACCGCCAGCCACGCGCTGTCGTTGAAAGGCTCGTGCGCGCCCATCCACAACGCGCCGGCCTGGGCTTCGCTCGTCGCGTCGGGAATCAGGAGCCGGGCCCGGACGCCGTTGGTGACGAGGCCGGTGTTGAACGATTGCTGTGAAATGCCGTACGAGACGTCGGGGCGCTGAGTCGGGAAGGCCGGCGCGAACTCGGTGGCGACGGTTTTATCAGGGCGCGTGAGCGCAAGATATTCGCCCGCCCCGGTGAGCTGGAAGTTGACGTGCAAATGCCCCGCGGGATCCGGCGTCCCGCTGCCCGACGCAAAGACGATGAGAAACTCCCCGGCCGCCATCGCGCGCTGCGGAAACGTCCATTTCCCGGGATCGAGAGGATCGTCGGTGAGGTGCCAGCCCCCAAGGTCGCCGGGCGCGTCGCCGGCGTTGTAAATCTCAATCCAATCGGATGCGTTTCCATTGCCGTCCAGCAGCGAACTGCTGTTGCTCGCCAGAAACTCGGAGAGGATGAAATGGTCCGCGCCGCTCGCGGAAAGTCCAAGCGCAAGAAAGGCGGCGACGCAGAGCGACCAGGGGGAGGACCATGAAAGGGATCGGCCGGGGGCGTCTGGCGCCGGATCCGGCCGGCGCGAAGGAAGAACACAAAGGGACATTGGCATAACAACACAACAGCGACGGAGACTTCGCATCCACCATGCATTGAAACGCCACCGAAGCCAATCATTGAAATCGGCGACAAAGGCAGGGCGAAGAAGGCGCCACAATGTCCAAACTCCCTGGCGTGGATCGCTCCTTGAAAGAACGCGCTTTCCCGCGAAACGCCGTTGACGTTGGGAGGCGCGTTCCTACAATCCCGCGCATTAGCATCGCGATTATGGCAGCAAAACCTCAGTCCCCAGCCAGTAATTTCCAGTCTGTTCTCCAGGAGTCCCGAAGGTTCAAGCCCTCGGCCGCTTTCGCGAAAGCCGCGCACATCGGCTCCGAGGCGTCCTACAAGCGGCTCTATCGGGAGTCGATTCAAACCCCGGAGAAGTTCTGGGGCCGCATGGCGAAGCAGGAGCTCGTGTGGTTCAGGCCCTTCAAGAAGGTTCTGGAGTGGAAGGAGCCGTTCGCGAAGTGGTTTGTGGGCGGGAAGCTGAATCTTTCGGTGAATTGCCTGGACCGGCACCTCGGAACGCCGACCGCCAACAAGGCCGCCCTGATCTGGGAAGGCGAGCCGGCCGCGGACGGGAAGCCGGGCGAGGAGAGGGTCTTCACCTATCGGCAGCTGCATCGCGAGGTGTGCCGTTTTGCGAATGTGCTGAAGCGAAACGGGCTGAAGCCCGGCGACCGCGCGATCCTCTATCTGCCGATGGTTCCCGAGGCCGCCATTGCGATGCTGGCTTGCGCGCGCGTGGGGGTGATTCACTCCGTCGTTTTCGGAGGGTTCAGCGCGCAGTCCGTCGCCGACCGCATCCAGGATTGCGGCGCGAAAGTCGTCATCACGGCCGACGGCGGCTTCCGCCGCGGGGGCATCGTGCCGCTCAAGAAGAACGTCGACGACGCGCTCGCCATCCAGGACGCCACCGGCGCGCTCCTTTCCCGCACGATCGAGAAGGTGATCGTTCTGCGTCGCACCGGCCACGAGGTCGCGTTCAACTCGCCCCGCGATGTCTGGTGGCATGAGGAGTTGGGGAGCGTGAGCTCCGACTGCCCTCCGGAGAAGATGGACAGCGAGTCGCCCTTGTTCATCCTCTACACGAGCGGATCCACCGGAAAGCCGAAAGGGATCCTTCACACGACCGCCGGGTACCTGCTCGGAGCGAAGCTCACGACGCGATACGTATTCGACCTGAAGGACACGGATGTTTATTGGTGCACTGCCGACGTGGGCTGGGTGACGGGCCACAGCTATGTGGTCTATGGGCCTTTGGCGAACGGCGCGACCAGCCTGATGTATGAGGGCGCGCCCAACTGGCCGGAGCCGGATCGCTTCTGGCGGATCATCGCCAAGTACGCCGTGTCGATCCTCTACACCGCTCCGACCGCCATTCGCGCGTTCATGAAGTGGGGGGATCAATGGCCCGCCCAGCATGACCTGAGCTCTCTTCGTCTGCTGGGGAGCGTGGGCGAGCCGATCAATCCCGAGGCCTGGATGTGGTATCACAAAGTGATCGGGAAGAAGCGATGTCCGATTGTGGACACATGGTGGCAAACCGAGACAGGGAGCATTCTGATCTCGCCGCTTCCCGGGGTCACGAGCACCAAGCCCGGCTCCGCGACGCTTCCCTTCTTTGGAATTCTCCCCGAGGTGGTCGACGACCAGGGGCGGGCCGTGCCTCGAAACACCGGAGGGAAGCTGGTGATCCGGAAGCCGTGGCCGAGCATGCTGCGCGGATTGTGGGGCGACGCGGAACGCTTCAAACAAGTGTATTGGAGCGAACTGAAGGGCTCGTATTTCACCGGCGACGGATGCCGGCAGGACACCGATGGGTATTTCTGGATCGTGGGACGCATCGACGACGTTTTGAACGTGGCGGGACATCGGATTGGCACCGCGGAGGTGGAGAGCGCGCTGGTCAGCCATCCGTCTGTCGCCGAGTCGGCCGTTGTGGGACGCCCCGATGATTTGAAAGGGCAGGCCCTCGTTGCTTTCGTCACGCTGAAGACCGGCGTGGTGGCGCAGCCCCGGCTGCGCGAGGAACTGCGGCAGCACGTGGCGAAGGAAATCGGCCCTGTCGCCAAGCCCGACGATATCCGATTCGCCGAGTCCTTGCCCAAGACCCGCTCCGGAAAAATCATGCGCCGGCTGCTGAAGCAGGTGGCCGCGGGCGCAGAGATCAAGGGCGACACCACCACCCTGGAGGATCTCAGCGTTCTGTCGAAGCTGGGTTCGGCGGAGGACTAGCAACGGCCGACAAGTGATAGGTTGCATGGCGAGCGAGCTTTGCTACGGTCCACGCCTCATGTTGCGTCGAATCATCCTTATTGCGTTCAGCTTTGGCGTCGCCTTCGCGGCGACCGCGGCGGAGGTCGCGTTCGATCTCTCGGACACGCCTCTTAACACCCTCCCGCGCGGATTCGCGAGCGTGCTGGAGGGCAAGGGAACTCCGGGCGACTGGAGGGTGGTGGAGACGGAGTTCGCGCCCGCGATCCCGAGTCTCAGCGGCCAGAGCGCCACGAAGCACTCCAGCCGGGCCATCGGCCAGCTATCGCGCGAGGCGATCTCCGGCCGGTATCCCATGCTCGTGTATGAGGCCGACAGCTACGGCGATTTCACTTTCCAGGCGAGCTTCAAGGTCCTCGACGGCGCGGTCGAGCAGATGGCGGGACTCGCCTTTCGCATCCAGGACTCCACCAACTACTACTATGTTCGCGCCAGCGTGGCCGAAGGGACGCTCTACTTTTTCAAGGTCGTCAATGGGCTTCGCAGCAACCCGATTGGCTCCAGGATGAGCTTTGCCAAGGGCGCCTGGCACGATCTGGCCGTGAAGTGCTCCGGGAACCAGATCAGGATCCTCCTCGATAACAAGGAGGCCATTCCCATGCTGAGCGACAAGACTTTCACGGTGGGCAAGCTGGGGCTATGGACCGCGGCGGACTCGGTGGCTTACTTCGCGAACGTGAAGATCGACTACGTTCCCCGGGAGATCCTGGCGCAAACGCTCGTTCGCGCCGCCATGGCGAAGTACACGCAGGTGGATGACGTTCTCGTTTTCAGCAAGCCGCCCAAGGACTCGGCTCTCAAGGTCATCGCAAGCGCCAGGCCGCAGGATCTCGGGCGTCCCGGCACGAAGCTCGAGGCGGACGTCATCGAGCGGAGCAAGATCTATCACTCGAACATCAAGAAGACGGTGACGGTCACGATGCCCATGCACGATTGCAACGGCGAGACCGTGGCGGCGGTGCGGTTGGTGATGCGGACCTTTCCCGGGGAGACCGAGAAGACCGCGCTCACCCGAGCGGTTCCCGTCATACGCCTGATGGAGTCCCACATTCGGACCCACGCGGACCTGGTGAATTGAGGCCTACTCAAATCGCAGCGATTCGACCGGGTCCAGCCCCGCCGCTTTTCGCGCCGGGTAGACGCCGAACAGGATGCCGACCAGGGAGCAGAGGCCGAGGCTGAGGACGATCCAATCGATGGGCACGACGCTGGGTAGGCGCATGAGATGGGCGGCGATGTTGCCCACGAGAAGGCCCGCCGCCACGCCGAGCGCGCCGCCGATCTCGCAAAGCAAGACCGCCTCAAGGAGAAACTGGGTGAGGATATCCCGCTTGCGCGCGCCCACAGCCCGGCGGATCCCGATCTCGCGGGTTCGCTCGGTGACGGAGACAAGCATGATGTTCATGATCCCGATCCCGGCCGCCAGCAGGGCGATCGAGCTGACGGCCGCGAGACCGACGCGAACGGTCAACGTGAACGACTCAAACTGGCTGATCAGGGAGTCGTTCGAGAAGATTTCGAAATCGTCCTCGGCGCCCGGCGCCACTTTTCGGATCGCGCGAAGAATCGCGCGCGTTTGTTCCAGCGTGGCGTCGTAGGACTGGCGGTCCGGGGCCTGCACCAGCAGTTCGAGGCTGCGCCAGGGCCGTCCATAGCGGTTGAGCCCTGTGTTCAACGGAATGATGGCGAACCGATCCTGGTCGTTGCCGCTCATCGCGCCCTTTCTTTCCAGGATTCCCACGACCCGGTAGGGGATGCCCTCAAACTTCACGGTGTCCCCCAACGCGGACCCGAAGGGGAAAAGGGCTTTCTCCAGCCCCGATCCGAGGACGCACACGTCGACGCCCGAGTCGCTGTCGCTATCCGTCAAGGCGCGGCCTTCCTGGACCACCCAGTTGCGGGCGGGGAACGCGCCGGTGGTCGCTCCGACGAGGAGAGTGTTGGGGGGCGTCTTGTCGAAGCGCGAGGAGGCCTCGGCCCCAACGAGGTCAATCTGGGCCCCGACATGCAACGCGAAGGTGGCGCGCGTCGAGACGGCGCGGAGGTCGGCGACGGTCAGCCGTTGGCGGCGTCCATATTTCTCCATCGCTTCGGGGCCGCCGAAGGTGATCGCGGGCCAGCGCTGGATTTGAAAGGTGTTCGCGCCGAGCGCGGCGAGCTCGCCTTCAATGGCCTGCTTCATCGCGCGCATGGTCGTCATCACGAGCAGAATGGAGAACACGCCCACCATGACGCCGAGCAGAGTGAGGCTCGAGCGGAGCTTGTGCGAGCGGACGGACTCGACGGCGGATCGCAGGCCCTCGCCCCATTCGGTCGCCAGCCTGGAGAGCCGCCTACTCATTGCGCAGCGCCTCCACGGGGTCCATGCGGGCGGCCCGCCACGCGGGCAGAAAGCCGGACACGACGCCCACCGCGATCGAGACGGACAGGGCGAGAAAGGCGACGCCGAACGACATGCGGACGGGAAGGCGCGTCGCGATGAGAAGCGAGAGCGCCCAGGCGAGCAGCAAACCGCAGAGGCCGGCGATCAGGCACAGGGCCGCCGCCTCGGCGAGGAATTGCAGCAGGATCGCGCGCCGCTTCGCGCCGATCGCCTTCCGGATGCCGATCTCCCGGGTCCGCTCGGCCACGGACACGTACATGATGTTCATGATCCCGATGGCGCCGACGAGCAGCGAGAGTCCGCTGATGAAGAATCCCACGCTTCCGATCACTCCCGCCACCTTTCCGAAGGAGTCGAGGAGGCTTTGCTGCTGGTTGATGGCGAAGTCGTCGGGGGCTCCCGGCGATAAACGCCGCAGGACGCGCATCACCACCCTCGCTTCGTCCTCGAGCTGCCGCAGAACGTCGGCGCCGGGGGCCTTGACCTGCACGGTGAACTCCGAGTAGCGCTGGAACGCGCCAAGGTAAAACCTCGCCGGAAGAACCACCTGATTGTCGAAGCTGTAGAGCCCCATGAAGCTGCCGCGCTTGGCCATGACTCCGATGACCTCCACGGACTCGTTCTCGATGCGGAGCCGCTCGCCGATGGGGTTGGCGCCCCGGAAGAGGTTGCTGGCGACCAGGAATCCGATCGCGCAAACAGGGCGGCCTCCTTCGCACTCATCGCGGCTGAGAAAGCGTCCTTCCGAGAGCGTCAGGCCCGCGGTGATCGCGTATTCCGGGGTCGTGCCCAGCACCGACACTCCGGACCCGCTGCGCTCCCTGTATTTCACCGTGAATCGCCCTTCGGTGATGGGCGCCGCGGCGACGGCGTTCGTCATGTTGCCTTCCAAGCGGCGGGCCTGCGACCAGCCGAACTCGGTTCGCTTGCTGAGCTTGAGCCACTCGGCGTAGGAGGTGATCTGCCAGGGCAGGCGCTGGACATAGAGCGTCTCGGCGCCGAGTTTCGCCAGGTTGCTCTGGAAGGCGGCGTTGAGTCCGTCGAGCGTCATGCCCATCAGCGTCACGGTGACGATCCCCACAATGATGCCGAGAGCCGTCAGGGCGGAGCGAAGTCGATGGGCCCGCAAGGCGTCCCAGGCGATCCCTCCGCACTCCAGCGCTTCATGGGCCCATCGCATGGCGGTTCATTCTCCGGCGCGCGCTGGAGGGGAGGGCGGGCCAGGAGGCGCCTCGCCTTCCGTCTCGGGGAGAGAGGCCTCCAGGACGGGCTTGTCGGCGAAGATGTTCCCATCGCGCAGACGAACAATTCGGCGCGCGCGGAGGGCGATCGACTCCTCGTGGGTGATCAGGATCACGGTGTTGCCCTTGTCGGAGAGTTCGCCGAAGAGCGACATGATTTCCGCCCCGGTCGTGGAATCGAGGCTGCCCGTGGGCTCGTCGGCGAGAATGATGGACGGTCTTGCGACCAAAGCCCGGGCGATGGCGACGCGCTGTCGCTGGCCTCCGGAGAGCTCGTTGGGCTTGTGCCGCATCCGGTCGAGCAGTCCAACGTGCGTCAGCGCCTCGATCGCCCGGGCCTGCCGGTCCGATCGCGAGACGCCGGCGTAGACGAGGGGGAGCTCGACGTTCTGCAGCGCGGTGGAGCGCGGCAGGAGGTTGAAGGTCTGGAACACGAACCCAATCTCGCGACTCCGGATCTCCGCGAGCTGATCGTCGTCGAGGGAGCTGACCTCGTGTCCGTTCAGCTGGTAACGTCCTTCGGTGGGGGTGTCGAGGCAGCCGATCAGGTTCATCAAGGTGGACTTCCCGGATCCGGACGCCCCCATGATCGCCACATACTCGCCCTTCTCGATCGACAGGGAGACCGATCGGAGGGCGTGGATCACCTCGGCGCCCATCACGTAACGTCGCGACAAGTTCTCCAGATGGATGAGCGGCATGGCGGGCCTTGGGGAGGAATCAAGGCGAGCCCGTGGGCGTTGCCTTCAACGGTTCCTGGGTGACCTCCACCCGGGCGCCCTCCATGAGATCGCGGCTGATGGCCTGAGCGCCGGCGCTCACGACCTCCTCTTGCTCCATCAGGCCTTCCAGAATCTCGACGTACATGTCGTCGCTGATCCCGCGCTTGACGGGGCGGGCGTGGACGACCGCGCCGTCTCGAACGAAGACCACTTCAGTCGGTCGGATCCGCTCACGGCTGGGTTCGGGCGCGATGGCTCGAGGCGTCCGCGGCGCCGGGTCGCTCGAGGCGGGGATGACCGGGGCGTTCGTCAGCAATCGGGTGGTGACGCAGGGAATGGGAATGGTGAGGACGTTCGCGCGTCGGCGGGTTTCCACCTGCGCGGTCACCGACATTCCCGGGCGGAAATACTCCTTCTCCTCGATGCGAACGCGGACTTCGAAGCGGGTGGCGTCCTGCGATCCCGTGCCCGCCCCTCCGCCGAGGGAGGTGTTCGCCGAGTTCTTGGAGGAGTTGGCCACCTCGGTGATGCGGCCCTTGAACTTGCGGTCTCGGAAGGCGTCGACCTCGAGCGAGGCGATCAGGCCGGTTTGCATGAGCACGACATCCATTTCTCCGACCTCCACGCGGGCCTCCATCACGCTGAGATCCGCGACGACCATCACCTCGGTGCCCGTCATCATCGCTGTGCCGACCACGCGCTCGCCGAGTTGGGAGTTGAGCCGGCTGATCGTTCCATCGATGGGCGACGCGATGGTGGTCTTGTTGAGCTCCTCCTCGGCTCTGGCGAGCGCGGCTTTGGCGACGTCGACCTGATGGGCGAAGCTGTCGTGGCTGGCCTTGGCCACGTCGCGAGCGGTTTGAGCCTCGACCCACACCGTTTCCGAGATGAGATGATCGCGCATGAGCGACTGGTTGCGACGGTACTCGATTTCGGTCTTCTCCAGGCTGGCGGCCGATTGCGCGAGGCTGGCTACGGAGGCCTTGTAGCTCGCCTCGGCGGAGCGTCGGGAGGCGATGTAGTTGTCGGGGCGGATGCGCAGCAGCAGGTCTCCTTTCTTGACGCGCTGGCCTTCTCGCACCGGCAGATCGATGATCTCTCCGCTCACCTCCGGGCTGATCTTGACCTGGACGACCGGTTGCAGCCGGCCATTGGCCACCACGCTTTCGATCACGTCCCGTCGCGCGGCCTTCGCCACGTGAACGAGCGTGGGACGGTGCTTGCTGTAGTAAACGTAGCCGCCGATGCCTCCCGCGATCAGGAGGAGAAGGCACAGCGCGCCCAAACGGCGCGGCCAGGGAGACTTGCGGACTGAAGTGGCGTTCAAGATAAAACCAATGACACTGCGGGAATCGAAATGTTACAAAGCAATTCTGCGGCTTCTACACGCCTCGTTCCTCCGGAGGCCAGATGACTTTGTGCATCTGGAGCTGGAAACGCGCTGGCAGGGCGTCACGGAGCATGCGGTTCACGAGGTCCAGACGGGTGAGCGGAGTCTGCCCGGCGGGGACAGGCTTGAGGCTGGGGGCCTGCTGGTCGGGCTTCAACGGATGGACCCAGGAGACGAGGATCGGGCACACGGCGGACAGCCGATGCTTTTCCATCTGTTCCTTCATCCACGCGTAGTCCTCCTCGGTGCCGATGACGAACTTGATTTCATCGGTGGATCGCAGCTGGGCCAGGTTGCTCCACAGGTTTCTTTCAACCTCCCCGCTGCTCGGGCATTTCAGGTCCATGATGCGGCGAACCCTCGGATCCAGCGGTGAGATGTCGATCGCGCCGCTGGTTTCGACCAATACGGTGAAGCCGCGATCGCAAAGCTCGCGCATCAGCGCCGGGCTGCCTTTCTGAAGCAGAGGCTCCCCGCCGGTGAATTCGATCAGAGGGAGCCGGCCTCCGGGGGCCGAGGCGGAGTAGGGCTGGGCGAGTCGCTCGACCGCGCTGAGGATTTCCTCGGGCGTTTTTCTCGCGCCTTCCGTGAACGCGTAGGCGGTGTCGCAGTAGGAGCAGCGCAGATTGCAGGCTGTGAGCCGAATGAAAACGCACGGCAGCCCGGCGAAGGTGCTTTCACCCTGCACGCTCAGGTAGACCTCGTTGACGACCAGGGACTCCAGGCTCATGAGAGGCAGGCTAGCAATGGGGGTCCTCGGTCCCAAGACGTTTCGACCTAGCGAGCCCGCGGCGCCGCTTCGGCGCCGAGGTTTTGGTACAGCTTGGCCAGCCTGCGGGCGTGTTCGTCGTAGGCCGCTTCGAAGAGCTCGTTGGCTCGCGCCGCCCCCACGACCGCGCCCGCGGTGAGAACCGTCGGCGGCGACTGCGCGGCGATCAACCGAGCCGCGACCTCGGCCTTGACGCAATTGATCAGGAGGCATCCTCCGACCGTGGATCCCGGCGCGACGGGAGTGTCGAGTCCGTCGAGCGTCACCATCGCGTCCCCCACGGGCGCTCCGGTGTCGAGGACCAAGTCCGCGAAATCCTGGAGCTTCCTGCCCGCGGGATGCCGGGCCTCGCTCGCCTCCGAGTGGCGACGGCTGATGATCGCGACCACCTTCACCCCGCGGCGCTGGAACTCCTCGGCCATCTCCACCGGCACGCGGTTGCACCCGCTGGAGGAGGCGACGAGCGCGCTGTCCAAGGGCGAGAGATCGAAGTTTCGGAGAATGCGGGCGGCGAGC
Organism: Verrucomicrobiota bacterium; assembly: GCA_016199985.1. GTDB lineage: Bacteria > Verrucomicrobiota > Verrucomicrobiia > Limisphaerales > UBA11320 > UBA11320. The sequence continues at coordinate 225,241 of JACQFQ010000037.1, read as the reverse complement.
CCTCCGACGTTCTCCAGGAACATCGCCTGTCGTTGTCCGTTCGCTCCGACCACGAGGTTGTGAAAACTCAGGCTGAGCTCGACGATCGGGTTGAAGCCGGGAAAGGAGCCGTAGCGCGGCCACATCTCCTCGACGAGAATGCGCGAGTGCCCGGATCCGAAGAGATGCACCATGCGTCCGGCCAGGATGGTCTTCGAGAACCAGTCCGCGGCGGTTTGGATGGCGGGCTGCTGCTCGCGAACGCGGGAGATCAGGTCGCCGCACTGACGCAGGTAATCTTCGGCAGGACTCATGAAGCGCGGACGATACGGCGCTTCCTTTCGGACGCAAGACAAACCCCGATGGCGCCGGTTGAGCGGCCCCATCGGGGTTTCTTCTGAGCGCAGCGGGGGTTCGTCCCCTCCGGGCAAAGGAGCGGCAATCAGGCTAGGCTGTCATCGCGTGATCTGTCCGCGGATCTCTCCGTTCTTGTTGTTTGCCGTGTGGACATTCACGTAGGTCAGCCCATCCACCATCGCGTTGATAAGCTTGGCGTCCGCCTTGATCGCGCCGCCGAATCCGCCGGAGATTCCGAGGCCGCCCGTGCCCTTGAGGGGCTCGATGTCGACGAGGACGCCGACGCTCTGGCTTGTTGTTCCGGGTCCATGGATATGCGCCGCGGTGGCGACGCCGCTGAGGAAGCGGTAGTCGACGCTGAGGCTGAGGTTGTCGTGCGCCAGGATCACGGAGCCGATCCCCGAGCCGATTCCGACGATCGCGAGGGAAGGAATCTCCTTCGAAGGATCCAGGGCGACCTGCATCACGGAAGGCACGATCTGTCCGCGGATCTCCCCCTGCGGGTTGGCGGGCGTGTGCAGGTTGACATAAAGCAGCCCTGTCTTGGCGGCGGTGATCTGGTTCGTCACCAGCTTGACGTAGCCCGAGATCGATCCATTGACGCCCCAGCCGCCGCCGTTGAACGGCGTCAGGTCGACCACGACGTTGGTGGACGCTGAAGCTTTCGCGGGCCCGTGGAAGTGCCCGGCCATGGCCGCGGCGCTCAGGCCTTTGTACGCGATGTCGAAGCGCAGCTCATCGTTCTCCAATCTGAGGATGCCGAGCCCGGAGCCCGTGGAGACGATAGTAGTGGGCCGCTCGGAGTCGCCGTTGATCAGGGTGGTGAGCGGGGTCGCGGTCAGATGCGGCAGCACTTGCCCGCGCGCCTCTCCGCCCTGGTGGTCCGGAGTGTGGACGTTGATGTAAGTCCTGCCGGCGGCGACAGCGGAAAGCTGCGCGGGCGTCAGCGTGATTGTTCCGGCGAAGGCCCCGGAGACGCCAAGGTCTCCCACCTTGTAGTCGGACAAATCGAAGAGAACTCCCGCGCTTTCACCGGCCGCCGCAGGCCCATGGATGTGGGCCGCGATCGCGGGTCCGGTAAGATTGTGATAGCTGATGTTGAAACTCAGCTGGTTGCCAACCAGGAGCAGGCCGGCGGATCCGAAGCCGGGAGTGGCGATGGGCTGAGGCGTTTCCTCGTGTCCGAGGATGAGCGACTCCATGAGCACGGGAACGATCTGTCCACGGATTTCCCCGTCTCGATTGGCCTCTGTGTGGAAGTTCACGTAGGCGCGACCATTCAGAATCGCGGCCTTCTGCTCGGGGCTGAGCGGAACCGTGCCGGACGCCGCGGCCGACGTGGCCAGGTCGCCGACGGCGAAGCCCGCGAGATCAATCATCGGAGGCGCTGTTTCATCCACGCCGGCGGGGCCGTGAATATGAGCCGCCAGCGCCTTGCCTGTAAGGCCCGTCGCGCGGACATCGAACACGAGATTGTTTCCCTCGATTCGGAACAGCCCGAACCCGGACGCGGCGGGGACCACAACGGGGGTCGGTCGCTCGAGTTCTCCGCGGAGATAGCAGCTCAAGCCGATGGGATCGATGTTGCCGATGTCCATCACCCGGACGAATCCGGTGTCGGGCGACATCGCCACAGTCGCGTCGTGGGTCAAGACGACGGGGCCGTTGATCCATCCGGGCGCGGCGAGGCTGGGCCGCGTTTGCACGACGAAGGGGCCCACGCCGCCCGTCCAGCGCATGGCCGCGTCCGTGTCGCCTTGTCGCTCAATCGCCGCGACCTGGAGAGGCAGCGCCGCGCTGATCTTCACAGTGATGCTCGCCGTGGTCCTCGCCGTGCCGCCGCGATCGTCGGTCGCTTTGGCGGAGAAAACATGGCTTCCGGGCAGAGGAGAGACCACCACCGAGAACGGAGCGGCGAGCGCTTCTCCCAGCTTCTTCACGCCTTCAAAGAACTCCACCTTGCTGATGGACCCATCGGCGTCGATGGGGTTCGCGGTCAGCGTGACCGCGGCGCCCGCGCTGAAGGTCGTGCCGCTCACCGGGCCGCTGAAGGCGACCGTCGGCATCCTATTGCCAGTCGGATTGCTCGCAGGATCGCCAGGCAGCGTGATCTTGAAGCCAGCGGTTGAAATCCCTGTGCCCGCGGGGTCGCCCAGTTCCTCGCCGTTCGTGAATCCGTCGCCGTCGGAATCGAGGGCGGCGAGCGTCGCGTTCCAGAACGCGCTTGGGGATCCCGCTCCCACGAACTTTTCGACATCCGAGCCAAAGGCGTTGCGCGTGCCGCCGCCCAGTTCGTTGACGTGGCAAATGGCGCACTTCAGCGTGCTGTTCGGTATTTGTGTCGTTCGCCATTGACGTGCTTCCGCGGCGGTGGGGGCGAATAGCTCCGTTACGAAGGGAATCGCGGTCACAAAACATGCGACCACGCACGAGGGCATATGAGAGGTCATAGATTACTGCGCTTTACAACGGACTGCGGGTAGCACCCCGCCATCATCCCCAACGGTCGCTCGTTGCCTATACGGGGAACCCCGTAGACGCCGCTTGAATTCGCGGATCTCCGGCGTAGTGTGTCTTATCGTGTACCGGCTGTGCCAGAGTGATTGCGAGTTTCTGCTTCGCTTGACCGCGGACCTGTACTCCCGCAGCGACGGTCGTTCCTGGCGCCCGGAACTGCTGGGAACCCTCAGAGAGGCCATCCCTTTCGAATTCGCCGGATGCCATGTCCTTCAGCCCGGCGCCCGGCGGATGCTCTCCGCCTGCTACGCTCCGGTGAAGCCCTTCATGCCGAGCTCCAACAATGGCTTCTGGCGGGCGGTGCGGACGCATCCCTTGAACCGTGTGCTGTTCGATCATCCGACGCGCGCCTGGAAGGTTTCGGATGTTGTTTCGCGGGAGCGCTTTCATCGCACGGAGATGTTCCGGCTCCTCTACCGCCCGCTTCGCGTCGACTGCGAGATGGCGGCGGCGATTCCGGATCCGACGCACGCGGATCGGGTGATGTTGGTGAGCATGCATCGATGGAGATCGGATTTTTCTGAGCGGGACCGCGCGATCCTGAACCTGGCCCTGCCGCACATCGCGAAGACCTGCTGGAAGCTGCTGCGAACCGAGTCGCCTCAGGCGATCGTCCGGGAGAACCAGAGCGAGCCGTGGGAACGAGAGTCCTTTGCCGATCGCATCCGAAGCCACGGCCAGTGGGGTTTGACGAAGCGCGAGTTGGAGGTGTTGTTCTGGGTGTGCCAGGGCAAGACGAACTCTGAGATTGGCAGAATCCTTGGGATCTCCGAACGAACCGCGGAAACGCACGCGCTGCGGTCTTATCCGAAGCTGGGAGTGGAGAATCGCTTTGCGGCGATCACGACGCTGAACCGATTGATGCGGACGCCGCCGCTCGCGAGCTGGGAGGCTGACGCGGTCGACGCCTTGGCGGAGCCCGCCTTGCCGGGATCGATCCGATAAGGGCTCGCGAGTGGAGCGCTTGGGGTTTGAATTTGTCCAAGACCCCGTTCATCCTTCGCCGTCTGATGCGATTCCCAGTCCATGCGCAACTTCGCCACCGGCGTCTGATCTCCGCCGGCTGTCTCCTTCTGCTCGCCTTAATCACGATGATGATTCGAGGGGGCGCCGCGACGAATCAAGAGCCCTCCGGGAAATCATTCTGGTCGTTCCAGCCCCTGCATCACTCGCCTCCACCCCGGTTGCGAGGCTTTTCCTGGGGCGTTGGGCCGATCGACGCGTTCGTTGGGAAGGCGCTGGAGGAGCACCAGCTTCAACCTGCTCCGGCGGCGCCGCGGCGCGTCCTCGCCAGGCGCCTGTTTCTGGACCTGACCGGCCTGCCTCCCACGCCTGAAGAGCTGAGCCGATTCCTCGACGACGCCGCTCCCGACGCCTGGGCCCGCTGCGTCGACCGGCTTCTCGCGAGCCCGAGGTATGGCGAGAGGTGGTGTCGGCACTGGCTGGATGTCGCCCGGTTCGGCGAGAGCCACGGATTCGAGCACGACACGGATCGTCCCAATGCCTTTCACTACCGCGACTTCGTCATTCAGGCGCTCAACCAGGATCTGCCGTTCGATCGTTTCGCGCGCTGGCAGATCGCGGGGGACGAGCTTGCGCCGGAGAACATCCTTGCGTGGGAAGCGACGGGCTTTCTGGCGGCGGGAACGCACGCGACGCAGATCACCGCGAACAAGGCGGAGAAGGAGCGGTACGACGAGTTGGACGACATGGCGGCCACCACGGGCGCCGCGATGCTGGGGCTCTCCGTCGGCTGCGCTCGGTGCCACGATCACAAGTTCGACCCGATCGCCACGGAGGACTACTACCGGCTGATCGCCACGTTCACGAAAACGGTGCGCAGCGATCACGAGGTTCCCACCGATCCCGCCGCCCATCAGCGCGCGATGGAGGAGTTTCGTCGCGATCACGCCGTGTTCGAGCAGAAGCTGCGCGCCTACGAGAAGGATGTGCTCCCCTCGCGCCTGGAGGCATGGGAACGGACAGGGGAGGCCCCGGCGGCTCCGGAGTGGCTGACGCTCGACGGCGCGGACGCGCGCTCCAAGGATGGCGCGACGTTCGCGCGGCAGGCGGATGGATCGTTCATCGCGCAAGGGAAGAACGGCGATTTCGACGTCTACACGTTCCGCGTCCGCAGCCCGGTCGGGCGGATCACCGCGGTGCGTTTGGACGCGATGGCGGATCCGAGCATGCCGCATCGCGGTCCTGGGCGAGCGGGGAATGGCAATTTTGATCTCACGGATTTCGCGTTGGCGTGGGAGACGCCGGGCGCCGCGCAGCCCCAGCCCCTCAAGTTCACTTCGGCGGCGGCGACCTTCGAGCAATCCGGCCTGCCCGTCGCCGCCGCCATCGACGACAATCCCAAGTCCGGCTGGGCCGTGGACCCTCGATTCGGCACGAATCATTCCGCGATGTTCCGTCTGGCGGCGGCCTTCACCAACTCCCCGGACACCACGCTGATCTTCACGCTGAAGTTCAACGGCAACAACCAGCACAACATCGGCCGACCCCGGCTATCGGTCACCGCGGCGGAATCGCCGTCGCTGAAGGGGGAGCAAGGCAGCATGACGGTGGCGGAGGCGTCCGAGGCGCTGCGGACCCCGCGGGAGCGCAGGTCGACCGAGGCGCAGGCCCGGCTGCTCGCTTGGTTTCGGACGCAGGATGAGGGATGGAAGCGTCTCGACGGCGAGCGCGCGAAGCACGCGGCCCGGGAGCCGAAGCCCGACATGCGTCGCGTGCTGGTCTGCTCCGAGGGGCTGCCCGCGGTGAGGCTCAACACGCAGGGGCCCGATTTCTATGAGAAAACATTCCTCCTGAAGCGCGGCGATCTGGCCCAGAAGCAGAGCGAGGCCGCTCCTGGATTCCTGCCGGTCTTGATGCGCGACGGGGGCCGCGGAGAAGGGTGGACGCCGCGACCCCAGTCCGAGTCCCGGACTCCGCGACACAGAACCGCGCTCGCGGAGTGGATGACGGACGTGGACCATGGGGCAGGGGCCCTGCTGGCCCGCGTGATCGTGAATCGTCTTTGGCAGCACCACTTCGCCATGGGCATCGTCGCGACCCCCAGCGATTTTGGAAAGCAGGGGGCGCGTCCGACGCATCCTGAGCTCCTGGACTATCTGGCCCTGCGATTGATTGACAGCGGATGGTCGTTGAAAGCGGCGCATCGCGAGATTCTCCGGAGCGCGACGTATCAACAGGCGTCGATGGGGGACGCGGACTCGGCCCGGAAAGATCCGGCCAATCTGTGGCTGTCGCGCTATCCGCGGCAGCGCCTCGACGCGGAGGCGATTCGCGATTCGATGCTCGCGGTCAGCGGCCGGCTCGACCGCAGGATGTTCGGACCCGGTTCGTTGGAGGAGACCATGACCCGCAGGTCGGTGTATTTCACGATGAAGCGCAGCCGGCTGATCCCCATGCTCACCCAGTTCGACGGGCCCGATTGCCTGCAGAGCCTCGGTCGTCGCGTGAACACCACGGTGGCGCCGCAGGCTTTGTTCCTGATGAACAATTCTCAGGTTCGCGCCTCCGCGACCGTGTTCGCCCGGCTGGCGACGGGCTCCGGCTCCCGCCCCGCCGCCGCGTCCGTCCGGGACGCTTTCGAACGCGCGCTCGCCCGGCCTCCTTCCTCCGAGGAGCTCTCCGATGTGCTGACGTTTCTGGAGAGACAGTCGGCGCTGTATGGCGGGGCGGACGGCCGCGAGCGAGCGATGACGGACTTTTGCCAGGCGCTCTTCGGAATGAACGATTTTCTCTATGTCGACTGAAACCATTCGCGGCTTCGCGGAGCCGCATCCCCTCTTTGCGTCGCGGAGAGAGTTTCTTCGCAAAACCGGCGCGGGCTTCGGATGGCTCGCGTTGTCGGCCATGGCGCACGCGGAATCCGCGACGCGCCCTCAAGCTCCCGCCGCCGGAGGCCTGGACCCGCTCGCCGCGCACACCGGACACTTTGGCGGAAAAGCCAAATCGGTGATCTGGCTGTTCATGAACGGGGGCCAGAGCCAGGTGGACACCTGGGACTACAAGCCGGAGCTCCAGAAGCGCGATGGGCAGGAGCTTCCTGGCTTTGACAAGAACACCGGTTTCTTCACGGGGGACGTGGGACCGTTGCTCAAGTCGCCCTTCCAGTTTCCTCAGCATGGGCGATCCGGGTGCCGCGTCTCCGAGATTTTTCCTTCGATGATTCCCCATGTGGACGACATGGCGTTCATCCACTCCTGCTTCACGCAGACCAACAATCACTCTCCCGCGCTGTTTCAGATCAACACGGGCTTCAGCCGCATGGGCTTTCCCTGCGTGGGCTCCTGGGTGACCTACGGGCTCGGGTCGGAGAGCCGGAATCTTCCGTCGTTCATTGTGATGTACGACACGCTGGGCAGGGGAGTGCCGAAGGGCCACGCGCAAAACTGGGGCGCGGGATTTCTCCCGGGCGTTTTTCAGGGCACGGCGCTGAATGTGCAAGGTTCGCCGATCAACAACACGGATCGCGATCCGGCCATGGGCGACGCGCAGCAGCGCGAGCAGCTGAATCTTCTGCGGCGGCTCAATCAGCGCGGACAAGGCGGGGCGGGAGGCGAGGACGCCGAGCTCGCGGCGCGAATCGAAAGCTACGAGCTGGCCTACCGGATGCAGACCGCGGCGCCGGAGGCGCTCGACGTGGGGCGCGAGCCGGCGGGGATTCGCCGCCTTTACGGCGTGGACGAGAAGCGCTGCGGGCATTTCGCCCGGCAATGCCTGATGGCGCGGCGGTTGGTCGAGCGGGGCGTCCGGTTCGTCCAGATCTACAGCGGCGGGATGGACAACGAGCGCAGCTGGGATGGGCATGTGGACATCGAGGGCAACCATCGTCAGTTCGCCGGCGAAACCGATCAGCCCATCGGGGCTCTTCTCACCGACCTGAAGCAGCGCGGGCTTCTGGAGTCGACCCTCGTCGTCTGCTGCGGCGAGTTCGGGCGTCTGCCGGTGTCTCAGCGAGGCAAGAAGCCCGGGCGCGACCACAATCCGCACGCTTTCACAACATGGATGGCGGGCGGCGGGGTTCGCGGCGGAGTTCACCACGGGCAGACCGACGATGTCGGGCACAAGGCGGTCGTCGATCGCGTGAGCGTGAACGATCTTCACGCGACGATCCTCCACCTCATGGGCCTCCACCACGAGAAGCTCACCTTCCGTTTCAACGGTCGGGATTTTCGTCTGACCGACGTGGCGGGCGAGGTCGTGAGGGCCGTTGTGGCCTGAGCGAACCCAGGGGCGAGGCGTCGAAAGCGGTTCGTCGCAATCCCGCGGAGCGACTGCCGGCACGGCGCCCGGGCGCGTCAACCGTTTTCTTCCTAAATTAAGAGAATTATCTTCATGACTTATGGGTTCATACCCATAGGATCCGCCTCGGCCCTTTGTGATTTGTGCGGGCTCCCGTCGTGCCCGGCGTCCGAATTCCGCCTCTGGAGTCGATGCCCTCCGTCCTGTGAGTTGTTCGCGTGGGTTTGGCTTGGTAGCCGTGAGTGAGCGTCCGATCGCATTATGAGCCGCCGTTCGTCTGATGACAGCGCCCCGGGGCCGTCCGCCCCGACGTCCCTGATTGTGTCTCAAGCGCCCCGCTTGCGCGTTTCGCGTCCGCGAGCCGACGACGTCGCGTCGGCGCAGGACGAGGGGATGCGGGATCTTCGGGCTCATTCGTTCGCTCTGGAGATGCAGAACCGCGAGCTCCGTGAATCCCATCGCGGGCTTGAGCGCGCCCGTTCGCTCTACTTCGAATTGTTCGACTCCGCGCCCTTGCCGTACCTGCTGTTTGATCAACGGCACCATCTTCAAGAGCTGAACCTGGCCGCGGCGGACCTCCTCCGCGGCGAGCGCGCCCGGCTGAAGCACCGGCCTTTTTTTCCGCATCTCATCGACCAGGATCGCCCGGCGTTTCACCAGCACCTCGGCGACGTCTTCCGCGATCGCCACCGAGCGGAGGTCGAGCTGACGGTGGTGGACTCGGAGGCGCGACAGCACCGGATGCGGTTTGTGAGCCAGATTGTTCCCGCGGCGCCCGGGGAAGGGCCGTTATGCATGTCCATCGCGATGCCCATTGCGTCGATCGCAAATCCCGGGCCTCGTCCCTCGGCGGACTTCGTGTGGTGGCCGAGGCATCTCGAGTCCGCGGGATTGTTTTCGCTCGTCACTTCCCCGGACCTGGGCTGCCTGTTCATAGCCGATGGCCTTTGCGAGATGCTGGGCATCCAGCCGACCGACCTGCTTTCCAAGAGCTGGACATCCCTCACGCATGAGGATTCCCGAGGCGAGGAATCCGTGATGATGGAGCAGCTGCGCTCAGGAAGCCGCGACTCCTACACGATCTCGAAGCGCATCCGAAAAGCCGGGCAGGGCGTCGTCGTGGCGCGCGAAACGGTGACCGCGATTCGGGCGCGCGACGGCCGGACCCACGCGTATCTGCACACGGTGTTTCTCGAAGAGGGAGATTCCGTCCAACAGCCGGCCTCCGTTGTTCGCTCCCCGGGGGCGGACATGGAGGTTGAGAACTGGCTTCTGGTCTGCGTCGAGGGCCGCGCGCCGCGTTTGACCGACGCCGTCGCCAGCAGGACGATCCAGATCCCCGAGGACGTTCTCACGCGGTGGAGCCAGCTGGAGCTGGGCGACCTGAACCAGCTGGTCCTCGAGACCTGCGCCGAGATCGCCCGGTCGTCCCGCCGCCGCGTGGCGGTCCGGCTTCAGGACTCGTTGCCGCTGATCCGCCACTGCGGATGGCAGATGCGCCGCCTGGCGAGGAATCTACTGGCGAACGCGATCGAGGCTTCGGAGGAGGAGATCCTCGTGACCACGCGGCAGGCTTGGGTCGAAGCGGAGCTGCTGGATCCTGCGGGCGACGGTCGCCCCATGCCGGGCGGCGAGTATCTGATCCTTGAGGTCGAGGACAAAGGTTGCGGGATGAGCCCCCAGGTCTTGGCAAAGGCGTTCGAGGCCTTCTTCTCGACAAAGCCGGGCCGGTCCGGCTTGGGATTGACCGCCGCGCGAGCCGTGATTGAGCGTCACAATGGTTTCATACGATTCACCAGCCACACCGACGCCGGCGCCACCGCCCATGTTTTTCTACCGATGAGCCCCCCTATTCACCGCGAGGCGCTGACGGCGTCCACGGAAACGCAAGCGGGGTTGATGGCGTCGGCGCCGCCGAAGAAGATCCTTCTGGTGGATGACGAGCCCGGCGTGCGAGCCGTGGTGGCGCGCATGGTGGAAACGCTCGGATACGACGTGGAAGAAGCGGGTTCCGGCTCCGACGCTCTGGCTCGTTTCAAGCGATCGCCGTTCGCCTACCGGGCGGTTCTCTCCGATCTGAACATGCCGGCCATGGATGGCATGGCTCTCACGCGCGAGGTTCGCCGGATCCGCCCCGACTGCGGCTGCGTCGTCATGACTGGATTGTATGACGCCACGGACTGGGGTCCTGAGGCGACGGGGCCTGACGCGCCGGCGTTCCTTCAGAAGCCATTCACTCTTGCGCACCTTGAGGAAGCGCTCTGCCGCCAACCCGTTTCAGCGCGCTTCCCGGCGATGAGGTCGCCATCGCCCGCGGACCTCCGTTCCCATCCGGGAGCCAACCTCTAGCCGATGGACCAAGTCTCCAGCAGGCCATAGGCGGGCCACTTGCCGTCCTTTCTCTTTTCCTGCTGACGGGCTTTGGCGAGATAGAGGATTCTTCCGTCCGGACTGAACCGCGCTTCGGTGATCCTGTGCTTGGCGTCGACGGCGTGGAGTTTTGCGCCGGACGCGCGGTCGAAGATCGCCAGGTTCCATTGCCCTTGGAACAGTCGTCCCGCCATCACGAACCATTCCTTCGTCGGATGAAACGCGAGCGCCTCCATCAGGCCCTGGCCGCTTTCGCCCTCGTGCGTCTGGTCGAGCCTCTTCCCTGATCGCCAATCGAAGCGTTGCCAGCGCTGAGTCCCGTTGCCGGCCATCGGATCCACCATGGGCCCCATGCCGCAGGCGTACAGTTCCCCGCCGTCAGGGGTGAACTGGAGCGCGAAAACGCCTCCGAGGTAGTGATGGCTCTTGATGATGCCCCAGCTGGTGAAGTCGGGAGTGGTCCATTGGGAGGCCAGCTTCCCTGAGGCCGACTCCCAGACGCGGATTTCACCCATGAGGTTTCCAGCGGCGAGCCACTCGCCGTTGGGAGAGAACGCGACCGCCTGGGTTGAGGGCGCATGGCTGAGCTGTTTGTGAGGCTTTCCGGTCGCGGCGTCGAAGACTCTAACGCAGGGCTCGCGTTCGGGCGCGGGCTCGTACTTGTAGCCGCCCGCTTCGTATCGTCCGGTCGCCGAGGCCACCCATCGACCATCGCGGCTGAGGTCCATGTCCCAGGACCAGAAGTCGTGGGCGCGAATCTCCCGGGCCACGGAGCGCGCGGCGACGTCATGCCACAGAAGCTTTCCGTCATAGCCGGCGGAGATCACCGTCTTTCCGTCGGGGGTGAAGCGCGCCCCGCTAGCGTAGCTGGAATGCGAGCCGAGCGGCTCGACGCGCGCCGCCGCGAGATCGATGAGCACCACCTCGCCCCCCTGACACGCCGCGACGGCATGTCGCCCGTCGCGCGAAACGTCCAACGCGAGCGCCGCGCTCGTCAGCGCAACCTCCGACTTCTTTTCAAGCGGAACCGCGGGGCTGGAGTGGGAGGCCTCGGCCATAGGAGGAGTGTATGCGGCGCGGGTTAAGAGGTGGCGAGGATTTCTCGAATCGGAGCCGCCTTCTCCTCCACGCGATGGAAGGTGGGCAGATCCGGGATGTCATAGGCGGCGTAAGGATCGATGCCGAGCGCCGTGAAGATTGTGGCGAAGAGATTCTTCTCGTTGAACGGCTGGCTGGCAACGTCGACGCCATCCTCGTCCGTCGAGCCCACCACGACGCCCCGCTTGATCCCGGCGCCGGCCATCATGAGGCTCCACGCGTTGGGGTAGTGATCGCGTCCGCGGGCCTGGTTGATCCACGGCGTTCTCCCGAACTCGCCCATCGCGATCACGAGGGTGTCGTCGAGCATCCCGCGCCGTTCGAGATCCTCGATGAGATGGAAGAGCACCCGGTCGAGCTCCGGGACGAGCAGCTGGTAGATCTCGTTGTGAAACACATGGCTGTCCCAGGGCATTCCGTTCGAAACCATCACGAACGGGGCGCCGTTCTCCGCCAGATGCCGCGCGAGCAAAGCGTGCAACCCAAAGGCCGCGGGGCCGTATCGCTCGCGGTCCGTGGCGGGGAGCTTGTCGAGGTCGAACAGGTGCGCGCAGCTCATCAGGCCCTTCACGCGGTCGAACACGGCGTTCTGGGAGGAGGCGGCGGCGCTGCGCCGGTCGTTCTCAAACTTCTTGGTGAGAAAACGGCGGAGCGCGTTGCGGCTCTCGTGGTCCTCGGCCGCCAGATCGGCCGTCCGCGACACGTTCTCGATCCGATAGTCCCCGCCCACGCGGACCGGCCCGTACTCCGCTCCGAGCCAGCCGGCCCAGTTGCCCGCCTTGAATTCCTTGTACTCATTGCCCTCGGGGCAGGGATCCAGGAGCACGAAGTTGGGGATGGGACTGTCGAGATGGCCCAGCTGCTGCGCGAGCACGGAGCCGAGAGTGGGGCGGATGAAGGGCGGCCTTGGGCCCGCGCCCCGATTGAGCAGTTCTATGCCCTGCAGATGCTCGCTCTGATTCGTCTTCATCGACCGGACGATCGCGAGCTTGTGCGCGATCGAGGCGCACCGCGGCATGAGCTCCCCAAAGTGAATTCCTGGGAGGCTTGTTGGAATGCTTCGAAACGGCCCGGCGGTGGGTCGTCCCGGCTTGGGGTCCCAGGTTTCAAATTGGCTGGGCGCTCCGCAAAGCCAGAGGAGAATGCAGCGCTTCTGCTTGCGTTTGGCCTCTTCGGCGAAGGCGGGCAGGGAGAAGAGCCCGCCGTAGCTCAGCAGCGACATCGCCCCCGCCACGGCGGCGCCCTGGAGGAATTTTCTGCGGTGCAACCGGTGGTCCACGCCGCCGCAGTTCGGGTCCGGGAGGCCTGACAATGGGGAGCTCATCAATGGTTCAGTTGAAACTCCGCGCTCGTCAGCAAAGCCCACTCGAGCTGCCGCGCGCCCGCGTCGATCGGCCGCGCCGCGAGATATCTTGCGCATTCGCGGAGCTCATCCGCCTCGGGCTGCCGGTGAAAGAGACCCTGAAACGCGACCCGAACCCGCGCGGCGGGATCCGCTTCTTGAGTCATCCGCTCCATCAGGGTCCCTGGCGCCTTCGCGGTGATCGTGTCGAAGATCGGAGAATTGGCGAGGAACATCGCCTGGTGCAGGGTGGCTTGGTACTCGGCCGCGAAGACGTCCGGGAACTGGGCGGTGAAGGCGCGTCGGATCTCCGCGCGCGAGCGGCCGCCTCGGGTCGCGTCCGAACCTCCCGTGGCCTGCCACATGGAATCAAAGAGCTGCTCCGCGGAAAGCGGGCGAGGGATCGCGCGAGAGAACGTGTCGGGCTGGCGCGGCGGCCCGCTTGTTCCCTTCTTTGAGGACGCGGCCGCGACATCGAGCTTCGAGTCCAGCTGGTAGGCGCGCGTTCCGCAGAGGACCCGGATGAGCCGCTTCATGTCATGGCCGTGGCTGGCGAAGTCTTCCGCCAGCCAGTCGAGCAACTCGGGGTGGCTGCACGGATGCTTCGAGTCCATCAGGTCAACGGGGTGGACGAGTCCGCGTCCGAAGAGAAGAGCCCACATGCGATTGACGGTGGCGCGAGCCAGCAGGGGATTGTCGCGGGTCGCGGATTCCGCGAACGCTTCGCGACGCGAGAAGCGAGGCACCGCGGCTTTGGCTGCCTTGCTCTTCTGGTCGCCCGGGGCGATCCGGTACTTCTCCGGCCCGTCCTGCTCCTTCTCTCCTTCCCCCGGCCAGGTCTCGTGGACGCGGCGACCGTTGAAGAAGGCGAGCGTCGCGGGCTGCGACTCCTTCTTGAGGTTGGCGAAGCTCACAAAACCGCCGATGGCGGACTCCGAAAGCGCGGGCCCTTCGGGCGTTTCGACGTTCTTGCTCCGCATGAACGCGGCCGCGAGCCCCCAGTAGTGAGCCTGCTTGATCTCCCGCGCGATCATATGGTCGTGGCATTGAGCGCATTTGACCTGGACGCCGTAGACGATGGGCGCCACCGCCTCGGCGATCGCCTGGGAGTGATTCGTGCGCTCGTACAGGTACCAAACGGAGCCGCGGTCCTCCGGACGCGAAGGCCGGGCCGTGAGGCAGTCGCGCAGCACGTCGTTCCACGGACGATTCTCCCGGAACGATCGCTCCAGAAAATCGAACCAGCGCGCCTCCTCCCTCGCCTTTTCCATCCGCTCGCCTCCCCGGCCCATCAACGCCACGTCCCATATTTCGCGCATGTGACGTGGAAACTCGGACCGCGACAGCAACGCGTCCACGAGCTCGGCTCGGCGCCCGGACGAGCGCGATTTCAAGAACGCCGCGAGCTCCTCCCCCGTGGGGATCCTTCCGGCGATGTCGAGATAGACCCGTCGGGCGAAGCCGGCGTCGTCGATTGCCTTCGCGGGCTGAAGACGGTCCCGCTTCCACGCGAGCTGAAGGTAGCGGTCGACCACCGCCGACGGCGGCATATTGTTCGAGGGCTTCCAGGCGATGGCTCGAGACGGATCCGGCTTTGAAGGCTTGAGCGACTCGGTCGCGGTCGCAGGGGTTGAAACGGGGCTGGCGACGGGAATGCGGCGGATCCAGGTCTTCAGGAGTTCCATCTCCTCCGGAGTGAGCGGCTTTCTCTTTCCTGGCGGCATATGGGGATCAGCCTCCGACACCAGGAATTTGTAGAGGTTGCTATCCTCGGGCCGGCCCGGCAGGACGGCGCTGCCGCGTTCGCCGCCCCGGAGGATCGTCTGCAGGGAACTCAGATCCAGGCCGCTTTTGCTGCGGGTGGGATTGTGGCACTCGGCGCAATGTTCTTTCAGGAGCGGCTCGATGTGGGAAGTCCAGAGCGCCTCGGCGGGCTCTTCGGCGGAGCCGTGGAGCAGGCCCGTCAGCAGGAGAGCGCCGGCGAAGAGAATCCGCGTCGCCAGACGAGACGCGTGCTTGCGCTCGCCGACCGGGCGGGTTGTGCGGTGTCCATGCATGATTGACCTCCACCATGACACGCCGAGTCGAGGGAGGATTCAAGGAAAGGTTTTTGTTCGCGCGCTCCCGCGCTTTCCCCTTCCGCGACCCTCAACCTCGGGATGGCTCGCGCGCGGATCTCCGCCCAGGCCGGCGTTGCCAGTCGCCGCTCCTCCTGTTATGCACCCAGCGCATGAACCGTCGCGCTTGCCTCCTCGTATTTCTCGCACTCGCCCTGACTGTCGCCGCCACGCCCGCGGCGGAGACTCCGCTCACGTCCGAGCAGACGGGATGGCTCCAAAAGGCCCGGCGTTTCGAGCGGAAGGGATGGGTCTATCTTCACATGGAAGGCGACGCCAGGGCTCGCGGGTTTCAGCATGGCTACCTTCTCGCGTCGGAGATCGCGCAAGGGCTGCGGAAGGTCAAGGTGGGCTGGGAATACCAATCCGCCATGACCTGGCCCTGGCTGGTGGAGAAGTCGGCCAGGATGTTCGCGTCCAAAATCGACGGAGAGAACCTTGCCGAGATGGAAGGCATCGCCGCCGGGCTTCGGGCGAAAGGCCTGACGGTGACGCGCGACGAGATCATCGCGTACAACGGCATCATTGAGCTCGCGGGTTATTGGTGGCCCACCGAGGAGAGGAAGATGAAGGAAGAGCGCGGCCCGGCGCATCCCGTGAAGGAGTCCTGCAGCGCGTTCATCGCAACCGGGAGCATGACCCGCGATGGCAACGTCGTTCTCGGCCACAACACGATGTCCGGTTACGCCGATGTGCTTCCCAACGTCATTGCGGACATCGTTCCCGATCACGGACGACGGATCCTCTGGCAGGCGTGCGCCGGATGGATCCACAGCGGAATGGACTTTTTCATCACCGACGCCGGATTGGTCGGCGCCGAAACGACGATCGGCGGCTTTGAAGGTTTCGATCCGAACGGCGTTCCCGAGTTCACCCGAATGCGCCGGGCGACGCAGGACGCGACGACGATCGACGAGTGGTGCGACATCATGAAGCGCGGCAACAATGGCGGCTACGCGAACGCCTGGCTGGTCGGCAGCATTCGAACCAAGGAGATCGCGCGACTCGAGCTGGGCCTCAAGTATGTCGGCTTCGAGCGCACCCGCGACGGCTTCTTCATCGGATCGAATGTGGCTGAGGATCCGAAGATACTTCGATTCGAGACCTCGGCGCATGAAACCGATATTCGGGCGTCCAGCGTGGCCCGTCGTGTGCGGTGGAAGCAGCTCATGCGTGAATCCAAGGGCAAGATCGATCTGTCCCGGGCCAAGGCCTTCGAGGCCGACCACTATGACAGCTACCTGGGCCGTGTCGCGCCGGATGGGCGAACGTTGTGCGGTCACTTCGAGCTGGATCGGGAGCCGGCTGGTCCCTGGCCTGGCGTTCCGTTCGGCTGCGCAGGCACATTGGACGCCAAGGTTGTCGACGCGCGGATGGCTTCAAACATGTCCTTTGCGGCGCGGTGGGGTTCCGCGTGCGGGCGCGCGTTCAACGCGGATCGTTTTCTGCGGGCGCACCCTCAATTCGACTGGATGAAAGGCGTGCTCAGCGATCGTCCGAGCGAGCCGTGGGCGGACTTCCAATCCGGAGAGTAACGAATATTCCCTTGGCTACAGCGGCCGCCTCACTACATTCGCTCGTAACACATTTCTATGAGATTTGCCTACCTTCTCGCACTCTGGACCGCCGGGTTCGCGTTGTTTTCACCCGCCTTCGCCGCCGACCCTTTGCGGATCTTCCTCCGTGGCGGCGTGAAGACCCACGGTCCCGCCAGCAACGGCCTGCACGATCACCCGCGATTCGTCGGCGAGTTCACCGAGTTGCTCACCCACCGTGGGGCGCGCGTTCGCGGCGGAATGGAATTCCCGACCGGCGAAGAGCTGGCGCGGACCGACGTTCTTGTGATGTTCGCCGCCGAGGCGGGTTCCATCGCCGGAGCGGACCGAGAGCATCTCGAGGCCTTCCTGAAGCGCGGCGGCGGGATCGTGTGCTTGCACGACGCGGTTTGCGGCACGAACGCGCAATGGTTCAAGACCGTCATCGGCGGCGCCTGGGAGCATGGACGCTCCAAGTGGTTCGAAGGGCCCATCTCCTTCTACTACCTGAACTCCGAGCACGAAATCACGGCGGGGTGCTCGAATTTTGACCTGGATGACGAGCTCTACTGGGATCTGCACATGATGCCGGAGGCGAAGATCCTCGCTTCGACATGGATCCCGGATAGGCGAAACACGAAAGAAGGCCGCGCTTACCCTCACATCTACGAGACCGCGCCTCAGATGTGGACCTATGAGCGAACGCTTGAAGGCGGCGTTCCTTATCGCGCCTTCGTCTCGATCCCTGGCCACAAGTTTCCGTCCTTTCAGATGCCTCATTACCGCGCCGTCCTCCTGCGCGGCATCGCCTGGTCCGCGCATCGTCCCGTGGACTCGCTCTGCCGGCCCGAGGAACTGGCCAGCCTCCGCTACCCGGAGGGCGGACCCACGGCGCCCGGGCGGGCTTCGCAGAAGTTGGAGGTCCATCCGGAGTTCACGATCGATCTCGTGGCGTCGGAGCCCCTCATCACCAAGCCCATCGCCATCGATTGGGATCCCCAGGGTCGGCTGTGGATTGCTGAAACGCCGGAGTATCCGAACGGACGTCGCGGGATCCGGCCCAACATGGCGGGGCAGGAGTGGAAGGACCATGGCGGCCTCGTCAGTCGATCGGGGATTCAGGATCGCCCGGCGCGCGATCGCATCAGCATTCTCAGCGACAGCAACGGCGACGGCAAAATGGACAAGAAGGACGTGTGGTTCGAGGGATTGGAGCTGGTGACCGGCTTCGTCTTTTATCGCGACGGCGTGATCGCGTCCGCCGCGCCCGACATCTTCTGGATTCGCGACCGAGACCACGACGGCAAGGCGGACGAGGTTGTGAAGCTGTACAGCGGCCTGGGCAACGGCGACACTCATGCCGTCATCAACAATCTTCGCTGGGGCATGGACGGATGGATCTACGCCACGCATGGCTACAGCGCGGGCGATGTGAAGAGTCCGGACGGATCAAAGACCTTCGGCCGCATTGGGTCGGGCGTGGTGCGATTCCGTCCCGATGGCTCGGCCTTCGAGCAGTACTCATCCAAGGGTGGAAACACATGGGGCCTCGATTTTTCGTGGGATGGAGACCTGTTCTTCACGCAGCCGACCAGCGGCGACCTGCTCATGACGGTGCTCATGCCAGAGAACGTCCTGTCCCGCGTGGCGGGCGCGAAGGTCCCCAGCTACCAGGTCGTGATCCGGAGCCCGAAGTCGTACCCTCTCATGAAGTCGGAGCAGATGGCCTACGTGCAGATCGATTGGGTGGGCAGTTTCACCGCGGCGGCGGGCGCGGCGATCTACGGAGGAGGGTCTTGGCCCTCGGCGTACAACGGCCACTACTTCACGACCGAGCCCACCATCAACATCATCCATCACGAATCCATCGCGAAGTCGGGCTCTGGCTATCAGGGATCGAAGCTTCGCACGGAGGAGTTCATCGGATCCCACGATCTGTGGTTTCGTCCCATTGAAACCCGGATCGGCCCCGACGGCGCGCTCTACCTTCTCGATTTCTACAACCAGGCGGTCATCCACAACGACACCCGCGGCCCGGCGCACAACAACGTGAACGCCGCGGTGCGGCCGGATCGGGATCACTACTTCGGCCGCGTGTGGAGAGTGAATCATCGCGATGCCCGGCGCTTGCCGGCGGCTTCGCTGGCGGCGGGCCAGGCTGCGGAATGGGTCGCGGCGCTGGAGCATCCCAATCGCGCGGTGCGGATGAACGCTCATCGTTTGCTCACCGAAAACCCGGCGCCGCAGATCGCGGCGCTTGCCGGCGACCCTCAGCTCGCCAATGCCGCGACGCGCATTCATGCGCTCTGGCTGGCCGAACAGGCGGGCTCGCTGGCGGAGGAATCCCTGATCTCCGCGCTTCGCAATCCCGAGGACGGCGTTCGCAAGACAGGCTTGAGAATCGTGGCGCAGCGCGCCGACGGAAAAGCATCGAGCCCGGCTCTGCAAGCCGCGGTGTCCGAAGCCGCCGCCCAGGGTTCGCCCGCGGTTCGCTTGCAGGCCCTGATCGCTCTCAGCCAGATGAACGCGGGAGCGTCGATCGCGAAGGATCTCGTGGCGATGTATCCCTCCTTGTCCGACCCCTGGCTCGAAGCCGCCGCGCAAGGGGCCGCCGCCTCGAAGCCCGTGGCGGTCTTGAAGGCCGCGCTGGAGGCTCCGCGGCCGGATGGGCTGTCGCGGCTCGTCTCGGCCATGGGCGCGTTGGTGGCGACCTCCGGGAAGCCTGAGGGGTTCGCGGACCTGATCACCGCCGTCGGCGCTCCCGGCGGACACCCCGCTCTCCAGCGCGTGGTTCTGGAAAGCCTCGCCACCGCGGGGAAGTCGACGCCTGCTCCTCCGTGGACCGACGCGGTCCAGCAAGCGCTGACCAGGCTGCTCGCCTCGGACGACGCCGGATTGCGACTGGCGGCGTTGCCCTTGATATCGAGATGGGACACCGGGGGTTCGCTGGCGACGGCCGTGAATCGCTCGGCGGTGGAGCTTCTCGCGCGGCTGCGAGACTCCCGGCAATCAGAGGTTTTCCGGAAGCAGGCGATTTCCGGCCTGCTGAGCGTTCGCCAATCGAGCACCGACATTCTCCCCGCCGTTTTGGGCGTGCTGGGATCGCAGGATTCCGCGGCCCTGCAGAGCCATGCTCTCAAAGCTCTCAGCGACCTGAACGATCCTTCGGTGACGCGCGATGTTGTGAACAAGTTCGCGACGCTGCCCGCGGCGCTTCAGTCCGAGGCCTTCGATCAGCTGCTGAAGCGGAGTGATTCCTCGATGGCCTTGCTGGAGGCGCTGGCGTCCGGGAAGGCGCCGGCGACGGCGCTGGGACCGGCGAATATGCATCGGCTTCGTTATCATCCCGACGCGGAGGTCGCGAAACGGGCCGCGGTCGTGATCGAACAGATCCGCGGTCCGGAGGCGAAGGAGAAGCAGAGCCTGATCGCCAGGCTGACCCCTGAGGTCACCCAGGCCGGCGACGCGAAAGCCGGACATCAGCTGTTCACGCAGAATTGCGCGGGCTGCCATCGGTTCAACGATGAGGGCAAGGATGTCGGCCCGACGCTCACCGGCATGGGGGCGCATGGCGCCGCGGAGCTGCTGGTGCATATTCTCGATCCCAACCGCGAAGTGGACCCAAGCTTCGCGGCTTGGAATTTCGAAACGAACGACGGGGAGAACTATGACGGAGTGATCGGGCGCGAGAATCGGGCCTCGGTGTTCATTAAGAGCGCGGCGGGCGAGATGGAACTGAAGCGGGACCAGATCCGTTCCCAGCGGAACACGGGCCGCTCCTTGATGCCTGAGGGCTTCGAGGCGCTGGGCGCGGCGGGGTTGCGAAATCTTCTCAGCTTCATCACGGCCGGCGACGCTCATTATCGCGTTCTCGATCTGCGAGGGGCGTTCACCGCCGATAGCTCGAAAGGGATCTACAATAGCGTCAATCAGACCGGCGAATCTCTCCACTTCAAGCGATTCGGGATGATTCAGGCCGGGGCAGTGCCCTTCGAGGTCGTTTCGCCCGCGCGCGGGCCGGGCGGGAAGAACCTGATTGTGCTCAAGGGGGGCTTCGGGTTCGCGAAGACGCTCCCTGCCAAGGTCGAGATCCCGGCGGCGGGAGTGACCGCGGACCGCCTTCACTTCCTGGGCGGCGTCGCGGGATGGGGGTATCCGTGTTGCGGCGAGAACCAGGGCCTGCCCGCCGCGAAGGTGACGGTCGCGTTCGCCGACGGGCAGCGCGAGGAGTGGGTGCTGAAGAACGGCCAGGAGATCGCGGACTACAATGGCATGTCGGAGGTGCCTGGATCCGCCCTGGTCAAGGACCTCGTCCCGCAGGGAACCCAAGTGCGATGGTTCACCAAGCGCCTGAAGAAAAAGGGAGAGCTGGCGAAGGTCACGATCGAGAGCTTTGACAACGCGGTGGCGCCGACCTTCGTGGCCTTGACCGCCGAGGCTGGGGATCCGTCCCAGCCCACGACGGCGGACGCGCGCGCCGCGGCCATGGAATGGGGCGCGGGCATCCGAACCTTGCTCGTCGGCGGGGGCAGCTCGCACGACTTCAACCGTTGGTTCAATCTCGCCGACGTCGCCACGCTCAAGGCTTCCCCTGGCATCGCGGTGAACTACACCGAGAAATACAACGACGTCATCCCGGCGCTCAAACAGATCGATGTGCTCGGCTGGAGCGCGAACCAGGCTCAGAAGGATCCCGAGCTGAGGAAGGCGCTTCTGGATTACGCCGACTCCGGGAAAGGATTGGTGCTCATCCATCCGGGGAATTGGTACATTTGGAACGACTGGCCGGAATGGAACAAGATTCTCGTGGGCGGCGGGGCGAAGAGCCACGATCGCTACGGCGAGTTCGAAGTGTCGGTGACAGCGCGGAACCATCCGTTGATGGGGGGCGTTCCCGCGACGTTCCGGCTGTCGGACGAGCTTTACCACATGGAAGTGGATCCGGAGGCGACTCCGATTGAAGTCCTCGCAACGGGGAAGAATTTGACGACGGGGAAGTCTTATCCACTGGTGTGGGTCACGAAGCATCCCCGGGCGCGCATCGTGAACATCACCTTGGGCCACGACGGGGATTCGCACGATCATCCAGCGTATAAACAACTCCTTCGGAACGCTGTGACTTGGGCGTCGAAGAAACCACTGACCGCCAGCAACTGAAACGACAGGCCGTTCGCGCGACCGCACCATGAGCGCCACCGAACTTCATCCGCTGCCCGCCCCCAGCAAAAGGCTGGCGTCCATCGACGCGTACCGGGGATTCGTGATGTTCCTGATGATGGCCGAGGCGCTCTCGTTTCATCGCGTCTCGGATCGGCTTCCCGGGAACGGCTTTTGGAGCTTTCTCGCGGATCAGCAGAGCCATGTCGAGTGGGTGGGCTGCGTGTTGCACGATCTGATTCAGCCCTCCTTCTCCTTCCTGGTCGGCACGGCGATGGCGTTCTCCGTGGCCAGTCGCAAGGCCCAGGGACAGGGTTGGGGCCAGCTGCTGGGCCATGCGGTCTGGCGATCGCTCGCGTTGATCTTCCTGGGCGTCTTTTTGAGATCAACCGGCAGCGCTCAAACCAACTTCACTTTCGAGGACACGCTTTCGCAGATCGGACTGGGCTACCCATTCCTGTTCCTCATCGGCGCCAGGTCGCCCCGCGTTCAATGGATCTCGTTGGCGGTCATCCTCGTCGGGTATTGGCTGCTGTTCGCCCTGTATCCCGTTCCCGGCCCCGAGTTCAACTGGGCGCAGGCGGGAGTCGCGAAGGATTGGAGTCACAACGCCACGGGGTTCGCCGCGCATTGGAATAAAAACACGAACGCCGCTTGGGCCTTCGACCAGTGGTTTCTCAACCTCCTTCCCCGCGAGAAGCCTTTCGTGGCGAACGGAGGAGGGTATTCGACGCTCAGCTTCATTCCGACGCTCGGCACGATGGTGCTCGGCCTGATCGCCGGACGCTGGATAAGGATGCAGCGCAGCCCGAAGGAGATCATCCAACGGCTGGCGATCGCCGGCGCGACCGGCCTGGCGGTCGGTTCCATTTTGGGCTGGGCCGGCATTTGTCCCGTGGTAAAGAGAATCTGGACGCCGTCCTGGACTTTGTTCAGCGGCGGATGGTGTTTCCTGCTGCTGGCCGGGTTTTACGCCATCATCGACGTCGCGGGCCGCAAGTCCTGGTCGTATCCGCTGCGAGTGATCGGGATGAACTCCATTGCCGCCTACTGCATGGATCATCTTTTCGGCGGCTTCATAAGAAGGGCGCTCGATACCCATTTGCCCCGCTCCGTCTTCAACTTCCTGGGGGCAGCCTATGAGCCGATGATCCGAGGGGCTTGGATGCTTCTCGTCCTGTGGATCATCCTTTTCTGGATGCACCGTCGGAAGATCTATCTGAAGCTCTGAGGAGCGGGCGGTCTCAGGCCACCAGCACGGCGCTGCGCGCCGTCCCGACGAGATCGTCGATCGTGACGGGCTTCTTGAGAATGGCCGATAGGCGAAGCTCTGGATAGTCGGCGACCACTCCAAGCTCCATGGACCCTGACGCTAGGATCACCGGGAGCTGAAGGCCCTGGGAGCGGATCCGCCCAATCAGCTGCAGGCCGTTCAGCAGGGGCAAATCGTAGTCGGTGACGAGGAGATCGTAGTGCTTTTTCCGGAGCGCCTGCCATCCGAGCTCGCCGTCCTCGGCCGAATCGACCTCGAAGCCCGCGTCCTCCAGCAAGTCGTGGTTCATCACACGCAGCAGGGGATCGTCCTCAACCAGGAGCACGCTCATGTGAGGAGCGTCGGGAGACTGACTCGAAGGAATGTGTGAATCATCGTACACAGCGCAATAGCCTTTCAGATGGCCACCAGAGGGCTGGCCTGCCGCGCTTTTCGACAGCACGACGGGAAAAGCGCCAATCGTGCCAGGATAAAAGGAGGGAAAAACCCTGCAAAAACGGGGTTTTATTTGAGGTTGGCTACGCTCGAGGCTGCTCACTGAGTTATCAGACAAGCCTGCCCCGTGAGCGTTTTGCGACAAGCCCGCGAGCGGAACTAATTGCCGCCTGTCGCCGCGTCTTCGCCGAATGCGCCTGCGTTAAGGGCGAAGTACCAGGCGGTAGAAGCGCGCGGTGGTGGCCGGGTTGGGATCGGCAATTTGGACGACACGCGTGGTCTGTTCTGCCGGAATATCGGCCAGATTCTTCCAATCCTGCTGATTCAGAGCGTCGCTGTAGACAATGGAGTAACTTCTTCCCGCCACTGCGACGAAACTGATGTGGTAGCCGGCAAGATCTATCGTCACGCCATCGAGCTTTAGGCGGCTTTCGGGCGCTTTCGGGTCGGTCCCCGCAAGGAACTCCTGGAGATTGGTCATCCCGTCATGGTCGTAGTCATCGTCGGCGCTTTGGGAGAGATCGCCGAAATAGGAGGTCTCCCAGGCGTCGGGCAAGCCGTCGCCATCCGTGTCGATGAACGTTGCGTCTCCGCTGGTTCCCGGCGTCGGCGAGGCGGCCTTCCAATTCGCCGGATCACTTCCATAGCTCGCGGAGTTCAGGCGTTGCAAAGAGTTGCTGCCCGTGGCGGCGGCGATGGGCCAGGGCGCCGCCGAGGAGTAGACAACGCGATCCACGAGAACCTGCGGGACGAATCCGGCGTCGGGATGCGGCGCCTGCTGGATGGGGTCGGGCTTGACCAGCTCGACGCTGTCGGTATCGGAGGCCAGCGCGCCGCTCCAGGGTCCGAGCACCCTCGTGTCGGGAGGGACCTTGAATCGCGCTCGAAAGCTGGCGAGCGTCGCCGATTGCGCCGGGTCAAATCCTACGACGATCAGCCGGCCCTTCGCCGGGAGGACGACATTCGTCGGGAACTCGAAGTCCACGGCGTTTCGGAGACTCCATGTGTTTGTCGAGGCGGCTGGATCGAACAGCGGCGTTGGAGCGATCTCAAGATTCTCAAGCTCGATGAACTGGTCGTCCGGGTAGTCGACGCCGTTTCGCGTCGGACGGAAGTGAATCTCGCTCACAACGACAGGCCCCACCTTCGGGCCGCTGTTCGGAAGGCCGGCGCCAGTGATGAACTCCTGAATGCTGGAGGGGTGATCGACGCCGAAGGTTCGGGCGCTGAGCGCCGCGAAGTCGAAGCCAACGCTGGTCGGGAAACGTCCAAAGCTCACGCCGTTTTCCGCCGCGCCGAACGAGACCTCCACGCGGTACCCGCTGAGGTTGCCCAGGGCATCGGCTTGGGAAAGAACCACCGAGTCTCCATGCGCGGAGTTAAACGTGAACGCGTTGTCGCCCGTTCCAAATTGGTTCTCGTAGAAAACGGCGAACCCTCCAGCCGGCACGGAGACGCCGTCCGGGATTCGATATTTCTTCAGGACTTCCCGCGAGTTGCTGAGATACCAGCCGCCAATGCTTACCGGCGCTGGTCCAGAGTTCAGGAACTCGACGGCGTCCTCCAGCGGCGGATCGGTGTGCGTCAGCGTCTCGTTGATGACCGGCTGAGGCAGGGGCTGGTAGTTGCTCTCGCCCGGAGAGGGGGAGGAGGGGAAGCCGACAATGATCGCGTTGCCATCCGGGAAGCGACCTTGCGAGACGCCAGTCGTCTGCGCGCCAAACGTGACCCCGTCGATCAACGTCCCTGTTCCCGAAAAAATCCCAATCGCTTCGCCCGACTTCTTGAGCGAGAAGTTGACGTGGTCGGGCCCGGCGTTGGCGTTGCCGTCGGCCGTGAAGACGACATAGCCGTCTCCCGCGACGCCCACGAACGAGAGGGGGCTGATGGGCGACTGCGTTTTGTCCGTGAGGTTGTCCGTGAGGTAAAGCGCGCCGAGAGCCACGGGCTGGGCCGCCGGGTTATAGAGCTCGAACCAGTCCGGCCCCGAGGCGCGGTCCGCCATCCACTCGTTCACCTTGAGGACGCTCGCGCTGGCCAGGCCGGACGCGACGTTCGCCGCGCCGAGCGTGGGGATCCCAAGAGTCCAGTTCCCCGCGCCGTCCGGGACGCGCGCGAGGGAGTGATCGGAGACCTGGAGCCCGTAGCGAACCGCGTCGATGAGGGATCCTCCCGATGCGGGCGTGTTGAAGAGATACACCGCGCCGCCATGGTCCTTCAATCCGAAGCCGGTGTTGCGGTCGGCGGGCGCATGGGTGGGATCGCAGTAGATCACCAGATGCTGTCCCGCGGCGATGGAGGCCGCCGGCGCGACCCATTTGCGAGGGAATCCAGGGTCGTCCGTCAGGCTCATTTGATCGAGGTTGATGGAAGTCGATCCGGTGTTGAGGAGCTCGATGGCGTCCGCCGTGGCGCCGTTGTAGTTCGTCATCGAACGGTTTCGGGCGAGGACCTCGTTGAGGGCGATCGGGATGGTGGTCGACGGTCCGCAATTGGTGAAGCTGCGCGTGGCCTCCAGCGACATTCCCCACGTGATGTCCGTGCTGGACGGTCCGCTTTGGTGAACCTCGACCGCCAGGGTGTTGGTGCCTTGCGCGAGCCCCGCCGCCGAGAGCGAGAAGAACTCAGCGCCCGCGTTGCCCACATTTCTCGATGACAGGGTGGCGTACACGGGCGCCGCGGTTCCCATTCCATTGGTCAGGATCTTGGTCCCGTTCAGGTGGACGATGGCGCCATCGTCCAGCACCGTGGTGAGGTTCAGGTTGAAGCCCGCGAGGTTGCTGTTCACCACGAACCGCGCGCGGAAGTAGTAGGTGTTGCGGCCGAGGGTGAGCTTGGTGTTGATGCCGGGCGCGGGCAGACAGTTGCAATCCTCGACCGCGAGCAGCGCGGGCCCTTCGGGCCAGGCGCTGTCGTTGTAGCCGGGCAGGGTCCAGTTCACGCCGTCGAGGTCCGCCGTCTGGTTGTATCGCCAGGACGCGCCCATGGCCAGCAGCGGGATCGTTTCGGTCGCGATCACGCAGTTGCCCGCCTGTGTGCCCGGGTTGCCGCCGCCGGGCGTCGGTTGAGGGAACGCGGTGAACAGGGCAGAGCCGTCGGGCGAGCGGCCCTCGCTGACATCCGTGCGCTGCGGTCCATAGTTCACCGAGTCGAGGGTTTCCAGTTCCGCGTCCGAAAGAAGAATCAGTCCCACGTCGGGCGAGATCTTGAAGCTCAGGTGATCCGCGCCCTGCAGGGGATCGCTGTCGGCGATGAAGGACATGAAGCCCCTGGCCGCGATGAAGCTGCGGGACGCGATCCGATGACGTCCGGGGGAGCCCGCGGAGTCGGAGAGAAACAGCCCTCCCATGTCGATGGGCAGGGTGTCCGTGTTGAAAAGCTCGACAAAGTCGTTCTTCGCCGCGAACTGCGCGTCCGCGAGCCATTCGTTGATCCGCAAGCGTCGGACATCGCCCGTGGGCTGCTCCTTGTTCGCGGCCCCGAAGGTGGGAACGCAAAGCCTCCATTGGCCGTCGGGCATTCTCCCGAGCGATTGGTCGGGCAGCTGGAACCCAAATTCCACGCTGTCGACCAAGCCTCCCCCGCGAGCGGGCTTGTCATAGAGGAAGAGCCCTCCGCCCTCCTGCTTGAGGCCGAATCCCGTGTGGAGGAACGGCCCGCCTGTCGCCGAGTCCGCGTAAAGAATCCAGTAAGCGCCTCCCGCCAACACGCTGCCCGATGGGAACGCGAACCGGTACGGATTGTTCGTCGTGTCGGTGAGCCCCATCCCCGAGAGATCGATCGCCACTAGGCCGTCGTTATACAATTCGAGCAGGTCCGGGCGCGCGGATCCATTGGTGAGGGTGACTGTGTTCTTCGCGAGCACTTCGTTGATCAGGAGGCGGGAGTGGCTGGGGTCGACGGTCCAGGTGCGGGAGTAGTTGGTGCGAGGGCCGATGCCGGAGCCGGGCGAATAGAGAAAGGCGTCGTCCTGGTATGTTCCCGCGTCGTTCTTTCCGATCACGCTGACGGTGTGATCGCCCGCCGCGAGGGCTGTGAGCGAGATCGTGGCCGGCGTGGAGAAGGGCGGAGGATTGTTCACCGGGATCTCGGCGCTCCAAGGCCCGCTGTCGAGCCTCCACTTGAACGCGGTCCATCCCCACTTCTGCGCGGCGGTTGCGCCCCATGTGAACGTTCCCGCGGGACCGAACGACAGAGTCGCGCTGTTCAGGGGCGTGACGCCGATGGGCTCGCCTTGGATGTGGACGCCAAAGGGGGCGAGGCCACCCGCGTTGCGCCCTCCCCATCCGGCTCCGATGGCCGGCGAGCCGGGCAGCAGGCCGGCCGCGCGACGCAATTGATCGGCGGTCACCTGCGCGACGGGAGTGCCCGAGAGAACGGAGAGATCCAACCGCGGGTCGCCCACGATGTTCCCCACCCCTGAGCCCGCCCAGGGGGAGGCGAGGATATTGTGATCGAGAATCACGGTGTGACGCGCGGGATCATAGAAGCGTTGCAGCGCGGGATAATCGTAGAGGATGTTGTAAGCGGCGTACATCCCGGAGCCGATGGAGGCGTCAGGCAAGGCGATGTCATCGTCCGTCCAGTTGAACACCGCGATTTCGGCGGCGGTGCTGCCCGAGGATTCCTTCGCGACATGAATCACCGTGTTGTAGAGAAACGCGACGCGTCCGCCGCCGTTGCCGGTTGTCGTGCTGTTGCCCTTGTTCAGGAAGACGTGATCCACGTCGTAGAAAAGATTGTTGATGATCGTCCAGTCGGAGTTCTGGCCAACGAAGTCCACGCCCCCGGAGATCGCGCTGCCGGTGTCCAACGCGTTGTCGCCGCGGGTTGGATCCCGGTGAACATGCATGAAGACATTGCCTTCAATCCACGCGTCGGTGCTGTCGAGATCGAGGCAATCGTCGCTCGCCCCGTCGAACACATTGTTGAGGATCTGGAGGATCGGGCCGGGGCGATTGCCTCCGGTGAAATCGATGGTGTCGTTGAAGCCCCAAGTGTGGCCGAAATAGTTGTCGCGAAAAATCCCGTATCCGCCCGCGGGGATTCCATTGATGCCGTGGAGGCTTTCGGGGCCTGTGGGCGGAGGGTAGGTCGGGAAGTAGCAGCCTTGCACGATGAAGGAGGAGGCATCGAAGGAGATGTATTCCACCACGGGCGTCGGGGGCCAGGAGCAGTGGTCGACGAACACGATGCTTTTGTTCGCGTGGATCTGCGCGTTGTGGCCGCCGATGGTTGTGCCGCCGCAGGAATCGAAGTCGACATAGGCCAGCCGGCTTTCCGCCGAGCAGTTGATGAAGTCCAGGCTGCCCCAGTTCCCGGCCACCGCGGGGTTGCGCCCGATATGAATGCGCTGGGCTTCCTTGCCCTCTGCGAGGATCCGGCCGGTTCCGTTGACCTGCACGGTCGCCCCGGAGGCGATGTAGACCACCGCGCCCGGCTGGATCGTCAGGGTGACGCCGTTGGGGATCGTGAGATTCCCCGCGACCGTGTAGGGACCCGCCGCGGCCGTCCAGGTCTGGTTTGCGGCCATCGTGCCGCTCACACTGACTTTCGGCGCGACGTCATACCAAACGTCGATGTTCGTGCTTCCGATCTCGACGCCTCCATCGTCAAAGGCCTGGACAAGGACGTGGTTCACGCCTGAGTGGAGGTTGACGACGCTGTTCGTCCATCGGCCTTCCCAGGCCGAGTACTGCGCCGCGACGCCGTTCACCTTCACGGCGCTTGTTGCGATCGCGTCGGCGTCGCCTGTGAGCGCGATGGTGGAGGCGGTGGCTTGAGGATAGCCGTTCACGACGGGCGCCGAAGACTGCGCGGTGAGTCGCGCCGGGATGCGCGAGAGCACGTAGCTCACCCGGGCGCTGTTGAAGGCTTTCATGTTCGAGATGGCCGCGGGGTCCACCCATCCGACGAACAGGCGATCCAAGAGCGCGTTCATTTCGGCGGGATGGAAGAAGCCCTCCGAGTACCGTTTGAGCCAGTAGTAATACCGCGGCGCAAAGCGCGGATGCTTCATGAACCGGTCCATGACCGCCAGCTGAGTCATGCGGAAAAGGCCGTGGTCCGCGGGCGGAATGGGCGTCACTCCGCGGCCCATCAGGGTGTCGAGATCGTAGGGCAGGAGGAGAAACCGCGGGTCGTTCACGCCCCGGTAAAGGGCGTAGTCGTCTCCAATCCCGTTCGACGGGCTGGTTTCGTCGTTGTCCAACAAAGCGCAAATGGCCATGAAGCGCATCCACTCCTCAACGTCGACGACCTTCTCCATTTCGGCGACGTAGGACCCGGCGTCAGCGTAGCCGGAGACGACATTCAGGACGCCCAGAAGCTGGATCAGGTCGGACCAGTCGTTCAGAACGAAATTGTTTTGTTTGTAATAAGCGTTGGTGTAGGCGGCTTGGGCGATGTTCGCGCCGTGCCAGGTGAAGTCCGCGACGCCGGTGACTCCGGCGGCTTGATCCCGGATCCCGCGGTAGGAGTTCCCGGCGGGATCAAGCGGCCATGACCGCTTCACAAAATCGTTGTTGTATTGCTCGTTGGCCGTGTAAGAGCCGTGCGAGTTGACGTCGGGCAGGGGCAGCGTCATCTGGTTCGTGCCGTTGAGGCGGAGCTGCACGCCGCGCGCGTCGGCCATGGGGATGCCCAACTGCCGGAACACCGCGCTGCCCAGCACCTGCGAGTGCGCGTACTGGGAGTTCAGATTGATGCCGGTTTGGCCTTTCCAGGAGCGATCCTCGGGGATGTTGGCGTGGAAGTTGTGCGGACGCGCCCCGCGCGAGCCGTGGCCGCGATTGCGAGCGCCGATGTTGTAGCGCAGCTGAGTCGTCGCGCCGCCATCCACCACGGCGTCCTGCGTGATCCACGTGGCGTTCATGTTCGCGTCGCTGTCCGTCGTCGCGCCGCTGGCGGGCTTTGTGTTGTTGCCAAGGTTTTCCAGGTAGCGTCGCTCCGCCTCCGTCACGATCACTCGATAGATCGGCTGCGCTCCGCTGTAAACGCTTTGGTCGACTTGCAGAAGCAGGTTCGCGGTCCGCGTTGAATCCGCCGGAGCAATCCATGCCGGATAGATTCGCGTGTGACCCAGCGCATCGGTCGCGGAGATGGAGTATTCGATGATGGTGGCGTTGGCTTGAGGAGGAAGGAGCGCGCCGTAGACGCCGTCATGCGGGAGGGCGTCGCCGTGCGCTCCGTCGTCCTGCATCGGCGTCGAGGTGAAGCTCGCGTCGCCGTCGCGTCGCCAGCGCAGAGTCACAACGAGCCCATCCGACGTCTCATCCACAACGCGACAGACGATCGCGATGGGATCGGCGGGCGCGGGGATGGCGGGGAAATGACGGGCTTCGCTGATGAAGGGAGCGACGTCGGAGGATCGGATGGAGTTGGGCTGGCCGGGCGTGCTGTTCGTGGAGGCGTTCGGGCCCCAGTTCTGCGCGTAGCTCAGCGGGAGCTGCGGATTGATGAGCTCGAGCGAAGCCCCGAGTCCGTCCTGGGGCGCGAGCCAGCTCCACCCCAAGCCCCCGTACGCGTCCAAAGCGCCCACGACTCCGCTGTCCCCCAGCACTCGCGTCGCCCAATCGCCTTCAGAGTAGAAGCGGGCGCCCGTCACGAGCTGGCCCTTCGCGTCCGAGATGTCCAAGCTGTGTCCGAGGGTCCCGATCCACCCGGCGACGTAGTTCGCCACCTCCGGGTGCCGCGCGTGGAAAGTCGGGCCATCCGCCGCGACCACCAGGTAACCGTTGGCCGCTATCTGGGTGTTCGTCGGAAAAGTGAACGAGACGCCCTTCGTCGTCTTCCAGCCCGAGAGGTCCATGGGGCCGGCGCCGGTGTTGAGCAGCTCGAACCACTGCTCGAGAACATTCGTCCCCGGCGGATGGAACATCACCTCGTTGAGCACCACGCCCTGGCCGCGGACGATCGCGGGCGAGAGGACGAGGATCAAAAGAACGGTCGCGCGAAGGACGCGCGTCCCGGCGGAGGTTTTTCGGCCGGGAGGACGCGAAAGGAAAGAGGAGAGCATGATAGAGAGGAGTCGTCCGCGGGATGAAGAAGAGGTGGAGCAGGATTGAAGTGAACTCATGAGTTTGTACAACCATTACGACCAACTTAGGGCAGCTCCAGCACGCGGTAGAAGAGCGGAACGTCGGATGCGTTCAGGCTGTCCTCAAACGGGACAGTGGCCTGCGTCGGCACATTCGTCTTGATGTTTGTCCAGACGGCAGAAGCGGACCCCGAGGCGGCTTGAACATAATGAGTCTTTCCCGGGATGACGTTGTTGATGACGAACCGGATCTTGCCGTCGGACTGCGCGAGTTGATCGAGGCGGATGGTCTTGAAGAGATCGCTGAGGTCGTCCGCGTAGACGGCGTCGCCCAGATAGGGACGCGTGTCGAAGATGTCCTGCAGCGTGCGGAGCAGGGAGCTATGGGTGTAGAAGGTGTTGTTGTGGTACGCGCCTCCTTTCGCTCGCGGAGACAACACGATCATCCCCACAGGGCCGTCTGAGTCGCCGCCGCCCTCGTCCCAGGTCAGGAACAGCGCGCCTCCGTTTGTGTAGGACGGAGAGTTGAGGATCTTGGGCATCTCGCGCGCCAGCCAGTCGTCGCCCTGCTTCCGGGTGCTGGGGCTTCCCGTGGTGAGGTCGTGCATGTCGTTGGTCACGTTCGGCACGATGTAGCAGAAGCGCGGCGCGGTTCCATTGGTGAGATCGAAGGCGAGCTCCGTGAAGGGGCGAATGTGGTTCGTGCAGTAGTCGAGGTTCGTTCGGACGGTGTCAAAGAAGACAAACGGGACGTGGCGAACAGCGTAAGCGTTCTTGTTCGTGCTGGGGATGTCCTTGCCGGTGATATCCTCCGCGTAGCACTTCCAAGGGATGCCCGCCGCGTCGAGTTGATGGAAGAGCGTGTTGGTGGAGCTCTGGTGATTGACGCTGGGGGCCTGGTCGTCGCGAATGCCAAAGTTGCCTCCGGCGATCATCCACATGTAGTTCGGCTCGCTGGGGTGAACACCCAGCGCGCTGTAGTAGCGTTGCGCGTAGGAAGCCTTTGGCAGCAAAGTGTGATTGATGTAGGGGCAGTACGTGTTGGTGAGGATCGTGTCCCAATTGTGGTTCTCCATGACAACGAGGAACACTGTCGAGATCCCGTTGAGGGCATGGGAAAGCGGGTTGGGAACGCGCAGGGGCAGTTCCGTCCGACCTGAGTAGGCGCCCGCTTGCTCGAGCCGGAATCCTGTGATGCCGTAGCCGGTTCCGCCGCTCGTCGTTCTGCCAGGGACCTTCCCGAGATACTGACGGCACTGGATGGCGAGCTTTCCGTCCGATCCGGATCGGATGTGCTCCCACCACGCCATGTCTCCGGAGCGGTTATCGCCCGTGTTGATCACCACCTGCGAGTCGGTAAGGGTCGCAACTATCGCCCGGGTCACGGCCCCCGCGGTGTGCCGGCTGGTGAACGAATCCGCCCCCACAATTTCGAAAACCGACCAACGATCTCTGTAGTTGATGTTGCCGCGGATGGCGGTGCCTTGGAAATTGTACTCGGCCGCGGGGTCCAATCCGGAAAAGACCAAGGTGTAGATGTCTGTCGCGCCCCCAATCTCGATCCCCGGATCGGGTTGTCCTCCAAAATCGACGTAGCCCTCGAAGACCGTGGACGCGGGCGAGCCATAGTCGGGACGCCCTTGCACGCCTCCGGCCGCCGCGCCCGAGTTTGTGGTCGTCAGTGTCACGCCCGCGCTCTTTCCTGTGCCGACGTTCTTGAGCGGCCCAGTGGCCGATGCGGCCGCCAAGCCATAGCTCGTGACGTTTGGTCCCGTTCCCAGCCCGGGGGCTGAGTCGTTGAAGGCGATGAACGGCGTCAAAGCGGCACGCCCCGTGGACGCCAAGCCCAGGAACAGGAGGGCGGCGAGCAGGGAACGGAGCGCGTGGCGGGTTGCGGGCTTAGCTGGGAGGCACTTCATCAACATCACAGTACACAATATGAGGACATACCTCCTCCAGGTCTAATCGGTTTTTCACGGAATCGTTACAGCGAGAATCTGACCAAGGCAGGCCTCAGTCCTCACGGACGCGTATCGACTGCGGGTTTGTCCCGCCCGCTCCCGTCCCTGGCTGGGAGCAAGACGCAGGGCAGGGCATTGCGCCACAGCGGTTCGGAAGGCGCCCGGCGCGAATTAAGGGTTGACTTTAGCCCCTCTCTGGCAAGATTTGCCCGCGCTCAAATTGACATCATTTATGGCTGATATCGCAAATCGTTACGCGGAGAACGTGACCGGCAAGTTCTTTGTCGACAACCAATGCATCGACTGCGACCTGTGTCGCGAAACGGCTCCGAACAACTTCACACGAAACGACGACGGGGGCTTCTCCTTCGTCTATAAGCAGCCCGAGAACCCGGACGAGGAGAACCAATGCAAGGAGGCGATGGAGGGTTGTCCGGTCGAGGCCATTGGCAACAACGGCGGCTAGGGGCTCGCTGGTTCGGCGTTCCACACCTTGATGTCATCGAAGAAGCCGTCCTTGCCCCCTACTCCCAGTTCGATCTTCGATTTCGTCGCATGGCCAATCCCTGAGGATTTGAGAAAGGCCGCGGGCTTCCCGTCCAGGGTGACGCGCATGCTGTCGCCGACGGTTTCGACCACAAGGGTGTGCCATTTGCCAGGCTCGACCTTGGCCGGGTAGGTCGCCTGCCGCCCGACAAGCAGCTTCGCGCGATCAGCCTTCTTTGTCGGATCCTTGCTCATCTCGTAAATGTCATTCCTCATGTTTCCGTCGCGCTCATCCAGGATGGTGACCCCGTTGGGCCTGACGATCGCGCGGCAGAGGTGGCCGTAATGCGAGCCGGTGTACTGGCGGTCGTCGAACTCAACGTCGATCATCGACGCCCCTTCGAATCGGATCTTCACCTCCACGACGCTGTCCTTCGTCGGGATCTCGAGCCCGTGGACCGCGGCGTGCGCGGTGACGGCGGGTTTGCCGTCGGCTGCCGGGATGTTCTGGTCGCGCGTTTGGGTTCCCTTGAGCGCGCCGTTCTCGATGGAGAAAGTGGGGACGACCTTGTGCCAGACCTTCGCCGGTTCGGCGCCCTGGAAGTCGTCGGAGAATAGGAGCTCTTTCTTCCGGGCGATCGACGCCTCGGGAATGGGGGGCAGATCCGCAGCGGAGCAGAGGGAGGTCGAGGCGAGGAGCGTCGCGAGCGCGAGGGTGGATTGAATGTTCACGAGACGTGGCATAGGAGATCTGTCTACAGGAGCCGTCTTCGCGTGGCCAGCAGAAGCGTGTCGGGCTCGGATGTCCGCCAGCGGGGCGTCGATGGGGTCCGCGCTGGGTTGCAAAGCATCTGAGTCCGGAAAGTCCCCGGAGACTCCCCGCTGGAAAGCCCGAGATCGGCTGGACTTGATTCCCACAGCCTCCCCATTAGGCTGCAGCCTCTGATGAACCGTGGCATTCTACGATGCCTAGCCTTTGGGCTTCTCCTCGCGAGCGTTGGGAGGTTTCCGTTCTCGGCGGCGGCCGATCCGGGAGCGGGCGCGGCGCCCAGCAAGGCCCGCGAGTGGTGGGCGTTTCAGCCTGTGGGCAGGCCGCGTCCGCCGCCGGGAGGCTCCGGGAGTCCGATCGACGCCTTCATCGACCAGAAGATCGCGACCGCGGGCTTGGAAAAGGCGCCTCCGGCAGGCCGCGGGACCTGGTTGCGCCGCGTGACGTTCGATCTCACCGGCCTGCCGCCCAGCGTTGAGTCGATGCGCGATTTCCTCGACGACCCCGCTCCCGACGCGTTCGTCCATGTCGTGGATCGACTCCTCAGCTCCGCCGCCTATGGACAGCACTGGGCCAGGCACTGGCTCGACGTGGTCCGTTACGCCGACTACCACGACGCCGATCCCGCTGCGCGCGTGCCGAGCTGTGAGCCTCTCGAGGCGTGGAGGTATCGAGACTGGGTGGTGGATTCGTTGAACCAGGACCTCCCCTTCGACCGCTTCATCACCCATCAGATCGCCGGCGATCTGATGCCCGCCCCGAGCGGGGAAACGGTCTATCCTGCCGGGGTGATCGCCACAGGATTCCTCCTGAACGGGGCGTGGGATCGCGGAGACGCCGACAAGGAGAAGATGGTCAGCGACATGGTGGATGATCAAATCGACACCGTGGGCAAGGCCTTCCTCGGGCTCACCCTGGGATGCGCCCGCTGCCACGACCACAAGTTCGATCCCGTTTCGACCCGCGACTACTACGCGCTCGCCGGCGTGTTCTACAGCAGCCACTTCATGGAGAGCCTTGGAACCAAGGGCGGGGAGATCACGCTGAAGCGCGTGCCGCTGGCGCCCAGGTCCGTGGCCGCCGTCCGCGACGGCTTGGTTCTCCAGCTGGAGTCTGTGAAGACAAAGCTGGCCGCCTTGGACAAGCAAACGCCGGGCCTTGCCACCAATCATCCTGAACGACTGACGCTCATCAGGGAGCGAGACGCGCTGCAAGCGGAGCTTCCGCCTCCTTATCCGATGGCGCTGGCGGTGCAGGAGGGCGGGATGCCGGGCGGGCTGTTTCCGAATCTGCAGGACGTGCCCGTGCATGTCCGTGGCAGCTACGCCCGGCTAGGGTCGGTGGTTCCACGCGCGATGCCCGCTTTTTTCGCCGGGGAGTCTCAGCCTCCCATCGCCCAGGGAAGCGGGCGGCGCGAACTCGCGGAGTGGGTCTCCTCGGCCCGCAATCCTCTGACGGCGCGCGTCATCGTGAATCGCGTCTGGCATTGGCACTTCGGGGAAGGCCTGGTTCGCACTCCCAATAACTTCGGCATGACCTCGGAGCCTCCCACGCATCCGGAATTGCTGGACTGGCTGGCCGCTGAGTTTGTCGAGGGAGGTTGGTCTCTCAAGAGGCTGCATCGTCGCATCGTTCTTTCCGAAGCGTATCGCCGCGCGAGCTCGGTCTCCCGCGAACAGGCGTCGCGGGATCCGGAAAACCGCTGGCTGGCGCGCTTCGCGCCGAGGCGTTTGGAAGCCGAGGCGATCCGCGACGCCATGCTGTTTGTCAGCGGGCGATTGGACGCGGCGGCGGGCGGGCCCGCGGGCCCGGATGTCGCCGCGCCTCGTCGCTCGCTTTACGTCCAGACAGCGCGTTGGGACCGCGGCAACTTTGCGACTCTGTTTGACGCGGCGAACCCCGACGCGTCGGTGGAGAAGCGCTCGGTTTCCACCGTCGCGCCTCAGGCGCTCTTTTTGCTGAATCACTCGTTCGCGCAGAGCCAAGCCGCGCGCCTCGCGAAGCGTCTCCTTCGCGAGGCGCCCTCCGGGAACGACGCGGCGCGCCTCGACTGGGCCTATCGAGTTCTCTTCGCCCGCCCGGCGAACGCGGACGAGATACGGATCGGGCTTCAGCTGCTTGCCCAGCCGGGCGCCGGGGACAGAGAATCGGCATGGCGCGATCTGGCCCATGTGCTTCTGTGCAGCAATGAATTTGTCTATCTCGACTGACCCAGCCACCGACCATGAACCGACCACTGAATCACATCGCGCCCGCTGCGCCATCGTTCCATGGATGATTCCTCCGGAGCTCCGCCGCGGCGTTCGCGTCGTCACTGGCTGGCGCGGACCGGCGGCGGTTTTGGGCTGCTTGCGCTGACGGATCTGCTCGCGGCGCAGCCGGACTCGGTCCGTCCTCCGCGGATCCCGGCGCGGGCAAAGCGGGTGATTTTTCTCTACATGCCGGGCGGGCCTTCGCATGTCGATCTCTTTGATCCCAAGCCCCGGCTGATCCAGGACAACGGCAAGGCCCTTCCCTTTGAAAAGCCGAAACTCGAGCGCACCAAGACGGGCAATCTTCTGGCTTCGCCTTGGCGGTTCTCCTCCTTTGGGCAATCCGGGACTCCTGTGAGCGAACTCCTGCCGCGCATCGCCGAGCGCGTGGATGACATTTGCGTCATTCGTTCCATGGTGGCGGACAATATCAATCACAGCGGAGCGGCCCTGCAGATGTGCACCGGGGAGCAGGCGTTCTCGCGTCCGAGCATGGGCTCCTGGCTGACCTACGGGTTGGGAACCGAGAATCAGAACCTGCCCGGGTTCATTGTTGTGAGCCCCGCGGCTGTCTTCCAGGGAGCGCAGCTGTGGGCTTCGAGCTTTCTCCCGAGCGCCTATCAGGGAACGCTGATCCGCGATCTGTCGCGTCCCATCGCGAATCTGCAGGATCCCTCGGGCGATCCCGAGCGCCAGCGCGCGAAGCTCGACGCTCTTCATCAGCTGAACGACATCCACAAGCGAGACCGGGTCATCGATGGCGAACTCGACGCGCGCATCTCCAGCTTCGAACTGGCGTTTCGCATGCAGCGGGAAGCGCCAGAGGCGTTCGATCTTTCCCGCGAAAGCGTGGAGACGCGGAGCCTCTACGGCATCGACCAGCCCGCGACGGAGTTGTTCGGCCGGCAATGTCTATTGGCCCGCCGGCTCGCCGAGCGCGGGGTGCGATTCATCCAGCTCTTCGACGCTCCCCGAAACAACGCCTGGGATCATCACAGCGGGCTGCGGGAGGATCTGCCGAAGCGATGCGCGGCTGTGGATCAGCCTATCGCGGGCTTGCTGACGGACTTGAAATCGCGCGGGCTTCTGGAAGACACCCTCGTTTTGTGGGGAGGCGAGTTTGGGCGGACCCCGACGGCCGAGGGAACCAATGGTCGCGAACATCATCCGTTCGGATTCACGATGTGGATGGCCGGAGGAGGGATTCGCGGAGGTCATGTCCACGGCGCCACGGATGAGTTTGGCTGGCACGCGACGGTGGACAGGGTGCATGTCCACGACCTGCACGCAACGATCCTCCACCTGATGGGCTTTGATCACACGAAGCTGACGTATCGCTTTGGCGGCCGCGACTACCGTCTGACCGACGTCTACGGGAACGTTGTGCGATCGATTCTCGCTTAGGCGCCCGATGCGATCGAAGCGATGGGGGTCGGCCGATAACTCAACCAGCGATCTTCAACGCCTCATCTGCCGGCGGGTCCACTCCAGACCCGGGCGATCGACGCGAAACTGGATGAGCCGCTTGTGGTCCACCTCGGTCACGTACGCCGTTCGCCCATCCTTGCCACCGAAGCAGATGTTCGACGGCCTCGACCCCAGCACGTCGATTTCGCGAAGGACTTCCCCTTTCGCCGATACTTTGATCACGGTGCCTTTGCCATGCCGGGTGATGTAGAGATTCCCGTCCACGTCGCAGCGCATTCCGTCGAACCCATAATCAGGAACTTTCATGAGCAGGCGCTTCTTGCTCAGGGATCCGTCCGCCGCCACGTCGAAAGCCCACACGTTTCGTTGCGCGCTCTCATTGACATAGAGAGTCCGGCCGTCGGGGCTCAGATCGAGGCCGTTGCTGGTTCCCATGTCGGCCGCCTCACGATGAGTCTTGCCGTCGCGGGTGATGCGCCAGAGCTGTCCGGTGCCGTCCTTCCAGTTGGGGTCGCTCGCGTAGAGCGTGCCATCCACGGCGAGGGCGATGTCGTTGGGCTGGTTCATCCCGCTCTCATGAGCGAGGACGGTCGCCGTCTTGGATCTCGTGTTCACCTTCAGGACATTGTGGCCCGTGTAGTCGGCGACATACATCCAGCCGCTCGGATCGAACCGGATCCCGTTTCCGGCGCTCCCTTCAGCCAGCTGCAGGAAGAGCGAGGCGCGGCCTTTCGGGGTGACCTTTCCGATGTTGCGCGCGTGTTCAAAGCTCACCACATAGATATTGCCATCGCGGTCGCAGGCCGGGCCTTCAATGCCTTCCGTGAAGCCGCCTTGAGTAAGAGGCGCGGCCACGAACAGCGTCTCCGCGGCAGGGCAGGAGAGGGCGATGGAAAGCGCAAGCGGGAGGGCGGGGAAAAATCGATCGAACGCTGTCATGGGGGATTCCTAGAGGCTCCAGGACGCTTTGTGGAGCGGAAAACAGGCGAGGTCCTAGAGTTTCTTGTAAGCCCTGAGGGCGGTCGCGCGAACTCCGGATGACATGAAGATCTCCCATTGCCTCGGGTTCGGCATCCCGGCGCCGCTTGCCCTGGTTCTCCTTGCCTCCGGCCTTGGGCTTGCCGCCAGCGGGAAGACCAGGATTCTCACGACCACCAACCCCGCCGAGGCAGCCGCCTTTATGGCGGGCGCCACGGTGGAAACCTTCGATGATTTGCCCGCCATGCCGATTTCCGGATATGGCCCGGGTCAAACCGTTCTCGCCGGTGCGAGCTTCGGGTCGCGCGACGGGAAGTCGAAGCCGACTTTCCACAGTGGAGGCGCGAGTCCCTCCGACCCCGTTGGCAATCCGGGGACGCCCATCGCGATCGTGAGGCCGAACGGGCCTCTTGCCCGCGATGTCATTTCCGGGAAGAACGTCGCCGCTCCTCTCGTGGTGAACACCGACGAACTCTTCGACCAAGGGTTCATGGAGGTGATCTTCCCGGTCAAGGTCTCCCGCGTTGGTTTCTGGGTGACGCATGGGACGGTCACCTGGGCGGCACGCGATGAGAACGGATCAAA
Organism: Verrucomicrobiota bacterium; assembly: GCA_016199985.1. Lineage (GTDB taxonomy): Bacteria > Verrucomicrobiota > Verrucomicrobiia > Limisphaerales > UBA11320 > UBA11320. The sequence goes on along the minus strand of JACQFQ010000037.1, from coordinate 185,305 downwards.
CATCGATATCAGGGTCCGGGGCGACTCCACCGACGACGCGATCGTGGGGAGCGCGGGCCAGTTCGTGGGCATCTCGTTCGATAGAGCCGTGGTGAAGGTCGTGGCGCTGAACGGCGGGGATTCGTTCACGATTGATGATCTCGCGTACCTGGAAGGCCCCGACCTTCCGCTGAACGACAGCCCGGCGAACGCGCTTCCCATGGCCCCGGACGGCGACTCCATGACGGACGATCTGACCACGGCGCCAGGTGGGTTTTGGTATTCGTGGACCCCGAGGGAGTCCCGTCCTTTCGACGTCTCGACGTTTGGCAGCATCATCGGAACTCGCCTGGATGTCTTCACGGGTCCGCCCGACGCGCCGATCCTCGCGGCCTCCGACGCGGTGTTCGCCTTCAGCGATCGTCGCGCGCGAGTCAACTTTTGGGCTGAAGCCGGCGTTCGCTACACGATCCACGTTGCCACATTTAGCGGAGATCTGGGTCTTGTGACTCTTTCCATCGATCCTTTCGCTCCGCCCCAGATCACGAGCCTGGCCCTCTATTTGGACGCCCAGGAACCGCTTGGCTTTCTCCAGGTGCGCGGCGCCCTCAATGTCAACACGGTCCTGGACGCCACCTCCGATTTCAAAAAATGGACGCCCGTTTGGACGAACTGGCTGGATGGGTTTGATTCCGAGTCCCCCTTCAGCGACTACGGCGTGAGTCAGCCGCCCGCTCACCGATTCTATCGAGCGCGATATCAGAAGGCCGGGGAGTGAGTCCTCGAGGCTTCGCCCTGTTCGTCCCCCCAGAGGTCTCTCAATCTCCAACACAGGTACGGCGAAGCTCTGCTTTGTCGCTAGGGACGATTCGCCTGCGGGGCGATTTGGATGCTCGCGACGAACCAGCGGCTGTTGGAGTCTATCTCGGCGCGGATCGTCCCGCCAAGGAGCTCGAGGATCTTCCGACTGAGGCTCATGCCCAGTCCCGCGTGCGCTCCCGCATCCGACCTCGACTCGTTCGAACGCCAGAATGGCTCGAAGATCCGATTGATCGTCTGCGGATCCAACTCCGGCGAGAGGTTGCCCACGGAGACGCTTCCGTCGCCTTCCGCCCGGATGAGCACGGTTCCCCCCTCGGGCGCATAGGAAACCGCGTTGTCGAAGAGATTGCTCATCACGACGCGGAGGAACTCCCCGTCGGTGTGGATCTCGGCTCCCTGAGGAATCCGCCATTCGACCTGAAGTCCCCGCTCGCGGGCGCGAACCGTGAAGGGATTCCACCATTCGATGAGCTCGGACCGAAGCCGCACGCTGCGGCGGTGAAGCTTCACGTTTCCGGCCTCAATCCGCGCGATGGACAAGAGATTGTTCACGAGCCAATGCATTCGCTTGGCGATCTCGAAGCAGTCGGCCGTTGCCTCTTTGTAGTCGGCGATCGATCGCTCCCGGGCGAGAGTGAGCTCCAGGGTCGATAGAATCCCGGCGATGGGCGTCCGGAGCTCGTGCGCGACATTGGAGGTCAGCGTGCGTTCGCGCAGCAGGGCGGCTTCGACGCGCTCCAGCATTCGATTCAATTCGCCGGCGACGGGCTCAAGCTCGAGAGGGGGGCTGCTCAATCGGATGCGATAGCCGGTCACTGTGTCCCGCATCGCTCCGATTTGCCCGCGGAGCTCGTCCAGGGGTTTCAGGCCGGAGCGCACAACCAACCAAGCCACGAGGCCGCTCAGCAGAGAGCATCCGGCCCAAAGGCTGAGCAGCATGGATCGAATGTCGCGCAACGCGGCCGCCACGGTGTCCGGCCTGGCGAAGACCATTCGAACCAAGGGTCCCTGCGGCAGCGTCGCGTCCCCGCGCGCCGCCGCCGCCCGAACCCGCTTGCCGACCTCGACCTCAACGCGAGTTTCGATCGCGACGGCCCGACCGTCCCTATCGCCGGGAAGAACGATGGCCAGGAATCTGGGCGCGTCCGCTGAGGTCTTGATCGCGTCGAGCGCCGAGTTCGTCCAGTCGCGGGAGATCACCAGAGCTTCGCCTGGCCTCGACGAGAGAAGGTAGTAGTCCACCCCAGGCTCATAACCCGGGGGCTCCACGCCGCGGCCGAGGCGGCCAAGCTCGAACCTTCCCCTGTCCTCCTTCACCATCGCGATGAGCGAGAGCGCGCGCTGAAACAAGGTCTGATCAAAGTCGCGATACAACCGGGACCTGATCTCCATGTAGGTGAGGGAGGCGCCGCAGGCGAACAACAGAGTGATCCCCGCCAGGACGCCTGCGACAAGTCGCCAACGCAAGGTGCGCATGTCACTCTCCCTCCTTGAGGATGTAACCCTGGCCGCGTCGCGTGTGGATCAGGTCCGCTTTGTCGGCGCGCCGGAGTTTCTTCCGCAAGTATCCCACGTAGACATCCACGACATTGCTCGTGCCGCCGCCGTAGGTTTCGTAGAGGTGATCCCAGATCTCGGCGCGCGTGACCAGCTGGCCGGTGCGGCGCGCGAGGTATTCCAGAAGCGAGTACTCGCGGGCGGTGAGCGTGACTTCCCGCCCCTCACAGCGCACGACCCGGGCGCTGGTGTCGATGATCAAGTCTCCTACGCACAGGGTGGGATCCTGTTGTCGGTAGGCCCGTCGCACGAGGGCCTTCAATCGCGAGATGAGTTCGTTGAGAAAGAAAGGCTTCACCAGATAGTCGTCAGCCCCCATGTCGAGCCCTCGCGTCCGGTCATCGACCCCATCCTTCGCGGTCAGGATGATGACAGGTGTTGGGATCCCCCGGCTCCGCAGTCGGCGCAGGACCTCCAGTCCCGATAGTTTGGGAAGCATGATGTCGAGCACGATGACGTCGTAGGCGTGATTCTCCGCCAGCCACTGTCCTTCCTCGCCGTCGTGGGCCGCGTCGACGACCCAACCGATCTCGCGGATGGCTTTGCACACCGACTTTTGCAGCGGCGCGTAGTCTTCCACGATCAATGCCTTCACAGCGGCCAATATAGCAGCGATTCCATGAGAAAACGATGAGAAGACTCCTGAACGAGGGGCCTTCTCATCCGTTTCTCATCTGGCCCTCACCCTCATCTCACGGAGATGCGGATAGCATTGTCGCAATCCTGGGCAACACGTCCGGGCGCCGAAAGTCAGATCGGATCGCCGTTCCTTCGCAGCGGGCCTTCCGCGCCGCTTTTCCGGTTGAGCATCATGGGGTAGGTTCTCGCCGGAACGAGGGTTGGGGGGCTGTCCATGGAAATGGATTCGGTCCCTCCGCCCTCGTCGTCCGTTTCAATTGTGACTCGCCGTCCGGCTCTCCGCGCAAGGACGGGGGGCGAGCGCCAGCCGGGGCGAGATTCTGCTACCGGGGCTTGGGCCAGTTCAGGTGCTTGTGGAGGAAGTCGAAGGTGCCCTTGCCGTTGATGCTGTGCGGGCCGTTGAAGACTTCAATCTCCGTCTTGTTGCCCAATCCGAGCGCGTCGTACTGACGGCGCGTCTTGGCGAACTCGTAAGCGACCCATTCGTCCGGCGCCACGCCGTCGTCGTGCCCGCGCTCCACCATGAAGGGGCGGGGGATCATCAGCCAGCTGAGCTCGGCGTAGTTGAAGGTGTTTCCGAGGTTGAATTCCGGCATGTCGTATTCTCCCCAGTAGAGATAGCAGTAGCTCGATCGGGCCGACGTGTTCTTCCAGATCCACTCATTGTAGTCGGCGGAGCAGATGCTCAGGCAGTAGCGGTCGATGATCTGAGGGATGCGCATCGCGGTCTTCCCGCCGTAGCTCAGCCCATAGAACGCCATCCGCGAGGGATCCACGAAGTCCTGCGCGGCCAGCCAGTCCAGTATCGCTTCGTGCTGTCGCATGATGAAGGACCAGAGCGTGAGCTTCATGGGTTGGGCTTTGCGGAGCACCTGGCGGAATCGGTTCTCGCCGATATAGCAGTTCTGCGGCGCGAACGTGACGAATCCGCGCTCGGCGAGACGGCAGGCGAAGGCGTGGTAATACTGGCTCTCAATCTTGGGATCCGCCACGTCGCGCGGGCGTCCCTCTAGTCCGTGCTGGCAGATGACGACGGGCCGCTTCTCTCCGGGCTTGATGCCCTTGGGCAACACGAGAATGCCGTACGCGAACACGTCGGGATGGACATCCAGCACGACCTCGTAGCAGGTGAACGCGTCGGTCTCGGAAACCTTGCGAGTCCGTGGATTGGCCGGCAGCGAGGCGGTGGGTATAGGGCCCACAATTTCATTGAGAAAATACTCCTTGTACCACTTCGCGCTTTCGACAAAGGCGGCCGCGCTCTTTCTATCCGCCTTTTTCCAGAAGGCGCCGCGAGTGAATTCGGCCTCGCGCATGAGCCACTGTGTGTCCTCCAGGAGCTGGGAGTACTGTCTCAGCAGCCGCTGGCTGTTGTCCGGGGCGGGACGCGTGGCGTTCACCTTCTCCTGAGTCGTGAGGACGGAGGCCGGCAGATCCAGCCCCGCGCGAATGGCGGCCAGGGTCTCGTCATTGATAACATCTGTCGGTTCACCCCGGATGAGCTTCCATTCGGCGACCCCGGGGACGTCCTTCAGCCAGACGCTTCCTTCCTCGAGCTCCTTCTGGGCCGCGTCAGCGCTGGGGCGACGCAGTGCTCCCGGGGCGGCGCCATCATGCGGCTGGCCGGGCTTGGGATACTCAGCGAGGGGATAGTTGCCGCGCTCCCATATCACGCGTCGGGGCGCGATGAGTCCGACGATCTCCGCGGAGCCAAACTCATCCGTCAGCGACCACACATTGCGGTAGATGGGCTCGTCCTGGAGCGAGGGATTTACAAAGTATCCGCTGACCACGGTGAGCTCGATGCGCGGATCCAGGGCGCCAGCGAAGCAGGCGATCATGCCGCCTTCTCCATAGCCGACCACTCCCACCCGCGGCTTCGGCGTCGCGCCGGCGGATTGCGCGATCAACCAATCCACCGCCGCCAGCACCTTCTGAACTTCGTAGCCCTGGAGGGTTCGCCCCATTTCGTACGCGGCGCGCCAGAGCGTCTCCCGCTGGGACTGCCGCAGTTTGCGAACGCCAGGAAGCCCGCTGTAGGTATCGGAACGGTCGATGAGGAACGGAACGATGACCCGGCAGCCCTCCTCAGCGAGACGCCGCGCGAATTGGTCGGAGTCAGGGAGGCCGGGTTGAAGCCCCGCGAGCTGCTCCGGCGTCGAGTCGCAATCTGGAACAGCAACGACAGAGGCCTTCGCTTCTCCGTCCGGCTCCAGCAGGAGCCCTTCCCCTTGAACTCCGCGGAAGACATTCCAGGCCACGGCGAGGATCCTGAATCCCTTGCCTCGTCCGATCTCGGCCGGGTTCCCTTTGAGGTCGCCCGCCAGCGGCGCGGAAGCCCGCAGCTGCGCGGGCGCGCGGGAATCCACCACGCCAAGGATTGTCGCGAGACGCTGACGGTTCGTCTCCACCGATCGCGCGTAGGCCTCGGGCGAGCTCAAGTCGCGATTCCAGTGGCGGGCGCGATTCTTGGGCGCGTCGGCGAGCACCCTATCCAGGTATCTGTCGATTCCTCCCACCAGCTGCGCCGCCAGGTCGCCTTCCATCGTCAGAGGTTGTGTGCCTGGCAACACGAGCGACTGTGCATCTATAGCAAGCGGGAGGAGCAGGGAGGCTGCGATCAGCCAGCCGAGTGGGCTTTGTGGTTTCATAGATCGGTGGGCGTGGCCGAAGATCGGAAACCCAACCTTGAATTGCAAGCCTCCCATGCACGGCCAACTCGGAGGGCAGCATCGTCAGCTCGCCCCGGAATTCCCGAATTCCCCTTGACCCCGCCATCGCGATGTGAGGTTCTGTAGCCGCCCTAATTCGTATCATGGAATTATTTAACCCACCTCAAGGATGTTTCTTTATGCAAACGCCATACGCGGTTGAGCCGGTGTCGCGGCTCTCTCCTCCCCATTCCCAAACGGAACGCCCCGACGAGCCTCGGAAGCGGAGGCGCGGCCGTTTCGTAGATCTCCCGGCCTGGTTCGCGGCGGCCGCGGCATTGGGGCTTGCCGCTTCGGCGGCTTCCGCCCAGAGCGATTTGTATATCCGAGATCTCCCCAGCGACACGGGAGTTGAGCCGTGCCCTGGTGGAGTGATGTACACGAGCGACGACATCTGGGTCCGAAACAACCCGGACCCGAACTGGCAGCCCTATGCCTTCAACGCGGCGAGTCCGCCCTGGCTGCCCGCCGCCCACCAGAATCCTGAGTACAGGGACCCCAAATACAGCACGCCGAACTACGTGTACGTTCGTGTTCGCAACCGAGGGTCGGCCCCGAGTACGGGCAGCGAGCGGCTTCGAGTTTACTGGGCTAAGGCTTCGACGGGACTCAGTTGGCCCGCCAACTGGGTGGATTACGCGGCCTCGATGCCGGGCTGCAACGCCCGCGTATTTGGCATGGAGATTACGAAGCCGCGCAAGAACGCGGCAACGGCCAGCGTGGCGGAGCGCGACGCGTATCGCGACGCCATCATCGCGATCGCAACAACCCCCGCGTACCAGTTCCCGGATCGCACTTACTGGCATAAGCAGGACCAGATCCACGAATCGGCGCCCGCGGGCGTCGCTCATTTCGCGGCGCCTTTTCTGCCCTGGCATCGCGAGTTGGTGAATCGCTATGAAACGCTGCTGCGTGAGGCCAATCCGTTGGTCACGCTGCTCTACTGGGATTGGACATCCAACCCGTCCGGAGCGGGCGGCGGGTTCAATTATTTCACAACCAGCTTCATGGGGGTGTCGGGCGCGGGCGGCGGGGCGTCGGTCGGGGCGCCCTTCAACACCATCGCTCCTCCGCCGGATGGCGCGATCACTCGAGCCTTCAACTGGGTGGCGCCGCTTCCAGCGAGCGACGGATCGATCTTGATCTCGAGCGTGTATAGCGGCGCGTCCGGACTGCGCAGCGTCATGGAAAACACGGCGCATGGTCGCGCTCACCTCCGGACCGGCGGGGATCAGAACGGCTTTAACGGAGCTGCGGAAGACCCCTGGTTCTTCCTGATTCATGGAAACGCCGATCGGCTCTTCGCCCAGTGGCAGCGCAGCGATACGACGGGCGCCCGGCTGGATCCGAACGTCGTCTACGGCGCGGACACGGGTATTCCGGTGATCGTGAATACGTTCCCGCCCTGGAATGGCGCGAGCGTACTCAACAACGAAACATTGGTGAACGCTCCCATTCGCCCTTGGATTCCGGCCGATGGCTACATCGTCAGCAAGAATGCGAGGCATCGGTCGATCGTCGCCCCCCCCGTGTATGACGACGCGCCCCTCCGCATCCCGATCCTGGCCCCGGGCGAAGCGGTCGTGCTCGAGATCCCCTGGTATCCGCCCAACCCCGCGGATTACGCCTGCTTCGTCGATCCCGGGCATCACTGTCTCCTCGCGCGCATCGAAACCTCCACAAACGCCCCCTATGGCATGACCTTCCCCGAGGGTTCCGACGTGAACGCGAACACATGCAACAACAACAACATCGCTTGGAAGAATCTGACGATTGTCGACAATTTTCCCGGCGCGCTGGGGCTGTCGTCGCTCCTCGTGCGAAATATAGGAAAAGTTCTCGTTCCCGCCCGGATCCACTTCCGGAACGTGGGCGACTTCGCCCCGCGGTTCAGCGATTATGGACACCCGTACTTCCAGATTCCGAAAGAGATCTTCGCGCGATGGAGTCAGGCCGGAGGCGGCCTGAAGGGGATCGAGTCAGTCGGCGGGGGACGGTTTCAGATCTTCGGAAACGAAGTCGAGATCACGGGAATCCCGATCAAGCCAGGCGAGGCGTTTCCTTTGCAGTTGGAGTTTGAGCTGGGGCCGAACTATCAGCCCATCGAAGGGGCGGAAATGGCGTTTGAAGTTCAGCAGTTCGGATTGCCCGACGCCCCTGACGCGTTGGTGGGAGGCGTTCAATTCCGCATCGACATCAGCAAGCTCGCTTTCGTGAAGCGCGGCTCGGCTTGGCGGTATCTCGACGGTGGTCGAAGGCCGCCGCCCCAGTGGAACTCGCCCGCGTTCGACGATTCTAAGTGGCCGGAGCGCCTCGCCGGCCTCGGATATGGAGGAGACCAAATGACCACCATCCAGCCGGTCGGCGGGAACGAGGGAGCTCTCGCCGCGTATTTCCGGAAGACCTTCGCAACCCGGGGCGTGAGCATCGCGCGTGACACATGGCTCCGGCTCAGGGCTTCCGACGGCGTCATCGTGTATCTCAACGGTGGCGAGATTTTCCGGCGCAACATGCCGCAAGGCCCCGCCGTCCCGGAGACTCCCGCGCTCAAGAAGGTGACGGATATCGCCGGAGAGGTGTTCTCGCTTGCGCCGGTTGAAATCGCGCGCCGCTTGCTGCTCGAAGGGGACAATGTGATCGCCGCCGAGGTGCACAGCTCGGGCAAGGCGGACCCCGACTTGTATTTCGATCTGGAGCTGTCCGCGAACCTCGCTTCGACGCAGACGCCGCCGGAGGTCCGGATCCGCCGGCCGCTGCCAGGCGCCCGATTCCTCGCGGGCGAGCTTGTGACCGTCGAGGCCGCGGGGATCGACACCGACGGCGCCGTCAAAGTCGTCGCCTTCACCGTCGATGGAGAGCTGGCCGGCCTCGATTCGGACCCGCCTTACTCGTCGGCGCTGACGAAGCTGAAGATCGGGCGTCACCGGATCGTCGCCACCGCGACTGACAACGACGGCCTGACTGGGGAGTCTGTCGTCGACATCATCGTTGAGAAGGATCTGGCTCCGATGGTGGAAATCACCTCGCCGGAGCAATACCAGCAGTTTCCTGTCGGAGCTCATGTCATGCTCGTCGCTGACGCCGAGGATCGCGGAGGGAAGATCGTGAAAGTCGAATTCTTCCTTCGGAATGGCCACGGGTTTGCGGTTGAGGATGATTTCAAACCCGTCGGCGCCGCGACGTCGCCGCCCTACGAGGCGGAGCTGATGAGTCTCTCTCCGGGGCATTACATGGCGATCGCGCGAGCGACGGACAATAGCGGTCAAACAGGGGACGCTCCGTCCGTGCATTTCGAAGTGGTCGGAGAGGTGCGGCCGGGCTTGAGCATCGAGCTGATGCCAGGCGGATTGGCGATGATCACCTGGGACTCTCCGAAGGCGATCCTTGAGTATTCAGACACGCTGCCTGCGATCGCCTGGACCTCCATCCCGAACGTTGCGAGCCCGTTCCACGCCGCGGCGACTGAAAAGAAACGATTCTATCGCCTGCGGCTTCCATAGCCCGCCGGCGTAGGTGGCGCGGGTCTTGTCCGCCCTGGGATCTTGAATGATCCCGGGGCGGTTCGACGTGGGCTGAACAGGAGGGCGCTTTCCGACCTCTCCCCCTCTCTCCCCGACTCCGAGCCTTCGTATTCCGCAGCTTGCCCGTCGCTCAGGTGATGTGAGCGCCCTGCGTTTCGACGTGAACGGCGTAGAGCGATGTGCTTCCCGCCATGAACAGCCGGTTTCGCTTGGGACCGCCGAAGCAGAGGTTCGCGCAAATCTCCGGAAGCCGGATCAAGCCGATCCGCGCGCCGTCCGGGGCGAAGATGTGAACGCCATCATAGCCATCGCCCACCCAGCCGGCGCCCGCCCAAACATTGCCGTCGATGTCGCATCGGATGCCGTCCGCCAGGCCGTTCTGATTGCCAGTGAAGGCAGTATTCGAGCCGCTGAGTTCGGAGGCGGCCATGGACACAAAGCGCTGTCCGTTTTTCAGCCGCTTGCCGTCCGCCACATCCCAGACCCAGATGGGCTTGGGGACCGTCCCGCCGGAATCGGCCACGTAGAGCCGCTTGTAGTCCGGCGAGAAGCAGATGCCGTTGGGCTTGCTCAGCGTGTCCGCCACCAAATCCATTTTGCCGCTCGCGGGATCGATCCGATAGATCGCCTCCTTGATGAGCAGCTCTCCCTTGTTCCCTTCGTAGTTGCCCATGCTGCCATAGCCGGGATCCGTGAACCAGATGCCGCCGTCGGGATGCACCACGACGTCATTCGGCGCGTTCAATCGCTTGCCCTGCCAGTGATCGGCCAGCACTGTCGTCGATCCATTCAGCTCATAGCGCACGACGCGTCGATTGCCGTGCTCGCAGGAGATCTGTCGGCCCTGGTAATCAAAAGTGTTGCCATTGGAGTTGCCGGCGGGCTTCCGCATCACGCTCACGCGTCCGTCGTCTTCCAACCACCGAAGCTGGCGATCGTTGGGGATGTCGCTGAACACAAGATACTGTCCTGCCGCGCACCATGCGGTCCCTTCCGCCCATAGGGAGCCTTGCCAGAGGCGTTGAATGGAGGTGGTGGCGACCTTGTACTTCTCGAAGCGCGGGTCGAGAACCACGACGTCGGGATCGGGATAGCGCGTCGGCGCGTTCCCAGTCCAATCGCGGTTGGTCGCGCCCCACGCGCGACTCACCGCGGTCCCCGCCAGCAGGCCCGCCGCGCCGAGGAACTGACGGCGTCGAAGCAAGGAAGGCTTGGCGGCGGCCGGCTGAAGATTGTCCTGATTCTCAAGTGCGCGATTCATAGGAAGCTCCCGAATGTCCATTCAAGATAGATGCCTCGCATGCGGCCCTCTGGGCGATCTCCGCAAGGCTGTTTCTCGGAGTGTCTCAGGCCGCGGGCAATCGTCAACCTGAAGTGGCGGCGAAATGGGCGACGCTCGCGCGCCGCAAGTCCGACACCGTCGTGGCGTCCCTACTTGGCCGCGGGACCGTAGCCTTTCATTGGAGTCCCATCCTTCTTGAGGTGACCGGTCGCCCAGAGAACTCCGCGGGTGACGAGTTCGAGATAGCGCGGGTCGGCCACTGTCGCGTTGTTGTGTCCGATGGTCGTGCTGAACACCTTGGTTTTCTTCGCGCCGTACTCATTGGTCCATGCGACGACGGCTCCGTTGGTCTTGGTCGTGCCATCCTTGCGCTTCACGGTCTGGTCTCCCTGCGCGACGGGTTGGGCGGAATCGAAAACACGGATGTTGTTGTAGAGTTCCTCGTTGCCCGTGATCCAATCGGTCAACCCTTTGCCGAGGGGCAATGGTTTCTGGGTGAATCGAATGGAGATCGGTTCCTGGGGGCCATGGCCGCTGGATTGAACTCCCAGATACTCGAACCAATAGCCATGCGGCGCGCCGAGGGCGGTGACGGGGTCGTTCGGGTTTCCGATTCGATAGCAGTGCATGGCGCAATGGAGATTCACTCCCGGAATTCCATCGCGATGAGGTTTGAGGACCCCTTGAACGACGGCCGGATCCGAGATGTCCGCGGCGCACTCGTCATGGATCACAAGATCGTATCCCTTGGCGTACTCTGGTTTGCCGAGGATCGCGAGCGGCGGCCGCGTGCTGCCATCCCCGGTGTGGATCTGGTCGACCATGACGTTGGCGCGCGCTTCCAATCCTCTCTTCAGAATGTCCTTCTGGCTCTCGTAGTCGTGGCAGCAGCCGCCGGTGATGAGCAGGATTCGGATGGGCTTGGGCGCGGCGCACAGAGCGGGCGCGCTCCAGATTATCAAGGTCGTCGCGGCGAGGGCGCGGACGACGATTCGAGAGAGAGGACGCATGTTCATTCCGAATTGTTAGGCGGAGGCTTCGAGATATGCCAGTGACATCTGCGGGTTGGGAGGAATCCGCCTGCTGAAGACACGCGCGAGCGCGGATCCTAGGGCGCCGGCAGATCGCGCACCCGCACGGCGCCGGACCAATCGCCGCTCGCGAGCTTCGAGCCATCCGGGCTGATCGCCAACGCGTAGACCCAGTCGGTGTGAGTCGTCCATTCGGACAGCAGCGTGTCGCTGTCCGCGTCGAAGCGGCGGATGATCCCCTCCTTGCCGGCGGTGAAGAGGCTTCGGCCGTCGTGCGAGTAGGCGAGGGCGAACACAGGCGCGCGATGCCGACGAATAATGCGCACCATCCGGCCCACCTCCGGCTGCCAGACGCGGACGGTCCGATCGTCGCTGCCGGATGCGCAGGAGAAGATCCGGGCATCGACGGGGCCCGCGGCCAACGGACGAAATGCCAGCGCGTTCACCGCTTCAAGGTGGTGGCTGAAGGCGCGCAGCAGGCGGCCATCCGCCGTGGACCAGACCTTGATCGAACGGTCGGCGCCGGCCGTGACGACCGCGTTGCCGGAGGGGCTGAAAGCGATGGCCAGCACCGGGCCCGCATGACCCGAGAGCGTGAACGCCTCACTGAAGGACGCGTTTGTTCTCGCCACACGCCACACGCGCGCGCGGCTGTCCGCGGCGGCGATGCCCAGCAAATCCCCGGCGGCGTCAAAGGCGACTCCTGTCGCCAGATCCTCGGCGTTCGTGAAACTCCGCAGGACGGCCCGGGTTCGCCAATCGAACAACCGCACTTCTCCCCGGACTCCTGGTTCGCCTCCTGCCACGGCCAGAATCTCGCCGCGTGGGTGAAAGGCCAGCGCGGTGATCTTGGGGAGGTTGCAAGGGATCTGAAATTGAACGGCGCCCTCTCTTGGCGAGCGGACGTCCAAGCGTCGCGGCCCGTTGCTGACGAGCGCCAATCCGTCGCGGCTAAAAGCCAGCGCGGTGATGGGCGTGGCGCTGGACTCCGCCTTCGGATTGGGGTCGGATGCGGGAGAAGCCGCGGCGTTTGGCGAAAACGCGATGGCCAGGCATCCCGCGAGTCCAAGTTGAAGGAGGGTGGAGCGGCGATTCACACGAGCCCGGAGATGAAGCCGCCTTCGGCTAGGACTTTCACCGGCCGTCCTCCGGGTGTGACGAGTTCCTTGGCCGGGTCCACTCCCAAGAGCCTCAGGATCGTGAAGGCGAGATCGGGCGGGCTGATCGGGCGATCGGAGGGCGTCTCGCCAAAGGCGTTCGTGGCGCCGATGACCTGGCCGCCCTTGACGCCGCCGCCGGCGAGACAGACGAATCCGGCGCGCGGCCAGTGATCGCGTCCGCCCAGCGCGTTCAGCTTCGGGGTGCGGCCGAATTCTCCCATCAGAACAACGAGCGTGGACTCGAGCAGGCCGCGCTCTCGCAGATCCGTCAGGAGCGCGGAATAGGCGTGGTCGAGGCTCGGTAGCTTGCCGCTGCCGGGAAAACGCGAGTCGGGCAGCTCGCGCGCAATCTGCTGGTGCGTGTCCCACCCCGTGTCCACCACCGTCACAAAACGGGCGCCGGCCTCCACCAGTCGCCGCGCCATGAGACAGCCTGCGCCGAGACGAGTGCGTCCGAAGCGCTCGCGAACGGCGGCCGTTTCGCGCTCCAGATCGAAGGCCGCTCTGGCTTCCGACGACGCCATCAGGCGGTAGGCTTGTTCAAAGAACGCGTCGCGGCTCTTCGTGGCCGGGCCTTCCTCCACCGCGCGACTCAGCGCGTCCATCCGGCGAAGCATGTCGCGGCGGTGATCCGCTTGTGAAAAACTCACCCCTTCCGGCGGATTCAAGTCGCGCGCGCGGGAGGGATCGTCCCCCACATTGAACGCTGAGAACGCGCCGGGAAGATAGCCCGCCCGCGCGCCGCCGGAGTCGCCGCCCACCGCGTCGTTGGGAATCGCGATGTACGGGGGCATCGCGGAGTCGGATCGAAGCTCGTGCGCCACCACGCTGCCCAGGCTCGGATACTGCAGAGCGGGAGTCGGACGATGGCCCGTGAGAAGAAACCGCGCGCCGGTGTCGTGGTTTCCCAACTCGTGGGTGAGCGATCGGATGAGGGCGACATCGCCCATGACCTTCGCGGTTCGCGCGAGATGCTCGCAGATCCTCACGCCCGGGACGCTCGTGGGGATGGAGCCGAACGGGCTTCGGATTTCGCTTGGCGCCTCGGGCTTTGGATCGAATGTGTCGAGATGGCTGGGGCCGCCGTCGAGCCAGAGGAGGATGCAGGATGTCGCGCGCGGCGCTCCCGGGCCCTCCGCGCCCTGAAGGCGCAGGAGGTCGCTGAGGCTGACGCCGAGCGCGGTCAGCACGCCGAGATGGAGAAAATCCCGGCGCGAGACGCCGTCGCAACGAATGGGAGGATGAGAGCGCATGGCCGTCAATGGTTGTACGCGAACTCGCGCGAGTTCAGCGCTGTCCAGAGAAGATCCTGCGCCGCCGTGGCCTTGTCCGAGGCCGAGGCGAACATTCGCTCCCATTCGGCCAGCTCCGCGGCCTCGGGCCTTCGGGTGAACGCGCGCAGATAGAGCTCCTCGATCATCTCGCGGCCGGTGGCTCCCTGCGCCAGCAGATGAGCGACGACGCCGCTTCGGAGCCTGGCGTTGATGGTCGGGCCGTTGATGAGATGCAGGGCCAGCGCCAGGCCTCCGCCGCGGCGTCCGCCTCCGTCGCAGGCGGCGTCGCGCGAGCATCGACCCAGCACGTCCAGAGCGTAGGAAGGCGTTCGCGTTCCGATCAGCTGAACGGCCCGAGCGCCCTCGGGGTAACCGGGGAACGCGTCCGGGACTTCCGTGACCTGCGCGATCGCGTCGAGGATGACGGGCGCGGGGAGTTCCTTCAGATAGGCGTGGGAATAGAAACGGTCGTCGAGACGGTTCAGCCCGGTCGTCCGCGACGCGAGCTGATACGCGCGCGTGACGGCGATCGAACGGATGAGCCAGCGCAGATCGTGGCCGTGCGCCACAAAGTCCTTCGCCAGCGCGGCGAGCAAACCCGGATGGGTCGCGGGATTTGTCGGCCGCAGATCGTCCACGGGCTCGACAAGGCCGCGTCCCATCATGTGCCTCCAGACCCGGTTGACGATGGCGCGGGAGAACTGAGTCGTGTCGGGGCTGGTCATCCATCGCGCCAGCTCCACCCTGCGATCGGCCCCCTGGGGCGCCGTCGACGCGCGCGCTCCGAGCGGACGCGGCTCGAGCGGCTCGCCGGTCTTCGGATGCTCCACCTCGCCGCGCTCGCCCGACTGGATGAAATCGCCTTCGCGCGAGACGCGCGCGAAGTAGGCCGCGAATCGGTGATAATCTTCCTGCGTCCACCGATCCGTCGGATGGGCGTGGCACCGCGCGCACGCGATCTGGGCCCCCAGAAAAATACGCCCCGCGTGCTCGGCCATGTCGCGCGGGTCGGAGGCGAGAGTGAAAAAGTTCGAAGGCCCATCGGCGCTCAGCCTGCCGCTCGAGGTCAGCAAAGCTCGGGCGAGCTCATCGAACGGGGTGTTGCGCGCCACCTGCGCGCGGACCCATTCGTGGTAGACGCGAGTGGCCTCCTCGCTTCCCCGCCTGCCGCTGATCAGCAGCAGGTCGGCCAGCCGCATCGTCCAGAAATCGACGAACTCCTCGCGTTGCAGCAGCGCGTCGATGGCTCGCTGACGGTCTTCCCGCGAACGAGGCTTCAGAAGGAACGCGCGGGCTTCGTCCGCGGTCGGGAGCCGGCCGATCACGTCGAGATGAGCGCGACGCAGGAATTCGGCGTCGCTGCTCGGCCCGGAGCCCGGGATGCGCAGCCTCTTCAGCTCGGCGCCGATCTGGCGGTCGATCCAGTGCTCCGACGCGGCCAGAGGGTTCATGACCTCCGCTCCGCCGAACGGGGACGCGACGCGCGACGCGGCGACCTGGCCCGAGTATCGCACCATCACGCTGGTCGCTCCCGGGCCGATCACACGGGCCTCGCCCTGCGGGCCCGCCTCGACGATCGCGTCATCGTTGGAAGAGTAAAGCGCCAGCCGCGTCACATCCTCGCGCGAACCGTCGGAGAGCCGGGCGGTGACGCGCAGGCTCACGGATCGGTTCGTCGAGGGGAGGAGAACGTCGTCGGGCGAGACCGCGATGCCGAGGACGCGCAGCTCGCGCGAGCCGTAAGGGGCGCCGGCTTCGATCCAGTGGAGAACTTTCCGAAACGCCTCGGAGGAGCGCGGTAGGCGTCGGCCTCCTTCATGTTCGATCTGGCGGGAGGATTTGCGCAGCAGAAGGCTTTCGGCCGGCGCGGCGCGATCAATGCGGCGTCCGCCGCGCTCGCGGGTGATCCGCTCGTAATCCTCCTCGGGATCGTAGCCGAGCAAACTCAGCTTGAACCCCCCTTGACCGGTCGCCGCGCCATGGCACGCCCCGGCGTTGCACCCTGCCTTGGTCAGCAAGGGCAGAACGCCCGTGCGAAAGGCGGGCGGGTTATCCGCGCCCGCGACCGCGCTTAGCCCCGCCAACGCCACGGCGACCCACGCGAGCTCGCAACGAACCCTGAACGCGCGAAGGCCTTTTGCGCTGCGCTTCATTTCTTGGGCGGGAGCGCGTCGGACCTGAGCTTGTCGAGGAACGCCTGGCCCTTCTGCCGCGAGTAAGGCGTTCCATATCGATCGCCGAAGTGGAGCGCGCGAACCCATCCGTTGCTCGCCTGCCGCGTGAGTTCGGCGTCGCCGTCGATGCGCTCCCGCATGCTCTTGAGCAGAGCGTCCACGGTGGCGACGTCGTTCGTGGGCCTGAGCGATTGCCGAAGGAGCGTGTTCAACCGCGGGTCGTCCGGGACCGCGCCGGGAAAAGGTTCCGCGGGCCGCCCGGGATTCGTCGCCGCGGCCCCGCGTTCCATGCGTCCGGCGCCGCCTGCGCGCCCCGTCTGCCTTTCCGTCAGCTGCTCGGCCGTCGGCGGGTTCGTGTCGCCGCAAATCTTCGCCAACGCTTCGATGACCTTCGGCGCGTCCGCGTAGCCCGGCTGGACCAGCGCAAAGTTCGCCGTCACCTTGTTCTCCCGGGCGGCCAGGATCGTCATCATGCATTCCTTGTTGAGCCCGTAGTTCCCCGGTCCTTCGGCGCCGTCCAGGGACAGGCCGACGCGCGACTGCAGCTTCAACGAGGCGGCGACGGCCTTGATGCGCTCCTCGCCCGCCACGCGGTCGCCGAACAGAAACACCACCTCGGTCTTCAGCCGGTTGGCGCGCTCCGCCCCGTATTGATCCAGCACGCGAAGGAGCGGGACCAGCGAGCGTTCGACCGTGTGGACAAAGATGAAGGCCGTGGGCGCGCCGGCGTTTTCAGAGACAGGATCTCGCTGCTTCCCCTTGTTGACGCCGGTGATCTCGGTCACGTTGAATGGAGTTGTCCTCTCGCCCGCCTGTGGACCTGAGAACACTGGGCTGGCGGCGCCAGCCGCCCAGCCCGCTAAGGCCGATGCGACCAGAAGATAAACGGCGCGGATTGCGTTCATGGCTTTGGCGGATTTGACCACATGGGCTCCAAAGAAGCCACACTTTGCTGGGAGTTCGCGACCCATCGAAGGGCGGATAATTTCCTATCACGGTTGGAAGGGGAGGGAGAGACGAGGCGTATGGGGACCGCACGCTCCGCCATTGGCCCTTGCCCCGCCTCGGGTGGCATCGCTCAGTGGAATTGGCGGGCAATAATTGCCGGATGGCGGCGCTTTTTCTATCGGCAAGAGGGTTGCTCTGTGTCATGTGTCGTCCCGATTTGCGCGGCCGCGTGGCCGTTTCAGAGAAGCGACGTGATATGACGAACCCCTCGACAGGGCCGAATGTTTCCAACCTCGCGTATGTGGAGGATCTGTTTGAATCCTACCAGCGCGATCCCGAGTCCGTGCCCGCGGAGTGGCAGAACTACTTCGCCACTCAGGACAATGGGGCCGCATGGCCCCAGAGACATGCGCTCGGTCCCAGCTTTCCGGCTCGCAGCATTTTCAGCGCGCCTCAGGGAGGGCGGATCGAGGAGGAAACGCCCATCGATCAGGTGAAGCTGGCGGATTTTCAAAATCGCGTCGAGCAGCTCGTCCGCAACTATCGCGTTCGCGGCCACTATCTTGCCAAGGTCGATCCTCTCAACCTCCCCCGTTTCTCGCCGCAGGAGCTGACGAACGAGTATTTCGGATTCACCGAGGAGGAGATGGACCGGCGGGTTCACATCCACACTTTCCAGCACTCCGGGAAGCTCACCCTTCGCGGTCTTATGGAGAAGCTCCGGAGCACCTACACACGATCGATCGGCGTGGAGTACATGCACATCGACGACATCGAGCTGCGACGCTGGCTTCAACGTCGCATGGAGGGAACGGAGAACCGCCTCACGCTGACCCGCGCCGAGCAGCTGCGGATCCTCACGCGTCTCAGCGACGCGACCATCTTCGAGGAGTTCATCCGCAAGAAATTCATCGGGGCGAAGAGCTTCTCGCTCGAGGGATGCGAGAGCCTCATTCCCTTGCTGGACCTCGCGATAGAAAAGGCGGCGGAGCAGGGGACAAAGGAGATTATTTTCGGCATGGCGCATCGCGGCCGGCTCAACGTGCTCGCGAATATCATGGGGAAGAGCATTCGCCAGATCTTCCGCGAGTTCGCCGATAAGGACCCTGAGCTGTATCGAGGCGGCGGCGACGTGAAGTATCATCTTGGGCACAGCAACGACTGGATGACTTCGACCGGCAAGCGCGTGCATTTGTCGCTGTGCTTCAACCCGAGCCATCTCGAGTTCGTAAACCCGGTCGCCATGGGCCGCGTGCGGGCGAAGCAGGATCGCGTGGGGGACCAGGGGCGCATGGGCTCCACGACCATCCTGATCCACGGCGACGCCGCGTTCGCCGGCGAGGGGGTCGTGCAGGAGTCGCTCAACCTGAGCGAGCTGCCCGGATACAAGATCGGTGGAGTGCTCCACGTGATCGTGAACAACCAGATCGGGTTCACCACCGCGCAGCGCGAAGGACGATCGGGCTCCTATTGCACGGACATCGCGAAGATGCTCCAGTCGCCGATCTTCCACGTGAACGGCGAGGACCCCGAGGCTGTGGCGCAGGTCGTCCGGATCGCTTTGGATTTTCGCGAGAAGTTCAAGCGCGACGTTTTCATCGACATGTACGGCTATCGTCGCCTCGGCCACAACGAGACCGACGAGCCGGCTTTCACGCAGCCCGTCATGTACAGGGCCATCGACCAGCGCAAGACGGTCCGCGAAGGCTACCTGGAGCATCTCCTCAAGATGGGCGGCGTCACTCGCGGCGACGCGGAGAAGGTGGTCGAGGAGCGCAAACACTTCCTCGAACGGGAGCTCAGCGAGGCCACCAGCGAGAGCTATCAAGTCCCGAAGGAGAAGCAGGTCGGCATTTGGTCCCGGAGCAGCTTCATCGGTGGACGCGACAGCGAGGTCAAGGAGGTGGAGACAGGCGTGCCTGTCGAGCGCCTTGCGCGATTGCTCGAAGCGCAGACGCAGCTGCCGAACGGGTTCAAGCCGCACCCGAAGATCGCGAAGCTTCTCGAAACGCGCAGGGAGATGAGCCAGGGACGCCAGCCCCTCGATTGGGCGGCCGCGGAGGCGCTCGCGCTGGCGACGATCGCCACCGACGGCTACAGCATTCGCCTGAGCGGGCAGGACTGCTGCCGCGGGACGTTCAGCCATCGGCACGCCGTGCTCCACGATGTGGAGGCCGGCGCGACCTACACGCCTCTCCAGAATCTTGGAGGCAGCCAGGCGCCCGTGGAGATCTTTAACAGCCCGCTGAGCGAGATCTCCGTGCTGGGGTTCGATTACGGGTACAGCCTCGAGTGCCCCGATGGCCTCGTGATGTGGGAGGCGCAGTTCGGAGACTTCGTGAACGCGGCTCAAGTGATCGTTGACCAGTTCATCGTGAGCGCCGAGGACAAGTGGCGTCGCTTGTCGGGTCTCGTGATGCTCCTGCCGCACGGATTCGAAGGGCAGGGGCCGGAGCACTCCAGCGCCCGTCTCGAGCGGTTTCTCTCCTTGTGCGCCGAGGACAATATCCAGGTCGCGTACCCCACAACCCCGGCCCAGTATTTCCATCTTCTGCGCCGCCAGGTGCTGCGTCCATTGAGGAAGCCCCTGGTCGTGATGACGCCCAAGAGCCTGTTGCGGAGCGCCGACGCGACATCCATCCTTCCCGATCTTGCGCAGGGCGGCTTCCAGAGGATTCTTCCGGACCGGCTTGCGCCCTCCAAGGTGAACCGCTTGCTGCTCTGCTCGGGCAAGGTGTGCTACGAGTTGGAGAAGCATCGGCTTGCGTCGCGACGGGAAGATGTGGCGATTCTGCGATTGGAGCAGTTGTATCCGTTGCGTCTGGAGCTGATCGAGGCGGGGTTGAAGCATTACCGCGACGGGCTTCCCGTCGTCTGGGTTCAGGAGGAGCCGGCGAACATGGGCGCTTGGCCGTTCATCCGCGCTCAATTGGGCGAGCGGTTGTTCGGACGGTTTCCGGTTCAGGTGATTTCGCGCGAGGAATCCGCGAGTCCGGCGACGGGCTCGCACAACAGCCACAAACAAGAGCAGGCCGAGGTGATCACCCGCGCGTTCGCCTGAGGCGCCGCGCGCGACTTTTTGATTTGAAGACTTGATTATGCCAATCGAACTGAAAGTCCCCCCGGTGGGAGAATCCGTGACCGAGGTGCAAATAGGAGAGTGGTTGAAGGCCGAGGGCAGCGGCGTCGAGAAGGACCAGACCGTGGTGACCCTCGAGTCCGAGAAGGCCACGCTGGAGCTCCCGGCGCCAGAGGCCGGGGTCGTTTCCAAGATCCTGAAGAAGCGAGGCGAGACGGCCAAGGTGGGCGAGGTGATCGGCTTGTTCGAAGCAGGGGCCGTTGGCGTCTCGACGGTCGCCGCCCGTTCCACGGCCGCGCAGGCGCCCGTCGCGTCGCCGATGGCCAAAGTCATGCCGGCCGCCGCCCGCGCGTTGGCGGTCTCCGGCGTCAACGCGGCCGATGTGACCGCCTCCGGTCCCGGCGGACGCATGCTGAAGGAGGACGTGGCCCGCGCCACGCCAGCCGCGCAGCCTTCCGCGGCCGCTCCCTCCGTCCCGTCCGCTGCGCCGCCGAAAGCCCCGCCAGGCAAGGCCGCGTCCGCCACGGGCCGGGACGAGGAGATCGTTCCGATGAGCCCGCTGCGTCGCACAGTCGCCCGCCGCCTTCTCGAGGCGCAGAACACGATGGCCATGCTGACCACGTTCAACGAGGTGGACATGTCCGCGGTGATGAGTCTGCGGAAGACCCATCAGGAGGCTTTCCAGGCGAAGTACCAGGTGAAGCTGGGCTTCATGTCGTTTTTTGTGAAAGCCGCGGTGGACGCCTTGCGGCTCGCGCCGCAGCTCAACGCCGAGATCCGCGGTGATTCCATCGTCTACCGGAATTATCAAGACATCGGCGTCGCGGTCGGCGGAGGGAAGGGGCTCGTTGTTCCCGTGCTGCGAGGCGCGGAGCGGATGAGCTTCGCCGAGGTGGAGATCGCCATCAATGAGTTCGCCCGCCGCGCGAAGGAGAACAAGATCAAGATGGAGGAGCTCGAGGGCGGCACGTTCACGCTCAGCAACGGCGGCGTGTATGGATCCATGTTGTCCACGCCCATCATCAACCCGCCTCAGAGCGGAATCCTCGGGCTGCACGCCATCCAGGACCGTCCCGTCGCGGTGGAGGGGCAGGTGGTCATCCGGCCCATGATGTTTCTCGCCCTGAGCTATGATCATCGCATCGTCGATGGACGCGAGGCGGTCACGTTCCTGAAAAGGGTCAAGGACGTGATTGAGAATCCCGCCCGCATTCTCCTCGAGGTGTAATGGCATCGAATTCCTTCGACCTGATTGTCATCGGCGCCGGCCCGGCCGGCTATGTGGGGGCTTTGCGGGCCGCGCAACTGGGGCTGTCCGTGGCCTGCGTGGAGAAGGAGGCGGCGCTCGGCGGCTCATGCTTGCGCGTCGGCTGCATTCCCAGCAAGGCGCTCCTCGAGTCGAGCGAACGGTTCGCGTCCGCGCGCCACGAGCTGAAGAGCCACGGGGTGAACGTCTCGGGCGTCGAACTCGACCTTCCCGTCATGATGCGCCGGAAGGACCAGATCGTCGCCGCGCTCGCCACCGGGATCGACGGCCTCTTCAAGAAGCGAAAGGTCACGCGCGTTCTCGGCCATGGAACCCTCGCCGGCAAGGGGAAGGTGGTTGTCGAAACCAAGGACGGACCCAGGGAGCTTCAGGCGAAGAGCATCCTGATCGCCACCGGGAGCCGCCCGTCGCCTCTTCGCGGCGTCGTGCTGGACGGCGATCGAGTGGGGGCGAGCACCGAGGCGCTCGCTTATCCGGTGGTCCCCAAGCATCTGGTCGTGATCGGAGCGGGCGTGATTGGGTTGGAGTTGGGATCGGTTTGGCGTCGGCTGGGGGCCAGGGTGACGGTTCTGGAATTCCTCGACCGCATTCTTCCGGGCATGGACGCCGAACTGGCGGCCGAAGCGCGGCGCTGCTTCGAAAAGCAAGGCATGGAGTTCAAGCTCTCCACCCGCGTGACCTCCGCGCGGTCCGTCGGGGGTGCGGCGCGGGTCGAATGCGAGGGAGCGCCGGCGATCGAATGCGATCGAGTGCTTCTGGCGGTGGGACGATCCCCGAACACGGAGCGACTGGGCCTGGAGTCCGTCGGTATCGCGCTGGACGCCAAGGGACGCGTGCCTGTCGACGCCCACTTTGCGACCTCCTCCCCGGGCGTTTACGCCGTCGGCGATGTCATCCCGGGTCCCATGCTCGCGCACAAAGCGGAGGAGGAGGCGGTCGCCTGCGTCGAGCGCATCGTCGTCGGTTACGGTCACGTGGACTATAACACGATTCCTTCGGTGGTTTACACGGATCCGGAGGTCGCGTCGGTGGGCCGAACCGAGGAGGAGCTGAAAGCGGCGGGAGTGGCGTTCAAGAAGGGCTCGTTTCCCTTCGCGGCGAACGGCCGCGCCCGCGCTTTGGGGCATACCGAGGGCCGCGTGAAGATTCTGGCGGACGCCTCCACGGACCGCGTGCTGGGTGTTCACATCATCGGAGCCCGGGCCGGCGATCTCATCGCCGAGGCGGCGGTCGCGATGGCCTTCCACGCCAGCGCCGAGGACATCGCGCGCGCGTGCCATGCGCATCCGACCCTGTCCGAGGCGATCAAGGAAGCGGCCCTCGCCGTGAGCGGCGCCGCGCTCCACATCTGAGAGGCTCGGGTTAATCCTCAGCAGGCGGCTTTCTCAGAATCTCCTTGAGCCGTTCCTTCGCCTCGGAACGCAGCGCGTCGGGGACGCCAGCGTGAGCTTTCTCGGGATGCTTTTTCATCTGCTCCCGGATGGACCGGATCTGCCGTCCGTATCGGCGGCACCAACGACAAAGAACGAGGTGGATCCAAAGCCCCAGCGAGGCCGAGCGGCTGAGCGAGCCGTCCAGCCGGGCCGACTGCGCCCGGGCCGCTTGCTGGCAACTCGGCGAAACCTCGGCCAGCCAGCGTCGGCATCTTCCCCAAAGGCTCATGATAAAGAGGATCAATCCGGGATCTCGCTTTCCGCTCAAGGAGGCGCCCAGGCCAGGATAGCTCGTTGAGAAGTCGTAGGAGGCGTCGTCGCCTTACGGTTTCGACGCGAGCGATTGCTTGATGCGCCGCCTCGCGTCCTGCGACAACTCCTGACGAGCGCCGTATTCCAACCGGGCTTCCGTGCTCCGCACGATCCGCCGCAGGGTTCGGATCTGATGGAAGTAGCGTTGGCACCAGGCGCAGATCAGCATGTGGAGACGCATTTGGATCCGCACCCTCAATCCCGCCGGATGATCCATCGTCCTCGAGGACAGCCGGGCCATCTCAGCGCAATCGGGAACCCGACGCCAGATCCAGAGGATCACCTTCGATTGAATGCGGGTCTTGAGGCTCATGGCGGCGCGCTACCGGGTCTTGGTGAACCAATTGGCTTCGAGGCACCGCCTCAGGGCCATCCGAGCCCGATGGAGCATCACCCAGAGATTGTTCTCGCTGATTCCCAGGACGCCGCAGATTTCCGGCGTTTCCATTTCATCCAACTCGCGCAGCAGGAAGGCGGTCGAGATCGCCTTGGGAAGCTTGCTGGAGCAGTCGTGGAACGCCTTCCAAAACTCCTGGCTGTCCAGAGTTCCGCCCGCTTCCGCGGACCATTCCTGAGGGCCCAGGTCGTGGTCCCAGCTGCCTTTGAACAGCCCTTCCTGGACAAAGCGATCGCGCTCCTCGTCTTGATAGAATTCAAGGTCGGTGAACGAGCTTTCGCGGCTGGTTTTGCGATAGGCGTCGACAACCTTGTTTTTCAAGATCCCGATCAACCAGCTCTTCTCGGCCGCGCGGCCCTCGAAGCTCTTGCCGCCTTTCAGCGCCGCCAGGAAGGTTTCCTGGACGAGATCCTCCGCCCTTGCCGGATCGCGGACGCGAGTCATCGCGTATTTGAAGAGATAGTCGCCGTGCTCATCCACCCATCGCTCCGGGTCGGAGAGCTTTCCCTGCCGCGGCGCGGCCGGCGGCGCCGGATCTACGTCAGGCGATGTGGGTTCCGATTTCATCGCGAGTGGCGCTCCGTCGCGCTGATGGGCGCAAGCCGGGAGCCATGTCTTGTCGACGCTCAACGGCCTCATCCCATCGCGACGCGCGTCCTTCTCCTCCATTCAGAAAAGCCCGGGGGAATCGTGCAATCGCGGTCATTGAGGATCAGCGGCGGTTCGGGAAGCTTTCAGCGAGGCTGCCTTTGGCTGTTCGAACGAATTCTCCGATCGCGATCTTGCGTCGCTGGAACCAGCCCTGCGGAACTTCGAGCACGTAAGAGATGGACTCCGTCGCCGACTCCACGGGTGTTTCGTCGTAGGGGCGCAGATCGTGGATCTCGAGGATCCGCCCCGCTTTGTCGATGTAGGCGCAGGAGAGGGGCACCTTGGTGTTCCTCATGTAGAACGCGGCCCGTTGCGGCGGGCCGGGCAGCAGAAAGAGCATACCCTCGGTGTCCGCCATCGTCTCGCGGAACATCATGCCGGTGCGAATCTCGACCGTCTTGGCGCAGATCTCGGATTCCAGGGTTACGGAGCCCACCTGGAGCTGGACGGTGGGGAGCTTGGGTTGAGCGTGGTCCAGCGGATGGGCGTAACGTTCGTCGGTGGCAACCACCGCGGGCGGCGGAGAGGCCGCGCGCGCGGGAGGAGCGGGAGTCTCGCTGCATCCGATCGAAGTCAGCAGCAGCGAGGCGGAAACGGACAAAGGAGCGAGCTTCAAGAGGCCCATGGGGGATCACTCTGCTAAGGCGAAAACGTTTTGGCAAGCTCACCAATCCAGTTCGACCGCCCGTGGCCACACCGACTCGAAAACTTTCCTTCGCACGCGCGCGCTGCGGCAAGTCTCTCGCGGCGGCATCTTCTCGGCCTCGCGGATGCGGATGCCCTTGCAGGACTTCAACAGCAACTGGGCGTAGATGGCGGCGAAGGATCCGTGAGGATTATCGGCAGGGACGCCACTACGGCTTGCCGGCGCTCAGGCAGCGCAAGCGGTAGAACCGAACGTCGCCTGCAATCGGAATCGCGAGCTGGTAGCTGTCCCCGACGCGACTGGGAAGAGAGGGAGAGAGGGTCCAGGTTGCATCGGTGTCCAAGGATGTGGATTCGAATATCGCGCAGACATCTTCGGTCGCTGGCCATTCCAAAACAAATTGACCGAGTTCACTCCGGGCGGTCAGTCGCAGGGTGGATCGTTCGCTCCGAAGGGCGCGATAGTACGCAACGGGATCCGATGTCGGAGGTCCCAACACCTCCTGCCATGACGTCGACAAATCCGTCTCCTGCCAGGCTTTCCAATCGCCGCCGTTGTTCAGGTGAGCGCTGGACTGAATGGAATAGTGGCGGCCCGGACGGCCATAAAGCACGAGCGTCCGCTCACGATGCGCGTCCAGGCTCGCTTCCAGCAATGGATCGTCGCCGATGATCACGACCTTTCCGTCCCTCACATCGGGTCTTGCAAGCAGGCCCCCGGCGGCGCGCAGCGCCTGGGCGTCCGTCAGAGGGATCCGGACGAGCGCGGAGTTCGAGGACGCCGCCACGAAATCCAAGCGAGCGAGCGCGAGAGATCCGAGGAACGGATTTCCCGCCTTCGCGATGAGCCGCAGCCGGAACTCATCCTCGCCGGCCGGTTGTAGCGTGGCGGACGCGATCTCGGAGGCGATGGGGCTCAAGGAGAGCCCGGTCAATTTCGATGCGTCCACGCTCAGTAGAAACGAGATCTCATCCAACTCCGTGCCTGTCTTCAGCGTGAGCTCCAGAGCGTTGGTCTCGCCCACAAAAACGTTGGTGGAGCCGAGCGCCAGAATGAAATCTCCCTGGGTGTCGCGAACGATGACGCTGAACGACTGAGTCGCGCTGAGGGACGGCGCGCCGGCGTCGGTCACAATGATGGATATCCGGTTTGTCACGCCGCCCTGAAACTCCGTCGGACGCCATGAGAACACGCCCGAGACCGCGTCGATCTTCGCGCCGAATGGGGCGCCCTCCGCCAGACGAAAGGTCAGCGGTTGCGCGGGCAGATCGGCGTCATGGGCAATCGCGCCGAACGCCAGCAGCGCTCCCTCGTTGATCCTGCGGCTGGCGATGGGGTCGAGCGTCGGCGCGGAGTTGACCTCGTTGACGACGACGTCGATGCGCCCGGTGGCGCTGAGAGGCGGGACTCCGTTGTCCGTGGCCCGGATCAGAATCCGGTTCGTGCTCGGGCCGTTCGCTTCGCCAGTGAACCAGAGTATCTCCCCGGTTTGCGGGTGGATCGTCACGCCCGGGGGCGCGCCCGGGAGAAGGGCGAAGAGGATCGTCTGGGACGCGTCCTCATCCTCGGCGATCGGCGTGATCCGGACCATCGAGCCCTCGTCAACCGCCAGGTCGCCCTCGAGCCTGATGCTCGGCGGATGATTGGTCACGCCAACGGTCGTCTCCGTGTCCGCAGTTGGGGGAGCGGGCTGCGCGTTGCCCGCTTGATCCGTCGCGCGGACATAGAAGCCATATCGGGAACCTGGCGCTCCGCGGAACACCGCGCCGGGGAGCGTGGTGCGCGACAACCAATTCGTGAAAGGGCCGTGATCCGTGGAGAGAAACACGTCAAAGAACGCGAGCCCGGAGCCCCCGGGATTGTCCGCGCCTGTCCAGGTGACGGCGAACTCGGGGGAGCTCAGCTGAGGAAGAGCGGCGACTCGCGCGGATGGCGCGATCGTGTCTTGTTCGGCCGCCACCGTTTCATACACCAGTGTGTAGCTCACGGCTCCCGCGACATCCGTCTGATCCAAGAGATGCAGCTTGTTCTCGCGACGCGGGCGTTGAGCGAAACCGATGAAGGTTCGGTCTGTGAGCCAGTGGTTTTGGGCGGGCAGAATGGAGCCGTCCGCGCGGCGAACCGCAATCAGGCGGAAGCGCCCCTCTCCAGGATCGGGAACGTTCCAGAAGGTCCAACCTCCTTGAGTCGCTCCTGTCATCGCGACCTCCAGATGGCCGTTGGCGGCGGATCCGTCGAAAAGCGCGTTCGTGACGACTCCCACAGGCGCTGTGCCCCCCGAGCTCAGCCAGAGCGTGTCGGGCGCGTGGTCCAGGTCGGGCGCGTCGTTCACGAGGAAGTCCGGGCGTCCGTCATCCAGCGCTCTGTCCGCCGAGACGAGTCGGATCATTTCGTGAATCTCGACATGATCAATCAAGGAGAGCCGATTGTCGCCTTTGCCATCCACGTGTTGGAACGTCGCGCGATAATCTGTGAAGAGCCCTTGCAGCGAGGAGCGGAAGAGCCATCGCCCGATCGAGGCTTGGTTGGGGCCGATGTCCCCCAGATCGGCGGTCAACGAAGGCGTCAGGGCCTTCCCGGCAACCTCGGTCGCGAGAATCTCAAAATTCACCAGCAGGCCCTTCTCGTTGTCGATGATCCGGGGTTGAGCCGAGGTGATCCTCAGGTTCTTCGCAATTCCGTATCCATGGTTCTCCACCATCACCGCCAGCGAATAGGGGACGGCAGGCTCGATCTCGGGCGTGAAGGGGTCATCGCTGAAGACATCGCGCTCATGGAAATAGCGGACGGTCAGGCTGGGCGTGGGCAGAACGGTGATCGGCGTCGCGGAGAGCGGCACGGTCACCAGCAGGCCGTTCTGCCGATACCGGAGCGTGGCGCTGACGATGTGTTCGGTCGGAGCGGTTGGGGCGGCGAGGGAGGTGGGCGTGAGAATCGTCACGACGCTGCCGCTGGAATTGGCGGGAATGATCCCGGAGCCGTCCACGGCGGACACGCCGGAGAGCGCCGGATCCCGGAGCTGGAAGAGCGACGTTGTGTCCGTTCCTTCGCGTTGAGATAGATGAATCTCGAAGAACACCTCCTCCAGCGGCGCGTCCGTGTTGTTGTCCACCTCGAGCGTCGCCTTGAAGGCGTCCCGGCTGATGATGGCCGTCTGATCGAGTCGGAGCCGGACCTTCGCGCAGACGCCGTCACCCTGTGGACTCGTCAGGCGGTCCACAAGCTCCGACTTGGCGGCCTCGATACCCTCGAAGAGATGGGTGAAGCCCTCGGCTTCGCTATCCGCCAAAGCCTTCAGTGATTGACGGCCCAGGGATTGCCATGTCGCGAGCTCCAGGAAATTGGTGTTTTGTCCCGCTGGAACCTGCGAGATCAGGTAGACGCCGGAGTTCCAATAGTCGATTGTGCGGTTCCACCTTTCGATCATCCTCCGAGCATCTTCGGATGTCAGGGGCTCGCTCAACTTGAGGCTCATCAGCCGAGTCTGCTCGGAGGGCGAGATTCGCAATCCGTCGACGCTGTTCGTTTCGATACTGTTCAAGAAGCTCTCCAGGTACGAGTCCAGCGCGTCGGCATCCTGCGATTGAAACCAGATCGGGTCGCCAAGGAGGTATGCGTATGAATCTACATAGGCTTGCAGGCGTTGCACTCGTCGAGCGAGAATATCGAGTTCGGGGATAGATTGGGCTTCAGCCGCGGCAGGGCTTCCAAGGTCCGCGAGGCTCGCTTTCGGGCGAGTGTTGCACGCGTCGAGAATTTTCCATTCGCACTCGAGATACTTCACCACGCTGTACCACCCTAGCTTCCGGCCTAAGACCTTCAAACAGTTGATCCCCGCTTTTGCGCAGTCGTAGCCCTGACCTAGCTCGGAAGGGCGTCCTAGCGTCAGGTCCAGGCCGAGCTTCGCAACGCATTCAATCCCGCCGTTCGTGCATTTGAACCACTCTTTCAGTGAGAGCTTATCAAGGATGAAATCCACGGTGAACTTCACGGTGCAATCCAGGATGACTTGAAGTCGCTTCATCCAGCACGGCTCACAGCTGAAGCCTTTGCGACCTTCGAAGATCTCCGGAGGAATGCCCGTTCCTGTGAAGCCGCCAGGGCCGTACGGGAACCTTCGCGAATCATCCATGAAGTCCGAGACAGGAGGGGGCTCTCCCTTCCTTGTGTTGGTGTCGCTGATGGCCCCGGCTGCGCCGCACGCCAGCAGCCGGAGGAACCAGATGCTCACCTCTCCATGCAATTCGCCTTCACCGCAAGGAAGCCGCCATTTGAGCGTCGCCGGAACGCTGCATGGAGCGCCGCTATCCTCGGCGTCCTGTAGTCGAACTCCCCCGCTCGCCCGCCTGATGACAACAGGCACCGTCAGGGCGCTTTGCGGCGGCAGAAGGCCAATGTCGGTCACGAGGGAAGTGAAGGTAAAGCGAGGGTGTGTGGGCAAAGTCAGCTGGGCATCCTGCGCCGCGATCAGCCCGTGATTGCTGATGGTGATGTTCACCTGTCTTTCGTTCTCCACCATGTCGGCGAGATCGATGACGCTCGGCTCCACGACGATGACCGGCTTCGGCACAACCGTTTCAAAGGTGGTGTCCACGGTGATCGTGTAGCGGTCTTCTATCTCCACCGGAGTGACGGTCCACGAGTAGGTCACGCTTTGGCGGCTCATCAAGGCGGTGACTTCATTCGTCCTGCCGGCCTCCACCAGAATCACGGCGTGGAATGTCGAGTGCTTGTCCGCCGTGACGGTCAGGTCGTAGTAGCCCTCGGTGAGACGCGGCAGCGTCAGATCTCCGGCGGGCCCCGTGTTGGTCTCGATCACCGCGGCGCCTCCGAACGCGTCCGAGAGTCGCGCGAGGGCGTTGGCCACATTCGGCGAGCCCTCGGCGTAGTAGGTGTACTCGTCGACCGAGGTGATCCTCAGCGCTCCGATCCCGTCGGATAAGCATCGGAGGCTGAAGGGCAGGGCGATTCCCGAGTTGGTCGAGTTCAGGGCCATGGTGCCTGTGTAGTCTCCGAGAGGAAGATCGGGCGGCGGCGAGAGGAGCAGCGTGACGACCGATCCCTCGCCCGGCGCCAAGGGAGGAAGGGACGGTCCCGAGCCGACGGTCATCCACGGGAAGTCCGGGAGGAGCACGCCCAGCGGCCCGGTCGCGGCCCCGCCCTCGTTGGTGACAGCGAATCGGAGCATCGTTTGCGCGCCCCGCTTCATCCCTCCCGACAGCGCCGAGGGCGTCACGACCAATCGCGGTTGCCTCGCTGAGATGGCGAATGGAATTGTCACGTCCGCCGTGAGACCTTCCGCCGACGACACGCGAACACTGAACGAGCCATGCCCGATCACTCCGGGAGGCGCGTTGAGCACATAGCCCAGAGCGACGCGCCCGTTGCCTGGAAGTTCAGCGGCCCCCAGGTTCAGCGTGAGCGTCGGACCGTTGATGTTGCCCGTGATTTCGGCGCGAAGGGACGTCAGGGGAGCGTCGGCGAGATTGTCGATCCAAACCGAACCGGCGGCGCTCTCCCCATCGTTGAGCGTCAAGCCGCCCGGCGGACTGATCCTCATTCCCTGCAACGTGAATTGATCCTGGGCGGGCGTCTCGGCGATCCCGGGGTGATCGGCCCCCACCGAATAGACTCCGGCTTCCCCCGGCAGAGGGACAAAGTTGAACGTGAAACGGCCTGTGTCATCGGTGAACGCGGAGAAGATCCGCTTTGTGCCCCGAACGAAGATGTGGATGTTCACCATCTCAAACCGAGCCGGAGCGTCGTTGGTGACATAGCGGGCGGCGCCGCGGAGCGGGATCGTTGTGTTGGCCGCGGCCAGATGAAGATCCGACGCGACCGTCACGCTGTAGGAGCGGCCCACGATGATCGGAACAGACGAGACGCGCGCGTTGTTGCTTTCAAGGAGCTCGGCGACCTCGTTGTTCACGTCCGTCTCCGCCACCAACCAGTATTGGCCGGGCGTCGATGGCATTCTGACGCGGAAGGATTGCTCGAAGAATTGGCCGGGTGGCATTCCAGCAGGAAAGGCGGATTGCGCTAAAAGCACATCGGCCCCAGCCAAAGGATCGCTGGAGAGGGAGAGCCGTTGCGTGAAGCTGTGCGTCGCCGGGGCCACGCCGTGGTTCTCTATCCGAAACGCCACCGGGATATCCTGACCCGTCACAGCGTTCGTCGGGAACTGCAGAGCGGTTACCGCCAAGTCCGGAAGCTCGGAGTCGCTGACCAGCAATGAGGCCGCGCCGGACGCGTATCCCGTCGCGTTGGCAAGAAGGGTCACGGGATGATTCCCGTCCGGAACGCCGTCAGCGACGGTGTGGACGGCGAACGACGCCGAATCGCTTCCGTCGGGGATGATCACGCTCGCGACAACGGTCGCCTGCGCCGGGTCGCTGGTGGCGAGACGGATCTCGAGGGCGCCGCGGTCGCCGGTGTTGCGGCGAACCGATCCGGCCACATCGACCCCTTCTTCCGCGGTCTGGCGGGCGAGCGTGACGCTCAGCGCGGGACCATCGTCGTCGGTCACTTGCAGGAGCGCCGGCGTTGCTTCGCGCAGGGGCTGGTTGCCCGTTGTGGACACCGCGAAACCTCCGATGGCCACCGTGCGTGTCCCGTCGACATCAGGGTTGTCCACAGGAGCAATCGCGAATGTGGCGTTGGTTTCACCTCCGGGTATGACGACGAACGCGGGCACCCGAGCCACGTTGGTGTCACCGCTCGTCAGAGCCACAAGCAAGGATCGGGTCGAGGGGAGGTCGCGCGTGACTGTTCCATTGAGCGCGTTCAGCCCGGCGGCCTCGCTGACGGTAAGGACTGAGAGAGCGATGACGAGATGGGGTGTGTCGTCGTCCGCGACAACCAATGTCGCGGCGGCCCCCAGGAAGCCGGGCGCGCTTCCGCGGAGGGTATAGGTGTTGGTCGGTTCGAAAGCGGTGTTGTTCAGGCTCACGACGGTGAATGTCGCGCTCGCCTGGCTTCCTGGAATGAGAATGGACGCGGGAACGGCCAGCGCGCTGGGAGCGGCAAGGGAGACCAACAAGGGTTGCGCCGTCACGACCTGCCGACTCACCGTGACGGCGGTCCCATCCCCTTCGGTCAAGACGGCTCGAGCCACGGAAAAGCTGAGCGCCGGCGAGTCGCTGTCGAGAACAGTCACGTCAATCTTCCCCGCAAGATAGGCCTCCGCCTTTCCGACGACAGATACGATCCGCGAGCCGTCGAAAACTCCGTCGCGCCTGGGTTGCGCCTGGAACAGCGCGCTGGGTTGGCCCGCCGGTATGACAACGGTGGCGGGCGTCGACAATCCGCTGAAATCGCTGGTGGTCACATCGATTGTGAGGGGATCGGCGCGGCTCCCGTTTCTTATGACGGTGAGCGCGAACGCGGCGTCGCTTTCCGAGACACGAGTCGCGCTCGAGGACAGCGTCAATGCCAGCGGCACGGTCGTGGCCTCGGCGCTTGCGGCGGCGTTGTTGTCATCGGAGAGCTCCCGGATCGATCTCCCGGCATTCACTCTCACGATGATGCGCAGCGACCCGGCGTCCCCATCGATCGGAAGGGCGACACTTTGAGTGAGGGTCATGGACGATGACGCAGCCAGCCCGTTGGTCACCTCGACGCTCGCGAGGAGGCGTCCCCCGTCGGTGGCTGGATTCGTGGAGAGCAGTATGAAATCGGTCCACGGGCCGGCCGCGATGGCGTCTCCCTGATTCGTCACCGCATAGACGACGCTGAAAATCTGTCCGGGCGCGGCGACGGCGGGCGCTGAAACAAACCGGAGGGCAAGGTCGGGCGTCGGAGGCATTGCTGAGCGCACGATCATGCTCGCGGTGTTGTTGATCTTAGGATCGCTGTTGGCGCTGTACTCAAAAACCGAGTTGTAACTGTCCGCTTGGGCGGTGACGCGCAAGTCGCCGGCCCCGCTCCGCCCAACGGGCAGCGTCAACGAGAGCTCCCGGCGTCGAGACTCTCCGGGCGCCAGGGGATCCGCGTTGGCGTCGAAGCGGGCGTCGCCCTCCACGACAGGGTCGCCTGTTGAAAGGTTGACTATGGACACGCGGTCGTGCCAGAAGCCGCGGGCAACGCCGGCCCCTCCGTTGGATTCGGTCCAGCTCACTTTCACCTGGTTTCCGGCGGTCCACGCCGAGGGCGCGGCCTCTATTCCGGTCACCACGAGATCCGGGGCTGGGTCGATCGAAAACGTCAGATCTCCCGATTCGCTTCTGTTGCCGACGACGTCGGATGAACTCGCGAGATAATGATAGGTCGAGCCCGGCTCCAGGTTGCGCAGGAGGATGAGTTGATTCTGACGCAAGGCGCCGGGCTGTGAGTTGGTGAATCCGTAAAGGGCGTCCAAGCCATACGCCACTGTCGCGCTGGCCGGTTCATCTGTGCGCCATGCGATGACGGCTGAATTCAGGCCCGGGGTCGCGACCAAGCCGCTGATCGCAGGAGGTTGGGCGTCCACGGTGAGCATCCCCGGCACGCTCGTGACCGATCCCGCTGAGTTGCTGATCCAGACAGAATAGAGCCCAGCGTCCTCGAGTTGGGTTTCCGCGATGGTGAGCACGTTCGATTGTCCGCCTGAGATTCGCGCATCGTCGGTCACCGGCACGCCGTCCTTGAACCATTGGTAGAGAAAGGGGGATGTCCCGGAAGTTCTCACAGAGAATTGGCTTTGAGCCCCAACCGCGTTGGTTTGGGATCGAGGCTGCTGGAGGATGAGAGGGCCAACAGCCGTCGACTCCGTGAATATGAAGTTGGGCCCAAAGTAGGCGACCCCTCGATCGCTCTGCTGTGTCGGAAACGTGAGAATATTGTTCCCAGTGTAGACAAATCGTCCCTCGCCAAATCGGATGTTGTCAGCCGTTATCGCCTCCGAGGAGAACGCTTGGAACAGATCGCGCCCAGTCGTTCCAGCCGCCAGATAGTTTCCCGGCTGGAGGATAACAGGAGCCACTGAGGTGTAACGGAAGCCTGCGATGAGCGGATCATCGGGCGCAACGGAAGCGGAGAGCAGAAGACTCCCCGTGCCGGAAGATGGCAGTTCGAAGATCCCGACATTATGGGAGTCCAACAGGCCATCGCCTCCGTCATCGAACCAACCGAGACTTTCTATTGCGACAGCGTTCGAGAGGACGAAAGTCCATCCCACTGTGTACTGAGGGAAGTACTGGCCTGAGCCGCCTGAAAACATCAGGGCGATGCGGTGCGCGATGTCGCAAGAGGCTGAGTCGGCGACTCCGCCAGGGAGAAGAACGCAGTCGTTGGTGGTTTCCCTCGGCATGCAACGCACTTCGCTGACCATGAGCGTGGGACCGGGGACCCCTGGATTGTGGAGTTTCAGGCGAAGATACCTGCCGCGCGCGGACACAGGGATGTTGATCCAATGCAGCCCGTCGGTTTGCTCCGAGGCTGAAGTGGTGTAGGTCGTCGCTGCGCCGTAAGTCACCCCATCCTCGCTGGAACTGAGCTCCGCGGTCGCGAACACCGGCACGGAGAATTGTCGGTTGGCCAGCGCGAGAACGGCGACCCGAGCGAACTCGCGCGATCGCCCAAAATCGAAGGTGATCACCGGCTCGACGGTGTACCATCCGACCCAGGGAAAGTAACCCCCGCCATCGGCGCAGTTGCCGCAATAGAAGTCGTCGCCCAGCGCTCCATCGGTCAGTTGGCCCAGCCCGCCGCTCAGCGAACTCAAGGCCGCGGAAGGATCTCCTGTTCCGGAGTAGGTGTTGTCTCGGAAGCCCTGGTCCGGGTGATCGCCATTGGGCATCGAGTAGGAGACGGGATGCCATTCGTTCAGCACCGACACGTTCGCCACCCTGCTGGTGACGCTGCCCGCGGAACTGATCACCGCGACCGCGAAGTTCCCGCCGCTTTCGAGGACAAGATTCGTCAGCAAGAGGTTGGAGTTTGTTTTGTCGGCGAGGGCGATCCCGTTGAGGAGCCATTGATAGTTTAATGGAAATGGGCTCAGAGCGACCACCGATAGCTCGGCGGACGTTCCGAGGTAATTGGTTTGGCTCAAGGGCTGGCTGACGATTTCGGGGAGCGGGGCCAGAGTGGACGCCAACTCAATCCTCAGGTTGTCCACGGCGTAGGACGAATCGTCTCCGTTTCGTTCTCCCGTGAGCGAGAGAAGAGCCGAATCATTCGATGCAACGAAGACAACGCTGAAGGGCATCCAACCATTGGCTGAGGGCGTCCCATCCCCTGACCCTGGCCGGGCGGGACGAGGGAGTTCCAGAAGTACGACGTCGTCCAGCGCGATCCCGAAGCTGAGCGCCGAGGGGTTTCCGTAGCCGCTGTAAACCGACGCATACTCTCCGCTCAACACGTAGGCGATGCCAGGGACAAGGCCTGCCAGTTGTTGCGAGAGTGTCGGATCCTGCCCGCCGCCGCTGCTGTTCAGGATGAAGTACCCACCCGGGTTTCCCCCCGCAGGCCTATAGCCTCCGGATCCATCGTTGTTCGAAGGAGACCAGCCTGCTGCCTCGGCGATCTCGAAGTCGCCGTTTTCGAGCTTCGGCGGCGGCGGAGCGCAGAGGCCCGCGCTGTCCGCGGCGTAGAGCCCGGCGACTTCATCAGCGCCCAGCACGCGATCGAAAAATGACAACTCATCGATCTGGCCCTGATACGCGCCCGTCGTGCCGTCCCCGTAGATTCCGATCTTGAGACTGTTGGTGTCGCCGTATGGAACGCCGCCATGGTCCGCAACGATTCCAGGGCCGTAGGTTCCGACGGTTGTCGGCAGGCTCGCGCCATCCAAGTACAGCTTCATCTTTTCCCCCGCCGCCGCGTCGCCCTTGTAGGTCCATACGACATGCTGCCAGACGTCCCTTTGGAGGACAGCAGTGGTTGGGCGATACTGCGTGTATCCAAAGTAACCATCTGTGTTATCCACGGTGCCCCAGAGAACGCCGTTCGGGTCGACCCCGAGTTCATAACTGCGCGTGGTGTCGCCTCCTCCCTTGGCGAGGATCTGGAGACCGTTGGAGCTTTGCGAGGGGCGGATCCAGACGGCGATCGTGAACTGCTGGGTTAGTCGCAAATCACCCGCGTCGATGTAGCTCCCCGACCCATCCAGCGAGAATGCCTTGCCCACGCGCCCAGGCTCGAAGCCAACCCGTCTCATCAATCGTCCAGGATGAGCGCCGGCCCAATCAAGGCCGTTGCCCTCTGCTCTCCACCAACCCACCAGCCCGGGAGGCGGGCTAACACAGAAGGCTTGAGCTCCGGGGTCGTCGACGCCGCCGGCGGTCCCCGCAAGGTGGGGCAAGAGTCCCGCGTAGGCCCCGCATTTGAGGACGAGCGCGGCCAGGACGAGAAGGGCCCGCCGCAAGGCGATGGGCAGAGGAGGGAATGAAGTTACTTCTTTGGCGCGTGGAAAGGCTTGCGCGTGTCGCA
Source organism: Verrucomicrobiota bacterium (assembly GCA_016199985.1). GTDB lineage: Bacteria > Verrucomicrobiota > Verrucomicrobiia > Limisphaerales > UBA11320 > UBA11320. The sequence goes on along the minus strand of JACQFQ010000037.1, from coordinate 149,013 downwards.
TAGGCGGGATCATGGGGTCGCTGACGATCAAGGACCCTCGGATCCTAGGGCCCGGATACCTCCCCGCCATCCCCAAAACTGTATATGTGTCAAAGTGGCCCGTTCAATTCGTCGAGGAGCTTGGTGGGATGAGGTGATCTTCGATCCCGTTCCGTGCTTCCCTGAGACGAAGAAGGCCGCGCGAAGCCTGGGCTCCGCGCGGCCTTTGTCCACCGGGTGTGAGCCGGCGCTATTGATTCGCGTTACTGGGCGGCGACCGCATCCGCCACCACTCGCCAGTAGCCTTGGCTGGGGCTCTTGTGCGAGGCGGTCTTGTCCGTCAGCTGTGACGACACGTCGGTGGCGGTGAGACTCTCCGCCAGGGATTCCCACGCTCCGGTGACCAGGTTGGCCCGATACTCGAGCCGATAGGTCTGTCCGGGCGTGCTGCTGAAGTGAATGACAATCCCTTCGGCCTTCAGCTCGATTTGGCCGATGCGAATGCCGCCGTTCAGCTCTTCGAGCGTGAGCCCGTTGATGATCGGGTTGTGGTCGTTGATCGCCGGCGTGGTGATGGCCGTGCCGTCGAGGAGAATCACGACGCGGTCGCGCTTCGCGACAAAGTCCGCGGACACCACGGCGCCTTCGCTGTGGTTCCCCTTGCCGTCATGGACCAGCGCAGGCGAGAACTCGTCGGCGACCAGGACACCATCGACAAGCACGTCGAACCCGCGGTTGCAGCACTCCTCTCCGAAGAGCAGCTGGAGCCGGTAGCTGGCTCCCGGGGTCAGGTTGGAGAGTTCGATCTTCGGCTTGTCCGGCGCGGCGCTCCAGCGCATGGAGATCATGACCTTCTCGAGGTTGTTGTCATTGTCGGTGTCGCCGAAGCTCGCCGGGAACCAGTTCGCGATCTCGTTCACGGCGGTGACCTTCGCTCCGGGAACATTGTCCGCGGTGAAGTTTGCGTCACGCACCAAGCCCGCCGCTCCCTGGGTTCCAATGTTGAGGGCGTAGATGAACTTGCCATCCAGATCGAGGCCTTCGCCGTCGTCGCCTCCGGTAAAGGCCTGGATGATGATGTTGGAGACGTCAGGCGCGTCGGGCACGGTGGGGTTCATGCCGAATACAACCTCGACGCCATCCGAAACTCCGTCGCCGTCGGTGTCTCCAACGAGCGGATTGCTGTGATAGACCAGCACTTCGTCGCCATCGATCAAGCCATCCGCGTCGGTGTCGGGGTTCAGCGGATCGGTCCCGAACTTGGTCACCTCCTCGCCATCCTTGAGGTGGTCGCCGTCCGTGTCGGGCCGTGTCGGGTCGGTGAAGTACTTGTTCACCTCGTCGCCGTCGCTCAATCCGTCATGATCGCTGTCGGCTTGGTTGGGATCGAGCGAGAGCTCGAATTCGAGCGCGTTGCTCAATCCGTCGTGGTCGGGATCTCCGTTCCCATCCTGGTTCAGGTTGCCGAAGTGGGCGATCTCCCACGCGTCCGGCAGGCCGTCGCCGTCGGTGTCCGGGGCGCCGCTCAGATCCTCGAGGGTGATGCCGTTCAGGATCGCGTTGTGATCGGTGAACTGGGGGCTACGAACTCCGCGGCCGTCGAGGACCAGCCGGAGCAGCGTGTCGTGGGCTGTGAACTCGTAAGTGATCACCGCGGACGCCTTCGGATTCCCGGCCCCGCCCTGGACAGCCGCGGGATTGAACTCATGCGCGAGCATCTTGTCGATGGAGGGATCAAACGGAGCGAAGGCGGTGTCGGGATCCTGCGAACGCACAAACACGTCGAAGGCCCGCCCTGAGCAGCAGGACTCGGCGACCAAGACTTGAAGCTTGTAGCGCCCGCCGACGACGAGGTTGTCCAGTGTCACGTTGACCGCGGGCGCCGCGGACGCCGCATTGGCCCATCGGATGGACCGCATCACGCTCGCGAGGGTGGCATCCGCCGCGGAGGCGCCGAACTGCGCCCCATACCAGTCCAGGATGTTGTTTCCGGCCTGCACCGTGATTCCCGGGGCATCGGGGCCGTTGTCGATGGTGAAGTTCGCGGAGCCAGCCGAACCCGCGGGGACGCCGCCAGGTCCAACGCCGAAGGCGTAGGGAAAGACGCCATCGAGGTCGAGGCCTTCGCCCGGATCGCCTCCGGTGAATTGGCCGACGACGATACCGCGCGGGAACTGGTCTTTGTCATTGGGATCCGTCTTGGAGTAGTACTCCTGCAGATCGTTGAATCCGTCGCCGTCAGTGTCGGCCTTATTGGGGTCGGTGTGGCTCACGTTGACTTCCATCGAATCAGAGAGGCCATCGCCGTCGGTGTCCGCCAAGAGGGGATCGGTGTGGTAGGTCTTCACTTCCTCGAAGTCGGTGAGGCCATCGCCATCGGTGTCCTTCCTCGTCGGACTGGTCTTGTAGATATTGACTTCATCGCCGTCGGAGAGGCCGTCGCCGTCGCTGTCCGCTTTTAGGGGATTGGCGCCGGCGGCGAGCTCCTGGGCGTTCGTTAGTCCGTCGCCGTCCGGGTCGCCTGACCCGGTTTGATCCAGATTGCCAAAGTAGAGCTTCTCCCACGCGTCCGGCAGCCCGTCATTGTCGTCGTCGCCGGGCGAGGCGGTGCGTTCCAAGGTGAGTCCGTTGATGATGGCGTTGTGATCGACGATGGTCCCGTCGGTGGCGCCAGGGCCGTCGAGGACGATGTCGAGGGTGTCGCCCGCGGAGACGTACTCGTACGCAACCACGACGCCCTGACTCGTGACCCCGGCGCCGCCCTGGATCGCCGCTGGCTTGAAGTCCGTGGCAATGATTTCGCCGTTGACGACGATATTGAAACCGCGTCCCGCGCAGCACTGCTCCGCGAACAGCAGCTGAAGCTTGTAGGTCGCGCCCGCGGCAAGGCCGGTCATCCGAATCTTCGGGGTCTCGGGGGCGGGGCTCCAGCGAATGGACTTCATGACCGTTTCGATGACGTCATCGTCGGAGGAATCGCCGTAGTTGGGGTTGTGCCAGTTGGGAATCTGCTGCGAAGCGTTGATGGTGAAGCCGTCGACATCGTCGGCTGTGAAGAATGCGTCGCCTGCCTGGCCCGCTTCTCCGACCGTTCCAATGTTCACGGCGTAGACGAAGACGCCTTGCAGATCCAGTCCTTCTCCTTCGTCGCCTCCAGTGAAGGAGCCGATGGTGGTGGTCCCCGCTGCGTTGGCGGCATAAGCCGCGATCAAGGGCAGGGAAATAGAGATGAGTTGCTTTAGTAGGTTTGCTTTCATGGGAACTGATGAGAACTAGCAAAGATCGGGCGGTCTGGGGAGAACTTTTTTAGGGTTTTTCGGCGACGTTGGCTAGCGCGGGATCGCGTTGTTGTGAGTCGCGCATTCCGAACCCAGGCCGCGATTGAGCGCGATGCCATCACCGCTGGAAAGTCAAAGCGTTTGGCGAAAACGAAACGTGGGCGCGATCGGAGGAGATCGGCCGCGAGGTCGCGGAGAGGCGATGTCACAATTGAGGTTTTTCTCATGGCGTCCGTGGCGGATTTGAGTCATAAGAATCACACACCGCCATGAAACGCATTCGCCTGACCGTGCCGCTATTGGGGCTTCTTCTAGCCCTGTTCGTTCAAACCCCACTCGCCATCATCGAGGCTGCGGACGCTCCAGCGGCCGGCTTGTCGGCGGCCCGCGCCAAGGGACATGTCGCGAAAAAGAAGAAGAAGAAAAAGAAGACGCGAAAAGGACAACCGAAACGTCAGCCGGTCATCAACAAAGCCTGAGCGGCTCACCACGCCCTTCCTGGGAGGCGTCTCCCGGGGTGGCGGCTGTTCGCAAGAGGGCCCAGGAAGAGAAGTATCAGATGTTTGCTGTGAACCCGCCCCAGCCGTCGTTCAATGAACTTTTACGGGTCGGGTCGGCTCGCCGGGCTGGCTCTGTCCTGAATCAACGCGAGTTCCTTTCCCCTGGCGTCTCTTATGTTTCCTCCTCCCCGGACGATCACTCCGCCAACGATGGTTGTCCTGCGGCGCGTCGACATTCCAAGACCCTGACCCCGCTTCCAACCTTTCCAGATTACTATGCCAATGTTTAAGTCCGAAGCTCTCGCCCGCATTCGCCAGACCCCCTGGCGCGCCTCTTTGATCCTTGTGGCTTTGCTCACGCTGCCGTCAGGCTCAGCGCGAGGTCAAAGCGGCGCCTTGGCGCGCGAAGTCTGGAAAGGCCTGAGCACCAACGACAGCACGTACGCCACCACCGTGTTGTTCACCAACACGACGCCGACGACGATCGCGGTGTTGAGCGAGTTCGAGTCGCCCGCGAACTACGGCGACGGCTACGGGCAGCGGATCCGCGGTTTTGTCCTGCCGCCGGCAACGGGATCCTACACTTTCTGGATTGCCAGCGACGAGTGGTCCGACCTGTTTCTGAGCTCCGACGAATACGCGACGAACCGGGTGCGGATCGCGAACGTCAACAACGCGACGAGATATCACGAGTGGAACGCCGAACCGAACCAAAAGTCAGCGGCCATTTCCCTGGAGGCCGGGCGGCGCTACTACATCGAGGCGGTGCACAAGGAGGGGAGTGGACCGGATCATCTTTCCGTGCGCTGGCAACTGCCCGACGCCGGCATCGAGGAGCCGATCCCCGGGAAGGCGGGAAGCACGGTTCGATTGATATCTTACAAGACCAACGTGGTGACGGCGCCCTCGCTCCTCAACCTCATGCCGAGCAACATTGTTGTGAGCGAAGGCCGGCCCCTGTTGGTCGTCGCGACAGCGAACAACGGCTCGCCGGTGAACTACCAGTGGCAGCTGAACGGCGACGACATCCCGGAGGCCACCAAGTCGGTCTACTCGATCCCCGCCGCCCAGATCGTCCCCAACGACGGGCAAAAGTATCGCTGCCGACTGGGGAACAACGTGGGCACGAACCTGACGACCGAGGTTTTGGTCGTCGTGAAAGCGGACACGACGCCTCCGAGCGTCTCGCAGGTGATCTACCTCTCCTCCACGAGGCTCCGCGTGCGTTTCTCCGAGCCCATCACCCCCGCCTCGGGCGGCGACGCGACCCACTTTACGCTGGATGGAGGCGTCGGGGTATCCTCCTCAACGCTTGTCGATGATTCAACCGTCGCTTTGACCACCTCGGCGATGACACCGGGTGGAACATACAATCTCCACGTCAGCGGGATTCAGGATCGCGTGCTCGCGCCCAATACCATCGCGCCCAATACCGTGATCACCTTTCGGGCGTCGGAGTTTTCCTCGCTCGAGATTGGGGCTGGTTTGCGCGGCGGCGGGACAACCCAGGTCCCTGGCGGCTACGACATGACGGTGGCGAGCCGCGACATCGCGGGCGCCTCCGATCAGCTCGAGTTCAACTGGCAGTTGGTCAGCGGGAACTTTGACTACAGGGTGCGGGTTCAATCGCTCGCCAACGCGGTCGACGCCTGGGCCAAGGGCGCCCTGATGGCCCGGCTCACGCTGGCGTCGAACAGCCCGTTCGTGATGATGACGGCCAGCCCTGGGGTGGAGGGGATCTACTTCGCGTCCCGCGCCGCCGTCGGCGCCAGCGTGAACGCCTCGGGCTCGTTTCCTCTCAACTATCCCGAGAGCTGGCTCCGCGTCAGGCGCGAGGACAATCTCTTCCGCGGGTACGCCAGCCGCGACGGCGACCACTGGATGCAGATCGGCTCCATCGCGCTCTCCGCGCCCTTGGAGATGTATCTGGGCCTGGCCTTGTCCAGCAAGGTCACGAACCAGGTGATGACGGCGCAGTTTCGCGATTTCGGACCGGTGACCTCCGTCGGCTCTCCAGAGACTTTGTCCGCCATCGAGCCCTCGGGACCGTCGGCTCGCACCGGACCCCTCGCGATTACGGAGATCATGTTTCAGTCCGCCTTCCGCCCGGATTTAACGAACAGCCTCGAGTTCGTTGAGCTGTACAACTCCAATCCCTTCTTCGAGGATATCAGCGGTTATCACTTCGAGGGGGACATCAACTTCACATTCCCTCCCGGGACGGTGATGGACGCGGGCGGCTACCTCGTGGTGGCCAAGGAGCCGGACGCGATCAAGACCGTGTATGGCGTCGTGAATGTCTTCGGACCGTTCACCGGCGCCCTGCATCCGGCGGGGCAGGTGCGGTTGGAAGACAAGCTCAACGCGGTGATGCTTGAGGTTCCGTACGACAACAACGCCCCGTGGCCCGTGGGCGCGGATGGCGCCGGGCACTCGCTCGTGCTGAAACGTCCTTCCTACGGCGAGCGAAACGCGGCGGCCTGGGGCATCAGCGATCGAAAAGGAGGATCTCCGGGGCGAGTCGACGCCGTCGGCGCGGAGCCGATTCGCGATGTCGTGATCAACGAGCTTCTCGCGAACAGCGCCGCCCCGCTCTCCGATTACATTGAGCTGTATAACCGCGGATCCAGGCCCGCGGACCTGTCGGGCGCCTGGCTCTCCGACTCGCCTTCGACGAACCTTTATCGGATCCCGAACGGCACTGTGCTGCCCTCGGGGGGCCACATATCGTTCGGTCAGGTTCAGCTCGGGTTTTCGCTGCGCGCCGAGGGCGAGACGGTTTATCTGGTGAACTCAAACCAGAACCGGGTGATCGACGCCGTCAAGTTCGGCGACCAACGCCCCAACATCTCGATCGGGCGGTATCCAGACGGCGGCGAGGAATGGTATCCCTTGAAGCAGACTTCTCCCGCCGATCCCAATGGAGCCCCCCTGATCCATGACATCGTCATCAATGAGATCATGTACAAGCCGATCTCCGGCGACGACAACGACGGATTTGTGGAGCTCTACAATCAAGGGAAGGAGGCGGTGGACATCGGCGGATGGAAGTTCGTCGCCGGCATCAGCTACAAGTTTCCCGCGGGCGCCGTGATTCCGGCGGGAGGCTATCTCGTTGTGGCGAGGGATCGCACGAACCTGCTCGCCCATTACGCCGGGACCCTGACGGAGCAAAACACATTTGGGAACTATCAGGGCAAGCCGACCAAGGACGGCGACCGCGTCGCGCTCGCGATGCCGGTGGAGCACGTGAACGTCAACAAGAGCGGCGTCACCGTCACCAACATCATCTACCCGGTCGTCGATGAGCTCACCTTCGAGCGGGGCGGCCAATGGAGCAAGTGGGCCAACGGCGATGGCAGCAGCATCGAGCTCCGCGATCCGCGGGCCAATCACCGGCTGGCGTATAATTGGGGCGACAGCGACGACACCAAGAAATCGCAGTGGACAAGCATTGAAGCGACGGGATTGGTGGACAACAGCCTCACCTGGCCTCTCAACGACCCCATCAACCGGCTTGAGGTGACCCTTCTGAACGCGGGCGAGTGTCTGCTCGACGACGTGGAGGTCATCGGAACGCCCAACGGCCCGAACTTGGTCGCGAACTCCACTTTCGAGAGCGGATTGGGAGTGTGGACGCCTCAGGGCGATCATGTGAACTCCACGCTGGAAGCCACAGAAGGCCACAATAGCGGCAAGTCCCTGCATATCCGGGCCTCCGCCCGCGGCGACACCGGCGCGAATCGAATCCGCGTCGCCTTGACCAGCGCAATCACGGAAGGCCGGGTCTGCACCATCCGCGCCAAGGTCCGCTGGCTGCGTGGCTGGCCTGAGCTCGTGCTGCGCCTGAAGGGCAACGGATTTGAGCTCGCCGGCGCGATGGTCGTGCCCAAGAACCTTGGCACCCCCGGAGCGCGCAACAGCATCGCCATCGACAACGCGCCCCCCGCGATCTCGGACGTTCACCATTTCCCCGCGCTCCCCGCCGTCGGGGAAAACGCGCTGGTGACGGCCCGGGTCCAGGACCCCGACGGAATCAAATCGCTGAACCTGGCGTATCGACTCGACCCCGACACGACCTTCACGACCACTCCGATGAAAGACGACGGCACAGGCGGCGATGCTGTCGCGGGTGACGGAGTCTTCTCGGCGTTGATCCCGGGGCCGGGCCCAAACACCCTGGTGGCGTTTTACGTGGAGGCGGTCGACGCTTCGCCCGCCGCTCAAGTCAGCCGTTTTCCGGTCGACGCCCCCGCGCGTGAATGCCTGGTTCGTTTTGGCGAGCCCAGCCCTTCCAGCGGATTCGCGAACTACCACATGTATCTTTCCGCGAAGAACGTGAGCCAATGGATCAATCGCCCCTCCCTGAGCAACGAGCGCGTGGAGGGAACCTTCGTCTATGGAAACTTCCGCGTGATCTATTTCATCGGCTCCAAGTACGCCGGGAGTCCGTATCACCAGGGGTTCAACACCCCCGTCACGGATCTTTGCCACTTCTCGATCGAGCTCCCGCTGGACGACACCCTCCTGGGCACCGAGAACTTCAACAAGCTGCACTCGCCCGGCAACGGCGCCGGTGACGACGGGTTGGCGCAGCGGGAGCAAACCTGCTATTGGATGATGCGGCAGATGGACCTCCCGTACAACTATCGACGATTTGTCGCTGTGTTCGTGGATGGGAATCGCAAGGGCGACTTTATGGAGGACACCCAAACGCCGGGAACAGATGTCGTGGCGCAGCGATTCCCCAACGACTCCAATGGAAATCTGTACAAGCTCCAACCCTGGTTCGAGTTTGACGATGTTCAGGTCATCGCGGGCGGGGCGGCGGGCTTCAACAACAACTCCTGGTGCACGCTGGTCAACTTCTACACCGGTCCGCAGCAGAACATCAAGAAGCTGGCCCGCTACCGCTACAACTTCCTGACGCGCGCGGCCAACGGCACCGCCAACGATTACACGAACGTCTGGGACCTCACCGACGCCGCGAACACGCTTCCGGGAGGCGACTATGTCGCCAACATGAAGCGTCAGGCGAACATGGAGCAGTGGATGAGAACCTTCGCGGTGCAGCACTCCGTGGGCAACTGGGACAGCTTCGGAAATCGAAACTCGCAGAACATGTACGGGTACAAGCCCACGCAGGGCAAATGGACCATCATGACCTGGGACTTCAACATCGTCCTGGGCAACAGCGGCAGCGACGGCCCGACGGGGGATGATCTATTCCAGTATCAGACGGCCGACGACGCGATGCTCCGGATCTATCAAGCGCCGGAGTTCCGCCGCATGTATTGGCGCGCCTTGAAGGAGATCACCGATCGCGTCATGAGGGATCCGGCGCTGAACGCCCTCATGGACGCAAAGTACGCCGAGATCACCGCCAGCGGGCGCGGGGGCTCGGTTCAATCTCCCGCCGACATCAAGACGTGGATCGCGGCCCGGATTCCCTACATTGCCAACCAGATCAAGCCGCACCTGACGAACTTCACGGTCTTAGGCAGCGCGGCCTACGAGACCAACGGCTCCGTGGCTTTGCTCAGCGGCTCCGCGCCCCTGGAGGTCGACCATCTCACGGTCAATGGCGTGGCGTATCCCTTGACCTGGTTCAACCCTCCTGGGACGAAGGAGATCATGGTCACCGCGTGGCGCATGCAGGTTCCGCTCGCTCCGGGCGACAACACGCTGCTGATCCAGGGCGTCGACCGCAACGGCGTCCCGATCCCGGGGCTTTTTCAGGTCAACCATGTGAAGCGCACCACCGACCTCGTTCCGCCGGAAGGGCGCGTGGTGATCAACGAGATTCTTTACAACGGCCTGCTGCCGGAGTCCGCCTTCATCGAGCTCCACAACACGTCCGCAACCGAGTCCTACGACCTGTCCGGATGGCGGCTCGACGGGGTGAGCTACAAGTTCCCGCCGGGCGCGTTGCTCGCGCCCAAGCAATTCCTCGTCCTCGCCGCGAACTCGACGAAATTTGAGCGCGCCTTCTCCACGATCGCGCGGGTGTTCGATGAGTTCACCGGCAATCTTTCCGATTCCAGCGAGGTGCTCAGCCTCATCAAGCCGGGCGACACGCCCGCCCAGGACATTGTCGTCGACCGCGTGCGATATGAGTCGGCGCTCCCCTGGTCGCCCCGCGTCTACGGCACCGGCGCCTCGCTGCAGTTGATCGACGCCTCCCAGGACGACAGCCGCGTCAGCAACTGGACCGACGGCGCGCAGATTCAGTGGCAGAAGGTCACCGCCACGGCCACCAACAGGGGCAATCGACTGGTGTTGTTCCTGCCGTTCTCCGGCGATGTATTCGTCGACGACGTGACCCTGGTGGACACGAACGGAGTGGACGTGGCAAAGAACGGCGGATTTGAATCGCCTCTTGCGGGGACATGGTTTGTCTCGACGAACAGCGTCGGATCGGACGTCAGCGCCGCCGTCGCCCATTCCGGAACCAGCAGCCTGCACTTGTTCTCGAAGGGGCCTGGGCAAAGCTCGACGAATTTCTCCGTCTGGCAGGTCACGCAGCCGATCCTCACCAACTCGACGTATACCTTGAGCTTCTGGTTCCTGCCTGGGCCGAACGCGGTGGCGGTAGTCGGACGAACCTTGCCTTCGGGTCCGCTCTTTGTTTCCAACTCAGTCGCCCCCATGTTCGCGACCCCCGGCCTCCCGAACACCGTTGCCGCCCCTCTGCCCGCGTATCCTCCGCTTTGGCTCAACGAGGTGCTGCCTTACAACCAAAACGGATTGGCGGACAACCAGGGCGACAAGGATCCTTGGATCGAAATCTACAACGCCGGCAAGGAGGCTTTGGATCTGACCGGCTACTTCGTGAGCGATGACTACGGGCAGCTCAAGAAGTGGGCTTTCCCCGCGGGAACGACGATTCAGGCGGGACAGTTCCTCGTGATCTGGGGAGACGGCGAGCCGGAGGCCACCGCGCCGGGCTTCATCCACACGAGCTTCAGCATCAGTCCGACCAACGGCGCCGTGGTGTTAAGCCGGGAGATCCCGGGCGGCCCGCAGATCATCGACTACATCAACTATCCCAGGCTTGACGCCGATCAGGCCTTTGGCTCGTTTCCGGACGGACAGCCGTTCTATCGGCAGAAGCTCTTTCACGTGACGCCGGGCGCGGGCAACGACGCGACGCCGGCGCCGGTGCGGATCAATGAGTGGATGGCCGCCAACAGCAGCACGCTCGCGAATCCCGCGGGCGGAAAGTTCAACGATTGGTTCGAGCTCTACAATCCGAGCGAGCAGACGGCGGATCTCTCGGGCTACTTCCTGTCCGAAAACCTGGGCAACGCCAACCAGTTTGCGATTCCCGCGGGGACCCTCATCCCGGCTCGCGATCACCTGCTCGTGTGGGCTGACAAGCAGAGTTCGCTGAACGCGCCGGGGGCCCAGGATCTTCACGCCAACTTCTCGCTGGACAAGAAGAACGGCGGGATCATCGCCCTCTTCACGCCGAGCCTCGCCGTCGTGGACAAAGTGTCCTTCGGCAAGCAGACCAACGATATCAGCATGGGACGCTTTCCGGACGGCGCCGAGGACATCCGGTTCATGGTTCATCCCACTCCCAGAAGCCCCAACACTCTTGGCGGCGATGGCAACACACCGCCCACGATTACCCCGATCCCCAACATGGTGGTGAACGAAAACGTTCGATTGCTCTTCACCGCCACGGCCGAGGACGCGGAAAGCGCCCCGGCGCAGCTGACGTTCACCCTGGATCCCGGGGCGCCCGCTGGCGCGTTGATCCTCCCGGACGGACGTTTCCGCTGGCGTCCGACCGAGGCTCAAGGTCCGGGCAGTTATGCGCTCTCGGTCCGCGTCACCGACTCAGGGAAGCCGGGGCTGAGCGCCGCGACGTCCTTCAAAATCAAGGTGGACGAGGTGAACCAGCCGCCGGCCTTCGATCAGCACGCCCATTACGGGCAGGTGGGAAAACGGCTCGCCTTCGCGACGGCAGTCGATCCGGACCTTCCGCCGCAGCGCCTGGGTTTCTCACTGCCGCAGGGAGCGCCCGTCGGTTTGACGGTCGAGCCTGCGTCGGGTGTGGTGACCTGGACCCCGACGGCCGATCAGGTCGGACGCCATGCGGTGGTGGTGCAGGCGGTGGACGACGGGTCGCCTCCGATGAGCGCGGTTTACTCCTATCTGATCGAAGTGTTCGCCGCTGGCGAGACTGTGATCGTGAGCGAGATCTCCCGCGCCGGCAACCAGGTGACCCTCCACTGCAACAGCGCCGCGGGGAAGAGCTATCAGCTCCAGTACAAGACCGACCTGGGCGCGGCCTCGTGGACGCCCCTCGGAGATCCGAAGCTCGCGTCGGGCGCCGATGTCCAGTTCAGCGACGCGGTCAGCGGATCGCGACGCTACTATCGAATCATCGAAGGCCCCTGATTTCATCCAGGCATCCTGGTCGCGCGGCCGGCGGGCGTCTCGTCCGCGGCCGCGTTGATCGTTTCGCCGATTCGCCGATATCTCACTCATGGCTTGTTTGAGCGCGACTCGTCTCCTAGGTTAGGTCCGCCCCCTTATGAAAATGGCGTTCTGCATCTGCGCTCTCTGGTTCTTTTCGGCGGCGATCGGGCAGGGGTCCGATTCCACGCTGGTGAACATGGGCGAGCTGTGGAGCTACTCCCCGTCGCCGCCCCCGGCGAACGCGTCGGGCCCCGCGTGGATGGAGTTGGGATTCGACGACTCCAAGTGGTCCATGGCCCGCAGCGGATTCGATCTTGAGAACTCGCGTCCAGCCTTGCAGAGCGCCCAGGCCGCGCCCGCGCGGATCCTCCTCCGGCGTCGCTTCTTTCTCGACGACCCCGCCGCGATTCGATCGCTTAGGCTGAAGGTGGAGCATGAGCAGGGGTTCATCGCTTATCTCAACGGCAAGCGCGTCACGCAGGTCGTTGGCGCGGGCGTGTCCCTGGTCAAACAGGATCCATTCCTTCCCGCGGAGGAGGACGCGGTGCTCAGCCTGGCCGACATCGATCTCACCTCAAGCCGGTCCTTGCTTCAGAAGGGGGAGAACGTCGTCGCGCTCGAGGGAGCCCAGACCTGGACCGGGCTGTCCCCCGTGACTCTGAGCGCGCTCCTCACGGCGAACATTTCTCGCGGCCCCTTTGTTCAGAACAACACGCCGCGCAGCGTCGTGATCGCGTGGCGAACGGATCTTCTTCTCGACAGCGTCGTCAAATACGGCCGAACGATGGCGTTGGGACAATCGAAAACACTCCCCGCCCTGACGAACGATCACGCGGTGACCCTGACCGGCCTTGAGCCCGACACGCAGTACTACTACCGGGTGACGGGCCGGAGCGGATCGGACTCGGTCGCGTCCGACATTGATTTCTTCCAGACTTTCCGGGAGCGCGGGCCGGTTCACTTCGCGTTCATCGCCGACACCGGGCAGAACACCGCCGCCCAGTTCGCGCAGGCGCAGGTGCTGGCCCAGTTGGCCCCGGAGCTTGTGCTGCATGGAGGCGACATCATCTACGCCGGCTTCGACGACAAGACTCCGGACACCCGCGTCTTCGCCCAGTACCTGCGCCAAACCGGCCAGATGCGCAACACGCCGTTTTTCTTATCGATTGGAAACCACGACCTGAACTGCTGCGCCGGGGATCCTGCCGAATGGAATCCCACGAACATGGTCCTGAACGCGCCGCACTTTCAATCGACGTTCTATCTGCCCACCAACTCCGCCACCGGCACCGAGCATTTCTATTCGTTCGACCAGGGCGACGTTCACTTTGTCGCGCTCTACAACCCCTGGTTCACGGTTTACGACTTCAACGCGAACACCCAGCAGTATCAATGGCTGACCAATGATCTGGCCGGCAGCGCGAAGCCTTGGAAAGTCCTCTTCTTCCATTCCCCGATCGCGCATTCCGGCGAGCACTCCCTGGCGGACCGCAACTACAACGGCGTGCTGGACCAGGTGGAGATGATGCAGCTCATCGGGCAGGCCGCGCGCCTCTACGGCGTTCAGCTTGTGCTTTCCGGGCACGACCACAACTTCGAGCGATTCTGCCCCACGAACGGCTTGCACGCCGTGGTCGCGGGCGGAGGCGGCGCCGGACTGTATCAGTTCACCTCGCGGCACCCGCTCAGTTCCCAGTTCCTCAAGGCTAATCACTGCCTCAACGTGGAGATTTCAGGCGACACCGCGACCCTGCAGGCCGTGACCACCAACGGCGTCGTTCTCGACCAATTCGTCATTCAGCGATCGCTCCCCCTGGATCCGGTTTACTTCTCGGAGTGGAACACGCCGGTGGTGGAGGCGGACTCCCCGAACGACAAGGATGGAAACATCAACGGCCAGACCTTTGATCTCATCGGCAGGCCGATCCTGGGCCGTCATGGCGACTTCTCGAATCTGGGCTTCGCTTACGTGAACAACGACTCCTCGAATCTGTATGTTGGGTTCGCCAGCCTGATGATTCCCGACGACGCAAACCTCTTCCTGTTTGTCGGCTCCCCGCGTCGCGCCGGGGTGGAATCGATGAAGGGCGTTGGCAACGGCGTGATTGATCCAGGCGGGGAGGGCGCGGACGGCCTGGACTGTCTGGAGAATCTGGCGTTCTCGGGATTCCGACCGCTGGTGGGCTGCCTCCTGGGCGATGAGTTCGCCGACTCCAATCAACGGAGCAACCGACGTCCCGCGCTGACTCTTAACATCGGTCAGGGCGTTTTTGGATTGGGCCCGAAGCTTGACCCCGTCCCAGGGTCGCGCCTGCAACAGTTCAATCGCTCGCCCCAGACCAACTCGCTTGACGCGCGAGCCAGCAGCGCGGCGTTCGAACAGAACGCGGACTACATCGAGGTGGTGATCCCCTTCTCGGCTTTGGGCGACGCGCTTCCGGGCGACACGATTCAGCTCGCGGCCGTCGTGGGGCTGCGGGACTACGATGCCGTGGCCATGACACGCTCCTTGGACACCGCGGCTCTGGCCAGCTCGCTGAACACGCGGCCGGACGGCGTCACGGTGGTTGCTCCGATACAGGTTCGGCTGGCGTATCCGAAGGATCTCGACTCCGACGGCGACGGCCTGCCCGACACGTGGGAGATCGCGCACGGCCTTCGACCCGACGACCCGACCGGGGACAACGGCGCGGCGGGCGACCCGGACCACGATGGGGACTCCAACCTGCGGGAGTTTCTCGCGGGAACAGATCCGCGCGACCCAACATCCTCGCTTCGTCTGCGGCTGGTTCAGACAGGAACCTCGCGGATCCGCCTCCAGTGGCCGCCGGTCCCGGGGCGGCGCGTCACGATTCAGTACGCGGAGAATCAGGTGACCAACTTTGTGGATTACTTCCGCGCTCCCGAGCCGCCGCGGTCGACGGGGTTCAACGCTGTGTTCTCGGACGACTTGCGCGCCAGCCCCGCGCCCTATCAACGCCACTATCGGCTGCGGCTGGATCCGTAGTTGGGAGTCAGCGCGCCGAAGACGTCGCGGCACCACGTCCGGGCGATGAGGTGAATCTTCTGCAGCTTGTTCAGTCGCATTGGCTCGGGCCCAAACACATTGAATCCGCGGGACTCAAGCTTTCGCAGAAGCCTCCAGTAGACGGAGCCCATGACTTCGGCGGCGATCATGGAACGCCGGTCCTCCCTCGGCAGCAGGTCGGTGGCCTTTTGGTAGTGCGATTTGGCGCGGGCCGCGACGCTCTCGGCGAGCCGTCGGAATCGATCCGAGTATTCGAATCGCAGGATCTCCTCCTCGCGCACACCGAACCGCGACAGCTCCTCGCCGGGGAGATAAATCCGTCCGCGCTCCGCGTCCGAGCGAACGTCGCGCAGTATGTTCGTAAGCTGGAGGGCCTGTCCGAGGCAGAGGGCGTATTCACGGCAGGCGGGATTTCGGTAGCCGAAGATCTCGATGCTCAGCAGCCCGACGACGGAAGCGACGCGGTAGCAGTACTGCTCAAGGTCCGCGTAGCTCGCGTAGCGCGTCGTTTCGAGATCCATCTCGCAGCCCTGGATCAGTTCATCGAACAGGCTGAAGGGCAGGGCGTGCTTTTGGATGAAGGGTTGCAGTTCGCGATTGACGACGAACCGGGGTTGTCCGTCGGGGCGACAAGCCTGGGCGATGTCCTCCCGCCAACCCTGGAGGCCCGCGCGTCGCTCGGCCACCGGCAGGGCGTCCTCATCGGCGACATCATCCACCTCGCGGCAGAAGGCGTAGAGGGTGGCCATTCCATCGCGCTTTTCCTTGGGCAGCAGGATGAAGGCAAGCGCCAGGTTCGACGCGCTCTTGCGGGTGATGGCTTGGCTTTCCTGCATGCTCAGGCGGGGCCGGATCCCCCGGGTTCGTCGGATGGCCGCTCGGGAGGGAGGCCTCCGCGCTCCTTGAGAGTGGGGTTGCGGGGGGCGTTTGATGGATGCCGCGAACGGCGACGACGGCGCGACGTTCCGTGTCCGCCTTCATGAAGGATGCCGCCACGGCCGGCGAGGGACCTGCCAGATGGCCTGCGGAAAAACAAGGCCCAACCGAAGAGAGCCATGCCCAGGACGACGACGACCACCGCGATGACCACGATGTCGGTTCGGGCGCCCAGTTCGCTGCGGAAGGGCGACCAGAGGAGCGGCGCCGGCGGCGCGGGCTGGACGGGGACGATCTTGCCGGGCGCGTCCGGCTTGGCGGGGGAAGGCCCGCCTGCTTGTGCCATGAAAAGAGTCGTGTTCATGCGGAGGGATTATCGGTTTTCGAGCCCTGGCCTTCATCCCCCATTTCCTCGCCGCCGAGAATGCTCAGCCGTTGCATGCGATACCGCAGCGCATGCCGGGTGATCTTGAGCTGCTCCGCGGTGCGGGTCAAAGATTCATTGTTCTGGTGCAAAGCCTGGAGGATGAGCTCGCGCTCGAACTGCGCCAGAAGCTCGTCGATGGATTGAGCCCCGGTGATCACGATGCCCGGGCCAGGGGCGGCGCTCTTCCGCAGCTGGGACTCCACCTGGAAGTCCGGCAAGCTTTGCGCCTGAACCTCGGAGGTTGTTTCGAGAATCACGGCGCGCTCGATGGCGTTGCGGAGCTCGCGGACGTTTCCCGGCCAGTGATGCGCCATCAGGCGCTGCTTCGCGGGGGCGCTGACGCCCTTCAGGCTCGCGTTCAAGGAGGCGCTGAAATGCCGCAGGAAATGCTCCGCGAGAATCACGATATCGCCGCCGCGCTCCCGCAGCGGGGGAGGGGTCAGCTGCATCACATTGAGCCGGTGGAAAAGATCCTCGCGAAACTCGTTCTGCTGGATGGCCTCGATGATGTTGCGATTGGTCGCGGCGATGAGCCTGACGTCCACCTGCTGCTCCTCGTTGCCCCCGACCCGCGTGAAGGTGCCGTTCTCCAGAAAGCGCAGCAGCTTCGCCTGCAGCGGGCGGCTCATGTCGCCGATCTCGTCGAGAAAGATCGTGCCGCCGTCGGCCTCCTCCACGCGCCCCAGCTTCTGTCGGATGGCGCCCGTGAACGCCCCCTTCTCATGTCCGAAGAGCTCGCTCTCGAGCAAGGCCTCCGGGATGGCGGCGCAGTTGATTCGAACGTAGGAGCGCTCCCTGCGATGGCTGAGGCCGTGGATGGCGCCCGCGATCAGCTCCTTGCCCGTGCCGCTTTCGCCGAGGATGAGAACGGTCGCGTTGGAGGGCGCGATGATCTGGATGAGCCGGCGGAGCTCCCGCACCTTCGCGCAATCCCCGACGATCTGCTCCACGCTGAACTGCTCGATCGACTTCGCGCGGAGCGCGGCGTTCTCCTCCTTCAGCTGGAAGACCCTCGCGCACTCCGCCACGGCGTGGAGCAGCTGCTCCGGCGCGTAGGGCTTGGAGAGGTAATCCTTCGCCCCGGCCTTGATCGCCTCGACCGCGAGCGAGGGCGTGGCGTAGGCCGTGATGATGAGGACCATCATGTCGGGCCACTGCTTGCGCACCTTGGCAAGGAGCTCGTAGCCCGACATGCCCCCGAGCTGGCCGTCGAAGATGCCCAGGAAGAACCGCTCCTTGCCCAGCACCTCCAGCGCGAGCTCCGCGCTCTCGACCGTTCGCACCTCGTAGTCCTCGCCCTCCAGAAGATCCCGGAGCGAGGCGCGCATGTTCTTCTCGTCGTCGACGATGAGGATCGGTGTGGTGAGAGCGCTCATGGGGTGGCGGCGGGCTGCTGCGCGGAGGCGCGGACCTGGAAGGTGAGGATGAATCGCGAGCCCTGGCCGAGCTCGGATTCCACGCGGATCGCGCCGCCGTAAAGATTCATGTTCTGCCTGACGATCGCCAGCCCGAGGCCGTTGCCCTTTTCCTTGGTGGTGAAGTACGGCTGGAAGATCTGGTTGATTCTGTCGGCCGGGATGCCCGGGCCGCTGTCGGCGATGACGACCCGGATGGCGCTGTCGCTCAGGCGCTCTATCCGGATACGAATCTCCCCCTGCCCGAAGAGCGCTTCGCGCGCGTTGGTGAGGATGTTCGAGAAGATGTCGGCGAGATGCTGTCGCTGCATCCAGAGCGCCGGCAGATCCTCCGCGTATTGCTTCACGATGCGGGTTTGGTATTTCGCGATGGGAGGGAAAACCTCGTGCGTCACGCGCTCCATTTCCTCAATGACGTCCAGCTTCTCCACGCGCCCTTCCCGGAGCTGCGCGTAGCCCATCAGGCGGGTGATGATCTGGTCGGCCCGCGTCACTTCCTCCCGAATCATTCCCAGCTGCTGCTCCGCGACATCGTGCTTTCCCGTGCGGACGCTGCGCTCGAGGTTGTAGATCGTGTTGTTGATGATCCCGAGCGGATTCTTGATCTGGTGGGCGATCTGGGCCGCCAGCCGCGCGGCCACGTCGAGCTGCTGCTGGCGCGTCGTGAGCTCCCGGGCGTCGTCCTCCGTCTGGCGCTGCTTCTCCAGCAGCACCTGCAGGGCGTAGCAACACAGGGTGAGCAGGATGAGAAGCACAATGCGCATGACGAACTGCTCCGTGGGATTGTGCCCGGCGGGTATCCGCAGAAAGAGCGCGCTCTCCAAGGACGCCCCGATGGGCTCCGGTCCCGGATAGTTGGTGGAGAGGTCAAGGCTGCCCGCCGTCGCGTAGAGGACGATGGTGAGCACGTTCAGCAGGAGCTGGGGCCGGGCGAGGGGAAGGCTGATGGTGTTGCGTAGAATGAGGCCCGGGAACAGCCAGTACGCGATGCTCGACACGCCTTCGGTCAGATAGGTGAGCAGCGAGACAAACACCGCGTCAAAGCAGCTGACCACAAGAATGATGTTCTGGACATGTCGCAGCCGCATTCGGAACGCCCGCGGCCAGAAGAGGATTCCGGCCACCGGAAAGTGCATCAGGATGTAGCCGATGAGCATGTAGCGAAGGCTTCGGTAGCCCCGGCTGAACGCCTCGTTGCTTGGGTTGGACCGATCCTGAAGCATCTCGGCTCGCAACGACGAGTTTGTCGACGACGGAGAGGCGTTGATCCCGTTCGTCCCCCCGGCATGGGCCGGCGTCGGGGGCCGCACAGCGGCGGTGTCTGGGCTCGTCACCGGCGCGAAAACATAGAAGGAAACGATGGCGACGAGCAGCAGCTTGACCGGAAGCACAATGTTCTGCTCGACGGTGCGGAGACGGTGCGCCTGCTGCTCGGGAGGAGGCCGTGTGTCGCGGATCACCTCGAAGAGCTTGTGAAGGCTGTCCCGCCATCGACGATGTCCCCGGCGCGAGGACGCAGGAGGGGGTTTCTCTTCGTGGAACGCAAAGGGATCCGTGCCGGCAGGGGGAGGATTTTCTGCGTTATTCGGCTCCGTCGGCATGGCTCTCGATTAGACCTGAATCGGTTTGGAATGTCACGCTTTGGGTCGGGAACGACGCGTTCGCGACCTCAGGGGAGGGCCGTTGGACGCCTTGGACCGCTGAATCCCGAGCAGGGACAGGGCGCGGGCGGCGATGGATTCCACCGGCTCCAGGCGGCCGATCCCTTCATAACCGCAGGAGAGGATTCCGGAGTCCGGCCCGACGAACTGAGCCCCCCGGCTTTGGAGCGTCGCGGCGTTCGCCCGCGTCGCGTGGTGATTCCACATCTTCCCGTTCATCGCCGGGGCGATCAGCAGCTTCGCCTCCGGCCGCAAGGCGAGGGCGATGCAGGTGAGGGCGTCGTCAGCCAGGCCATGGGCGAGCTTGGCGATGATGTTCGCCGTCGCCGGCGCCACGAGCAGGAGATCCGCCTCGTCCGCCCAACGGATGTGCGTGGGCTGCCAGCCTCCCTCCTCGTCGTACAGATCGGTCACCACGGCGTGCCGGGAGAGGGTCTTGAACACCAGGGGCGTGATGAAGCGTTGGGCGTCCACCGTCATCACCACCCTCACCTGGCAGCCTTGCTTTACGAGAAGGCTGGCGAGATCCGCGGCTTTATGAGCGGCGATGGAGCCGGTCACGCCGAGCACAACGTTCTTGGGAGAATTCATAGTTCAGGGGCGCGGCAGCGGGAGGATCGCATCTTCGCGGCGTCAACGATCGCGAGCATGCGACGCAGGTCTTCCGGGATGGTGGTGCTGATGATCAGGTATTGAAACTCGTGCCAACGCTGGATCTCGATCCGGGCCTCCGCCAGCCTCCGCTCCAGATCGCTCGGACTGTTTTGGTTTCTCCGACGAAGCCGCGCCTCCAGCTCGGTCATGGTTTGGGGCGTGAGGAAAACGGTGACCAACGCGGCGCGCAGGTCGGCGTCGTCGGACGCGGCTTCCTGCAGCGCCTTCGCGCCCTGGACATCCACGGTCAGGATGACGTCCATCCCATCGCGCAGGCGGTTGCGAACCTCCGACTTTAGCGTCCCGTACCGATGCTGGTACACCAGCGCGTGCTCGAGGAAGTCGCCCGCGGCGATCCGATCCATGAACGCCTGGGCCGAGAGAAAATGATAGTCCACCCCGTCCTTCTCCCCCGGCCGCGGCGCGCGGGTGGTGCAGGTGACGGCGCGCGTGAAGCCCGGCCGCTCCGCCAACAGCTGCTGGCACAGCGTGGTCTTGCCCGCGCCGGAGGGCGCGGACAGAACGATCAATAGCGGGCGCCCTTGCTGGAGTGTGCTCATGGGAGATCGGTGAGCATGGCTTTGCCTGTTTGTCTACTCCACGTTCTGCACCTGCTCTCGGAACTTTTCCAACTCCGTTTTCAGCATCACCACATCCGCCGAAATCTGGCTGTCGTTCGCCTTCGCCCCAAGGGTGTTGATCTCCCGGTTCATCTCCTGGGCCAGAAAGTCGAGCGTTCGCCCCACCGGCTCGCTCGACTTCGCCACGGTGTCGAACTGGGCGAAGTGGCCTTCCAGGCGCGTGAGCTCCTCGGAGATGTCGGAGCGGTCGGCGAAGTAAACCACCTCCTTCGCGATGCGGTCTCCGTCGATCTGGGGCTCGTCGAGTCCGGCCGCGCGGATGCGCTCCAGCAACGTCTGGCGGTATCGAACCTGCACGACCGGGGCGAGCTTCTTCACCCGCGCGACGGCCTGCCGCATGGTGCGGATCCTCGCGGCGAGATCCTTCGCCAGATGCTTCCCCTCCCGCTCCCGCATTCCGACCAAAGTGTCGAGGGCCTGGGTGAGCGCGGCGCTCACCGCGGGCCAAAAGGCTTCCGCGTCCTCGACATCCTGGGACGCCTGCAGCACTCCCGGAGCGCGGAGGAGGGTGTCCAGGGTCAGTTCCTCGGAAATGTGGAGCTCTCGCGCGAGCTTCTTGAACTCCTTCGAGTATTGGCGGGCGAGGGGGGCGTCCAGGGACACGCGCTGCGATTCGCCGCCATCCGATGTGTGGCGGGTGACGCGCACGGACACCCGGCCGCGGGCGACCCGGCGGTTCACCTCGTCGCGCGTCTGCGCCTCCAAAACTTCCAGCTCTCTGGGGAGGATGACCGTCACCTCGCTCTGCTTGCGGTTCACGGAGCTGATCTCGACGGACACCTTGTGTCCGTCGCTCGCGTGCTCCGCCCATCCGTGCCCGGTCATCGACTTCATTGGGGCGGGAGTATGGAAAACCCGCTCCCCAAGGCGCCATTCAAAACTTTCGCTCAACTTCCCGCTTAAGCTCCCGGTTTTCCTCCCGATTTTGGGCTTGGGTTCACCGGGTTTTCAGGATGTCCCGAAAACTACAGGTTGCTATCTAGTCATGAACCGCCTAAAAGTCGCGCGTTTCTCATGGGCAAAGCGTTGATCATTGCTGAGAAGCCATCCGTAGCCGCCGATATCGCCAAGGCTCTTGGAGGCTTCACGAAGCAGGCGGACTTTTTCGAAAACGACGAATTCGTCGTTTCGTCCGCCGTGGGGCATCTCCTCGAGATCTGCCCCCCCGAGGGCTCCGAGGTGAAGAAGGGAAAGTGGAGCTTTGCCAACCTGCCTTTCATCCCCCCGCGGTTCGCGCTGCGCCCGATCGAGCGAAACGAGGCGCGGCTGAAGGTCCTCGCCCGCCTGATCAAAAGGAAGGACGTCGACAATCTCATCAACGCGTGCGACGCGGGCCGCGAGGGCGAGCTGATTTTTCGTCACATTGTCCGCTTCACGGAGGCCAAGCAGCCCGTTCGAAGGCTCTGGCTCCAGTCGATGACTCCGACGGCCATCCGCGCCGGATTCACGCAGCTTCGCTCCGACCAGGACATGCTGCCGCTTGCCGACGCCGCCACTTGCCGCTCCGAGGCCGACTGGCTGGTGGGCATCAACGGCACGCGGGCCATGACCGCCTTCAATTCGAAGAGCGGCGGGTTCTACCTCACCACGGTTGGCCGCGTTCAGACCCCCACTCTCACCGTCGTCGTCGAGCGCGAGGAGAAGATCAAGAAGTTCGTCACGCGCGAGTATTGGGAGCTGCACGCCGCTTTTGGCGCCGCGGGCGGCGAGTATCGCGGGCGCTGGTTCGACGAGAATTTTACGCGCGAGAAAACCAAGGAGGGCGAGTTTAGCGACCAGCGCTCCGAGCGCCTGTGGGACAAGGCCAAGGCCGAGGCCATCCGCCTCAAGTGCCTGGGCCAGCCCGGCCTCGCCACGGAGGAGAGCAAGCCTTCCACCCAGATTTCACCGGCGCTCTTCGACCTCACCACGCTGCAGCGGGAAGCGAACAGCAAGTTCGGCTTCTCGGCCAAGAACACGCTCTCGATCGCCCAGGCGCTTTACGAGCGGCACAAGGTGCTCACCTATCCGAGAACAGATTCCCGCGCGCTGCCCGAGGATTATCTCCCGACCGTGCGTGAGACCCTGGCCGCTCTGCGTGAGACGGCGTATCGGCCTTTCGCGGACAAGATCCTTGAGGAGCAGTGGGTGCGTCCGAACAAGCGCATCTTCAACAACGCGAAAATCTCCGACCATTTCGCGATCATTCCCACCACCCAGGCGCCCAAGACCCTGACCGAGGCGGAGCAGAAGATCTACGACTTGGTCACCAAGCGATTTCTCGCGGTGTTCTATCCCGCCGCCGAGTTTCTCATCACCACGCGGATTACGCGCGTCATGAACGAGCCGTTCAAGACGGAGGGCAAGGTGTTGGTGAATCCGGGCTGGCTCGCCATCTACGGACGCGAGGTGGAGAGCGACGAAACCCCGACCCTGCCGCCGATCGCCGTGGGGGAGCGGGTGGCGACCCAATCCATCGACCTCCAGGGCCACCAAACAAAGCCGCCCGCGCGATTCAGCGAGGCCACGCTGCTCTCGGCGATGGAGAACGCCGGGAAGCTCGTGGAGGACGAGGAACTGCGCGAGGCCATGGCCGAGAAGGGACTCGGCACGCCCGCGACCCGCGCCGCCATCATCGAAGGCCTCATCAACGAGCAATACCTGATCCGACAGGGCAAGGAGCTCGTTCCCACGCCCAAGGCTTTTTCGCTGATCACCCTTCTTCGCGGACTCAAGGTCGACGAACTGTGCTCCCCCGAACTCACCGGCGAGTGGGAGCATCAGCTGCGTCAGATCCAGCGCGGGCAGCTCCTGCGCGCGGATTTCATGGAGAAGATCGCCGAGATGACGCGCTACATCGTCTTCAAGGCGAAAAAGTACGAGAGCGAGACCATCCCGGGCGACTTCGCGACGCTCAAGACGCCTTGCCCGAAGTGCGGCGGCGTGGTGAAGGAGAACTACAAGAAGTTTCAGTGCTCCAACACGGGCTGCGACTTTTCGTTGTGGAAGGTCGTTTCCGGCCGGCAGTTCGAGGTCGTCGAGGTGGAGGAGCTGATTCGGGAGAAAGTCGTGGGGCCCCTCCAGGGCTTCCGCAGCAAAATGGGCCGGCCGTTCGCGGGCATGATCCGCATGACCGCCGAGTTGAAGCCCGAATTTGACTTTGGCCAGGAGAAGGCGGACGCCGACGGCAACGTGGCCGAGGTGGACTTCACGGGCAAGGAGCCGCTTGGGCTGTGCCCCAAATGCGGGGCCCGGGTGTTCGAGCACGGGATGAGCTACACTTGCGAGAAGGCGCTGGGGAACGCGAAGAGCTGCGACTTCCGCTGCGCGCAGATCATCCTCCAGCAGCCGCTCGATCGTGCGCAGGTCGCCAAGCTGCTGTCGACCGGGAAGACGGATCTGCTGGTGAGCTTCATCTCAAAAAAGAACAACCGGCCTTTCAAGGCCTTCCTCGTCGTGGGCAAGGACAAGAAGATCGGCTTCGAGTTTCCTCCCCGCGAAAGCAAGGCGGGAAAGAAGGGCGCCGGCGCCCGGAAGAAGGAACCCGAGGCCAAGATCGATTTCACCGGGCTTCAGCCGATCGGCAAGTGCCCCGCTTGCGGAGGCCACGTGTTCGAAGGCCCCGAGTCGTATGTCTGCGAAAAATCCCAGGCCGAAGCCAAGCCCTGCAAATTCAAGGTCGGAAAGATCATCCTCCAGCAGCCTGTGGAGCAGGCCCAGCTCATCAAGCTGCTGAAGGACGGCAGGACCGATCTGCTCGACAAGTTTGTGTCCGCAAAAACCGGACGGCCGTTCGCCGCGTTCCTGGTCATCGAAGGCAAGACAAAGGTCGCGTTCGAGTTCCCTGAGCGCGACGCGTAGCGCCGCCGAACGCCGACGCGGCGGCTTCGCTGAGCGAGGCGGGCGGGCAAGTTTTTCTGTTGTGACTTCCGCGCGTTCGCCATCTGAAGCCGCGCCAGACCCCTTGGCGCAGGACCCTCATTGCCGTGATTTCCTGAGGCATCTCACCAGCGACAAGGGAGCCTCGCCCCACACGCACCGCAACTACCGGCAGGCCCTTTCCGAGTTTTCGGCCTGGCGGGCGAAGGAGTGCGGCGAGGCGCCGCCGAAGTGGAGAGACCTGGTTCGCGACGATTTTCGGGCCTATCTCCGGAGCCTGGGACGACGCGGCCTGAGCCCGGCGGCGGTCCGTCTTCGATTCTCCGCGCTCCGCAGCTTCTACCGCTTCCTCGTCCGACGGGGGGGTGTCGAGGCATCGCCCGTGCGACATCTATCCCTGCCCAAGCCCGCGCGACGCCTTCCTCGCTTCCTGACCGTTGAGCAGATGCTGTCGCTGCTCGAGGCCCCGTCGCGAGCCTGGGCGGCGGTGGAGGACAAGACCGATCGTCGATCGCGCGAGAGCGACTACCTCAGGGACACAGCGATTCTGGAAACGCTGTACTCCTGCGGGCTGCGCGTGAGCGAGCTCGCCGCGATGGCTCTGCCCGACATCCGATGGAGCGAGCAGGTGGTTCGCGTGATGGGCAAGGGGAGGAAGGAGCGCCTGCTGCCCATCGGAGGGCATGCGCTGCGAGCGATTCAGAAGTATCGCGACCGCCTGCCCGCGACATCGGCCAAGGCTCAGGCGGTCTTTCTAGCCCATCCGGATCGCGGCGCCGCGATCAGCCCGCGGGTGATCCAGCTCCGGTTGAAGCGCTACCTCGTTTCCTGCGGGCTTGATTCGAAGCTCACTCCTCACAAGTTGCGGCACAGCTACGCCACGCACCTGCTGGACCGCGGCGCCGATCTGCGGAGCGTTCAGGAGCTTCTCGGCCACGCCCACCTGGCGACGACACAGGTCTACACGCACGTTGGCATGGATCGTCTCAAGAAGGCCTACGACGCCGCGCATCCCAGGGCGAAATAGGGCTTCACGAATGATCGGCGGCGCGAGTCGCGCGGAGCGACTTGGCTCGAGGCGACCGTTTCATTCCATTGACTCGCGTCGATGCTTCCGGCTCCGATTTTGGAGGCAAGCAGGGAGCCGGCGACGAACACTCGCTCGGCGTTCTACACCGACAACTCCACGAGCGAACGCGCGGGACCCCAACACAAGGAGCAAGAAACTCCAAAGTGAAAGACCGCTGACGCCAATGTCGAAGAACGTTCGTTCATCCGGGACAGGCGTGGATGACGCCGATTCTCCAGAGGCGCGTTCATTTTGGTTTTGCTTTCGATTGTCGCTGTTCTTCCTCCATGAGCCTCAGGATCTCGGCCCGATGCCTTACGGCGTCATCGACCTTCTGCTTCTTGACCAAAGCCGCAGATGTGGGCGCTTGGCTAAACTCAACCCGGAGCTCATTGTCTGAAAGAACCAGCCGAACGATGGTTTCGGGGCCGGCCCATTCCAGAGCATACTCCTTATCCAACCCCTGCACGTAGGCGTCCTTCCCTCTAAAGACCTCATCAGCCTTAACAAGGGTTGTCGGTCCATTGTAGGCTTTCACCAGTCCTGCCTTGATCGACTGATAGACGAGGAGTCTTTCCTCCCGATTCGTCACACCGGCGGCGAAATCGTATCGCACCTGGTGGAGGAGCCTGGTCGCCTTGTCGCAGGCGAAGCTGCGTTGACAAGCGCTTCCAAGCATCCGTGTCGGCTTGTTTTGCCGAGATGCGACTGTCGTTTCAGTGTCCCCCCACTGAAATCCCTGGATCCCCCAGTAATCCAGCTGAGGGAGTTCCCTTGAGACATTCTCCTCTTGGGATCTCTGAGCGCGATACTCATCGACCGGGAGCTCGGGAATCTCGTGGGCGATGATGGTTTTCGAGAAGCACAGCAGCGCCAGAAGGAAGCAGAAAGATGATTTCATTGAGGACTCCTTAGCGGATGCGAATGATATAATTGATCGAGAAAAACCGGGGTCGATTGTCGTGCGAGCCCGACGAGAACGTGGTCCCCGAAACGGAGGAGAAGCCGTTTATGTGCCCGTGCGAGTTGTATGGGTTCGCCGCGCCATCGGGGGCGCTCAGGTTTCTCAGCGAGTTGTCGAAAGCGCCCGCCGAGGTCGCGGGATGATAGGCGGAAACATATCCATTTCCGCTCTTCAGCGGAAACGACACGCTGCTGTCTGAAGCCGAGAAGAAGTGACTGTGCGAGGCAATGAAGTCCTGTCCTCCCGTGGTGTTCACCGGGTAGGACGGGCTGGCGCCGCGCAAGAACATCTCCATGAGGTTCGGCAGGAACTGTCCATCGAATGGCGACAAAGGATCATTCACTGGACTGCCGTCACAGAGCCTCCAGTTGGCGGGGAGGGAGCCGACAACTCCATAGAAGGGCAGGACGGAACCCACAGGAACCAGCCCCAGCGCAAGATCCGCTGCGGGGACACCTCCGAGACTCCTTGCGTTGTCGCTTTCCTTGGCAAATAGGGCCGGCAAAAGGATCTGCCGCGGAAGCAGCGGAGGATCGGCCGCGGTGATGGCATTGTCGCCGTTGATGTCCACCGTTAACTCCAGATAGAGCTTCTGATTGAAGAGGGGAGCCCCATCCGAATTGGTGGTCGGCAGCGGCGTCTTGCTTCCGAGAAGAACGTTTACCATTCCTCCATTGATCGTGGTGCGGTGGACTTCTCCCGCCCAAACCGGATCGCCGGCCGTTGCCTGATCAAAAATCCTGAACAGGATGAGCCTTTCGCCATTCGTGGCGGAAGCTCCGTTTTGGTCTGTCAGTCGTGCTTGGAATGGCAGCAAGCGAGGGGCTTCGTCCGCGATCACAGGGGCGGCCAGCGCGAGGGTTAAGCCCAAGGCCACTAGGGCCTCGGCGCTGTGGATTCTGGTGATTCTCATGGTGTGGTTGTTTTCACAGGTCGTTTGGTGTCGGGCTAGGCGGATTCATCACGCCTCAAGTGTGAGTGTGAAGATAAGGAGTGGAGAAAGGCTGAAAGCTGCGTGCGCTGCGCTCCTCCATGTCCTCGCGTTCATTTGGCGGGCTGCGGCCGAAGACCAGCCATCGAGCTCTGACACCACAGCACAAGGCATGAGGATTTGGAAGAGTCCCTTCATTGACTAATACCTTATGAGGTAGAATACGTAAGCGTTTTTGGGGCGAGTCTCGCTACCCCCCGCTGGCCCGCTGGTCTGATCGCTTGGACGGGATCCGCTACCGCCTGAACTAAGCTCCTTACCTCCGAAAATCCGCCCTGCAACATGTGTATGCTCCTTAAACTGATCATCCTGATAGCTCCCAACGTTGTTTCCGATATTCCCGCGCGCTTGCCCAGCAACTCTTTTGGCACTGTCAGAATCACGTTTGGAAGGCCCGGTGACCGGGCTGTTGTCCACGCCACGAAGAAACAGTCCTCGAAGATCGGGGACGCGTCGCCGGTCAGCTGTTCCGACTCCCCATTTTTCGCCGAGAAAATCATACAGGTCCCTGTAATCCTGACGGGAGATCTCCCTACCGTCGCACAATAACCACTTCGACGGCACCTGGCTGGCGTCTCCCGCAAACGCAACGATCGTTCCAAGCGGCACGAGTCTATCGATCACCTCCTGGGCGAGCTTCGCATAATCAATCGTTCCATTGGCGGGAGCGACCCCTGTCAGACGAGAGCCGTCTCCAACGAACGCGGTGGCTTTGGCAGTGCCTTGAACATCCAGTTCGGCCTTCGGTTCCTTTGTCCCGATTCCTACATTACCATTCGAGTCGATTCTTGCTCGCTCTGTATCGAACGTGCCGAAGACAATTGGCTCAGGTTTGTTGTGACTGATCACCAGTGGGGCTCGTCCGTCAGCGATGATTTTCGCCGCATCGAAAACGCCAGCATGATGGGATTGACTGCCCAAGGAGACGCCTGCTACCAGGTCCAGTTCATCCGCTCCGTCCAAAGTTCGGAATAGAGAAAACGCATTCAATGAGGAGTTGCTATTCCGGACCTCCAGCCTTGCTGATGGCTCTGTCGTCCCGATGCCGATGTTGCCAGCGCTATCCACCGAAATGGCATCCATGCTTTGGCCGGTGGTTTGAAGGATCGAGAGCTTTGCGGCGCTCCCGGCGCGCTGGGCGAAAGGAGCCCTGGCAATCAGCTGTCGCGGGGACATCGGAGCATCGCTCTTGTCGATAATCCCGTTGCCATCTGTGTCCACCGTGACCTCGAGGTAGAGATCTCGAGAAAAATCCAACCCGTCCAGCAGCGCCTTGGTGCCTAACATGACATTGATCAAGCCCCCGTTCACCGTCGCTTTGTGTATTTCGCCAGCCCAAACGGGATTCAGCGCGATTGCGGAATCGAAGATCTGAAAGCGCGTCACGCGCGATCCATCCGGAATCGCTCCGCCCTCCGGAGCGGTGAGGCGGGCCTGGAAAGGGAGCAATGTGTGCGGGTCTTCTGCGAGAGCCGGAAGGGCTAGAAGCCACAGGCCGAGGGCTGCTTCGCTGAGCCTCCGGCATTGGATACGAAGGGCTGAAGTCCAGAGCCTGTGGAAGGTGTGGCGAGCGGGGAGGATAGTGTGGAGCGCATTCATGGGTTACCTCTGATTCCGATTTTCTGAGATTTCTCGCGCAGTCTTTGGAACTCAGTACTTGATGATGTAGTTCACGTAGGCGTTTTTTGGGCGAGTCTCAGCGGCTCCCTCAAAGGAGATGTCTCCCTCGTTGTTCAGATTACCGAGCAGGTATATCAGGGGCCCGCCGCCAATGAACTGTCCTTTCGATCCGCCGATTCCGTGTCGATGTCGTTTGAATGCGTCGGGTTGCAGGCTCCCAACGACGTTTCCCGCCGCTCCTCCGTTGCCGGGACTTATGCGCGCGCCAGCTTCAGTGTCGCTAAAATCGTCGCTTCGCGTTCCGTTCGCTCCACGCAGGAAGAGTCCTCTCAAGTCTGGGAGGTTGAAGTCGTTGGTGGTCGAGGGAACGCCCGTGCCCCAGTAGGTTGAAATGGCTTCGTACAGCGGACGGTGACTCGAACTGCTCAGCGCCCTCCCATCGCACAGCAGCCAACCCGATGGAACATGGTTGGTGTCTCCCCCAAACGCCATGATGCTCCCAGCGGGGACGAGTCTTGACGCCACGGCATCCGCCAGCTTCTCCAGCGTGATCCCCTGATTTGCCAGCGACTGGGTTCCCACGGCGCCCGGAACCACCGCAAGACTCTCCCGGGCGCGCGACGACTCCACCGCGAACACCGCCGGGGCGATCAGTTGCCGGGGCGAGAGCACGGTGTCCGAGGAATCAATCACCTGGTCGCCGTTGCTGTCGACGGTGATCTCCAGATATAGAGTCCGGCTGAAGTCCACGCTGGAGAGCGGCGCCTTGGTTCCGAGTTGAACGTTCAGCAATCCCCCATTCACGGTGCTGCGATGCACTTCGCCATTCCAAACCAGCGCGCCGCCCGTCGCCGCGTCGAAGAGCTGAAACCGGATGACCCGCGGCCCGTCGGGCAATGCCCGGCCAGACGCGTCAACGAGCCTGCCCTGAAAGGGAAGGAGGGACGGGTTTGCCAGGTCCGCGGCCCAGCTCCCGCAGACGATCGCCCAGATGCACCCAAACAAAAGTTGTTTCATTGCCCGTCTTGATGAGGTTCAAGATGCTTGGCGAATCACTGCAATCTGACGCGATAGAACGCCGGGTTGATCGTGTCAGGATTGTCGAAGGCGGCGTTGATGGTCGCTGTCGCGGAGGCCCGGAAAACATCGCCCACGGGATCCCAATTCTTGAGATCGGTTGTTCGCTCGAGCTGATAGACCTTGCCCGAGACGCCGAGCCACGAAAGCGGCACGTGCCAGGCGATGGGGAGGTGTGTGTCCGGGTCCTCGCTCGGCTCGATGGCGCCAGCGACCACCAAGCGCAGCACGGACTTCGGATCCGTCGGATCCGTCCCGGCTTCGCACTCCTGAGCGTTGGTGGCGCCGTCGTGGTCGTAGTCCCCGTCGGGATCGAAGGGCACGTTGGGTCCGAGCCTGGCCCGCCACAGTCCCAGGCAGTCGGTGGTGGGCGCGGCCCAGAAGGCGGCCAGGGGGCCTGTGATCATCCGGATGTCTCCCCCGTTCGATGCGATCGTTTGTTGGATCGTGGGCGATCCAAGAGTTTCTCCCACGACTGCGACGTTGTTCGGATCGGGCAAACCCCCTGTTAGGAACTGGGGCCCGACATTGCAGGTCACCATGATCCGCTCGTATCGGCGCAGGAAATCGACGACCGCATCCGGAGGCGCGGGGCGGCTCTTGAGCTCGGAGCTGTTGCGCTCCGCGTCCTGGAGCATGGGGGCGCTATCCGGCGGCGTCTTGTACTGGCTCCCGACGTCGAATCCTAGAAGCGTAGCAAGGTCGTAGCCACCGGCTGGAGCGCCAGGATCCTGCAATAACCAGCGGCCCGCTTCGACGGAGTAGTCGTAGTCCTCGACACGAAGGCCTCCTGTCTTGTTCCAAGGCAGGTTCTCCAGGCGGAAACCGTTTCCAATCCAGGTGTCTGGATGTTGATTGCCGTTTGGTTCGGTCACCAGAGTCTGATCGAAATCATCCCTCTCGTAAATCTGCTCCCGGTCTGAAGGGATCTTGGGCGCGAGATCGATGTCGAAATTGGCGGCGTAGGCGTGCTGGACGCTCAGGAGGTCCGCCTTGGGTATCTGCGTGCCATTGATGTCGGGCATGTAGCCGGTAGGACAAGTCTTGCAGTCTCTCACTTGATCGAAGTAGTCCTTCGGAACCGAGCCTCCTGCGGTCAGAAACGCGGTCATTTGCAGAACCACATTGCCCTTGCCGTCGTAAGCCTTTGCGAAGAGATGCTGATCTTCCACTATGGGGAGATCCTCGCCTCGCAGGCAGGCTGTGCTGAGAGCCAGCAGGCAGAGCGTGATTCTGCGGTGGGTAGAGCAGAATGGGTAGGAGGGTTGCATGGGGTTGTTGGTTTGGAGTTCTGGTGGAAAATGCCTATGGGCTTGAGATTTTGACAACATGGAAAAACGAGGAGGCCGCATCCATGACAATGGGGAACGAAATCGAAGTGGAGCCAGCGGGCGCGGTGATCTCAGCGGCAGTCGTCCAACCGCCGCTTCCGAGCGCCGGCCGCCGCTCCAGGCTGTAGCGGGCTCCGGCCACGCCTTGAAATGAGATAGCCCATGAGTTGTTGGAGAAGGCCAGGCTCAGGCGGATTTCCGGGTCGGGCTTGGACGGCGCCACGACCTTGAGAGCGCCATTCGCGCTGGTTGTCAGGATGGGGACAGCGTTCAGGGCGAGTGTCGTGTCGCCCAGATCTGTTCCTGTGAGGGCGATCACGTAGTCGCCCAATTCAGCCGTTGAGAGATCGAGAATCACCGTGAAAAGGACCCCCGGACCCTTCACGCTTTGGCCGGTGGCTTTCAGGGCGATGTTCGGATCCAGCAGAGAAGCTCCCAAGTCCAGGCTGTAGAACAATTCTGAGCCTCCGCTCGCCGTGGACCACAGAGATCCTGAGGCGCGCACATCGACGATTCGAGGCAGCGCGTTGGACGAGGCGCCCAAACCCGCCCGGCTGATCTGGATCGCGCCCACCATCTCGCTGAATGAGGCGGAGCCGTCCACGAGGACCTGGACGGGAAACTCCGCGGCGTCCTGCGGACCGGAATAAGCGCCCACGCTCAATGCCACTGAGGCCCCCGTTGCCTGGATGGCGGGGATCATGCCCAGGAGCCAGAGCAGGCGCATCGCCAGACCACGGTGAATGGGAGGAGCTATTGGCATGAGTTACAAAACGCGATTCATGAATGTGGGTTGACCCTCGCGATGCGCGTGGCCGTGAATCATGCGCCACTTGATGATGTGAGCGCGCCGGGCGCTATGAGCGCTCGCCTTCCAATCCTCCTCGCTGGAGCGGCCATCCTCCAGGAGAGACTCGGGACGGATCCACGCCAGGGCCAGGGGCGGAAGCGACAGTGTGGGCGCGCTCGAGGTTGAGGACGCCGAGGCTGAGGCGATGGAGGGCGATGGCGACGCGGACGATCCGCCGTTTTCCTGAGGGCGAACAGCCGTGAAGAGTCGCAGCGTGTTGGCGGCGGACGATGGGTTGTCGCGCACCCATGCGTAGTCCAGCGCATTGATGAACCCGTCCCGGTTGATGTCGGCGACATCGGTGACCTGAGCGGGCTTCAACGGGCTCCGACGGTTTGCAAGAACGCGCTGGAGGTCGGCGTTGTTCACGACCGCGCTGGCCGGATTATCGCCCGTGTCGCCCAAAGCGTGACCGAAGTAGAACACTTCAGGAGTCGCGAGCCCGGTGTTGCGCGTCGCTTTGAGGGTCGCCTTCAGCCATTGGTTCACGATGGCGCCATCGGCCCAGGTCAGCGTTACGCGGTCGATCGATCCGCCGGGGTCGCTGACCCGGCGCACCGTGAAGGACGTCGGCGCCGGCGCCAGTCCCCAGGTGGACGGATCGCCGGAGTTCCCGACGCGCAGATCGAGGTCGGCGAGGCTCAGATGTTCGCTGGCCCCTCGCAGATCAATCATGACGCCGTTCAATCCGCGGCTGTAGCTGGAATAATTCGCGAACGTTGCGGTCTGCCCCAGCCTCAGAGCGGTTTTGTCCGTGGCGATCGCGTTATCGTCGGAGGCCCCGGCAAGAGCATCGCGTCCATCGAAAGCCGATTGATTGTAGAAGAGATGCTCGGTCACGAGTTCCACGCGAACTGTGATCTGAGTGGTTGAGGTCGCGACCTTCTGATCCCACCCCGTGAGCCGGACCTCCAAATCGTACTGGCCGCTGCGACGGCGCGTCGAGCTCGAGGCGGAATCCTCCTGGAAGGTCCAGGTGTTTCCTTGAGCCACGGCCACCACGGCGCCCGCAAACTTTAAGGTCCACTGAACATTGGCAATCGAGTTCACTGGATAGGCGCCGAAAAAGTCCGCCAACTGATAGGAAAGCGCCTGATTCCAGGCGACGCTCACGGGGGATGGATGCGCGATGAACTGTGAAGGATTAGCGTACGATATCTGAACGGAGATCGTTCGTGTCACTGGCTTCACGCCTGCGTAGCTCGCCGAGACAGCCAATTGGTAGACTCCGACCTCTTCATTCTTCAACACAAACTCCGGCGCATCCGGCGTCAATCTCACGATGTGCTGGTCCGCGTCTGTCAGGACCCAGCGATAGTGGAAGTCCTCGATCCCGGGATCCTGGAAGAGGTTCTTGCCCGCGATCCGAGTCTCAATGTCCTTCACAGCGGATAGCGAGTCAGGGAAGCGAGCGTCCACGGTGGGAGCGACATCGACAGCGTTGATCGTGACGCTGCGCTGGAAGGTTTTCGGAACGAGACTTGAATCCCGGACGGTCAGGGACACCGTGAACGTCCCATCTCCCAGAGGCTTGAAGGTGAAGGTGGACGCGTTGGCGGGGGAGAGCAACGCGACGCCTGGCTGGGGCGAGTTGGGCGCGACGCTCCAGAGATATTGAAGAGAGCCCGAGGCTCCGACGAAGCCGCTCACATTGGCTGTCAAGGTCACCGGAGAGCCTTCATCGATGGTCTGCTTGGGGGTGGACACATCGAGAGCGGCGTGACTGCCCAAGAGGACCCCTGTGCGGATGCCTCCGGTCAACACGTACGACGGGAGCGCTCTCAGGTCATCGATGAACCAGCCTTCTCCCCAGTTTGCGGGGTTCGCCGGTTTCGCCGCGCTGACGCTATCAAAACTAAACTGCAACCAGATCCTCTTGCCGGCGAACTGCGATAGCTTGAGCTCCAGCGCGGACCAGCCATTCGTCCGGGCCGGCAGAGCGCCTTGGACGACGTCTTTGCCGACCTCCACGCGGTGTTGCGCCAGGGTGACAGGAGTTCCACCCCCGCCAGCGGAGCGCGGATCTGAGAGCAGAACGTTGACCTGGACATTCTCCAGAGGCTTCCCGTCGGCTCCGGGCCGTTCGATGGAAATCAGTTGATCGAGCACCAGAATCGAGGAGCTGTCTGTGGGGACATCTATCTGGGCCAGCAGCGAGACCGAACCTTGGACGCGTCGGTCGAGTTCGTAGCTGATGCCCTTGAGCGGGCTGGGCTGCGCTCCGCCGCTCGGCTTTGAGCCGAAGTACAGACTGCTGGGAGGAGTATGGCCCGGAAGTTCGTCGCCGCGCCGGGCTGTGGTGACTTGCCAGAGATTGTCTCGATCGCTCGACTTGAGGAACAGCGCTGACTCGGAGGCGCCGGAGTCAAAGTTCTCGACCAGCATGGGGCTCCCGGCCGTGAACTTTAATCCGTTGGGCAGGACTTGCCACACCACGTATTCACCCGAGGGATCGAGGTCCTTGAAGATGAAGTCTCCGTTGAGGTCGGCGGCCGTGGACACCTCACTCGCGTCAAGGACGCCGTTCCGGTTTGTGTCGAGGAAGATGGTCCATCCCTCGCGTCCTCCTTCGCCTGCCGCGCGCGAGAAGTCCGCGTTCAAATCCGCGAATGCGTTCCCTTGGAGGACGCCGGCGCCCACTTGGAGATCCAGCAAGACAATCTCCTCACGTCCCGGAACGCTCCCGAATCCTCCCGCAGGTCCGTTGTAGGCGTGAACCACCACATGGGAGGATCCTGTGAAGCCGGCCGCGGGAACCAGAGAGAGATACCAACCCGCCGGCCGCGTGGGCGTTGCCGGCAGATCACTGGGGACATTCAGGATCGTGGCGATGATGTTCGGGTTGTCGCTTTCCACGGAGAAGTGGTCGGCTTTGGAAACCGCCGGCAGCAGAGGGAGGAGCAGCGAGGTCCCCACATCGATGCGCTGAGTGCCGGCGATGGCGTTGCCCGGGTTCCAGCCGGGGGCCGCGTCGGCCAGTTGAGTCCATCGGACTCCGTTGAAGAGCGCCTTGGGCGCGCTGACGCGTAGGAAGCTGTCGAAGAACCCGCGACCGGCGGGCTGATAGCCAAAGTTGTTGGCGGGATTCTCCCGCAAATCGGCGTGGACGAGAGTATCCGTGCGCGCCGTTTCGAGTCGGAGCGCGTCCGCGATGACGACCCCATCCGCCGAGGAGTTGACCTCTACACGGAGCTTGGATCCGGGAAGGGTGATCTCTCCGAGCGATCCCCAGTTCACGCCCGCGAAATCGTGATCGTGCAGCGCGAAGCGCTGATCAAGGACGATTTCGAAGGCCAAGCGCGTATCCGGCGCTCCGTTCTTTCCGGTTACTGTGATCTCCTTCCCGTCATTATCGAGCGGGATAAGGGTGTATCGCACGTTCGCCGCGTGCGTCTCTCCAGCAAAGAAGCTGGCGAAGAGGCGATAGGCTCCGGGCGTCAGGTTGCTAAACTCCCAAGTCGCGGTGTCCGAGGCGCCGCTCTTGGGGTGGAAGTGGTAGGAGCCGGAGACCGTCTGTCCCCGGGTGAGGTCGGTGACCTGACCGTTCCCAGACCAACCCGTCCCGGTTGTGGCGAACGGGGATCCGGCGGGATTGAAATCATCGTCGACCCAGGCATTGCCCAGGGCTGGCAGAAAATCTCCGACGCCGTTATTTCGCAGATCGACGTAATGCAGATGTGAGAGTCCCGTCAGGGGGCTGATGTCCTGGATGAGTTGATTGCGCGCGCTGAAAGTGTTGAGAGCCGTCAGAGATTGCAGGCCGAGCAGGTCGGAGATACCTCCCCGGGTGGGTCCATCCCGATCGATGCTCAGGAATTCCAGCCTGGTGAGCATCTGGATCGAGTCCGCGGCTTCCAAGGCTCCAGGTCCGCCGTTGCCACGGTTGCCATCCGCGTCCCATCGCGCGACGCTGGTGTTGTCCAGCGAGAGACTTCGCAGCGATCGGAACCTGACTATGTCGCTGAGGTCTTCGGAGGTGATGCCCGTGTTGCCATCAAGCGTCAGAACTTCCAGGAGACCCAAGCCCAGCTGGCCGAGCACTTCGCGACCATCGCTCCGAATTCCCGGTATGAGACTGGCCAGGGAGGTCAGTCCTGGGTCATTGGCGGATGTGGGCTTCGATCTCTCGAGATAGAGCGCCCTCAGGTTCACCGCGTATTCGAGCCCCGTCAGATTGCGGATGCCTCCGACGCCGCGCGTCTTCAGAAGCGCGACAGCACGCGGATCATTGGCGGCCGCCCCGTAAACGTGCGGCTGCTGATCGGCCGAGAGGTGGGTTCCCAAATCGAGGTCGGTGAGTTCGGCCAGATCACTCGCGTGGACGAGGCTCATGAATCGAATGTCTTGTGGCGTGGCCCCTTGCCAGGCTGCCACCCCCAACCGGGCCGCGATCAGGAGCCGCAGCTCGGGATCGGGCATGTTGTTCGCGTCGATGACGGGGTCCATGTCCCGTCCAAACCGCAGGTCATGCGTCAGATTCTGATCCCGACTGTCCGCCAGGATCTCATCCCGATCCGTGTTGAAGAATTGCGACCGGGTGCGGCCGGGCAGGGGAACGTGGCCGATGATTTGTCCCGAGTCCAAGGCTCCGTCGGGTGAGCTGACACGCAAATGATAGACGCCGGCATCCAGGCTTCTGATATCTACCGTCGATCCGCCGGAGAGAATCAAGTGGCCTCCGTCGTCGTAGATCTCCATGCGGACCGCGGGCGTCGGCACGCTCAATTTCACTCCGTCGCGTGAATCCCCTGAGGGGGACCCGAGCTGAAGGGTCAGAGGCACGAGTCCGACGGTCGTCGCCCGGACTCTCAACTGAACCCGTGTTCGACCCGCCCGGATGAGCTCGGCGAGCGCCGCCCCTAGTCCTTCAAAAGGCAGCTCGCCACGGGCTTCGGTGACGTGAGTGCGGTCCAGGTCTATCGAAGCGTCCGCGGGATTGGCGTCTGCGTCAGTGATGCTGAGATCCGCCTCCAACGGAGATACGGACAATACGAGCGTGGCGTCGATGAGGGAGTCATACGGTGCGGCGCCTACCCCGCTCGCAGCCCCCACCCACAGGACGTTTCCGGGAGCAACTGAGCCCGGAGCATTGTCCAGGAAGTAGAGCCTGCCTCCGGCCACGGTGACCTGGCTCGGATTCGGCGTCAGCAGAGAAGGGTTCACCGGTCTTGCCAGCACGGTGCCGCCGATCGAGCCGTCTGTGCGCCAAATCTCTCGTCTACCGTCAACTCCTACCGCCGTGAAATAGAGCGCCTGCGCATTGCCGCTCGAATCCAGCGCCGGCGCAAAATCGGACGTTTGAGTCATGGTTCCGAGGAGGACGGGGTCCGATCGCCCCTTGGGGATCACATACAGCCGCTTCTTGCCGTCGCCTGGGATTCCACTGAGTGTGGCCGCCGTCGTGGGGACGGCCGCGGCGAAGACCAGGTTGCCATTGATCGAGTAAAGGTCGGTGGCAACGAATTCCGCTTGAGCCCTTGCGAACCACGGAATCGCAATCAGGTTTCGATCGGAAACCCTGAGGAGCGTTTGGAGGGGCTTCTGACCCGCTGATGGCGTAAAGGTGAGCGGTATGAAAAGGTCCGAGCCTGTGGAGACCGGCTGCCCCAGATTGGAATACTGATTCGAAGCGATAGGGAAGGGGTCGACGACACGAACGTTGTTGATGACGCTCATCTGGAAGAGTCGGCCCGCCGGCGCGGTCGCGTCGTTGGCGATCAACACCAGCTTGTCGCCATAGGGAGCGAGAAACTGCGGGTTTCCGCTCAACGCGGATCCATCGCCGGCCTTTCCAACATAGAAATCCTTGACCAACTCAGGACGGCCCAGGGAAGTGATCGACCAGAGCTCCCGGCCGGCCGGCTGTGTCGTTGCCGCGAAATAAGGTTGGGAATTGAACAGAGTGATCGGTCCCGGATCGGAGATGGTTTCCAGCTGTGGTCCGAGCAGCGGGGAGGTCGTCCCTACGTTCCCGGTGCTTTGCCATAGCACTCGCTTGCCGGATTCAAGGTTCGTGAAGTAAATCCTGCCCTGATTGAGAAACAGACCGGCGGCGCTGGTAAGCCCTGGCTTGATGCTCGTGGGAGTGGCGGCGTCCTTGGCCAATTGCATCAGTTCTGTTCCGGATCGGAGGAAGTAGAGCGTCTGGCTCGAAGGATCCACGGTCATCACGCCGGAAAGGGCCGCAGGCAACTCGATGCGATTCCCGCCGGCATCGCGCACCGCCTGAACCGAGTCCAATGTGTCCTTCATCCGCCAGAGCACCAGGGGCCCTTGCGGGGCCTGATTGGACACCGCCGTGAAGTAGAAGAAGCCCCCGGCGTAGGCGGAGTGGCCTTCATTCAATTGGAAGCTGTCTGGCTTCGGCGCTTCAGCGATGCTGGATTCGTAGTGAATCTTCAGGGACGCGAAATCCAGCAACCCGAGATCGCTCAGCTCCAGGAGCGGAGAAAGATCGAACTCAAACACGGCATCCCGCTGCGAGGCTCCGATGACGGAGCTTCCGACAGAGTTGCTGACGTGGAAGTTTCCCTGAGCGGCGTCGAGCGCTCCGAGGACCTCCGGCGTGAATACAGCCTTGGACAGGCTGGCCTGGCTGAACTGAAGGAAATCACCGGGGAGACCGTCGCCGATCGTTTGGAAATGATACCAGGTTTCCGTGGCTCCGCCTCCCAGCACGCGGGTCAGCTCGATGGGGCCGCCTGATCCGGCGTCCGCTAGGACGTTTACTCCACCCCAGACGCGATTCGATAGATCCGACTCGTCCTTCGTGAGGATGGAGAACTCTGGCTTCGCCTTATGCCTCCCGTAGACGCGGTAGAGCGCCAAGTCCTGGACTTCAGTGGAAGAGCCGACGGGCACACTGAGCAGGAGATCGTTGAGCCCGTCGGCGTCGAGATCGAAATTTGCGCCACCCGCGATCGCCTTGGGGAACCCGGAGTCGGAGTTGCCTCGAATGACCTTGAGATGGTCGAGGATCGAGAGCGTCACAGGCGCGGAGGATCCCGGGGTCTTGTTGATGAACTGGTCGTAGGAGAAAAGATGAGTGTCGGAGCGCGGTGGAGATCCACCCGGCGGGACCGCGATCTCTAGAATCGCGAGATCTCCACCCTGTGTGTCAAAGAAGTCTCCGCCCGCCAGATGCAACTCCCGGGTGAAGCCGCTTTGCAGCGCCGGAAGCGAGATCGTGGCCCGCAAATCGCCCAGGTTTCCTCGTTTGAGAGGGTCCATTCCTCCAAAAATGCGCACTTCATCCTGTCCGCCTGCCTGCTGATCCACGACGGCAAATTCGGCGAAGCCGTCATGCTCCATATCACCCAGGGGAGCGGCGGACACGAAGGCGTCGATGACGAAACGATCGGCTGGAGTGATCGCGTCCGGGCTGCTGTAGGTTCCCGTGACTCCGCCGCGGATGACCCAAGCCTTCCCGGCTGTCGAAACCAGCAGCTCATCTCTGCCATCCCCGGTCAAATCGCCCAGCGACGCCACAGAGTAGCCGGCGCCGTTCAGGGTCAGCACGGGAGCGGGGAGGCTTGAGGAGCCGGCGCCGAGGATATTTTGCGCAGAAAACACCACCACTTGATTGGTCAACGCCAGAACCCAGTCGCTGCGGGTCACGACGCGCGTGTCGTTGGCGTCGTTCGGATTGACTCGCGAAGGCCCATCCCAATCGAGCGAGATCATCTGCTGGATGGCGCCAGGCGCCGTGAATGTTCGGCGGGCACTGGCGCTT
This sequence comes from Verrucomicrobiota bacterium, assembly GCA_016199985.1. Taxonomy (GTDB): domain Bacteria; phylum Verrucomicrobiota; class Verrucomicrobiia; order Limisphaerales; family UBA11320; genus UBA11320. Next base: position 108,632 of record JACQFQ010000037.1, on the reverse strand, counting down.
GAAAGCGGGGATCCCTCGACCGTATTCAGAACGCTGTGGCCTCCTTGTGCCCACTCGATTTGGTTGCCATGGAAGAAGGTGAGATCAACGATGCCATCCCCGGTCAGGTCACCCATCGTATTCGCGGGAGTTCCATACAGGCTGAGCCCAGTATCCGCATCGGCGTTCTGCTTGAGGACGGCATCCGCCCAGCTTTCCAGGCTGTGGCTCAGATCGAGGTGCAAGGGGCCCAGGAACAGATAGCTGGCGCGCGTTGCGAGGTTCGGCGTCTGTGGATCAAAGGATGTCTTGTAGAAGAGGAAGTCATCGAATGTGTCGCCGTTGATGTCACCCAGCCCGATCACCTCGACGGTCGGGGTTGTCGCGCGTCTCGGGCTCAGGAGCGCGGGGGTCTGATCGAGGGTCAGAACCGAGTCGCTTCCACCCAGGTTGATGCCTCCGCCCGTCACAACAGGATTGCCCTGAATGGGCGTGGCCAAGTCGTAGTGGAACGCGATCGCAGTCCCATTGACGTTGGATGCTACGCTGCTGTTTGCGAATCGGTCCTGGCCCCAATAGATGCCTGCGCTGAAGAGGTCCTCTCCGCGGAGGTCGAGAATCGCCAGGTCGCTGCGGCCGTCCCCGTTCAGATCCCCTAGAGATTTGAGAATGCCAGCCAATGGGAGTTGGGTTCCGCGGTTCGACAGGAGTCTGGAGGGCTCCAGAATGAGATCGGGCAAGGGAGCGGAATGCGTCGAATCCTGGATCAAGAATCTCTGCAAGGTCGTCGGATCGGAGCCGGGCCCAAAAAAGACCACTCCCACCTCGTGCGAGGCCATGCCGTCAGTCGATGGGAGGAGCACGGTTGCGAGCCGCTTGCTGCTTCCCAGATCAGAGTATCCATCCTTGTTGACATCGCCCAGGGCCACCAGCAGACCGGCGTAATCCCGGTGGGCGAGATCTGCCAGACTCACGGCGCTGACCGATGTCGAGAACTGCGGGGTCGCCAGCCCAGCGCCAAAGACGAGAGCGCTCGCGCCCGACGATTGGAGGATGAGATTCGAAAGGAACCAACCGGTGGAAGCCACGACCGGACCCGCGTTGACGACCTTGACGGTCTGGAAGCCGCTGGGACGCGCGATGTCAAAGGCCTGAATCGGAGAGGAACCGGCGATGGAGGAATTGCCGCGAAACAGATGCGTGACGCCATCGTCGCTCGTCACAGCGAAGTCCGCGATCGAATCGTTGTCGATCCGCAGATCCCCCGCCAGGCTTCGGCCAAAACCGGCCGCCGAGGTCTTGATGGTTCGCACACCGGCCCGGCTGGAATTCAACTCCACGGCGAGCGTTTCGACCACGACATCGTCGATTCGCCAGCCCTCAAGGTCGTTGTTGATGGCGTCGCCAGAGTCGAATTTGAAACGCAGGGTGACCGCGGCGCCGGCTTGTCGCGCGATCGCGGAGCTTGCGAAACGTTGCAATCCCGACTCAGCGAGCCCGCCGGAGCTCCGATTCGACGCCAAGAGAACAGGAGTCGCGGAGTTGGCCCAGACCAGCGAGACGGTCGCCAGATCGTGGGTCGTCGAGTCGGAAGGGCTGAACTGATTCTCGGTTGAGAGGAGATAGGTGAACGAAACGCGCAAGCGGGAACCGTCGCGCACGTTCGCCAGCGACACGGGCGCGGAGTCCAGTGCGCCGACCACTGTGCCGCCGTTGGCGTAATTGTTTTGCGGCTCGATCCCAAAATAGAACTGCGCGGGGCCGACGCCCGCCGGCGTGGCGGGTTTATTCGTGAGATGCCAGAGCTGGGCAGGGGACTTGGAATCCAAAACATTGAAGTTTTCGGCGCCGGTTTCGAACCCGGCGTCCAACAGGCGCCTTCGCTGTTGCCAGCTCGAATCACCCAGGACCGCAAACACCGTGGAGTTTTCCGGATCGCCCACCAGGAGGTCCGCGACGCCGTCGCCGTTCAGGTCTCCCCCCTGATTCAGCGTGAGCGCGCCGCCGAGGGCGGCGGCTGAGCCCAGCGTGGAGGAGAGGATGTCCGCCTGATCGAGAACGTCGAGAGTAGGGCCCCAGCCTGAGGCACGGCCCAAGAGCACAGCCAGTCTCGGCTGATTGACTTCCGGTTTGCCTTGGATGGCAACGACAAGGTCATCCAAGCCGTCATGGTTCAGGTCCACCGAAGCAAAGTCGAATCCGATGACCCCCGGCGCTTTTTTCAGCCGCAAGGTGGAGGCGGGTTGCAGAACCACCGTTCCCTTGCCTGGACCATTGTCCGCGTTCCCCAGGTAGAGCTGATAATCCGTGTAGCCGGGAGTGTCGTTGAGCATGGCGATGAAATCCTGCAATGCGTATCCGTTGGGGGCTGCCGCTGTGGGCGAAGTGTGATCGCCGTTGAGGTTGCCGATCGCGAAGAGTTGACCCAGCGACGGCGCCTGCGAGAGCGGCGCTTGAATGAATCCGGAGTCGGGGTGGTCTAGCTGGACGGTTTGCGTCAGGGAACCGATCAGCTTGAGCTCGTAGCCTCCTGCGGATGGGGCGGCGGCATTTGTGAGCCCGGCGTTGAAGCCCAAAGCGGTCCAGTTCCCAGCGCTGTCCGCTCCGGGCTGGAAGCGCAGGGTGATCATGGGGTCGTCAACCCAGATGACCAGGAAGCTTTGAGCGGATCCAATCGGACCGACGTTCACGAGCCCCGCGTGGATCTTCGCAAGGTCTGCGGCCGAAAGCACGGCGCCAGCCTTCAGGTCCGCTCGAAGTTGGCTCTCCAAAAGGGCGCTCAGGGACTGCGGAGTGTAGTGGGTGGTGGTCGAGAGGTTCGGGTTGATCAGCAGATCCTGGCTTTGCGAGGAGTTGCCTTTCGCAGCCTGGAGCTTGAACGCGAGGCCGCCGCTCGGAAACGTCATATCGCTCCCCAGTGGCAGCTGAGCCACCAAAGCGACCGAATGAACGTTCAGGACCTGGAGGTAGTAGGCGTCCGGCACGCCTTGGATCTGATCGCTGCCGATGCTGACTCCCGATGTGTTGGCCGTCGTTTGCTGGAAGCCGGCATAGAGCGCAAGAGGCAGTCCCAAGCCCGTGGGATTGCTTTGCTGCCGGGCGGAATAGGCGTCCCACAACGCTTGTTCCCTGGGGTCTTCAAACGAGATTCGCAGAGCGTCCTGAGTTACGAGGACCGACTGGCTCTGCCCGAAGCGGTTTTGCCCTTTGGGCGGCGCAAATTGATACCAGTCCATCGGGTCGTCTTCGCTGAAGGTGAGATCGCGGATGATGACATCCGCCGCGGGATCCCGAGTCAGCGGAGTGAAATCTTCAGTGAGATTCGCGGCAAAGCTGTAAGTGTCATTTCGCAAACCCGAGTCGCCGCCACGAATCTCATAACGATCGGGAACCACGGCCTGATCCCCGCTGACGATGTCATTGCCCGCTCCGCCATCCACGTAGTCGCTGCCCAAGCCTCCGAAGACGATGTCGGCGCCATCGCCCCCGAAGAGTCGGTCATCGCCCACTCCGCCGTAGAGTCTATCGTTGCCGGGACCTCCGAGGACCTGGAGGTTGATCAGGGGCGCTCCTTTTTCCTTTGCGCCCAACGCGATCCCCCACTCGGACTCATCCCCGCGCAAGGCGACGCCAGGAGGCGTGGCCAGTTGTCGATAGCCGGGCTCCGCGTGGATTTCATCGTCGCCGGAGCGTCCGTCCAGGGTGAGCAATTCGGACTCGTAGAACTTAAAGAAGAGATACTGGATTTGGTATTGCCGCGACGCGGTGTTGGTCGTGGTCTGGAATTGCTGATGCTCAGGATCCCACACACGAGCCCCCAGTTCGTAACGTCCCAGGATGGAGTTGAAGCGCAGAGCGACATGATCAGGGACGGGGAGCCCGTTGCGATCCAAGTCACCCCCGATGAAAATGACTTCATCATTGCCGGATCCGCCCCAGAATTGATCGGCCGTGGCCGGGACGTAGGTTCGCGTTGAACCCAGAACCATGGGCAAGTCGTCGGGGACGAGTTGGAAACGATCGTTTCCTTCATCCCCGAAGAGCAGGTCGCCCGACTGATGGTCCAGGCCTCCGGTCAGCACATCGTTTCCCTTGCCGCCGAAAACCCAATCCTCCCCGGGGCCGCCAGAAAGGATGTCATCGCCGTCCCCGCCCATGATGATGTCCTTGCGGGAGGAGGGTGAAATCAGCTGACGATTTCCGAGATTGAAGACCTGCGAGTTGGAAAGATCGCGGATAACGGCGGTCCCGATGTCAGGTGTCGACAGGCTGTAAACAATGGGGCGAGCTTCAGCGAGTGTCTGCCATCCCAGCCTGAGCAGGAATTCGCCCTCAGGCAGCGCCGCGAGGTTCACCGAGAGGCTTTGCCCAGACTGGGTGATCACGTTCCCAACCCGGAGCGCGCCGTTGGGTCCTGTTTGGTAAACCTCGACGGAGGGCAGAGCGCCATTGCCGGAGAAGGTGAGCGTAAGGGGTTGGAGCGCTCGCAGGCCCAGATCCTGCATCGCCGAAGCGCCATCACCGCCGAATGCGACCGACAGTGGCGTGCCGATGGCCAATCCGACGGGCGAGAGGCGCAAACGGTTTCCAACCAGCGAGGCAGCGACACGTTGTTCGAAACCGGTGGCCTTCAGGCTCGTGTTGAGATCGTCGACCAAATCCTGCGCGCTGTTGTTGGTGGCGTCGGGCTTCAGCGAGACGGCGCGTGTCTCCGTCCCAAGTGTGAGGGTGAAGACCGCCTCGCCGGTGAGCCTGCCATCCGGGGGAAGATCCGCCACACCCAACAGGGGATCCCGTCGTAGCTTGAGCCAATCCACGTCGGTGGCTGAATCGAGAGTGAGTCCTGACGCTGCGCCGCCCGTCGAAAGCCAGGTCAGGTCCGACGGATCCGTGGCGGTCTCGTTTCGGGCGGGGTCAGTGGCCGTGGCTGGCGCAGCGTCCAGGGAGTCCTTGCTTTGAGCGAGGACGAACGCGAGTTGGTAGGAAAGGGGAGTCTGTTGGTCGTTGCTGATCCTCAACAGATAGGTCACGCCCTGGGACAGGCTCGCGAGATCAAACTGGACGTTTCCTGCCGCCTCGATCGGAGAGGCGCCCATCACTGGCCGGGGAGTCAGGAACGGCTTGGCAGTGTCTGAAACTTGATAAACGGCCGCGTTCAGGACCAGTTTGCTCCAGTTGTCCTGCTGCACTGCTTGGAAATCGGCCGAGACATTCAGCACATCGCCGCTTCCCGGAGTCACACCCAACTGGAAGGCATAGCAATCCTGGTCCTGCGGGTTGTCGAGTGTCAGGCCTTGGTAGCGCGTGGACCGGGCCAATGGCGTGAGGAACCCGGTGACGGAACCCAATGGGAACGCAAATTCGGAGGCGTCGTTTCGGACGTTGATCCCGTTCACCGGCCGGCTCTCGGTCTGGTCGGCGAGAATCGCGGGTCCTGAGAGAATCTCGACTTTGTCATCGCCCGCTCCGGCGTCGATCCAGACGCTCTTCTGGACGGTCGGTCCGACGGTGATTTGGTCGGCGCCTGCGAGGGCGTCGATGACGATGACGCTGAAGTCGCCCTCGGGCGGCAGGAGGTTGCTCATGAGTTGCGCCTTGATCGGCGCGGCCAAGGCGCTCCCTCGCGACCCATGGTTCTCCTCGAGCAGGGAGTTGAGTTGCAGACTCAGTTCATCTGCCCGCCACACGCGCTTGCCGGAGCTATCCACGGCATCGAAGTCCAGCCGCACATCCGCGGCGAAAGTAAAGCCGTTGAGTCCCTTGGTTAACCGGGTCACAAGGTGATGACCCTGGAGCAGTCCGGGTTCGGTGACGAAATCAACCCGGATGACGTCATCCGACCCCGATCCGGAGATATACCAAACTTTGTCGAGGGTCTTGAGATAGTCCTTCCAGGCCGACTGCTGGCTCGTCGTTCCCGCTGTCAGCTCCTGGCGGTTTTGGAAGAGGACGCCCGCGCGATCGTAGAGATGATCCCCGGCCTGACCGCCGGCATAGAGGAAATCAGCGCCGGTGCCGCCATAGAGATCGTCATCGCCTTCGCCGCCCAGAACGCGGTTGAGCCCAGTGTCCTCCAGCTTGTCTTGGGCGTCCCAAACGCCAAACTCGTTGGTTCGCGGGTTCGTGGCCGGGAGTTTGGACCAGGCATACAGTCGGTCGTTGCCCCCGCCTCCGAGGAGGTCGTCGTTGCCCTCGCCTCCGAACAAGCTGTCGTTGCCTGAGCCCGTGTTGTCGGCGTTATCGCCCCAGAGGCGATCGTCTCCTCCGTTGCCGCAAAGCGCGTCGTTGCCGGGGCCGCCGATCAGCTCGTCCCGACCCGCGCCGCCCACCAATGTGTCGTCGCCGGCGCCGCCGTTAAAAACAGCGACATAGTCAGCGGACCGCGCCGCGAGATCGCTGACATCCAGGGCATAGATTCCCGCGTTTTTGTTGGTCTGAAGAAATTCGATGCGATCGTTCCCCGCCAAACCCGCCACCTGAATCTGCTCGATCAGCGGGGTTCCGTTGGCGTCGTTCGCTCTCCAAATGACCTTGAGCTCCTGATGGCTCTTCGGATCTGAAGGGTTGATCTGAACCAGAATCTGAGCGCTGGCGTTGCGGCCTTCGATCGTCTGGCTGATGAAGATGGTGTCATCGCTTGGGCTGCCCTGGATGAGCAGGATGTCGGTCGCCAAGTCATCTTCCGCGTCGCCGGTGGCGGTGTTCCCGTGTCCGTCGATCGTATCCCCTGGGTTGAGGTATCTGCGATTCGCCGTCGGGCTGGTATCCAGGAGAATGATGTCATTCCATGCTCCCCCATAGACTTTGTCCTGCCCATCCTGCCCATCCAGGAAATCAGAGTCTGCGTTGCCGCGAAGCTCATCGTCGCCGCCGCCGCCGTAAAGCTGATCCTCTCCGCTGCCTCCGATCAAGAGGTCGGCCGGGCCTATGAAGCGGCCCTTGTCATCCTGAAGGTCGAAGGCCGCGTCCAGATTGGAAGCGTAGTCCGGTCCCGACAGGGCATCGCCCATCAAAACGTCGTTTCCGTCTCCGCCGTCCAGCTTCTCGCTTCGGATGTTGCCATAAAGGATGTCGTTGCCCGCGTTGCCGAAGAGTTGATCTCCTTTGAGCGAGTACTCGGCGAGCATGTTTTGGGTGGGAGCGAACGCGTAGAGGAGGTCGTCTCCTGCGCCTCCGAACAGCTGTTGTCCCTCTAGCAGCTCCCCGTGATCGCCAGCTCCTTCGTCGCCGAAGAGAAGATCGTTTCCGTCGTCACCGAAGAGCTTATCGATGCCCCAGCCGCCATGCAGCACGTCGTTGCCGCTTCCGCCGTGTATGACGTCGCCCAGATCTCCGGCCGACAGATGCGCGATATCGGAGCCGCCGACGACGCGGTCGTCTCCGGCGCCGCCATCCAGGTAATCCGCCCCTGCGTCGCCGGTGATGACATCTCTACCATCCGCGCCGAAAATCCAGTCAGTTTCCTCTCCACCGGAGAGAATGTTGTCTCCATCGTGATCGTGAGGCTCCGCCGCGTTAACCACGATCAACGGCGTGAGGCCGTCCGAGGCGAAACCGACCTGCTTGAAGAGCTCGCGAGTGAAGGGCCGTAGGCCGCCCCAGATCAAGTCTTGTCCGGCTCCACCGAGAATCTGGTCGCTTCCCAATCCGCCCGCGATGGTGTCGTCGCCGACGCCGCCAAAGATCTTGTCCGCGCCTTCGCCTCCATCGATGAGGTCGTTGCCGCTGTCGCCCTGAATCAGATCGTTGCCGACGCCCCCGAAGATCTGATCATCGCCCGGGCCGCCAAAAATCGTGTCGGCGTTGGTCCCGTCCGCCGGCTTTCCTGATTCCAGGTCTCCGAAAATGGTATCGGCATCCGCTCCCCCTTCGATCCAGTCGTCCCCAGCGCCGCCGATGACCCAGTCCACGCCTGCGCCCGCGTAGATACGGTCCTTGCCGGAACCTCCATCGATGTGGTCGGGCCCTGAGCCGCCATAAAGGATGTCATCGCCAGAACCTCCCAAGATCACAACCGCCAGGGAGTCTCCGGGATCTGAGGCGTCCGCGCCCGCAAAAATGACATCGTTGCCGTCTCCGCCATCCAAATCGCCGCCTCCGCGGTTGGCCACGATCAGGTCGTTATCCGGACCGCCGGTGATGTGATCCACGCCGGAGTCCCCGTAGAGTTCGTCGTCGCCCTGGCCTCCGTCCAAGGTGTTCTCGCCTCCGACGAGACGATGTTCCTTCGTTGTGCCATTGCGAGTCCACACTCCGGCAAACAGAAGATCGTTGCCGTCTCCGCCGCGAAGGGTGTCGCTTCCCTCGTCGCCCGAGAGGATATCGTTCTCAGAGCCTCCATCCAGGAGGTCATCCCCAGGCCCGCCGAAGAGCAGGTCATTTCCGGCTTCTCCCAACAATCGGTCGATTCCGGGGCCGCCGTCGAGGGTGTCAGCGTCATCCTCCCCGTGCAGTTCATCATTGCCTTCCCGGCCGAAAAGTTGATCCCGACCGGCGCCGCCCATGAGCAGATCGTCGTCGAGCCCTCCATCGAGCAGGTCATCCCCCTCTCCTCCGTAGAGCTTGTCCGCGCCTTCATCCCCGAACAGCCGGTCATTGCCCTTCGATAGAGAGCCGTCGGAGCTCTTGTCTCCCCAGAGGATGTCGTCGCCCAGGCCGCCATAGAGGGCGTCGTCTCCGGCCGCTCCGAAAAGCGCGTCGTTTCCTTCGCCTCCTTGGAGCGTGTCGTTTCCTTCTCCGCCATCGAGGATGTCGTCGCCTCCGTTGCCGATCAGTTCGTCGTCTCCAGAATCACCGTACAGCTCATCGGCCAGCGGGCCGCCGATCAGCGTGTCATTGCCCGGCCCGCCGTGGAAGATGACACGACCTCCGCCGGCGACCAGGCGATCGTCGCCCGCTCCTCCAAAGAACTCCACGGTGGCGGCGACACTGGCGTCGATGACCAGCGTGTCATTGCCGGGTCCGCCATACGCGACGATGTGGTCAATGCCGGTGAACAGCGCCCGCTCGCCGTTGTACTCAACCACGGCGGACTGTTGCTGCGGGCCCGCCGTGACCTTGAATGCGTTGGGTCCCGCCCCTGTGTTGAGGGTGAGGGTGCGGCCCTGCTGTTGAGCGAGCGCAGGAGGCGGGTCCGCAGGGCGGGGGATCTTGAAGTTCAGCAGCGTGACCCTGGCGAATTCCTTGCTCGCTTCGTAAATCGTGACGAACCCGAACGGAGTATCGAATCCCACTTTCACATACGCGAAAAGACGCGCGGTGAGAGAGCCGGAAACATCGAAGATGTGAATCGGTCCGAGCTTGAAGCTCCTCGCCAATTCATTCCACCGGATCTTGCCGTCAGGCTTGCCCGTGATGGGGTCGGGGTAGTCATGCAGATCGAAGAAGACGTCCAGGAAGATGCCTCCGCCCACTCCCGCCTGCGCGACCGCGATGTTGAGCTCGGCGGCGGCGGTCAGCGCGCCGCTCAACACGATTTCCGGCACATCGGCGCCCGTCCCATCGGCGTTTTCGGTGTCGCTGATGTAGAAGCCTTGCAGGAGGTCGACCGCGTGCTTGGTCGCCGCGAATCGCCGAATGCCATAGGTGTCGTATCCGAAAGCAAGGTCGATGCGCGCGCTGATGGATCCGGTGATCCGGACGCCGAGCGGGCCGAGGAGCGGGAAGAACTGGCTGTACTGAAACTTGAACCGGAGCTCCGGCATGGTGTAGGTGATCAACGCGATGTCCTGGCCGAGCAGGAGGTTGAACAGGCTCGAGGGGTGCTCAAAGATCGGAAACTGGAAACCCACTTTCCTTCCCGACAAGGCGCGGGTTTGGTCGACGATGCTGGAATTCGTCTTCTGGGTGATCGCCTTGAAAACATCGCTGGACGCGAGAGTGCGCGCATTGTCGGCGACCAGCTTGGATACCTGGGCTTTGTCCCAATTCACGTTGCCCTTGACGCGAAAATCGTAGGCGCCCGGGTCCAGGAGTCCGATGTCGAGCCAGAGGTCCGAGCCCAGGTTGGGGACACTGCGGATGAGCGAGTTAATCTGAATCACCGACCGGATGAAGTCCGCTGTTCCCGGGGAGACGTAGCCGAAGACCTGCGCCAGGTCGATGAGGGTGATTTTGCTCCCCACCACATCCGAGATGACCGGGAGGCGCGCGTCGAGGATGTCGAGCACCGGCTGGATCGGATCGAGAATCGATTTGACCTTGGCGAGCAGCGGTCCGAGGAACTGATCGATAAAATCGCCCAGATTGACCTGGGTGTTGTCGAACCAGAGATCAGAGTCGGTGGTCTTGCCCCAAACGATGTGAAGGTCGGTGCGGATGCGCGGAAACTCCGCGCTGCCTCCGAAGCTGGCCGTGAGCCTCAGGCCGAGGTTGAGTCCGTAGTCATAGTCCGGCGCTCGGAAGAGGTCGCGACCTCCCCCGAGGTCGGCCAGGGTGATCCTTTGGCCCAGCGTTGCGGTGGGGTCGAAATCAAGCAGGAAGGTTCCGCCGATGGAACTCCCGTGGCCGTTTTCCACCAGATCCTCGGCGTCGACCTGGAGGAACCCAAGCTTCCCGGTGGCATGGAACCCGGGGATTGCGGCGGAGAAGGCGACGTGAAGATCGCCCGACTTGACCTGATCTCCGATCGTCGCATTCACGCCGTTGCGACTGAAGTCCACGAAGACTCCTCGGTCCTTGCTGATGCCGATCCGGAGCTGCATCTCCCATTCGACTTTCACTTCTACATTCCCACTGAGCTCAAGCCCGAGGCCAGGGACTGCCGAGAGGTCAAAGGCAAACGGCGTGTCCGTCTTGAAAAGGGTTTTTGATTGTCCCAGCCAGAGCGCGAATTCAACCTCATCGCGAGTCTTGGAAGGGTCGGTGACGTTGAAGACGTCCGACGGTGTCACGATCTTGTCCGCGTCGCCCAAGTTCAGCGCCGCATTCACAACGTCAGGGGCGTCCATAAGCCAGTTCAACCCCCCGGGGCCCAGAGCGCGGTAGATGAGTTCCTGAAGTCCCCGTGTGCTTCTCTCGATCAGCTTGTCTTCCCTGAGTTGCGTGATTTGCGATCTGAGATCGCCCAGTATCCGGCCGAGTTCGCTGAAGCGGACACCGACGATTGGAATGTTGACCTTGCCCAACGACGAACCCGCAAGGTCTTGCAGGGCCTTGAGGACGCGATCGAGCCCTTCGATGAACCCGTCCCACGTGGTGGGTAGGTCGAGCTGCGGGAGTTCCGGTTTCCAGTTGATCGCGGGGCCGTCCACATTGTGAACGGTTCCATCCAGGCTGTGAGTGAAGGTGAGGGGCACTGACTCCGGGGAGATCTTCCCAGGGAGGGTCACCGGCAATCGACCGCTGATCTGACCCTTGAGTTTTGTGTCGAACGAGTTGGATGAGAGCCCGCCAAAAAGGGCGTAACGGTGCGTTGTGGTATTCTCGACCAAGGCCGCTGAGAACGTGGCCGCGCCTCCGCTCCCGTTGTCCAGGAGGAGGAAGCTGTCGTGGGAGCCATCGCCCAGAGCGACGCCAAAAGGTCCCAGGCCCGCGTGAAAGCGAAGATTCCTCGCCTCAGCGAACAGGGAAATCACCAGTCGACTGGAGTCCTCGCGATCGCCGCTATCATAGATATAGAACTGAGGAGCGAGGGGTTTCGAGACATCGATTCCGACGGTCAGTCGAAGGCTGACGCTGGGCTTTACTTCCAAAAGTCCGTCCCCACTGATCAGACTTTCGGGAAGGCCCTTCAAGAACCCGGCGTCGAAGTTGATGGGGATCTTCAGATCGTCGCTCAGCTCCACCACGAACGTGATCTTCAGCAGCCGGTCGGCGTACTTCACGATGGGCTTTAACTTGAGGTCGGCCGAGGCCGGGGATGTCGACGCGTCGGCGCCGAATAACTTCGCTAAAGCGGCGTCGATCCAGTCGGAGATTTGCTGGACGGTCTTCGGCTTGTCTTCGCGCAGCTTCGCCAGGAAGTCGTCGAAGCGGCGCGTCAGTTGAATGAGCTCCGCGGCGGACTTCTTAAGGATGGGCAGGGGTTTTTGGAAGAGCGACGAGTCTTCAATCGATTTGACCGTATCGCGCAGGCCTTCGAGGGAACGCAAAACCTGGTCGACGGCCAAATTCGCCAGCCCGCCCACTATGTCGAAACCTTCAGTCCGAACGCTCAGGGTGCTGGTGCGCGTCAGGTCGGTCCAATCGATGAGGACGCGCGGATTGTTGCCCAGAATGGCGCCCACAACCGCTGGCTGGATGGACACAGGGAGAACAAGGTGGGCGTTTCCGGTGAAGTCCACCCTGAGAAGGCAGGCCGGAATTGTGACGGTTTCAGTTGTGAGATGGAGGTCCGTCGCCGCGGGGTCGTTGTCGTCTACCCGGATCGTCAAGTCGGTGGGCGTATCCAGGCAGACCTCGAAGCGGACTCCGTTCCCATTGGCTCGCGCTTTGACGACGCCCGCGAGGGAGGTCTGACTGATGGCGTCGTTCAGGTCGGTGATCAGGTCTTCCGCAGTGCGCGGTCGGGTGTCGCTGGCTGCGGGGGGGGATACGCGAATCGTAACCGGCGGGTCCAACCCAAGGCCGATTCGAATCGTCGCGATCCCGCTGAGGATCCCGTTATCCGGAATGGGCCCGCTGCTCGCGATCCATCGCTCCAAATCGAAAGAATCCAGAAGCTCGTTGAGGAAAATACGGCCGTCGTGTTGGGGACCTACGCCCGGGTCCGAGAGATGGACTGTTACGATGGCCTCGGCCGCGCCTGTTCCCTTGTTGATGCTGAGTCCGAGGAAACCCAGCCGCGCCGAAGCGTTGAGATCGGTGGCGTTGAGCGCCAGACGTCCAACCAGAGTCGCGTTTTGCAGGAAGACATGATTGCCGATCGAATCGCCGTGCAGGGGCGAGCCTTCGATAACGCCGTCGCCATCGTCATCCGAACCTGCGATTCCCAACCCTATCCCAGGCAGTCCTGCGAAGGAACCCGGGGCGAGGGAAACCCGGAAGACCTGTGTTCCCGCTTTGCCGCCGAACAGGCTGAGATCCTGAAGGACCAAACGGTCGCCTCGTCGAAACGCGGCCACCTGGCCCTGGCCGTTCGCGAATGTCTGGGAGATGATGGCGCTCTCCACATCCTCGATCGTTTGAACCTTCGATAGGTTCACGCGGAAAACGCCGCGGTCGCCCACCAATGCGTTGCGAACCGTGATGAGCAGATCCGGCTGATTGGCGTCGGTGTTCAGTTGGATGGCTCGTTCGCCGTTGATCTCGCTCTTCAGCACCGTGGAGTCCTTCTGCGTTACATTCACCACGCGCGTTCCAGGCTTCAGGGCAAAGCCGTTCCCAATGGGCGTCATCACGATGCCCAATCGGAAACTGAGATCCACCGACGGGGTGATGGTGAATTGGCTCTGGGTGCTGAAGTCCGCCAAATCCCCGAGACCGAATCCGAAGTCAATGCTGGTGGCGAAATCGGGCAAGTTCTCGTGAATGTTGAAGTCCAGGGTCAGAATCGGACCCCGGTCCTTGTCGAGGGTGAGATCAATCGTCACGATCTTCTGGATCCGTTCGATGACATCCTGGATCGTTTTGAAGAGTGGGGAGCCATCCGACTTGGTCAGCACATTCAACACTTGATCTTTGAGCGCTTTGGCGATGTCCATCGGAGACACCGTTGCTCCGCCGGCGGTCGTGATCTTCTTCCAAGTGGCTCCGGGGAGGAAATGAAGGGCCTCACTGAAGACGGAGTCCGACGGCACGAGGCCAAGGCCATCAAACGCCTGGCCCAACCCGGACAGCAGATCGGATGGCTTCATGGAGAGGAACCCTCCGATGCCCTGCGCGCCGAAGGCGTCCTCCAGCCCGGAAAGCGAGTATTGAAGGGGCTGAGGGTTGAAAAACCCGCTGGAATTGTCGCTGCCAGCCGCCAGTGAGAACGAAAACTGGGGCGAGCCGGTGGTCTTGAACTTGCCCAAGGCCAGTTCAAACGGGAATCGCGCCGCGAGGGATCCGGTGGCTGAACTGACAGTGAACAAGGAAAGAGGATTCACGCGGGAGAGCTCGCCCAGCGTGAGGCGGCCATCAGCGGTGATGCCTAGGGGATCCGAATCCACCATCCCTATGGCAACGGCGGCGGAGAGCTTCACTGTCCCGTTTTTCACAAGCACTCTGAGAATCCCCAAGGACGCCTGGAAGGTCAGGGCGCTGGTATCAACGGAAGCGGTGGCCTTGATGTTCCCGAGGCGGATGAACAGCGCGTTGGCGGGATCCGATAGTTTTGAGCGATCGATCCCGACCGTCAGTTGGGCTTCAAAATGAAGCTTCAGCGCGACGGTGACCCCGCCCGGAGCGGCCCCGTCCGCCGCGTCGCCGAGGTTGAATCCACTGTCCCGGAGGCTGGATCCCAGCTCGAGCTGGCGGTCCACGGATTTGTCGATGTTTAGGCTTCCAGTCAGCGAGAGCTCATCGGCGGTTGCCTTCGGGGAGCTGAAAATGAGCGAGGGATTGTGGTTCAGCGATGCCACCAGATCCGCCACAGAGGACGCCGCTGTGGAGCTCGATAGAAAGGCGTTCAACGGATCGCTCAGGAGTGAACCGAAGAGCTTCGAGAAGTCCAGGCCGCTGGCCAGGGAGATCAGCGCTTTGGCTTCCCCTTGGAGCGCGTTCAGATCCTGGAAGATGCCAACGAGCGGCAGAGCCGCTGAAAGCTGGGGGATTTGTCCCAAAGCGGCGGCGATGCGATCGAACAACGTTGGGGCCTGGGTGAGCAGCTGTATTTCGCCAGGCCTGAGCGCATCGGATGATCCCTTGGCCGTGTAGATGGGCGCGTTGAGCCTGGCGGCCGTGGGAGCGTCGATGCCGCCGCCCGAAACGGCGGTTTGATCCAGGTGTTCGGCCGTTTGAAATCGCTGGAGAGAGGAGGCGGTGAGATCTCCCAGGATCGCGTCGACATCGAGAACCTGCTGATTGAGATCGCGCATCCCGAGCCAGTTCAGCCGCTGCTGGGCTCTGGCCACGGCCACGATCCCGGAGCCGGACACCACGGCGTTGGGTCCCGTCCCCGTCGCGCCAGCGTTGACGACCAATGTGACTCCGATGGAGCTGCCGAGCGCGAACCCGGTTCGGGAGGGCGTGTAGCTTACTTGGAGATGGAACGTCCCCTGGTAGCCGCCGTTGCCCTCGCCGCTTGCCAAATCTCCGGGAAGCGAGTCGTTCGCCGACGAAGGGGCAAA
Source organism: Verrucomicrobiota bacterium (assembly GCA_016199985.1). Classification (GTDB taxonomy): domain Bacteria; phylum Verrucomicrobiota; class Verrucomicrobiia; order Limisphaerales; family UBA11320; genus UBA11320. The sequence goes on along the minus strand of JACQFQ010000037.1, from coordinate 93,441 downwards.
CAGGAAGTGGCCGGTTTCGGAGTAAGGCTCGCCCCAGCGATCAGAAAGGATGATTTTGCCGTAACTGTAGTCCTTGCCTCCAATGGATCGGATGAGGGAGTGGTCTCCGCGTCGGTCGGGCTTCTCCGAGCTCAAGGAAAGAAAGTCGGGACCAAAATCGGGCAGTTCGAAGTGATCCGCGCTGGTGGCTTGACTGAGGTCGATTTCGAACACATCCCCGGTCCTGCCCACAAACGCGGACTCGAAGCGCACGTTATCGATTCCCACGCCGGCCTTGAACGAGCTGTCCGCCGAGACGCGCATCCGAATCTGCGCGACTTCCCCGAGGAAGCGATCGGGGATGGGGAGCTTCGCGGTGGTCTTTCCCGTGAGCGGCAGCTGGATCTTGCCCAGGGACACCTCGCCCTGCGCATCGACGAGGAGGACTTCCAATTTGCCCTTTGGGCTCAAGGGAGAAGCATTCTCCAAGTCCATGCTCAAGATGCCGGCCCCTTGTGAGATAAAAACGGGATTGTGGTCCGCGGAACCGGATTCCGAATCGAGGAAGAGATAGTTCGTCCCGTTGCCGATGCCCAGCGCCGAGGGCTGAACAATGCCTGCCGGGTTGCCGCCGTTGTAGGCCCAGCCTGGTCGCGCCGATCCAAACGGAGAAACACCGCCGTCGAAATCGCCATTGGTGATCACAAGGGGGTTCCAACGAGGCGCCCACTGGATGTTTTCCAGCTGGCTTGCGGTCAGGTTCCAATCGAGCAGAGTTTTTGCGTTGGGCGTCTGAGCGGCGGGATCCCAGAGAAGGCTGGATGTGTAACGGTGGTCTTGCGATGCGGAAAAGAAGTTAGGCGCAAACTGCGGGAGATGACGCCGGCTCTCCCCGCCGGCTGCGTGGCTGAGCGCGAACCCTGTGGCGCTGAAATCCACATCCTGGGCCGGGGCGGGTCGAGTGTCCTGGTGTCCGTCGCCGTCGAGATCCACCCCCAGATTCAGCAGGCGGGTTCCTTGCGAACTGATGGCGCCGCCCGTCACGGTCGCCATGTAGAAGCTGTCCCAAACGTAGGAGTGGTCCCCGCTGGTGTTGAGGGTGTCATAGGCTCCCGCCCCGTCGGAGGCGTTTCCGGGAAGCTGGTTCCCGCCCGCGAGCAGAAGATCGTACGCGCCCACGATCGGGCGGCCTCTCGGGACAACCGCGTCAGGCACAAGGCTGCCATTGGCTCCCCGTGTCTCGTAATAAACGTCGGTGAAGGAAACATTGGACCACACCGAGGCGCCATAACCCTCGGGGGCGCCCAGAGTGAACAGTTGTTGAGCGCCATCGAAAACCAAGCCCTGGTTGAAATCATGAGGATCCAGGTAGGTCACTTGATCCACCGGGACATCAAACCGAGCCAACCTTTCCACCGCTTCGCTGGTCACCACGCTCCCGAAGCTGTGCGCGATGAAATGCAATGGCAGCGTGTTCGCCTCCCCCTTGTTGGGGTCCACAAAACCGAGCTGGGTGATCAGATTGAAGAGGGCATCCCCCGCTGCATCACCCCAACCGGAGGACAGATTGTTGCTCGCGTCGGCCCAATCGAAAAGGAGGACCGCCTCGTGGGGCTGAGTGTTGTCAGAGGAAGGAAGGACCGATTGATCGGGATCGAATCCAGGCCGGGGTGTGTCGCCGGTGATGTCGTAGTCCAGCAACCAGCCGTTGGTTCGCTTCTGGATGGCTCTGGCGAGATCCATCAGGGAGTCCCCTCCGGAGGCGAGCAATTGGAATCCGTGAGTGATGATTGTGAGGCCGGAAACCTGGCCCGCAGAGAGGAAAGGCAAGAGGATCGACGCCATTCGGTCGACGGAATAAAGCGCCTTGTCGACGGATGGGGAGGCAAGGCTGGGCGGAGGAAGGCTCGTCGCTTGTGGCGGTCCATTGGGCGCTGTGAGCGTGTCCACCATTTGCTCCGCGTTGGAGGGCGCGCTGACCGCGGCGGCCGCGGCGGTCGCGTCAAGAGTTGACGCGTTCGGAGGCGCCGCAATGGGGGACGCCGCGGTGAGCTTGCTCTGCTGATCATCGGACGCGACCGAACCTGGGTGGCTCGCGCCGGAGAGCGCGGCGTCGCTTTCCAAAGCCGGGGACGGGGTCGGAGCGCCTGGTAATGGTTCAGGCCCCATGATGTCTGCCAGGGTGATCCCTCCGAAGATGTCTGCTCCGGCTGAAGGCGCCAGCGAATCTCCGGTCAGCGCGTCGGACGATTGGTGGTTCACCTGCTCGATGGTCAGGGGATGGGCTGGCGAAGTCGCTGTGGAAACGGCCAAAGGATCTCCAGACAACATCTGACGTTGCTCCAGAGGCTCGAGGCTAAACTGATCCCATGTAGGCACTCGAAATGTTCCCCGAACACTTGCCGCAACTTTTTTCGGCAGTGAACGGCGAGGCTTATCGCATTGGTCTTTCTCCGGATCAAGGGGAAAACCAATTTTGCTCGAGTATTCTTCGCGTCGCTGAGGATTTCGGCCGCGAAACGGAAGAGCTGGACAGCGTCCAAGACAGAGTAATTCCCCGCAGCGCGTCTTGGCGGGCGTCAGTACCGGATGATGTAATTGAGTATGATCGTCGGCTGAACATTGGGATGGGCCTCCGACCCCCCCGCAAACGGAATCACATGGTCATGGTCTGTGTTTGACGGCCCTGTGCTGGACGTTGTGGTGGTGATCCCGCCGTCCGTGGTCCGACCGACACGAAAGCCGCCTCCGCCTCCGACGCTCGCGTCGGCCGTTTCGGCATGAGTGTGAGTGGCGTTGCGTGTCATGCTCCCGGTGCGGCCTGTGTGGTTGTGCAAAGGCATTTGCCCGGCGGTCAGGCCCACCCGATCGCTGCCCCCCGCCGCCCCAAGCACGACACCGTCGATCCCTGGATTGCCCACATCCGAGCTGGTCATCCGGCGCGCGGCGTTGCCCCCCATGTCATCCCTGCCGGCGGCGGTGCGGCCACGAAGATCGGGAACGTTGAATGTCGTGACGCCGTCTCCGGCGCCATAGCGGACGCCGATGGCGGTGAAGAGCGCCGCGTAATCTGTTCTGGAAACCTCCTGCCCGCCGCAGAACAGGAAGTTGGTTGGGGCTTCCGCTCCGGCGAACGGCAGGAGAGCCCCAACTGGAATCGGCCCGAACGCGTCAGCGTGGAGCTTTGCGCGGCTGATGCTCCCGTCCCTGATCTTCGAGTCGAGCAGCGTGCCGCTTTGAGGATCGTTTGTGCCGAAGAGCGGCCTCCAATCGTAGCCCGAGAGCAACCTGCTGTTTGCGGATTCCCTGGCGAAGAGGACAGGGATTATCGCTTGCCGTGGGAGGAGGGGCGGATCCGCGCGGTCGATCTTCCCGTCAGCGTTGGCGTCGACGGTGATCTGAAGGTAGAGTGTCGCATCGAAGAAGGAGCGGGTGGGGTCATCGGGGCGATCGACGGGCAGGGGGTTCTTGGCGCCGAGTTGCACGTTCACCATGCCTCCGTTCAGGGTGGCGCGATGCACTTCGCCCGCCCAAAGCGCGTTTCCCCCGGCCGATTCACCGAAGATCTGAAACTGGATAACTCGAGGACCATCAGGGAGGGGACCGCCGGCGGCGTCCGTGATGCGACCCTGGAAAGGGATGCAGCGAGCGGTTTCAGCTCGGACCTCGGAAGCGAGGGAGCCGAGAGCGATAAGAAGGGCCCAGGCAACGGTCTGATTGTTCATGAGGGAGGCGGGTTTTAGGATGGTCTCTGATGGTTACAAATCCGACTCGCAGAGATCACAAGAGATCCCCCTCCTTGACAACCCCAAACGCGATGAACTTTGAAATGCCCTTGGACTGAGCTGCGCCTTTCGCGAGTTGACTCGAGGCTTCCGCTCGCCTCCCCGGGTCCCGATCGTTTCATCCTTGATGCGCGTTCGCCGGACTTTCAGTGTTTGCGAATGCTGCGACCGGAGAAGAAGTACTCTGTGTATGATCTGCGCCGACTCAAGGGGAAGCGCTGCCTCACGCATGTTCATGTGAAGTCCTCTGAGGAGGCCGCCGCCGCCGAGGCCGCTGAGATCGACATCCTGAGCTGCAGCTTCGATTCGTCGGCTTCCCAGGCCCGATTGCCTCTGCTCGTCGCGGCCGCTCCGAAAAGCTTTCTCTCCGGCGCCACTCCTCACGGCCTGGCTTCCGCGGAGGAGGCCATCCGGGTTGGTTTTCGAGCCCTCGAGCTCGGCGCGAGCTCCGTTTATTGCTCCGCAAGCCCGCGCATCATTGAAGCCATGGCGGACGAGGGAATCCCCGTGGTCGGCCACTTGGGAATGGCGCCGCGCCACGCAACATGGACCAACGTTCGCGCGATCGGGAAATCTCCCGAGGAAGCCAGGAAACTTTACGACCAGATGAAGCGGCTCGAGAGCGCCGGCGCCTACGCCGCCGAGTTGGAGCTGGTCCCGCACAAGCTGGCCTCGTATCTCTGCAAGAACACATCGATGCTCCTGATGTCGCTGGGATCCGGCAGCGGATGCGATTCGCAGTTCCTGTTCTCGGATGACATTCTTGGCGACTACGACGAGCGCCTCCCTCGGCATGCCAAGGCTTACCGAAACTTTCTTGCGGAGTATAAAAGGCTCCAGACCGAGCGCGTCGCGGCCTTCAAGGAATACGCCGAGGATGTTCGCATGGGCCGTTTCCCGGAGAAAGGTCACCTCGTGTCGATGGACGAGGCCGCGCTTGCGGAGGCCATTGAAGCCATTGAGAAAGCCCGAGGGCCTCGGTAGACCGACGGCGTGGGCCCGACTCCGTGTTTCTCATTCCGATGCTCGCCGCCGCCCTCCGCGTGGCGTCCTTCGCGGCTCAACTGCCCCAGGTTTTAGACGCGCTTCCTCAGCCGGTCGCGGACGTCCTGAACGAATCGCTGGAGATGGCCTTCTACAAACGCGACAGGATCCAGGCCGGGATCGCGGATCAACGGAGTGAGGTCCATCGCGTATTCGAGCAGCTTCGCCTGGTCGCTATGGTGGGACGCGAGGTAGGTGGCGTTCGCCCGCTTGCGGCCGACGGTCGCGAGGTCGTAACGCTTCCCTCCGCTGATCTGTGAATCGAAGACGCCCATGAGAGCGTTCGACAGATTCTCGCGCGGGCTCGCGTCCAACAGCACCTTGTCGTCGTCAACCATCCAATCCAGGTTGCGCCACACTTCGCACCCATACAGTTTCTGTGGATGCCCCTCCGCCGGCAGCTCACGGAGCGCCTCGATCACCGCCATCACCACGCCGATGTGCGTGTCGTGTTTGTCCGCGAGGTTGTGCGTGTAGACAATCCGCGGCCGGGTCGCCTCGAGGATCCGCTTTAGGTCGTCGATGACCGGCTGCGGGCGGACGGCTTTGACAGCGGAGCTGGGGAACGCGAGCTGAAACATCGCCGCGTACTCGCCGAGAAACGCGGCCTTGCGCTGCTCCTGGTGGCGGACTGCCTGCATCTGGTCGTCGGTATAGCCGGCGTACTCATGAATCCGCGAGCTGCCGCGTCCGTCGGTCACCGTCACGCCGGTGAACCATTGGTCGCCGCGCTGATAGCACTCGAGGATTCCGTGCATCGCCATGAACTCCAAATCGTCCTGGTGCGCGCCCACGGCAAGGTGAGTCGTGCGGGGCAGGGCTGAGGCGAGAGGCGCGGCGTCCGGGACGAAGACCTCGGCGGAGGGTTGTGAGAGTTTCATGCGCGATTCAGGATGAGATACGGGGGCCGGGCCCGGCGTCCGCGAGGCGCGAACGCCGCGACGGCTATTCGCATCGGACGAGGGAGGGAAGGCTGGCGGCGGCGACGGCTTGTCCGTGGCGCTTGCTCTTTTCGTCGGGAAGATGGAGGGCCACGCGCTGGTTGATGTCGGGGAACTCGGCGCCGAGAACCTCCCGAGCCTTCTCGAGGATCACGTCGCCGCCGGCTCCGGAGGTCACGCGTCCCAGGGTGAGCACGTGGCGCAGGCCGGGATAGTGGGCGGCGAACTGCGCGACGGCGTATCCGTAGTAGACGCCAATCGACTGGAAAACCTTCGCGGCGCGATCGTCGCCTTGCGCGTGGAGCTCCTGGACGTGCTTGAGCTGCTCGGCTGGATGCGCCGGAGGCAGCGAAATGCCCGCGACGCCCGCGAGACGGACGACCGCTTGTTGCGAGAAGAACTGCACGCCGCAGCCTCGGTCGCCGGACCATTCATCGAGGGGCCCGTCGGGAGAATAATCGATCGGAACAAACGCAAGCTCGTTCAGCCAGCCGAGGATCCGGCCCTGTCCGTCGCGCCACCCCGCCGCGAGGCTGGACCCCATCGCAATGCCCAGAATGGCGTCCACGCCGAGCGACATTCCGCCCGCCAACGCGGTGACGTCGCCATCGTTCGCCACTTCGAAGGGCACATTCCACGCCTCGCGGATTCTGCGAAAGATGGTCCGGGCCTTCTGCTGAAACAGGGCTTCGGGTACGCTTCGAAAGAGGGACGCGACCCGAACCTCGTTGTCGAGGATGATGCCGGCCGAGCTGCCGCCGATCGCATCCACCCGCGGCAGGTGCGTTGCCGCGAGGCGAAGGCCCTCCTGGATTCTCGCGAAATGCCATTCCGGGTTGGGTTGCGTCCGCGGGTCCCACGGAATCTCGGTGGTGAACACCGCGCGCCCGTCCTGGACGGCGGAGAGCTTGTAGTCGCTCGCTCCAAGATCAAATCCGATCCGGCAGCCGTCCATGTGGCCTCCAATCGACGACGAGGATTCCTTGGCGGCGGGGAGAGCGTCGGCGGGGACGATTTCGACGGTGAACGGCTTCCCGTAGGCCTGCTGCATGAGCCGCGCGTCGAAGGATTGACAACCGTGCGCGGAGAAGTCCGCTTGAATGCGGGAGGTCAGCCGAGCGGGGCCGGCGACGCTCAGTTTCCATCCACCGATCTGCCAGAGGAGGTACTTCACCAGGCGGTTCAAGTAGCGGTCTGTGTCCTCCGAGTGATCGGAGGTGAACACCTCCGTGGAGAAGACGTGGGTCAGGCCCTGGTTCCGCTCCAGCGCGAGCGAGAACGCGGCCCGTGCGGGCGAGTTTGCGACCGCCGCCTCATAGGCTCGATTCCCCAGCGCCACGGGGCAGAACTGGAGGGGCAGGGGAGCCTGGATCAAGGGCGCTTGCAACAGCAGAGAGTGACCGGCCTTCATTCGTGAGCAAGAATGTATGAACAGACAGGCGAGTCAAGACGCGCGCGCGACCCGCCGCCTCCGACGCCGCGTCCCGCGCCGAGGATCCGGGTTCCCTGGCGCGGATTTTTCCGAATTCCCGGCGGCGATTTTAGTCCAATGCCCCGCAATGGTGTTGTCTTTTAATCTGTTGGCGCGTCGCGCGGCCCCGGCGGTTGCCTCCTGGGGAGTGGTGGCGAGCTTTTGTTTTCTCGGGCTCTCGGCGTTGGCGAAGTCTCCTGCCAAGACCGGGACACCGAGCTTTGAGAAGCAAATCCTCCCTCTGATCCAGAACTACTGCTTCGATTGCCATGGGGATGGGATGAGCAAAGGCGATCTCGCCCTGGATTCCTATACCAACACCGCGGCTGTGCTGGGGAACCGGAAAGTTTGGGAGCATGTGCTCCAGAACCTGAAGGCCTCTCAGATGCCTCCGGCTCGAAAAAAGAGTCAGCCCACCGCGCAGGAGCGAACGCTCATGGTGAAATGGGTCGAGGACACCCTGTTCCCCGTGGATTGCGATCACCCCGATCCAGGACGAGTGACTGTGCGGCGGCTCAACCGGAACGAATACAATCGAACCCTCCGCGATTTGCTGGGCATCGACTTCCAGCCCGCCGACGATTTTCCTCAGGATGATGTGGGCTACGGATTCGACAACATCGGCGACGTGCTGTCGATGCCTCCCGTTCTCCTCGAGCGCTACATCGCCGCGGCCGAGCAAGCCTTGAACGAGGCGATCGTGACGGAAGCGATCGTCAATAAGCGGGTCTGGCGGTTTGACCCCACGAACCTCGAAGCCACCGCGCCCTTGGAAGAACGGTCGGCAGGTTGGATTGCGCTGGTCCGAGAGGGCGATGTTCACGCGCGTGTCCGATTGCCGGTCGCGGGCGATTACCTCCTGCGCGCGCGAGCCGCGGGAGAGCAGGCCGGGCCTGAGCCCGTGAAGATGGCGATGGCGGTGAATGACCAGACGTTGAAAACGGTCGAGGTTCCTGAGCGACGCAGGGACGCAAAAATCCACGAGGTGCGTTTCCAGGGACAGAAAGGCCCGCAGAAGGTCTCTGTGAGCTACCTCAACAATTACGTCAATCCGAAGGAGAAGGATCCCAAGAAGCGCGATCGGAACATGCTGCTCGAGTGGCTGGAGGTCGAAGGCCCTCTCTCTCCGGTCGCCCAGCCTTTGTCCGACACGCACCGACGCATTTTCTTCAAGCAGCCCGGCGGGAGGAACGCTCGCGCCGTCGCGGAGGAAATTGTTGAGCGTTTCGCCTCCCGTGCCTGGCGACGCCCGGTGGAGAAGGCCGAGCTGAAGCGCCTGATGACCCTCTTCGACCTGGCGCAAGGCCAGAAGGACACATTTGAGAAGTCGGTCAAGGTCGCGCTGCAAACCGTGCTCGTGTCGCCGCGATTCCTGTTCCGAGGCGAGGCCCAGCCTGACCCCGACAACCCCAAGAGCGTGCATCCCATTGATGAGTATTCCCTGGGCTCGCGGCTTTCCTATTTCCTTTGGGGAAGCATGCCCGACGATCGACTCTTCCAGCTCGCCGGCGCCCGGCAGCTCCGACGGAACCTGGAATCCGAGGTCCGGCGGATGCTGATGGATTCGAAATCCGAAAGCCTCGTCACAAGTTTCGTCGGACAATGGCTGCAAACGCGCAACCTTGAGCTCGCAAGCCCGGATCGGGAGAAGTTCAAGAACTTTACCGAGGAGTTGCGCTCCGACTTCGCGTCGGAAACGCGCTTGTTCGTCACATCCCTGATCCAGGAGGACCGCAGCGTGCTGGAGTTGATCGACGCGAACTACTCCTTCCTGAACGAGCGTCTGGCGAAGTTCTACGGTCTGGAAGGCGTTTCCGGATCCGACTTCAGGAAAGTGTTGTTCCAGGACCGTCGGCGCGGCGGAGTCCTGACCCAGGGGAGCATCCTCACGATCACGTCGAACCCGACGCGGACCTCTCCGGTGAAGCGCGGCAAATGGGTGTTGGAAACATTGCTGGGAGCGCCGCCTCCGCCGCCTCCGCCAAATGTCCCTGAGCTGAAGGTCGACAAGAATCATCCTCTAACGGGGACACTGCGCCAGAAGATGGAGCAGCACCGCGCCAACCCCATGTGCGCCTCCTGCCACACCCGCATGGACGCCATCGGTTTTGCGTTTGAGAACTACGACGCGATCGGCGCATGGCGATCGAAGGATGGAGAGTTTCCGATCGACGTCTCCGGGGAGCTGGGAGGAGGCGTTCGCTTCAACGGCCCTGCGGAGCTTCGGCAGCTCCTCCTGAAGGACAACCGGGCGGAGTTCCTGCGGTGCATGACCGAGAAGATGATGACCTACGCCCTCGGGCGCGGCGTCGAGCCCTACGACCGATGCGCGGTGCAGCAGGTGCTCGATCAGCTGCCGTCGAATGGATATCGGTTCTCGGCCTTGGTGAGCGCCATTGTCCGGAGCGCTCCTTTCCAGCTCCGCCGAGGCGAGTGAGCCGGGAACCCCGCGGAATGGAGTGAAACGAAGAACCAGGGCCGCGACGGCGGTCGACAGAGCCGGCGCTATCTTGCCAGCCAGGCTCGAATGCTTCGCGTCACCATGTCCGGCGCGTCTTCCTGCACGAAGTGGCCCGCCTCCGGAACGGTCACGAGCGTGAAGTCCTTCTCCACATACCGCCAGTTGCCGTTCAACGCGCCCTGGCCGAGCGCCGTGTCCTTCAACCCGTGGATCATCAGCACGGGACACTGGACCTTGATCACCGGGGATTCATCCTCCGTGTAGGGCTCGCGCGGATAGTTGCGCTTGTAGTAGTTCAGCATCGCCTCGAAGTCAGATCGACGAAAGGCCTCCAGGTATCGCGCCTTGACCGCCGGGTCCTTGATCCAGAACGCAAGGGCTTCAGCGGTGAGGTTGGTGTGGGCGCCCTCCTGCTGGAATCGTCGAGCGTACGCGCTGTTCTTCTGCTGCTCCAGGTTGGTGGCCAGCTCGTGTCGGAGTCCGCGCGGATGCGGGAGGTTGAGGATGATGAGCCTCTCGGTCATTTCGGGCCGGGTCATGGCGAAGGTCCACGCGACCGCCCCGCCCCAGTCATGACCCATGATGATCGCGCGATCGCGCCCGCGCGCGCGAATCACCGCCGCCACGTCCGACACCAGGCGACTCATGTCGTAGTTTTCAACGCCCTTCGGACGATCGCTCAGGTTGTACCCGCGTTGATCGATTGCCACAGTCTCGTGGTCCCGGGCCAGCGCCTCCATCGGCCGTCGCCACGTAAGCCAGCAATCCGGAAAGCCGTGGATCATGACGACCAGCGGTCCTTCGCCGAGTCGCGCGTAGTGGATGCGCACTCCGTCGTTCGTGGCGTATCCATGCGCGACCTTGCGCTCGATATCGAGCAGGGCGGTCTGCCCCTGGGATTGACCCGCAATCCCGGGAAGGAGGCACAGGACCAGCAGGCTGGCCGCAAAGCCCGCGGGCCTGCGGAGAAGCGACGAGAGGCGGTGGATTGATTTCATAGCGGGGCTCGGTCGGCGTCGACGATCATTGAGGGATGGCTTCAATTCGGATGACTTGCGAGTCCTTGTTGTTCTCCCATCCTGTGCCGAACTCGATCATGTAGAGCGCGCCGTCCTCCCCAAGCTCCATCTCGATGTGGCGCTTCAGGGCGATCTCCGGCGCGAAACGTTCCATCTGAAGCGCTTCTCCCGCGGCGTTCAGCTTTATCGACACGATCCAGTGGCGCTCCCACTCGTAGATGAAAAGGCACTGGTCGTAGGCTTCGGGAAGCTTGCGCGCCGACCGCAGGCCGGGGTTGTAGTGGTAGACGGGTCCTGCGCATGCAGCGCGTCCGCCGCTGCCGACCACCGGGTATCGAGTCGATGGGCTGTAGGGATAGGCCATCCAGGAGCCGCGCGCGGGAGGGAGCTCCTTCGGGCCTGTGTTACGGGGCGAAAGGTTCAGCGGCTTCTCGCGGAGCTGCGCGTCTCCCGACTGCCGCGTCGCGAAATCGTATTGGCGATAGGGCTTGTTGTCGGCGATCAGGAAAGGCCATCCGAAGTTGCCGGCGGTCCTCGTGCGATTGATCTCATCGAAGCCGGCGGGGCCGCGCTCGGGCCGCGACTCGCGAGCGTCAGGGCCGACGTCGCCCCAGGTCAGGGCGCCTGTCTCCTTGTCGACGGAGATCCGGAACGGATTGCGACACCCCATCACAAAGATCTCCGGACGCGTTTGAGCCGCGCCCACCGGAAAGAGGTTGCCCCCGGGAACGGTGTAGCGTCCATCCGGCTCGGGATGTATCCGGAGGATCTTGCCCCGAAGATCGTTCGCGTTTCCCGCCGAGCGCGCGGCGTCGAACATGTATCTTTCGGGGCGAAAGTCCGTGGGATTGAACCCGTCGGACTCAAACGGGTTGGTGTTGTCGCCCGTGGAGAGGAACAGGTTCCCCGCGGCGTCGAAGGCCAGGGACCCCGCGTCATGACAGCAGACCTCGCGTTGCACCGGGACGCGGAGGACGATCTTCTCGGACGCCAGATCCAGCTGGTCGCCCGTGAGGGTGAAGCGAGAGAGGCGGTTCTCGGGAGCGTCGCCCGCCGGCGAGTAGTAAAGATAGATCCAACCATTTCGAGAGAACTCCGGCGCGAGCGCGAGGCCGATGAGGCCCGACTCCCAGCCGCCCCGGTCCGTCTCTTTCGCGTTCATGGCGTTGACATGCCCATGCACGGAGAGCTTCGCCGCAAGGACTGTGGACATTGTGTCGGGCTTCCACACGCGAACACTGCCGAAGCGCTCAATAAACAGAACCCGGCCATCCGGCAGCGGGGCGAGTTCCATGGGATTGTCGCAATGCGCTTCGAGGACGACCTTGCGAACAGGGGCTGCGGCGATGGCGACGCTTGCGAGGCTGGGCGCGAGAACGAGGGCGAGGGCGAGGGCGGCTGTCACCGACCAGAACTGAACGGAATGGCTTGGAAGCGTTGGCATGCGTTTGTCGGGAGCCTACAGCCCCGATCCCGCGGCCGCCAAGCCGGGAGCGCTGGGGATTCACTTCGTGCGCGCCCCGTGCGGGCGCTTTGCGACGCCGGCCGATCGCTCATCGGGCCGGCTTGCCGAGGCAGTAGACACGCGCGGCGGTGCGGATGAGCAGGCGGTCATCCGCCAGCGCCGGCGTGGCCATGCACATGTCGTCGTCGGCCAGCTTGTTGGTTTGAAGAATCTCAAACTTGTCGCCGGCGCGGAGCACGAAGCAGACGCCGTCCTCGTTGAGACAGAACACGCGTCCATTCGAGGCCCAGGGCGACGCGGTGAAGGCGAGGCCATTGGGGAGGCGCTCCTTGTCATACAGGATTCGGCCCGTCCTCGCGTCCCTGCACGTGACGAGGCCTCGATCGAAGAGCACGTAGAGGCGTCCGTCGTAGTAGAGCGGGCTCGGGTTGTAGGGACCGCCCACCGGATCCGACCACGCGATCGAAGCGTTGCTGGTCTCGCCCGGGCTGAGTGAGATATCGCCCCTGGCGCCGGGCCGGATCGCGTAGAGCGGTCGGAACTTGTCTCCCACATAGCCCGAGGCGACGAAGAGCAGGCCTTCGCCGACGAAGGGCGTGGGGATGGCGATGCTGGACATGCCCCGGAGCGACCAGAGCGGCTTTCCATCGAGGTCGTAGCCGCGAATCGCGCGGGAGCCTGGCGTGATGAGCTCGGCTCGCCCGCCGACACGCCAGATGAAAGGCGTCGCCCAGTTGCTCTTCTCGTCGCGGTCCACGCGCCACAACTGGCGGCCGGTCCTGGCGTCGAGGGCGAGGAGTTCGGACTGCTCCTCATTGTCGTTCACCAGGAACAGCCGTCCGTCGCTCAACACGGGAGAGGCCGCGCCGCCCCACCCGTAGCGCGTCTTCCGGGGCTCGAGCGGCCTCGACCATGCCTCCTTTCCGTCGAGAGAGAAGGCGAAGACTCCCACGCTTCCGAAGAGCGCGTAAACCCTTTCGCCATCGGTCACAGGCGTCTCCGCGCCGTAACTGCTTTTCAAGTGAATGCTCGTTTGGGGCGCGCCTCGGTGGACCGTCTTCTCCCATTGGATTCGCCCTGACTTGAGGTCGAGGCAAAGGACCTTCCATTGGTGCTCGGACTTGGGCGGCTCGGGTCGATCGCCGCCGAAATAGAGCCCTTTCTTCGGCGGCTCGGACTCGCCTGAGTTGACGACGGCGGTGAGGAAAACGCGGTTGCCCCAGACGATGGGCGATGACCAGCTTCGCCCTGGCAGGTCGGTTTTCCAGGCCACGTTTTGAGTTGAGGACCAAGCGTCGGGGAGATCGGCGCTGACGCCAATCCCCGCGGCGTTCGGACCCCGGAACTGCGGCCAGCCTGGGTTGGCGGCCCGGCTCTGGGGCTTACTGTTGAAGAGGAGGAAGGCGCCAAGCAGGGCGCGGAGGGCGGGGGCTTTCGGGTTCATGCGCATGGGGGTTCAGGGCCGCGGACGCGACCCTACCCAGCGGCGAAAGGCGCGGCAAACTATTGCTTCGAGGCAACCGGACGCTCGCGACCGCAAGCGGTCCCGCCTTAAGGTTGACGCTCTCGAAGGATCGGGCCGAGAGCGCTGAGCGCGGCGCGGAGGAGATGAAGATCGTCGTGCGCCTGGCTGAGGACGGCGAATGACTGACTTGTCCGGCAAACGGCGCAGACCAGGCTGAAGGTGCCCTGGGCGTCCTTCAATGGGAGAAGCATGAAGGGGAGGCATTCGCCGGGACGCCTCAGCCACTCCGGCACAAAGGCTCTCATCCGCGGCTCGTTGGGATCCTGGATCAGCACATCCTCCCCTCGCGTCAGGGGCACGCCAAAAACGTCCCGCTGTCCCGCCTGGATGCGGAGGCGCGCCCCGGCGCCGGAGGCCAGGGGCCCGACGCCGCTGCGGAGCCCGAAGCTCGCGGTCCCTGTCTCGCGCGTGAAGATCAAACAGCTCCGGAGATCGAAGGCGGCCTGCATCGTTCGCAGCAGCAGCTCAAATACGCCCTCCAGGTCGGGGCGAGGCGCTTTGAGGACGCGCTCAATCTCCTCCCTGGCGAACTTCAACAGCTCCGCTTGAGTTCTGGGTTCCGGCTTCCCTGGAGTCTGTCGAGGAGTCTCGTGCGAGTTGGGGCTCGACGCGGGCGTTCGCTCCTTGGGATGGAAAGGAGCAGGAGGCGTGCGGCCTTCAGCCAGGCACTCAATCCGTTCGAAGAGAACCACGCGTCCTGAATTGTATTTCCCCGCGTGCTGGAATCCGCTGATCTTCGTCGCGACATCCCGCACCAGCCCGCCGGCCTCAGCGGATGTCATTTGGTAGGCCTCAGGATAACCTTTCGTGATCTCTGAGATCTTGCGCTCGAAGTCATCGGGGTCGAGCGGCTGCGTCGCGAGAACGTCGGCGATTCGCAGCCCGAGGTCCGCCACGAGCATCAAGGATCCCGTCGGGCTCCCGTTCAGCGAGGAGCGCGTCTCTTCGGGGATTTCCTGGAGAGTCTTGAGAATCATGGGAGGCAGCTGCATCCCGCTGAGAAGTTCCCGCCCCAGGTCGAGGGGCGAGAGCCCGAACAGTTCGAGGAAAGGCCCGTCGCCTGATCCGGTGGCGCCGATGGAGGCCATCGCCTTGGAGTATTCCTCGTTCATGAACGTGGCCATCAGCATCCGGCCATAGGTCCGAAGCGCGCCGCACAGGAACGCCAGGTCGGGCTCGACGCCCGCGCCGCGTCCGCAGAGCCCCGCCGCGACGAGTCCGCTGCTCAGGGACAACCCGGCGAGCTCCTTGTTTGTCTCCGCGCCGCATTGCTGCTCCACGTTCTCGAGGAGCATCACTGAGATCGCGAGGTTCCGGATGCGCTCGAATCCGACGAGCCCGATAGCCTGAAGGATCGACGTGATCTCGGCGCCCCCTGGATTATATCCGAGGGTGCCCGCGATCGAGACGATCCGCTGCATGGTCGTGGGATCCTGGCTGATGATGTCGGCGAGGTCCTGCACGGACATGCTGTCCGCCTTCTCGCTGATCTCGCGGATGATGCGGACGATCTGGCTGATGACGGGAACCTGCCCCTCCTCGATGCCGCTCCTCACTCTGGCGAGGGTGGCGTCGGCCAAAGCGGCCCTGGTCTGGGATTCTTTAATTGGCGACATGCCTTCAACCCATCAATCGGCGAAAACCGGCAAGGCGTGAAGGGATGAGTGGAGGTCATTTGTTTCCGTCGTTGCCTTGGGGAGCGGCGATTCGGTAGCTTCGCTCCCGCGCTCGTTCGAGCGCGGAGGGCGGGCGGTTGGCGCAGCGGTAGCGCAGCAGCTTTACACGCTGTGGGTCGGGGGTTCGAATCCCTCACCGCCCACCATCTCCAACGCGCGCGCGTTCCGTCCCGAGCGTCCCTAGGCAAAGAATTGCGTCACGGCCTTCGCCTTCACCAACTCGCGCGGCTGCTTGAGGTGGTTGTAAACGATGGTCTCGGGATCGATGCCGAACGCGTGGTAGATGGTCGCGAGGATTTCGCTGGGATGAACAGGATCCTCAAGCGGACTGGAGCCCGTCTTGTCCGATTTGCCGTGCACATAGCCCCGCTTGACTCCCGCGCCGCCGATGACCGAGGTGTAGCAATAGGGCCAGTGGTCTCGTCCGTCCGCGCTGTTTCCATTGCCCGAGGTGCTGACGCCTTTTTCCGGGCTGCGTCCAAACTCGCCGATCGCGACGACGAGGGTCTCGCTCAGAAGCCCGCGCTGATCGAGGTCCTCAAACAGGGCCGACAGCCCCTGGTCGAGCATGGGCCCCGACTGATTCTTCATGCGGTCCGTGAGGCCCACATGCACATCCCAGGAATGATTGTCGGAGTTTGCGATCTTCGGCCACACCACTTCAACCACGCGGGTGCCCGCTTCCACAAGCCGGCGCGCAAGGAGGCAACTTTGCCCGAACGTGTTCCGTCCATAGCGGTCGCGGATGGCTTCCGACTCCTGGGCGAGATCGAAGGCCTTGCGGGCGCGCCCCGAGACGATCAGGTTCAGCGCCCGGTCGTAGTATTCGTTGAGATTGTATTGCTCCACCGCCTTCTCGATGTCCGGCATCGCCTCGTTGAGCGATTCGCGGAGCTTCGCGCGACGCTGCAAACGCATTGAGAACACCTCGGGCGGCAGCTTGAGATCATCCGTCTTGATGCCGTCCATTTTCGACATGTTCATGTCGTCTCCCTCGGGGAAGAGGGTGTAGGGATCGAAGGCCTTGCCCAGGAAGCCGGCCGTTCCGCCCTTGCCCACGACGTTGCTCTCCTGGAGCGGACGCGGGAGCATGACAAACGGAAGCATCGGTTCGTTGGACGGCTTGAGTCGGATGATGTTGCTGCCGAAGTTGGGGAAGTCCTTTGCATTGGGCGGCTCGAGCTGTCCCGACGGGCTGACTTTGTCCGTGGTGTATCCCGTCATGATCTGGTAGATCGCCGCGGTGTGATTGAACAGCCCGTTGGGCGTGTAGCTCATCGAGCGGATCATCGTGAATCGATCGTTCACCTTCGCCAAGCCCGGCAGGATCTCGGTGAACTGTGTTCCTGGAATCTTGGTGGAGATGTTCTTGAAGGGGCTCCTGATCTTGTCGGGCACGTTCTCCTTCGGATCCCACAGATCGAGATGGCTCGGCCCGCCCTGCAGGTAAACCATGATGATGCTCTTGGCCTTCCCCCAACCGGGGCCGCCCGTGATGCCGGCGGTGTTGGCCTTTGCGCTGAGCTGGAGCATGGACCCGAGCGACAAGCCCAGGATGCTTGAGCCTCCGATGCGCAGAAGGTCGCGGCGGGTCATCTTGAGGTGCGAGTCGCAGAGATCCGTGCAGAAGTCGCCAGGTATTCGGAGCATAGTGTTGTGCGGTTAGGAGTTGTCAGTGACGGAAAATGAACATGTCAGGCCAAGGGTCAGCGGTTGAACAGGAATGACGGAGTGTTGATGAGCGCCCAGGCAAGGTCCTGCGCGGCGGTGAGCCTCCGGTTGGCCATCTGCCGGGCGCTCAGCTCGACGTCCTGTCGGAGTTGGGCCAGCGCGGGGTCGGTGAGGATCGGGCGCGAGGCCTTTCTCAGCGCGGCCCGATACTCCTGGATCTTTTCGTCCGCGGGCAGCGGCTTGCGGGCGATGACCAGATTCTGTTGGAGCTTCCGGAGGCCCGGATCCTGCGTTCGATAAAACTCCATCGTGCGCGCGGTTTGCGAAGGGGTTCGCAGAAGGCTTGAGATCCGTTCGATGTCCGCGATGTCGGCGGGCAGGCCCGGCGCCGCGGCTTTCGGGCTCGTGGTGACCCACAAACGGAAACGCCCGATCTCAAAAGGCGATTGGAACTTGTGCTGCAACACGACGCGGACGGTCAGGCCTTCGGAAGTTCCGACTGCCGACGCCAACGCGAACGCCGCCCAGTGGGGCTGTCCGACGGCGCCTCCGATCGCCCAACCTTCGTCCTTGCCCTGCTCGGCCTTGTCGTCGAAGACGTGCTTGAGATCGTGGTCCTTTTGGATGAAGTCCGTTTTTCCCGACGCGATCTTCTGCCGGGCGAGTTTCGCGTTGTTGGTCTTCGAGGCGGTTTCGATGAAAAGCTCGCTGAGCAGGAAGTTGCCATCCTTCAAGCCAGGTCCGAAAGACGCGATTCCGTCGTCGGGCAGCACCTCCAGCTTGACTCCGGTCACGCCACCGAACGGGACATCGAAGGTGATGGAGTAGTCGGGAAGCTCGCCGTTGCCGCCATAGGACCGGATGCTGCCATCGGGAAGCTTTTCGATGCGCGTGGAGCCGCTGCCCTTGACTTCGCGGGCGTCGACCGCGACCCATCGCGTGTTCAGGTGATCGTCGGTCAGCCGGTTTTCCCAATCCCCGAGCCGCAACGAGAGCGAGGGCTGGAAGTCCTCCAGCTGGCGATCCGCTTCGGCGATCCGTCCTTCGCGCTCTCTTTCCGCGAGGGCGACCTTTGGCGCCTGTCCGGCGAGATAGTCGTTCAACGCCGTCTCGGCCTTGGCGATGGCCGCTTTGCGCTCTTTCTCCTTCTGCTCCCAGGTCTGAGCCCAGGCCGCCTCCGCTTTGACGAGATCGTTTGTGAGCCGGGCGTGCTCTTGCTCCAGGTTCGCGGCGGTCTTGATGGCGGAGTCGACCTCCTTGTCGGTCGCCGGCCGGCTGAGCACGCGAAGGAACACTTCCTTTACCACCTCGCGATCGTCCTTGTTGCGATCCACCAGGCGGGCGAGCTCGTTCTTGGGATCGTTGATCGCGCCCGAGACCGCCGGGCCGCTGAGCAGCGACATGACAGAGCCGAGCCGGATGTCGTTGCTGCGCTCGCATTCGCAGGAGCTCTCCCGCGCGGGGCGGCCCAGGTTGGCCAGGAAGCCGCTGGGCACATCGGATCCCGAGTCGAGGAGCTGCGCCGCGCGCGTGCCTGGCTTGATCCCGGGAACGTTCAGCGTGGTTCCCATCACCCGATAAACGGCGTCGAGAAGGACCTCGGCCGGGAGGCGACGCGCCATCGCGTGCGAGAAGTTGACCTTGTCGTCCGCGTTCCACCGATGCGTGGCGACCGAGAGCTGGTAGGTCCGGGACTGGCAGATGAGACGGAGGATGCGGCGCGTGTTGAATCCGCTGCTGACGAACTCCTGCGTCAGGTAATCGAGGAGCGCGGGGTTCGAGGGAGGATTGCCGGCCCGGATGTCGTCGAGAGGATCGATCAGCCCGACGCCCATCAGATAACCCCACAGCCGGTTCACATAGCTCATCGCGAAATAGCGGTTGTCCGGCGAGGTGATCCATGAGGCCAGCTTTTGACGCCGGGGAGCCTCGCCCTCAGCCATCGCCGTTTTGGCGGGGAAGGGGAACGCCGGCGCGGTGACGCGACCGGTGCGGTCGTGTTTCACCTCGCCGTCCTTCTTGTCCTTGATCAGCTCGAACAAGGGCTTTGAGCCTTCCACAGCGCTTCCACCGATCCGGCGATCGCCGCTCGCGGGGTCGTTCTGAAGGTCGACCTGCGCGAAGAACGCCGCCATCTGATAATACTGATCCTGCGTCCATCGCTCGAAGGGATGGTCGTGGCATTTGTTGCAGTTGAAGCGCGTCGCGAGGAACAGGTGCGTGGTGTTCTCCATCGTTTCCGCGGGCGTTCGCAGCACCTTGTAGTACGAGGCCGGCGGGTTCTCGCGGTTCGATCCGGACGCGGTGAGGACTTTTCTCACAAACTCGTCGTAGGGCGTGTTGGACTCCACCTCGCGGTGAATCCAGTCGCGGAACAGTTGCGCGCCCTCCTCTCCCAGGAACTTGCGGTTCACCTGGAGCAGGTCGGACCACTTGTTGGCCCAGTGATCGATGAAATCGGGGCTGCCCAGGAGGCGATCGATGAGCTCATCCCGCTTGCTGCGCGCGTCGCCGCGGTCTTTGAGGAAGCGCGTCACGTCGTCGGGAGACGGCGGGAGTCCGGTCAGGTCCAGGTAGACTCGGCGGATGAACTCGGCGTCATCGGCGAGGTCGCTGGGCAGGATCCTCATCCGCTTCCATTTCGCCGCGACCCACTCGTCGATCCGGTTGTGAGCGGGCTGTTCCTTCCATACAAATTGGCTGCGATCGCCCATGACGGTCACTGTCGTCGCGGCGTAAGCGCCCTCATACCGGGCGAGGATCGGCGCCTCTCCGCGTCGCAGAGTGGTGACGATTCCGGAGGAGTCGGTGGAGGCGACATCGGAGTTGCCGCTCTCGACGAACGCCTCGGAGGTCACGTCGCGCTTGCGGCCGTCGCCAAAGGTGGCCAGCACGCGAATCTGCTGCCGGCCTCCGATCTCCTGGACGACGGGGTCCTTGGGGTAGAGCTCAATGCCGGTCACTCGGCCGGATCGCGCGTTCAGCGTCGCGCCGCTGGCGATCCACTGCCTGAGGATCGCGTAATACTCGGAGTCATACGGCGTGCGCTGTCCGCCCTCGTGCGGCACGGCGCCGGTGGCCTTCAAGAGCATGAGGCTGTCGTCGGGAGACGCCACCGCCACGCGGCGGGAGGCGTGATCGTCGGTGAAAGCGCGAACGTCGTAGATCGGATCGTATCCACGCAGCGAGAGCTTGAAACCCTGCTTGCCTTCCTTCGCTCCGTGGCAGGTGCCGGCGTTGCACCCGAGCTTGGAGAGCACGGGATTCACGTCCTGAACGAAATCGACATCGAACACTGTTTGGAGGCCGCTGAGATCCACGGGCACCGTGTTGGTCTGGTCTTCCAGGGTGATCCGCACGAACCCCTTTCCGGCCGTCCTCGCGGTAAACCGGCCGGAAGGCGACACAGCGCCCACATCGCCGACCACCTCGTAATGGGCGATCCGGGTGACATCCGCCTCATCGCCGCCCTGAAGCTTCGCCGTCACGAGCAGCTGCGCGTGCTCCGTGGGATTCGACAGCCTGATTTCCGGGGGATTGACGGCGAGCCCGACGGCCGTCGCGCCCTTGGGCAGCTTCTCCGGCGTCGGAGCGGCCATGGCCGTCGTGGACTTCGTTTCTTTCGCGCGCTCCGCCGCGGCGAGGGGTTCCACTTTCGGGGCGGCTGGGAAGCTTTTGATAACGTCGCCCGTCGTCGAATCGATCAGGCGGATCTGTCCGTCGCTGCCGGCCGCGGCGATCCGCTTTCCGTCGGGGCTGAAGCGCAGAGTGTAGATGGCCGCGTTGGAAAACGCGACGGACGCGATTTGTTTCACGTCGGCGGTCACAAATTTTTCGATGGCCGCCCTCTCTTCTGCGGACTGGGCGGAAGTCTCCTTCTCCAGCGCGGCTTTCAGCGCGGGGGTGAGGGTGGAGTCGAACTCCGCGGTGTAGATGTTGACGGCGGCGCGCGAGTCGAGCGTGGCGCCCGAGGCCACGCGCTTCCCGTCAGGGCTGTAATCAACGCCAAAGATGCGGCCCTCCATGGCGGGGAAACGGCGGATGAGATTGGCGTTGTCGCCGATCTTTCGCGCGGTCTCGCGGAACAATCGGTAAATCTGGGGCACGCCGTCCGCGCCGCCGACCAGGACCTCGTCGCGGGACGGATGCCTGGCCACGCTTTGGAGACCGCCTCGAAGGGCGCCCGGGGTAATGGATGTGAGGTTGTCGACGAAACGCTGCGTGGCCAGCTCCGTGAGCTTGGCCGACATGTCGCGGCCCACCGAGATGACATGCGACCCGTTGGTCGAGAAAGCGGTTCCGAGGACCCAGTCATTGTGCGAGCCTTGAAACAGGACTTGTTTGCCGGAGCTGGCTTCGATGGCGCGGAGGGTCTTGTCGGGGCAGCCGAACGCGACCAGCTTTCCGTCGGGAGACCAGCTCACCCCATAGAGGGTGTCATAGCCACTCGGCACGGAGAGCGTGAGCTTTCGCTTTTCGACGTCCCAGATCTGGATCTCTCCGAGACGGGAGGGTTGTCCCGCGGCTACGGCGAGCTGCTTGCCATCGGGAGAGAACCGCAGCGACTGCACGCGATCGGACAATCCGATCAGTCGCCCCGCGATCCCGGATCCATCCGCGTTGTGCAGGAGAACCTCATGAAAACCGGCGACGGCGATGAGCTTGCCGTCCGGCGAATAGTCGAGGCTCGCGATCACCGGCGCTCGGGTGTAGACGGGAGGATGATCGGCGTCGTAGCGCTGACGCGCGTTGGAAGGGGTGTCGTCGGTTGCGCCCTCGGCGATCCATCGATTGATCTTCTCGATTTCGTAGGTCGCGAGCGGCGGCTTGCCCTTGGGCATCTCCGCCTCCCCCTTGACCGGGGTGATCTGCTTGACCAGGTGGCTGGCATTGGGTTGTCCGCCGACCACCGGCTTCTCCTTGCTGTCCCCGGCCTGGAGCAGGCGATCGTAATCCGTGATCACATAGCCGCCCTTCGCCTTGGCGGGCTGGTGGCATCCCTGGCAGTTGGCCTGGAGGATGGGGCGGATATCCTTGTAAAAGCTGATCGGTTTGTTTGTGGCAACCATCGCGTCGGCGCCGGCCAGGAAAGAAGGGGCCAGGGCGCTGATCGCGACGGCGACCGTGGAAAATGGAATTCGCATGCCGATAATCTTCAAACGTGATTGGACTTCCCCGATTTCTACTCCTTCAAACCAGCGCTGCCAAGCCCCGGTTTTGACTCATTCTGAGCCAAAAGATTTGCATTTCAAAACGCCTGGTTTCCAGGTTTCATAATCACGCGCGGCTTCAGCTCTCTTGTGGGCAGCAAACTGTTCGCAACCGGCGGACGCCGCGGGAACTCCGGGACGGTTAGACCTCGCGAGTTCTGGGGCAGGGCATAAGGGTTTGCTTGTGTGCTAACGAAGTATCAGTGGCCGATCGCGGCGCCAACGTGTGTCGCTTCGCGGCCGCCCGCGACCAATCAACCACTCGACCTCATGAAGACGACCCATCTCTTCTCCTTCGTTCGGAACCTTCTCATCCCGCTCCAACCCCCCAGCCTCGCCGCGACCTTCCCGAGGTCGCGCGCTCCGCGCGCTCAAGCGGCCTCGGCTGGGCTTTCCTGCGCCCTGGTCGTCGGGCTGTGCCTGGGGCTACTGCCCGCGAGGCGGTCGGACGCGTTCGTAGGCGTGGGTGTGGGCGCAACGCTGCTCGCGGATTACCAGTTTCAGAACACGCTCACCAGCTCCCTGGGCAGCGCTCCGCCGCTGGGCAACCTGGGGCCGAATAGCTTCGGCGTCTCCTCGGTGGACGGCGTTTCACGGACTGTTCTCAACTTCAACCGAAACGACGGTTTGAGCCTTTCGCCGGCCTCGTCGGTCCTCCACAGCGGCGCGTATTCGGTGGTGATTCTCTTCGAGTTTCAGGAAATCCCAGGCTGGCGGCGCATTCTGGATTTCAAGAACGCGACGAGCGACACAGGGCTCTACAGCCTGAACGGCGCCCTGAATTTCTACAACGTCGCCCTCGGACCCAGCTCTCCGATCGGGGCCGGCGGGTTCGTGCAGGTGGTTCTGACGCGCGACTTCGCGCAGAACGTCGTTGGCTACGTGAATGGCGAGCAGCAGTTCTCCTTCGTGGACTCCTCCCAGTTCGCGACCCTGGACGGGAGCGACCTTCTGCGCTTGTTCCGCGATGAGGACCCGGTCTACGCCAACGAGGCCTCGGCCGGCTCGATCGCCCGCCTCCGCGTCTATGATGGCGCGTTGACCGCCAGCCAGGTGGCGGCGTTGGATCGTCTGCCGGGGATATCGTTTTCCACGGTCCAGTTCGTCAACAGCGTCGAGAGTCGAACCGAGGACGCGGGGTTTGTGTCGCTCAGCGTCGCTCGCAGCGGGAACACGCAGGGCCCGGCGAGCGTCGAATGGTTCGTGAGCGGAGGCACGGCCACGCCCGACAGCGACTACTCCGGCGCCGGGGGCACGATCACCTTCGCCTCGGGCCAGACATCGGCGACCCTCAACCTCTTCATCATCGACGACACCCTGGTCGAGCCCGACGAAACGATTCAGATCTCCTTGAGGAACCCTGTGGGCGCCACATTGGGATCCCCCGGCGCAACGACGCTCACCCTCCTCGACAACGACATCATCGTGACGCCCATTCCTCGCGCCGATCTTGAGCTCACCATGTCGGCGAGCGCGAACGACATTGAAGTGGGCGACAACCTCGCCATCACTCTCATGCTCTTCAACCGGGGCCCCGACCCGGCGACGAATATCGTGGTTCATGACGCGCTCCCTCTGGAACTCGGATTCGCGAGCGCCAGCGCCGACTCCCCGTCCTTCTTCGACCCCTTCACATTGAACTGGAGCGTCCCTTTCCTCGCGCCCGGCGAGATTGTCATGGTCCGCTTGAACACGCTGGCGCTGGCGCCGGGCTCGCTCGCCGCAACGGCGGAGGTGATCGAGTCGCCCGTGCCCGACGCCGACTCGTTCCCCGGAAATGAAGATCCCGCCGAGGACGATATGGCCACGGTCTTCGTGTCCGTGCTGCTGCCGCCGACGGCCGATCTCCGCCTGACCAAGGCCGCGCTTCCCGACACCGTCGGCGTCGAGCAATCGCTGCCGTTCTACATCCGGGTGGAGAATCTCGGGCCCAATGACTCGAAGGATATCGTCATCAAGGACACGCTGCCCGCCAGCATGACTTTCAAGCAGGCCAACCCTCCCGACGGGACGACGTTCGACAAGACGAAAATGGAGTGGAGGATCCCCAGGCTGGACGCCGGGCGCTTTTTCGAACTGGAGTTGCTCGTCACATCCGCTGTGCCCGTCAAGGCCAAGAATCTTGCCGAGATCACCGCCACAGGCGTGCGCGATCCCGACCGGAGCAACAATCGCGCGGAGGCCGAGGGTCAATGGATCCTTTATATGGCCTGCGGCACCGTGAAGCTCTGCGGTTTCAACAACGGCGATCCGCATACGAACGCTATCGTGGAGCTCTCGCAAAACGGCAAGAAGATCGCTGAGACCCGCTCCGACGCCCAAGGCGCTTTCTGCTTCAAGGATCTTCCGGCGGGCAAGTACAAGGTTATCGCCAAGCCCGCTGATCCCGCGTCGGGCATCAAGAACTCCGAGGAGGATGAGATCGCGTTCGGTGACGGGATGGCAGGGGGGGCGGTCCAGCTCGCGTCGCCTTGGCCCGTGATTCGGGGACGGATCCGGTATCCGTCTGGCGGGCCGGGGGTCGCCGACATCGAGGTGAAGCTCGCTGGAAAAGACGTGAACAAGACCTCCAAGACCGACAAGGACGGCGGATATCTCTTCCCCGACCTGGTCGACGGAGACTACACCGTCACGCCCGTCGCGCCAGCCGGCGGCGGATCCTTCAATCCGAAGGCGGCGGCGGTGAAGTTTCAATTCTGCGTCGCCTCCACCAACTTCGCCTACTACGGCGACCGTTCGATCATCGGCCGCGTGGTCACCTGCGACAAGCCCGCCAAGCCGGTGCTGTACCCCACGGTCACGCTGGCGTTGGACGGCGGCGATGTGCTCTACACCCGCGCCAGCGCCGACGGCAGCTTCGGGTTCACCAATCTTGTGCCAGGGAAATACACCCTCACGGCGAGCCATCCCGCCTACACATTCGCCGCGGTGAACGTGGAGACGAAGAACAAGAGCACGCAGGCCTCCATCGTGGGTTCGCCCAGGGCCAAATTGATCGGCGCGCGAATTGTGGACACGCACGGGGCGCCCATCGCGGGCGTTGATATTGGAATCTTCCCTCCCGGGGCGAACCGGGTGACGGCGACGCAGACGACCGACGCCAACGGCGCCGTGCTCTTTCAGAACGTGGCGACCGGGACCTGGGTGGTGCAGCCGCAGATCCCTGATCGGAGGTTCGTCTTCACGCCGGGGACCGATGTGGTCGCTGTCGGGGATCCCAAGCTTTGCCGCAATCACGCGGTCTTCGTGGCGAATCTCAGCGCTGTGGAGGTCGTCGCGCTCGAAGTCGTGCAAGTCGTCCAGGACTGGCGCAACACGATGCCGCTCATCGAGGGGAAGCAGACGCTGGTGCGCGCCTTTTTCAAGCCGGCGGGCACGGCGCGCGCGCCGGTCACACTGAGGGACGTCCGCCTGAAGATCACGCCCGCCGGCCAGCAATCGACCACCGTCAACGCGGGCCGGAGCGTCGTCGCGCGAATCGACATCGGGGAGGACAAGGTTCGAAACCATCCGCAGTCCAGCGCCTCGTTTGACATCACCCGATTCGCGAAAGGGGACGTGACGCTCACGCTCGAATGGCCGAGCGGCGTTCTGACGACCTCCCCGGCGGCCATCGCGGCCGGCGCGGTGAACAACAATTCCGCCTCGGTGAAGTTTGTCGCGGCCCCTGCGTTCGGGATCAAGTGGCTGCTCCTGGACTGGAAGTTCGAGAACAAGAAGGACGCGGCCGCCGCGGCCGCGATCCCCAAGCATCGCGAACGTGTTCTTGCCGGGTTTCCCGTGACCGTTCTTCGCGCGGGCCCCAAGGACCAGGCCGTTGTGAAGTGGGAACCCACGTACGATCCCTCCAAGGACGACCCGGATGTCGTGGTCGCCAACACCCTCGGGCTGCATGACCTGATCGCCGACAAATACACGCGTGATGAACCCAAGGACAGCAAGGTGATCTACTACACGCTGGTAAAGGGCATTCCCCTCCGCGACAACGCCGCGATCCCCGGCAACTACATCCTGATTCGATCGGATATCAGCGCGGCGCTGTACCGGAATCGCCCGATGCACGAGCTGGGTCACTCCCTCGGACGGCATCACGCGGTCCATTCGGCCTACGGCGTTTCATTCGACGACACGGGCCCGACCAAGATCGGCCCCTGTGACGAGAAGGCCAACCAGCTTGCGCCCGATTTCCCCATGGACTTCCTTCTCCAGCAGCAGCTCCAGCCCACGCTGGGACCCATGCGCCTCGGCGATTACCGGTTCGCCTATGGGTGGGATCATTCCGACGCTTCCTACATCAGTCCCTTCTCCACAGCGGACCTGATGAGCTATTGCACGTTCGGCACCCAGTGGACTTGGCCCGGACTTTACACCTACACGAATCTTCACAACGCGATCATCAACCGCTTCGGAGCCGGCCGCGCCCCGGCGCCCCAGGACCCAGCTGGCCCTTGCGTGATCATCAGCGGCTACATCACGGCCAGCGGCGAGGCGACGCTTGATCCGGTGTCGGAATCCTTGGGCCCTCGCGACCCTGAGCTTCCGCCGCCGGGAGAGTATTTACTGAGAGTGCTTGCGCCGGACGGGAGCGAGCGGTTCGCCGGACCCTTCGGGCCCGAGTTTGTCGTCGAGGCCGAGGATGGAGCGATCCTGGCGCCGAAGAGCCGCTATCGCTTCTGCCTGACGGGCCTTGGCCCGATCGGGGCGATCGAGATTCGTCGCGCGGGCGCGCTGTTGCTTCGTCGTGAGGCCACGGCGCACGCGCCGCAGGTTCAGATCCTGGCGCCGGCGCCGGGCGCCACGGTGGACGCCCCTGAAGTGGGATTGCGCTGGACGGCGTCCGATGCCGACGGCGACGCGCTGCTCTTCACGGTGGATGTGAGCGTCGACGGGGGAGTCTCCTGGTCCACGTTCGCCCAGAATCTCTCAGGGACGGAGGCGACGCTGCCTGCGGCAAATCTCCCAGGCGCCGCGGACATCCGTCTGCGCGTGAGCGCCAGCGACGGGATTCATCGGTCAGCCGATGAAAGCAGCGTGAGACTCCCCGACCATCCGCCCACGCTGCTCATTCTCTCGCCTGAGTCGGACGCTGTCGTCACGGGCGACGCCCCGCTGACGCTGCGGGCCGACGCCATCGATGCGGAAGACGGCGAGTTGGGCGGCGGCGTTCGGTGGGCCTCCGATCTCGACGGTCCTCTGGGCGAAGGCCCTGAGCTCACGGTGGACGCGTCGGCGCTCACGGACGGAACGCATCAGATCTCCGCTCAGGTCGTCGACAGCGCGGGACATGTGGTGACGCAAACCGCGCGAGTGGAAGTTCGCCATACGAGAGGTCCCCGCGCCTCCATCCGCGTGGATGGCGACCTATTGGAGATCTCCTGGCCCGCCGACGCGGAGGGATGGCGCCTCGAAGGCACGCTGTCGTTGGAGGATCCTTACTGGTTCCCCGTGTCGCTGGAAACGGAGTTGGAAGGCGATCAGTTCGTCTATCGGCAGTTTCTGTCGGACGAAGCCCTGTTCCTCAGGTTGGGCGAGCCGTGAGACAGAGACCCTTTCCGAGACATTGAACGGATCGATGGCGCCTGGATCTGGCGCGCCCTCTGCGAGGGCGGCGACGCGTGCTTTGGCGCTTTGGGCGTGGCAGGTTTATTCCTTGCCCTTCGCCCTCTGGCGTGGCGAAGCTCATCCATCGTTGATAGCCGCATGTCCATTACAGGGCGAATGAGCGTTCTCAGGGCTCGTCGGGCGAGTCTCGTGGGACTGACAAAAGCGCTCTTCGTCTAGCCGACACAGTCATGCTCAAGATTCTTGGACCGAAGGACCCCAGTCGACCGTTCTGCGACGGTGTCTCGCGGCGCAACTTCATCCGGATCGGCGGTCTCGGCGCGGCGGGGCTCAGCTTGCCGAATCTGCTTCAGCTCGAGTCGCGGGCTGGGATTCGCAGCTCTCACAAATCCGTCATCCTGATCTACCTCGTCGGCGGCCCGCCGCATCAGGACATGTTCGACCTGAAGCCCAACGCGCCCCGCGAGTACGCCGGACCGCATCGGCCCATCGGGACCAATGTGCCAGGGATCGAGATCTGCGAACTGTTTCCCCGAATGGCGAAGCGAATGGATAAGTTCGCGCTCATCCGCTCGGTCGTCGGCGCGCAGGACGATCACGACGCCTCGCAATGCTACACGGGCCGCAACAATCGCGCCGAGCCCGCGCCCGCGGGCGGATGGCCCCAGTTCGGCAGCGTCGTGAGCAAGCTGCGGGGCGCGGTGGATCCCGCGACGCCTCCGTTCGTCAGCCTCTGCTACGAGTGCACGCACGGGCCTTACAATGAGCCCGGGCCCGGCATGCTCGGCGTCGCGCAGTCCTCGTTCCGGCCGCTCGGCCCGGGCCGCAAAGACCTGACCCTGCAGGGCATCACCTACGACCGGCTCTCCGACCGCATGCGGCTGCTCGAGAGCATCGACCGCTTTCGCCGCGACGCCGACAGCACAGGCCAGATGCAGGGCATGGACGCGTTCGCGCGCCAGGCGATGGGAGTGCTCACATCGTCCAAGGTCGCCGAGGCGCTGGATCTTTCGAAGGAGGACCCGCGCGTCGTCGCCCGCTACGGCACAGGCAATGAGAAGGTTCACATCGACGAAAACGGCGCGCCGCGCGTGCCTCAAAGCTTCCTCGTCGCGCGTCGGCTCGTCGAGGCCGGCGCGCGCGTCGTGACCGTGAACTACAGCAAGTGGGATTGGCATGGAGGCGCGAAGAACGACATCTTCACCCGCGAGCGCGAGGATTTCCCGATCTTTGACCAGGCCATGACGGCGCTCGTCGACGATTTGCACGAGCGCGGCCTGGATAAGGACGTGACGGTTTTGGCGTGGGGCGAGTTTGGACGGACGCCGCTGATCAACCGGGACGTGGGCCGCGACCACTGGCCGCGCGTGGCCATGGCCTTGTTGGCGGGCGGCGGCATGCGATGCGGGCAGGTGATCGGCGCGACCGACCGCCTCGGCGGCGAGGTCGAGAGTCGTCCCGTGACATTCGCGGAAGTCTTCGCGACGCTCTACCACAACCTGGGCATCAACCTGAGCTCGACGACCCTGGTCGACGCCACCGGCCGACCCCACTACCTCGTGGAAGGCGGCGCGCAGCCGATCGCGGAGTTGATATAGCTTCGTCGCGCCCTCTCTGAGAGGGGGGAACAGCGCTTCATGCCTCCACAAGTCCGGGATACACGCTCCATCCTGCCCATGGGCGGCCTCGATGTTTTCAATCCTCAGATCAACGGCGGTGGGTTGTGTCTGGGTGATCGGTCTGAGTGAGGTCTTCGAGTTTCGGATCAGCAAGAAGGCAACTTATGCCAATGACGGTCGCCGGGTGTTATGCGTACATCGGAGAGGATCGTCCTCTTGATCGAAACGGAGACGCCGAGCTCTGTGCGAGCGGCGATGTCCTACCGGTTCCTCATCTCGAGGGATCAGCAAGGTTGATGGCCCCAATCGTTTTCCTTGAGGTCGTCCGCAAAGCGCTCCATTTGCTCCTCCGGGGTCAGGGCGGCTGCCGCCACAGGTGATCCCGCCGGCGGTGGAGGCGTTCCCGCGATCGGCTCCGATTTGGTTCCGGGACCCGCGGCTGCGGGCGGGTCGTTCACAGGGCCCTTTGGATCATTCATGACAGGCCCTTTTTTAGTGTGAATGGCAGCCGCTGTCACGCGGATTGGGTCACGAGCTTCGGCAACCCTACGACACGTTGATTGGCTCGTGGCTGCGCGGGGAAAAGTTGCCAGACACCGGGAAGAAGTAAGCGATCAGCACTTCAAACAAATGCTCGTCACGCGAGTCTGCGAGGGTCACGCCGTTGATTCTGGGCGAACAAACCGCCGGTGACATGCCACGAGCGCCAGCGTCGAGGCGAGCAGAGTGCCGGCCCACATCAGCGAAATCATCAGCTTGGCCGTCTGCCAGTCGGCGGAGACGTAGCCGAGCGCGATGTAGTCGGGACCATAGACAACGCGCGCGACCACGCACGCCGCGATCTTGATGAGGCCGACAATCAGCGCGCCGAGAACAATCGCGCCGTAGGCCTGACGCAACCGCAGCGTCAGCCACGGGACGAGCCCGAGCGCGGGCGTGACGCCAAACGCCGCCATTAGCGGGAGCGGGACGTTCGACTTCACGCCGCCGGCCAATCCTAGAGCCGTGAAGAGCAGCGCATTGACGCCGAGGCAAATCAGGAGCGCGGAAATTCTCGCTCGCCAGCCGCGAGCCGTTTCCGGCTGGCTGCCCGGTCGGAACGCCTCGGTGGCCAGCCACGCCGCGCCCAGCGCCAGATAGAGAGCGCCGATGTCCGAGCCGTTCGTCTCAGCGCCCGTGAGCAGCACGGGCACGGGGAGCAACAGCGCGAAGCCCCAAGGCATGAGAAGTCCGCGAAGGTCGGCGCGAACGGAAGGAGGGTTGGAAACATTCATGGTCGTGGGCGGCTTTGATCGCGGCTGGCCGCGCATTCAGGCGATGTTCACTTGAGCGAGGTGTTGGGGCATCATCCAATGATCCGGGGAGATTATGGGACGTCCACTTCATCCGGGCAAGCCACGCGGTCGCCTTGCGCTGGTGGCGAAGAAATCACCAGGAAGCGCGTCTCGGCGGCGGCGGCGTTGAAGACGCGGTGCGCGACTCCATCTGCGTCTTCTGTTTGCTTCATTTTGTTCTCGCATGGACAGCCTGGGCGGCGTCGAGGGCTGACTTGTATCGGCCGGACTTCATCTCGGTCAAGACACGTTCGTATTCGGCAACGAGTATCGTTCCCATTCGGCTCAACACGGAAGGATTCATGTGGTAGAAACCATCCACGGTCGTCCTCCATTCACCATTCGTTTGGGTGAACATCGCCGGGCGGTCGCGGGGATCAAGCTGCACCCTCATCCTCTCGCCCTCAACGCTGATCGTGGCCGCGGCAATTTTGGTCAGCGGCAATCTGAACGGCAATGAATCGAAGCTCGCCTGCGCCGGCTCCGCGCCAAACTGTTCGATGGCGGCCCGTCGATACCTCCCAATCGTTGTGACCAATTGCGCCAATGCGCTCTTGATGGCGTCTTCATCGGGGGAAGCGAAATCAAAGGTTCCCAAAAACAACGCCGCGTCGCCGGTCTCCAAAGCTTGCGACATCGCGAGCAGCGAACCTTTTGGAGTGCTGCGGTCCACGAGCGCCGCCACGGCCTTCACTGGATCAGCTTTTGCCGAGGGCAGGATCGACTGGGTTTGCTGGAGGACAATGCTGGTGGTGACACCGGCCAGGAGCAGAGCGACGCCGGCGACGATTGCGGTTTTCGTTTTTGACCAGGCCATAAGTTTTAGAATTCCTTTTGCGAGAGTGAGTGTGGAGGCGGCGCCAGCGGTTCCCTTCGCCGCAGCGGCAGTGGCGACGGCGGCGTTGAGTCCCGCCGGCGCGGCTTGCGCGCTGTGCGCAGTGAGCGCCGCGAGCAGAACGGCCGACGGCACGGCGAATCCTTGCTTGGCGAACAGCATTCTCAGTTTTTCGACCGCGCGCGAGACGCGCACTTTGGCGGCGTCCTCGGAGACGCCCAGCGCACCCGCGACCTCCCGGTGACTTTTATCCTGGAAGAAACGGATCAGCACGGCCTCGCGGTCCCGATCGGAGAGCTTTTCGAGCGCATCGTTCAAGTGCGGGGAGATTTGTTCCCAGGCTGATTCAGTTTCATCCGAACGCGTAGTGGTGGCCATCGTCGCAGCCTCTTGTTCTCGTCGTTGACGCCGGACTTCCTCACGCGCCAGATTGCTCACCGCATAACGCGCCGCCCGAAATAGCCAGCCGGAGAGGACGGATCCACGCGGGATTTGCGCCGCCTTTTGCGCCAGCGCGATGAAGACGGCCTGCGTCACCTCTTCCGCCGCGTGGGGATTGCCGAGCTGGCGCAAGGCGGCGTGATAGACCAGTCCGCTATGGCGATCCACCAGCGTCCGGAACGCCTCGTCGGAGTTTCGCCGCGCGTAATCGTCCAGCAGTTGCCTGTCGTCGGGTTGCATTGATGCTTATTTCGACTTCGCGTGCGGCTCGTTCCGGCAACTACTTGAGCCTGGCGTCGCGCCTGAATTCACAAAGCGCGATCCAAGCGCATCGACCGTCATCGCGAACAACCAGAGCCATTTCGTCATCAGCTGGATCTTCATCACACTGATAAACAGCCGCCAAACCCGAAAGGTAACACTGCTCTCCAGGAAATGGCGAACTGCCCGCCGAGAGGGTCTTCAAAGGTTGGATTCCAAGCAGCCCGTCCGGGAAGTTTCATTCCGTCCTCGGGTCGAACGACGACGAGGTGAGGAGCGCGCATGAAGTATTGGAGGCGAGGCGGGCCGGAGCGAAGTCAGCGCAGGACCTGTCGGCGAGCTGGGCGCGCGATGGTCTGGCAAGATTTCAAGTTGCATTGGATTTCGCCGACGATCCGCGTAACTTCCGCCCATGAAACTTGCGTGCGTGATTCTGCTCTCCTTTGTCGCATTCGCCTGTGCGAGCGAAGCGTTCGATGTGAAACAGACCGACGCCTTCCGTCGGATCAAATCGCACCTTGACCTCGTGCCGGCGATCGACACCCATGATCACCTGAAGCCATTCGCCATGCTGCAAGGTTCAGTGCGCACTGAGGAAGGCGTCGGAATGACGCTGTTCTCGCTCTGGAGCAGCAGCTACTTCACGTGGATCCATCCGTTGACTCCCTGGCCGGTGAGCGGGCGGTTCGAGGACTGGTGGGCCAAGGCCAAGAAAGATTTCACCAACGCTCGCGCCACAAGCTTCTACCGTTATCAACTGCCCGCGTTCACGGACCTCTACGGCATTGACTTCGAGACCATCACGGACGAACAGGCCCGAGACCTGAACCGCCGCATCTTCGTCAACTACCAGAAGGAGGCGTGGATTTATGAAGTGGTTACGGAACGCGCCAACATCGAGCTGATGTTCAATGACCCGTATTGGGACCGGCTCACGCGCACGAATTACTACCCGTTCGGGGTCGCTGTCCTGAATGTGACCCGCCTCCTACGCGGCTTCCACCCGTCGGAATACGCGGCCGGAGTGGATTCGCCCTTCCGCTATGCGGCGGAAGAGAAATTGCCGATGGCCACTCTGGACGATTATCTGGCGCTCATCGAACACTTCCTGCAGGCGGGCAAGGCGGCGGGTGCGGTTTGTCTCAAGACCACGACAGCTTATGAGCGCACGCTCCAGTTCGACCGAGTGTCGAAGGAACGCGCCGCCGGGATTTATGGCCGTCCGAAGTCGCAGCTTTCCGAGGCCGAGGTGAAGGAGTTCGAGGACTTCATCCTGTGGCGCCTTGCCGACTTGAGCGCCAAGCTTGAATTGCCTTTTCAATTCCACACGGGACACGCGCGCATTCAAGGCTCCAATCCGCTGAATCTGTTGAACCTGATCGAAGCCCATCCGGCCACGAAGTTCATTCTGTTTCACGGCGGTTACCCGTGGGTGGGTGAAACCGGCGCCATCATGCAGCGGCACGGCGCGCATGTTTGGGTCGATTCCGTGTGGCTGCCCACGATCAGCTACTCGATGGCGAGGCGGGCTTACCAGGAATGGCTGGAAGTCATGCCCAGCAACCGCTTGATGTGGGGCGCCGACGCCCATCACGTCGAGGGCATTTATGGCGCCACGGAGTTCACACGCCGCTGCCTGGCCGAGGCGCTTGCCGAGAAAGTCGAGCGCGGCGAATTGCGCGAAGCCGATGCGCTCCACATTGGCCGGCAAGTCATGCGCGACAATGCGCTTGAATTATTTCCACAGCTGAAGGACCGGTTGTGGAAGTTCAAAGGGAAGTTGACGCCGCATTCGAAGTGACGCCGGCCGTGACTGGCACGGCCATCGATGATCATTGATAGCCGACGCGCCGGCGGGTTTCAGGCGATGGAACAATAGAAACGGCGCAAATGCCGGTCGAGCCACGAACTTGAGAAGCGTGGCGTGAACAGCGTCTCTGCTTATGGAATTGTTCTGGCAAGATTGGCGTCCATCCAGGCCGCGCGCGCGCGCAGGAATTCCTTGAGCGCCAAAATCTGTTCGGGATAGGTGGCCGACGCAATCGTGATGTAGGGAGCTTGGGTGAACGGGCTTTTTACGTTCAGGATTCTCCACCGGTCGAAATTGCGGTCGGCGGGGCCGGAGAGCAACGGCGCGGCGGAGGCGTCGATGCGCGCCTCGATTTGCGCGTCGCTCAAGACGCCCTGGCGCAGAGCAGCCCAGCGCTGCGCCATTTTCTTGGAGAAAGCAGGATCGGCCATGAGCCGCGTGACCCAGCCGTGGCGTCCGGCTTGCGTGTACCACCACTGGGTAAAGGACGTGCCGTTCGGAAACTGGTGGCCCACGCCAAGGTCATGATCCCAGACGGGGCCGGGCCGGATTTTGCCGCCGCGGTCTTTTTGCAGATAGAAGCTGCGCGTGTAGCCGTCGAGATTGAAAACGAGTTCCTCGAACAGGATGTAGTTCACCCAGTCATCGACCTCGATGTGCGCCGCGTAACCCTTCACCGGATCGCGGAAGTCCTCGCTCTTCAACGCCTGGTCAAGCTGCGTGAAGGCGCGATCAATCCAGGCTTTCTGCGCCGGGGAAGGATGCTTCGGGTATTTCACCTGGATGGATTTCCAGCTGGAAAGGTAATTGCCGTCGCCGACATCCCAGGCCAGCAGGTATCCGCCGGTGATGGCTGGCTCCGCGTTTTCGTCCGGGGCCAGCTTCGCCAGGTTTACCCGTTGCTTGCCTCGCTCGATGTCTTCGGTGAGTTGATAGACGCCGACGTAATCCGACTCCGCGACCGGCTGGCCGGACGGGCTCACAAAAACTTCACAGGCGCGTGTCCGCATTGCGGCGCATCCCATCGCTCGCGCGAGGTCGTAGCTGAACGCGTTTCGGATCAGGGATTTGTCCAGCCACGGGCCTTGCAACACCCAGTCCGCGTCTGGCGGCATTCCCAGCAGCGGCCTGCCGCGGCTCGCGCCTTTGTCGTCCTGAAGTTTCAACCGATACGAGAGCTTGGGAAACAAGCGCGACACCATGCCGTGCAAACGCAGTCCGACACGCGCGGTGACAGTCGGAGCGTTGCTAAAGTTCATTCCCGGCTCGTAGATTTCCATTTTGAACGCGCTGTAGCTTTTGGAATTGCTGACCGGGCCGGGCCATTCACTCCGCAGCACGACGACGGGAATGCTGAAGATGAAATCAGCCACGCCACCGGGGGCGGCGCCGTTGAGTGGCGCGGCGCCACTCGCCCCGGCGGAGACGTGGTGAGCGAACTTGAAGGGAGGAGCGTCCGGGCTGGCGGTGTAGGGCCTCCTCAAGGCCATCTTGTGCAGGACGAAGAAGGCCGTTGCTCCCGAAAACAGCAGGCCCGCGGCGGCGACGGCGGCGATCTTAGTTTTCGTCCAGGTCATGGCGGCTCAGTTGCGTTCCAGCGGAATAGAACCCGAGACAGCGATGGCCGCCAACTGAGAATTGCCTGATGCCAGTTGGAACACGCGGTCGTCGCGCGGAAATCATTTCTTTGCTCGCTCCGAGGAACAGCCGTGAAGAGTCAGGATGGGCATGGAGCCTAGTCGGCTTTGGATGGGCGCTTCCGCAGCAACCTAGTTCTGCCTTCGGAAAGAGACTTAAAGTTCTCTTTGCTGGATACCCGCTGGCCGCTCTCGGTTTCGAGTTCGTGGCGGGCATTGCCGGCGAT
This sequence comes from Verrucomicrobiota bacterium, assembly GCA_016199985.1. GTDB lineage: Bacteria > Verrucomicrobiota > Verrucomicrobiia > Limisphaerales > UBA11320 > UBA11320. The sequence continues at coordinate 57,468 of JACQFQ010000037.1, read as the reverse complement.
GGCTCCGCCGACTCGCGCGGCCTTTTTGTTGGCGGGGAATCCTTGGGCGTCCTTCTTTTTCGCGATCTCGGTGGTGGAGGCTTCGCCGAGCATGGTGAAGATCAACTCCAGGTCCGTCATGCGTTGCTTGCCATCGACGGCGGTCATTTTCAAAGCGTTACAGTTTGTAACGGTTTGATTGCCGTCCCTTTTCAAGCGTTCCTTCAGCTTCCGCCAGTAGGCTCCGGGATCGACGCTTCCAGTTGTACCGTTCTGATTTGAGGGTGTGAGCGTGGGGCTAGACGTTTTTGTGAAGATCCGAGGGAAGCGCACCGTGGAGTTCGAGAGAGAGTGACTCGATGGACCGCGAGGATCTGGAACACACTGCCCGATTCAAATCCGCGAAGAACAGATCGAAGGATATCGACCGGTGTGTCCGCGCGCTTGCCCAGGGCCGGCACATCGCCATGGCCATTACGAGCGCTACTCCGATCCCGAGGGGTCCGAGAAAGAACGCATCGAGCGTGGAGTTGTTTCGCGTCGCGGATCGGTGTTCTCAAGGAGGTCTTCGGACAGCTGATTGACTCGCAGATTTCTGAAGCGCCCCCACTGTGGAACCAACTTCGCCAGGCGATGGACTCGGTGGCTAAGATGCTCCATTTCCTCTCCGAACTCCACCGCCTCGTCTCACTGGATCGCGAAGGAATCGCGCGGCAGGCCCCGGGCCCTGGCTGACAAATGTGGAATGCCAGACCCCTAGGCCGGCGCCCAAGCCGATCCCGTAGAAGACACCCCAGAGCGGTTAAATCGGGATGCGCGCTGGCAAAAACGGGCGAGGAATCACCAAGTCTTGAGCAGCGCTGGGCGAGAAGGAACGATACTTCTCATGTTACAGACTGTGTTACCGACAACGATTCGCCAAAACCTAAGGACCAACCTGGAAACTTTGCCCCAAGCCTTCGCCGCTCATCGCTTTTTCCAGGCGATGAAGGAGCCTAATTCGCCGGGGGCGCCGAACTTGGCATGTTTACGCTTGATGACTCGGGGGGCAACAGACTCGGAAGTGACTGTGATCTCTTGCTATTCCGGCAGGCGTGAATCAATTCCGATTCCGGACTTTTCTCGTACGGTTTCAAAGATCCGTTCCGAGTTCGGATCACCCGCGCACGATCTTAGGAAGGATTCAACCTTCTTTCAGCAACTAGAAGACTTACGAGCTTCTCCGGCGGCTGGCGCCGGAGCTGCTAAAGCGGATTAATCAAACCAGACGTTGGACCATTTTGAATTGAGCAGAAACCCGGAAGCCAAAAGGAGAAACCACCACAATGAAAACCAAACTTAGCGTCGTTCGCATCCAACGGGATAAAAGCTACCGCCGGGCTAACGCTCTCATGCCGCTAACCTGCGCGCTCCTGTTGATGTTATTCGCAACACCCGCGTCGACCACGGCCCAATCATTTGCGACCTATCCGGCGGGCGATGACCTGACGCCATCAATGGGGCAATTTCAAATCGTGCTCGACCCAAAGTGGGTGAAAATCTTTGATGCCATCATGCCCAACACTCCGTTTGGCAGTTCAACCGTCACCCGACGCAAGGGGATGCGGCTGTATAAAAAAGGAGGCACTCTCACGAGCCCGACCCTTTACGATCCGCAAACAAGAATCGGTCGCAGCGACTCGTTCGTCGTCGGCTCGCCGCTGGAGCACGCCGGGGCTCTCGCAGGAAAGGAGCCAGGGCGCACCTATGTGAGGGAAAGCCAGTTAGTTGTTCATCCCACCTGGCCTGGCCCAGCCAGCGGCAGTCATGAAATTCACACCTTCCTGAAATCCATGCACATGGTGGATTCGTTGACCACCCATTTTGGGTTTTCCGTCAAGGCGGGCATGGAAGCCCCCACTCGCCCAGTTTCCGCAGGACAAGTGGAGGGCGGCGCGGGCAGCGATTTCCCCGCCAACAGTTTCTTCAACGTTTACGTGGTGGTGGATATTCCGGGAGGGGGAGCCCTGCCTTCGATTCAGTTGGTTAACGTGGATCCGCTGCTCGTGCAGCAAACGAACATTGCGGTTTTTCCGCCTCATGTGGTTTATCAGCATGAAAACTCCACGGCCGTGCCGGTCTATTTTAACACCAACACCATCATCCACGACCCGATCAGCGGCGACGATATTTCAGTTCCGAGAGGGACGCTCTTCGGACAGCTGGTGCTCGCCGGTCATGGCATCAGTTTTGAATCCGTTGAGGTGGAAGCCTTCCAGGTGGAATTTGAAAACGAAGGCGCGACCGGCACCATGCCCCTCACCGTTGATCCAATCACCAAGATTGTGATCGAGGACTTCGCGCCGGATTACAACGCGGCGCCTCGCTCCCTCTCCAATGGACACTTCGCGTCGGGTGGTTCGTTCGTATTCACGCTTGAGCATTTGACGCCGAATTCAACGAATTACTTGCAGGTTTCCAGCAACATCTCCTCAGGAAACTGGCAGACCATCGCCATGATAATTCCCCCGACGACCAGCTTCACATTCGTTGATCCCGACGCGATGAATAATCCGAAGCGATACTACCGCCTCTCCCTCCTGCCCTGAAGGGAAGGCGCTGGTTGTAGCGTTGGCCGGTCAAAACCAACCCATCAACTCACTCGACTCGACCCCGCAGCACATGAGTATCGGCTTCGCCCAATTCCGCCGCCGTCTGCTGGGACTCTCTCCGGAAGCGGTGAGATTTGATCGGCGCGGCTTTCGCGGCGCCACGCCGCAGATGCGTGAACGAATCGAGAATATCGGAAATGCGTTTCTCGACGGGTATCACGTCGCGCTCGAAAGCTCCTCCTCCCGGCAACTCGAAAACAAGCTGGCCGGTGTCGAACTTGAATTGCGTGGATTCGCTTTCGAAGGCGCGGCGATGTGTCTTGCGTTAATGGATTTCCTGACTCCCTGGCGTCGCGACCGCGTGGCAACATTTCTCCAGGGCGCCGGCAATGCCCACGCCTACATGGTTCATGTGGGCATCGGCTGGATCTGGGCGCGCATCCCGTTTGGATTCCGTCGCCTGCAAAGCAAGCTCGACCCACTCCTTGGGTGGCTTGCATTCGATGGTTGGGGATTTCACGAGGGATTTTTTCATTTCCGTAATGATGGCTCCCAGCAGCCGCCAGAAAGATTGCGTGGATACGAACTGCGCGCGTTCGATCAGGGGTTCGGGCGTTCGCTCTGGTTCGTGAACGGAGGCAATGTGGAATGGGTTTCCAAAACGATTTCCAAGTTTTCCTCCTTGCGACAAGCGGATCTCTGGAGCGGTATCGGTCTGGCCGTCACCTGCGCTGGCATGGCCAGCGAGAATGACTTGTGCCAACTCCGCGCGGCGGCCGGAGGTTATTTGGCGCAGGTGGCGCAAGGCTCCGCGTTTGCCGCCAAAGCCCGCCAACGCGCCGGCAACTCCACCGACTATACCGATCGCGCCGCCAGGATTCTTTGCGGACTTTCGGCCAACGAGGCGGCGTCTGTGACCGACGACGCCCTGGAAAAGCTTCCCATCGACGCCGAACAACCCGCGTACGAAATATGGCGTCGGCGAATTCAGGACTATTTCGCAAAGGCCCTTCACCCAAACCCGATTTGAATGAAAAGCGGCTTTCGCCAACTTGCTGCTCCGCTGGCGGCGATCACTCTAATATCCGTTTGCTACGCGATGGCGCGCTTTCCCTCATTGTCCGAAAGTGACGCCGTGAAGCTGGCGGCGAAGTTCAAATTTGAGAAAGCTCCGCTGGCTGAAGTCGCCAACCATCCGCCTTACAAACGGGTCCGCCAGGTGCATCCGAGTTTGAGTCGTATCTCCGCCTGGATCTCTTCGCTCGGAGCCTCGGCGGCCTTTGCTGATCTCGACGGCGACGGTTTGCCGAACGACATTGTCAACGTTGATCCTCGCAGCGACCTCGTCACCGTCGCGCCGGCTCCCGGAACGGGCGAGCGGTACGCGCCGTTTGCTTTGACACCCTCGGGTTTGCCTTATGATGAAAAGACCACCGCGCCGATGGGTGTGCTGGTGGGCGACTTCAACGAAGACGGCCTGGCTGATGTGCTGGTTTATTATTGGGGCCGTTCTCCCGTGATATTCTTGCGCAGAAAAAATGCGGGCTATGACCTTGGAACACAGATCGCGCTCAGCGCGAAAGACTACGCGCCGGTCGAACTGGCAACAGGAGGCGAACGCTGGTTTTCCAACGCTTCGATTCAGGCCGACCTTGACGGGGACGGGCATATTGATTTGTTGATCGGAAACTACTTCCAGGACGGCGCGCGCATCCTCGACGCAAACGCCAGTGGGATTGAAGCGATGAATGAGGGCCTGGCGAACGCGGTGAGCGGCGGGCGAAAGCATTTCTTCCACTGGGAAAGCGCCACTTCCGGCGAAAACCCGAAGGTTCGCTTCAGCGAGGCCACCAATATCTTGAGTCCCGAAGTCGAACACGGCTGGACGCTCGCGATGGGCGCGGCGGATTTGGACAACGACCAATTGCCGGAAGTTTATCTCGGCAACGATTTTGGTCCGGACCGCTTGCTGCACAACGAATCCACTCCGGGCCACCTGAGATTCACCGCGCTCGAAGGCCGTCGGCGATTCACCGATCCAAAGTCCTGCGTGCTCGGTCGTGACTCCTTCAAGGGCATGGGCTGTGATTTTGGGGACGTCAACGGCGATGGTCTGCTCGACATTTACGTCAGCAACATCGCGGACAAGTTTGCCCTCACTGAAAGTCATTTTCTCTGGCAAAGCACGGGCCGGTTGGATGACATGAAACACGGAATCGCGCCTTACGAACAGGCGAGCGAGAAGCTCGGCCTTTCGCGCAGCGGTTGGGGTTGGGACTGTCGCCTCGCGGATTTCAACAACAGCGGCGCTTTGCAGGCGGTGCAGGCCGTCGGTTTCATCAAGGGAGAAATCAATCGCTGGCCCGAACTTCAATCGCTGGGCACGAGCAACTCCCGCATCGTCCACGATCCGCGCCTGTGGCCAAGCTTCAAGCCCGGGGCCGATTTGAGCGGCCATAATTTAGCTCCATTTTTTGTTCGAGCTGGCGACGGACGTTTCTACGACATTGGCCGCGACGTCGGCTTCTCCGAACCCATGGTGACGAAAGCCATTGCGATCGCCGATGTGGACGGCGACGGCCGCCTCGATTTCGCTTTTGGCAATCAATGGGAAACATCCTATTTCTTTCACAACGTTTCGCCGGATTCAGGAGCGTTTCTGGGCCTGCACCTGCTGCTGCCGCTCGCTTCGGAAAGCCAAACTTCCTTGCGCGAGCGTTCTGGCCATCCCGGAGCTGATCTGCGTGGCCGCCCCGCGATTTGCGCGCAGGCTCGCGTCATGCTGCCGGATGGCCGGAAACTCGTTGCGCAAGTGGACGGCGGCTCCGGCCACTCTGGTCGCCGCAGTCCCGACATTCATCTCGGCCTGGGACAATCAAGCTCCACCGCATCGCTCGATGTTGAAATAAAGTGGCGTGACATCGCCGGCCAGGTTCAACAAACCCATTTGGGCCTCGCGCCCGGCTGGCATACAGTGCTGCTCGGCAGAACAAACCCGGACAAGCGCTTCGCCGCCAATGGAGGAATGGCCCCATGAAGGATCCCGCGACGAACACCACCCTGCTTTTTTATCCGGACAAGAATCCCAGGCTGCGACTCTTCGCGCTTTGGTATTTCATGATTCTGTTGACGGTGTGGACCCTTCTGGGTCACACGGTGCTTGGCTTCGAGCAGTCCCACGCGGCGCCGTTCGTCGGCCTAGGCGCGGCCGTCTTCATTCAACTCTTGTTGGAATGGATCGACGCCAAGGCGAAGAATCGACAAGTCCGTTTCCTTGGCGGCGCGGCGAGCTTTTTCAATGCGCTTCCCGCCGCGATGATTCCGGGTTTTGCGTGTTCGATGCTGCTCTATCCGAACGAAAGACTGTGGCCCATTGTTTTCGCAGCCGCGCTTTCCATCGGATCCAAGGTGCTCGTTCGTGCGCCGGTCGGCGGCGGCCGCACGCAGCACATTTTCAACCCATCCAACTTTGGCATCGCGATGACCTTGATTCTATTCCCCCAGGTTGGCTTTGCGCCGCCGTATCATTTCACCTCCAACGTGACGGGAGTTTGGGATTGGATTTTGCCTGGCTTCATTCTTTTGACCGGAGTGGTCGTTCACGGATTGTTCACGGGGCGTCTGCCGCTTGTGGCGGCGTGGCTGATCGGTTTCCTGCTTCAAGGCCAGATTCGCGCGCGTCTTTTCGGGTTTCCAGCCATCGTGCCCATTATGCCGATGACTAGCGCGGCGTTCATTGTGTTCACGCTCTACATGGCGCCTGATCCCGCCACGACGCCGCTGAAATCCTGGCGGCAGGTGGCGTTCGGTTTCTCCGTCGCGATCGTGTACGGGCTTATTCAGATGATGCATTTGGTGTTTGGATTGTTTTTTGCGTTGATCGCCGTGTGCGCCATTCGTGGGATTGCCCTGCACTTGTATCACGGGCTCAAATCGCGCGAGGCGGCCCGTATGGGCATCCCGGCCACACAAGCGGCGTAGAAAAAGACCTGCGCGAAAATGAAACCCAACCTCCACTCCATCGCGATTGTCGGCATGGCGTGCGTCTACCCCGACGCGAATTCTCCGACAGAGCTGTGGGAGAACGCGCTGAGCCAGCGCCGCTCCTTTCGGCGAATGCCATCGGAGCGATTGCGCCTTGAAGATTACTATTCGGACAATCGCGGCGCGCCGGACTCGACGTACGCCACCGAAGCGGCGCTGATTGAAGGCTATACATTTGATCGCGTCGCCTTTCGCGTTGTGGGCGAGACCTTTCGTGTCGTGGACCTCGCCCATTGGCTTGCATTGGATGTGGCTTCACGCGCGCTGGCCAACGCAGGGTTCAAGGACGGCGAAGGTTTGCCGAAGCAAGACACTGGCGTGCTGTTGGGGAACACGCTTACTGGTGAGTTCTCTCGCGCGAATTCGCTGCGGCTGCGCTGGCCTTACGTCCGTCGCACGGTTGAAGCCGCGCTAGCTAGGGAAATGTGGTCGTCAGGGCTGCGCCAAGAATTTCTCGCCGAGCTTGAAGAAACCTACAAATCGTCTTTTCCGCCGGTAGGAGCGGAGACCCTTGCTGGCGGCCTTTCCAACACCATTGCCGGGCGCATCTGCAATCAGTTCGATTTGAAGGGCGGCGGGTACACGGTGGACGGAGCGTGCGCGTCTTCGTTGCTCGCGGTGGCCAACGCCTGTTCTGCGCTCGCGGCGGGTGATCTTGATGTCGCGATCGCGGGCGGCGTCGACGTGAGTCTTGATCCGTTTGAGATCGTCGGCTTTGCCAAGACAGGCGCGCTTGCCGTGGACGATATGCGCGTGTTTGACCAACGCTCCGCCGGATTCTGGCCGGGAGAAGGCTGTGGCATGGTCGTGCTGATGCGGCATCACGAAGCGATTGCGCAGGGGCGTCGGGTTTACGCCGTCATTCGCGGCTGGGGAATTTCCAGCGATGGGAAAGGAGGCATCACGAGGCCCGATGCCGAAGGCCAGCTGGAGGCGTTGCGCCGGGCTTATCGCCGCGCCGGATTTGGATTTGAAACCGTTTCTTATTGCGAGGCCCACGGTACTGGCACGGCCGTTGGCGACGCCACGGAACTGGAGGTTCTCTCTCTCGCGCGCCGCGATGGAAAAACAAACGGCCCGCCTCCTATCGTGGGTTCGATTAAGGCAAACATCGGCCACACAAAAGCGGCGGCGGGTCTTGCGGGCTTGATCAAGGCAACGATGGCTGTGCACACCCAAGTGCTTCCGCCCACCACCGGCTGCGAGCAGCCTCACGCGCTGCTGACCGGACCGTCACCGGCGGCGCGCGTATTGCGCGAACTCGAGCCGTGGCCGCCCGAGTTGCCGCTTCGCGCCAGTGTTAGCGCCATGGGTTTCGGCGGCATCAACGCGCACCTGGTCCTGGAAAGCGTGGTGGCGGAACGACGCGTCGCTCTCAGTCCGCGCGAGCTTTCCTTTTCACGGTCAAAACAGGACGCTGAGTTGTGCTTGTTTGCGGCGGAATCAGGGGAGGCGCTTGTTCAGAAACTTGAAAAGGCGCTGAACTTTGCCGCGCGCCTCTCGCGGGCGGAACTGACCGACCTCGCCGCCGAACTCCAGGCAAATTTAGGCGACGGAACTTTTCGAGCCGGCATCATTGCTTCCAAACCATCCGAGTTGGGTGAAAAGTTGCAAACGCTTCGGTCGTGGTTGATGGATGGCGTTGCTTCACGCCTGGACATTGCCGGTGGAGTGTTTCTCGGCTCTGGCGAGACTCAACCCCGCATTGGTTTTCTGTTTCCTGGCCAGGGTTCGCCAACGCGTCTTGACGGCGGGGCATGGCGGCAACGGTTTGATTTGGTTCGTGACATTTATTTCCGCGCGGAGTTGCCGACGGATCTTGATCCCGTTTCGACACGCGTGATGCAGCCCGCCGTCGTCACCGCCTCGCTTGCGGGGCTCAAAGTGCTTGCCGAATTCGGCGTCTGCGCGAGCGCCGCTGTCGGACATAGTCTTGGCGAGATCTCCGCGCTTCACTGGGCTGGAGCATTCGACGAGGAATCGCTTCTACGTATCGCCCGCGTTCGTGGCGTGGCGATGGCAGAACTCGGCTGCCCGACCGGCGCAATGCTGGCGATTGCCGCCCCCTGGCGGCAGGTGGAAGCCATGCTCAACGGCGAGCCGCTCGCCGTGGTCGCTTACAATTCGCCAACCCAAACTGTGGTGGCAGGCGAGACCGAAGCCGTCAAAAACTTCGCGCGGATCGCGGCCGCTCACGGCTGGCAAGCGAACCGGCTCCCGGTTTCACATGCCTTTCACACGCCGCTCGTCGGCGCCGCGGCCCCAGTCCTGCGCGAGCAGCTTGAACGAGAAGAGTTTTCCAAATGGGAGGGCCATGTCTTCTCCACGGTCACCGGAGCGGCGCTCGAAAGGGAAACAGACTTGCGCGAGTTGCTCTGCCATCAGGTGACTTCGCCGGTGCGATTCATGGACGCCCTGGAGGCCGCGCTCGCGACAGTCAGTATGTTGGTCGAAGTTGGGCCAGGCAATGTTCTGGCCGAGTTGGCTCGCGGGATGACCGAGCTCCCCGTAACGGCTCTGGATGCGGGAGGCGCTTCCTTGAAAGGCTTGCTGCGCACCGTGGGCGCGGCTTTCGCTCTGGGTGCGCCGATCAACACGTCGGCGTTGTTTAGGGACCGCTTCACACGGCCCTTTGACCTCGAGTGGAAACCAAAGTTTTTCGCGAACCCCTGCGAACTCGCGCCGTTGTCAACTGGTCCGGCGCGACATGAACTTCACAAGGTTGAAATGGTTCGGACGATGGCGGCTGCGCCGGCAACGGACACAACCATCGACGTCGTCCGCAAACTGGTGGCCGAACGCGCGGAGCTCCCCGTCGCGGCGGTCCGAGGCGAAAGCCGGATGTTGAAGGATTTGCATTTTAATTCCATCACGGTAGGGCAGCTGGTTTCGGAAGCGGCAAGGTTGCTCACGCTGCCTCGCATTAGGGGTTTGACTGATTTTGCCGAGGCGAGCGTCGCCGAAATCGCCCGGGCGCTGGATGAAATGAAAGCCAGCGCCGCGAACACTAAGGTGAGTGACAAGGACGAGTTTCCGCCTGGCGTTGGGGACTGGGTTCGCGCTTTCGCAATGGAGTTGGTGGAAACCAAACCCTCATTGCGTCCCTTCCACTCGGCAGGAAAACATGGGGACGTTGGCGAATGGAAACTTTTCGCTTCGGAAAACCATCCGCTCGCCGCGCCTCTCCGTGAAGCGTTTGCCCAAAACTGTTTCCGCGGCGTCTTGGTTTGCCTGCCGGAGCATCCGACTGTCGCGGACATTCCTCTGCTGCTCCAGGCGAGTGAGGCGGTTTTGGCGATGAAAGGCTCGCCGAAGTTTGTCGTGGTCCAAAACGGTTGGGGAGGCAGTGGCTTCGCAAAGACTTTGCGGCTCGAACATCCCCGCATTGCCACAAGCGTGGTGAATCTGCCTGCCAATGCCCCGCGGTCGGTCGAATGGGTCTTGGCCGAGGCCATGGCGGCGACTGGCTTTGGCGAAGCGCATTTCGATGAAGAGGGACGGCGGTTCGAGCCGCGTTTAAGACTTTCGGAACCCGCTCCAATAAGGAATCAGCCCCAAGCCTGCCTCGGAGCGGAGGATGTCCTGCTCGTAACTGGCGGCGGCAAAGGCATCGCCGCTGAGTGCGCGCTGGCACTGTCCCGCGAAACCGGCGTAAGGCTCGCGATTGTTGGACGCGGCGATCCGAAAGCGGACAAGGAGCTGGCGAGCAATGTTTCGCGCTTCGCCGCCGCAAACGCGGGATTCGTCTATATTCAGGCTGACGTGACGGACAGCGATGCGGTTCGCGTCGGAGTCGCCGAAATCGAACGGCAGCTTGGTCCGGTTACAGCGGTCTTGCACGGCGCCGGAGTAAACACGCCGCGACTTATCAGCGGATTGAATGCGGAGCAGTTCCAAAAAACCGTCGCGCCAAAAGTCGTCGGTCTTAAGAATATTCTGTCAGTCGTGGCCGCGGACAAATTGAAAATCTTGGTCGCGTTCGGTTCCATCATCGCGCGCACCGGCTTGCCCGGCGAGGCGGATTATGCGACCGCAAACGAATGGCTCCGGGCGTTGACAAATCAATTCCAAGCCCGGCATCCGGGCTGCCGCTGCCTCACGCTCGAATGGTCGGTATGGTCCGGCGCTGGAATGGGAGAACGTCTCGGGCGCATCGAAACTCTCGCTCAAAACGGGCTCACCGCCATTTCGGTGGATGAAGGAGTGAGGATCTTTTGCGAACTTCTCCAACAGCCGCGGTCGGCAACGTCGCTCATTGTTGCCGGACGCTTCGGCGCGCCCTCCAATTTGAAGTTTCCCGAGTCTGAGCGGCCATTGCGAAGGTTCCTCGAACGCACCCGTGTGTTTTATCCGGGGGTGGAACTCGTTGTGGACACCGAGCTGTCCCTCCAATCCGATCCGTATCTTGCCGATCACGTCGTGCAAAAGCAGCCGCTGTTTCCGGCGGTGCTTGGCTTGGAGGCGATGACGCAAGTGGCCCAGGCGTTGACGGGCGCGACGGAACTGCCGCTTTTTGAGAACACGGAGTTTTTGCGACCGGTAGCCGTGCCGGAAAAGGGCAAATGGACCATTCGCCTTGCCGCGCTTCGCCACACAGACGGTTCGATTGAAATATGCCTTCGCTCCGAGGAAACGGATTTCCAGGTAGACCACTTCCGCGCGGTCTGTCGCTTCGGCTCCGCGAAGCGTTCCGAGGCGCCTCGGCTTTCGCCCGCCGTTCAAGGCTTGGAACGCTTGCCGCTTAACCCGCAAGAGGACTTGTACGACCGGATCCTTTTCCACACCGGACGCTTTCGCCGGTTGCGCGGCTACCACTTGTTAAAGGCCAAGGAGTGCGTGGCTGAGATTTCTCCAGACGATGATTCAACCTGGTTTGGGCCCTATCTGCCCGGAGAATTCGTCCTGGGCAATCCTGCGGCTCGCGACGCGGCGTTGCATGCGATTCAGGCCTGCATTCCAGGTCAGAGAGTCTTGCCGACAGGGTTCGAGCGAATGGTCGTCTATCAGGTTGAGACCGGCGCGCGATTTGTCCGAGCGAAGGAGCGTCTGCGCGACGCAAGCCATTTCGTTTTCGATGTCGAAGTGACCAATGCGCTCGGCGGAATCGTGGAGCGCTGGGAGGGCTTGCGTTTGCGCGCCGTGGAAACAATCACCATCCGTGACGCCTTGCCGCCAACATTGCTCGCGCCTTACCTGGAACGACGGCTTGAGGACATCGCGCCCGATTCCCATGCAAGAATCGCGTTCGAACGCGGGTGGCGCGAGGACCGTCCGAGCGGCACGGACGCGGCGATCCAGCGAGCGCTTGGAAAAGCCGCGCGCGTCTGGCGGCGACCCGATGGCCGCCCGGTTTCGTTCGGCGATCAAGCGATCTCGGCCGCTCACGCGCGGGGTTTTACGCTCGCTGTGGCCGCTGTTGGCGGAGTCGCCTGTGACATTGAGGAAGTTGCCGGTCGAGCCGAGGCCCTCTGGCTGAATCTGCTGGGCGATGACAAATTGACTTTGGCGAAAGGAATTGCGGTCCGTCATGGCGAAAGCATTGACGAGGCGGCGACTCGACTTTGGACGGCGATCGAGTGTTTGAAAAAAAGCGGACAATCGGCCAACTCACCTCTTGTGCTGGAATCTACAGCCGACGACGGCTGGGTCTTGCTTCGCTCCGGGGATTTGTTGGTCGCGACCTATGTCACCGCGCTGCGTGGCGTGGCTTCACCGTTGTGTGTTGCGGTCGCGACTCGAAACCGGCCGGCAAAACATTCGTTTCCCGGGAATGTTGTCATCGGCGCAGCCAGCGCGGCGTGAAAGCATGAAGGTTTTTGAGTATCGGCACATCGTCGGCTTTTCGGAAACAAACCTCGTGGGGAATGTGTATTTCACCAACCACCTGAGCTGGCAGGGGCGTTGCCGGGAAATGTTCTTGCGCCAGCATGCGCCCGATGTCCTGGAGGAGTTGAGCCGGGGACTGAGCCTCGCCACGGTGAATTGCTCCTGCGACTATTTCGCGGAACTATGGGCCTTCGACGAAGTCGTTGTGCGGATGCGCCTCGCTGAGATGCTGCAAAACCGGATTCGTCTGGGTTTTGAATACTGGCGCGGCCAGGAACTCGTCGCGCGCGGCGAGCAACAAATCGCCTGCATGAAACGCGATGGAAAAAAACTCTCGCCCACATCAGTGCCCCAGTCGCTGCGGGAGGCGTTGTCGGCGTACGCGGAATAGCGGAATCTTGGGTTCACTTCTCTCGGCAGAGCAATGCGGGCAAGACGAGCAGCGAAGCGACCGAACAGTTGACCATTCCCAACACCAGCAATACGCCGAGACGCGCGTTGGGGGCAACTTGCGAAAGAATCAACACGCCGAAACCCAGCGAGACCGCCAGCGTGTTTACTAGCGCCGGCGGCCCAGTGAAACGCAAGGATTGTCGCGCCGCTTCTGGCGATGGCTTGCCGGCCGCTTTGGCCTGGGTGAACGCTTCCATCAGATGGATGGCGCAGTTCGCGCCGATGGCGAGCGTCATCGCGGCAAACATTGAGGTGGCAACGCCGAGCGGAATGCTCATCCACCCCATGGCCGCAAATTTGACCGCCACCGCCAGCAAACTGGGCAGCAGAGAATAGAATCCCCATTTCCAGGAGCCGGCGAGCCCTACGATAACCAGGAAGATTCCCAGCGTTGACCAAATCAGCGAGTGGATTTGCGTGCTGACGATGTCGCGAATGAGCGACTGACTGACCGCAACGTCGCCGGCGAATCGAAGTCTGATCCCTTTTCCGGAAAGATGATCGCGCTCGAATTCACGGATGTCCTTCATGAGCCTTGCCGTGTCAACGAAGTTCGCGTCTTTCAAAAACACGGTCATCAAAGAGGTCGAGTAATTCGTGTCCACGATTTGACGCAATCGCTGTGGCCCCAACGCGCTGGCGTAAAAGTCCCAGAGGAGTTTTGCTTCAACCGCGTTGTCGGGCAGCGCGCGCGCGGCAGAATCGCCAGGCCGGGACATGAATCGGATGGTGGTCAGGTAGTCCACCGGGCCGATCACGCCACCGACCGCGTATTGCCGTCGCGAGCGGATGAACGATTCCAGTTCGGCGATGGCTCCAATAACTTCCGGCTGGCATTGGGTGCGAATTGGGATTTCGACGTGAACTTGCGCGGTGTGCGCCAAGGAGCCGACAAAATTGCTTAAGGCATCTATGTCGGCTAGGCGCGCGATCACTTTGTCCTCCTCACGGGCGGCCATCGCGACGCGTAAACGAAGAGTTTGCGGCGAGCCATTTATAGTAAGCGTCGCTATGTTTCCAGCGATAAGAATCGGCTCGCTCACGAGCGCCCCGGGCAGCGGGATACTTGGAGGCGTGACAGCGGCAGACGGAACTTCCGCAACGAGTGTGTTGGAAGCCTCGACGGAGATGCGCAGCAAATGCATGCCAAACAGGCTTTTGTTCACTTCTTCCGTCACGCGACGAAACTCGCTCTCCGGGCTAAAGCCGCTGGTCCAACTATCCTGCACGATCAGTCGCCGCAATCCGAACGGTGTCATTGACATGAGCGCCAATAGGCAGCCGATGACCGTCCCACGATGGCCGATGATCCATTTCGCCAGCAGGTCGAACGTCGACGCGATCGCGCCAGTGATGGATTTGCTTGCTCTTGGAGGCGGGCAGACGAGTCGTCGTGGAGGTATCAACACCAGCAAGGCGGGAACGAGGGAGAGGGAGAGGAATAAGCCAAACAACGCTCCCATGGCCGTGAACCATCCGAACGATCGCACGGCCGCCAGCGGCGAGAATCCAAAGGACAAAAAGCCGGCGACGGCCGCCATGGACGTGATGACTACGGGGCGGATGAGTTTGGCGAAAGTTTCTTCGATGAGCGCAACGTGGTTCATGCCGGGATTCTCCCGCAGCAACGCGAAGTAGCGGCTGAACAGGTAAATGTCGTTGGTCACGGAAATCACCGTGAGCAATACGGGCATCACGGCGGTGGTGAGATAAATAGGCGCTCCGAGCCAGCCCATCAGGCCGAACACGAACAGCATCGTCGCCGCCACGCCAGGCAAAGGCAGCAACGCGGCCGGCAGACTGCGGAAAAACAGCAGCAGCACGATCATCATCGCCAGCGCGGCAAGCGGCGCCAGGCCGATATGCCGGGCTACGAACAGGCGCGACTCATTTAGGTTGCGCGGAATTTGCCACCCTTCGGCTTTGCTCTCAACGCCCGCCGCTATCGCGCCCAACAACTTTCTCGGCACTCCAAGGTCGTCGAGAATTTGAACGCCAAAGAGCGATTCGGCCACCAGCGCCCCCGTCAGGGCGATTTCATTCGACGACGTTTTGTAGGCGGAAATAATTCGCAGGACTTGGCGGTAAAAATCTGCGCGATCCACTGCGTCCGGCACGCCCAACAGTATGACCGTGGATCTGCCGTCGGCGGAAACCAAGGCGCCGTTGTAAAGTTTGAGTTGCCGAAGATCATCGCGTAGCAAGTCCAGTTCCTGACGAGTGGTGAGCGGAGGTTCGAGCAGTGTTTGAAAACTCATTGTGCCCGGCCTCAGCCTGAAATTGAGTTCGGTCGCAAGACTCAACACATCGGCCGGAACGACGCCGGGAATCCTCTTGAATTCGGTTGTCAGGTCGCGCACCAGTTGCGCCGTCGCCGGATTAAAAACGCCATGGATGTCGCCCGCCTTGATGAATACGACGAGTGGTTCGCGAATGTTGAATCGACCGCGGATTTCGGCGTCATCAACGACTTCCGGCGCGGTTTGCGACGCCAGCGCCCGTCCGTCCGTTCTTATTTGCAGGCGAAAGATTCCAGACGAAACGCCGAAGGCGAGCAAGGCGGCGATAGCGATGGTGCGGTGGGGATGTTGAGTGGCAGAACAAGAAAGTGCCTTGAACCAAGAGAAGATCATTTGGGAATTGTCATGCGCGTCCGTTCTTGTCGCTTCGTCGGTTTGCCCTATTCGTGCCGAATGTCTCGAATCTCAATAGCAACCAAGTCTCGGTACCGCACCACAGATTACCCACACAACGACGGATGGATTTCAATGACGTTGTTCCCACACCGGAACGTTCTCTCGGGTGGATCAAGCAATGCCTGTTTGCTTTGAGCGATAACTTACTCTGTCTGAGGCGTGCGTTGACTTGTGAGAATCGCGCAAAGAGTGGGACGAATTCTCGCGTCAGAGCGCGCCTGCCGGGAGTGTGGCGAAGCGAATGAAATGCGGCAAGGATTGCGCGGATGAACCGTTGGCCGTCCAACCCGGATCCCGACGAGGGTTTCATTGGCTTTTCAAACCAGGCGTCCGGCGGCGCGATGGCCGCAGGCGGAGCCGAATCCCGTCACGATTTGGCTCTTCTCTCGATAATCGGGTTCGAAAATGACCCGCAATAAAGCCGATGCTCCACCTCCTTGGAAGGGAGGTGGAGCAGCCTGATGACTCAGGATTACTGCACATCGACACTGACCCAGACCGACGGAGCGGAATCCAGGGCGCCGTCAGTTGCCACGACCGAAATGGCGGGTTGATTCAGTCCACTCGCAATCGGTGTCCACAACCAGTATTGCCCCACAGTCAGCTGTGAAGTGCCGATGGTCACTGGGGATCCATTGCTTTTGGTCAGGGTTCCGTTAGCGGTCTGGATCCCGGTCAACTTGAACTTGATCGGGTCCCCGTCGACATCGTTCTCATCACCCGAGGCCACCAGATCTGAGTAGAGGATCTTGAAGGGCACGCCGTGAAACGCACCCGTTAGCGGCGTCGAGAACGTGGTCAATGTGGGCGCGTCGTTGACCGGCGTCACTTTGATCTTGAAGGTCTGTGCCACGCTGGTGTCCAAGCCACCGCCCCACATGCCGCCGTCGTCGTGGATCCTTACGGTCACGATAGCTGTGCCGTTCTGGTTGGGTGCGAGCTGGAAGTGGAGGTTCCCATTCGGATCGATGAACGGCTGGGTGCTGAACAACGAAGGCTTGTTGACGTTGACAATGATGAAGTTCACCAACTGAGCCGACTCATTGGGAGGGCCTTTGCTGATGCCGGTTGCATGACCCACGACGGTCTGAACACCTGGAGCGTCTTCTAGCAGGGTCACAGTCGGACCGACGATGAAGCTGGGCGCATCGTTTACCGGGTTGACCACGACATTGAATTGCACACTCTTGCTCTTGGGATCAGGCAGGCACGCGGTCAGGCCATTGTCCGTCGCCGTGACCGTGATGGTCGCCGTCCCGTATTGATTGGCCACAGGTGTGTAGGTCAACGAACCGAAGGTAGCTCCCGACGTGTAGATCACTGTCGGATTGGGGATCAGGGTCGGATTGCTTGAAGTGGCTGTGATGGCGATCGTCTGCCAGCTTTCGGTCGCCGGCCCCGCCGAGATGCCTGTCAGGTTCACCGTCCGCATCGCTGCGTCTTCCTTAATCGCTGCCGGGTTGGGGATGGTCCCGAGAGTGGGCACGGCGTTAACAGCCGTAGTAACGACGCTCACAGCAGCTACGGAGCTGGTGACCTGTGAGGTTCCACCACAAATGCTGCCCCCCTCCACGATCAGAACATAGTTACCCGCATCGGCTGATGACGCCGCAGGTACGGTGTAGGTCACAAAGGGATAGAGGGCGTCCGACATAGGATGAACACTTCCCACAAGCACCGAGTTCTTCTCCCATCGATAGGTGTGAGCCATACCGGGGAGGTAATTGACCTTCGCGGTGAGGGTGAGTGGTTGACCGCAGCTGACCGTCACGGTGGGCGCTGGCTGAGTCTCAATGGTTATCGGAGGCATCAATTGAGGGCAAACGGGGCCCCCGGATGTGTCCGTGAACCATACGGAATTGCCGAGGGCAACGGATGGAGCGTTATCCCACGACCCATCTCCGAACATATCGAAGGTAGATGCAGTGAATCCACCCTCAAATTGATATGCGACAACGCCGGGAAGCGGCGTCAACCCCATGATGTCGTCGTAGCTACTGGGCGCAACCTCGGTCTGACGACTCACAAGCGCATACCCGATCGAGGGGATACTCAGAGGAAGGTTCAGAACTGCCTGATTGCCTGAGATGGATGTGGTGATATTTGCGGTCCCATTGAGGTAGAGGAAGGCGCCTTCACCCGGAAACAGCTGCTCAGGGGGAATATCCCAGGCTCCAGCCGAGCTCCTGAAGGTGCTCACCAGGCCCCATTTTCCCATCGTGTTGTCAAACCGTGCCACAGAAGTACCGTCTGGCACGGACCCCAGAAGATCCGCCAAATGGTTACCAGTCCCATTCAAAAGATGGACCGCAATAAAGTTTAAGCCTGGACTATAGATTGCCGAGTACGAGTTAGCGAAGACCTGGGCGCTAGGAGCGATAAAAGTTGCCATCCCAACAGCAACGCCCAGGGCAGAAAGCCAGGAGGGGCGAAGTTGAAACGCGGGATGCCCTGGGACGCATGGGTCGAATGAGGGCCTGCTGGAGGTAGGAGTCTCGAGTGATGTGATCATAACATTCTGTTGGAGTTGATTTGTTGTGAATCGGACATTGTTTCGTTGAAGGTTTGCAGGATCCGCTCAAGCCTCAGAGCCTTCGAGGTCCTTGGTTGCCCGCAACTCACTTCACCCCTTCCTTGGAGAAAGCCCCCGAATAGTGCCGAAGTTTTTTCAGAAAAGATTTCTTCCCCTCGAACGAGCCCACGAAGCTCGCTGACGAAATCTCTTCACCCACGGCTGGCGAAGCAGATCCTCTCTTTGGTAATCCACCCTGGATGCTCTCCACCTCGGCGAACCGCGAACGCGTTTGGTTACGACTCAAGTCCGACGGGTTCTGGGACTCCATCGCCAGGACCCGGCGTTCGACACTCAGCCCACCGCACACGGCCCAGAGTGTGCTCGACAATAGAATTGCTGCCCCCCCTCCCCCTGCCTTACAACGGTAAGCGCACCACCATGACTCCAGCCCCGAAGGCATTCCACTATGGACCAAGAACCAGCCAGGAAGGCAGATCACATCTCGTCGGATCTGTGCAGTCCGCGACGGATCCTCCTGGTCTGTGCCTGGGTATCGGCTTGTTGTTTGCCGCACCTGGCCGAGGCCGCCACTGGAACGGATAACCGCGTTGCCCTGATCGAAAAGGAAGGCACGGTTCAGACTCAACATGCCCGCGACACCTCCTGGGAAAGCGCCCACACCAATCAGGTTCTGATCACAGGGGACCGACTCCGGACCGGGGAACGTAGCCGTGCCCTCCTGCGCCTCCTGGACAGCACCACCCTGCGGCTCTTCGAGCTGGGGGACTACAGCGTGGAGCCTCTCTCCGGCTCTGAAGGCAAACTCAGTTTCAGCATTGCGAAAGGATGGGCCTACTTCTTTCATCGCGACAAACCCGCAGACATTCAGATCAGAACCCGCACGGCTGTTGCGGCAATCCGGGGCACTGAATTCAATATCGCGGTCGAGGAGAGTGGTCGCACAGTGGTGACCCTGCTGGATGGCCAGGTGGATCTCTCCAATGCGCTGGGGGCCGTCCAGCTGACGAATGGAGAGCAAGGCATCGTCGATCCAGGCAAAGCCCCGGTGAAAGCCCCGGTTATCAACACCCTCAACATCATTCAATGGGCTCTCTATTACCCAGGGATCCTGGAGGTCGACGAATTGGAACTCACTGTGGAGGAGAAGGCCTCTCTCGCAGCCTCCTTGACAGCGTATCGTTCCGGGGATCTCACGAGGGCGCTGGCAAGCTATCCGGCTGGCCGCCAACCTCAGAGCGCCTCGGAGAGAGTCTTTCTCGGAGCGTTGCTTCTCTCGGTGGGGCAAGTTGAACAATCCGACGCGCTCTTCGGCGCCCGTGCCGACGACCCCGTCGCGGTTGGGGAACGGACCACCCCGAACCGCCTGGCCTCGGCCATCCGGCGCATGATTGCCGCAGTGAAGAACCAGCCTGATGCCGCGCCTCTCGATCGCACCCTGCCGAACCTCAGCGCCACCGAGTGGCTTGCCGAATCCTACGTCCAACAAGCCCACGCCCAACTCCCCGCCGCACTGAGCGCGGCGCGCGGAGCCACAACGCGATCGCCTCGATTTGGTTTCGCTTGGGCTCGCGTGGCCGAGCTGGAGTTCAGCTTTGGGCGGACCCAGCAGGCGCTGGCAGCCTTGGATCGAAGCCTGGATCTGGCGCCACAAAACGCACAAGCCGTCACCCTGCGTGGGTTTGGACTGGCCGCACAGAACAGGATCCCCGCTGCGCTTGAGGCATTTGATCGAGCCATTGCGCTCGATGGCGCATTGGGGAACGCGTGGCTGGGGAGAGGTCTTTGTCGGATTCGCAAAGGAAAGCGCAGTGAAGGGCGGGAGGATCTTCAAGTTGCCACGACCTTGGAACCTCAACGGGCGATCTTCCGAAGTTACCTGGGCAAAGCGTGGAACGAGATTGGAGATCTCAAGCAGGCCGAGCGAGAACTCGAGCTTGCCAAGAAGAGCGACACAAAAGATCCCACGGCCTGGTTGTATTCCGCCCTGTTGCTTCAACAAAACAATCGTATCAACGAGGCCTTGGGAGAACTGGAGCACTCGCAGGAGTTGAACGATAACCGGGCCGTCTATCGATCCCGTCTGATGCTGGATCAGGATCGCGCTGTCCGAGGCGCCAACCTGGCAAACATCTACCGCGACGCTGGCATGGCAGACTGGGGAGTTCGAGAGGCAAGCAAAGCTGTGAACGCGGATTACGCAAACTGGTCAGCGCATCAGTTTCTCGCGGACACTTATACATCATTGCTCGACCCCAACGTGGTGAACCTCCGTTACGAGACACCGGCGGCCACCGAACGCCTCATTGCAAACCTGCTCTCCCCGGTCGGGGGAGCATTGCTGTCCCCCACCGTAAGCCAGCTTGAATACTCCAGGTTTTTCGATCGGGATGGGTTTGGGGCTTCGAGCCAGACTGAGTATCAGAGCCGCGGTGCGTGGTCCGAAATCGTATCTCACTCAGGGAGGTTCGCGAAGACCTCGTATTCAGCGGAGGCCCAGCACCGCTTCGACCCAGGCTGGGCTCCTTTCACAGACCTTGTGGAGACATCCATCGATCTGCGGATGAAGAATGAGCTCGGGGCGAGAGATGACGTCTTCTTCGAGGCCTCGGGAACAGACCGACGCACTGGAGATTTGAAGCAGGAATCACGGGAACACTTTCGGGCGCACGATGATCTTGCCCCGATCCTGATCGCCGGGTGGCACCGCTCCTGGAGTCCTCAATCCCACACTCTCCTCCTCGGAGGGCATCTCAGCTCCACCTACACCGAAAGTGATCCCGATTACAGCTTGTTCATTCCAGGTCTGGGCCTCACCGAAACAAATGCTGTCTTTGACAGCGTGGGCGACCTCTACACGTCGCTCCGGTATCGCGGCCAACTTTCCATCGAGAGCGCTGAACTGCAGCATATTCTCGATGCGGGTCGGCATTCCACTGTCTGGGGCCTGTTGGGTCAGGTGGGCCAGTTTGAGACTTTCAGTCAGCAAGCCACTGCGGATCCCACGGAGGTCCATCTAACAGATGGAACCCGCGCCTCCACGGCGCCCTTCGACCGTTCCAAACTGTATGCCTATGACACCTGGCAAGCCCTCGACTCACTGCAGTTCACTGCCGGCCTGGCTCTGGATGCCGTCCACTTTCCAGCGAATTATCGCGCGCCTCCCATCTCTGACACAATGCGCACGGTGAGCAGACTTTCGCCGAAGGCAGGCCTCGTCTGGACCCCCACAAGCCGGACTGCATTCAGGATCGCGCAGGCCCAGGGCATTACGGGCGCCAGTTTTGATCAGAGTTTCTCGCTCGAGCCTTCGCAGGTCGCCGGCATGAATCAGGCCTTTCGCAGTCTCATTCCGGAGTCCATTGCGGGAGCCAATGCCGGCGTGCATTTAACAATAACAAGCGCAGGCTGGGAACAGCGACTGGGGAACTCCACTTACTGGGTTGGAAGCTTAACGCGGTACGAGTCTCCCCTGGACCGTGATGTGGGGGTGTTCACGCTGAAGCCGATCAATGGAGCTTCGTTCAAGGCATCCACGATCTTCGAGCAGGTTAAATATCATGAAGATGTCTTGCAGATGTCCGTCCGACACCTCATTGCCGACTGCCTGTCCGTTGGGGGGGGATACCAGCTCAGCCAAGCCCATAGATCATTCAACCATCCGGCGATCACCGATGACGTCTACTTCGGTGACAGTGTATGGAAACCCCATCAGTCCGAGAAGTCTCTCCTCAACCGACTGAACCTCAGTGTGCGGTTCCAGAGTTCGCAGGGTTACTTTGCGGAAACCGAATGGAGATGGTTGCGACAGCATAACCAGGGTGATCTGGCTTACTTTCCTTCTTCATCGTTCTGGCAGGGAGATGTCCTGGCTGGCTTTCGGTTTGCAAAGAGACGAGGGGAAGTTGCGGTGGGCATCTTGAACGTTTGTGACAGCTTCCAGCCCTTGGCAGCATTAAGCGGAGTCACAGGAATCCCCAGGGAAAGAACGTTCATCACGAGAGTTAAGATTGCGTTTTAGAGAGTCGGTTAACGGACGGCCGACAGAGGGTGAACCTGATGGGTTTACCTAATCCCTCAATGAAATCTTTGGGAACGAATTGTCACTTTTTGAAATCAACGAAGATCGTATAGGCAGAAGAGGGAGGGTTGATTCGAAACGCTTCGAACCGATAGTTACCTTTGCCGCTAAGGCTGTCGGCGCTGGTCAACCCAACCACGCCTGCCTTTCTGAACGGATCGCAATTCAACACGCAGAACCAATAAGGTTTCGGGCAGTATCTCGCCCTCACTTTCGCAGGTACCAGCACTTTGGAAATGGAGTTGTCGTAGACACCGACCAAAAAAGGCCATTCGAGATCAACCCAGCAGGGAGGAAATTGCGACGAGGGATTCTCATACACTGAGACAAGAGGGAAATCTCCATCACATTTCTGCGGCTTGCTGGCGCCATCCACGCCGATCGTTTGACCGGTACCGAAAGCCACCACCAAAACTGCGGACAGGCTGCTGACTGAGTTGGCTCCGTTGAGGGCAACCAGCCGGTAGGAACCCGCGTCGGATGGCGAAACCTTCGGGATGGTATAGGCAGGGGTGGTTGCGCCGGCGATAAGCTGATCGCCATGAAACCACTGGAGCGATGCGAAGCCGGTCACCTCAGCAGAGAATGTCGCCTCGCCGCCTTCCTCAACATGCAAATTGTCCGGATGTTGCGTGATGATCGGGATGCTCGTGTCCCCTGCCAGCAGGCTCCAGTCCAGTTGCACTACCCCGCTGCGCCCCTCATAGCCATCCACGGCTAGGGCAAACACATCGCCTTCGACCGCGGGAAAGCGCACGCGGCTTCGATATCGAAGCCCCCCATCGTCGTTCTCAGCGATGGACTCCAATGTGGCAAGGTTCGTACCGCGATAGACTGAAAGGACCGTATCAAAGGAGCTCCCATCGGTGCGCATATCCACGATCCCAGTCACCGGGGCTGTCATCGAAAACCAGACTGAATGTGATGGGACTTGATGCGCATGTCTTGGCTCGCCGATTTCGGCAGACGCGGTTGAAGTATCCACATTCAATCGACCGCTCGGCCCCAAAAGTACTCGACGCTCCGCGAATTGATCAGGCGTTGGCACATCATTCCCTCCGCCAACGATCAGCATAATCGGCTTGGTGAAGTTGAACCCGCAGGCGCCACTC
This sequence comes from Verrucomicrobiota bacterium, assembly GCA_016199985.1. Taxonomy (GTDB): domain Bacteria; phylum Verrucomicrobiota; class Verrucomicrobiia; order Limisphaerales; family UBA11320; genus UBA11320. The sequence goes on along the minus strand of JACQFQ010000037.1, from coordinate 34,153 downwards.
ACGCAGAGTTCGTAATCACCACCGTCGATGCGATCCACATTCGGCATAAACAACGTCGGTGTGATGGCTCCGTCCACTTTCACGGCATTGTGAAACCATTGGTAAGTCAGAGGCGCGCTGCCGGCCACAACCGTGCTCAAGGTTACGCTGCTCCCCACATCGAGACGTTGAGAGAATGATTGGGCGATGATCAGCGGGGGTTGGCAAAACGAGTCCTCAGCGTTCGTCGTGGCCAGCCGGAAATAGCTCGAGGAAGGGCCCACCGCAAAAGCAAATCTTGGAGGTTCTTTGCCCACGAGAGCGATGTTTTCCCAGCTGGGGATTTCGCTGATCCCGCTCGTGCGTTGGAGAATAAAGTGACTCCCGATCGTCTCCGGCCAGGAAAGAACCACTGTTGCAGGTCCGGAAGCAGCGATGCTCAATGTGGGACGGAGAACCCCCGCCTTGCCAAGCAGCCTCAGGTCAAAACTCATATCCGGACTCAGCTCGCTATGCTGATGAATCTCCACCGCCAACAGGTTCTCACCTGCTCGCAGGGTTTGAGAAGGAACACTTGCGGTCAGATAGGTCATGTCATCGCTGGATGGGCTCTGTGCGGGTGTCAAAGGTCCGATGAGCCCAGTCGGAAGATTGTCCCGAAAGATCTCCGCCCCGTTCAGATAAACCACCGCCCCGTCATCGCTTTTCAACCGGAGGATGAGATGGGTGTAGAGAGTTGGGTCTGCCACGGAGAACCAATGTCTAAAGTAGGTGGTGATGTGTTTATGGTTCGGGTCTCCGCCATAGCTGACCTCGGTCGCTTCGTCGCCATCACCATAGCCGAGTTCTGCATAGCCGACCGGCCACGACGTGTCATCATAGCCCAGACTCGACCATTCGGAGTCGGGCTCGGCACCCCTGTCCCAATAGCTCCAGCATGTCTGGTTCTGCACCAAAGTCACACAGCCTGGGTCCAGGGTGACGCGGAGGTTGACAGGTGCGGAGGTTGCTCGAAGCCCAGCCTGGTCCTGCGCGATGGCGGTGAGTGTGTGCGTGCCGTACCGAACATTGCCCAGAGTTGCCGCGTAGGGAACACTGCTCACGGTGGCAAGGGGTTGGTTGTCGACATAGAACTCAACACGGGCGATGTCCGATTCATCAGAAGCAAAGGCACTGATCGCTATGCTGTCTCCTACCACATAGGTTGCGCCGCTTGTCGGACTGGCGAGGGCGATGGTTGGCGGAGTGGTATCGGGTTCGCCCACCAACTCAAGACCGAAGGCAGCATCGATGCTATTCGTCCCTGCTTGGTGAATCTCCACCGCCATGACGTTCGTACCGGCCACCAGCCTCTCCGGCAAAAGGTTGTTGGTGTAGTAGCGAAGTTGATTGGGACCGGTGGTTGAGATCGAGGCCAAGGTCCGAAAATCAACTGGTCCCTCATCCATATTGCTCCGAAAGAGTTCAAGATCGTTCAGGTAAACCACCGCGCCATCATCACGCCGCAGCCGCAGGACTAGATTCGAAAACGCCCGGGGCTCCGTCACCTTAAATGCCAGGCGATGGTAGTAAGTAACCCTTCCCGTCGCTTGGGTCGTGGTGATGCTGCTGAGTCCGTAGCCCAGCGGCGCGGCGCCCGAAGCCCAGCTGGAATCATTGAAACCCGGATCGCGCCAGGCAGAGGCTTGATCCGAGCCATCGTCGAGGTAACGCCACACCGCATTCGTGGAGATCAAGACGACAGGTTGCGCCAATGCAGAATGGACCGCTGTCAGAAAGATCCAGAAAGCGAGAGGGAGGAATGGTTTGTGATTCACGATCGATTCTTGGTTGAAGAGGCACGACTCATCCACAGGCGGGACCACTGGCAAGGGCCTTACGTGGGACAATGCCGCCCATCAGGCCACGATCGAATGGGAAGTCAAGCCTGGCCCCCAGATCTCCAGTGCTCTCGTCTCGAAGATCCAACTGCGAAAAGCCTTTTCAACACCCGATTCCTTTTCACAAGCTGTCAATCGCCAGCCACTCCAAAAGCAATTGAATCTCGAGAGTTTCATTACCACGAACCGTGCGAGGAGCGCTCTGGGAGCCGCCCTGACGGTCATGGTGGGGTGGCAGCTCAACTGGACTCGGGTCGGGGAGTGGTTTGTAGAGAGGAGCTATGATGTGCCGATGGTCTTCTCGAATCCGGAAGCGAAGACCTTTGCTCGGGTTGAACTGATCGAGATGGACGAAGCGTCTCATTCCGAGCTCCACCAGGATTACGGGGCGTGGGATCTCCTCCTTCATGCCCGGCTGCTGGACCACCTTCGCCACGACGGTGCGGATCTCGTCGTGTTTGACATCGTGTTTCTCAACCCTGCCAAGGACGTTCAGGCCCTGAACGAGTTCACCGAAGCCATCCGTGCGCAGGGTCGGGTCGTATTGGCCGCTGGAATGGAGAAGGTGGGTGGGCGAGGTATTCGTGGGAGGCGCGTGATTCCTCCGATTGATGAACTCCGCAGAGCAACCCCTCACTGGGGGCCCCCAAGCGCAGCTCCAGGCGAGGATCTGGTAGTGCGCCAAATCCATCCTGGCGCCGAACAAAAACCATCAATGGTCCGAGTGGCAGCGGCTCTCTATGGAGCGCCCGATCCATGGCCTTCTATGGAGCCCAGCGCGGGCCCATGGATGCGCTACTATGGGCCCGGCCTCACCCTGCCGCGTGTGAGCTATTTCGAGGCAACGAACCGACCACCGGGCTTCTATCGGGGCAAGACGATCTTCATCGGGGGACGTCCCTCCACAAGTTGGGTCGCCGAAGAAGTGGACGAATTCTTGTCTCCGTGGAAGCAAAGCAGATTCCCTCTGATCTCAGGTTTGGAATTGAATGCGACGGCGTACCTGAACCTGATCCGCAGGGACTTCCTGCGGCGGCCATCCGCTGCGGGAGAATTTGGGGCGATCACTTTGTTCGGGTTGCTCTTCGGCGCAGGACTCGCCTGGGCTCGGCCGTTCCGCGCGGCGATGGGGGCCCTCGTCGGCGTCATTGCGGTAACGACGGTCGCATTCGCTTTGTTCTTCGGGAACAGCCTCGTGATCAACTGGTGCCTGGTCGTGGGTGCACAAGTCCCGGTCGCCCTTGGTTTCTCGCTCTGTTGTCGCTGGTGGCAATTGAAGCGTGAAAAAGAATGGATGGAAGCCCCCTTGGTCGACCTGTGGGACGGTCTGCGAAGCCAGTCCGATCCCTCCGTGGCGCCGAACGCCACGCCGTCAACCACGCATTCCTCAACGCTCCTCACCGAAGCCGTGCCGAACATTCCAGATCACCACATGATTCGCCGCGTGGGCCGCGGCGCCTACGGTGATGTCTGGCTGGCTCGGGATGCTCTCGGTCATTTCCACGCTGTTAAGATCGTCTGGCGTGACACGTTCGACGACACCGTTCCGTACGAGCGGGAGTTTCGCGGACTCCAGCACTTCACCCCCATCTCGCGAGGCCATCCCGGTCTCGTGAATATCCTCCACGTTGGCCGGGACGATTCCACTGAGTGTTTCTACTATGTGATGGAAGCAGGCGATGACGAGCGGACGGGCCCCAGAATCGATCCTGCGGCCTATACGCCAAGGAACCTGGGACGCGAACTCCGCCGACGCGCACCCTTCCCGCTTGCGGAGTGTGTGGAGTTAGGCACGGCTCTATGCGATGCCTTGGCCTTCCTGCACCAACAAGGCCTGGTTCATCGCGACGTGAAACCAGCGAACATCATCTTCGTAAACTATCGCCCCAAACTCGCAGACATCGGTCTGGTGACCCGTATCGTTAAGACGGGTGGCGAGGCTTCAAACGTTGGGACAGACGGTTATCTTCCGCCCGAAGGACCCGGCGCCGTGGCTGGCGATGTCTACGCGTTGGGCAAGGTCCTTCGGGGAATGACGAACAGCCCAGGCGGTGGAGAGAGCGAAACACCCATGAACGTCGTGGCCACGAATCAAATCGGGAGCGAGTGGGACACATTGCGAGCGATCATCGGCAAAGCCACCGCGGACCTTCCGGAGGACCGATTCGTCAGCGCTCAGGAGATGAAGGAAGCCCTCTTGCGGCTCCAGGCCAAGAGTTAATGTTCCCAAACCGCAAAGAGGATTGCAGGGCTCACTGAGGCAGCAGCTTGCTTCCAGCCAAGAGCCTGTTCACAAACTTCACGCCGACTCTTTTAGTTCATCAACACTTGGCGCAGGTGAACGAGCTCATCGTCGACCTCAGCCGAGGTGATGACGGTCTCGGCAATGTGGCTTCGCAACCAATGTTGGAACTGTTGGCGGAGGCGCTGCACTCCCGACTTAATCGCATCCTCGGATTTACCAAGAGCGGCGGCGGTTTCCCGGTAACTGAGGCCTGCGCGACCACTCTCCAGATAGGGCTGGAGATGGATGAAGATCGCGTGTCTACCCGTATCCAGATACTCCGCCTCCAGGCTGGCTGCAGCCCGGGCGAGCAACGTTCGAGCCCAGCTCAATTCAAAGAGAGTCTCAGGGGTATGCGCAGCGGCCGGCTCCCGGGCATAGCGTTGCTCGACATCCTCATCATCGAGCGAAATCGGACGTTCTCCACCCCCCCGCTTTTGAGCAGCCATTTTGCGTTGTTCGCTGGAAACGAAGTTCTTCAGCGTGCCAAGAAGAAATGATCGAAATCGGCCTTTCGACTCCGTGGCTTTGGTAACCACCCGGTGCTCGACAATATAGACGAAAAAGGACTGGACCCAGTCTTGGGCGTCCTGAGGCGAATGACCCGAACGGCGGAGAAAGGCGTAGAGAGGATAGGAGTAACCTCGATAGAGGATATCCAGGGCATTTGTTGAAACACGGGTCTGATGGTCGCCGGCTCGGCAAATAACACTCCATCGGGTTTCTGGAAACCCAGGCGATGGCTCGAAGGTCGCGCCGCCACGGGAAGTGATTCGGCTCATAAAGAGGCGTCACCCTAGGCTCACCGTCTCTCACAGGGCAAAGGAATTCCTGGTGATGTGTGGACCTTCGCTGCTTAGGGATGGCTCAAAAGCAACCTCCCGCACCCCGCCCAGCTTTGGTTTACATCGACTCGGCCGACTCGGCTGTAATGAACGTCAGGTCATCTCGGTGTCGAGCAAGTCCACGGTCGGAATTAATGTGTCGACTCTGCTTTCACGCTCTCCCCAAGCCATCGCATGTAAGCCACAACCCCTCCGGGAGGAACCTGGATCATCCCGGTGATCACTTCAATTTCAGGAGGCGTACCCCGAACCATCATGATTCCGGACTTCTCGTTGAGTTTCATGGCGTGGAAGCTTGGCATGTCTTCAAGTGAACACCTACTCGGGACCTTGTCGGCAACTCAGGATTAGTCAAGACGTGCACCTGCCGTAGAGCCTCAAAAAAAGAGGCTTCTGGTCGAATGAGTTTTGCGCCTCAATCGTCGCGTCCACCTCACAAGGCCGGTCGACGCCTCCATGCCGGGTGGTCCTACCGGGGATCCAACCACTCTTCGTCGCTCTTCCGGACGAATCACTCTGCATCCATCGCTGCGACATCTGCTGCGTAGTGACGCTTGATCTGCTCACGCTCATGGCGCTCGCAATCGACGATCCATCGGAAGAAGGGGCCGGGATGCCATCTTTCGCGTGGACTTCCGCGGCTTTGACTGCCTCCGCTTCGACGCAATCACTCTCGCTTTCCATTTCACCATCGGTTGTCTCCAATCCTCGATCGACCTGTTGCAGTGGGCAAATGAAGGAGAAATGTTCGAAGGAACCGGAGCCAAAAGCTTACAGTCGGTCGAAGCATCCAGAAGCCTGTTCTATTGGCGATTGGCGCTGGTGGACGAACCCTCCTCGATTCTCACGCCTTAGGGTTGAGCTGTGCGCGATTAGGGTGAGTTCGAGTCACAGCGAACGGGAGGAATGAACCGCGGATAGCGGATGACACGGATGGGAAGATGGGAGTCCTGTCTTCCATTTGCTATCCGTTGTCCGCGGTCAAAGGTTTTCTGTTGGAGGCATGTTGGAGGTTGGCGCGAACGAGATGAAACAGTCCGACACAGGATCCATGCTCACACAGGCATCTTTTTCTTCAGATTCAGGGAACCTTTCGACGGGCCCCCGTTATGAACGTGTGGACGGAACAATCGTTCCGAAAACTGAAAAACCTATGAAACCTATCTTCGTTATCGGAGCGGTCGTCACCCTGGGAATTGCGGCGCTGGTGGTCTCCCAGAAAGTGAGAACCACGGCATCCCATGTCACGGCAGGCAAGACGGTTGGAATTCCCAGCGCTGCTGGAGCAGCGCCGGGGTCACCCACGACCGTCGCGCGACGCCTGTTTTCCTACGACAAAACGAATCCGCCACCCCTCCTCACCCTCGCGCAAGCAGAGGCCTTCGTGGAGCAACACCAACGCAAGCCCGAGGCTCTGCTCGCGGCTTATCAGGCGTCGTTGGATGAATCATTCCTGCGTGAAGCCCTGGAGAAGCATCCGCAGGATCCGCGTGTCGCGCTCGCGGCCGCGGTGAATGGAGGTCCGGACCCCAAGCATGTCAGACAAGCCCCATCGAATCGGACGTCTCTCGACACTTTCAAGCGATCAGCCCCGGACAATGCCTTGGCGGACTATCTCTCCGCGCGGGATCATTTCAGGATGGGCCAGGCAAGCCTTGCGGTGAAGGAATGCCTCGCGGCGGATGCGAAATCGATGCAGGACTACTCGCTCGACAAGGCCCAAAACACTGAGGCGGCGTACCGGAGCGCTGGTTACTCCGAGGCCGAGTCGAAAGCAATCAGCGAGACAACCTTGCTCATGCCACACATAGCCCCGCTCCGGGAGCTTGCAAGGGATCTGACTACGGCCGCCACAACCCACCGCCAGCGCGGGGATGAAGCCAGTGCCCAGAAGCTGCTCCGGACGGCGATGAGCATCGGCTCCCGGCTGGACGCTCCTGGCGCCCTCACTCTTCTCCAAAGCATTGTCGGTGTCGCGGTGCAACTGGACGTCCTGCAAAGCCTGGATCCAGCGGCGACCCTTCCGGACTCGGGGGTGACGGTGCAGGCTCAGATCGGCCATCTTCGCCAACGCCGGGAGGCCATCCAGGCGGCATCCAGGCAATTTCATGCCCTTCTGGAGGTGATGTCCGACGAAGACACGATCGCCTACTTCGAAAGGCTGAAGAAGTTGGGTGAGGAAGCGGCCATGCTTTGGGTGATCACCAACCATCCCACCCAGTGAGAGCTGGCGATGGCAACACCTTCAACACTGACTCGGCGAGTGCGATCGACGACGGCCCAGATATGCGGAGTTCCCTCGACCCCACCTCGTTCAACTACCAGATGATGGCCAGTCGCTCGCCGGACACTCTGGATCAATTCCTCTACCAGCAGGGAGGTAGAATCCCGTCAGTCTTGCCAAGGGCTCAGCGGCCCTTGATGCTCTAACGGAATGCAACTGAACCTGACGAAGCAAACCGTGGCGGTTCTCGGGGCGGCACGCGGCATTGGCCGGGCGATCGCGGAGGCGTTCATTCAGGAGGGATGCCAGGTGCACGGCTTTGACAGGGATGACAAGGCGGCGCCGCCCAGCTCTGGCTGGCGCATGTGCACTGGGGATGTCACCTCCTACACGCAGTTGAGCGCCTTTGCCGCGTCGGTCGGTGAGGTCGATCATGTGGTGTATTCCGTCGGTGTTGGCTCGGGTAAGTTTGGATTCCCTTTCTGGAACCTGGAACCCGGTGATTGGATGCGCGTCCTGGAGATCAATCTGATCGGCGCAGTGAACGCGGCGCACGCGTTCGCGCCCCAGTTTGTAAAACGACGAAGAGGCTCGATGCTCTTTCTTGTTTCGGTCGCCGGCCAAATCGGCTCGCAGACAGACCCACCCTACAGCGCGGCCAAAGCAGGTCTCATCAATTTTGCGCAATGCGCGGCGAAGGACCTCGCGCCGTATGGCGTCCGCGTCAACACTCTCTCGCCAGGCATGGTGAAGACGGACCTGAACGAGTCGGTCTGGAAAGCGGGTCAAGCTGGCCTTCCGCCGGCTCAGCGCCAGGACTACGAGAGCTGGGCTGCAGAGAAGATCCGCAAGGTCTCGCCGTTGGGCCAATGGCAGACTCCCTCCGAGTTCGCGGCGATGGCTGTGTTCCTCGCTTCGGAGCATGCGCGAAACATCACCGGCCAGACGATCAACATCGATGGCGGGCAGGTGATGCACGCGTGATCACGAACGTTCGTAGAGGAGGAACAACCCCGAGTGATCCAGGTCGCCGTGCCCTTCGGCATGGACGAACCGCTCCCATTGCGCGCGGCAGTTGTCGAGGGTGGGAGACTTCAATCCGACAGACTCCGCAAGTTCGCAGATCAGGCGCACATCCTTGAGCTGAAGCGCCGCACGTCCGCCCGGGACGAAGTCGTGTCGCACCATGCGGTCTCCATGCAGTTGGAGGATGCGGCTGTCGGCAAATCCTCCGAGCATCGCCTCGCGCACTTTCCCCGGGTCCACACCCGCTAGCTCCGCCATCCGCAACGCTTGCGCCACGGCGTCGATTGTCTGCGCGACAATGAGCTGGTTGGCCAGTTTGGTCACTTGTCCGGAACCGGCCGGGCCCACATGCGTCATCCTGCTTCCCACGGTCTCCAAGATGGGGAGCGCTCGTTCGAATGCCACGTTGGTTCCGCCCACCATGATGGTCAGGTTGCCCGCTTCCGCGCCCACCTGTCCGCCGGACACGGGCGCATCCACCCAGTTGACGCGCGTCGCAAATCGCTTCGTCGCCGCGACTCCGGTGGTGCCGAAATCGATGATCAATGCGCGTGGATCCAGGCCCTCGACAAGCCCTCCCTCTCCGAAGAGAACATTCTCAACAACCTCGGTGGTCGTGAGATTGATGCAAATCACTCCGTCGCCGATTTCACTGGCGAGTTCGGGAAGGGTCGTCGCGCGTTGGATTCCCATGGCCGCCGCCGCCGCGGCCGGGGCTTCACTGCGATTCCACACGATGAGCTCCGCGCCGGCGGCGTGGAGGTTGCGCACCATGGCCCTGCCCATGTTGCCGAGGCCGACGAATCCAATCTTGTGCCCAGCCAGCGCGTTGTTCATCTTCACGAGGTCATTCCAAATGAAGCGCGGGCCGATTGCAAACCCTGTCCCTGAGAACGCATGAAAGTCATCATCACAGGCGGAGGCGGGTTCCTGGGTTCACGGCTGTGTGACCAGCTGCTTCGACGCGGTGTCCTTACCGGCCCATCCGGGACCGCGGAGACCATCGGTGAGATTGTTCTGCTGGATGCGCACTTCACCCACTCTCCCCCTGACCCTCGCGTGAGGCAGGTGGTGGGCGATATCAGCGACCGGGAAACCGTTTACTCCGCTGTCGGCGCCCACTCGGCCACCGCCATTTTTCATCTTGCGTCCATGGTCAGCGGTGAATGTGAGCAACGCTTCGATGACGCCTTGCGCGTCAATCTGGACGGAGGGCGCAACGTTTTCGAAGCCGCCCGCGCCCTGCCCGGATGCCCCCGCCTGGTTTTCGCCAGCAGCATTGCCTGTTTTGGAGGCGAAGCCATGCAGAACCCCAACACCGACGTCACCAAGCTCACGCCGCAGACCACCTACGGGATGACCAAGGCCATTTGCGAACTGCTGGTCAACGACCACTCGCGAAAGGGCCATTTTGACGGTCGCTCGGCACGCCTCCCCACGGTCATCATCCGTCCCGGCAAACCCAACGCGGCAGCCTCGAGCTGGGCCAGCGGGATGTTCCGCGAACCGCTCAACGGGGAACCCTGCCTGCTGCCTGTTCGCCGCGACCAGTGTCATCCGATGACCGGCTATCGCACGGTGATCGAGTCCCTCATTGAACTGCATGAGCTGTCGGCCGCGCGCCTGGGCGCCGACCGCGCCATCGGGCTGCCTGCGCACACGGTCACCCCCCGCATCGCGGAATCCGTTCTTCGACAAGTCGCACAGGATCGAGGCATCACGCTGGGGCCGATCAAGGAGGCCTTCGATCCCCGCATCCAGGGCATCGTAGACAACTGGCCCGTAGCGGTGGACGGAGCACGAGCCACGGCCCTTGGCCTTCCGCAGCCACCTCCGCTGAGGATGATCATCGAGGAGTATCTTGAAGACTTTTGGGGACGTTGAACCCATATGGATCAAATCCGAGGCATGAGGTTTTCCTGAGTTTTCTGCGCCTCTGATGAGCGGGTCACAGACCTTTGTGAGAGTTGCTACTTCAAATCCTCCGCAATCGTCGCGAACTGCTCCAGCGCGGCTTCGAGGTCTGCCGCGATATCGGCGGCGATGATTTCGGGGGCGGGCAGGTTGGCGGATTCTTCGAGGGCATCGTCTTTGAGCCAGAAGATGTCGAGGTTCACCTTGTCGCGCTTGGTCAGCTCCTCGTAGGTGAAGGATTTGAAGCGCTCGCTCTCCTTCCGGAAGAGTGGAAGCGGCGTCCCGCCGCTTGGTTCCAGGGATAAGCGGCGGGACGCCGCTTCCACTCTCCCAAGATAACACGCTACAAAGTCATCGAGATCGCTGCGCTTCAGGGTGTTTTCCTTGAGGGTGAAATGCAGGTTCGTGCGCAGATCGTAGATCCAGAGCTTGCGCGTCCACGGCTTTTCCTGGGCGGGTTTGCGGTCGAAGAACAGGACGTTCGCCTTCACGCCTTGCGCGTAGAAGATGCCGGTCGGCAGGCGCAGGAGCGTGTGCACGTCCGCCTGCTTGAGCAGTTCGCGCCGGATGGTTTCCCCCGCTCCGCCTTCGAAGAGCACGTTGTCCGGCAACACCACCGCCGCGCGTCCGTGCTGCTTGAGGATGGTGAAGATGTGCTGGAGGAAATTGAGCTGCTTGTTGCTCGTGCTTGCCCAGAAATCGTCGCGGTTGATGATGAGCGATTCCTTCGACGACTCGCCCGCCTCGTTGACAATGGTCACGCTGCTCTTCTTGCCGAACGGCGGATTGGCCAGGACGATCTCGTATTCGCCATGCTTCCCGGCTAGCGCATCCTTGGTGACGACGGGCAGATCAGAATTGGAAGCGGCGTCCCGCCGCTTATCATCCGGGTCAAGCGACGAGACGTCGCTTCCACCATCCCCGATGCCGTGCAGCAGCAGGTTCATCGCGCAGAGCCGCGTGACGCTGTCCACCAGCTCGATGCCGAAGAACGTGCCGCTCTTGAGCTTCTTCTTCTGTGCCCGATCGAGCGCGTGATGTTTCGCCAGGTAATCATGCGCCGCGAGCAGGAAGCCACCCGTGCCGCACGCTGGATCACAAATCGCCTGACCCGGCTGCGGCGCAACCACGTCAACGATCGCGGCGATGAGCGGGCGCGGCGTGAAATACTGGCCCGCGCCGCCTTTCACATCTTCGGCGTTTTTCTGGAGAAGGCCCTCGTAGGCGTCGCCCTTCACGTCGGCAGAGAGCGAAGACCACTGCTCCCTGTCGATGAGGTCCACGATGAGTCGACGTAGTTTGGCCGGATCCTGGATTTTGTTCTGCGCCTTTCGGAAGATGATGCCGAGCATGCCCGACCGCTTGCCGAGTTCCTCCAGCGTGTGGCGGTAGTGAATCTCCAACTCGTCGCCATCCTTGGCCAGCAACGCCGACCAATCCTTCCCTTTGGGAATAGGCGAAGGTTTATTGAACGGCGGACGCGACTGCTCATCCGCCATTTTGAGGAACAGCAGAAAGGTCAGCTGCTCGAGGTAGTCCCCATAGGAGAGGCCGTCATCCCGGAGGATGTTGCAGTAGTTCCAGAGTTTTTGAACGAGTTGTTGGGACATAAAGTTAACGGCGGATCACGCGGATGGCACGGATGGGGGAAGAGAGATTCTGAAAGTCATTTCTTATCCGTGTTATCCGCGTCATCCGCGGTAACAAGTTTTCGGGTGAAGGCGCGTTGAAGGATGCTCATAACAATGAAGAATCAAAACTTCCACGCCTCGCGGCGCATTAAACCGAGAAGGCTGATGCAGGAAATACCCAGCTCGCGACAAACATCAGGGATGAAATGTGTGCGCTTCGGATTCCGCTTTTCTGCAGCAGGCGTTTCCTGCGTAACAACGATGCCGTCGCGCAATTTCGCCAATGCGATGACGTAGGCGTCCGCTTCCTCGTATTCAGCCTTCGGGTCTCGCAAGCCGGCGAACTGGTTCTGAATCGCCTGCGCCTCAGCGAGCAATTCTTGGGTCGGAACAAAAATTCCAGCGTGGCTCTCCGTCCACGCAATCAATCCGGCTGTCCCGACCGCGCCGACTTCCTCCTTTACCAATACTGGCGCTACGAGTCGTCCAGCGACAATCAAGTCCTCGACCCGGTCCACAAGACCGGTGAAAACGTCTGTGGGAAAATACCGTCCCTGCCAATCCATCAAGGAGCTGGAGTCCACCGAATAGATTGGCTGCGAGGTGGGATTACTCATCGGATGACATATCCTTCGGCCCGGTTGTCAGATGCGCCCGCAATTTGTCGAAGTGCTCGAACTTCAAATCGAGATACCGGGACGCATCCACCGACGTGATTCGATTGGCGGACAACGCCTCGAGCACCAGTTGCGCGAAGGGCCTGCCCGCCCGGTTCACCGCCTTCTCCATTGGGGTGGCAAAACCGCCGCTGCGGAGCGGCAATGTTGCGACATAAGCCTGCCATTGCTCACGCCATTGATTGTATTGCGCCCAAGCCATGAAGCCGGACTCCCGTAGCCGAGTCGCCGTTGCGAGCGGTGTCAGCCGGAACTCCTTGGCGACACGGCGGACGTTCTCGATGCCCCATTCCCCGTGTTGAAATCCAAGCTGGCCGATCATGCCCCGCAATGCGTCCTCCGGGACAAGCGCGTGGCTCGCCGCCACCTCGGCGAATCGCTCCACGTCCATCCATTCGTTGCCCCTGCGCAGTTCACGAGCGGCAGGCGCTTCCTCATTGCTCGCCGCCAGCATGAGATGAACAACCTCGTGGCAGAGCGTGAACGCCTTCGCCGCCGGAATCTCCTTCCCATTGACTGCGGCCACCGGCATCGGCGTGCGCAGCAACGCCAGGCCACGAACTTCCGCGAGCGAAACTTTTGGAAACTGAAACACCAGCACACCCATCCGCTCGACCGCCGCGCGCCAGCCACGCCACGCTTCCCACTCGTTGGCCCATCCGAGTTGAGTCGAGACCTCCACTCCCATTGCGACTCGAAATCTCCGACCCACTTCGGTCGGTGATTCCCGCAAATGAGCGCGCAAGGAAAACTCTGGAATCGCTTCGCCCAACTCACCCATCAAGTTCAGCGCATTTTCGCGCCGTGTGAGCATCTGCCGCAAAGCGAGGCGCAGTTCTGGCGACTCATGCCCCGGCTCGACATCGGGCAAGCGGCGATACTCCGTCGCCAGGGGCGGCAGTTGCGGCGGACGCGGCATGAAGAAGACACTCAATGGGCGATGAAGAAAGCGGGCAAGGTTCTCGAGCTGACGAAGAGTGGGTTGGCGCTCGCCCTTTTCCCATGCGGCAACGCGCTCTTCCTTCACGTTCAAACGCCTGGCGATCTTGTCCAAAGCATAGCCGCTCTCCTCTCGTGCCCACGCGAGAAGCGACGGATTGACTGCGATGGCCTGGTTGCTCGGCATGACGAAATGAAATTAACCGGACGCCTCCGCACTTGCCAGTTTTCCGGTGAATGCTTTTGGGAGGATGGCAGAAACCTCCGCGTCCAACTCCTCCACCACGCTCAACAGCCGCTCCATCTCCGCCATGAGGTAGGACAGGGCGTCATCCCGCAGGATGTGCGAGTAGCTCCAGAGCTTTTGGACGAAGGCAGTAGGAGTGCTCACTTCCAAATCAAGTAGTTGTCTTCGTTTCTGTGAGGAACTTTTTGGCGAGGCTGCATCCCAACGACTTCGAGAAGACCTTCATCCTTCCACTGCGCAATCCACTGCTTCAAGTCGCTTTCCCAAGCCATCGGTTGAGAGAGTGCCAGTGTCCACGCATCTTCGTAGAGTAACCGTGTTTTCGACTGTAGCGCCCGTAAGACCAAGTCCTGCGCTTTTGTGAGATACCGATCACGCAGCGATTCGTAGTGGGCTGAGTCGTGAAGTTCTTTGCTGCCAAACAACTCAGCCTGCCCTTTGCGGGCTACCCGCTTGCGCTGTTGCGCCTCGGCTCTGGCCGCTTCCTGCACTTCCATTGCCTTCTTTTCTGCATCCTTAAACACCTCAATCCCTTTCGGATTCCGTGTCAGGTAAATCAGGTTGAAATGCGTCCTGTCCATTTCGGGGTGAAGAACGATAGCGTTGCAACCAAGTCTGAAGCCGCCGACCGCCTTTGCGTTGCGGGTGTATTCCTCGACCGCGGCGTCCTCTCGCTCAAGTTGTGCCAGGCCTTGAACTTTTGTCCTGAACGTGCCTGAGCCGAACAGCCGTTTGAAACTATCTTGAGTTTCCTCGTCGGGCGAATCCAGAAACCGCCGGATATGTCCTGTCATGAAGTTGATCAGGGCCTCGCCGGGATTAAGCCGAAGCAGCGGAGCAATAGTCTCCATCTCGAAACCAGTCCAGCCCGTTGGGTCAATGAAGATGAAAGGAAAAGCTTGCGAGCCCCCGCGTCGCACAAAATCCACGATGTCAGGGATGGACTCCTCCAGAGCGGCGTTGCGTGCCTCGATTGTCGCGTCTGTTACGCTGTCCGCAAATTGCTTGAGCTTCGCATGGGCAGCTCGAGTTTTTTCCAGAAAGAAACAGCGCAATTGGATATTTCTGCCCCGCTGCCTGGCCAAAACGTCTCTCGCATTGCGAAGCTCTTTTAAAGCGATGGCGAAAGAACTGTCATCAAACTCTTCTGAACGCGCATTCCACGGACCTGAAAAGCAATCCACATAAGTCAGGGTATCCCAATGCGAACCGACGATACATGCAAACCGCTCCAGATACTTCTGAAGGATGAAGTGTTTGACGAGCGTTTGCTCGCGACCCAGGTAAAGTTCGCCGTTGCTCATCGCCGAGCCTCCAAGCGGTACTCCGTCTCGATTTTCCGCAGGAGCAACAGCCTCTGGTCGGCCTCCAACATCTCAACCTCGGCGAAATCAGGAAACTCATCGTAGGTCTTTCCGTCGAGCTGACGGCCCGTCTGGCTTTTGCGCACGCCACCCCACTGCTTGAAGAAAAATGCCGAGCCCGCCTTCTCGCATTGGTCACGAATGCTCCGCACCCACTCGGCCTCCATCGGACGCGAGCCAGGGCCGCTCTCGCCGCCCACGATCACCCAATGGATGCCACTCAGGTCGAACTGGCCTAAGTCTTCTAGCAGCGGCTCGATCGAGAGAAAGGCCACGGTCGGCTTGGCGTTCCGCAGCTTGGCGATGCGAGGCAACCCATGTTTGCGGTTCTCCACGCTCACACCCCACCAGATGTGCGCCGCCGTGGCTGCTTTGCGCAGTTTGCTTTGCAGCAGTGCTGCCATGCGATCGGCCCGCTTCGTGAGAATCTGGTAAGTGTGCCAGTTCGCCGCCAGCATCACTCTGCAGACTTTCTCGATGTATTCATCTGACACGCCCTCGTGGAATAGGTCGCTCATCGAGTTGACGAAAATTTTCTTTGGCTTGGACCAGCGGAGCGGGTCGCCCAGTTTCTCCGGCACGAGTCTCAGATCGAAGCCGAACTCGAAGGTGTGGCCGGGCACTCCGCGAAATCGTTCCGCGAATGTCTCGGCGTAGCAGTGCGTGCAACCAGGGCTGACCTTCGTACAGCCGCGCACCGGATTCCACGTGGCATCCGTCCATTCGATTTTTGAATTATCACTCATGTTGAGGCGTTTGTTCGTGCCGAGGGTAGCATGGAGGGTGGGACAAATATGGGGGGACCCTCATTTATAGGAGTTCTCCTGTGAATGCTTTTTGGAGGATCGCCCGGCGGGGGTGGGTCGAGCAGAGGTCGCGCCTGCTCATTCGCATTTTCAGGAACAGGAGAAAGGTCGACTGCTTGACGTAATAGTCATAGGACCAACCGTCATCCCGCAGGATATTGCAGTAGTTCCAGACCTTTTGGACGAGGACGGTGGGGTTGCTCATGGCTAATAAATCTGATTGTAAACGATCACAGGTCGACATCATCAAAAACAGAACGAGAATCGTCCCCGCTTCCACCGGCTGCCGATTGCCCTCGAAAATCGTCGGAGTCCGGTTCTTCAGCTTGGCCTGAACGTAGTTCGTCTACCGCTTCTTTGATTTCCGACAACGCCGATTCGATCTGCGCTATAGCATCAGCATCTTCGGTTAGTTCATCACGGAGATCTCTTAGAGCGCTTACGAGTTCGTCGAAGTGATTTTCAGGGTCTTCGTCTCTGTTCTCATCGTAGTTGCTGCGCCAGCTACGAATAGTGCTGTTGAGACCAGGCAGTAGTTTTGTTCGAACGTCCTCCAAGATTGCCCTAAACTCATCGGGCGTGAGCAGTGCGCGAACTCGTTCTCGAAGAAAGCCGGCGTCAGGTGTCTCAACTGCCAATTCGCGAATTGCCACTGCGATGGCCACTCTCTTATTTTCTGGCAGAAGTCCGAATTCGTGAAGACGCACCAGAACATCCATGTCTGAAACGGCGTAGAGATAAGAGCCGACCTGTAACCCGGGAACAAAGCCGGGGTGATCAGCGATGTAGAGAGCGAGAAACTTTCGATCACAACGAAAAGCAAGAAAGCGATGCAGAGGCGACACCTGCCAAGCCCTGTTTGTTGCGATCGTATCCAATCTAGCGCTCAGCAGTTCATATCGGTCTTGCGATACAATGAGCTTCACGCCTTGAACCCCGACATCTCCGCACGTGACCTCGTCAAACAACCTACTGACTGGTGCACCCGCGAGGTAGATATCCATCAGTTCACGGTCTTCGGCAATGACCACGGCGAACGCGTCGCGAACGGTCGGATGCTTGAACCGCCATGAGTACACGCCGCCCTGCATCGACTGAAGAATCAGGCTTCCATCTAGTGCGTTAAGCGCGTTCCGGATATCGGCAGCTGACCCGCCGATCCGCAAAACGGCCCGCTCTTCATCCTCGCTCATCTCCACGGGGCTCGGCAGAACTCCGCCGCGCATAAATACCAAGGCCAAAGCAGAACGGCTTCCTGTGTCAATCGTGCGGATGATTTCACAAAGCAGTTCAACCGGATGTGTGACGAAGTCGTCGATTCCTGCTTTGGTAAGACCCAGCCGCTTCGTGAAGAGAGGGTTACCCAACCTGCGCGCGATCTCTGGACTGAAGTTTGAGTGTGCGGCGATTTCAGCGAGAAACGGTTTAAGCTGCCGCCTAAATATCACCGGCTGGCTGCCAAGGCGGATGTGGTTGTAGAGGATTTGCTCGCGTTCTTCCTTAGTAAGCAGCTCGACGTGAATCACTACTTGTGATTCACGGAGCACAGGAAGGGCTGACTCTTTGAGGTGTTGGCGGGCCGAATGGTAAATGTAGTCTCGAGAAGTGAATAGCACTCGTGCCCCGCGCCGGATCGCTGCCTGCATGTGTGGGAATACCCTATTCCATGCTGCTGCGGTCGACCAATCGAACTGAGTCGCCCCGAAGGCGTCATCCACCCAGAAAAACTGCTTCGGTTCATGGGGATTCGAGTGCACCGCAAAATCATCAGCGTCCCGAACTTTGAAAGTAGAACATCCCCATTCGTCTAGCGCTCCGACAGCCAACGCCGCCGCGATGGTCGATTTACCGCAAGCTGGCTCACCGAGCAGCAGGATAAAGCCATGTTCCACCAATGCCTTTGCGCTGCGCTGATAGGCTTCCGTGATGACGAACTTCGCCAGGTCGTCACCAAGCGCACTTAGGATCTCTTTGGCCTGACTGTGGGCTCGCTCGTCGAGAATCTGGCTTAGATCGCCCAGACCATAAACGCGGGGGACAAGCATTCGTAGCCGAGATGATTCGCGAATAAAAAGCGCGATGCGGTCCACGCCATAAGCTACGAACCGTTTGATGCCGGTGATCTTTTGGAAGGCTTCACGCATTTGTTCCTCCGCTACTCCCGTTAAGCGGGCATTGGTAAAAAGGAAGTAGTTGTCGGAAAGACCGCGAGCGGCGAGACGCTTTGCCTTGTTCAATTCGTCCTTTAGGTCGGCAAGCTGAAGTTGAGTGTCCGCTTTTGCGGTGAATTTGCACTGGACGGTGAAGGAGCCTTCAAAAGCCTCCCCATCTTGGGGTTTCCACTTCCCATGAAATGCCCCATCTCGGCCACCGTCGTGGGTGTCGAAAAAACTCTGAACAGTTTGCCCCCAGACCTCACTCGTTAGGGTGACGCAGAAATTTTGAAATGCCTTCCAACCAAGAGTGTGAAGTTCGTAAGCAACTTCCGGCGCTTGGACCCTCGGTCGGTTTGTTTGAGAGAGTGGAGTCATTCTTATGGGAGTTTCCCTATGAAGGCTTTTTGAAGGATGGACTGGCGGAGGCAGGCCTGCCTCGCCGTAGCCGAGCCGGACAGAGATACGTGCGTGGGATTCACCGTAGACCTCCCGTGAATGCTTTCTGCAGAATACTGTTGCGGAGGCGGGTGGCGCGCTGGAGGTTGGCGGACACCACCGACTCCAACTCCTCCACCACGCTCAGTCGGCGCTCCACTTCCGCCACGATTCGCGTCTGCTCGGCGAGAGGGGGGAGTGGGATGACGGTCTCGTTGAGCATGCGCTGATTTACGAACGGCTGGCCTGAACCGGCGGCACGCTTGTTTAGTTCTGCGCGCGTGAATGCCAACCGAATGAACCGCATAGCAACGCACGAAGGAGTCTGAATCGCGTAGATCGCGTTATCCGTTATCCACGCTGGGCCATCAGTCAGATAGACGTTTCCGCACAGGGCGCCTACTCTCCCGATGATGAGCGTCGGGATTTCGGCGACGAAGGCGTTATGATAACCAGTCACACCGTTCCCGCCGTAAACGGGGTAGTTCCCTTCTTGAATGTCTTGCTGCGTGAGCCCTGCGCCACTCGACCACGAGAACAATTGCTCTCCGTTCGCCCACGTCCAACCATTCGGAATTGTCGGAAGGTTCGTCGTGTCCGGCGCGGCAGGTTCTTTGTATTGGCCGCGGGCCTTCCCACCTTCACCATGGCTACGGCGGGCAAGCCAGTTTTGACGGCGCTCGGTGAGGATGCGGGCTAGTAGGGCTTCGCCGGTTTCAAAAGTAGAAGCGGCATCTTGCCGCTTTTTTGCAGAACCAAGCGGCGGGACGCCGCTTCTACGAGGGAGTTCCGCTTCCGTAGGGACGAGGCGGCCTTCACAGGCGGCTTTGAGGACGGCGGCGCGGTAGCGTTTGAGGTTGGCCTGCACCCGCTGCAATGCCGCCACCCCCGCCTCCAGTCGCGTAAATTGCTTCTCAATCTCAGCAACAATCCGCCGCTGCTCGGGGAGGGGGGGAACGGGCAAGGGAATAGTCGCCAAATTGCCGCGTGAAATCCGTTTCCTCGTTGAGCCAGCCTGCAAACCGGAGATTGCGGAGCGGAAAGGATGAGCGTTCACGAAACAAGCGAGCCACCGATGGTCAAACTCTCCGTTGCCGGAGCGCACGATTGCGACATCCACCACAGTCACCGATAGCCTCTTGTCGCCCGGAAAAATGCAGGCGCGTCCAAGCGGATCAGGCATCCGAGCGATGAGCACATCGCCGTCTTTGAGCAACGTGCAGTGCAATGCATGGGCTTTCGCCTTGGTCATGAAGCGGTCGGATCTATTGCGGTAAACTCCGTCGCCAACATCTGCCAACTGAATCAGCCGCACGTCGCCATTCGGGTCCTGGTCTTTGCTCTCGACCCAGTCGCCATCGATAAAAACGCCGTCGTCGGTGACGAGGTCTGGGATTGTTTTCCACTCCCACCCTTTGGGCAATTCCCCGCCTTCTTTCACCCCTTCAGGGCTCGACTTGCTTTGGGATGCGTTACCCAGAGTGGAAGCGGCGTCTCGCCGCTTTTGGTCTGCTGGATTCAGCGGCGGGACGCCGCTGCTACTTTGGGTTGCGGTGTCGGGGTTCTTACTCATGCTTTTCGCTTTCCTTCCTTGGCAGGTGCCGCGGACTTGCACCGCTTGGTCGCGGGCTTTGCAAGGAAGCCGGAGATCGGCTCATCGCTTGCGAACCGTTCATTCACCTTTTGGCCGCAGGACGGACAGCGGAACGTATCTGCGGTGAGTTCCTCGAAACGGAGGCCAGTATCTTGCGGGAAGCCGGGCTCACGATAAGTGATGAGCAGGCCCGAGATGAGGACATCCTCCCGAAGGCCGCATTGCGGACAGTCCAGGAGTTCGCGCTCGTTGGCAAAGAGACCAGCCGCCTTCATCCTCCGCTGCAGCGCTGCAAGCTGCCTGGCGAACGGGCGGATGGTGACGATGAGATGGTCGATATCACCAAGCAATCGGGTGTAACCCGCCATCGTCGGGGAGGTTGTGGATTCTACGGATGGCGACTTTTTTTTGCTCATGCAACGAGGACCACATTGAGTTCTTCCAGGATACGATTCAATCCCTCGCCAAAAAGTTGGTGCGCTTTGCCGAGCCCTCCACGCTCGCCGAAGGGCGTGTATTCGAAATCCTCGGGCTCAATGCTCAGGCTGGTGGCGATGTGGTCGCGGATCAAATAGAGCCAGGCGAGTTGCTCGGGGGTGAAGGTGGAAGCGCCACCCTGCCGCTTGGGGTCGTCGGAATGAAGCGGCGAGACGCCGCTTCCACCACTCTTGGCTTTGTCCATGAGCCACGCGTGGAAACGCTCGCTGACGGAGTCCGCGAAGGGGGCAAGGACGGGTTGCTGTTCCAGCGCGAAGCGGACGAGGGCGACGAGGTCGGCGAAGCGTCCGGCTTGGGAGCGGCCCCTCACTTTGTCGGGAGCAGTGACGGCGAAAGCATCCCAGAGGCGGTCTTCGGTCCACAGGGCGTGGGTGCTGCGGAGTTTGCTTTCCAGTTCCTTGAGCATGGGCTCAGTGAGGCGCTGTTTGAAGGGTCGGCTGTAGAGAATTTGGAGGGCGTCGATCTGGGCCTGGTTCTGCGTGAGGTAGTCGCGGAAGGCCTGGACAAGGCCGGCTGCTTTCGCTCTGGCGGCGGCGTCGAAACCCTGCTCCAGCACTTCGTCGGGGGTGTAGATGTCGAGGGCTTGCTCGGTTTCCCGCTTGAGTGCTTCGAGGGCGTGACGAAGCGCGGGTTTGTCGAAGGGGGCGCAGGCGGTCGAGATCAGCAGAGTGGAAGCGGCGTCCCGCCGCTTTTGTTCCGCCTCTTCTGGGGAAAGCGGGGAAAGCGGCGAGACGCCGCTTCCACTTTGATGATCCCGGATGTAACCCTCAAACTTCATCTGTGATGCCTGCGAGCGAACGATGTGATCGAAGGACTCTTTTTGCCAGACGGGACGCTGGAAGGTAATGACGGCATACTGGGATGGGTTTTCTTTTGCAGCGGTGGCAAGGCGACGCTCGTGGAGCTTTTCCCACCACGGCTGCAAGCGGCGGGACGCCGCTTCCACTTTGATGATCCCTTTCGCCGTAAAGCTCTTCCAAGAGTGAAGGATGTCGCTGAGGTCGTTTCCCGGCAAAGGCGTGACGATCACGTGGACGTGATTCGAAGCGACGACGAACTCGCCGAGCTTGTAGCGCTGGCCGTCGAAATGGGCGAAGGCATCGGCGACGAGGGTCTTGCATTCGTCCAACGCGAGCGCATTCGATCCGGAGCCTTGATCCAGCCAGTGGTCGAGAAGGGCGGAGAAACGGGTGTGGTATTCCGTCCTGTCCTGCTCGGACATCGGCTCGGGATGCGTGGCAAGCCAGCGGTCGCGGTCCGCCATCCATTGCTGAAGCCTTTCCTGCGGGAGCGAGTCCACGAGGCGGAAGGTCACGAAGTAAGTAACTCCGTCCTGCTTCCAGTGCGGGAGGTTGGCTTCGGTGATGGTGACGGGTGCACCTGGGTCGAAGAAGTTGGCAAGCGTCTGCACTCGCTTGTTTTCTTCGGCCTCGAACAAACGGCGAGACGCCGCTTCTACTTCGTCAGGATCGAAAGCGCGGAGGAGCGCGCCGGCGAGTGTCGCGGGGGTGTGACCACCCGAGGCGTTGACGATTTGCTGTCGCTGGGCGGGTTCGAGTTCGCGGTCGAGCCGGGCAAGGCGCGCGGCGAGTGTGGTGAGAGTGTCTTCATCGCGGCCACCGGGGAAAAGGACGCGCTGGAGCAGTGTCTTCATCAGCACCGTGGGCTGGCGGTCGAGCGGACGTGATTCGGTTTTGTCGCTCTCGCACACACCGACGGCATCGACGATGACGAAACGGGTCTTGGCGCGGGCGTCTTCGCCCGAAACGGATTGCAGGTCGGTGGAGGAGAGCACGCGGGTGCCTCGGCCTTTCATCTGCTCGAAATAGACGCGGCTGCGGACGTCGCGCAGGAAGACGAGGACCTCGAGCGGCTTGATGTCGGTGCCGGTGGCAATCATGTCCACGGTCACAGCGATGCGGAGCGTGGGCGAGAGGCAGAATTCGCGGATGAGTTCCTTCGACTTCGCGGGCTTGCCGGTGACGGGGTGCTTCGCCTGATAGGTGATCTTTTTGCAGAAGTCATTGCCTTTGCCAAAGACCTCGCGACAGAGATGGACGATGTCCTCGGCGTGGGAGTCGTCCTTGGCGAAGAGGAGCGTCTTCGGCACGAGCACGCGACCGGGGAACAGCTCGGTCTGCACGACATCGCGGTAGGTGCGCAGAATGGTGCGGATCTGATCGGGCACGACGACGGAGCGGTCGAGGTCGGCGGGCGTGTAATCGAGATCATCGGCGAGGACTTCCTGCCGGGCCTTGCGCGAGGCCTTGCTGCGGTGGTCGATGAGGAAACCTTTGTCCACTCTGCCGCCGGCCTCGGTGACCCTGGTCTTGATGCGATAGACGTCGTAGCCGACATTCACGCCATCGGTGACGGCACGCTCGTGGTTGTATTCCGCGACGCGGTTCTGGTGGAAATAGGCGATGGTCTGCGGCGCGGGCGTGGCGGTGAGGCCGATGAGTGAGGCGTCGAAGTATTCGAGCACTTGCCGCCAAAGATTGTAGATGGAACGGTGACACTCGTCGGTGACGATGAAATCGAATTTCTCAATGGGGACGGCCGGGTTGTAAGTGATATCGCGAGTGCGCGTGCCTCCGAACGCGGCGGCGATTTCCGCACCGGAGAGATCATCCGCGTCCTCGGCAAGTTCCTCCCCGCGCAGGATCGAGTAGAGTCGCTGGATGGTGCAGAGGGTGACGCGGCAGACATCATCGATGTGCGGCGAGGCGAGATGCTGGACGTTGTAGAGTTCGGTGAAGAGGCGGCCGGTGTCAGGCGTGCGGTAGCGGTGGAACTCGTCACGGGCCTGCTCGCCGAGATTCGCGCGATCCACAAGGAAGAGGACGCGGCGGGCCTTACCGTATTTGATCAGGCGGTAGGTGAAGGCGCAGGCCGTGAATGTCTTGCCCGCGCCAGTGGCCATGTGGATGAGCGCACGAGGGCGATCCTCGGCGAAGGATTGCTCCAGGCCGGTGATGGCTTCGATCTGGCATTCGCGCATGCCCAGCGTGGCGAGCGGGTGCGCGGTGGGCATGGCCCTCAACCGGGTGCGCAGCGTCTCCGGCTCAGCGGCCCATTCGGCGAGCGTCTCGGGGCGATGAAAGGTGAAGACGCGGCGTGAGCGAGGAGCCGGATCGCGTTCGTCGCGGAAGAAGGTCTCGACGCCGGTGGATTCGTAAAGGAACGGGAGCGTGCCGGTGAGATCGGCGGCGAGGAAGGCGGGAAGGCTGTTGGCGTAACGCCCCGACTGGTCGGCGATGGTGGAAAGCGTGGTGCCTTCCTTCTTGGCCTCGATCACACCGACCGCTTTGCGGTCCACGAGCAGCAGGTAATCGCAGGGGCCCGTCGTGAGCGGGACTTCCCGAAGCGCGATGCCGCGGCCGACGGAGAAGTCCACCGACTTGTAATCCTGGACGACCCAGCCGCACACGGCGAGTTGCCCGTCGATCTGCTGGCGTGCGAGTTGTTCGGGCGTTTCAGGCATGAGGCGGTAGATGGACGAAGCGGTGAGTTCTCATTCTCGAGCTACCCTTGCTGGCAGGGTGAGCCGAGAGTTTGGCCTCGAATCCCAACTCAGCGCCCGATTCTGCCCCGTTTTTCGTTTTGGCTTCTTCACGTGGATCACCCCAATCAACGATATCCCTAACACCCGCTCGCCGGAGGTTCCGCAAAGAACCTCCCACATCTGGTGTCGCAAAACCTGAATGCCCGCAAGCCTGCACATGGCAAAGTTCTGAATCAACCCTTCAGTCGCACGAGCGAGGGCTTCGGAATGCACAGGAAGGCTCCTCACCGGCGGGGATGGGTGGGGATGCATGAGGTTGTTCAGGGGGAACTCTGGGGAAGTGAACGGAAGGGCTTACTTGGAAGTCCAGTGTTGAAGGAGTTAAGGACCGAGATAGGAACCCGATCACAGCCTCGCAGAGGTTGAGCCTTCAGTTTTCGTCATACGAAAACTGGCGGAGAGAGGGGGATTCGAACCCCCGATACGAAATACGTTTAACGCCGATGATCGCTGACCTACAAATCAACAGTTTGCGACTTCATAGTTCTTGAAAATCATGAGCGTTATTCTTACTTTCATTCTTACTGTCGAATCCCCCGAACCTAAAAACTTATGGCTAGCATCTGGAAACACCCCAATAGCCCCTTCTACGCGGCGTGCTTCGGTGTGGTCGTAGGGCAGAGTTTGCGCCAGTTGAAACTCACCACGGGAACGGCTGATCGCAAGCTTGCGCGCCGCGTAGCGGACGAGCTAGAGGAGGCTGCCGGAGGGCGGCGTAGCACGGATCAGATCAAATCCTTCATCGCTTCAATACAAGATCTAAGAACTCGACGCCTGGTTCACCACGCATTCGATAGCGCGCTACGAAAAAGTACGGGGTCTGGACTGGAGAACAAGACGACAGGTGCTTACCTACAAGGTTGGCTTGCGAGGAGCAAAGGCGAGGTGGCTCCCGCTACTCACGAGCGGTATGCCAGTACCGTAGATGCGTTGCTGGCGAGCCTTGGAGGCCTAGCCGACCAGGATATCGGTAAGGTTCAGGTGGCAGACATTGCACGATTCCGAGACGAGCAGTCCCAGCGCCTAGCACGGGCGACGGCGGGCCTGATGTTGAAGATCATTCGAATCGCTTTTGGTGCGGCAGAGGTTGACGGCCTGGTCCCACGCAATGTCGCCCGGCTCGTCAAGTTGCCGAAGCGCAGCAAAGCCGAACGTGCCGACGTTCAGCGAAAGCGCCGTGCCTTCAGTGTGGAGGAACTACGAACCATTCTATCCCACTGCAATGCGGAATGGTGCTCGATTGTAATGTTCGGGATCTACACCGGTGCTCGCCTGGGAGATCTGGCGACCTTAACGTGGCAGAATGTGGATCTTACCGCGCAGGAGATACGCTTCATGCCCCGCAAGAGCGAGAGTCGTGAGCAGACCGTGGTCGTGCCGATGGCGGACACGCTGCGGGCTCATATCGAGAGCTTGCCTGCGGGCGATGATCCGCGACAGCCGATTCATCCCAGGGCGTTTGCCATCGTGCAAAAGCAAGGCCGGGTCGGTCAGCTGTCGAATCAATTTCAGGTCATTCTGTCTAATGCGGGCTTGGCTGAACGACGGACTCATCGCGCTAAGGAGGACAAGCCGAAGGATGCTTCGGAGCGGCGCAGGAAGTCGGATGTTTCGTTCCATTGCCTCCGACATACCCATGTCAGCCTCCTCAAGAATGCCGGTGTGAGCGATGCGATTGCCCGCGACCTAGTCGGGCACGAAAGCGGCGAAATCTCTCGGATGTACACCCACATCGATGAGCGAACCAAACGCGACGCGGTGAACAAATTGCCCACGCTAAGCCGACCTCCGCGAGGGAGACGTCGGATCGCCAGGTGAGAGAAGAGGGGAGCTCTCTTCTTTCTTCATCACCTTGCTGAGGGTGTTTTCCTTGGACGGACGCTTCCCAATCCGTCCATCCGTCCACTCGACTTAAGGACAGGTCGGATGGCCGGGGGGGGGAGGCGCTTCTCGAGGCAGGGGGGGCTATCCTTGACTGGTATGCGGCGGAAAGAATTGGCGCAAAAAGGGGATTTGCGGGACAGAGGTCACGATCTTTGCTCGGTGGCATCGAAAAAAGTTCCGCTGTATCACGAGGAACGGCCCCGGGGCGACATCGTCGCGACTCTGCGACCCTTGACGACCGTTCTCATCGAACTAGGCTGTCCGGAATGTCAAAAACGCGAGCCGGCATCAGGGAGGCTGTGGAGAAGCAAATAGGTGGCAAACGGCCTACTGAAGGCGACACGCTCGACGCGCTGGGATTGAATCCTGGATTGGTAACGAGCCTGCGATCCGTGATCTATTGGAGCGCTCAAATTCTCAACCATTACCGCAGTAATTTGAGCGATCAGGCACAGAATCAACGCGGGCGGGAGGTGGTTGAATTGGCAATCAAGCTCGCACGACTGAGAGGACAGCAAGAGCCATCGAACTATTTAAGGGAAGCCGCCGCTCTGATCCAGGAAGGCAGGCTGATAGCTGTTGAAGAACACGATAAGGCCGACAAGCGCGGGAATCTGTCAGCCGAGCAGTTAGGGCCATACTTGGCAGCTGCTGGTAGAGCTCAGGGCATCCCGTTTTCGGATTTGTGCGACGAGGGCGTAACGTATGTATCGGGTAGCATCCCAGCCGAGCCCAGCCAGAAGGACTTCGTGACAACGTGGGGCCTACCGTTTTCATGGAGGAAGTATCACACCGAGGAGGCATTCAAGAAACTCATAGCGAATGAGGTTGAGTCCGCTTGGCAGGCTCTACAGAAGGAATTAATGGAGGCATGGTCGGAAAATGGAAATGGCGTCAGGGAAGGCAGCCCGGGTGCTGGTGCTGTAGGCACGCTTGGCTCCCATGTGATAAAGGTGATTAAGGAGAAGAAATGCTGGTTTCCACCAAAGTATGAGGAACAGTTTCGTCCCGTGGTCTCGTCCACGGTTGGGATGACAATCACTCGAGAGTATTGTAAGGAGGCAGTAAGGACCTGCACCGATGGATTATTGCATCGGGCGAAGTCCAATGAAATGAGCACGGACACCTTACACTGGCTTTGGCAAGGTCGACAGGCATCCTATCTCTCGCGAGGGCGAGGCCGGAACGTTGAGCCCGCTAAGGCGAAAGCGAACATCAAAGGAAAACGCCAACGTTCGAAGAACAAATAGGGGAACACTCTTCCAATCGGTTTCGAGGCCTCCTTCGTCCTTGAGCGGTGCCTCTCGCCAAACAATCCCTCCGGTTGGTCTGCGCTGCATCACTTTGAGTAACCCGGTGTGCCGGCCATGGGCCCTTCCCCGTATTCTTCCTTCCTGTCGCTTCCAAAACATTCGGTGATCCCTGACAGGCCCTTTCAATACTGGGTTTTGATCCAGGCGTGGTCGGTTTTGTTCTCTTGGATGAGGGTTTTGATGGCCGTGCGAACAGTTTTGAAGCACATGTCAGAAGTGATCTGACCCATGTCGCCGAACGGCGATGATGTTCGCTGTCAACTATGACACATCAAACATCATCAATCGAAAACGGCACTGCGGCGAAAGAAGGCGTGGGAACTCTTCTCACGACTCTTCCTACCGCTAGCGGTGAGATTCCAACCGCCCTGAACGGTAGACTCCGGAAAGTGGAGATCACGGGACCGCCAGAATTCGCGAGGTTGCCGGCACCGCGGCAGCGCTGCGCGATCTCAGGAGCCTCACGGACCTGGCTTATCGAGCATGACCAATACGGACATTACCTCGTGCGAGTGCGGCAGCCTGGGCGGCTTCGGGGAACAGTCTTCATCGTCGTTGGTAAGCTGCTTGCCTACTTAAGACAGGCGGGACGAGCCCAAGCTCACCAACCTCCAACGGAAGGAAACCATGAAGGCTCGTAACTGGCTCGACAAAGCGCCTTGCGTCTTTATGCCGGGCAGGAAGGAGGCAAACCATGGAAATCGCTGAGCTGAAACTTCGACTTCGAATCGCGGATGCGTGGCTCGGGCTCAACCTGCCTGGGCGACCAGGAAAGTGTGTGGCCTCGCCTTTTCGAAAGGACAGCAAGCCATCCTTCAGTGTGTGGCGCTTCCCTGATGGAACAGATTGTTTCAAGGACCACTCCACAGGGCAGTCCGGCGATGTCATCGAGTTCATTCGCTGTGCGAAGGGGTGCGACATCAGTGAGGCAATTCGTTGGGCACGCGACAGGGCGGGGGGCTCCCGAGTGCCGTTCAGTCCCGCCGTGCGATCGTTAGCCGCGGTCCCGAAGGTCCCTCCGCTGCGCAGGGGCAAAGCAGAGGAGCACCGCAAGCTGTGCGAGCTTCGCGGGTTTGATCTGCAGGCGCTGCAAATGGCTCAGGATCGAGGATTCCTTTTCTTCGCGGAACTCTGGGGGATCGCCGCCTGGTGCCTCACTGACCCAGCCCGCGAACTCTATGAGTTCCGTCGGATGGACGGCCGGATGTGGCCGGCGTTTGGGAGACTCGCAGAACGCAAGGCGCACTGTATTGGTTCCGGGAAATCCTGGCCTATCGGCACCCGCGAGACAGCGGGATTCCAGCAGGTGGTCTGGGTGGAAGGAGCCCCCGATTTTCTTGCCGCCCTTCACTTCACCCATCGTGAGGGCAAGGCAGCGATCGTTGCCCCGGTCGCTGTCCTTGGTGCCGGAAACCAGCGATTGTCGAGCGAGGCACTTGCCTACTTTCGGGGAAAGCGCGTTTGCATTTACCCACACGCAGATTCTGCGGGGCACGAGGCCATGGTGGCATGGGCGCGAGCGCTCAAGGCGTCTGGCGTTGATCGGGTCACGGCGTTCGATCTATCGGGGCTTGTGAAAGCGGATGGAAGCCAGGGCAAGGACTTGGCTGATGTGTGCGGCATCGGAGCCGACTGTTTTGAAACTCAGCGAAAATTTTGGGAAGTGATACCATGAAGCACGATTCCACCGAATACATACCCCGGGAGGGAGAGTTTGACCCGTTGAGGCAGGAGGCACCCGGTGTGCCGCTTAAGGCAATCTCCCCTGAGGATCCCTCGCAGCCCTTAACGACCGCGAGCGGCAAAGTGCCGCCTCGGATCCAGTTTTATTCACTTGGGGAACTGCAGGCCTACTCTCCGCCCAAGGATCAGTGCCTGCTGGGAGATTATCACCTGCAACGGGGAGCAATGACCGTACTGGCAGGTCCCCCGGGATGCGGAAAGAGCCGGGCTGCGCTCTCGCTGGCGATCAAGGGGGCGAGAGGGGAGGGGACATTTCTCGGCCTCGCCCTGCATGGTGCCTTCAAAACACTCATTGTTCAGAACGAAAACGGGATGACTCGACTGCACCGTGACGTATCTCAGATCGGCGATGTCAGCAGTTTGGGAGACAGTATCAGGATCTCCGCTCCACCACCTCTGGGTATGGCCTTGCAGAATCCTAACTTCCTAGAGGATCTTAAAGCCGCCATTCGAGAGTTTAACCCGGATTTGATTATCGTGGATCCGCTGAATGCCTGCCTTCGTGACTCGATGGAGAAGGATCTGCAGGAGGTGTTCTCCAAGATTCGCGAGATTGCTGCGGAATCGAACAAGCAACCCGCGGTTTTGCTCCTCCATCACCTGAGAAAACCGAAGAGCGATGACAGTCATCGTGGACGAAATTTGGCACATCTCCTGGCGGGGTCATATGTCCTGGTCAGTGTTGCCCGGTGCGTATTTGTGATGCAGCCGGCCAGTGATGACACAGAAGACAACCGGGTTGTGGTGACCTGCGCCAAGAACAACGACGGAGGAATGGGGCCTCGGACCGCCTGGACAAGGGAAGCTGGTCTGGAGTTTCTACCGGTCGCTGGATTTTCCTGGGAGGCCTTCGACAAGGGCAGTTCCAAGCGTGAAGCAAAAGTTCAAGAGCATCATATCCGCGAAGTCTTCGAGGACGGCCGCAGCTGGCTCACGCAGAAGGAAGCCGCGTCTCATCTTATGGAAATGGCCGGTATCGGGAGAAGCGCCGCGTATGACGCCCTCAAAGTTGTGGAGGGGCGTTTCTCGCAGATGCTGACGCGGCGGGGTGATGGGACGATTGGGTTGAGATTTACCGGGCCAACGACCATTGAGGCGGGGTGATTCCTCGCCGGCAAGCCCTAGTATACAAATCGCGACCGTTCATCGTAAGCGTCCAACTTTCGAGATGGTGATCCGCTTCCGCCAATCCAGTCAGTTCTGCATAGGGAAGAAGGATGGATGGACGGCTGACAGACGCTGGCGCCTGTCTTGTGCGGATGGGTTCCTTCGACGCCTTCGAGCACCCTTCTCTATCTGGCATACTCCAGACCCGAGAGGGTTGTCGGTCGCTCGCTGGTGACGGTTAGGACCGAACGAATCTCCAGTGGAGTATGCCTGTCCATGCCGAGAACAATTACTTCGGTGAGGTTTCCGGCATCCGCTGGAAGTAGGTTGTTCAAACAAGAGAGGAGCTGTTCACTGTCGATGTCGTTGCGGAGGCCGGAATCGACGACCTCGAACAGGAGCCGGGCATCTTTGGGGTATCCCTTCCTCCCCTTTTCGCTCGCGATATCCTTCAACAAGTCAACGAGCCTCGAGAACAAATCCACGTGCATTGGAGCCTACTGGCACAGCTGCCCTGAGACCGTGGACTAGAATCTTCGAAAGACCCGGTCCAAGTTTGGTGAACTGGCGAGGTGCCGGGGGCTGAATGCGGAGGCCTTGCTTCTCGCGGTCATGGAGAAGGCTTGCCGACTCCTTGATGACTCCAAGCTAGGGATCCGCGGGGTGCGCGAGACAGCCCAGGGACAGATGCTCCAAGCCCTGCTGGCTGGCGGAGTGACGCTGAACACGATAAGACACTACGAAACACACCTCACGCGACTCCTTCACCGCGAGCTCCGCGAGCTGCAACGGTTTCAAGCCGCACGGCACAACGACACGATCCCGGCACCCATCGCCGTCGATGTCTACGCCGTCATCAACAAGCCGCAGCGAGATGGCAAGACCGATGTTCATCTCGAGCTTGGCGCTCTGTCATCAGGGTCAGCTCAACTGACCATGCTCACTATCCCGTCGAGTGTGTTCAATGCCTGCCCCTCCAGTCGGTTATTAGCGAAGACGAATGTTCTCCTCTTCTCCGCCAACCCCTCGTTGACGAGCCTGGCTGCCGCCGCACGTTCCTCCGCGCGTAATTCTCGCGTTTGGGCGTACGGTTCGAACAGCTTGACGGACTCCTCATAGGTTCGCCCCGGCTTTAGGAGGAAGCGCGCCGCGGTCAGGTCCGCGCTCGTGCGACTGCCAGACAACATCATTTGATCTGACACCGCCGGCATCTCAGTCCAGGAATTGAAGACGTGTGCCACACCGTGGCTGCTCAGACAGCGGAAGTAGTCCGGCACGAGCCAACTCCTATTCCGCAGCTCGACAGCAATGGGCCACCCTTCCGGGAGCTCGCTGAGGAACGCATCCAGATCAGCCAGGAACTGCCTGCCGCTTGAGTAGTCGCGCGCGTGGAACTTGGAGAACTCGAAGATGATGACCCCGATCTTCTGCCGGATGTGCTCACACGGCCCGAGGAATCCCGTGGAGAATAGATCATGGTTCAGAAAGCGGGCGTTTACTTTACCGGCGCGATCCCCAAAGCGCGCCAAGTTTGCGAATCGTTTGATCGTGATGTCGTCCGTCACTTTGAGGCCGAATCGAAAGTCGTCGGGAACCTGCTCCGCAAGCCCCTGAAGGTACTGAATCGTTGGAAACGAGTAATAGGCGGCGTCCACGCAAACCGTCTTGAACACCTCCGCATACTCGCGGAGAGAGTCTCGCTTGAATCGAGCTTCGGCCAACTTGCCTCGATATTCGTATCGATCCCGCGTGTAGAGTAGTCCGATCCACCCGGGGTATTTCCATGAGCTCGTTCCGATGTAGACGCCATCGCGTGCGAGCTCAGCAGCCTTCGCTTTCATCTGTTCTCGATCGAACGCCATGACGGAGCATGGCTTTTTCTCGCTTCCGTGACAATTCTCCTGACGTAGCGCATCTCTCGATGGCGTCGATCCCACAGGCGGCGCAAATGGCCGCCAACCGCCGCGAGTAGTCGCTTCTGATCCACCGTCAGATGTTGCGTAGAAATTGATGAGCCCCTCATCCCGCCCTCCGCGAAGCAGTAGAGCAAAGGGGACCGCCGGGGGGAAGGAATAAGTGCCGCGGGTGATCCGATCACTCCCGACTGCATTAGCGCGGACGTGGACACGGGGAAATGTCGCACCGCTTTCGTGGTCAGCTCAGCGACGATCAAGAGGCTCCTACATTGGCTTTCAAAAGCGACCACTTGAAGATCTCCCTTACAATGACCCCGAAGGCCATCTTTCAGCGAGCCCAGAAGGGCGGTCCTTGAGCGGGCTCTAGCCCCGCGGGTGAAGTTGGGAGTGTCAGGGGCTGCAGTGGCACGCAAGAACCGACTGCGGGCTCAGCAGCAGGCCGGGAAACGAAAGGCTCGTGACCTCATGGATGAGTTCAACAAAAAGCAGATGCGCACTCAACGCGGTGGCCGATGGCATCCGTAGACCTTCAACGTCCTCCTGCGCTGAATCGCCAAGCTGCCCAGGGGCCGATGAATCCCCGGTCCCCTCCACGGACAGCGGGCAAACGAAGTGACCGTATGCGGCTTTAAGGTTTGAAACCGAACGAGGCTTTCGAATCGATGACGACACGACTCTCGTTATCTTTAAGCGTGCGTGCGAAGCGTCCCCGTTATGACCTGTTTCCTCTCTCAAAGTGTTTTCAGAATAATTAGAGAAACTTGTTGACATGATAATTTCGTGGGCGTAGACGTTTTCGCGTTCAGGAATTGAAGAGCTTGCGAAAGCAAGTCAGTGGAGAGGCAAGGAGTAGTTGAGCCCCCCCTCCAGGGAACAAATCAAACGCTAGAGAGCTGCCCGCACGATGTGCGCTAAATTCTCAGTCAGTCCAAAAGGAAGGACGACCTCAGGCCGCCAGGCCCCAGGCTACCCGCTATTCTTGCGCCAGCGTCCTGTCCGAAAACCTCATCCTAAAACTCCATGAAAGCTTTCCTGTGTCTTAGCCTTTTCTTCACGACCCTTGCTCTGCCCGCTCAGGAACAGCGTATCCTTGCCAGGGGCCCCCATCATCAGAAGCTTGAACGGCTCCAGGTGTGGCAGGACGAGGCTGGCGTCACCCGCTACCGCACCAACCGAATCACACAAATCGCCGATTCGCTGTGCTATCCGACGGCCACAGGATGGGAGTTGACGCAGCAAGAGTTCCAGGCCGCTCAGGGAGGCTTCTTGGCCGGTCAAGGGCCTTTGACCGTCTTTCTTAACGAGAACCTCAACGTGATGAACGCTCTGGATATCACCGCCACCGATGGGGCGCACTTTGAAGTCAGTCCCGCCTTCGTCGCTCTGCGCGATGCGACAGGCCAGAGCGTTCTTCTCTCCGCCGTCCAGGATTCCGTCGGACACCTTATCGCCCCCAATGTGGTTTTGTACGATTCAGCATTCGACAGCGGCTTGGATGCTGCGATCCGAATCTCGTACACTCGGCGTGGGCTAGAGCAGGATCTCGTGCTTTTTGACCCCAGTCACCAGATCCATCCGGAAGATTTCGGTCTCATCCCCGCCTCAACCACCATTGAGCTCTGGAGTGAGATGAATACCTCGCCCCAGGCTCAGGTGATCCCCGTCGTGAATGACGGAGTTGTCGATGACATCGTCATCAATTTTGGCAGCACGAAAATCGCTGACGGCAAAGCCTTCTCCACCGAAAGGGAAGACCTCGCCATTCGAGTACTTAAGCGCTTTGGCGACATTGATGGACGCCGATGGCTCGTGGAGCAAATCAGCTACGCAGCCGCGCAACCCCTCTTCGACAACGCGCAAGCAGCCCTCCCTGCCCAGAACAACAGAATCAAGCAAATGGCCGGCAGAAAGGCAGTGAAGACCGACAAAGAACTCGTCGCGCAACTCCCTGCCCGAAAGAAGGCGTCTCGAACCGCCTCCATCATTCCCAAATCAAGAGACCAACTCCTGGCTTTGGCCCAGCCCATGCGAAAGGGCTTCCTGATCGATTTCCAACTGCTAAACGCCACAAACCTCACAAATATGCGGTTCCAGTCGGATTCAACCTACTAAATCGCAGGGGTGGT
>JACQFQ010000041.1 GCA_016199985.1 Verrucomicrobiota bacterium | reverse complement strand
GCGACCTACCCTCTTCACACCCTCCGTCCCGCCGCGGTATTCTGCCGGGCGTGTTCCTGAAATGCAGCACGCGCCGGAAAGACGGCAAAGAACATCGCACCTGGTCCATCGTGGAAAGCCATCGGTAGAGCGATGGCAAGGTGGCACAACGGGGACGCTTCGCACGCATGCTTCAAGAGCGCATGATTCGTGTCGGCATCGATTCAAAAGCTTCTTTTGCTTTCAAATCTGAAAGCCGCAAACAGTCGCTTCGTGTGAGCGCTCAACGAACGCCGCTAGGACATCGCTGACGACGACTCCGGCGGCTCGCCCTCGGAAGAAGGAGGAGCAGGGGCAGAGGGAGGAGCGGGGGGGGCGGCATCCAATTCAGAAAATGGATTGTTCGCAAATCCCGACTCAGGGATGGGCTTGCCGCTGGACGACATCTTGGGAGTCGAACCCAGCTTGCTGGGAGCGGGGGTCTCTCCAGGCTCGAGATCCGGCGCGTTGGGATTCTTGGCCCGCTTGTTGCGCGGGAGCGGACTGAGCATCGCCGTGATACCGCGGCCGACCAGCTTGGGCGGTTGGTCGGGATGGCCGAAGGGCGCCAGTTCAACAATGATCTTCTGCACTTGCTGAAACCCGTACTCCTTGTGCGCCATCTCGCGGCCGCGGAAGCGGAGGCTGATCTTGACCTTCATGTCCTCGCACAAAAAGTTGATCGCGTGATCCCGCTTCACCCCAAAATCGTGAGGATCTATGGAGGGGCTCAGCTGAATCTCCTTCACCTTGCTCGAGTGATTGGACTTCTTGGAGTCCTTCTCCCGCTTGGCGAGCTCGTAACGATACTTCCCGTAGTCGACGACCCGGCAAACCGGGGGCACGGCATTGGGAGAAATCTCGACCAGGTCCAACCCCTGCTGCCGCGCTAGATTGAGGGCGTCCGCCAGAGTAAGCACCCCGACCTGCTGCCCATCGTGGGCAATCACACGGACCTCGCGGGCGCGGATCTTTCCGTTCACCCGGGTCTGTGGTCCGCTATTGTGAAAATTGCGGGAAGGAAAAGGCCGACTCAAGAGGCCCCCGCCGGTTGGATTGTGTCCATTGAATGTCTGATCATCAAAAAAGCCCGCTGTTTCAGGGCTGGCAACTCACGGCAGTGTGGGAAGCAGGGGAGGACTTGGCAAGAGGAAACTCGGCCGAATTCGCGTGATTCGGCTCGCGCGACCTTGGTATGCAGTCGGCGTGCTCGCCTCATTGAAGAACTCCCCGGCGGCCGCGCGCGCCTTTCCGTTTCTGGCCTACGTGCTCCTCACGGCATGCCAGGGCAAGGTCGGCGCAGCCTCGCTCTACTGGGTCTATGCGCTCAAAACTCTCGTGGCGCTGCTCCTGGTTCTGTGGATCCGGCCCGCGCTTCGCGAGTGCCGCTGGTCCGTGAACCTCGTGTCCGTGTCGGCCGGCGCCGCGGTGTTCGCCGTGTGGGTCGGCTTGGACGGGCTGCATCCCACGCTGAACCAGATCGCGCCCAAGCTGCTCGGCGCACGGGATCCCTCGTGGAAGCCCTTCGAGTTCTTCGCCGCGCAGCCGGGCTGGGCCTGGATGTTCATCGTCGTTCGCATCCTCGGAACCACTTATGTGGTGCCTCCCATCGAGGAGGCGTTCTACCGATCCCTGATGTATCGCAGCGTCGCGCGCGCGGATTTCGAGTCGTTCCCGCTCTCTCAGTTCTCGCTGATGAGCTTCGTCGTCACCTCCGT
Source organism: Verrucomicrobiota bacterium (assembly GCA_016199985.1). Taxonomy (GTDB): domain Bacteria; phylum Verrucomicrobiota; class Verrucomicrobiia; order Limisphaerales; family UBA11320; genus UBA11320. Next base: position 77,581 of record JACQFQ010000041.1, on the reverse strand, counting down.
GGTCTTCGGCCTGATGCATCCCAATCAGTGGATCGCCGGCATTTTCTGCGGATGCGTGTATCAGGCGCTCGTGCTCCGATGCGGACATCTCGGCGAGGCCATGGCCGCGCACGGCGTCACCAACTTCCTGCTCGGAACATGGGTGGTCTACAAAGGCGCGTGGCAGTTCTGGTGAGGGGCTTCAGGCCTCATCAACGGAAGCGATAGAAACGGGCGAACGGCAATGGCGCCTCGCGCACGTCGAGCAGGACGCGTCCGAACGGATTCGTGACGCTCCCCCACCGATGCCACACCAACGCGTCCCCGCTCCACTCCAGGTCCGCCACGCTGCCGAGGGGCGAGCGCAGCTCCAACCGCAGGTCGTTCTTCGACGCGGAGTCCCCGCAGAGAACCCAGGCCAAAGTCCCAACGCGGGTGAACGTGGCTTGGAGCCACACGGCGTTGGTGACCGTTAACGAGAGACGATTCGTCGCGGCCACGACGCCGCCAGACCATCCGAGAAAGCCCGCTCCCGACGATGCGCTCGCGAACAGCAGAACCGTTTCACCGGAGGCGTACAGGTTCCGACGCGGCGAGATCACCACGGTCCCGTCGCCCTCCACGTCCACATGGAGCGGAAATCCGCCGCCGTTGGCGAGGAACAGCGCCCGGATCTGCGGCGACGGTTTCAAAACCTCGAAGTCCAGCGGATTCACCGGCGTTGAAACCGCGCCGTTCCATGCCACGAAGTTGCTCCCCTCCGAGGGAACGGCTGTGAATCGCGCCTTCGCTCCGTAGGGATACCACGGATAGCTGGGGCTCGCGTGAATCTCGCCCGCGCCCGTGACGGCCAGCGACGCCTCAGTCCCGAAGACTCCCTCCACGCAAAGATTGTCCCGCATCGTCAGCAGGGCCACCTCGCCCGTTCCGGCGCCCGCCAAGTCGGCGTTCCAGCCGAGAAACCGCCAGCCGTTCGACGGCGTGGCGGTGAGAGTCACGACCTCATTGCTGAAATATCGCGGCTTCTGAGGCGCGACGGCGATCTGGCCGGCGCCCGGCGTCGTCACCGACAGCAGGAACGTGCGCAGCACCCGAACTTCGATCTCATCCATCTCCGCGGATTGACTGAAATCCTCGGAAAACGCGGTGGCGCGCACGCGCGCCGGCCCTCGAATCCGCGTGGGGCCGCTGTAGAACTGGGAGGGAGCGGTCCCGTCCAATGAGAAAATCACGGTCGCGTTGGGGAAGGAGGTGGTCAGCTTCAACTCCGCGACATCCCCGCGCGTGATCGGCCCCTGGGTCACAAACTGCCCGTCCACGAAGAGCGCGGGCGTCCCGATCGGCGCTGTGCGTGAGACGCCGCCAAAGACCAACGTCTCCACCGGAACCAGGTTGGTGAAGACAGCGACAAAATGGTTCGAGACGCCGATCGTCACCTGGCGCGTCGCGCCGAGCTCGCCGTCGCTCCAGCCGAGGAACTCAAAGAACTTCGCGGGCGTGGCGGTCAGCGCCACGAGGTCTCCCGGATTGTACAGCTCTTGCGAAGGCAGCGGTTGGACCCTGCCCTCTCCCACCACCCCAAGATCCAGTCGCCGGGAGCCAAACACCGCCGTCACCGCGCGATGACTGTCCATCGTGAGTGAGGCAGGATTGACGTTCCCGCCGAGATCGCCGCTCCAGCCGGAGAAAAAAGCGTCCGCGTCCGGCAAAGCCAGCAAAACAACGCGGGACCCGAGCGCATAGTTCGCTAGCACCGGATCCGCGATCGCCTGCCCGCGTCCCTGAGCCGTCACAATCAGCTTCACAAAAAGATGCACGCCCACGGCAGGGCTGCGAACGGATCCTTCCCCGTTCGACACCACCACAGCGAAATCGCCGTTGTCCGCGACTTCCGATTGAACGCGGACCAACATCGCGTTGGTCTCGCCCAAAACAGGGGTCCCGTTGCGCTCCCACTGATAGAAAAACGGGCCCTCGCCGGAAGGTTTGACCTCCAGTTGGAAAGGTTCGCCCAGCACCGCGAGCACGTCGGCCGACAGCGCCTGAATGTCCGGCGGCACGGACGCGCGACGCGCGACAAAGTAGTCGCGATTCGTGACGCTGCCGGTATTGAGGGAGTTGGTTCCGAACAATCCCAGTCCGCTGAATTCCCCGGCAAAGAACGTGATTCCCTGTGGCCCGGTGGCCACCGCGTTGGCGCTGTCAAACGCAAGCCCAGAGCCCCCGGCCCGGGAGACGCTTCGCAAAGCGCCGTCCGGATCCAATCGGAGGAGGAATGCGTCATTGCCCGAGCCCGCGGACACGAGATCCGCGCCGCCCATCGTCAGAATGCCCGCGAAGGTCCCCACCGCGTAGACGCTGCCCGCCACCGTGGTCGAAACCGACGTCACAAGATCGTCCTGCAGTCCGCCGCCTGACCGCGCCCACTGAAACACGCCATCCGGTCCCGTCCGTAGAATGAAGAAGTCCTTGCGCGCTTTCGCGGCGAGCGGGCCGCCGCCGAAATCGACAATGCCGGAGAAATAGCCGCCGACCACGAGATTCCCGGCGGCATCCGCGGTCAGAGCGCGAGCGCCATCGGCGCCATCGGCGCCATAGCGATTCGCCCACATCCGATCGCCCGCCGCGCTGAACTTCACCAGGAAGACATCGCGATCGCCCGAATTCGGAAGGGGGACGCCCTCCACGACGCCCGCGCCCACGAATTCTCCGGCGACGCCTGGGTTCCCATCCGGGCCGATCGCAACGCCGTAGCCCGCCGCCCCCTGGCTGGCGCCCACTCGACGCGCCCAAAGAGCTCCCCCCGCGGGCGTGTAGCGGACCAGGAACGCCTCCGGCACCTGGGTGTTGGTGGACGTCAGGGACACGCCGGGGCCGAACGCGATTGTCGCCTGAAAGGTGCCGACGCCGTAGACATTTCCTTGCGAGTCCACGGCGACCTTGTAACAGCGATCATCGCCGGAGCCGCCGATGCTATTGGCCCAGACCACCGCGCCGTCTGGATCCAGCTTGGCCACGAAACCGTCGAGAGTGCTGCCCCCATGCGCGAGCAGCGGCTTGCCTCCGAAATCCACGGCGCCGCGATAATATCCGCTGACGTAGATGTTGCCATGGGTGTCCGATGCGACGCCCGTCGCGGAATCATCCAGAGCGCCGCCGAATCGCTTGCGCCAGATCGGCTGCCCGAGGGGCGTGTATTTGCAGACGAAGATGTCGGAGCTGCCCGCGGACTGCAGGGTCGCGCCGGCGATCGTGGCGACCCCGGAAAAATCGCCCGCAACGATGACGTTCGTCTCGATGTCCACCGCGACTCCGGACGCTTTGTCATTCAGCGGTCCGCCCCCTCCCTGGGCCCAAAGGAACGCGTTCGTGTCGACCTGAGCCTGGGTTGCGAAACTCGCCGAGAAGAGCAAGAGAAGAGCGATCGTCAGCGCCCCGGGAAGACGTGGAGCGAGCCCGGCCCTCGGCAAGAAAGGAACGACCATTTGCCACGGAGCGATAGCGGAGCGACGAAAGCGTGTCGAGCTCTGTACAAAGCGCCGCGCCCCTCGCAAGACTGAACGCCCCTCCACCCCCTCATAGGCAACCGCTCAGGCGCGCCGTCCCCCTTGGGCTTGGTCCGATCCTCGCTGAAGAGCTCCTCGGAGCGCCTAAACGGGCGCACAGGGTTCAAACTGCCCCGAATCAGGACAGGGCGTCCGGCTTTAAAGCCAATGAAGATTTCGGTTTTTCTTCGAACGTCCGACGTTATACTGAGGTCGATAGTTGTGTTGCCCGCACAGCTGCGTGAGCAAGGAAGCCCACGCCCTCCGACGTCGCAGGTCGTTCCTCGGACCCGCGGCTTGGCCTGGATCGCCTGGATTGAGAGTGTGTTGTCTATGGAAGCTTTGAGTATGAGTCGTGTGATCCGCCGGGCGACCCTCGCCGTCCTGGCGAGCCTCCCCGTGTGGATCTTGCTTCCAGCCGCTCAGGCGGCGGAAACGTCGGCAACGAACTCCCCCTCATCCGCCTTCGACCCCTCGGGGCGCTCCGCGCCGGGTCGAGACCTGAATCTGGACGGAGGTTTTTTCAGCGGACGCATGAAATTCGGCGTCAGGCCCGATCTCCCCTCGCCCGGTCCGGGCACCGCAGAAAACGGGATCAGCCGGCGTGATTTCCTTCGGATCAAGGACATGAAGGAGGAAAAGGAGAATTGGATGTATCTTGAGCGCGGCCAGCTGCAGCGCGAGCGGGAAAAGAAGGAAGATGAAGGGGGGCTGCGGAGCCGATGGGATGTGCAGGACGACCTTCGGAAAAAGTCCTGGCTCGATTACGGATCGCAGAAAGCGCCAGGGGACGCCCCGGGCGGCGGCGGAGCGCAGCCCGAATCGCGGAGCCAGGCGCAATACGAAGCCGAACTGCGCGATCGACAGCTATTCGACCGGAAGGACGGATCCCGTCGCTATGACGGCTCTCTCTCGCCGAGCGCCTCGAAATCCGGCGCCGGTCGCGAGACGGGCGGCGCCCATCAAGTGGGCGAATTGAATCTGCGGGATCTCGTCGGAGGAGGTCCTTCGCGATTCGAGGAGAACTCCGATTTCAGTTTCAAGGACTTGTTCGGCGGCGAGTACGTCAACCTCAAGGAGCGCGAGACGGCGGAAACCAAGCGACTCGACTTTCAAAACTTCCTGAATCAAACCAGGACGCCGACGCGTTCGTCCGCCGAATCCAGCGGCGGGCTCAGGGATTTGCCGCAGGGATTGCAGCACAGCTTTGGATCGTTTGGGCGTGTGGCTGGACGCGACGGATGGGGCGAAGGCCGGAGCCCGGGCGCAGGCAACAGCCCGTTAGGCGGCGCCTTCGACCCTAGCTTCGGATCCACTGTCCCGGGCAACGCCCAGGGCGCTCCTCTCCCCTATCGAAGTTTCGACCCCGCCAAGTCCTACATCACTCCCAGCATGATGCAGCCCCCGAAGCGCCGTTTCTGAGACCAAGCGGAACCGTCCGGCGGAATCGTGTGGCGCCCACGGCGCGGCGGGGGGTTCCGTGGGTTGAACGAAGGGGACGCGTATAAATTGTTCGGAACAGAAGCTCCAACAGTTCAGACAGCGAGCTGGGCTGGCGTGGTTGGACTCCGAGTGTAACAGCGATTTCGCAGATTCCCGGAAGGGTAAGGCAGGACCGCATCGGCATCGATTTGCTGAGCCTCGGTACCTAACAGAGATCCCTACCGAGCGAGCTTACGCAAGAACTCCAGATCCTCCAAATCTCTGGGACGGCCGGACGCCTCCTTGTTGCGGATCAGGGACGCGAGTCCAAGGTAGAAAAGAGGCTGCTCTCCGGTTTTCGTGCGCAGTGTCACCGTGACTCGAGTGCTCCAAGCATCCGTGAATCCAACTCCATCGATTTGGTTTAGCAGATCGATGCGGTTAGGGGGGCGACCGAACTGAATAATGGCGCCTTGCTGCTGAAGCTCGTCGACACGCTCGATCCCGGGGATATTCCCTTTCCAAAAGTCAGCGAGCGCACGAAACAGGGCCGCGGCGTTCTGGTCTCCTGCGTCATAGAGGAAGTCGATGTCTCCGGTCAGTCGCGCGTGGCCGTAGTAGATAACCGCCTCGCCTCCGACCACCACATACTGGACCTGGTATGTGTGGAGGAGTTCGATGAATTCCAGGATGTCCGGAGAGAAATAGGACGAGTCTATTTGATCTGATGGCATGCGCGCACATCCGGCGTGTTGGATCCGTAGGCGCGCTGCTTGAGCTGCTTTGCAACCGCCCATCGCTCGCGAGCCGTCATCCGGATCTGTTGCTTTATGTCCCAATCCGCCGCGCTCCGAAAGCCTCGGGCTTTGTGGACGGTACGTTCCATCCGTCGACTTTAGGCGAACCTGCCCAGGCATAGAAGATGTTTTTGGGCACTACAGTCTGGGATGGAACCGCGGGTTGCTGTGATGCCGCTCGGGGCTGGGGGGAGATCCGCTCGCTGCGTTCGATTTTGAACTCTCCTTCCGGATGGTGCGTGACCTCGGGCGCCTGTTTCGGGAGGAATCGAGGTAATAGTCCTCAATCATGGCCACCGAACGATGTTGCCCGAGCCGCCGCAGCACGCGTGTTGTCAAGGAGTCGGCTGCAACTCTCCGATCTCGAAGCGATCATCTGTCTCAAACCACCTCCCCACAAGTTCGGGCTGGGGGACGATCTTCGCAGGAAAGCCACCAGCGCTTTGGAAGCCTAAGATCGTGCTCTCAGATGGCAGTTTCGGGCTGAAAGCAAATCACTTTCAATTCAATCGCGATTGGGCGGCAGGCGCGGGGATCGTCGTGGAGTCGTGCACGAACCTCGCAAATCCAGTCTGGGAGATCTTGCAAACGGATATCCTCACCGGCGGGTCGAATGTCTTCATCGATCCTCAGAAGTCCGACCAGCCTGCTCGAGAAGTTACCTTATAGCTCGCTCCAACGAGATCCACAGGTAGGCATCTCAGGTCAGGGTTTTGTTGATTTCGGGCAGATTGGGGTATCAGACAAGTAGACAACAATCTCCTATTCACTAACGCGAGTTGCTACACTCTCGGGAATACGGATCACACACAGCTCATCGCCGCAAAGATCAGAGTAGCCACCACACAAATACCGAGTGTTTTGTTCATATTGTTGATCATGAGCTCCTGAGAGCCAACTGTCGACTGGAGGAAGAGAAGCCGTTCGCGGGGTTGGGGGACCTGCGCACCAAGCTTCCATCACCGTTCCATCGCGGGAGAAACGCGCCAGCGTCAGCAAACCGTCGCTTCGCGCCGAGGGTCGCTCCTTCGCTGCTCACTTGGAGTCGGAGCTGGGGGTCCGGTCGTTCCATGAAATGCGGTTGGTTATGATCGGGAGCGATTTCGGCGGAAGGCACGTCCAGATCCCCTCAGATTGAAATCGTGGCGAGGCAACGGAGAACAGCCCCTCGGCAACCGCACCATGGCGCCTCAGTAAGCTTCAGAAAACTCAGTGGCCGGTCACCCGATAAAACACTCCCTGTCCCACGGCGGCATTGGTTACCTCGAGCTGAAGGCTAGGAGCGGTAAGCCTGACCGCTCCAGCATTCCACCAATTGATCAGGTTGTTTCCAAACTCAACCAGGAACTCGGCGCCAACTTTCCCTTCGATCGTTAGGCTTGGGTTGATCGAGTTCGGCGTCGCCCGGGCGGCAGTGACGTAAGCTTTTTCAACATCCCCTGACTGGAATATGATCCCCATCCCGACTGCCACGAAAGTGCCTGCGCCGAACGTTACGGACCGAAGACTGGATGCAGGTTGAGCATAGAGGGTCTCCCACTTCCTCCCATCTCTTGAGGAATCAATGAACCCATCCCCAACGGCGACAAATGTCCCGTTGCCATACGCCAAGCTGGAGTGATGGCTTGTGAGCGAAGTCACCCAGGTAAAAGCCAGCCCGTCCTGGGATGAGAAAACATCGACAAGATCAGCGTTTCGAGCGCTCAAGATAAGGAACCTTCCCTCGCCGTAGGCCATGCCTTCGATACTACCCAGCGGAGCTCCGCTGAACCTTGCCAGGTCCCAGGACTCGCCGGTTTGAGAACTCATCACAACACCTTCGCCGAAGAATCCCTTCCCGCTGAACATGCACCGTTGCCCTCCGCTGACGAAAGCCATCTGGTCCGCAATACCTGGCCCCTGAATGGCTCTCCAGTCACGTCCGTTAGAAGAAGCCATGATTGCTCTATCCCGACCCACACCGATGAATTGGCCCTTATGAAACCCAACGATAACAAGATGAGGAGGCGAGGAGGGCGACGCCGCCCAGTGTGCTCCGTCGGATGAAGTCAGAGGCTCATTTGAGATCGCTGAACTCCCCGAAGGCTGGCCACTCGCCGCAACGAACACCCCGTTCCCATAGGCCACACTATTAAAGTAATTTGGAACACCTGCCAGCTGCGTGACCCATTGAACCCCGTCCGTTGAAGTCAAAATCGCCCCATAGGTCCTGGTCCCGCTCTCGACAACGCCTCCCACCGCGACAAACAATCCTCCAGTGTTCACGACGGAATTGAGTGTCCAAACAGCGCCCGCTCCACGTCGCGTCCAGTCCTGCAGCGGTCTATCGGGGAAGCAATAGAACTTTGCGATCACTCCACTCGATTTCCCCTGATTGTTAGTCACCGTAACAGAGAAGTCTGAACTCTCCAATACCTGCACCGCCAACTCATTGGTCCACCCCCGCGCGAAGGGCTTGCCGTTCCGCAGCCATGTGAAGTGGAGAGGAGGAGTCCCGGTCGCAACGGCGCGGAGCACCGTGGACTGCCCCGCGAGGATTCTGGACGAGAAGGGGCGGACCGTAATGTTCGGTCGCGTAGCTCTCAACTCAATCGCCTTACTGTAGATAGCGCCGGCGGAGTTTTGCGCTCTCAGCGTGTAACTTCCTAGATCCTGTGAGGTGACCGTATCAATGTGGAGGGTCGGGGCTGTTGCGCCAGCGATCGGCGCATCGTTTAGAATCCATTGATAGAGGAGCGGAGCTGATCCTGTGACTTGGGCGGAGAGAGTAACTGAACCCCCAATGTCCACATCCTGGTCTGCGGATAGTTGTAGAAGTTTAGGGGTTCCGCTGCTGCTTATTCGGACGAACTTTGCAGTGCCGCCCCCGCTACAGATGAAAACACTCCCTGTTGGGCCGATCTGCATGCCCCTTACGAACTGAATCTGCGAAGGCAGGGTCGATGTCCAAATGCGTGTGCCTTCAGAATCATACTTGGAAACCCGGCTCACAGGGGATCCACCGCTGCCCAGATATGCATTTCCCACCTCATCGAGTCCAATAAAACCGCCATTGAGTTCGTTCGTGTGAACGCCGCTCCGCCAAAGCAGCCTCCCATCTCGATCATAACGATGAATCCAGGAAGTATCGCCCGGAGACCATCCGTCTGACACCACATTCGCAATGATCCCTCCATCGCGTGCAGGAATCGATTTCCAGGCCGAATGCCGTTCTCGCCAAACTAGCTTCCCGTCTCTGTCGTATTTGATGATCCCATCCGCGCCGCAGACGCAAATGTTTCCCACGAGATCAAAAAACACGGCCGAGATATAGGCCCCGTAAACGGAGAGAGGCAAAGCGGGGTCGGCGTAGTCTTGCTGCCAAAGGGTCTGACCTGCCTTTCCGTATTTAACAACAGTGTAGTGTGATGAGACACGAGAGGCTTTAGAAGAACCGATCACATAAACGTTCTCGGCGGCATCTGCCAGCAACTGGGTGCAAATATCCTCAGAAAACCCGCCTCCGTCGGACTGCCGTGTCCATAGCAGTTTGCCTTGAGAGTCGTACTTCAAGAGAAGGAAATCCTTGGAATCCCCATAAACGTAGCCGGCCACGTAAACGTTCCTGTTTGCGTCACTCGCGATCGCAAAGGGCGCCCCGGAGCGGTTTGTGCCCAAGGGAAAAACTCGAGTCCACGCTGGATCGGGGAACGCCTTGGTAAGAATGTAGCTGTCGTTGCCACCGCCTGCGACGTAAACGCCCCCAGCGTCGTCGGTCTCAATCTGCTGCGTACACGTGTCGCTTGCGGCGTCCGGACGATAGTTAAAACTCCAAATCAGATTTCCTGTTGGATCGAATTCCCCGGCAGCCATCGCATAGCCGCGCGGAGACGAAATATCGGTGCCCCCCACCAAGACATTCTGCCTCGAATCGAGCCTCAACATGCTTGGGATAAAGGAAGGTGAAGGATTGCCTTTGCCAGTCCATTCAAGAGCCAGTTGTCCGTTACAATATGTGACGAGGGAGAGGCAGAAAGCGAAAGCAACCAGCCATGCGGTCAGCACCTGAGGTCGAACGCTCGGGGGGGTTGTCTTGAGACCGAACGTTACGGAGGTCATGGATACTTCAGGAGGATTAACAGAGTTAAGCTAATAATGCTGTGAGACCTTTGAGTCAACCCGCAATAGTCGCCCAGAAGGATGCAAATCCAAGAATGGGGTTCTCAAAGCATGTTTGATCGTAACCCCTGAAGGCTCGACGTCTGGCGCAAGGGAAGCGCCACGCAACGAGTTACAATTGCCAGCTGCAGCTCTGACGAACTGCATTCATCGCGTCAGTTCCATTCGCTCGCCCGCTTGAAGGACGCGATGCGGCTGACCCAACCGTTGGCAGGCGGCGACGAATGGGGCCGGCGACGCGGTGTTGAACTCGAATAGATCGTAGTGACAGGGAACCACTAGACCCGCCCCGATCGCGTGAGCCAAACCCGCGGCCTGCTGACCATCCAGATTCCCCGCCACCCGCCGCTCGGGCCGATCCCCATTGATCGGAAGCAATGCCAGATCCACACGCCAGGGCTTCAACCGCTCCTCCAGGCCCGGATACAGCAGCGTGTCGCCTGAGTGATAAACCCGCCACGGGCCCGCTTCCACCACGTATCCCATGCACAGATGACGACCCTCGGCGTCCGTGTCCAAACGGTTGTGCGCCGCCGGAACCCCGTGAAAGGTGAAACCGCCCAACGTCAGCAAGGCGCCATCCGTCAGCCCGCGCGGCCATTCGATGGGAGTTCGCAAGCGCTCGCTCACGAAAGCGCGATTGGCCTCCGGGATCACCAACGCGAGATCAGGATTCGCGGCGCGGAGCGGAAGCAATGTCTCCGCGTCCAGATGATCCGTGTGATTGTGGCTGGACGTCGCGATGGAGACGAATCCGAGGGCCTCGGGCGCAACGACGCGTTCCGTCATTCGCGCATGGGGCTTGTCCGTGTTGGCGTACTTGCGCGTGAGGCAGTCGGAGAGATAGGGATCCAGCGCGAGATACCGACCTTCCCAAGCCACCAGAAAGCCGCTCTGTCCCAGCCACCAGACGTAGAGAGAACGCGAGCCGGGATCGATCGCCCGGACGTCCTTCAGAAACGACTCATTGGAGAGGAGGGGGCGAATCATGCGTGGTTGAAGGTTCAGCGTTTCGGCAAAGGAGGCGATCGGGGCTCTCGAAGGGCAGGGACAGAACAATGGCGAGGTGTTTTGCGGGAGGCCGACGCACGCAAGGTGTCTACACAAGCCCAGGCCCGGAGACAAGCGGGGAGGGTGAACCGCAACGGACGCAACGGAGGAGAGGAAGGGAGGGATTGCGTCTCCCCGTCCCCAGCAGACGGCGCGGGAGCGAAATCCGGCACAACACGCGATGGGCGCGCGACAAGCCGGCAAGACCCGATAAGAAAGGCGCGACATCCAACGGGCGTCGGATTAGGGTCCGGCCCCGAAACAAAGCCGAAACACGATTTATGAAACGCTGGAAGATTGCTGGAATCAATTTCGACCACTTTCACATGGGGGATCTGCTCCGCATGGCGGCGAACCATCCCGACGCGCAGATTGTCGGCATCAGCGATGAACAGTCCAAGCGCATGGACGAAGCTCGCCGCAATTTCGGCCTGACCGACGCGCAGGTCTTCACCGACCACCGCGCCTGCATCGAAAAGACGAAGCCGGACTTGATCGTGCTCTGCCCTGCGGCTGCCCGTCACGGCGAATGGGTGGACAAAGTCGCGCCCTACGGCGTTCCCGTGATGGTGGAGAAGCCCTTCGCGGGATCCCTGGGAGAAGCCGACGCGATGGTTGCCGCCATGCGCAAGGCCGGGAAAGAGCTCATGATTAACTGGCCGCTCGCATGGGACCCGGGAATCCGCATGTGCAAGAAGCTCATCGACGCCGGACGCATCGGCGACGTGCTTGAGGTGCACAGCTACGGCGGGAATCGCGGGCCATTGTGGCACGGGGCGGACAAGCTGGAAAAGACCGACGCGCAGGTGCAGGCGGAGAAACCCGCGAGCTGGTTTTACAAGAAGTCCGCGGGGGGCGGATCGCTTCAGGACTACGCCGGATACGGAACAACCATCGGCACGTGGTTCCAGGGCGGACGCAAGCCTCTCGAGGTCACATGCGTCGTCGATGAACCCGCGGGCCTCGAGGTCGACGAGCACAGCATCATCATCGCGCGGTACGCGCATGGTCTGTCGAAGGTTGAAACGCGATGGGGCACGTTCACCGATCCCTGGATCACCCAGCCCCAGCCGAAGTGCGGCTTCGTCGTCTGCGGAACCCATGGCACGCTGGCGGCGTGGAACTATGATCCGTTCATCACCGTGCAGACGCGCGACAAGAAAGAGATCCACGAAGTCACCGCCGATCCCGTCGTCGCGCCCTATCAGGATCCGATCCAGTATTTCGTCCACTGTCTGGCGACAGGCGAAAAGGTCAGCGGGCCGGTGTCCGTCGAGATCAGCCGCATCGGCCAACAGATCATCGACACCGCGGCCCTCAGCGCAAAAGAGAAGCGCACGGTGGGACTGCTGGCGTAAACACCCGCGCCAACCCACCCTCGGGGTCAAAAACGCGCGAAGAACCATTCGTTCTCATGGCCCCTCTTCGTGCCTTTGTGCGCCCCGTTTCCCTCCGTCCGACATGCCGTTCGGATGAGGATTGAACCCCGTTGGGTCGAGGACTAGTGTCCCCGCTTCATGAGCAGCGGCGTTTTTGAAGACTTGCAGTGGCGCGGATTGGTCGCGGATTGCACGGACATCCCGGCTTTGACGCAACGATTGGCCCAGGGACCCATCGTCCTTTATTGCGGCTTCGATCCCACGGCGGACAGCCTCCACGTGGGCAATCTGGTTCCTCTGCTCGCGCTGCGGCGCTTCCAAAACTTCGGCCATCACCCCATCGCGGTCGCCGGCGGCGCCACGGGATCGATTGGCGATCCCAGCGGCAAGACGCAGGAGAGGCAGCTGCTCACCCCGGAGACGCTCCAATCCAACATCGCCGCGGTCAAAGTCCAGCTCGCCCAGCTTCTCGATTTCGAAAGCGCGTCGAATCCGGCGCGTCTGGTCGACAACGCCAGCTGGACCGCGTCGGTCAGCTTCATCGATTTCCTGCGCGACGTTGGAAAGCATTTTTCGGTGAACATGATGATCGCCAAGGAGAGCGTCCGGGCGCGCATGGAGGATCGGGACACCGGGATTAGCTACACGGAGTTCAGCTACATGCTGCTCCAGGCTTTCGACTTCTACCATCTGCGCAAGGAGCTCCAGTGCGAGCTGCAGATTGGCGGAAGCGATCAATGGGGCAACATCACCGCGGGCACCGATCTGTGCCGAAAAAAGCTCGGCGCGACCTGCTATGGGCTCACGCTGCCCCTCATCACCAACGCCGACGGCAGCAAGTTCGGAAAGACCGTGGCGGGCGCCATCTGGATGGATCCGAAGCGGACGAGCGTCTACCGCTTCTACCAGTTCTGGGTGCGCGTCGACGACCGCGACGTGATCCGCTACCTGAAGTACTTCACCTTCCTCGGCGAGGAGGACATCCAGCGGCTGGCGCAGCAGCACGGCGAGCGGCCCGAGCAACGCGTGGCGCACAAAGCGCTCGCCAAGACGGTCACCGACCTGGTCCATGGGGAGCAGGCGACCCAGGAAGCCATTCGCGCGAGCGAAATCCTTTTTGGCGGCGGGCTGGAAGGCATTTCGGAAGCGACATTCAACGACATCGTGGGCGAAGTGCCGACGAAGACCTTGGAGGCCGCGCGAGCTCAAGGCGCCGGAATCCCTCTTCTCGAACTGCTCGTTCACTCAGGGCTTGCGACATCGAAGGGACAGGCGCGGAAGGATCTCGAAGGCGGCGGCATCTACCTCAACAACCAGCGGATCGAGGACGTGACCAGGGTGGTTTCCGGCGGCGATATCCTGTTTGGAAAGCATCTGTTGTTGCGCAAGGGAAAGCGCAACTACGCCTGCGTGACGCTGGCTTAGCGTTCACCGCTACGAAACGCGAAACCGTCGAGCCGCTTCCGCTTCCGAACGCGCAGCGCAACGAGAACCTTCTCAGCCGGGACGCCCGTGGGGCGCCAGAGGCGCGACGGGGCGGTTGCCGCAATCGGCGCACAACGCCTTCGGGTCCGTGAACTGAGCGAGACAGCGCGGGCAATAGCCCCGATGGACGGACTCGGAAGCCTCGGGCGCCGAAAGCGCTGGTTCGATTTTCAATCCTCCGCTCGAGACATGCGCATCGGTCGCGCGCGTCCATCGCTCGCGCCACCACTCCTCCGCCGCGCGGGCCTCGCCGGCCAGCTCGCCGGGAAACTCGGGCAGGATGGGAAACCGGCTGTCGCGGATCAGATGGCCGGCGCACCGCCTCCACTCCTCCTCTCCAGCCAAGGCTCGAACCGCGAGCAACGGATGCGAGGCTTCAGCGGACGAGCGCAGCAACAGATCCGGAGCGCGGATCGCGCTCAACGGCGCCAGCAGCGTGGTGAGGACGCGAACAAACCGATCGTCGGCGTTTTGAGGAAACAACCTCTTGTGCGTCCGACTTGCTCCCCAGGCCATCCCGAATGCTTGAAGGTAGATCGCGCCCAGCAGCCACCACCCAACGCCCGAGAGACCCCAGCGGAACAGAAGGGCCGGGGACACGAGGAAGACTGTGAGGAACAGGACCTCGGCCTGGAACCCCAGCCCCTTTGCGCTCGCGCGCGCCTCATCCCAACGGGACTCGAATTCACGGGGCTCGAAGGCGCTCTCGATCCATTTCTCCAACTGAGCCGCGCGCGCCCCTGGGTCGGCCTTGGCCAACGACCGAAACAGATGCGCCAACCGAAGCGCTTCGTGCGAGGACCGCGCCTGTAAAAACAAGGATCCATCGACCAAGAGGCGCAGCGATTGCGCCTCCACGGATCGCATGTCGTCCCACCGCGCCCAACGGCCGGTTTGCGACGGGCGCCAACCCGGGTTCAGACAGAAGGGGGTCCATGCGAGGGCGCCCTCGGGCGAGAGCGACACGGGAGGCAGGCTCAGCGAGAGCGAGCAAGGAAAGAGGGGCAGCGGAAGAACCCAGGCCAGGGCCCCGCGCGCGTTGGCCAGCGTGGTTCCGGGATGATGGACTTGCCAGCGGAGCAGGAAGCCGCGGCGGAGAAGCGCGGTGTTTCGGCGGAGAAACACGACGCACTCGATCGCGTACACCAGCGCCAGCACCGCGGCGATGCGTTCCAAGTCACCCATGCAAGGCGCGGATCATCGGCTCGGCGACGCCCGAAAGCAACTGTCAGCGGAGCTGGTGGTGATCCTGAGAGGACCGGCCGGTGAACAGCTTCTTCACCCAGGCGCAAACCCCAACGATCGCCACGATGACGAGCTTGAAGAACTTCTTAAAAAACAGAATCGCCGCGGTGAGCAATCCGGTCTTGGCCGCGATGGCCACGGCTCCTCCGGTGACGAGGGCGGCCAGGCCATAAGCCGCGAGCTTGTCTCCCTGACGGTACTCGGCGTAGCGCTCGCCGGACCTGAATTCATATCCCTCCAGGAGCTTTTTGAACTCGGGAAGAGTCTTCTCCAGACGGTCGGGCTCGACGACGAGCTGAGCTTCCATGACACCGCGCCGCCCGAGCAGCCGCGTGTTGTAGTTCACCACCTGCTGGCCTCCCTCGCTCTCGCCGCGCAAGGCCCATTCCAAATTGTGCGTCTCGGAGTCGTAGTGCGGCTCCTGGTCCCAGCCGATAATCTTCATGGTCGGGAGGCCCCGCTCCTTGCGCACTTCGTTGGCGCGCTCGGTGCCCTCCTTGATCGACTTCAGCATCTTGGCGGCGTCGAGCTTGTCCTTGTCATCGTCCTTCACATAGCCGGTGGCGTCGAACTCGAACACCACGAACCAGTCCATGGATTGAGGCGCGAGAAGCCCGACCTCGGCGCCCGACGTCAGGTTGCCAAAGCGCTTCAGCACCGTCCGGGTTCCCTCCCCGTCCGCGTAACGAAAGCCCGAGGGCACCTTGATCTCGGCCTGCGACCTCATCTGGCCGCTGGCCGGCCCCTTCACCCACGTCACATCCTTGAACATCGTCTCCGCGGTGCGCGCCTCCTGGATCCTCTTCTTGCCAGCGCTCGTCTTTTCATCGACATCGGCGCCCGCGTCCGCGGCGGTGTCGGCGGCGGAGGCCGGCAGCAGCAGCGACAGCAAAAGGCCAAGGACACGAAGCATTGAAGCGGCGTTCACGTTCATAAGGGAAGCACCCAGGATTGAATTGATAAGGTCGAATTCTCCATGACTCCATGGCAAATCGGTTCGTTTCAAACGCACTTAAACCACCTCCGCCTTTGGACTGTCAAGGAACTAGCCGGGGCTTTGTTGGGCGTTAGCGTCTTCTGAGGTCGCGGCGTCGCCGCTGAGCCCGAGCTACAGCAGGGACGGCCATAACGTTCCGATGCGCTGGGTGAACAACAGCCTCCTCACAGTCCTGAAACGGGGCAGAGCGCAAGCGGCGTAGAGTCAAGCCGATGACGGTTGCAATTTCAGGTTTGGATTGCCGCCACCGATGGAAGGGCGGAGCGCCCAAAACGGACGGCGTCGGGCGGAAACACACCAAACCAGACGGGAGTTCACTGTGATCAAACGAGTACAAGCGCATTCCTGGGAAGGCATCGACAAGGTTCTGGCCCAGAAGGCCCAAATGCGCGCATTGGGATTCACGGAAATCGGGCCGTTTGTCTGCGTCGGCGTGTCGGAGTCGGAGTCGGAGTTCATTGCTTTCTATCTGCCGCCCGCCCACTTCTATGGGATGCTCTTCGCTCCTCGCGAGGACACGATCCCCATCGAGCTGTGCTGCCAGATCAGTTGCACCAGCGGCGTCAGCGTCACGAACAGCGCCGCGATCGAGCCTTGGCATCGTCCGCCTCATGGCGTCCTGATGCGCATCGCCCGAGCCCCGATGGGAATGCTCCTGCGCACCCTGCTCGACAAGGTCGCCGGCCTGGATCGGGAAGCCGCCTGCCCCGACATGTTTGAAGGAGACTTCACGCGCTACAGGCTGACCGTGGCGCACTCGTGATGGCGCCGCGCGTTCCGCGGAACGGAAGCGCTTTCCTCCTTGTTGACGTCGCTGCGCTCCCCTATGTCTAGGGCGAGATGACACCGGTGCCTCCCCATTCAGTTCCCGGGATACTCACAACGCCCCACTCCGCCCGAACGCTGCTGAAGAAGACTTCGAGCCGTTGTCCCGTGTGCCAGGCGGGTTGCCCGGCAGAGGTCTGGAAAACCCACGAGACCACGCCGAGGGTCTTCCTGGATCGCGTGTGTCCTTCGCACGGTCTTTTTTCCGCGTGCCTGGCCTCGGACGCCCGATTCTACTGGCTCTCCCGCGGCGCGTCCGACGCGTCCGCCTGCCTCAGCGGCGCTTGTGGATGCTCCGCGGCGGGCCCGGCGCCAGTCACCCTGGGGAGAAACGCGCTCTCCCCTCAGCCTCCTCCATTTGAGAAACTCTCCACGTGCCTCGCGCTCATCGAGATTGTCAGCAGCTGCAATCTATCGTGTCCCACATGCTACGCCGACGCGCCGTGGAGCGAGACACCGGGGAAGGACAGCGTTCCGGTGGCCGACGTGAAGCGAAGGATCGAGAGCGTGATCGAGCGCAAGGGAGGCATCGAGATCCTGCAGCTGTCAGGCGGCGAGCCGACGCTGCACCCCGACTTCTTCGAGATTCTGGAATGGGCGCAGCGGCATCCGAAGATCGACTACACGCTTCTGAACACCAACGGAGTTCGGATCGCGCACGACGCCGGATTTGCGTCCCGGCTGGCCGAGGCGGCGAAGCGCCGGAAGGTGCAGCTGTATCTCCAATTCGACGGACCCCGCGAGACAGGCCAGCGGGATCTGCGCGGCGCCGACCTTCGCGCGACGCGTAGGCTGGCCATAGAGCGCGCCGGCGCCATGGAGATTCCGACCACGCTGGCGATGACGGTCACGGCCGCCAACGTGGATCAGCTGTGGGAGTCGATAGCGTTCGGCCTTGAGCATCCAGCGGTTCACGGCATCACGTTCCAGCCTTTCTTTCAAAGCGGACGGTTCGCGCCTCCACAGGCCCGGCCGCCCGCGACAACGCTCTCTCCCGAGCGACTCAACACCGCGGACATTCTGCTCAACGCCGTGGGGCAATCGGAAGGCCGCCTCCGTCTGGAGGATTTCACGCCGCTGCCCTGCGGCGATCCGAACTGCGCCACGATCGGCTACCTGCTCCGGCTGCCCAACGGCCAGGGCACGCGAAGCATCAGCGAGTTCCTTGACTTCTCGCAGGTGCAGGGATTTCTGCGCGATCGACTTCAATACAGACTGGACGACCTGTGGCGATGCGGTTGTGATTCCGAGCCCCTGGGCGCGGTGCTGAAGGGGCTGGAGCTTCACGCGTCGATGGCGTTTCGAATCATGGTGAAGCCTTTCATGGACGCCTGGACCTGGGACCAGGACCGCATTGATCGGTGCTGCACGCATGTGATCCGGCCCGACGGCAGCCTCGACTCGTTTTGTCGCCACTACGCGGCCCGCGGCCCGGCGAGTCCCTTGGCGTCATCAGCCCGCCTCTCAAGCGGCGCCAGCTGAGCGAAAGGATTCTCGATCGGCAGGCGACGCGTCCCGGACATGACGGACAACTCCATTTCATCGAACACCGTCTATGGCGGACTCCTGATCCTCGCCATCGTTCTGAGCGCCCTGTTTTGGATGCGGCAGGCGCGGCACGAACCGCGGCTGATGGGGGTGTTCATCGCGGCGCTCGCCGGCGCGTTCCTCGGCGCAAAGGCGCTCTACATTCTCATCGAGGGGCGGGGAGACTGGAGCGAGCCGGATCGCTGGGCGCGCCTGGCCTCGGGCAAGACCGTGATCGGCGCCCTGCTGGGTGGATTCATCGGCGTGGAGTGCGCGAAGCGCGCGATGAGCTACACCCGGGTGACAGGAGATCTCTTCGCGAGCGTCGTGCCCGCGAGCGTGGCTCTGGGACGGATTGGATGTTGGCGCGCCGGCTGTTGTCTGGGACGCGTCTGCGACGCGGGTCCGTGGGCGCTCGTGGATCAGCAGGGCACGCCCCGGTGGCCGGCGGTTCCGATGGAGTTCGTGTTCAACCTTCTCGCGCTCGCCGCGTTCTGGCTCATGAGGCGCCGCCAGCTCCTGACCGGACAGCACTTCCATCTCTACCTGATCGCCTATGGCTGCTTCCGAATCGCGCACGAACCGCTTCGCGCGACTCCAAAGTGGGAATCAGGCTTGTCCGGATATCAGTTCGCGGCCGCGCTCCTCGTTCTGGTTGGGACGCTCGCGTTCTGGAAACGCGCTCATGAAACGCCACGAGCGCACGCTTAAGGCCCCTGACGGTCACGACGAGTCCTTCGACCTTCCCACCTCTCACGGCAGGAGCGACGGGTTGGGATGGGTGAGGAACTCCAGGAGATCGGAAAGATCTCCGACGACCATTCCCGCTTCCAATCCATCCGGCATGAGGCTGCGTCCGCTGGCTTCCAGCGCCTTGATTTTTTCGCGCGGGATTCGTTCATCAGGCAGATTGGGACGGCGCAACGTGACGCCCGTCGGAAGGTCCGCGACGATCAAGCCGGTGATGACCTCCCCTCCGTCCGTCAGCACGCCGTAGTTCACGTAGTCCGCGGCGACCTGCCGGCTCGGATCGAGAATGTCCACGACCAAGGCTTCTCGTGGACGCGACGCGACGCCGGACAAGTCCGGCCCAACCGCCACGCCTTTCGCGCCGAGCTTGTGGCAGGAGAGGCACAGCTTCGCGAAAGTCTGCGCGCCCCGTCGCGCGTCGCCCGGCGTCGTCATCGCGGACGCGAAGGAGTCCACCACCTTTTGTCGATCGGACGAAAGCCTCTCGCCCAAAATCTCCGCGGCCCGCGCCGCCAAATCCGGCACGGGGATCTGCCTCAAGCCTTGAATCGTCGTGGGATCGAGTTCCGTGGACGCCACCTTCTTTCGCTCCAGGGCCTCCAGGAGAACCGCGACCGTCTCCGCGTTCTTCAGCGACGCGCCCAGCAACGCCCTCCGCGCTGGCGTCGAGTAAGTGGTCCAATCGTTGTAGACCGCTCGAAGCGCCGCGGGGGGAGCCTTCTCCGCGAGCACTTTGGCGGTTTCCATCTGCAAGGACGCCATGCTGGCCGGACTGAGGAATCCGCGAACCACGGCCAACGCCGGATCGCTGCCGTCGCGAACAAGCAGGGTCAACGCGGATCGACGTCCCGCGTCCGTGGACTGGGAGTCCAGCGCCACGCTGCGCGCGAGCTCCTCCATGTCGCGCAGCCAGGCTTTTCGATCGTCCGCCTCCGTCTGCGCCTTGAGATGATCGTGCCATGATGGATCCGCGACGGCCCATCCGTCGAGCAAGCCCGCCGCCAACGCCACGTGTTTCACCGTGAGGCCGCGCGACCTGAAGTTCACGAGCATCGCGACGAGGGAATTGCGGTCTTGCTCAGGTCCCACGACTCCCACATCGCCCGCCAGCGCGCTGAAGAACGAGAGACGATCCTCCGTCGCCTCTTGATAAGTCCGCTCGCCCCAAAGGATCTGTTCCAACAAAGGCCAGGGGCGATCGCCGGCGCTGCTCCGAATGGCAAGAGCCATCAATCCATCCGACGTGGTGGTCTGGCTCCCTTGATAAAGCGGATCGATGCGATCCAGGAGCGAGAGGCCTCCCGCGGCCAGGGCGACCTGCAAACGAACGCGCGGCTCCCGGTCGCGGGCGAGAGCCATCGCGCGCTTCTGCAGAAACGGGGAGTTGGTCAGCCGCGGCTCGCTCAACCGAACCGCGATCGCCCGCACATTCCCGTTGGCGTCGCCGAAGCCCGCGACCAGGTTTGTTTCATCCAACCCATCGAGCAACTCGAGGGTGTGCAAAGCAAGAGCGCGAGCCTCCGCCCGCGGCGACCGGGCGAGCAGTTCCTTGAGCGGACCGCGCGCCTCGGCGTCCCGACGCTCGGCAAGCAATCGCTGCGCGGTATCGCGCCTCCAGCCGTTGGGATCCTGGAGCGCCTGAACCAGGTTGGTGGTCGGAGCGTTCGCCAGGGAGGGCTTGAGCGCTCGATTCACCGTGGTCTTCGGCCGCACGCGCCAGATCCGTCCATGGTTCGCGCCCTCCCGCCAGTCGTGCTGCGATCGCAGCTTCTCAGGCACGAATCCCGGATGCTCCACCCATAGCCGATAAAAATCCGCGATGTAGAGCGCTCCATCAGGGCCCGTCGCGAAGTTCACGGGATGAAACCAGGGATCCTTCGCGGTCAGGAACTCGGTCTCCCTCTCCATGCGCTTCGCGGTGAACGTGGCGCCTTGAGGCTCCAGCGCGCGGCGATGAACGAGGTTTCGGAGCGATTCACCCACGAACGCGTTGCCGTAATACGCCCGAGGCAGAAGGTCGCCACGATAAACCGCGAGTCCGGCGAGCGCGTTGAAGTGGGACGTGGACTCCTGGTTGAAGGTCATGGGCGGAAGACTTCGCGGATACACGCGGCCTTCATCCAGAGGCGGAACCAACGGGATGAGACCGGCCGAGGGAGACAATCGCGGGTTGCGCTCGAGATACTGACGCGGCAACGCGTCGTGGCGGATGGGGATCGTGTTCCACGAAAGAAACCGGTTGCCCCAATCGTCGCGGGCCAGGCCGAACTGGCTTCGTCCCGCCACCAACTCGAACGCGCCCGAGTCGGGCCGCAATCGAAAGTCCGAGCCGCGGATGGAAACCGGCCGTCCGCCATCCACCCCGCGAACCTCGCCGTCGCTGCGCCCATTCGCGCCGTAGATCCATCCGTCGATGCCCCAGTGAAGCCCGTTCACCCGAAGCTGCTGATTGCCCTCCGCGAAGCCTGTGAACAGAACTCGTCGCACATCGGCCTTGCCATCATTGTCGGTGTCCTTGAGGAAAAGAATATCGGGGGCGGCCGTCACCAGCACGCCTCCGGACCACGCCATCACGCCGTTGGGAAACGAAAGCGAGTCCGCGAAGATTGTCGAGGTCTCGTATCGTCCGTCGCCGTCCTTGTCCTCGAGCATCCGGATGCGTCCCGAGGCGGCGCCCACCGGATAATCGAGCATCTCCGCGACAAAGAGGCGTCCGCTCGCGTCCCAGGTCATCGCGACAGGGCTGACCACGTCGGGCTCCGCGGCGACGAGGTCCGCGGTGAGCAGCGGGTCCGCCCAGTCGAACGTGGCGGCCTCCTCCGCCGGCGACTTCGGCGCGGCGCCGGGGGCGGCCCCGCTTGGGGCCCCGAGGACGAGGCCCAAGGGGACGATCAAAAGCCCGGGTAACCGCGAGCGGGATGCCAACGCTGAAAACCACGGACGTGGAGACGTCGATATCGCGCGGGTCGCGAAGGGAATGTTCATGGCTTTGCGAGTTGCTGCAGGAGGCTCACGGCGACGTCGGCGATCTTCTCGCCTGTTCCGGCTTCCGCGTAGCTGTGGAATCCGGTCCATACCTGGTACCCGCCCAGCTTGTGCGCCTCGAGATTGGGCAGGTAGCCGATCCAGTCGTTCGCGAGCTCGGCGATGTAGGTGTGTCGGAAGGGAGACCGGTTCTTGATGTCGATCCCGAGTTGGGTGAAGTACTCGGCGGGAACGCCGACGATTGCGATGTCGCCGAGCCGGATCGCCTGGACCCAGGTCGACCGCGAGTCGCCCTGCTGGGACGCCAGCTCGGAGCGCATGCTTCGAAACACGCGCGCGATCACCTCGGCGCCGCCGGGCGCGTACTTGCGGCAGTAGCGCTCCACAGCGGCGGCCTCGGCTTCCTCGTCGAAGTACCGCACCCGGTAGTTCACAAGCCGCTTGGCCGCGGCGATCTGGTCGAGACGGCGCGGCTGAACCTTGGCTAAAGTCTCCTTCACGCTCCGGCCAACGCGCCGCACGCACTCTTCTCCTGTCAGCTCCAGATTATGTGTGGACCCTGAAGCGCCCTCGAGGAAAGTCACCACGCCACCCAACTCGGCCTCCAACTCCTGCGTCGCCAGGCCGTAAATGCTAGCCGAGCGCTTCCCCGGGCTTTTCGCGCCGATGGTGTGCGTGCTGTGGTTGAAGAGAATCGACCGCCACGCGTCGGCGCCATCCTTGAAAGCAAGAACGGGCAGCTCCGGATCGAAGGGGCCGGTGGCTCGAACGAAGTTTGTGCGGGGGCCGATCCAGAAGATTTGTCCGTCGTCCAGGAGCACGCGGCTGTTCTGTCCGACCGTCCTCTCTTCGCCCAACGCAAAAAAGAAACGGCAATCCACAAGTTGGTTGGCCGCGGACCGCACCGCCGTCACGATGGCCCTCTGGACCTGCGCGGTGAACGCGGCGTCAGGGCCGTAGTCATGGATCCGCATCGTGCTCGGGGCATGGTGCGTGTGGGTGCAATTGACGAGGATATGGCTTCGTGGAATGCCCACTGTTCTCTCGATCTCCTCCTCAACCGGATCCAGGGTCGCGCGAGTCATCATGAGCACGTCGCAGGCGGCGATGGCGACCCGCGTTCCGGCGCGCTCGATGACCGTGGCGACGCAGCGAAGTCGCCCCTCCTGGCCCTGCGCCTTGCCCGCCGTGATGCCGCCGGCGATGACCATGGAATCATCCCCAACCAGGTCCACCGACGCGGCTCCCACGCGCAACGGAGGTCCGCCTCCTTCCTGGGCGAGCAGAGCGATCGGGGCGAGGCCGGCGACGGCGGCGAGCACGAATCCAACACAGCGCGCGCTCCACGCGGCTTGAAACAGAGGAAAGAGGCCGTGTTTCATGAGGATCACGAGGCGGAGTATTGGAGAGCGATTCGATCGCGGGCAAGTTTGATTCCTCCGAAGGAACGCCCCTTGCAGAAATGACTTCCGATTTTCGCGTGGGTTCTGTGATGGTCCCTTGTGGAGCAGCCGCCGGGCCCGAGGGCGTCGCGGCGCTCCGAAACGCTGATATGGTTTTTTCACGATCGATTCATGTGGCTCGGGATGGCGAGCGATTGGGCAAATTCTCGCTCGCGCGCGTCCCGGAGCTCGCGCAATCCGGATTTCTCAAGCCTGACGACGATTTTTGGGAACATGGGATGAGCGATTGGCGGCCGCTGCACGAGCTGCCCGAGCTGCGGTCGCTGGGAACGGACCCGGAGGCATGGAAGCGCGACGCGAAGAGCGTCGTGGCGGACGCGGCGGGGTTGCTGGCCCGAGGCACCGCGCGCCTGGCGGAATCTGCGCGGCATTTCGCGTCCGAGGGCTTGGACTGCCCCCCCGCCGCCGTTGATCGCTTGCTGACCGATTTCCAATCCCAGCTTCGCGAGCGCGCGCAGGAGCTGGTGAAGTCGAAGCCTTTCCTCGCGTCAACGGCCGCCCTGGACAACGAAGAGATGATGGAGCGCGCCTTCTCCTCCCTCTATGACAGCCTGCCCGCCGCCATTGCGCACAGCGTGCCGGAGCGTGATTTTGTCGATTTCTGCCTTCGCCGCCGGCGCGAGCTGATCAATCCCAATCCCGGCGAGACCGCGCCCGCCTCATCCGGCCGGCCGGAGCATTTCCGTCTCTCGCACCTTCGACTCCTGGTGAGCGATTTCGCCACCGAGCTCTCCTTCTATCGCGAGAAGCTGGGGCTCCAGGTCCGATTTCTGCAGGAGGGGGTTTACGCGGAGCTGGACACGGGGGCGACAATCCTTTCGCTCTTCCAGCGCGACTTCATGGCGGAAGCTCTACACACCACGGCGCCGCACGAGGCATCCCTCCCGCTGCAGCGACCGGTGACCGTGCTCTCCGTGGACGATGTGGACGCCGCCTATGTGCGGTTGACCGAGAAAGGCGTGGAGTTTCTCGAAGGGCCGACGGACCGCTGGCACTGGGGGGTTCGCACGATTCACCTGCAGGACCCCGAAGGCAACCTGATCGAGATCAATAGCCCGCGCGCGGCGCGGTAGCCCATCAGACGTTGAACTTGAAGAGCATCACATCCCCGTCCTTGACGATGTATTCCTTGCCCTCCATCCGGTAGAGCCCCTTTTCCCGGGCGGCCGCGACGGACCCGCATTGCACCAAGGCGTCGTAGGCCACCGTTTCCGCCTTGATGAATCCGCGCTCGAAATCGCTGTGGATCACGCCGGCCGCCTTGGGGGCGGTGTCTCCGGCATGGATGGTCCAGGCGCGGGCCTCCTTTTCGCCGGCGGTGAAATAGGTTCTCAGGCCGAGCAAGTGGTAGGTGGCGCGGATGAGCGCGCCGACTCCGGATTCGTCCACTCCGAGCTCCTTGAGGAAGGCGCGCGCCTCGTCGGGAGAGAGATCAATGAGATCGCTCTCAATCTGGGCGCTGATCACCACCGTCTCGCAGTTCACGTGAGTTCGAGCGTATTCCCGCACCTTGACGACATGCGGATTCTGTTCCGCCGTGGCGAGGTCCGACTCCTTCACGTTCGCCGCGAATATCGTGGGCTTGCTGGTCATGAGGTAGAAGCCCTTCATCATCGCTTTGTCCTCGGGACTCAGATCGAGGGTGATCGCGGGCTTGCCCTCATTCAGGTGCGGCTCGACCTTCTTGAGCACGGCCTCCTCGGCCATCGCGACTTTGTCGCCGCGCTTCGCGTCCTTGGCCCCTTTGTCGATCCGCTTCTTGACGTTTTCCAGGTCCGCCAACACGAGCTCGGTGGTGATGGTCTCGATATCGCGGACAGGGTCGACCGCGCCGGCGACATGGTGGATGTCGGCGTCCTCGAAACAGCGGACAACCTGAACGACGGCATCGACCTCGCGGATGTGGCTGAGGAACTTGTTGCCGAGCCCCTCGCCCTGCGCCGCGCCCTTCACCAATCCAGCGATATCCACAAACTCGATGGCGGCGGGGATCAGGGTGCCGGTCTTCGCGATTTTCGCGAGCACCTCGAGCCTGGGATCGGGAACGGTGACAATGCCAACGTTGGGGTCGATGGTGCAAAACGGGTAGTTGGCCGCTTCGGCCTTGCGGGTTCGGGTCACCGCATTGAACAGGGTGGACTTTCCGACATTGGGAAGCCCGACGATTCCGGCTTTTAACATAGTCGGCGGGACGCTATCAGACGTTCCCAGACGGAACAGGCTTTTTTGCCCGCGCGGCGCGATTTGCCGCGGGCCATGATGATTGTTGAAACTCAGCGCTGGATCCCACGGGGCCTCCCTCCTATATTGCGCCCGATTTTGAGAGGGCGGAGGACCGCTTCTGGCCTTCGGGCCAGGGGAGGAAAGTCCGAACTTCAGAGGGCGCGGTGCCGCGTAACTGCCGTCGACAGGCTGCAGATACACGCGGGAGTCCGAAGTAATGATCGGACGACGGATAGTGCCACAGAAAACAAACCGCCGGCCTCCGGGCGACTGGAGGTCGGTAAGGGTGAAAAGGCGGGGTAAGAGCCCACCGCCCGCGGCGTAATCCGCGGGGCACGGAAAACCCCACTGGAAGCAAGGCCAAATAGGAGACCTCGGAGCGGCCCGCTCCGGTCCCGGCCTCAGGTCGGGCGGGTCTCGGGTATCGGCTGCTGAGACAAATGGTCCTCTCCCGGTTGTCGCTTCGGCGACGATCGGCAGACAGAATTCGGCTTACAGCCTTCTCAAAATCATCTTCCTTTCACCGATCGGACAAGGCGGAGGCGCCCTCAATGGCGAAATTCGTCACGAGGTTGTAACGATGGTGACCTTTTTCCGTAACGCATGGGTTTCAATGTCCGAACGCTAATTCCAACAACCTAGCTATGGACAAACAAACCATCCTCAATAAAGCCCTCGCTTCGGGAACTCTGATCACCGCCCTGGTGGCCGGAAAAGCGCAGGCGCAATCACAGGACGCCCTCCTGGACAAACTCGTCAGCAAAGGCGTCCTCACGCAACAAGAGGCGAAGGATCTTCGCTCGGAAGCGGACGACGGATTCAAGAAAGCCTATCAAGCCAAGTCGGGCATGCCCGACTGGGTGACATCGTTGAAGCTCAACGGCGACTTCCGCGGCCGCTTTGATTCCATCTTCAACGGCCAGACCCCCGACAGGAATCGCTGGCGCTATCGTCTGCGCTTTGGCGCGGTGGCAAGCCTTCGTGACGACTTCGAGGTTGGCTTTCGCCTGGGCTCGGGCGACGCCTCGGGCGGCATCGCCGGCGTTAGCGATCCCATCTCCCAGAACCAAACGCTCGGATCCAACGCCGGGAAGAAGAGTCTCTTCATTGACTTGGCTTACGCAAAATGGACGCCGATCCACACTTCGGATTGGTCATGGGGTTTGACGGTCGGAAAGATGGAAAACCCCTTCGTGGCCTCGGACATCATGTTCGACAAGGACTACACCCCTGAAGGCGTGGCGACGCAGATGAAGTACAACTTCAACGCCAACCACGCGTTTCGCCTGATCGGCGGCGCTTTCGTCATCAACGAGGTCTCGGGGCCGCCTCCCGCAAAGGAATCCAAGGACCCCTATATGTTCGCGGCCCAGGCTCGTTTCGATTCCGTGTGGGACCAGAAGCAAAAGTGGCAAAGCACGATGGGCATTGGGGTGTTCACCATCACGCATGACGAGCAACTTCTCCACGCCAGCGTCCCCAATAAGAATGCCGGCAACGAGCGAAGCAACGCCCCGGGCTTGCTCAAGGAAGGATTCAATCCGATCGTCGTGGACGCGGCGGTCACGTACACCTTGGAAAGCTTCCCTCTGTATCCCACCAAGTTCCCGATCACAGTCGCGGGCGACTACATCCACAATCCGGCGGCTCAAACCTTCAAGGACGGCTACTCTGTTGGCGTCACCTTGGGCAAATCCGGGAAACGCAAGACTTGGGACGTCGGCTACCGCTTCCGCGAGGTCCAGGCCAACGCCTGGTTCGAGGAGATTACGGATTCCGACTCGGGAGCGTTCTATGCGGCGGCCGACGCGACTCACGGCGTGGCGGCAGGGTATCAGGCCGGAACGAACGTCCGCGGCCATATCATTCGCGCAAACTACTCGCCTTATGATTCGCTGACATTCGGCCTCACGTTCTACGATATGGACGCGATCGTCGAAAGCCCGATTGGATCCGGCAGTCATGTCGGACGCATCCAGATCGACGCGATCTGGAAGTTCTGAGCTTCGTTTCCGAATTGTCACCCCGCCGTCTTACAAACGTATTTTCTGCGTATGAAATTGAGATGCATGAAAAACACACTACTGCGTTTTCTGACGGCGGGAGTCCTTTTCGGAACTCTCATTTCTTCACCCGCGGCAAACATCACGGTCAAGGGATCCGACACACTCGTCATCCTGGCCCAGAAGTGGGCTGAGTTATATATGGCGGCCCACCCTGGGACAAAGATCCAGGTGACTGGAGGCGGTTCGGGCGTGGGTTTCGCCGCGCTCCAGAATCGCGCGACGGATCTGGCGAACGCCTCCCGCTCCATCAAAGCGGACGAGGTGGCTGAGTGCATCAAGTCGTTCGGCAAGCGTCCCAGCGAGTATAAGGTGGCCCTCGACGGCCTGTCGGTTTACGTGAACGCCGAAAGCCCGCTCAAGGAACTCACGATGGAGCAGCTGGCGATGATCTTCACGGGCAAGATCAAGAACTGGAAGTCGGTGGGGGGGCCTGACGCGCCGATCACGGTCTACAGCCGCGAGAACAGCTCCGGCACCTACGAGTTTTTCAAGGAGCATGTCCTGGGCGGGAAGGACTTTGTGTCTCGAGCGCAAACAATGCCGGGCACCGCGGCTCTACTGCAGGCGGTCTCGAAGGACAAGAACGGGATCGGTTACGGCGGCGCGGCCTACGGGGCCGGGGCCAAGGCCCTCGCGATCAAGAAGAGCGACGATTCGCCAGCGATCTCAGCGAACGAGGAGACCGTCGTTGGCGGCACCTATCCGATCTGGCGTTACCTCTTCGTCTATGTGAACCCCGCTGTCGACAAAGGCGAAGTGTCCGCCTACCTCAACTGGATGCGGAGCGACGCGGGTCAAGCGGTCGTGAAGGATATCGGATACTATCCGCTTCCCAAGCCCTTCCGCAGCGATTCCAAGTAGACCTTTCACGAAAAGCAGATCCTCTGTGTCCTCCATGGGAGGGGACGGCATTTCGCCGATCCCCTCCCGACACAGGATCGGCCTTCGACCACGCTACGACTTGTGACTTCCGGGACGACTCATCCCTTGGAGAATGCCGACCCCTGGGCCGGCATTCGGCGCGGTCAACAAAGAAGGCCTGTGGAATGGCTGGTGGAGCGGGCTATCCATGCGATCTCCCTTTCCGCAATCGTCGGAGTCTTCCTGATCTTCATCTTCGTTGCGCGCGAGGCGCTGCCCATCGTTCTCGGGCGCGCGACCAGCGCTTCCGCCACCCAGGTGATTCCCCTGGAGGGACTCGACACCCGGTCGCCCGCGGAGATTCAAAAGTACCTGGGCCTGACGCCCGAGCAGTTCGCCGCCCTGGATCGCGACGCGAAAGTGGATTTGATGAACCTGAAGCTCGAGACCGCGAAAGGGGCTTCCAAGGACAGGGATGCGGCCGTGAACACCCTCGAATGGCGCTACCTCCTCCTTCCGTACCAATGGAGCGGCTACGACAAGCCCGAGATGATCTGGCAGCCCGTCTCCTCCATTCACAAATACAACATCATTCCCCTGCTGATCGGCACGCTGAAGGCGACGATCGTCGCGCTGCTGTTCGCCGTGCCTCTCTCGCTGGCGGCCGCCATCTACGTCTCTCAGCTCTCTTCGCCACGGCTCAAGGAATGGCTGAAGCCGGGCATTGAGCTTCTCGCGGGCATTCCCTCGGTGGTCCTCGGCTTTTTTGGCCTGCTGATCATGGCTTCGTTTCTGCAAGAGGTGTTCGGCTACGAATCGCGCCTGAACGCCTTCGTCGCGGGCATCGCCCTCGGATTCGCGATCATCCCGGTGACTTTCTCCATCGCGGAAGACGCGCTGACCAGCGTGCCCGGAAGCTATGTGCATGGCGCTCTGGCGCTGGGCTCCACCCGGTGGCAGGCGGCCTGGAGAATCGTTTTGCCAGCGGCGATCCCCGGCGTTTTCGCGGCAGTGGTTCTTGGGTTTGGTCGCGCGGTGGGGGAGACCATGGTGGTCCTCATGGCCAGCGGTAACGCGAGCATCGTTTCGGCGAGCCTCTTCGACTCCACCCGCACCATCACCGCAACCATCGCCGCCGAGCTGGCGGAAACGGTTTTTGGCGAGCATCACTACCGGATGCTCTTCCTGCTCGGCGCTCTCTTGTTCGGGGTCACCTTCCTGTCCAACCTGGTGGCGGAGTCCTTCATTCACCGGCTGAAGAAGCAATTGGAGGGGAAGGCCTGAAGTGAAGCCGTCCGGGTCAACGGGGAGAGAAACCGTCGCGACCGCCGACTTCGGCCGGAAGTCCCGCGACTTTGCCTCCATGGCGGGGGCAGGCATCACCCTGGCCGCGACTCTCCTGATTCTTCTGATCCTGGCGATCATCCTGGGGAATGTCCTCTGGCACGGGCTTCCGAGCCTGTCATTCCGGTTCGTCTTCAGCGGCGCGGACCGCGACATGTTCGACGTGAACAAGGCGGGAATCCTTCCGATGCTGGTGGGCACGGCCTCGCGCGTGATCCTGATGAGCTTCTTCGTCATCCCGGTGGGCGTGATCACCGCGATCTATCTCAATGAGTACGCCAAACCCACCTCGGCCACGACGCGCGTCATCCGCTCCGCCGTGAACAACCTGGCGGGCGTCCCCTCGATCGTGTTCGGTCTTTTTGGGATGGGCTTCTTCATTCACTTCGCGGGGGGCTCGATGGATCGTCTATTTCATCCCGGATCCGCGGAGCCCGTCTGGAACAAGCCAGGCATCCTGTGGGCCTCCCTGACCCTGGCTGTGATGACGATGCCGCTCGTGATCGTCGCGACGGAGGAATCGCTGAAGGCCATTGCGCCCGGCTTGAGGGAGGCGAGCCTTGCCCTGGGAGCGACGAAGCTCGAGACAGTGAGAAAGATTGTCCTCCCCCAGGCGCTTCCGGGCATCCTGACCGGCGGCATTCTCGCTGTCAGCCGAGCGGGCGGAGAGGTCGCGCCGATTCTGTTCACCGGGGCCGCGTACTACATGGCGCACTATCCCCAGGCGTTGACGGATCAGTTCATGGACCTCGGCTATCATGTCTTTGTGCTTTCCACGCAGTCGCCGAATGTGGATCAGACGAGGCCCATTCTCTTCGCGACCGTGCTGACATTGCTGCTCCTCACATTCACGCTGAACGTCGTCGCCATCATCATCCGGGCTCGCATTCGCCGGGGGATGCGAGCCGCGCACTAAGAAGAGGAACTTTTCATGACTTCCACCCCCAAAATCTCGATCCCCCCCTCCGCCGAGGCCGTCGCCCCTGGGGAGACAGGAGAGGCTCCGCAAGCGAGATCCGCCGCCGACTCCAGAATCCTGATCGAATCCTCCGACGTCTCGCTCTTCTACGGACCCAGCCAGGCTCTCAAACGGATCTCGATCGACATCCGGGAGAGGCTGGTGACGGCCTTCATTGGGCCGTCGGGCTGCGGCAAGTCCACGTTCCTCCGGTGCTTCAACCGGATGAACGATCTCATCGACCATGTGCGGGTCCAAGGGCGGATCCAGATTGGCGGCCATGACATTTACAGCGGCGACGTCGACGTCATCGAGCTTCGGAAGCGGGTGGGCATGGTGTTCCAAAAGTCGAATCCGTTTCCCAAGTCGATTTTCGAGAACATCGCCTACGGTCTGCGCCTGCACGGGATGAGAAACGGCCCCGAGCTTCAGGGCGTGGTGGAGCAAAGCCTCCGCGGGGCGGCGCTCTGGGACGAGGTGAAGGATCGCCTGCACAGCAGCGCCTTGGGCCTGTCCGGCGGACAGCAGCAGCGCCTTTGCATCGCCCGCGCCATCGCGATCCGACCCCAGATCCTGCTGATGGACGAGCCCGCGTCGGCGCTCGATCCGATCGCGACGGCGAAGATCGAGGAGCTGATTCTGGAATTGAAGAAGGAGTTCACCATCGTCATTGTGACCCACAACATGCAGCAGGCCGCGCGGATCTCCGATCTGACCGCCTTTTTCTACCTGGGCGAGTTGATCGAGTACGACGTCACCACGAAGATTTTCACAAACCCCGGCAAGAAGCAGACCGAGGATTATGTGACAGGGCGATTTGGCTGAGCGGCGGGAGCATGTCCAAGCATAATGTCATGACACATCACGACCAGGAACTGGCCCATCTGAAGGAACGGCTCATCTCGATGGCCACGCACGCGGAAGCCGCGGTGAACCGTTACATCAAGGCGCTGCTCGATCGCGACAGCGACGCCGCCGCGAAGGCCAAGGAGGAGGACCGCGTCATCGACCAGCTGGAGGTGGAGATCGACGAGCTGGCCATCGCCCTGCTCGCGAAGGCGCCTCTCGCGAGCGATCTGAGGCTGATCACGGTGACGATGAAGATCTCGCACGATCTCGAGCGCGTCGGAGACGAGGCGACCACCATCGCGCGAAGAACGGTCGAGCTGAACCAGGAGCCCCAGCTCAAGCCTTACATAGATATTCCCCACATGGCCCGCCTCGCGCTCGAGATGTTGCGCGAAGCGCTGGACGCGTTCGTCAATCGCGACCCGGGCCGGGCTCGCGCCATCATCCCTCGAGACAAGGAAGTGGACTCGCTGAACAAGCAACTGCATCGAGAGCTCGCGAGCTACATGATCGAGCGGCCGTCCACGATCACCCGATGCCTCAACCTCATGGTGATCTCGAAAGCCCTGGAGCGGATCGCGGACCATGCGACCAACATCGCCGAGGAAGTCGTGTTTCTTTACGAAGGCGAGGACATTCGCCACCAAATCAAGAACAAGAGCGCCCCAGGAAAGAAGGAGTAGCTCTCTGGGGTTCGCAGGCCCTAAAACAGTTTGAACCTATGGCCAAATCCAAAATCTTAGTGGTGGACGACGAGCAGGATGTGACGGAGTTGCTCGAGTTCAACCTTCGCTCCGCGGGATACGATGTGATCTCGGCCGAGGACGGCCCCGCGGCGCTCAAGAAGGCGCGCGAAGGCCAGCCCGACCTGATCATCCTGGACGTCATGCTTCCGGATATGGAAGGCACGGACGTCTGCAAGGAGCTGCGTCGGGACGCGTCAACCGCGCGCATACCCATCATCATGCTCACCGCGAAGGCGGGAGAAATCGACCGGGTGCTCGGCCTGGAACTGGGCGCCGACGACTATGTCACCAAGCCGTTCAGCCCTCGCGAGCTGGTTCTGCGGGTTCGCGGCCTGCTCCGGCGCGGCCAGGCGACCGAGGAGCAGCAGGAGGTGATCAATGTCGGGGATCTGACCGTTGACATCCCGCGCCACCTCGTCACGGTCAAGGGCAAGAAAGTCGACCTGACGGCCACGGAGTTCAAGCTCATCACCACGCTCGTCCAGCGCAAAGGCCGCGTCCAGTCGCGGGAGCAGCTGCTGCAGGACGTGTGGGAATACGACAGCCTGATCGACACCCGGACGGTCGACACCCACATGCGCCGGCTTCGGGAGAAGCTCGGGGCCGCCGCGCGGTATCTCGACACCGTGCGCGGCGTGGGCTACCGGTTCATCGACGGCTGATCCGCCCGCGGTTCATTCCGCCGCGATCAGCTTGAAGACCTTGCCCGTCTTCCCCACGAGCCCATTGCTTGAGTTCACGAGCACGTAAAGCTCGCCCGACGCGTCCTCGCCGAAGCCCGTGATATATCCCTTCCACTGTCCCCCGTCCTCCATCACCGGGATGAGCATCTCGAGCGCCCAGCTCTCGTTCCCAACCGAACCGCTGTGGCGGCCCAGCATGAAGGCGCCCTGGGGCAGACCCCAGTTTTTAGACCAATCCCCGAACACATAGTGCCCTTGCAGCTTCGGCATCGCCTTGCCCCGGTAGACGAATCCGCCCATGACGCTGATCCCAATGGCCTCCTTGTCGTTCCGAAAGCCGTTCGGATTCTTGTAGGAGAGGATCGGCCCGATCAGCGGCTTGCCATCGCCGCCTTTGTCCACGCAGTTCGTACGCGCGATTTTCTCGTTGTCGGGGTTGAAACAGATACTCCCTTCCTTGATGAACCATCCGTAGTTCCCGCCTTTGACGACGCGATTGATTTCCTCGTAGAGAGTCTGGCCGATATCGCCCACGAACAAGTCGTGCTGGCCGCCGCGATCGAAACTCATGCGCCAGGGATTTCGCAATCCGTAGGCGAAGATCTCCGGCTTCCCGCCGCCTTTGGCATACGGGTTGTCGCTGGGAATCGCGTAAGGATTGCCATGATCCACGTCAATCCGGAGCATTTTTCCGAGAAGCGTGTTCAGGTCCTGGCCATTGCTGATCGGGGAGTGCCCGATCCCTTTTCCGTTGCCGTTGCCGCCATCGCCCGTGGGGATGTAGAGAAAGTGATCAGGGCCGAACGCGATGCACCCGCCGTTGTGGTTGAAGTAGGGCTTGTCGATCTCCAGGATCACCTTCTCGCTCGCCAGGTCGACGCTCAGGCGGTTTTCTTTGCGAACCTGGAATTCGGAGAGCCGGCTCGTGTGGTCCCAGCCTTCCGGCGTTGAGAGGCGCTTGGGCGCGCTGTAGTAGACGTAGAATCTGCGGTTCTGATTGAACTTGGGATGCAGCGCAAGGCCGAGAAGCCCGCGCTCATCGAAACCGGAATTCAGCTTCGTCAATCGCGAGGTCAAATCGAGGAAGGGCTCCGGCCGGAGCGCGCCATCCTTCTCCATCACCCGGATGACTCCCACCTGATCGCCCACCAGGATCTGCCCGGTCCTCGCATCGAGCGTCGCCAGCGTGGTTGGAGACACGAAACCCTCCGCCATCAATTTCAACTTGATCGTGACCGGCGCCGAGGTTCCAGCCGCAAACACCCCATGGGCCAGGGCGAGTCCCGCTCCCAGGCAAGCCAGCAACGTTCGAAAGGAATGCGTCATGGGCGGACGCTAACGAAACCCCGCTCCATTCGCCAAGCGGGAACCGGCGCTCGGAAGTCCCCGAGCCAGCGAATGTTCGGCGACCTCCCAGGCGCGTGTTCTTATGCGATAAACAACCTTGCTTAATAGCCGTAAAGAAAGTTGCTCTACCCACTTGACGCTCGGGTTCAAAACCTCTCTTATACGGCGCGTAGGCCGCAGAAGATTTCGGGCAAACCAGTGAGTGTTCTTTAATTGCCCACCCGATTTCGTGATCGGACGATACAGACCAGATCACGGAAATCCACGAAAGCCTACTACTGTATTAATTCGAAATTCCCCGGGCTGTGAGGGTCATCCTCTGACCACACAGCCCGGTTATTTTTTAAACTCGATCATCGCGCCTTCCTGCCCACCACGAACGCGCTGAACATGTAGTACCGGAGGGGCGTCGCGTTCAGGCACCAATCGATGAAGGCCGGAACGACGCGGTCCGTGCAGTGAACCGCTTGGATCTCGCAGCCCAGCGATCGCAGGAAGAATTCGATCTCGACGGCATTGGTGAGGATGATGGCGTCGTCGTCCGGCTCAAAGGGCTCCTTGACGATCGGGGGCGTCCGGTCGAATCGAACCGCGCCCGGATCCTCCGCCATCTGGCGCCGCTTCTCGCGGATCCTCCGCCAATTCTCCCACTTGTTTCGCAGGCCGCGCATCCGCGGATGGTAGTCGCGAAACCCGATTGCGCGTCGGAAATTGGGGCTCGAAACCACGATCCGTCCACCGATCGCGGTGACGCGCGCGAGCTCCTTCAAGAACGCCTCGGGCTCGTCCACGTGCTCCAAGACGTTGAGAGCGCCCACAGAATCGAAGTGGCCGTCGGGAAAGGGCAGGCGACGTCCGTCATAAAGCTGGCATCGCTCGGAAAACTTTCTCGCTCGGGCGATGTTCGGCTCGGACACATCCACGCCGTAGGCCTCGACATTCTCCCGAGTCAGGGCTTCCACGACCTGTCCCACACCGCACCCGACGTCGAGCGCGCGGCCGCCGGGCTTCGCCGGACGAAGAGCGCGCGTGTACTTCCCGTAGAACGCCGGATCCCAACCCGCGAGGAACTCCGCGTAGGCGTCGTTCTGATGGTAGTAACCCTCGTGCGGCTTGGGATCGCTCATCCGGCAACGTTCATTGGGCGTTCGAGGATTTGGGGCCAGCGACTAGAATCCCCAGCAACAAGATCCCCACCCCGATCGCGCTGAGGCTGATGTACAGCCCGGCTGTGGAAGGCTGGAAGACGAAGTCGACGGTGTGGTCGCCGGCGGGCGTCTGCGCTCCGCGGAGCAGAAAGTCGCAGCGGAGAAGCGGCGTCTCCTTCCCATCGACGCTCACCTTCCAATCCGTGTCGAACTTGTCGGTCAGCATGAGGATTCCGTCGGCGGCGGAGTGAGTCTTCACCTGGATTCGCTTGGGCGAGTAGCTCACGATCTCCGCCTTCCCTGGCGCGGGCGCGGCGGTTTTGGGCGGCGGAATGTCGGCGGACACCACCACCTGGGACGCGGGGTTGAAGGCCGGGTCCGCGATGCGTTTCAAGATGGCCTCGCCGTTCGTGGCCGTCTCCCAGGAGGTGATGAGGCTGGCTCGGGGCAGGGCGCCGGTGAACTCCAGGACCGAAAAGGGCGTCGGCTCGTTGGTGACGACGCCGATCTCCCGCTCGCCGGAGTCGACGAAGTTGAAGTTGAGCGCGGGCCGGAATCGTCCGCGGGAGCCGTCGATCTGCTGATCCATCATCGCGGCAAACTGCCCGGAGAGTCCCAGGATATATCGCGTGCTCGTGAGCTCCCAGAGACGGACGATGTTTGTTCCAGTCCGAAGCGCCCTTTGGAACTCGATGTTTTCCGGAAGCGGCCGCGGATCCTGAACCACGTCGATCGACGGGATATTGTAGAAAGGGAAGTGCTGCTGCATCCAATCGATCTGATACACCCGTTGCAAGGGGCCCAGCTCGCGCATTCCGAACGGAGCGACCGTCGTCCGGGCATGTCCCGGCTGCTGGCGCAGAAAGTCGAGAACCGGGTTGCTCGCGTACTTCAGCTCGTAGTTGTACTCCTGGATCCAGGGAAGATTGGCTCGGGAGAGATCCACCGCGACGACGATGCCGAAGGCCGCGATCGCCCACCGACTTCGAGCGCCGGCGAAGAAGCCCGAGATCGCGAGGGCCACCAGGGCGACGGAGACGCCGAGAACGAAGACGTAGATCGCCACCTCGGATTGGCTGAAGCGCGCGACCTCCCTCGCCACGCTCTCCGCCGACTCCCGAGGATCCGCGACGGCGTTGGCGATAAGATGCCGGACCAAATCATCCCCCGACGCGACATACACGAGCCAGGCCAGCGCGCTGACCGCGAAGAACGCGACGCTGCCCCAGACCCATCGCTTTTCGAACCCGCCCAACCTGGCCCAACCCGTCGACGCGCCTCGAGCGACGCCGAGTTTCTCAATGTAGCCGCGCCACAGGCCTTCCAATCCATAGGCAAAGAGAAGGAGCAGCGCCAAGTGCAAAGGGTGCGTCCACTTGATCGGATTGCGGAAGCTCGAGAACACCGGAAGCTCGTAGAGCAGGCGGTAGAAAGGCGCGTAACGACCCCAGGCGAACAGGAGCGCCACCAGCGCGCTCCCGGCCCAGAAGCCGATCAGGCTTCTCTCCAGGGGCGTGAACACATTCCCTGGATTCCGCCAGCCGAGAAAGCAGGCGAAGGCGGCGACGAGCACGACGGTGACTCCGGCATACTCTCCCGCGCCCGAGAAGCGAGCGAATCCTTGCTGGGTGGTTTCCCATTGCGGGTCGCGTCCAGCGGTTCCCCAGTAGCGTCCTCCTTGGGGCGTGTCCATGCGATACCCGTGCAGGCCGGGGATGATCAGGCGGAACGTTTCGGCCTTCGGAAGGCTCCATTGCGTGGCCCAGCCCCACTGCTGCTCAGGCGACATGTTCTGCTTCTGCGATGTGACGGCATCCATCACCTTCGCCCGGAACACCAAGGCATCAATGATGTGGAAGGCCATGAATCCGGCGAACGCCGCCACGACGGCCACGCGGGCGACGGCCCGCCCAACGTTGGCCGCGGAAGGCCTGCCTTGGAATGAGAAGAACATCAGCCCGAAACATCCCACGAAGACGCTGAAGATGATTCCCACGTCCGCGCCCTCGGTGATCCCCATGCCGACCGCCAATCCCGCAAGCGCGCATCGTACCCAGAGCTTCGAGGTCTTGGCGCTGCCGATCGCCCCGACGGCGAGAAGCGAGACCGCCAGCGCCCAAGGTCGGGATGAAAGCCCCCAGCACGCGTTCGAAAGCACGTTCATGTTCAGGCTCGCGGCGATGGCGGCGATGAAGCTGACCGCCGGCCGGAACCCAAGACCGCGACACGCGACCCAGGTCGCCAGGCCGAGAAAGAACAGGGCGATTGGGGCGTGGAACTTCGAAAACCCCACGGGGCCGAGCAGCTGGAACTGTCCGAAGGTGAAGCTGGGAAGCAGGCTGCCGCCGTGGGCGCCCACCCAGTTCAAATCCTGCCACACGCCGAAGAAAGCATCGGGTGTCTTGTTGTAGTCGGCCTTCAGCGCGCCGAGAGGTCCGTCATTCAGAAAATGGGTCCATCCTGGCCTGAAGCTGTCACGGAACAGGAAGCCCAGAATGAGAGCGAGCACGCCGGCGAGGAGAAGCGCGAGGAGTCGGGGAGAGAGAGCGGCGACGGCGGATCCGGGCGCGGCTGAGGGTGCGGCGGTGGCGCGTTTAGTCATACCGGTCGGACTATGAAACAACGTCCTTCTCGAATCCACAGAGGAATTCGGGCGCACAGGCGTGGCGGCGCGCGCGCCGTTAGGATCGCGCTCGGCCGGAGATCCCTCTTCCGCGCTACCTCGCCTCGGGACTGGGAAGCGGTCCCCAGAGTTCCTTCATCAGCGCGAACACATCCGGCTCCTCCTTCTTCAGCTCCCCCGCGACGAATGGGAAGAAATCATTGGATCCGAAATAGCACTCGGTCATCTCGGCGAAGAACTCCTTCGCGTTCGTCAGCGCGTAGTGCTCCCGCATCCCGCCCGGGCTCGTCAAAACCGACTGGTACTGCGGATGAGATCGAAACCGCTCCCACGCCTCCTGCACCCGCCGGTTCTCGAATCCGAGGAACTGATCGTGGAACGCGTGCGCGAGCTCGTGGAGAAGGGCCCAGGGTTGCCGGTGGTTCTCGTAAGGCGACAGGAAGCGCCTGGCGTCCGGAATGTGAACCCACTTCTCCAAGGCCGCGCTGTAGCCATGGTTGGTCAGCCATCCCGCGCCGGGATGGTACTGCATGTTCCACAGCGCGCCATGGCTGAGGTCGATCTGGATCCCGCAGCGCCTGAGCTTCTCCAGCGCGGGCGCGGGCATGACCGCTTCGATCGCCACCAGCCTGGCGGCGATCAGCTTGAGCGCGCGATCCCCCAGCGCGCTCTCGGCGCCTTCGGTCAACCGCCGATCGACACGAACCGTCCAGCCCTCGATGTTTCGAAGCTCGTGCTGCGTCGGCAGAGCGGACGGCTCCTTTCGACCGTTCGCGCCCGGTGTCGCCGTCGCGGGATTCTGTTTGGGATCCATGAGCCTTCGATCCTCCTCGCTCGGACCTCCTCCTCGCTGCTTCCAGAAGATCTCCTTGAACGGGTTCACGGGCGGCCCCTCGGCGCGCTCGTTGACCAGGTGGGGCTGCACCGAGGTCCACCATCGCTCGAAGGCGCCGGTCATCCCGGCAACGACGTCGGGGTGCTGCCCGGAGACATCGCGCTGTTCTCCAGGATCCGCGGGAACATCAAAGAGCATCCACTCGGGGCGTTCCGCTCCGGTTTCCGAAACGAGATGCCATCGGGCGCTCCGCACGCCGCAGGCGCGATACTTCGCCGTGTCGGGCGACGCGAACCGCGCCCATCGTCCGAAGTGCGTGAAGAGCTCGCGATCCGGCCAGGCGGCCGCGGGATCCTCGAGCAAGAGACGAAGGCTGCGGCCTTCGACCTGCGCCTGAAGCGCGGGAGAGTTCGTCGCCCCCGCGATCTCCATGAGCGTGGGGAGCACATCCATGTGCGCCGCGAGAGCGCCGCAGTCAGCGGGCTGGAGGGTCCCGGGCCATCGCCAGAACGAAGCGGCTCGTGTTCCGCCGAGGAAGGCCGACCCTTTCTTTCCGCGCATGCCGGCGTTGTAAACAAAGGCGCCGCCGTCCGTCCCATTGTCGTTCATGAAGATCACAAGGGTCTCCCGCTCCAGATTCCATTCCTTCAACCGGGCCAGGAGAATCCCCAGGTTGTCGTCGATGTTGGCCACCATGCCCATGAACTTCACCGCATTGGTGTTGCCGTGCCGCCCCGCGTAGCGCGCCTCATCCTCCGGCCTGACCTGGAGCGGCGCGTGCGGGGCGTTGCAGGAAATGAACGCGAAGAACGGCCGGCGCCCCCGCGCCGCATCCATCCACCGCAGGGCCTCTCGAAAGAAAACATCCGTGCAATAGCCTTGCGTGTTTTCGAAGACCCCATTGTGGAGGATCACGGGATTGAAGTAGGTGTTGCCCGGCGCGTCGCCACAGGAGCCCGGATAGGTTTGTCCGATGCCGCCGCCGCCGTGGATGAACATTTCGTCGAAGCCCCTCCGACTCGGCCATCGATCGGGCTCGTCGCCGAGGTGCCACTTCCCAAAGATACCGGTGGCATACCCGGCGGACCGCAAAACCTGGGCGAGCGTGATGGCGGAGGGCGTCAGGCGCTCGCGCTCGAGGATGGTGTGCGTGACTCCGTTCTTGAACTCATGCCGTCCGGTCATGAGAGCGCTGCGCGTCGGCGAGCAGGTGGGGCTGACATGGAAATCGGTGAAGCGGACGCCCTCGTCATGAAGCCGATCCATGTTAGGGGTTTTGAGGATCGGATGTCCGTGGCAGGACATGTCGCCGTAGCCCTGGTCGTCGGTCAGGACAAACACGATGTTCGGCTTCCTTCCCAGAAGCGAGCCCGACGCCGCGATTTCGCACAGCATCGCGCAGCCGACGAGGCCGGAAAGAACTCGAAGCGCCGCGTGAGGTCGAAAGATCACAGGCCCGGTTCTAACGGGCCGGCGCCAAAAACTCACGCAGTGTTTTGCGGTGAAAAGAAAGAGGCGGAAGCTTTGGGCTTCCGCCTTTTCGAGGAGCGAGCGCTGGCGAGCAGCGAGCGGGGCTTGGACTAGTAAGACGCTTGAACGCCCTTGATCGAGCGTTTCTGCATCCAGGGCATCAGGCTGCGAAGCCGCGCGCCGACCTTCTCCAGGTCGTGCTTCTGGCCTTTGGCGAGCAGGTGATTGTATTTCTTGTAGCCAGTCTCGTACTCCTTGACCCAGCCCCTGGCGAACTTCCCGTTCTGGATGTCCTTCAGCGCGGCCTTCATCCGCTTCTTGACGCTGGGGTCGATGATCTTCGGTCCGACCGTCACGTCGCCCCATTTCGCCGTTTCGGAAATCGAGAAGCGCATGCCGCCGATGCCCGCCTCATTCATCAGATCGACGATGAGTTTCAACTCGTGGAGGCATTCGAAGTACGCCATCTCGGGCTGGTATCCCGCCTCGACCAGCGTTTCGTAGCCCGCGAGAACGAGCGCGCTGACGCCGCCGCAGAGGACGGTCTGCTCGCCAAAGAGATCGGTCTCGGTCTCCTCCTTGAACGTGGTTTCGAGCACGCCCGCACGCGTGCCGCCGATGCCCTTGGCCCAGGCCAGCGCCGTCTTGCGCGCCTGCTTGCTCGGATTCTGGTAAACCGCGATCAACGACGGCACGCCCTTGCCCTCGGTGAACTGCCGGCGAACGATATGTCCGGGGCCCTTCGGCGCGACGAGGATCACATCGATGTTCTTGGGCGGGACGATCGTTTTAAAATGGATGGAGAAGCCGTGCGAGAAGAGCAGCGTCTTGCCCGCGCTGAGGTTCGGGGCGATGTCCTTCGTGTAGGCGGCGGCCTGCTTGGTGTCAGGAAGCGCCACGAAGATCACGTCGGCGCGACGGACGGCCTCCGCGGTCGGATAAACCTCGAAGCCCTTTTCCTTGGCGACCGGGATCGATTTGCTCCCTTCGTAGAGCCCGATGATGACCTTGCATCCGCTCTCCTTCAGGTTGAGCGCGTGCGCGTGCCCCTGGGATCCGAAGCCCAGGACGGCAAGGGTTTTGTTTTTGAAGAGGCCCAGATCGGCGTCTTTGTCGGTGTATACTTTTGCAGGCATGAGTTCGGTGATGGTTGTGTGTTGCGGTGAGAAATCGAAAACCGGCCGCGGTTCGCGGCGTGATGAATTACTTGCGCGCCAGCGCCACTTTGCCGGTGCGGGTGAGCTCCCGCACGCCGAAGCTCTGCATGAGGCCGATGAACTTCTCGACCTTCCCCTCGTCGCCCGTGACCTCGATGGTGAGCGTCGCGGGCTGCACATCGACGATCTTGGCGCGGAAGATGTCGGTGATCTGCATCACCTCGGCGCGGGACCGGCTGTCGACGGCCACCTTGATCAGCGCGAGTTCGCGATCGACGTACTCGCCCTCGCGGAAATCCAGGACCTCGAGGATGTTGACGAGCTTGTCGAGCTGCTTGACGATCTGCTCGACCGTCGCGTCGTCACCCCGGGTGACGATGGTCATCCTCGAGTTCTTGGGGTTGTGCGTGGGGGCGACGTTCAGCGAGTCGATGTTGTAGCCCCGGCCGCTGAAGAGCCCCGCGACGCGCGTCAGGGCGCCAAACTTGTTCTCCACCAGAACCGAGATGGTGTGTCTTCGCATAAATGGCTGATTCAAAATCAAAAAACCCGCGTCCTTTGGAGGATCAGCGGGCGACCTTTGAGCTTTCGTCCAAGCACCGAGGCCGCTTCAGTCGCCTACGACGACCACAGCGGGAACAAGGATGCCAAACGAGAAAATCATAGGGCGCGAAAGCTACTGATGCCCACGGCGTCGGTCAATGAGGAAATCCTGGCTAACCGTCACGCGCCATTGCTAGGTTCGCGGCGTGGCCCTGAGCGGAAAAAAACTGGGAATACTCGTTTCGGTTGCGCCCGACGCCCCCAACTTCCACCACGCCCTCGGCGCGGCCGGCGCGGCGATCGACGCGGGCGTTGTGGTGTATCTCTATTGCATCGATGAAGCCGTGCGCGGAGTCGGGCATCCCGACTTGCAGGCGCTGCGCGGCCGGGGGTTGATCCTCTACGCCTGCGCCTACGGGGCGCATCGACGCGAAATCCCCCTGACAGACCACGCCACCTTCGCCGGGCTCACCGTGGTCAATGATCTCATGGCCGCCACCGACCGTTTCCTCAGCTTCAATTAGAACCCCATGATCCGCCGCGCCCTATTCATTCTCACCGGCGATCCACGATCCAGCGCGCGCCCCGCCGAGGGCATCCGCATCGCGGCCGGAGTCGGCACGTGGAGAAAGGTGGAGGTTCATGTGTATCTGCGCGACGACGCCGTCCTCGCGCTGAGCGAATTCGCCGACGACTTCGTGGACGAGGACAACTACACCCGGTACTTCCCCATCGTGGGAGAATTCGGACGCCCCGTCCTGGTCCAGCAGGGCGCCCCGCTGCTGCGGGAGATCGGGGCTTCCCCCTTGACCTACCGCGAAATCTCGGACGCCGAGCTCGCCCGCGTCGCGGCGGAAAGCCACTTTGTTTTGCGCTTCTAGGCCCAAAAGCATTTCTTTTTGCCCACATGAAACGCCTGCTGCACGTTCTCACCCGACCCGACGATGCCCTCGCCCTCGACATCATCGCCCAGCATGAGGGCACGCCGGGAATTGAAGTGCGCGTCGTCCGGTTGGATCAGGAGTCGCCCGACTACCGCGGCTTGGTGGAGCTCGTTTTCGAATCCGACTCGGTGCAGGTTTGGTAGATCTTGCGCAAGTCAGACGGCGAAGTCCCGAATCGGTAGAGCCAGGTAACCCGCCACATTTTCCAGTACGTGGCGACAACTCCGTGCTTTCGGAACCGACGCGCCGATGTGGTCACCGTGGCGTCCGCCAGGGCCAAACGTCCCGCGCGCCGCAAGCGCGCCGAGAGGGCGAAATCCTCCATCAACTCCATATCGGGCACTCCGCCGATGGCTTCCAGAGCGTCCTTGCGGATGAAACAGGCCATGTCGCCGACGATGCGTCGTCCGATGAGAACTCGAACGAGACATTTCGGCCTGGACCCGATCAGCAGCCGCGGTCGGTCGCGAAATCGCTTCCAGAATCCTCCCGCGACAACCCTTGGATCGGCAAGGCAACGATGAACGGCCGCGCCTGCCTCGGGCGGAAGCCAGGTGTCGGCGTGGAGGAGCATCACCACGGGATGTCGCGCCAGGTCGGCGCCGAGCCGTAGCTGTCGTCCGCGTCCCGGCGGGGAGGTGAGGAGAACACAACCCAGTTCCGCCGCGATCTCTCGGGTGCGATCGGAACTGCCTCCGTCGACCACAATGCACTCCCCCACCTCTGGGATCCGCCGCGCCCAATCCACGGTTTCCCTTAGCGCGAGTTCCTCATTGAAGGTGGGAATGATCACAGAAATCCGTGTCGCTGCCGGCGAGTCGCCGCGTTGTTTCCTGGCGTGTCGCATTCGTGTCGCCGCGATCGCCCCCCACGTGGCGTCGCA
Source organism: Verrucomicrobiota bacterium (assembly GCA_016199985.1). Lineage (GTDB taxonomy): Bacteria > Verrucomicrobiota > Verrucomicrobiia > Limisphaerales > UBA11320 > UBA11320. Next base: position 33,294 of record JACQFQ010000041.1, on the reverse strand, counting down.
GACGTGAAGCGCAAGAAGGATCATCCCCGTCGATGCGATCGACGCGATCACACCCCGCGACGCGCCCAGCGTGAACGCCAGAAGAAGCTCCCGGGGTCCGAAGCCTCCGAGTCCGGGCGTGAAGCTCCCCGCTATGCGCGCCAGCATCGCCGCAGCGAGGCCGCCCAGCCCTCCGGCGTCCCAGAGGCCAAACGAGTGGAGCAACCCCATAAGGCCGAACGAGGAGAGCGCACAGTCAAGCGCCGCGTAGATCGCGGCGCATCGGAGGTCGAGCCGGTCCGCACGAGGCGAAGCGGCCGCGGGCTCCGGGTTCGCAAGAACCTCCGCGAGGTCCAGCGCAAGGATGGCGTCATGCCGCGCGGCGACGCGAACTCGGGCCTGGGGCGCGCCGGAGTGGAACCACGCCTCGATCACCCTAGCGCGGCCCAGGGCGGCTTCGCGCAGGATCAACGCGCGCAGCTGAAACCAGTCGCGAGCGCAGAGCGACAGAGCCGTGGCTTCGATGTGGGCGGACGCGCCGGTCGATCGCAGGGCATGATGCCATCGCGCGATGGACGCGAGACGCCCCGCGAGCAGCAGCGAAAAGCCGCCGATGAGCCAGGGCTTGTATCCATTCGACAAGGGGGCGAACCAGTCGTTATGAGCCGATGCCCTCGCCCAGACGAACAACCATGCGAGCGCCCAAAGGATCTGCGTCGAGGGCGCGAGGATCCAGCGTCGAGGGGATGGGGCTTGGAGGATCGGCACGCGCGCATCAGAGAGAAGGTTTCTGCGCGGCGCAAGTCGAAGCCGGCGTGCACCGCTCACGCGGGCAGGTGCGAGTTTCGCGCAATTCCCACCCGCGACACTTTGCGATTCTTGCGAAATGCTGGGCTTTTTGCTCGAAGAGGGTCCGGCACGCGAGTTGCGTTATTCCTCTCGTGAACGACAACACCATACCGGGTGTTACCCCGAGGAACCGCCTCTGGTTCGGCGGCGCGCGCCTCTCAACTCCCACCCTTCACTGGTTTGGAACCACTGGTCCCCGGGGCTTTCTCTGTTCTGACTTCTCCGTCCGCGGCCCAATCGTCGCGGGCGAACCGCTTGCCTCCTCGCGCGCCTGGTTGTTAGGTCCCTCGCTTGCCCCGGCTCCGGCTGTCGCAAGGCGGGGGACCTGCGATTTTGTTCGTGGCCTCGTTCGTTGCTTCGCCCGATAGCGCCAGGGAGACGGATGAGTGGGGCGGTCGGAATGCCTGCCCCACTCCTCCGAATTCTCGAAGCCGTTTCCTCTTGAGTCCGCGAGTTGCGCCCCGTATCGAACGGTGATGCGCATCGACGCCCACCAGCACTTCTGGACCCTCGGCCAATTCCCTCACAGCTGGATCACGGAGGACCTCCAGCCCCTGCGAAGAAACTTTGGACCCTCCGATCTTCAGCCCCTCCTCGCCCAGCATGGCCTGGAGGGCAGCATTCTGGTTCAGACCTTCAGCTCTCTCGAGGAGACCCGATGGTTCCTCACGCTGGCGATGCAGCACTCCTTCATCCTGGGGGTCGTGGGCTGGGTGGATCTCGAAGATCCGGAGGTTGGGGATACGATCGACGCGCTGCAGGAGCATCCGAGGTTCGTGGGCATTCGACACGTGGCGCACGACGAGCCCGACGTGAACTGGCTGACGCGTCCAGAGGTGCTCCGCGGCCTGGGGGAACTGGAGATTCGGCGCGTGCCCTTCGACCTGCTTCTCAAACCCCCTCACCTCGCGGCGGCGCTCCGGGTCGCGGAACGCTTTCCGGGCCTGCCGTTGGTGGTGGATCACATGGCGAAACCTCGCATCGCCGCCCGTGGGTGGGACGACTGGGCGGACGGGATATCGGCGCTCGCTCGATGTCCGAATGTCTCGTGCAAGCTCTCGGGCATGATCACCGAGGCCGACTGGAAACAGTGGAGGCCCGAGCATTTGCGCCCCTATGTGGATCATGTCGTGGAAAAGTTCTCCCCCCGAAGGCTCCTCTTCGGCACGGACTGGCCTGTGTGCCTTCTTGCCGGAGGCTACTCGCGGGTCGTCGAAGCGCTGGAGACCTCCCTGCCTGCGCTGACCCTCGGCGAACGCGCGGGCATTTGGGGCGACAACGCCGCTCGCTTCTACGGAGTCCGCTAAACAGCGCCGCGCGCCTGGGAGGACACTCTCATGGCGGTTTAGCCCGCTGCTGGTGACCCCCTACTACACAAGCCCCGCGTAGCGTTTATCCGCCCCGAGCTTTGCGACCATCTCGCGCACCTTCTGGGCCTGACTCTTGTGCGCCACCAGGGTGGCGTCGTCCGTCTGGACGATGATCGCGTCGCGGAGTCCCACAACGGCGATCGGCGTCCGGTTCTTGGTGCGGGCGTCGAACACGATGTTGCGCGCGGCGTCCACATGCACGAAGTCGCCCACCGCGCAATTGCCCTCGGCGTCCGGTTTCAGATGGCGCGCCAAGGCGGGCCAGGCGCCCAGATCATCCCACGCGAACGCGCCGTCGGCGCACACGACGTTTTGCGCGTGCTCCATCAGCGCGTAGTCGATCGAGATCTTCCGGATTTCGGGGTACTCCCTGGCGAGCGTCTTGGCGAGCCTCCCCGGCCTTTGGGCGGCTTGAAACCATCGAGCGCAAGCCTGGGCCATCTCGGGCTGATGCTTCTCCAAGCCTTGCGTGATGGTGACGAACGACCAGACGAACATGCCGGCGTTCCAACGATACTGGCCGCTCTGCAGATACTCGAGCGCTCGATCAAGGTTGGGCTTCTCGACGAACTGCTCCGCCTTGTAGAAAGTGGTTTTGTAGCGCTTCGCGCCTTGGGGCGGCGGCAGCTCGGCGCCGACGCGGATATATCCGTAGCCCGTGGCGGGCTCCGTGGGCTGGATCCCGATGGTCGCGATGACCTGCCCGCGGGAAGCCAGATCGAAGCAATCCTCGAGGACCTGCTGGAATTTCTTTTCCTCCGGGATGACATGGTCCGACGGGAGCACCGCCATGACTCCGGTGGTGGACCGCGCGCCGACGAGCGCCGCCCCCAGCGTCACCGCGGCGCAGGTATCGCGGCCGCAGGGCTCGGCCACCACATTCTCCTTCGGCAGCTTCGGCAGCTGCTTCCGCACCTCGGGCGCCTGGACATCGTTGGTGATGATGAAAACGTTTTGGGGCGGGACAAGCGCGGCGACGCGGTCCCAGGCGCTTTGGAGGAAGGATCGCCTTCCGAGCAGCGTGAGCAGCTGCTTGGGGGTCTTCTGGCGGCTGAGCGGCCAGAAGCGCTCGCCGCGACCTCCCGCCATGATGATGACGAACCGGTCCTTCAGGTTGGCTTTCGCTTTCATCGCGCCCGTGAACAACCACAAACCGACGGGAGAATCAACCCCGATCCAGCGGAGACGCCGGCGGCCTGAGATTAGGCCTGACACCTTTCGCCTGAATGGCAGACTCAGCGGCTCAGTCTAGTGTCACTGAACCATGCGTCGCGCCCCACTCATTCTGATCAGTCTCCTGGGCTGGTGCTCCTTGTCGGAACCGGCGAGCGCCGCCGACACCATCGACTTCGCCCGCGACATCCGGCCCTTGCTCCAGGAGCAGTGCTACAAGTGTCATTCGGCGGAGAAGAGCAAGGGCGGGCTGCGGTTGGACCTCAAGAAGTCGGCGTTGCTCGGCGGCGATTCCGGCGCTCCAGCCATCGCTCCCGGATCTCCAGAGAAGAGCCGCATGATCGAGCTCATCCGCGGCACGGCGGACGGCGAGTTCATGCCGCCCAAGGGGCCACGACTCACAGCCCGGCAGGCCGACCTGCTGACCCGATGGATCCGCGCGGGCGCCGAATGGCCCGCGTCCCTCGATGGATCGGACGCCACCGAGCCGAGCCACTGGAGCTTCCGCAAGCCAAAGCGGCCCGCCGCGCCCGCGGTGAAAACCACGGGATGGGCGAAGAACACGATTGATTTCTTCGTTCTTGCGGGAATGGAGAGCCATGGCCTGGCGCCCGCGGCCGAGGCGGATCGATCCACCCTGGCCCGGCGCGTGGCCCTCGACCTGACCGGGCTGCCGCCCACCCTCGCCGAGCTCGACGCGTTCCAGCAGGACAAGTCTCCGGACGCCTACGAAAGAATGGTCGATCACTTTCTTTCCTCGCCCGGATACGGGGAGCGTTGGGCGCGGATGTGGCTCGACCTCGCGCGCTACGCCGATTCGAAGGGCTATGGATCCGACCCGCTCCGCCCCTACATGTGGCGATATCGCGACTGGGTGATCGACGCGTTCAACCGCAATTTGCCCTACGATCGGTTCACCACCGAGCAGCTCGCGGGCGATCTGTTGCCCAACGCCACCACCGACCAGCTCCTGGCCACGTGTTTTCACCGGAACACGATGGCCAACGATGAAGGCGGAACGGACGACGAGGAGTTCCGCGTCGCGGCGATCAAGGATCGCATCGACACCACGATGCAGGTATGGATGGGCATCACCTTCGGCTGCGCCAAGTGTCATTCGCACAAGTATGATCCCATCACCCAGCGCGACTATTACTCCTTCTACGCGTTCTTCAATCAAACCGAAGACGCCGATCGTCCGGACGATTCCCCTCGTCACCCGACACCGACGCCCGAACAGGCCAACCGCATCGAGGAGCTCAAACGCGACCTGGAGCCCCTGCGCGACCGGCGGGATCACCCGAAGATGGAGTATGATCTTGCCCGCGGCGCCTGGGAGCAACGGGCATTGAATGTCGCGCGGGAGTGGTCGGCGTTGCCTCCGTCGTCGGCTCAGGCGGCGAAGAGCGAACTTTACGTCCAGCCGGATCGCAGCATCGTTGCCGTCGGAGCGACCCCGCCCACCAACATCTTTCGCGTCACTTTCACTGATCTGGCGTCTCCCGTCACCGGGCTCCGGATCGAGCTCCTCCCGGTGGAAAGCAGCGGAGCGACCCGGCTGGGACGGAATCCCCGCGGCCCTGTGAATCTGAGCGATATTCGCGCCGAGATCACGTCGGACGCGCCTCGATTCCCCCGCGCCCGCTATGTCCGGGTGGAGCTGCCGGGCAAGGGCAAGTATCTGTCACTCGCGGAGGTCGAGGTGATGAGCTCAGGGCAGAACGTCGCGCTCCGCGGAAAGGCGTCCCAATCGTCGACCGATTTCGGCGGTGTGGCGGGGCGAGCGATAGACGGCAACACGGATGGAGCGCACGACAAGCTGTCGGTGACGCATACCGCCCTGAACGACGATCCCTGGTGGGAGGTCGATCTGGGGGAAGCGGCTCCCATTGAAACCGTCACCCTGTGGAATCGCACCGATGGCGGCGTGGAAGACCGACTGAAGGGATTCAGGGTCGTCCTGCTCGATGATCAACGGTCCCCCGTATGGACGGAAGCCAGCGCCCCTGTTCCCAAGCCTTCCACACGGATCGCCACATCGGGCGCGCAGCCCATGCCGATCCTTGCGGCCACGACGTCCGCGCGCTCCAACGGCGCGAAGATCGAGAACGCCATTGATTCGGATCCGAAGACATCCTTCTCCATCGCTCAAGGATCCTCCCGTCCGCAGGAGATCGTTCTGGCGTTCGCGAAGCCCGCGACCTTCGCGAAGGGAGAAGCGCTCACGCTCACGCTCACGCAAACCCAGGGCGACGGCGCCGCGCCGGCGATGTTCCGTGTGTCGTCGACACAGGAGAAACAGCCCTTCCCCGCCCTGCCTCACGCGGTGGCCGCCGCTTTGCGGACCGCTCGAGACCAGCGCGACGCCGAGCAGAACCGGGAGATTGCGGCATTCTACTGGGCTCTTTCGCCGGAGTACCAGGCGTTGGTCCAACGGATCCGACCGCTCGAAGACCAGCTCTCCGCGGTGGAGAAGCAGGTGGTGCAAACACCGGTTCTTCGCGAGCTCGCCCAGAAGGATCAAAGGGTCACGCGTATTCTCATGAAGGGGAATTTTCTGACGCCGGGGGATTCGGTCTCGCCGTCGACGCCCAGCGCTTTCCACCCCCTCCCAGCGAAAGCCCCAACGAACCGGCTCGGAGTGGCGATGTGGCTGACCGATCCCGCGAATCCCCTCACGGCGCGTGTTGCGGTCAACCGGTTCTGGTCAGCCCTTTTCTCGAAGGGCCTGCTGGAGTCGGAGGAGGATTTTGGCACCCAGGGAGCGATGCCTTCGCATCCGGAGCTCCTGGACTGGCTGGCGACCGAGTATCCGCGGCTGGGCTGGGACACCAAGGCCTTGCTCAAACTTCTGGTGACGTCGGCGAGCTATCGGCAGTCGAGCCAGGCAACTTCGGAGCAGCTGCAGCAGGATCCGAGGAATGTGTGGTTGTCCCGCGCTCCACGTCCGCGTTTGGAAGCGGAGATGGTGCGCGACCAGGCGCTCGCGTTGAGCGGGCTCCTGAGCCGAAAGATGTTTGGCCCTTCGGTCTATCCGCCGCAGCCCGACAACCTCTGGCAGGCGGCGTTCAACGGCGAGCGCAACTGGGCGACCAGCGGAGGCGAGGACAAGCACCGGCGCGGCCTCTACACCTTCTGGCGACGCACTGTGCCCTATCCCTCCATGATGGCCTTCGACGCTCCCACGCGGGAGTACTGCACCATCCGACGCGTGCCCTCGAACACGCCGCTGCAGGCCTTCGTGACGCTCAACGACCCGGTCTTTGTGGAGGCCGCTCAGGCGCTGGCTCGACGGATCATGAAGGAAGGCGGCGACACCACGGAATCGCGCGTTCGCTGGGCCCTCCGGCACGCCACGGCAAGGGCGCCGGAGGAGCGCCAGGTGGAGGTGCTCAAGCGCCTCTTCGAGGAAAGCCGCTCCAGATACCGGGACGACGCCAAAGGCGCGAAAGCCATGGCGAGCAGCCAGGCGGGATCGCTCGAAGCCGGGATGGATCCTGCGGAGGCCGCCGCGTGGTCGGTGGTGGGGAATGTTCTGTTGAACCTCGACTCGGTGTTAACGAAAGGCTGACCGATGCATCTCAAGCAACTCGAACTCCAGGCGCTCACCCGGAGGCACTTCCTGCGACAGGGCAGCCTGGGGCTTGGCGCGGCGGCGCTCCATCAGCTCCTTGGCGGCGCGGCGCAGGGCGCGATCTCGAAGCAGGACATCAACAATCCCCTGATTCCCCGGCCGCCGATGCTCGCCGCGAAGGCCAAGTCGGTGATCTATCTGCACATGTCGGGATCTCCGCCCCAGCACGAGCTGTTCGAGTGGAAGCCCAAGCTGAAGGATTACCACCTGAAGCCCTGCCCCGAGGAGTTTCTCAAGGGCCAGCGATTCGCATTCATCAAGGGCGTGCCCAAGCTGCTCGGCACCCCGTATCGGTTCCAACAATACGGCCAGAGCGGAGCGTGGATGAGCGAGCTGCTGCCCCATCTCAGCCGTCACGCGGATTCCCTCGCGATCATCAAGTCGATGTACACAAAGGAATTCAACCACGCCCCCGCCGAGCTGTATCTGCACACGGGCGACAACCGATCCGGACACGCGTCGATCGGATCCTGGGTGACCTACGGGCTGGGCTCCCACAATCAGAACCTGCCAGGTTTCATAGTCCTCGTCTCGGGAGGCACGGACCCCACCGCGGGCAAGAGCGTGTGGGGCAGCGGCCCTTTGCCGAGCGTGTATCAGGGCGTCCAGTGCCGGACGGGCACCGAGCCGATTTTTTATGTGCAGGATCCCGCGGGGATGGATCGGGCTCTGCGGCGGAAGAGCCTCGACGCGTTGAAGGAGCTCAACCAATTCGAGCTGGAGCATATTGGCGACCCCGAAACGCTCACGCGCATCTCGCAGTACGAGCTCGCCTTCCGGATGCAGGTCGCGGTTCCCGAAGTGATGGACATTCGGAAGGAACCGCAGGACGTGCTGGACCGTTACGGGGCGAAGGCGGGCGCCTCCTCCTTCGCGAACAATTGCCTGCTCGCGCGTCGGATGGTGGAGAATGGCGTGCGCTATGTGCAGCTCTTCGATTGGGGCTGGGACTGCCACGGCACGGGCGAGGGCGACGACATCGTCAAACATCTCCCGATGAAATGCAAAGAGATCGACCAGCCGATCGCCGCGTTGCTGGATGATCTCAAAGCCAAAGGAATGCTGGATGAAACGCTCGTCGTCTGGGGCGGTGAGTTCGGTCGCACGCCCATGAACGAGGCTCGCGGCGGCTCCAAGTTCCTGGGGCGCGATCACCATCCGCATTGCTTCACGATCTGGATGGCGGGCGGCGGAGTTCGGCCAGGCATCACGTATGGAAGCACGGATGAGCTGGGATACTTCGTCACGGAGAACAAAGTCGACGTCCACGATTTGCAGGCCACCATCCTGCACCTGGCGGGATTGGATCCTTTCGCCTTCAGCTATCGCTACCAGGGATTGAACCATCGCCTGATCGGGCCAGCGGACACACCGAGGCTGGTCACCGGCCTCCTCTCGTAAGCGGAACCTCGCGTCGCCGCGAGGTCCGCGATATTGTCACTTCGTGCTTGGCCCTGACTTGAATTCCGCTTAACCCAAGTTCCATGCGCATCCTGCAACAAGTCCGTCGTGTCATCTCCTGGCTGGTGATCCTCGCGGCGATGACGCGCGCGGCGATCGGCGCGGAGCCCGGGGAAAGCGCGTTTCTCAAGCGCGTCTACACCAACGCCGCGGGTGCGCGTCTCCCGTACCGCCTGCTGACTCCGCGCGAGATGGCGCCCGGTCGGGAGTATCCGCTTCTCGTTTTCCTTCATGGCGCCATCGCGCGCGGCGACGACAACGAAGAACCCCTCAACTGGGGCCCGAGGCTGATCCAGGAAACCCTGGCCCGACAGCATCGCGATTGCTTCGTTCTCGCGCCGCAATGTCCGAAGGGCGAGGGGTGGACGGGCTCCTCCTTTTTCAGCAAGGACAAGGATGCCCTCACCCTGACGCTGGAGCTGATGCAAGGGCCGCTGGCCAAGGAATTCCGCATCGACGCCAAGCGCCGTTACCTCACCGGTGTATCCATGGGAGGCATCGCGCTTTGGGGGTATATGGCGCAGACTCCGGGCATCTTCGCCGCTGGCGTGCCGGTGTGCGCTGCGGGAACGCCATCGATGGCGACGGATCGCGCGGCGCGATTTCCGATTTGGGCTTTCCATTCAGACGATGACCATCTGATCCCCGTCCAGTCCGCTCGCGACATGGTCGAGGCCTGGAAGAAGCACGGCGGTTCCACCCGCTACACCGAGTACACCGGCCTGAAACACAGCTCGTGGAAGAAAGCGTATCTCGACGTCGAAATGTTTGAATGGTTGTTCCAGCAACGGCTGCCCTAGGAGCCTGCCGGTCCTTCCATCAGCCGCGGTCAGGCCCGCATTCGGAAAAAGGCCTCTGCGGTTGAGCACGTGGCGGCGCTCAGCGCTTCCAACGAAACACCTTTCACCTCCGCCGCCGTCGCCGCTATTTCCTTCACGTAGGCGGGCTCGCACCGCTTGCCGCGGTACGGCGCAGGGGCGAGGTACGGACAGTCGGTTTCGAGCATGAACCGCTCCAGCGGAGTCGCCGCGAGGGTGTCGCGGATGTTCTTTCCGTTCTTGAACGTCAGAATGCCGGTGAAGCTGACGAGGCCGTCGAGATCCAGGACCTGGCGCATCGCTTCGGGCGATTCCGAAAAGCAATGGAACACGGTGCGCACCTTCCCCGACCAGGCCCGCACGCGTTGGATCGTGTCCTCCCAAGCCGCCCGCTGGTGGATCACGACGTTGAGCCCGCAGTTCGCGGCGACCTCGAGCTGCTGTTCGAAAACCTGGGCCTGCTTGCGCTTGAATGCCTCGTCCTGAGCGGCCGTTCCGCCCGTCTGTTGACTCGGCATGCGATAGTAATCCATGCCCGTTTCACCCACAGCGGCGACCTTGGGATGGCGGGCGAGATCGCGCAGCTCGGGGCGGACATCGTCGGGCGCCTCCATGACATGGTTCGGATGCCACCCGATGACGGCGTGGATGAAGGAGTGCCTCTCGGCGAGCGCCACCGCCTGCCGGCTGCTGGAGAGATCGGTGCCGATCGATAGAATCCGGGAGATGCCGGCGTTCTGGGCTCGCGCGAGGACCTCATCGAGGTCGGGGGCGTAATCCGGGAAATCAAGGTGCGCGTGCGTGTCGTAGAAAATCGGGATCATGCCGCGCCCGTGGATCAGGGAGAATGAAGCCTGAAGTATCTCGTTGCGGAGTCCACGGGGAGGACGACAGGACTTGCGGCTCCGCTGGGGACAGCGCTCCAGGACGCGGTGACGCCCAGAGTGGCCGTTTGCTGGAGCGACATCCCGGCCCCGCCCTGCCAGGCGATCCGGACTTTCGCGGCGACGGAATCGAAGGTGATGCTCAGGTTCGGCGGCTTGACCGGAACATCCCCTGGGACTCCAAACAACGCTGTGCCGAAAACGCTGTCGGGGCTGCCGGGGTCGTAGTTGTGAACCTCCACGGCAAGGATGTTGGGGCCGGCCACGATATTCGTGAGCGCATCACCAGTCACCGTAAACACCACAGGACAGTCCATCGTGGCGTCTCCGTTGCAAGGATAGCTGCTGGCTTTCGTGGTGAATTGAATGGGCGCGGGCGCCGCCGGCATTCTCACCCGCTGGATTTCGACGCCGTTGAGGTAGAACACAGCGCCGTCATCGATGTAGTTTGAAAAAGTGAGGGAGATCGGCGCCACAGGGAAGGGATTGGTGAACGTCGAGCGGTAGTAGTACGTCATCGGCAGCCTGGTCGGGCCTGTGGACAAGATCGGAAGCAGCGTGCCCTTGGGACCCACGTTCGGATTGTCCTCGTAGTAGAGGAGTCCCGGTCCTTCGCCAAGCCACTTGGAATCATTGTAACCCGGAAGAGTCCAAGCCACCCCGTCGAGATTGTTCGTCTGATACTTCCACTTCTTTTCCATGCCGAAGATCGGAACAGGGTCCCCCGTTCCCAGTATCAGACACCAGCGGTTGGAGTAGGTCTGCCCATCGGCCTTCGACAGCATATTGAAATAGACGGTCTGTCCCGGCTTAAACCCTTCGAGCGTCACCTCGTGGTTGGCGCCCAGGGTGGAGTCCAAGGGAGTGAGGCTTCCGTAGTTCGTGGTGGCGCCATACTGTAATTGCGTCGTCGCTGGCGCCTGCGTTTTCCAAGCGATGACCGCCGCCGAGAGCCCCGGCTCCGTGGTCACGTCAAATATGAATCCAGAAAGTGGCTTTGCAAAGACGCCGAGATGGCTGCCGACATAGCGCTCCCGGCCGCGGGCAAGAAGCTCGCTCGGGTGGTTCAACAAAACCGCGTGACCCGGGCAGTACTCCATGGCCATGGTGGAGGATCCACCGCCATCCAGGTTGATCGCGTTATAGGCGCCCAGTCGCAGAAGCCAGTCCGCCGAGTCTTCATCCTCGGCGCCATCGCTCCAAAATCCGTCCTGGCGGCCATCAATCACGAGCAGGAAGAGATACCTTCCATCCTTGGTCGCGCCGATCAGGGTGCGGGGATTTCTGCCCGCGACCTTCGAGGTTAAGTTGTTCGCGACATTGACTCCATTGATGATCAAGGGGTACTCGCCGGTCACAGCCGTGTAAATTCCGTTGGTGTTCGCCAGCGGCCAGTTGGTGGGGTAGAACGCGACGTGGTTGTTCGTTGATATGTAAACGCTGCTCCGATAGCGGTCGGGATCCGGTGGTCCTACAAGCTGGCCTTGGGAGATGTGCAACCCGAGAACGTTCATCGGATGTCCGATGTCGTCGACTTCCCCGGGGTTATAGAAGTTCGCGTTGATGGCCACCTGGACCTTGTTGTCCTGCACGTAGCGGCTCACGGGCGCGGAGGCGGTCTCTTGCGAGCCCTGCACATAGTTGGCGATGCGGGGCGTGCTCAAGAATCGAATATCCGGATCCTGCAGATCAATCCGAAACATGCTGACGTACTGGAGACGCGTGTCGCCGCCTCCCGGAGCCTTGTGCCCGACGGCGTGGTCGATGCCGCGAAAGATAGGATTCCACTCGCTGATGGTGACGGTCGCCTCGCCGCGTAGACCATAAAGGCACAGGTATCCGATGGCGATTGCCACGGCCCGACGCCACACCCAACTCTTCACTTCTGTTTTCATACGTCCAAACAGCTTCTTCTATAGTTTAACTCGGTTGCCCGGGCAATCCGCTTAATCTCCACTGAACTGATAATCATAACCCGGGATCGGGTCCCGTGTATAGGCCGCGTTCACGCCATCATAGTAAAACCGCGTCATCGCCACGTGGCCATCCACAAACCCCACGATGCTTTCGGCGCCGTCGTAAAAAGGCGCGTTGCCAAGCCCGGTCCGACTCCGATGCCACGAAAGGGGCCCGTGCGCGGTGAACTCCATGATGAGGAGGGTCCGGGCCGGATTGCGAATCGAGCTGAGCGCCCGGCCGGAGACATTCGGGATGCCGGGGAGCGTCACTCCGTTGAACACGTAGCTGGTGAAGCTGTGCTTCGGGCTCTGCGAGAAGGGCGTCGCCGACTCGTCCCCCAAGCCGTAGCCGCGGTCGCTGGGACACGCGAACACCTTGCCAGCCGCCGCTCCTCCGGCCGCGAGTTGCTCCTGGATCCCCTCCTTGTAGGTCCACCATCCCCCGGGAGCCGGATTGCTCTTCGACACCGGAAGCTTGCCGTCAGCGTCCTGCGCCTGCTTCAGGAGAGCTTTGGATATGTGGTTGAGGTTCTCGACGCATTGAGCCGCCCGCCCCCGTTCCCGCGAAGCGGAAACCGCGGGAATCACCAGAGCGGCGAGAATCAGGATCGTTCCCAGCAACAGCGCCAGATCGGGCAAGGCGAAGGCCGCGCGATCCCGGGATGCGATGGGCGACTGGATTCTCTTCATGGCTTCGGGCCCATCGATGTCGCGGAGACGACGGTGTAGAGGGAATCGAAGATCGTCCGGGAATCCGACGCGGAAGCCGCCGGGTTCGGCCTCGAGGCGGCTTCGCGGTCCACGATTGCCGCCTGGAGCAGCCCCCGCTTGAACAGGCTCGGTAGATCCACTCGGCGCGCGATCGCCCCTGTGGCCAGAGCCACCACCTTGGCCGCTTTGCCGCCCAGCTTCGCCTGCTGAGCTTCGCTGAAAGTGGGCGGGCCCATGAAGGATACGATCACGTCGTTTTCCCCTGCGTTTTTCATCAAGGTCCAAAAATCCCCTGCCGGCACCTCGGGCACGCGAAGGGGGTCGATCTTGATCGCGTTCGTGGATCCGATCCGCGCGCTGCGTCCCACGGCCTTGCAGAAGGAACGGATCTGAGCGTCCGCCGCCGGGCTCGCCACGCTCTTGGTGTCGCGAACGATTAGAACCAAGTTTCCGCCTCCCGGAGCGTATCGGAGCGCCTCCTCCGCCATCACTCGACCCAGGGCCTCATGCACCCCGGCGTCAAAAGGAGGCCGTGGAGAAGAATAGAGCGCCAGGCGAACCACCGCCACGACGATCAGCACACCGCCCAACGCAAGCTTGATTCGATCTTTCGACATCCGGAGCCCTAGGCGTCCCCCAGCGCAGTCGGCTGACCCAGGCTCACAGAATGCCGCGGGGTTTCGAGAACACGACATTCGTGATCCCAATCGTCAGGCTGCTCGCAACGGCCTCCCTGAGGCTCTCCGAGGAGGTCGTGCGCGCGCTGCCGTCGGCGAACACGATGTTGCCACGGTTGTGGTGCATGTCTATCTCCCAACGCGAGTCGATGGAGTCCCCAACGAACTTGTTCCACGAAATATCCAATCCGCCTCCTCCTCCGAACACGTTGCGGTCCCCCGCGACGATCGTTTGGGGATAGGCGTCGCGGGACTCGGTCCCAACAAAATAGCTCACGCTCTCATCCCCATTCAGGCTTTGCCAGCTAACGACGGGCCGCCGATCGCGATCGGTGGTGCAGTAGACAATATTCGGCGTCGCGAGCTGATTCGACGCGGCCCTGAAGTTGTCCGTCCAGTCTGACGCGCCCATGGAGCCCCCGTTGTAGTCCGCCACCTGCCAGGGAAATCGATCCGCGTTGTCGTGCGCCCACATCCGGAAGCCCACCCCGACCTGCTTGAGGCGGTTGACGCAGTCGATGTTCCGCGCCTTCATCTTGGCTTGACCGAGCGAGGGCAGGAGGAGGGCCGCGAGTATCGCAATGATGGCGATCACCACCAGAAGTTCGATGAGGGTGAAAGCGCGGTCGCGCGCCGTAGAGTCGAGAGGCTTCATAGCAATAGCAGCAAGGTAGGTCAGCAGCGCTCGCTTTGTCAATTAGAGCTCAAGGGCGCCTCCCAGCTGCCCACAGGCGGGACAGCAGAGCGTGCCGATGGAGAGAAAGGCGAGCGGTTGCGTAACGATTTGGACAATGAAGACAACAAGATGGCACGAGAGAAATGGGGGAGAAAACGATGGAGGACCTTCCCCTTGGCCCAATACCGCTCCAGTCAGAACCCACGGCAGCCACCCGGACTTCCCTCCATTTGTCAGCACTCGCTTCCTGTGAGTCGTTTTGGCGCACTCTCTTCCCTTTCACGTGCTGGCCTGCAGACGGTCGACTTACTTAAACGAGGGGCGCGGATCCGGACGGCCAGGCGTGGAGGAAAGTCCAACAGGCTGTTAGCGTCGGAAGGACTTGGCGAAATCGTCACTGGAGAGGTTCTCCACCTTTTTTTGGAACTTTGAGTTTGCGATCAACTCCTGGAGGCGCGCTTCGTAAATGAGGCCATCCAGCGGCAGCTCCACGGTCTCGTGGGTGAGGGAGGAGTAGAGCATCGCGTTGGCGAGTTCGACGGAGCCAATGCCGTCCTGGCCTGGAGCGATGAGCGGCTTCCGCTCCCGGATCGCCTCGACGAAATTCTGCATCAACGTCGCGTGCTGGGCCGGGGCGTTTGTGAAAGGAATCTCCACGTTCCAGAGCTCCGGCTTTGCGAACGCGGTCTTGGCGGTTCGACTGAAATCGAGGGCATCGGTCTCCGTTCGTTGGAATGAGAGGCGATCGTTCTCCAGCACCAATCGCCCGCGACTGCCGGTGATCTCCAGGCGGTTGGCGCCCGGCGCCTCGGCGGTTGACGTTACAAAGACACCGGTCGCTCCTCCGGGCCATTCCAGATAGGCCGTCACCTCGTCCTCGACTTCGATGTTGTGGTAGCCGCCGAGTTTGCTGAAAGCCCGGACGCGGCTCGGGACGCCCAGCAGCCAATGCAGGGTGTCGAGGTTGTGCAGAGCTTGGTTCAGCAATACCCCTCCCCCCTCGCCTTTCCACGTCGCTCGCCAGGCGCTGCTGGCGTAATAGGCGTCCGTGCGAAACCAGTCCGTGTTGATCCAATTCACCCTCATGAGCCGCCCCAGCTCGCCCGATTGAAGTAGCGTCTGGATCTTCACGTAGCGCGGCTCGGTTCGCAGTTGGAACATCGCCGCGAAGATCTGCGCGGGCCGCGCGTTCGCCGCGGCGATCAACCGCTCGGCGTCCGCCTTGTGCGCCGCGATTGGCTTTTCCACCATCACATGGAGGCCGGCCTCGAGAGCCGCGATGCCCAGGGTGGCGTGCTGGTAGTGCGGGGTGGCGATGAGCAGGGCGTCGATCTCGCCGGATCGGATCAGCGTCATCGGATCGCTGTGGATCTTGAGCGGACGATAGCTTTCCAGCTTCTGGGGCGAAGGGCTGCACACCGACACAAGCTCGCATCCAGGAACCTGGCCCGCGCGCAAATAGCCCGCGTGGTGCTTCCCAATGTTGCCCATGCCCACGATGCCCAATCGAACCGGAGTCATGACCCTGAGGATGCACGGCTCCGCTCCCCTCGGGCAACTCCGCATTTGGTCGGGCCGGTCATTCGCATTCGCGGATTTTGGCACGTGGGGCTTTTCTTGGGCGCGGCCGCTGATAGGGTCGCGCCCGTTCACCATGTCTGGGTCTTTTGTCACTCGAATGAAGGGGGTCGCGCGGCTTCTCGCCGCGGCGCTGATGTCGCTCGGATGCCTTGCCCGCCCGGCGTTCGGCGCGCAGTCCCCCCTCAAGCCCGCGTCGCCTCCTCAGCTGCGCCGCGGCGGTTTCGAGCTCTCGGAGTCGGATCGCGCGTGGTGGGCTTTCCAGCCGATTCGCCCCGCGACCCCCCCGCGCCTTCACAAGAACGCGCCGTCCACGAGCCCAATCGACGCCTTCATCCGCTCCGCGCTCGAAGCCCAGGGCCTCTCGCGTAATCCTCCGGCGTCGCGACGTCAGCAGGCGCGTCGCGCCTACTTCGACGTCATCGGACTTCCGCCCACGCCGGATCAGGTGACGGCTTTCGAGCGGGACGGATCCTCAGACGCCTGGGAGCGCCTCGTGGACTCGCTTCTCGACTCTCCGCACTACGGCGAGCGGTGGGGGCGTCACTGGCTCGATCTGGTTCGGTTTGCGGAGAGCAATGGCTACGAGCGCGACGGCGCCAAGCCGTACGCATGGCGATACCGGGACTATGTCATCCGCTCGCTCAACGACGACAAGCCCTACGACCAGTTCATCCGGGAACAGATCGCGGGAGACGAGATCGCCGACGAATGGCTCGCCCTGGGACGTCCGGCCGATCAGGCCTGGAAGGACGCCTTGGTGGCGACGGGGATTTACCGGCTGCATGTTTGGGATGACGAGCCCGACAGCACGCTGGCCGCGGAGTATGACGATCTCGACGATGTTCTCGTGACCACGAGCACCGCGTTTCTAGGAGTCACTCTGGGATGCGCCCGCTGCCACGATCACAAATACGATCCCTTCAGCCAGTCGGACTACTATTCGTTTCTCGCGTTCTTTCGGAACATCGACCCCTACGGACAGCAGCACACGGGCGGCGGCGGTCGAGGGACGGGGAAGATCACCCGGCCGCTGACGACACCGGCGGAAGTGGCTCGATGGGATCAGGACAAAGCGACACGCGTGGGGGATCTGGAAAAGAAGCTGGCGGCCGCCGCGACGCAGGATAAGAAAGCGATTGAAGAGGCGCTGCAAAAGGCGAAGGACGCCGCGCCGCCTTACGATTTCGCGCTGACCGTCGTCGACAATAGCGGCGCGAAGAAGCCGACGCATGTGCTCATCCGAGGACGATTTGACGCCCCTGGCCAGGAGGTCCAGCCCGCGTTTCCATCGGTGTTCAACGCGGCGGCCGCGGCGATTCCGTCCGTCGACGCCCAAGCATCCAGCTCGGGTCGTCGACGACCGCTGGCGGCTTGGCTGGCAAGCCCGCGCAATCCCCTCACGGCCCGCGTGGTCGCAAATCGCGTGTGGCAACATTACTTTGGCGTCGGCCTGGTTCCCACTCCGGATGATTTCGGACGGACCGGCGAGGCCCCCACGAATCCGGAGCTGCTCGACTATCTCGCCGGTCGCCTGATCTCCCAAGGCTGGCGCTTGAAAGCGCTGCATCGCGAGATTCTGCTGAGCGAAACATATCGACAATCCACTCAGGCCACGCAACGCAAAGCGCTCGAGCGCGACGAGGCCAACCACCTGCTCTGGCGGCAGAATCTTCGACGGGTCGAGTCCGAGGTCGTCCGCGATTCCTTCCTCGCGATCAGCGGCCAGCTCAACGCCAAGGCGGGCGGGCCCAGTGTCTTCCCGAGCCTCCCCAAGGAAGTTCATGGAACGCAGGATTCCGCGGGGAAGGGTTGGGGGGAAAGCCCCGAGTCGGAGCAGAACCGCCGCAGCGTGTATCTCTTCGTGAAACGCGCGCTGAAGCTGCCGCTCCTTGAGGTCTTCGACTTCGCGAATTGTTCGTCGCCCATGGGCATGCGCTCAACGACCACCATCGCCCCGCAGGCGCTGATGGCGCTCAATGACGACTTCTCGCAGCGGCAGGCGGCGGCGTTCGCCGATCGGGTTCGGCGCGAAGGCGGCGCTTCGGAACCGGGTCAGATCCGCCGGGCTTTCGCCCTCTGCGTGCAACGAGACCCGACATCGGCGGAACTGCGGCGCGCGATCGCCTTTCTTCACGACCAGGCGGCAAGGGCCCGAGCCGAGGTCAAAGAGACGCCGGAGACGTTGGCGCTCCGCAGCCTTTGCCTGTCTCTCCTGAATCTCAGCGAAACCATTTACTCGGATTGATCCAACTCCCTTGTCCGCCATGAACCCCCTCGCTCATTCCTCGCGACCGCGACGCCAGTTCCTCTGGGAGATGGGGGCCGGCTTCGCTGGGGTGGCACTTGCCTCGCTTCTGGAGCAGGAGGGATATGCCGCGTCGGCGCCCGCCCCCTCCACATTTCCAAAGCCGCCCAGCCTCCCGAAGCGAGCCAAGTCGTGCATTTTTCTTTTCATGTTCGGCGGTCCTTCGCAGCTCGACCTGTTCGACTACAAGCCCGAGCTGCAACGACGCGACGGCCAGACGATCGACAATGAGTTTCGTCGAAACACGAAAACCAAGGCCGTCCTCCAGGCAAGCCGGCGGCAGTTTCGTCAGCAGGGACGCTCCGGCCTGTGGTGCTCCGACGCGTTCCCGCGCATCTCCCGACACATGGACAAGCTCGCCGTGATCAAGTCGCTGTATAGCGACTCTTTCGCCCACGGGAGCGCGGTCCTGCAGATGAACAGCGGCCGTATTCTGCAGGGGCATCCGTCCATCGGGGCCTGGATGAGCTATGGGTTGGGCACGTTGAACCAGAGCTTGCCGGCGTATGTGGTGATGCTGGATCCGCGAGGCGGACCGACCACCGGACCGCCGAACTGGTCCAGCGGCTACATGCCGGCGGTTCATCAGGGAACCATTCTGCGGGCGGCGGGCGAGCCCATTCTGAACCTCCGCCCTCCCGGTGGAAAAAGCCGGGCGATGCAGCGGAAGGAGATCGATTTCATCAACGAGCTGAACGCGGCGCATCAGGCGACGCATCCAGGTTATTCGGAACTCCAGGCTCGGATCTCAAGCTACGAGCTCGCGTTCCGCCTGCAATCCGCGGCGCCAGAGGCGCTCGACCTCGGCCAGGAGGATGCCGCCACGCTCGAGATGTACGGCATCAATGAGCCAAAGCCCGCCTGGCATACGTTCGCGCAAGGCCCCGCCCCGTTTGGGCGTCAGTGCCTGATCGCGCGCCGGCTTGTCGAGCGGGGAGTGAGGTTCGTGCAGCTCTACTCCGGCGGCGGCGCGGCGGGCGGGCAGAACACATGGGACGGACACCAGGGCATCGAGGAGAATCTCAAGATCCATTGCCCCGAGGTGGATCGTCCGATCGCGGCGCTTCTCACGGATCTGGAAAGGCGAGGCCTCCTGGATGAGACGCTTGTGGTTTGGGGCGGCGAGTTCGGACGGATGCCCGTGGCGGAAACCTTTAACACGGGCGGCAAGCCCGGCGGACGCGACCACAACCCAAAAGGCTTCACCTACTGGATGGCGGGCGCCGGGGTGAAAGCGGGCACGAGCTACGGAGAGACGGACGAATTGGGAGAAGGAGCGGCGGTCGACCGCCATCACCTCCGAGATCTGCATGCCACGATCCTCCATCTCATGGGTCTGGATCCGCAGCGGCTGACCTACTTCTTTGGAGGCTTGAACAACCGGCTCACCGGCGTCGTGGAAGCCGAGGTGATCCGCGGAGTGGTTGCGTGAGAGCGTCCCGGCGATTCGCGCTTCAGCGTCACTGGCTCGACATGGCGCAGATCGCTTCCGGTGTCACGCGACCCAGGTGCTCCACGGCCCAAGTGGGGTGGTGACGCATCAGGTCGGTCACCGGCGAAGATCCTGTGGCAACGGCCAGGCTTCTTGCTCCAATGGCCTTGGCGCAGGCGATGTCGAGAGGCGTGTCGCCGATCACGACGATTTCATCGCCGGAGAGCTCGCGTCCCAGAAGCTGGCTCCCTCGCCGCTTGGCCACGTGCGCGATCTGGTCGCGATCCTCGCTATCGTCGCCAAATCCACCGGTACGAAACTCCTCCCAAAGGCGGAAGTGCCGAAGCTTGATTTCCGCCCCGAGCCGCACGTTCCCGGTGAGCAGACCCAACGTGGGCGCCTCGGGAAGGTCTCGAAGCATCCGGAGAAACTCGGGCGCGGACGGGCAAGGGTTGCCCGGATGGCGCTCCAGGATGTAGTCCAGCCAGAAGTAGTAGGCGTCGAAGAAGCGACCGGCATTCTCGCGGGTGGGATCGATCGCATGCATGGTGAACAGCTGCCGGACGAGTCCCGTGTCGGTCCGGCCGGCAAACTCAACCCCTTCCGTGCCGTTGACGATCCCGAAGACGGTCTCCAAGGCATGCCGAAAGGCCTTGCGCCCCGCCCCCCCGGTGTTGAGCAGGGTTCCGTCGATATCGAAAAGGACAAGCCGCACCATGAGCGTCGCTTCGGAAGGTCAGCCGCCCTTCTCGTGCTGCTCGATGTCAGCCATCAGGAAGTGAATCAGGTGTTTCAGCCTCTCCTCCAGAGGCAGCGTGGCAAGGATCGTCTGGCGCGCGACCGGGCTGGTCAGGACCGCGCAGGAGACCAGATCGGCCATCTGATCGGCGCTGGGCAGCTTCTCCAGATACTGAACGATGTCCTTGGCGGCGACCGCTGAGGCCTTGGTCTTGGCCTTCTTCTTGCCCGCGGCGGTCGGTTGAAGCGAAGGAAAAGGGAAAGGAGGGGGGGCGATCCGCATGCGGAGGTTCACGAGCTCCAATACCTTGGCCACCAGAGCGTCGATCACAACGCTGTCAACCAGCGCGGTTTCCAGAGGCCGGATGGTTTCGACTCGGTAGGGCTTGGTTTGCACCGTTTCGACCAACTCGACGCGGGTGAGGCCCTGGAGGATGAGGTGAGATGTGCCGTCGGCGTGGTCGACCGAGACCCGGATCAGCCCCAAACCCGCGATTGTGCAGGGCTTCTCCCGCACCCGCGTGGGATCCTGCATCGCCACCGAGAACATGCGATGGGACTGGAGCGCGTCCGCCAGCATCTTCCGATAACGGGGCTCGAAGATGTAAAGGGGAAGCAACGCCTGGGGAAAAAGCGTTGCGCTCGGTAGGGTCATGACCGGAATCTGGCTTGGCAATTCCATGAATCAAATCTAAGGCTCTGCGTCAGTTAATCAAGCGATGGTCGTTGCACTTGCCAATTGGCAGAACCATCGACAGACTCCACATCACCTTATGAGGCCAGCGATAGCAATACTCGTCATTCTCTGCCTGGCGTTGGGCGGAGCCCTTCTGGTTCGGCACCAGCGGGCCATCGATCAAGCTCACATAGACGCCCTGAACATCGGCACGCTCTCGAACGAGCTGGCGAAGGCCAGCACCCAGCGCGACGAGCTCAGGCGTATTTCATTGATCCTGGAGACGAATCTCACACTGCGGGCCTCCGAGCTTTCGGAGATCTCCAACCGCCTCGTCTCCGCAAACGTCACGCTGGAAAAGACCAAGAACGACGCCCAGGCCGCGGCTGAGATTTACGAGGCGGAAAAGAAGAAGCGCGACACCAAGATCTCCGAGCTGGAGCAGGAGAACACCACTCTGGAGAAGCAGTCGGATGATCTGCGCGGCGCGATCGGCGGGCTGGAAAAGGCTATTGTCGACACCGAGAAAAAGCTCGCCGCCTCCGAAGGCGATCGCGAGTTCCTGCTCAAGGAGCTCAAGCGTCTCCAGGCGGAGAAGGCGGAGCTGGAGCGCCAGTTCAATGACATCGTTGAGCTGCGCAAGCAGGTCTCCCGGCTTCGGGAGGAGCTCTCGATCGCCCGCCGCATCGAATGGTTGAAGAAAGGGATTTTTGGGTTCTCCGAAACCAAGGGCGGCCAGCTCCTGGCCCAGCAGCCGACCAAAACCAGCGGAATCGCGACCAATTCGAAAGCGGGACCCGCGGGAACGAACTTTGGTCTGCAGGCCGAGTTGCGAAGCGACGGTTCCGCGACCATCTCCACGCCCAAGGTGACGCCGCAGGCCGCGCCCGCCGCAACGCCGGCCCCCAAGCCCGCGACGCCGCCCGCGCCCACGGCGCCCGCAACCCCTCCCAAGCCCGCGCCCGCCGCAGTGCCTCCGGCGCCGGCGCCCCCCAAGTAACCGAGGGCCCAGGGCCCGGGGCCAAACCCGATTTGTTGCCTTCTGTCGTCAAATCATCCGGGCAATCCGCGGAGCTGGTCGACGCCCACGGACGCGTGCTGCGCGATCTTCGGATCAGCGTCACGGACCGCTGCAACTTTCGTTGCCTCTACTGCCTGCCGGAAACAGAGGCCGCGCAAAACTTCTACCGCGGCCGTTGGGCTCAAATGCCCGATTCCAAGCCGATCGCCCGGGAATGGGCGCCGCGCTCCCACCTGCTCCGCTTTGAGGAAATCGCGCGCTTTGTTCGTATCGCGGCAGGCCTGGGGATTCGAAAGATCCGGCTCACCGGCGGCGAACCCTTGCTCCGACGCGATCTACCCAAGCTCGTGTCCATGATCGCCGGCGTGGAAGGAATTGAGGATCTCGCCCTCACGACCAACGGGTTCCTGTTTCCCGAACAGGCGAAGGCGCTGCGGGACGCCGGCCTGCGGCGGGTAACGCTCAGCATGGATTCCCGCGATCCGGCCACCTTCCATCGGATGACTGGAAACGACGGACTCGAGCGCGTTTTTGAGAGCCTTCGGCTGGCGCGCGAGCTTGGGTTTCATCCCATCAAGATGAATGCGGTGATCATTAAGGAACTCAACGATCACGAGGTGGAGTCTCTCGCCGAGTTCGCGCATGACGAGGATATCTCCTTCCGGTTCATCGAGTTCATGCCTCTCGACTCCGCCAGAGCCTGGCAGCGGGAGCTCGTGATCAGCGGTCGCGCGATTCTCTCGCGCCTGATGGCGCGATTCTCTTTGCTACCCGTGACGTCAGACAACGCTTCCGAGACCGCGCGACGCTGGCGCTTTCCCGACGGCCGCGGAGAAATCGGGATTATCGCTCCTGTGAGCGAACCCTTCTGCGGACATTGCAACCGACTTCGGCTCACGGCCGATGGCAAGATCCGCACCTGCCTCTTCAGCGTCGTCGAGCACGACCTGAAGCAGCGCCTTCGCGATGAATCAAGCGACCAGGAAATCGCCTCGTATTTGCAAGCGGTGGTCTGGGGCAAGGAGGCGCGTCATCACATCGGCGAGCCTGAATTCGTGAGCCCTCAAAGATCGATGAGCTGCATTGGCGGATAGCAGGATTTCAGCGAGATCGCGCCCCATGTGCCAGCGAGGCGCGGACGAAAGGACGGCCTTGCTCCAGAGTGTTGTTTCCTCATCCCCGTCTTCATCATGTCCGTCGCGGTTCAATCACCATGCCCTTTCTGTCATGGAGGCTGGGCGACACGACCCCCGACGGACACGCTGCGAAAACGACAAAGAAGCGGGTTCGGAGGAGGGAAGATCACGGCGAGGTTGAGCTCTCACAGCTCGCCGAACGCGGTTTGGATGAATTGGCGGATGCGGCCGATCTCCAGATCGCCGTGGATCGTGTGCGCCTTCGGATACTCCACCCAGGTCAGGTTCATTCCCGCCTTCTGAAGGGCCGCCATCTCCGCCTTCACCGTTTTGAAATCCAAAAGCGGGTCCTGGGTTCCATGGGTGACGAGGATCTTTTGCTCCGCCGCCACCGCGGACTTTTCCCGCAACAACTTCTCGTAGTCGGGAAGAAAGCCGCTGATTCCGATCAGCGCGGCGAGCCGGCGCGGATAGCGCAACCCCGTTTCCAGCGTCATCAGGCAGCCTTGCGAAAACCCGAACAGCACAGTGTCCTCTGATTTGAAACCGCGCGACTGAATCTCCTCCAGAAGCTGAGTGAGGAGGAGAACGCTGCGATCAATTCCAGGCCGCCGGTCCCCGTAGATGTCGAACCAAGAAAAGCCATCGTGGTAAGGGTCGGGGGCGTTCACGAGCTGGTAGTTCAACCACCGCAGACCCAGCGCGGCGGGAAGCCACTCGTAACCCTCGGAGCTGTCGCCGAGCCCGTGCAGGGCAATGAGCAGGCGCCGTGAATCCGGGCGGGCGGCAGGGATGAAATGGCTAGCGAGCTGCGGCATGAGACTCCTTCGCGGACGTGACCGTGGGTTCGTACCAATCGCCCCGAAGCCAATCAACAATCAGGCCGATGGCGGCATCGTCGAGGATCTGATCCTTTCCAAATCGGGGCATCCGATCGTTACGCTTCCCATAGAAGCGAGCATGGGACGAATCGGAGATGAAGGAGACCATCCACGCGCGGGAGCCATAACCGGTGAGCTCGGGCGCGGTGGCGTCCTCGTCCGGCTTGCCGAAGGCGTGGCACTCCGTGCAGCGAAGGGCGCTGGATCGGATCGCGTCGCGGCCTTGCGCGATGGCGTCGGCGTCCTGCTTGTCGACGGCCTGCTGAGACTTCAACCCCGCCTCCGCGGAGAGGGCCTTGATCGCCGTCTGAAGGCGGCCCTTGTCCTCGGGGCCGAAGGCCGCCACGTCCTTCTTCACGAATTTCACCATCTTGCCATCCCGCAATTTCGTTCCGCCAAAATGATTCGTCGAATCCACGCGTTGAGGATCCAGAAGGCCGCTCACCCATTCGCGCGAAGCGAAGCCCTTCAGCTCGCTGGCGGAAGGCGCGTCCTTGGGCTGCGCGCCCATGCCATCATGGCCCCCATAGCGATGGCAGCTCGCGCAGTTTCGCGCGAACAGCCTGGGCCCCTGCGTGAATGGATCGTTGCGAAGCAATGTCACCGCGCCCGAGCTGGGAATGCCGGCGGGCGATCGGGCCAGAATCTTCGCTCTCTCGGCGTCGTGCTCCGCCGCGCGCGCCGCGAGCTGATACGACTCCGACCTGCCGTCCTCCTGCTTCGCCTGCCAGGTCAGCAGGGACGCCCCCGCGATGATGGAAACGAGCAGGGAGATGTTGAAGAGATGTCCCAGGCGCCATCGCCCCAGGAATGGCATCAGGCACACCACGCCCATCAGCACGGAGGGCAGAATGATGGCGCCCCAGATCTCGCTCTCGCCCGGGAAGTATTTCAGCAGCTGGAAAAGAAAGAGAAAGTACCACTCAGGCCGGGCGGCCGAAAACTGCTCGGCCGGGTCGGCGGGCGCGGTCAATTCGGCGCCGAGGGGGGCGCCCGATCCCGTGAGCCGCGGCCACACGATCAGCAGGAGCACCGTCGCCATCACGTCCAGCGCGGCCACCGAGTCCTTGAGCACCTGGTCCGGCCAGAAAGGCTCGTCCCGCTTGCGACGCGGCTCCGCCGCAGTGAGCCCGTGGCGACGGAACAGGTAGATATGGCCCGCGACAAACACCACCACCGCCGCGGGAAGCCATCCGGCGTGAAGGGCGAAGAAACGCGTCAGGGTGTGATGGCCATACTCAGCGCCTCCGATGATCAGCCGCTGCAACTGAGGTCCGATCACCGGCGTAATGCCCGCGATGTTGGTGGCGACGCGCGTTGCCCAGTAGCCCTTTTGATCCCACGGGAGCAGGTATCCGGTGAGGGATAACGCGAGCACGAGCCCCAGCAAACCCAGGCCGAACCAGAAATTAAGCTCCCTCGGCGCCTTGTACGCGCCGTCGATGACGACCTGCATGAAGTGGAGGACGAGCATCACCGTCATGAGCTGCGCGGTGAAGTGATGAATCCCGCGCAGCAGCCATCCGCCGGTCATCTCGTGTTGAATATAGTACACGCTCTCCCATGCCGTCTGAGCGCCCGGAGTGTAGGCCATCCAAAGGAACAGGCCGGTGACGAACTGCACGAACAAGGCGAAGGTGAGAGCGCTCCCCCAGACATAGCGCCAGCGCGATCCTCCCGGAACGTTCTCGTAAAGGGCCTCGTGAAGCAGCTTGCGGCACCCCGTGCGGTGGTCCAGCCAGTCGATCAAGTATTTCATGCCAGGGGAATCTTGTCCGCGGTGCCCGCGCGATAGTTGCGGAACTTCACCCAGATCTCCGCGCCGTTGCGAATCTCCACCTCGAGGGCGTCGAGCGCGCGGGCGCTGGGACTGTTCTTGTCCGCGATGGCGCCATCGAGCCCAAAAGTGCTGTTGTGACACGGACAGAGATAGCTGTCCTTGCCGGGTTGATAGTCGACCGCGCAGCCCGCGTGCGGACAGATCACGTTGAGGGCCTGCACCTGCTGGGCTCCGGTCCGACGCAGGTAAACCGCGCCGACAGGCACGTTCAGAAAGCGGTTCCACGCGTCCGATTTGTCGGCGAGCACCGCGAACTTCCGCGGCTTGCCATCCTCGGGGAGCGCGTTCAGCGACGCGACTTTCAGGAAGCCGCTCTCCTCCCCCGTGGATCGTCGGATGGGATCGCTGGCGAAGTTGAGGCCGGCCGCGATGGGAACAGCGGCGGCCGCGCCGCCAGCGACGACCGCGCAACAGGCCTTGACGAAGTCGCGGCGGTCCGAGCCGCCCGGCGCCGATTTTGAATCATCCGATTTCATGTCAGAAAATGGCTGCGGAACGGGCAATGGACGTGATGACATCCAGCCGGCTTCAAAAAGACAATCCTGAAACTTGTTCCGCGGGGGTTCCCGGTTACATTAGACCCCGAGAAGCGAACATGTCTGACTCCCGAAAACAGCTCCGCAGGGCGATCTGCGGCTCATGCGCAGCGAGCAACTGGATTCCCGGCGATTTGGCGATGCTGGAGACGACCCCCTGCACCAAATGTGGACACCCCGTCATCCTCCCCACGCGCATCCGGCAGTTCGAGCTGCGGGAGGTGGTCGCGTCCGGAGGCATGGGAACGGTTTACCGGTCCATGGACGTCAATCTGGAGCGCATCGTCGCCGTAAAGCTCATGAAGCGCGAGATGGCCGAGGACAAGGAGGTCATGGAGAGCTTCTATCGCGAGGCGCGGGCGGGGGCGGCCTTGAATCACCAGAACATCATCCATGTTTACACCTTCGACGAGTTTGAAGGACGTCCGTTTCTGGTCATGGAGCTCGCCGATCACGGCAGCCTCGACTCGCGCATCGAGAGGGAAAAGATCCTGCCTGAGGTCTCGGTGCTGGATGTGGGCATCGCCATGTGCTCGGCCCTGGAGTCCGCGCTCCGAAAAAACTTTCTCCACCGCGACATCAAGCCCGGCAACATTCTATACAACGCGGAGGGAGAGCCGAAACTCGTGGACTTCGGGCTGGCCCGCGAAGCCGAGACGGAAGAGGCCTTTGAAGGGGCGGTGTGGGGGACGCCGTATTACATCGCGCCGGAGAAAGTGAAGCGCGAGGCGGAGACGTTCCACTCCGACATGTACAGCCTAGGCGGGACGCTCTACCATGCGCTGACGGGCCATGTGCCGTTTGAGGCGGAAACGATCGAGGAGATCATCGCCGCGCATGTTCACACGCCGCTGACGCCGCCGAATCAGGTGCGAACGGATTTGAGCCAGATGACGGGCGACGCGCTTTCCCAGGCCATGGCCAAGGACCCCAATCAGCGGTTCGCGACATACTTCGACTTCCGCATGGCGTTGGAAGCCTCGCGAACGAATCTGCTTTTCGCGATCCATCGTCCCGGCGAGGCCGAGAAGGGCATCAAAGCCTGGTTTCGGAGATAACCGTCCCTTCCCACGACGGCCTCCCGCGAACAAAGCCGCATAATATCAACATAGGCGCCGGCGCCCGAGGATCCAGCGTCCGCTCATCGACAGATATTGAACTCGGGCAGATAGGTGCCCCTGCGCCGACTTCCATTCTCCTTTTTAGGTTTATTGGTGCCGACGGAGGGGGTCGAAGCCACAACAAAGGTTTTCTCAGTTATTGTTAAACAGGCATAACTTGCGTGTTAAAAAAGCTTTCCTTCGCATGAGCACAAAAGCACGAACTCCTCACAACCGAAGGAATACGAAGGAAACCGAAGGAGTTTTGTATCCAATTGTATCCAAAAAGATCGTTGTCCAGGGCCCAACCCGGAGAGCGTAAGACCGTCGGGTCAGCAGTCGCTGCCGTTGTCATTGGGTTAAAATGATGCCCGCTCGTCTCTCAATCAAGGCCAGTCAAACTGAGGCTCAGAACGCCTCAGCAATGCTGATCCCATTCCTTCATTCGCTGTCGCGAAAGGATCTGTCAAAGCCACCAGAATGGTTGTCGTGAGGGGAATTATTCGGCGATGAAAGGTCGCATTTATGACGCTCTCAATCACGTCTCCGTCGGAGTCGAACTTGTTACGATATGCAGGACATCAAAAGAATCCTTCATGCGAATGTTACGCTCGCCAAGTGTCGGTCAAAGAAAAGTGAAACGTGCCTTCGTACCGCCGCCGGACGACAACATAACGGAGCGTTGCGCGAAGGGATCGCGAGGGAACCTTCCTCCTCGGCTCGTTGCCAGCGCTGGGTGCCATCGGCCTCACGGGGAGCGGAGGCGGTAGAAGCGAGTCGGATATTGGGTTCACTGGCGATCGCTGAAGTAGGACGAGCCCTCAGTTAGGCTGTTGGTCCCCACGGGGACCCAGGCACGAGGAGACACGTCCGTGCAAGCTTCCACCACAATGACTAGTGGGACACGGATCCATCCCCACACATCAGTCCGAGACTTTCACCCACACGTTACCACGATCAAGAGTGGCTCGTTACACCATTAGTTCTCAGGCGAGCTTTTTCCTTAACGGCCCATTTTTCCCGTTCCGAGGCGTCACCCCAATACAGATAGACTCTGTCCAAGACATTGGTCCCCTCCCATAGCGCAAGGTCCAAATGGTCTTCCTCAAAAGAGCTCATGCTGGTCCTAATCTCGCTCGGTTCAATCTGTATCGTCAGATTACCCGCCCAGCACGTCCACCCAAGAAATGCCATGCAAATGATGTACGCTTTCTTCATCGCTGAAATCGAAGATGAAGGAGGCAGATTGGGCATTCAAACAATTTGCCTTTTCCAATACTTCCGCCGACATCGTCAACATTTGGTGTTGCACTTAAGGTATTCTTGCGGTAAGACGATGATCAATTAGGCGAAGGGATACTCTCTCTCTAAGAGCTGGGAGGGTTTTTTGTCTGTCAACAAGACCAATTTGGCGAGCGATAAATATGCACATTGATAATTCAGAACTCAAGATTAAGCTCCCAACTCGGCCACAGGCAACTGTTTCCGAATTGAGTGTACGCAAATTCGTTGCTGCAAATCACCCTTCTAGGATCGTGAAGGAAAACATCACTCCCGCCGCTTTGTTGGAGGCTGCGAAGAGGAGAAAAAATGTTGATTATCTCTCGCCCTTCGAGTTACTTCGTAAAAAGTTATCTGGTCAGCCATAGTCTTTCCGTATCCTTACGTTCCGAGCAACGCTCCTAGCGACGCTCTTTCTATCCTTTGGAAGTGGTTTCGGTTCGCCTCGTCACGCTGTCGATCGAAGGCAGGAAGGTGGTTATTACCTTTGTTCTAACTAAACTCCGTTAAATCATCATATCAAGGATGTCAATGGCGCCACGAACTACCTATTTCATCGACGACAGTAAGGAGGCAGATGAGCAGTTTATCTACGACATATTTGACGCCTGCTGCGCTGATTGGAATACACGCTTTAGCTCGATGGAAGGTGCGGTAGTTTCAGTGAACAAGGAGGCGGTCGAGTCCATTTGTCGACAAAGCGACCCTTTGGCAACCTTACCAGATCAACCAAACGCCTACAAGAGGATCGCTGCCCTTCTCGTAATTATGGCAAGGCATCCGTGCTTCGTCGTGCGTACAAGGGATTCCCAGACTTCTCTCTTCGACCGCGTGACGCACGGGGAGGAAGCCGTCTTCTTTGGTATTCGAATCCTGCTTGATGGAATAGGCATAATCTTTCGATGCTTTGATCAGCAAGTACGGATCAGGACGACCAATGGGGAGGAAGACAAGTGGGTGAGGCTGGACAAGTGGCCAGGTTGGACAACGAGCGAATATCGAAACGAGTTAGTGGCGGTCCTGAGTTCTTATCGAAAGCCGGCAGTCCTGGTTCAAGAGCCTGCCCTGCATTACGAATTCGATTATCTTGAGGTGGGCGGCCAAATCGTCGTTGTCTCACTTCTACTTCGAGGCGCTTATGGGAAGTATACCGACCAGGACGGAGCTGACCTCATCGAGGCCTGGGATGATCGCGTTCGCGGCCATTAACGATGCTCTTACACTAATACGATCACGCTCTGAAATCTTAGAGCCTGTCTGAGTGCGCCGTGCGGCGCACTCAGACAGGCTCTAAGGGCTGTGTCCACGTTGAAACCGCCTCCCCTCGCCGCCCTGGGTAACGGCGCGGAATATCCGCGACACCCGTCCTTCGGTCGCCTTCGCCGCAAGTGAGACGAGTCTCTGCCCGCTCTTTAGACGACCTCGAATACATGACCGCTGAGCCAATGGGGGTAACCCCAGTCAGCACGCCCTCGCTTGACTTGTTTTTCTGGACGCACCTACGGTTTCTCGGCTGACTTAGCGGACAATCCTATGATGGAACCGAGCTCAAGACTTTCGCCCAGCGTTGTCCAGGAATGACCTCAAGGATGGAATCTGTTCCGGTCTCCTTTCGAATCTGCAATCCAGTGAGAACTCTCCCGCTTTGGACCAGAAATAAAGAGTTGCATGAATATCGATGCGCGAGAGACCGCCATCTTGCCCCTTCAAGCGCTGGCAAACATACACGACTTGGTTGTCGGCTAAGTACACGCCTTGTATGATTGGGGCTATGCTGCCTGGAGGAATTGAGATCCTTCGGCTAATAACCAGGGAGCTCGAGCGAACCGTGTCACAACTTGACCAAACGGAAAAAACTCTGGCTGTCACCAAGATTCACTGTGACAATCTTTGCGCTGTTGTTGATGATAACATCGCTGGTAATAGTAGACCACCCGTCGGGTGGTTGAAGGTTTGATGCAGCCTGTAGCACAAATCCCGACACTGACGCAGCCCAAGAGATTACCAAACCGGATCCTTTTCGTTCAATGTTCAGAACTGGAATTGCTGTCAAGAACTGCAAATCCCTTATCAGGAATTGCGTGCCTGGTTGCCCAGGGGAACTTAACAGGAAGCTCAGTTCTCCTTCAATCCCTTGAAGATGCTGAACGTCGATCAAGAGAGAATCTAGAAACGTATCGGAGGGAGTTCGCCAAGTGTCTGAAAAGAACAAACGTTCGTCGTTGAAATGAAGACAGAATGAATCGGTGTCGGAACCTTGCGGAACAGCGTACTTGAACCGAATATAGTCCACGTTGACGGGCCACTTAATGTGAGTCGTCAACGCCGCTGGCGAATGTGTCATCAAACTGGCTTGGTTCAATTTTGAATCAATAGCGCCATTGAAAGTTTTCCATGGCAATGCGTAGAATGGAGGACCATCGCTGCTGGAATTAAGCAGGTTCACCACCTGGGGAGGATCGCAGGCCCCAGGATTCATTTCCAACTTAGCGGGTTGTGAAGGATCGTTTGAGTAGTTCCCAAGAAGGGGAGGCGTGTCGCCGCAAGCATCTCCGACTGCAGCGCTTCTTGCAGAGACTAGATCGCCCACGTAAAGAGCCATTCTGGTGTGAACAAGATTCTGTGTGTCACCGATTGGCACCGGCAGGTTGTCACCTCTTACGACGACATTTGCCACATTGCTGAAATTGCTACCACAGAGAGGCGCGCCGAGTGCTGAGTAGCCGGTGCCGTAAAGATTACTCACATGGTCAAAGTTCCTAGGGTCGAAATCCCGGATAGGCACAATTCCGATCGGTAATCCCAGCGGGTGTTCTATTGATACGTAT
Source organism: Verrucomicrobiota bacterium (assembly GCA_016199985.1). GTDB lineage: Bacteria > Verrucomicrobiota > Verrucomicrobiia > Limisphaerales > UBA11320 > UBA11320. The sequence goes on along the minus strand of JACQFQ010000041.1, from coordinate 1,749 downwards.
GGCATGTCAATGAGCGTAACATCTTTGATCACTCCGTATCCACGTGCTTTCAGCTCTTGGCCCAACACATTAGCGACTTCAGAACCATAACTGTGGGCAATAATGTGAACTTTCCTCGGGTCAATGCTGCACGCGATCAGCGCTGCTGCCAGCTTTCGTCCCTGATCTTTTGCTTTGTTGATTACTCGTCGTTGCTCCGCTGGATTCTCTGGCTGGCCTGCTGGAGCAGCGTCAGCGCTCCAATCCCACGCACAGACGCTTCCAGATCTCAATGAAAGTGCGCCCTTAAGCTGCTGAATCCACGTGGTGCCACTGCTTGAATTGTAACCGTGAATGGCGATGTAAATGCAATTGCCGTTTGTGTTCAGGTTGCAAGGGCCATCGGTGCCCTGACAGCGGAGGTCACCCTTCGGTTTGGGGGATTCTGGAAAGAACGTGGCAGTCCAGCTAGCTACGCCGGTTCCTGTAGACTGGCCAGCGTTCTTATTGTCAGAAATGGCCACGACGCGCACCCCAGTGCTATCATTTAACAACAACGTCCCTATGCCGGTCTCAGCCTTGAAGAGCACGTTGGCACTTTTTGAACTGGAGCGAGACTGACCGGGTCTTAGCTGATCCGCAGATGCGAACCAATTGGTCAATTGAAGTGCACGCCATTTTACAAAACCACCCGCAGTAACATCGGCACTGGTAACATACTGCTCGTATACGTTCAGACCTGCCGCACTGCCTGATGCCGAGGCACTTCCCCAAACACCAACAAAGCCTGGCCCATTGACCTTGATGTTGTATTCCGTAAACCCAGCACCATTAGGTATGGCAACTTCAGTGACAGGGTTCGGGAACTGGCCGATCGGCACCCACGGCCACACAGGAATTGCAGCGGCCGTCGCCAGGACTTGATACGATACAGAATTGCCCGTTAAGATTGGCTCAGAATAATTGTATGTCGAAGACGAAGCTCCTTGTGGATTAGATCTTGAACTGTCGGCAGGGCGATACAGGGTATCGAACTCGCCGCTAACAAACTGAGAATGGCAGGCGGTGGTGATAAAGAAACCGATTGTCGCAATCATGCCTGAGGATAGCCAGCAGTGTTGAGAGCTCCGAAACCACAAGTAATCTCGACTATCGATGACTAAGTCACCGCTCAACTGATCCGACCTACGTCTTCGTGCGCATCTCATATTCTTCCTTGAAGGTGTGTCGTTTCGCCGCCCCCTCCGCGTCGGTCCCAGCATGAACAAAAGGTTGTCCAACTCGGGAGATTGTCGGCGGGGGGTGTCGGGAACTCGCTCGCCAGGCGGGTGCAGCCATAGCACGTCTGATCCCCGATGCTGGTGACACCGCTGCGGACTGAGCTGAAACCCATTCTACCCAGTGCTGAACAAGGCCACCGTGGGGAAATGAAATCCACATCCTGACCGCATATGGAGAAGACGCCTTCGCCGGATCCCGGTCTGTTCTTAGTCCATCGCCCAGGCTGCGGTGAAGAGTGCCAGGGCAAAACGCAAGATCCGAGAAACGAAGAACCATTTTCATGGTGAGCCCAGTCCTCACACGATGGGCACCTGTTTGGCAAGATAAATACTCATCCCGCGCCTGGCCGATAGGGTGCGTCTATTTTGCATTCCAAGCCTCTGGACAGACGGACGTCACGAGACTGAAAGCGCAGCGAGATCTCTCGGCGGCGAGGTGGCGCTGAAAGTCCTTGGTTGATAGCTTTTGTTTGCGCCGCTTTGGGCAGCT
>JACQFQ010000033.1 GCA_016199985.1 Verrucomicrobiota bacterium | reverse complement strand
CGCAGCAGGCACTTGTCCTCCCGCCAGCACGCATCTCGTTGCCAATGGCGGCTCTCGCAACTCCAGTGGGATCGGATCGCCTGAGCCATGGACTCCGGGCTTCTCTGCGTGGCTTCGCAGCTGGAGACGAAGTAGCGGGTTAGATGCTCGTCAGGAGTGGGCTCTGGATCCGTGGATGCTTTTCCAAACGTGGTGTCGTTGTGAGATCTGAGTAACTGTTTGGCCTCGGGAAAATCCGCGCTCTGCGGATCCACGCTCACACGGCTTAGTTGGCGCACGACATCTCGTCCGTGGTCCCCGTCGGTGGAAGAAAAAGGGGGGACTCCCTCTCTAATTGCTTTTCAGCCAAGGCCCGTAAGGTGGGCTGGTTGTCACGCACTTGGAGTAGATAGTCGCCTCCTTTTTCGCGCGTGATGATGTGAGCCGTTTGGTCCTGACAATGTAAGGAATCGGCCGTGACCGTCGCGTTGAGCAGGTTGACTCCGGGGGAGCTCAGCAGCTCTTGGGTGGTTTTGAGTTCATGTCCTTTGCCCTTCACGTTGGCAGCCAGGGCGACAGGCGTGCCCTCTTCGGTGTCCACCAGCGCGACGATAAGACCCAAGTGATCACGAATGGTTTTTCCATCGACGGCTAACGTGCGTGGGAGTTCTCCCGCCTGGCTCTGGAGCCAACGGGTCAGACTCTCAGCCAGCCCTTGAAGGTCGATCCCGCGCAATACATCCCGAAACACATCATAGCAGGGAACACTGTGAAAGCGGGTTCCCTTTTTGAAAGGCAGCCGTAGCTGCTTGCGTTGTCCCTGCGTGAGTTTTTGGGCCGTACGCACGATGGTGGCGAGATGCACCGCCCCTCGAAGTAATCCCAGAGCAACCAGGGTGAGCACTGCTCCGATAGGATAACGGCGAGCGTTTCGGCGACGAGGGTCGGGTACCTGGCGCATTACATCATAGAGCGAAAAGAGCTGAGGGGCTTTGAGGGCGCAACGCACTCCGGCATGAGCTGCCAGGCCTTTTTGCTGTGCTGCCGGCACTTCGGTGGCGCAGAGCTTTTCACGCGCTCTGGGTTCGAGGGCTTTGAGCCAAAGCTTTTTGGGCCGTGCTACACCAGAGAACACATCGGCGTAGTGCTTGCCATCGGAGAGGCTCATGCCCACCGCTTCCCACCCGGCCGCCTTGTAGCAGGTGCCTTCGTGAGTCTCAGGGTCGGTAAACGTCTCGACCAGGAGCGGCCGATAGTCAAAGACCTCCTCCCATTGTTTGGGTAAATCACGCAGCGAGGCACTCAGCACAGCGGAGCTCCATACCGAATCGCGTGTCTCTTGGAGCACCAAGAAACGCGCTTGATGGACGATGAGTTGAAGACGCTCTGATCGAGTCACCGCGTCCCAACCCACCCATTGATCACGGGGGCGCAGATGCCAGTAGGCCCCCACCCAGAGGATCAAAGCTACCCAGGCGGTCCTGGTCATCGCAGACGACCTGATAGAGCGAACGGCCTTTGGCCTTGCGGGAACCCAAATGGTGTTCTTGCTCAAGGAGTGCCTTGAAACGTTGACGAGCCGTCTTTTCAGTAACGACGCAGGTATGGAACCGGTGCGCTGAACCCACCCGATTGACCGTAGAAGTGCCTTTCATGCCAGGATAAAGTGCGCCTACCAGCGCCTTTTGTCTATAAAAAACTTAACTCCGGGCAAACTCAGCTGCTTATCAATCACCAACAAAGAACCGTGCCCATCGTATGCGTTGCCTCGCACAGTGATTGACATGTTGGCTCACGATACACACGTTGCCGTCCACACTGGCCGGTGAAGGCGCCTCTCCTGCTCCTCCTCTCTTTGCGTCGTTGAACTCACGCCTGGGCATTACATTGCGCGCATGGATCGCAGAGTTGCCCGGCTGGCCCGGCTGGCCCGGCGCAACGAAGCATCCGGCGACGGCGCGCCCTCGACCCATTAGTACGCGAACGCGCTCGTCGACAAGGCGTTCAAAATCCTTCGCGCGGATGAATCGGTCAGCAGCCTGGAGATCTATACGAATCTGACGAGGGCGATTGAATTGGATCCGCATTTTGCTCGGGCTTATGTGAGCTTGTTAGATCTCGTGGTTGACCGCACCGGACCGGGCCTACCCCCAGCGCCAATTGAGGAGGTACGCAGAATCGTGGGCAACCTTGAGGAACTCGCACCCAATCTCGCCTCGACGCATGGGTACCAATCCATCCTCGCCAAAAAGCACCTTGCCATCGCCTGCTGCCTGTCTAACCTCGCGTGAGAAGCCATTGGAAATCCCGATCAGGGACTTATGCATGGATGCGACAAGAGGTGCTCCCATCACTTGCGCTCGGTTACGGGCGATGCGGGCAAGGTTTTATCTTCACACCGGCGCCGCTTCCGCGAAACCTTTCTTCCCGCTTCTTGCGTTCGATTTAACAACCGAAGTGCCCCTGCCTGCCACATCCGGCCGCTCGCCGAACGCGTCGTCGCAATAGTCGCATTTCTTCTCATCGCCCTTCCAGCCATTGCCTGGAATGACACGGGGCATGAGACCGTCGCGGAAATCGCCTGGCAAAACTTGAGCCAGTCCAGACGCGACAAGATTTCGACTCTGCTTCTTCAACATCCCCATTACCGACTGCTCCTGGCGACGAACGTTCCATCTCATGTCGATACCAACGAGTGGGTCTTCCTCAAAGCCGCCACCTGGCCCGATATGGTGCGTCCCACCCGTGGCACCAATCACGCCAAGCCCGCCTTCATCACCGCTTACCATCACGCGGACTGGCATTACACCAACGCTCCGTACATCGCCCCCGCTGACCTGGGAACTGTCCTGCCGCCGGGCCAACCCGAGGGTAAAATCCTGGAAGCTCTCTCCGCCAACCAAGCCATCGTCAACGACAAGACCCAGCCCGCGACCAACCGGGCCGTCGCTCTCTGCTGGCTGCTCCATCTGATAGGCGACATTCATCAGCCCCTGCATTGCGTGGCGCGGTTCTCGGCTGAGTTCCCCGACGGCGACCGCGGCGGCAATCTTGAAGCCATCCGGCCTCTTACGAGCGCCGTTGTCCTGCACGCTTGGTGGGACGACCTCCTCGGCACGGGCGTCTCCTACAAGACCATTCACGACCACGCCACGAATCTTGTGCAAGACCCCGACCTGGCCCGGAGCCAACTCAAAGAACTCAGGCACAAGAAATACAGCGGCTGGGCCGCCGAAAGCATCGCCGCCGCCCGCACCAACGCCTACCTGGAAGGCCAGCTCAACTTCGTCAAAATCCCTGGGGGAGATCTCAACAACGTGGTGGACGCCGCCGTGCCGCCGCTCAACCCGGGCTACGAAATCAACGCCACCACCCTCGCACGCCGTCGCACTTCCCTGGCCGGACGGCGGCTCGCGGATGTTTTGAAGAACTTGTTTTGAAAGAGCCACGGAAGGAAACCTATGAATGATCCCAACCCACCGCCTCCGGAAGCCGCCTCGCGGAAGGCCAAACCTCCTTCCTCCGATGCTGAGTTCGCCCAAAAGTATTTTACCCTGTTGCTAGGCCAATACAAGATGATGGGCCAGAGGGCGAATGACGCCGCGGCGCTCGCGGAAGCCGAACGGATTGCCAGGATAAGTGTCGCTCAGATCACCTGGGAGGATATTTATGGCTTCGAGCTCTCCATCCTCAAGTTGGAACCCCTGGAGTCCTTGCGTCGGAAGGCTTGGATTTTGCGCGAGGAATATCAGGAAATTGCCAGCTCGAAGGAGCAAAAGGATTACGCTGATTCCAATCCTCCCGACGCGAGCCTGGCTAGCGTCAAAGAAGCGGATTTGCGGGCTGATTTGGTGAAACTTCAGGAAGAACTCAACTGGGCTTACACCGTTCTCTGGGTGCAGGAGGAATTCCGCAGCAAGCTGACCCGTGCCGTAGTCGGGATGACGCTGGCCTGCGTTTTGATATTCGGCGTCTTTATTCTCTTTCTGGGAGGTTTTACCCCGCGATTGACCCTGCCCGCAGTGGCCTTTGCGGGAATGATCGGCGGATGCATCAACACCGTACGTCGGATTCAGAAGACCGACTTGCAAGGCAACTCCGATTTGAACCTGATTCAACTCGAACGAGGAAAGCTGAGCGTTTACGTTTCGCCCTTCCTGGGCGCCATCTTCGCTGTCGTTTTGTACGCGATATTCGCCAGCGGCTATATCAAGAGCGGGCTGTTTCCAGACTACACATCCGCTCCAGCGGATCTGCTGTATGGACTGTTTCCCATCTTAAGCGGAACCGAGCTGGCTAAACTGCTAGTATGGTCTTTCATTGCCGGCTTCGCAGAGCAGTTCGTGCCCGACCGCCTGGATCAGCTCACCAAACGCGGAGGTGAGGAGGGTGATATGAATCCTTCCGGCGCTCCCCGCCCCCCTGATATGGAACGAATTCGCAAAATGATGGAGGAGATCAAGCTTCCCGGCGCTCCGTCCTGAGCCTCTGATCACGGGAACGAAGCGAAATCCAATCCACTATTCGCTGTGCTCACCGCTGCCGCCCTCGCCGCCTTGACCTTCGGGGGCTGCTCCGCCCGTACTCTCCAAGAACTCGAGATGGCGCGAACAATTCTTTCAGCATACGCGTTGCATTGGGGAACGCGCGGAGGGCAACGGACGGTTTTCACGCCGGCGGATTCGAGAATAGTGCGGAAGCATATTATCGAGGAGGCTTCATCGTCTATTCGCAGGGAGCGGAAGCGTTCGGCAGGGACGCAAGCGAACTGACGCCTCGAATCCCTTCCTGTTTCCACTGGTTGTAATGAAAAGGTTCAAAACGCGAAGCAGTCGCAGCCCAAGCCGAAGAAGCCAGCGTAACGATTGCGCGCGGCTTCGATGCCGGCGAGCAGTTGATGCGCGGCGTGGTCGCAGCCGTGTTGGTGGCAGCCGGCGTCGTGTTTGTGAGTTTGCGCGATGGGCACTCCGGCACGGGCGGCCTTGCGCGCGTCGAGCGGCGCGCCGTAGCCACCAAACACCTTAACCGGCGACCATTCCGGCAGCACGGGAATCGGCGGTGGCGCATGCGAAGCAAATTCCTCGGCCGCGTGAACAATTTTTCCACCGACCACAGTGAGAACAGATTCGATGCCCTTGATTTGTTCCTCTGGCACGGCAAGATAATCATCCGTAAGCGCCGCCAAGTCCGCCAATTGACCGGTCGCAATCGCGCCTTTCTTCCCGCTCTCGCTGGAAAACCAACTGCTGCCCTGCGTGTAAAGGCGCAACGCTTCCTCGCGACTGAGACAATTCTTGTCGGGATACATGGACATGCCCCCGACAGTCTTGCCCGTCACCAGCCAATATAGCGAAACCCACGGATTATAACTCGCCACGCGCGTCGCGTCCGTGCCAGCGCCCACGGGAATGCCGAGGTCCAACATTTTCCGAACCGGCGGAGTTCGTTCAGCGGCCTGCTTGCCGTAGCGCTCCATGAAGTACTCACCTTGGTAAGCCATGCGATGTTGAATGGCGATGCCACCGCCCAAGGCTTTGATACGCTCCAGGTTCTTGTCTGACACGGTTTCACAATGGTCGAAGAACCAGTTCAATCCTGTGAACGGAACATCACGATTCACTTCCTCAAACACGTTCAGGAAGCGCGTGATGCTTTCGTCGTAAGTCGCGTGCAGGCGGAACGGCCATTGATTGGCGGCCAGCAAAGCAACGACTTCTTTCAATTCGCCTTCGAGCGAAGCCGGAAGGTCAGGTCGCGGCTCAAGGAAATCTTCAAAGTCGGCGGCGGAATACACCAGCATCTCTCCAGCGCCATTCAGCCGGTAGAAATCGTCCCCTTGGCCTGGCTTGGCCATTTCGACCCAACCCGCAAAATCCGCTTTTTCCAGTTGCGGCTTCTGCGTGAAAAGATTGTAAGCGATGCGCAGCGTCATCTCGCCGCGTTTGTGCAGCTCTTCGATGATGGCGTAATCCTGCGGGTAATTTTGGAATCCACCCCCAGCGTCTATGATGCTCGTCAGACAGAGGCGGTTCAGTTCGCGCATGAAGTGGCGCGTGGAATTCATCTGATGGTCCGGCGGCAACTTCGGGCCTTTGGCAAGCGTCGCGTAGAGAATCGTGGCGTTGGGGCGCGCTATGAGCATCCCGGTCGGATGGCCGCCGTGGCCCCGCTGGATTTCCCCACCCGGCGGATTGGGTGTGTCCTGAGTGTAACCGCAAGCGCGCAGCGCGGCCTGATTCAGCAGCGCGCGGCAATACAGGTGCAGGATGAAGACCGGCGTCTCCGGCGCGGCGGCGTTGATCTCCTCCAGCGTCGGCATCCGTCGTTCCGCGAATTGAAACTCGCTCCAGCCGCCGACCACGCGCACCCATTGACCGGGCGGCGTGCGTTGCGCCTGTTCCTTGAGCATCCGCAGCGCGTCGGCCAGCGAGGGCACGCCGTCCCAGCGCAGTTCCATGTTGTAGTTCAACCCGCCGCGAATGACGTGCAGGTGCGAGTCGTTCAAACCGGGGATGACACGGCGACCTCCAAGGTCAATCACCTTCGTGTTCGGCCCGCGCTCATAGGTCTCCGCGTCATCCACGCCGACGATGCGTCCATCCTGCGTGGCGAGATTTCTCGCTTCAGGATATTCCGGGTCGAGCGTCGTAATGCGTCCGTTGTGAAGGATGAGGTTGGGAGCGGCTTTTGAGTTCATGCGTTTCTCTCTTTCGTTTGTGGTTGCGGATTGAGCCAGCCGTGAAGCAGTCGGGCAACGAGCGGCATCACGACCCAGGTGAGAAGGCCAACGATGATTGCCGATACGACAAACAAATTCAGCGCCAGCGGCAATTGTCTCAGCGCAGGCGAAAGCACAACGCCAATCAGGAGACTTACCGGATAGACGCCCAGCAATGTGGCCACGGCCATCTTCCATCGCGGCGGCGGATTGCGCGGGGCGCGAAACCACGCTTCGAGTCCATGCAGTTGGCGATACACTGGCTCGCCTTCCGTCAGCGTTCTGGCCCGCTCCTCCCACGCTTTGAACATCGGCGATTCATAGAAGGCATCGCGCTCCGTCTCGCCGGCGAATGTGCGCAGAATGCCGTATTCGCGGGAGTCCGATCCGGGCGGCGGCGTGAGCATGCTTGCCCCCCACACGCCGCTGTGCGCGAAAGAGACTCGGAAGAATTCGCGCAGCGCCGCCTGAAACTCGGCTTCGCAACCGGGGCGCACACGACGAGAGATGGCAATATGGATGGGCATAATTAGAATCGGAAGGTTGCGACGGCGGACACGTAGTTGCCGTTTCTCTGGGTCGGCAACGACTCCTTCACAAAACCTCCAAAGATGTAGGCGACGTAATTGAGGGTCAGGTTCAGGCGCCGGCTCGCCTGCCATGCGAACGACGCGTTGGGAAACGTTCCGACAAAACGCGCCTGACTCGAGCCGGGCGGCGCTTGCAGGTTCAGAGCAACGCCATAAACGCCGTCATCGAGACTTTCGCGCCAGACGAAATCGCAGCTCGTGGTGAGCTTCAGGGATTTCGTGAGCTCGAAGTCAACGCCCGGTTGCAAGTCCATTAGATTCTGCGGGCCGATGAGCGCGGCCTCATTGAAATACGCGCCGCGCGGAAAGAGCGGATTGAACGTGCCAAGGTTCGCGCCGCCGTGGTCGCCGCTCGCGATGTCAGCCCTCAAAAACGCGCGAGGCTTTGAGGGAGCGCTTGAGAAAGTCCAGCCGGTGTCGGATGCCGCCGTCCACGCGAGGATGCCGTCACTGCCAAATGAGCCGAACTGGCCGACGAACTCAAAATTCCAATCCAGCCCGCCATGCCTCCCAAACAAGCGAGCGCCGAGCGAATGCCGGAGTTCATGGGCCGCGCCGCGGGCATACGCCGCGTTTTCCTTCGAAATACCGAGATAATAGAAGTCGGCGTTAAGGCCGGGGATGAACGGCAGCGGGCCGGTGACATAGCCGCCCCAGAAGGCAGTCCCACTCATTCGCCGGTCATCAAAGAAGCCCCTGTCTATTCCGATCGGTTGAGCCACCCACGCATCGGCCCGCCATTCGCCGAAACGTGTCAGCACCCGGGCGGCGTCGAATGCGAGCCGGTTGTTCGGCGAGTCGCGGACGCTGATGAGTCGTTGCGAGCCGTAGGCCATTTCCTGCCGGCCTGCCCGGAGCGTGAGCGCGTCGTGACTGTCGAGTGGCAGCGAGGCGTCGAAAAATGCCTGATGGAAATCGAGGTCATCGCGATCCGTGGGGCGCGGCCCGCCGGCGCGAAACTCCTCCAGCGAAGTCTGCAACTGGCTGAAAACCCGGAAATACGGCGTGGCGTGGAGATCGGCGCTGAACAGATAGCGCTGGAGGAGAAAGCCGCTGCTGTCCGCCGGCCGCTGATTGAAGACCGGCTCGGAGTACCGTTCGTATTTCAGCCGCGCCTCGCCGCCGAACGAGACATAAACATTCGTGCCGTCCAGCGGAATGAACTTCAACGCGTCGAGCCAGTCCGTGCGCTGAGCCGATTCGGCAAGGAACGACCAGTCCTCGTTGTAACGCAACGTCTGGAAAACGGACCGCTCGGCGCCGAGCGCCAAAGCGCGCGTTGCCGCAAGTAGAATGATCCAAAGTCCACGCATGGAAACCAAGGCGCGGGCGACATCGAGCCGCCCGCGCCTGCTGGTGAATCAGGGTCAGTGCGCCGCTGCCTTCGGCACGATCTGCGGTTTCTGCGCGGACTGTGGAGCGTGGTGAACCATCGTGTAGGCGTATTCGACGCCTACACCATAAGCGCCCCCTTGTTGTTTAAGGATGGCCATGAGCGCGTTGTAATGTTCCTTGTTTTTCCAATCACGCTGGAATTCGAGCAGCGCCGCGATGGTGGTCAACCGCACTGCGCCCGCTTGCACCATCCTGGACAGCGCGGCCTCTTGCGCGGCGGGCGAAGTCGCGCCGCAGCAATCTTCGACTACGTAGATGTTGTAGCCCGCGCCGAGCATTTCAATCGTCGGCCAGGTGATGCAAACTTCCGTCCACAAACCGGTCATGAGGATGTTCTTGCGGCCCGTCGCTTCGATGGCTTTGCGAAAACCTGGATCGTCCCACGAGTTCATGGAACTGCGCTCCACGACGGGCTGGCCGGGAAAGATGTCAAGCAACTGTGGCCAGATGTAGCCGCTGAAGCTCTCCGTCTCGACGGCCGTGAGCACGGCGGGCACATTGAATTCCTTCGCCACGCGCGCGAGGAGCGTGGTGTTGTTGATGAGGGTCGCGCGGTCAGCGCTCGCCACGCCGAAGGTCATCTGCGGCTGCTGGTCGATGAACACGATGGCCGTATCCGCCGGCGTGTAGAGTTTTTGGTATTGGTTCATGATGTTTTCCTTTCTTTGAATGAGTTGTTGTTGGGCGCGGGCTTCGGTAAAGCGGAGCAAATCACGAAAGCGCGTTTCCTTTCAGGCCTGACCTGTCCAGCGCTTGGCGGCGTTGGCCACGCGGCGGCCAAGGATTTCGCCGGTCAACTTGTCGGCATCGTTTGGCGCAACTTCGGGAGATTCCTGCCCCGCCTGCGCGGTCGCGCCCGCGAAAGCGCCGAGGCGGTTGACGCCGTTCGGCTGCATCGGCATTTCACCGAGGCCGACCCAGATCATGCCGTGCTGCATGGCGAGGGTGTGGAAATATTGCAACGTGCTGAACTTGTCGCCAGCCGGGCTGTTGGAAACGCTGAAGCCGGACGCGATCTTGTCCTTCCACTTCCCGGTGAACCAGCTTCCGGCGGTGGCATCGGCGAAGGTCTTGAACTGCCCGCTTGGCCCGCCCATGTAGGTCGGGCTGCCGAAGACGATGGCGTCGCTGGCGTCGAGTTGCGCGAATGCCGCATCGTTTTTGAAACGGCCTTCGATGATGTCCTTGCCATGGATGGCGATGGTCTGGACTTTCACGCCCGCGACGGAACCCGCGCCCTTCGCGACGGCTTCCGCAAGCTTGGTGGTGTGGCCTGCGCCAGAGAAGTAGATGATGGATACCGTTATCATGTTGTGTTTTGTGTTGTTGGTTGTCGTTGCGTTCGCGGCTTAGTGGAGATCGGACAGGATGGCTTCGGTCGGCCGAGTGGCAGGTGAGGGCCAGTTTGCCCGGTTGCTCAGCTCAGTTGCTTTCGTCTTCATAGGGACAGGATGCCTGCTTTGCCTGATTCCGACTAATGCCAAGTTGTTTGCCTGAGCCTGCCTTTTGGTCATGCTGCCCGCGCAGGGAACTTCGACAACTGCGTTGCTTCGTGGCCGCGGCCGTGGTTACGGCACGAACCGCTGATCAGGCGCCGAAGCGCGTCCAATTAAAGCGGCTGTCTCAGTCTCCAGACCCGCTGTGTATCGCCGCGGGTTATCGCGCCGATAGAGTGGGTGACAAGCCTCTTGCCGTTTTTATTGAAGAGCTGCGCAAGGCAGCGCCAGCCATCGTCTGAATCTTTGTCGGGATCAGCAAGTTGTCGGCCTCCACTTCCTTCGGCGGCGGCGTGCTCTTGTCTCCAAATCCCAGGGGGTCCACATCGCGCGTTTGCCGGTGCGGGAAGCCTTCCCAAAGCGTAAACAGCGTCGCTCCCTTCAACACAAAATCCTTCCCGTGCTTCGACGCCGAAAGCCGGTAGAGGAATCGCTCGAAAGCTCGGACAACAAGCATGCTCGGTGCGCGGCAGCTCGAGTTGAACGCGACGGTTGGATTGCAACCGTCGCCGGCAGAATTCTCGAGGAATCCGGAATCTGGGAGATGGGAAAGAGGCGTCCGCGAAAACTTCAATTGCGACTGAGAAAGACTTGGAGGCGAGTGTCGGTTTTCAACCTGAGGATACTGAGTTCCCGCCGATGTGAAACGCGCTTGCACGATCTTCTGGCAGTGCAGTGTCCCGCGCCTAACTGGCCATACTTAGCCGTGACGAAAGCATGAGCGGACATCGCTCGGCTCGTGTCCGATCGACAGCCCAGCTACCTTCAACATCCTCCAGCTCACGACAGAAAGCCCGCATGTGCCACGCTGCAGCGACACAACGGCCAGATTGCTCATTCACGCATCCTCCGCGTGAACCCTCAGCGAGAGTCCCCATTGAGGAAACCTCCCCCAGTCTTGACCAGACTCCACATCCGTTCGGGCCCAGCTCAAGCCTTGTGTTCCAAGGGGTGGGAGGGTAGAAACCCGCGCGTGTCCCGAACGCAGCGCGTCTGGATCGCCTCCGGGGGATGCGGTTCTGCGCTTGAGCCTCCGCACGGAATATCCCAGAGCATAACCAGACAAACCTGCGGAACTCCGAGCGTTGCGGCGAGGGCGGCGAGCCATTGACGTCGCAGTGAGTGTGCCCTATGGGCATTGTGGCTGAGTTCAAGGCCTGAGGCCCCACTCGTACGCGCCAAGCGACGTTGCAGAAGGCTCCGAGACCATAACGGCAATCGCAAACATCAACCATGAAACCCAAGTCACTACTTCCAGGGCTGGCGGTATGCATTTTAATCGCGGGATGTTCCTCAACGCAAACCGTGGTCTATCGGAACCCAGGTTTCGACACCGGGAAAACCTACCGAGTGGCTGTGATGCCGCTTAAGGATGCTCCAGGGCATCCTGGCAGTGGCGATACCTTCGCGAGTCTGTTCGAATCGGCTCTTTTGGCGAACGGCAATGTTGAGGTGGTCGAACGCCAGGAGATAGACCGTGTTTTGCGCGAACGTCGCACCGACCCGTCCGCAGAGTTTGGGAATACGACTGCGGCCAGCCAGGTATTGAACGCCGACCCGATAGTTGTGGGACGGGCAAGTGACGTTGACAAGGCCTTGCGCGAGCAACGCCCGCGCCCGGATTCGTCCGCTGAATTCGATGCTATCGCATTTGGCAAGCTCGTGCGAGCCGACCTTATTATTTCCGGAAGAGTCTCAAACTGGTCCCGTGGCACTCAAGGCTTGCTTGGGCTTAACGCGGTAAAGACAGCCGTCGGTGCGTCTGTCAAAGCAGTGAGCGTTGAGAAGGGTATTGTCATCTGGTCCATCGACAAAGCAGCAGAGCCTGACTTTTTGACAATGCCGTTGGATGCGCCGGTTGATGTAGTGGCCCGCAAGCTTTGCCGTCAGATGGTGGTGGGTTTTATGGGTGCGAAGCGACAGCCGTAACCCCCCTGCCGCCGGCCGTCGCGCACCCAGGGTTCACAAAGTGACTGCGTTCAGGTTAAGGAACACACTTCTGCTGCTCAAATGAAACCGCTTTTCCCATTCACACTGGTCGCTGCGCTGCTTGTTGGCTGCGCGACGCCAAAGCCGCCGACTTACCAAAACCCTTCCTTTGACACGTCCAAGGTGGATGAAATCACCATTCTCTCGGTCGTTGACGCGCGGGTTGGCAAAGTGAAGCAATTCAAGTGGGATAGGGCTTACCCGAAGCCGACTGCCGGTAAGCTCAAGAGCAAAGGTTACAAAGTGCGCCTGCACTTAGACCCGAATCTGGTTGCCGGCATCACTTCGGAATCATTCACCAATGCCAGCCCAGAGTGGATACGTAGCCTCGGCCCTTCCGACGCCAACTGGATCTTTTTGTGGCTCATCAGGGGGACCTCGCACAAAGTTGTGGCCGTGGACTTCAGCTTCGACATGATTTTCTGGGGTCCAAAAGGAAAGGCGGGGATCTCGGCGGTCTTATTCGACAAACAGAACAGGAACATCGCTTGGTACAATGAGGTGAATACTGAGACCCCGGCCATCGGCGGATTGATTGGCATGATGTTGGCGAGCCAAGTAGAGAACGACGCCGTCGAAGCCGCATTTCACGCGATACTGAGTGGCTTCCCGCAGAAAGCCAAACCAAAGTGAGATCTTTGATCTCAACAATTCCGGCTCTCTCCCGAGAAACCAGGCGTGAGAGTTTGGGAAGCGGTGGTGAGCGTGAAGCCTTGGGCGAAGGCATTGAACAATTGATGGGTTCGGAACAGAGAACAGGCGTTCACGTCATGACGCGAACGCTACGCGAGAATATATCGGCTGGTCTTCTTCGTGCCGATGCGCTTCACCAGGCCGGCCTTGATCAGCGGACGCAATAAATCCATCGCTCCCTGCCGGGAAACTCCAAGCCCCTCCCAGATTTCACCAGGTGACATGCTTTTGTGATCGCGGAGCATCTGCAGGAGATGTTCCTGGCGGGGGCGCAAAACAAGCTTGGCCTGCCCAGCCTGCGCCGAGAATTTCCGCACGCGGATCCACACGCGTTCGAGGGTAAGCAACAATCCCTCCGCGGTGTACTCGAGCCAGCGGCTCAAATCCTCACCTTCCCGGCGCACGGCGTCGAGCGCCGCGTGGGACACGCTTGCTCACCCCGACCATCGTATGATGCACCGCGGGTTCGTGACCGGTGGCGGTGTAAAGCCCCCGAGCTACTTTGGTCAGCAGGCCGCGTTGGCACATTCGGTCCAGGTAGATCGGAGCGATGCCGTGGCTGGCGAGGTCCTTGGGCCGCACCACGCCCATCTTTCGGACGAGCTTCAGCACCCGGTCGTTTCTGGAACTGGCAGGCATCGGTTTATGAAGCTTCGGCACTTGTTATGAAATGCCGGTGTTGTGTAACAAAGGTTCCAGCCAGTTGAAAGTGGAGATCGTGCAGGCTCCCGCGAGGCACTGGGATACGTAAGCCAATTCGAGTACGCACGCTTTGTCCTGATCAGCCAGCTGCACCGGGCACGGTTGGCCAACTCTCTGGGCGTGGTGTCCAGCCCGCGGTCGAGCTACTGCGGGATTCTCCGGCTTCACGCTGTGACTCCACGTCGCCTGGACGTCGTCGGCCCTATTACCGCATCCACGGTAAAGCCCGCGTCGGAGATCAGTCACAACTTAATCAGTGAGGCCGGTCGGGATTCTTTGCCGCCGTCCTTCCGTGGGTTTGGTGATCCGGGATGAGCCGCGTTTCGAGTGTTGCGGCGCCAACGAAGTCTTAACGCCTCCGCGAACTCAGGGCGGCTTCGGTGGATCCTTGTCAGGTCATCCATGAATCCAATTGCATCGGCTTCGGAGCGCCGCTCTCGCAACACCTCGGTCGCGGCCCCGGCGAGCAGGGCGACACGACCATTGCGAACAAGTTCAAAGGTCTTCAGGGCAGCCGTGATTTCACTGCGAACCAGGCGAAGGCAGCGATCCTCGACCGTTGCGCCGACGGACGGGGGTGCAGGCTTCCACCTTGGAATTGCCTTTGAGAACGCCATCTTGAAGCTATGGCCCAGTTGCGTAGGAACCTCGCCGGAGATATCGAACAATCCCATCGCATCATCCAAAATCTCTGCGGTGTTGGGGGCGAGTTCCTTGTTCGGCCACCGCGTTAGCCAGGCCAGCATCACCGAAAGCACCAACATTCGGATGTTATGGCCCTCAGCACTGGCATCAAGAGGATCCGTGCAGGCCATGCGCAAGGCTTCGCGCCAGTCTCCGGCCAGCAAGCGAGCGCAAGCGACGATCTCGCTGGAGGGGCCACTTGTGAAGTAATCGCCATCCTCCTTCAACAAGACCTCGCTGGAGGGGCAGAGTCCGTCGACCAGTGGTCCCGGGATTAAGCCGCCGGTTTGGTCGCATGCCACAGTTGCGACCCGTCGCATCCAAGTTCGCTGTTCCTTCGCACCTCCCGCGGCCACCCACAGGTCGAGCAAGCGGGCCGGAAACGGCGCGGCGCGGAATGCTTCCCAGCGGGCGGCAATCTCGCGGCGGCGATCGCCAACTTGTGTCGCAGCCCGCGCCAGATGATCCGCAGCCGTGGCCCGCAATTCCAGGCCTTCAGGAATGTGGGCCAACGCCTCTTCAGCGGCTTCAAGCATACTGTTCGGTGACTCCCGCTTCTCGAGCATCTCGAGCCAGTCCAGCCAAACTCGCGGACGCCAGGGACTTTTCCGGCGGGTCAGATCTCGCAGGCCGTCGGCGCCGTGTCGCAGCCTCACAGCTTCACGAAGCCATCGGTCTGCGCCGGGCTCACAGTCCTGATCCAGTGCGCAGATCAAGTTATCCAACCACTCCTCGCGCTCGAGGGGCCTGAGCGGAGCGATTTCCAGCAACGTCTGAATGCTGAGATCGCATCCCTCCCACAGACTCTGGGCGAGGAGACGCTTTGTATGGATCATCAGAACCGGGCGCTCTTGAGTGGAGGCAGTCTGGCCGATGGCTCGCAGGTACCGCGCTTGGTCGTCACGGATCACGAGGCCCTCGGGGCGCGTAATGGCAAAGCCATAATCGTCCCTGAGCCCAAGCAGGGCAAAAAGCCCGGCATAGGCATCGCGCGCCAGTTCCATCTTCTCCTGATCAAACGCCTGACGAGTCCGTTCGAACAGGCGTCCCAGAGCTGGTGCGAAGTCGTCGTAGGGGTTGTTCGAGCCACCAAAGCCACGCACCCGATCAATGCGTCGTCCGTCTCCCAGCGCGCGGCGAAACCGCCGCTCGAAAGAAAAAATGTCGTCCAGCAGAGGGTCAGACTGGGGCGAGACTGTTGAGATCATTGTAATCGCCGTAGATTCCAATCCAGGCATCCTGGGGAGTTGAGACTCCGAGCAACATGCGACGGGAAACTTGAGACGGCATAGGCCCCATCCGCAAATGAATTCCGACGATGCTTTCGCACCATCACCGCCACGGCCGCGGCAAGATGCTTGCCCTTGCACGCCGAACAGCCACGTCGCAACAGCGCAAGGCGCTGGCTGAGTTCTCAAGGGGGGTCAAGCGCCCACACCGGGACGGCCGTAAATCGTCGAAGCGGTCTGGAGCATGGCAAGCGGCTGCGATTCGGTCAGTCTCATGTCCGACACGAAGGCAGTTGCTGTGGATAGGGATAATCGTGGAGCCCATGTTAGTTTTGAGTTCTCATGCTGGTGGCAATTGGTTGAAGCGCTTCTCGAAATCGCCGGGATAATGGGAGAGGAGGCATTGGCCGTCGTCCATGTCGGGATCAACTTCAAGTTTCCAGCCAGTGTGTCCGAGTGCGGCGCTGATGCGGTCGGCAAGCGCGGGTTGTAATATTTTCTGCACCCACTTACGGCAGGTTTCCATGAGGGCTTCGAGGCGGAGCTTGCGTTGCTTTTTACTCGGAGCATGGTCCGGTGAGGCGTCACCGTCGAAACCCAAAGTTTGTTTGTCCACGATGAGATCAATGTCCTCGGAGAAACGCTCGATGAGTTTCCAGGCTTTGGAGAGTGAAGTGCCACCTTTGAAGGTGAGGTGCGGTCCAATTCCCGGCAGCGCGAAAAGTTCACGCAACGTCCAGCAAATCCAAAAGTCCTTTTCAACGCTCGCGGCCTGCAAGCGCATTTGCTCCTCGACCTGAAGGCAGGCGAGCCGGCGCTCCTTCGCGGACATTTTGAGGAAGCCATCCATGATTCAGGGCGTCTCGGAGAGTTGGCGAAGCGTGTTCGCGACCCAGGCCGGGGCATATTTGCAGTCTTTCAGCAGTTGCGACTTATCGGCGGCGTTGAGTTGGCGGCGCAGAATGGCGCGCACCTTGTCGTCCACATGGCGTTGACCCAGGTGACGAAGCGCTTGAATGACGGTGCCGCTCTTGCGTCCGGCGGTGGCGACGTTGCGCGGGGTGGTGTGCTTGAGAATGATTTCGCGCTGGCCAAGCTTGACCCGGCGGGATGTTCCGTCGGTCAGAAAGACAATTTTCATCGGCACCTGATCGGAAAGACCGAGGACATTGGCGGCGTAAGCACCGGCGGGTTGAAGCCTGACGGAGTCGCGGCTGACCAGTGCCTTGGCCACCGCGTCGGCGGATGCGGCCACGCGTCCCAATGTTGGATGGTCAATCGGATAATCATAAAGCCCCCGCGCGAGCTGGCGAATGACGCCTTTGCGAGACAGGCGGGTCAAAGCCATGCCAACGGAACGCGGGTCTCCAAGCTGGGTGAGGTCTCGCGGAGTGAAGACCCAACCCCTGCCATGTCCAAAGATAATCGCTCGCGCCTTGGGCTCAATAACCTGGGTGGATTTCAATGGCTTTTTCATGTTGAAAATAGTGGCATGTTTTTACAACAGAAAATCAGGTTCGTCCAGTTTGAATGAGAGAGTTGATGGATTCGCACACATGATCTGAATTCTCCATTGCAGAGTTCGATTCTGCTTGGATTCGGGCGCGTGGTTAAAGCCAGGCTTGAACTATATTACCGAACCCAATCACGAGGTTGGCGGTTGTCACCCCGGTCTTGAACTAGACATGCACACTGATTTTACCGGAGAAGCCTGAGGCACCAATCGATCAGAGCACAAAGCCGGTTACTGAAGTTAGTGGCTCAAGGTGTCGAACACCGCGCCCGATCCAAACGAGTCGAGGATTTTGGCCGCGGTTAAACTCAATAAGCGCATTGCTCCGTGTTGAGCAGGGTTTGGGTCGTGAAGTTCACTGGATCATTTGCTGCGGGAGGCGCTGAGTTCGATCCAGTTTGCGACCGGTCAAGTCGGCACAAGTTTTACGACTTGGCTGAAATCAGTGTTGGGAAAATTTATGCTTGCTGCTCCCGGGAGCAATTCGGGGCAGCCATTGCTACAGGCCGGTGGCTTGAATGTGGAAAAAGGCGGCCTGAGGATCCCGGCTTCCGGGAGGCGGGATGATGGTCTGGGACTTTTTGAGTGAGGTCTGCCGTCAAAAGTCTCCGTTTCCGAAGACACTTCCTCCGCGATCATCCGATTCACCGCTCCTTTACCACGTCCTACGCGGCTTGCTGGACCTTGGTCCTCGGCTGCTTGGCCTTCTTGCGCATCCGCGCCAACACCCACAGATTGTGCGTCAACACTCCCCACGCCAGCGCCAGCTCCCGATGCTCAAAGCTTTTGGCCTTCATCGGTTGCCCCAAAAAGTTTGCCTTCAACACCCCAATCCGCCCTTCGGTCTGTGCGCGTCGTCGCTGCAGTTTGCGAAACTTCGCCTCCTTCATCCTCCGGCTCATTTCCCCGGGCACGCGCGGACAGAGCGCGTCAAATGTTCCCGCCTTGCCGCGCACGATCACCCGCACCTCCGGCTCATACAAACTCAAGATCTGGTCTCACTTCCACACCGCTCTCCCGCGCGTCAGGCGGCGGCTTGGCTGCTCTTGCGGCGGATGTTCGCTTTCGCGGTTCCGGCGACGGCCTCGCCCGTGAGCTTCACTCCCACGATGTCGCCGGAGCTCGGAACCTCATACATCACTTCCAGCATGAGCCGCTCAATCAGGCTTCGCAGCGCGCGCGCGCCGGTGCCCTTCTTGTAGGCTTGGGCCGCTATCTCGCGCAGGGCCTCGGGCGTGAACTCCAGGTCGACGCCATCCATCGCGAGCAGCTTCTGGTATTGCTTCACCAGCGCGTTGCGGGGCTCGGTGAGGATCTGGACCAGCTGCTCCTCGCTCAGAGGCTGCAGCGTGGTGATCATCGGAAGACGGCCGATGAACTCCGGGATGAAGCCGAAGGAGATGAGGTCCTCGGGCTCGACCATCCCGAGCATCTCGCCCCGGCTCAGCTCCTGGTTCTTGGACTCCGTCGGGTCGTTCCGGAAGCCCATCGTGCGCTTGCCCAGCCGCCGCTGAATGATCTGCTCCAATCCCACAAACGCTCCGCCGCAGACGAAGAGGATGTTGTGCGTGTTGACCCGGATGTACTCCTGCTGCGGATGCTTCCGGCCGCCTTGCGGCGGAACGTTGCACACGGTGCCTTCGAGGATCTTGAGCAGCGCCTGCTGCACGCCTTCTCCGGAGACGTCGCGCGTGATGGACACGTTCTCGGTCTTGCGGGC
Source organism: Verrucomicrobiota bacterium (assembly GCA_016199985.1). Taxonomy (GTDB): domain Bacteria; phylum Verrucomicrobiota; class Verrucomicrobiia; order Limisphaerales; family UBA11320; genus UBA11320. The sequence continues at coordinate 105,180 of JACQFQ010000033.1, read as the reverse complement.
GATCTTGTCGATTTCGTCGATGTAAACGATGCCCTTCTGCGCCTTCTTCACGTCGTAGTCGGCGTTCTGGAGCAGGCGAAGGATGATGTTCTCCACGTCCTCTCCGACATAGCCCGCCTCGGTGAGCGTCGTGGCGTCGGCGATGGCGAAAGGCACGTCGAGGATCTTGGCGAGCGTTTTCGCCATGAGCGTCTTGCCGCTGCCGGTGTTTCCGATAAGGAGAATGTTGCTCTTCTCGATCTCGACGTCGTTATGGCGAGCCGGGGCGACCTCGTCGGTGGAACGCGCCACGGGCTCCTGCAGGATGCGCTTGTAGTGGTTGTGGACCGCGACGGACAGCGTCTTCTTCGCGTGCTCCTGTCCGATGCAGTGCTGGTCCAGGGTATGGCGGATCTCCAGCGGCTTGGGAACGCTGGGCGAGGGCCCCGCGGTCTTCTTCGCCTCGGTCGCGAGCTCGCGATCCAGCACGTTCTTGCACAGCAGAACGCAGTTATCGCAGATATACACTCCGGGTCCGGCAATCAGCTTTTTGACCTCGGAGTGCGTTTTGCCGCAGAAGCTGCACAAGGTGATGCTAGAAGGTCGCGCCATTTTGTTTTTTGTTTTAGGGAGTCACTGAAGATTTCTCCGGCAGGCCGGGGACCTCCTTGCGGGAGGCGACGACCTCGTCGACGAGGCCAAACTTTTTGGCTTCCTCGGCGGACATGAAGTTGTCGCGGTCGCAGGCCTTCTCCACGGTCTCGTAGCTTTGGCCGGTATGCTTGGAAATGATGGTGTTCAAGCACTGCTTGAGCTTGAGCATGTACTTCACCCGGATCTCGACGTCGCTGGCCTGGCCTTCGGCCCCGCCCAGCACCTGATGGATCATGACGTTGGAGTTCGGCAGCGCGTAGCGCTTGCCCTTGGCGCCGGCGCACAGGAGGACGGCGCCCATGCTCGCCGCCTGGCCGATGCAGTAGGTGTTGACGTCGCAGGTGAGGAACTGAATCGTGTCGTAGATGGCGAGGCCTGCGGTGACGCTCCCTCCGGGGGAGTTGATGTACAGGTGGATGTCCTTCTTGGGATCGGTCATCTGCAGAAAGAGCAGCTGCGCGATGATGACATTCGAGACCATATCGTCCACGGGAGTGCCCAGGAAGACGATGCGATCCACCAGAAGCCGCGAGTAGATGTCGTATCCTCGCTCGCCGCGCCCGGTTTGTTCGATCACATGAGGGATCAGAAAGTTTTGCATATTTTTGTTGATGAACGTGCTCGCAACGTAGCGCAAGCTCTCCAAGAGCGTCAAGGGCACCCCCCCCGCGCATTCATCGGTGGTCCACCCCGGGGCTTTAACATTCCCTCCCCCGTGTTTCTACGTGCTTTGCGCGCAGTCTTGCTCTTCCATTGTGGCGATGAACATTGGCCTGGAACATGCAGGGCTCGCGGCGCGGGACCCTGGCTGTCTCAAATCATGGTACGCTGCGGTCCTGGGGGCCTCGGTTGTCTTCGAGAATGGACAAACCCCCATCAGTTGCCTGCTTGCCTTGCCGGGTGGCGGGTGGATTGAGATTTATCCGGCGAGCCACGCTGTGGCCGAAACGGGCTACAACCGGGTGGCTGGCTGGCGGCATCTGGCGTTTCGTGTGGATTCCATCGAGGCCGCGCGCGAGGTCCTGGCGACGCGGGGCGTCGAGTTCTCTGAGGCGATCAAGCCTGCGGGCGGCGGCGGGCGGGTGCTCTTCTTCCGCGATCCTGAGGGGAATCTCCTCCACCTTGTGGAACGCGAGCCGGGTCAGAGCTTGCCCCAGATCAGGGGGAAGGCGCTGGCGAATTCCTGAGGGCGATCCGCGATCCATCGTTGGATCTCCTCAGGCCCAAACCAGCGGGCTTCATCCACTTCCTCAGGCTGAAGAATGAACGGGCCTTCGGATTCGCACCGATACACCCACACGAACTCGAACCCGGTCTCCGGGCAAGCCCCGATCTTGAACAGGCGTTCGGGAGTCTGGCCGGCGTGGAGCCCGATCTCCTCGCGCAGCTCGCGAACCGCGCAGGCGTCATAGCTTTCGCCCCGATCCAGATGCCCGCTGGCGCTGGAGTCCCAGGTTCCCGGAAAACAGTCCTTCCGCATGGAGCGTTTCTGGAGCAGGAGTTCGCCTTTCCTGTTGAAGACCAGGACATGAACCGCCCGATGGAGGAGTTGTCGCCGATGCACTTCGCTTCGGGGTTGTTGGTCGACAACCTCATCCCGTTCGTTCACCACATCGAAGATCTCTTCGCTCATCCCGAAAACGATGAGCCTTCCCTTTCGGGAAGAAAAGCCGCGTTTTCACCCGGGATTCGGAGGCCGCTTCACCGCTTTCCGTTTCGCCGCGAGGAGCCGGCTGGCGGTGGACTCCTGGGCTGATGCGGGCGGGGGAGGCGCGGGCTCGATGGTCGCGGGCGAAGCGTCTGCCGTTCCGGTTCCGGGCGATGGCGTCAGGGCGCTCTGCGGAGGTTCCACCGCCGGTTCAAAGAGCCGGGGATCGACCACCACCGCCGGTTCGCCGCCCGCGGGTGTCTGCTTGGAACGCACAGCGTCGCGCCGGGCCAGGAGGTTCGCGAGGGAGGGCTCAGTCGACGCGCGAGGCTTTGCCGCTCGCCAGAAGAAGACCATGCGCTGGACCGATTCCAGGCCCTGCCGCACCTGGCCCGGCTCCAGGGCGATGCGTCGCATCGCGACATCGAGGGTGAAGAGGAGGATCGCGATGCGGAGGAGCCATGACCAGAGATCATGAGATTGGAACGTCGCGCGACGATTCAGGAGGAAGGGATTGTGAATGGGGTTTGCCAGGCTCAGCACCTGGCCTCCTCCCAGCTCGGCGAGACGATGCAGGAACGGCAGGTTGGAATTCTGTGTTGAGAACTCCGGCGAGAAGGCGACGCTGGAGCCGATCACTTGCGACGACGCCACCTTGCCCCCTTTCATCTCCATCACATTCACGACGTAGGCGCCCACATCGCGAGTGGGGAACGCGGCCTGGTAGCGCCCCGGTCCCGTTTGCTCGAGACGAACGGTTGTCCGCGCGCCTTTCGGATCGATCACGACCGCCTGAAGATTCGCGAAGTTCCGATAGTTGCCGCGCTCGTCCAGCGGCTCAACGGTGATCAGCCCCTCGCCCTTGTTGATGGCGACCTCGCTGTTGAAATCGGTGCTCTCCAGCCGACGCAGCGACCACTGCGCGACCTGCGACCAGAATTGCTGATACCTCGGCCACGCCAGCCAGTCGCCGGCCCAGCGCGCTTTCGCGTCCGAGGTGAACGCCACCGTCCTTCCGAGTCCGTATTGCCAGTGGGCGAGGATGGGATCTCCCTTGTCGCTGATCAGCGGCGTCTCCGCCCGAGGCTTCGGCGACGTGGCCACATATCCGCGGAGCGTGGGATACTCGGACGCCGGGATTCCCCGCGAGAGCTCGCTCATCGCCGCCAGCTTGGGGCGGAACGGCTCTTCGAAGATGGCCGACTTGAGAATCACTGCGGCCTCCTTGAGGAAGATCTGGGGCAGCTGGTCCGCGCGCTTGACGTCGAAGAAGCGGCCCTCTCCCTGCGTCGCGATCCAAGCCATGGTGTCCGGGCCCGCGTGTCCCGCGATGAGCACCGTGCTGACGGTGATGCGCGCCTCCTTGAGACTCGTCATCAGCTCCGTGGACGGCGGGCCGGGGTCGCCATCGCTGAAAACAATGATGTGTTTGAGGTTGGCCGTGGATTTTTTGAGAGAGTCATAGGCCTTGCTCATGACCTCCTGGAAGCTGGGCAAGTCGCCCTGGTTCATGCCGGCGATGCTGCGGCCCGCGTCGGACTTGTCGCCGACGGGCGCGAGCGGGAAAAGCCACCGCACGATTCCGTCCCAGAGCACGACGCCCATTTCGTCCTGAGGTCCCAGCGCCTCCAGCACGCCCAGGGCGCAATCGCGCGCCACCTGGTTTCCATTGTTGAACTCCATGCCGTGCATCACCAACACGACGGCCCCTTTGGGGAGGACCTTGCGACTGTCGAGCTCCATGCCTACGGGCAGAAGGGTTTCGAGCGGGGTGCCCCGGTAGCCGCCCGCGGTGAACGATTGATCGCCCCCCAGGCACACCAACCCGACGCCGAAATCCTTAACAAGGGCGTCCAGCAGCCTCAGCGTATTGCGGGGAATGTCGCCCGCCGCGATGTTGCTGAGGAACACCGAGTCGTAGCTCTGGAGCTCGGCAAGGTCCGCTGGAAACGCGGTGGGCTCGATCACCTTCACCTCCAGTTTCGCGGCGCGCAGCGCGCTGGCCAGCGAGGCGTCCTGGGACGGCGCGGAGCTGATGAGCAGGATGCGCGGCTCGCCCCGAACCCCGGTGAACGCGGTGCCCCGGTTGTTCTGCGGCAGCGTGTCCCCGGGGACCTCGAGCTGCGTGTCGTAGCGGTAAAATCCCGACTCGCTCAGCTGCTGGGAGAATGAGAACACATTCTTGCCCTCCTTCAGCTCGACCGGCTGCTCGCCCAGGAGCTGGTCGTTCCTGAAGATGCGAAGCACTCCCTTCTGGTCCTGGCCCGATTCAATGAAGACTTTCGGCTCGAAGACCTGCCCCTTCTTTAGGCGACCGGGAAGCGCCACCCGCTCGATCGCGGCGTCGCCTTTCCTCTCCACGCCCCGCGGCAGCACATCCACAGTGATGCCAAGTCCTCGCGCGGAAAGAAGCGCGGACACGGCGTCGCCCATGTTCTCGTTGCCGTCCGACACCAACACCATTCTCTTCTGCCCTTCCTCCGGGAACGCCGCGGTCGCCAGCCGTATCGCGCCAGAGATGTCAGTGCGCTCGGGCGCGATGACCGCGTTGACGCGTCGGAGATCCAGCGCCGAGCTCGCTGTATTCTCCAGGGCGGCGTCCGCGCCGAAAACCAGCACGCCCGCGCGATCCTTCAGATCCTTGCCTTTCACGCATTCGTTCACGAACTGCAACGACGACTCCTGCTGCGAGGAGGGAATGCTGTCGGATCGGTCGAGCAGGAAGAACACGTTCATCCCGTCCACCGCCTCGCGACGTTGAACGCCCGCGAGCGCGCCGACGAGGAGGAGAGTCAGGACCAGCCGCGTGATCAGGGCGGCCCAGCGTTTGAAGGGCGACAGCGACAGGTCGCTTTTCCGCGACGTCCACAGGATCCATGCCGTCCCGGGCGCCAGCGCAATCAGCCACAGGGGATGCGTGAAGGAAATCGGAGTCATGGCGACGCGCCCGTCCGGGCGATGAATTTCTGCACACGATGGTTGCCGCTGTCGGCGACGTACAGGTTCCCGCGGGAATCCAGGACGATGCTCCAGGGATTGCTCAGCTTTCCCGGATCCCCGCCATAGCCTCCGAGGGTTTCGAGGGGGCGATCGCGCTCATCGAAAACCTGAATCCGGCTGTTGCCGAACTCGCAGACATACTGTCGCGACCTCGCGTCGATCGCGATGTCGTAAGGATAGCTCATCTCGCCGGGACCCGATCCCGGGCGGCCGTGGCTTCGCAGGAACTCGCCTTGGGGCGAGAATACCTGGATGCGGTGATTGCAGGAGTCCGCGACATACACGCGATCTTGGGCGTCGATCCGAAGCGACTCCGCGCGGTTGAACTCGCCGGGCCCGTTGCCGGGACTTCCGAACAACAGGCGCGGCTCGCCCTGCGGCGCGACGAACGCCTGCACGCGGTCGACCGTCGTGTATTCGGTGAGAAACACCCAGCCCTTGGAGTTGCACGCCACGGATCGCGGCAGCGTGAGCTGTCCTGGCCGCGTCCCGGGCACGCCCCATTGATGCAGCAGTTTTCCCTCTGGCGAGAAGTGATTCACTCGCTGGTAGTGCGGCTCGACGACGATGATGTTCCCCGCCGCGTCGCAGGTCATCCCTTTGGGCTTGCCGAGATCGGTCTGCGGCAGCTGCCACACGAGGAGGAAGCGGCCGTCGGGCGAGAACTTTTGCACGCGGCCCGTCATGTCGACAACGTAGAGATTGTCCTGATGATCCACCGTGAGCGATCGCGGCTTGTTGAACTCACCAGCCCCCGTTCCGCGGCCGCCCACGATCTCCACCCGGCTGAAGAGGCTCGCGGAGCTTGATGCCGGGGCCTGCCCGGGTTGCGGCGAGCATCCGGCTCCCGCCATCGCGGCAATCAGCGACGCGGCCGCGGCCCGGGAGGACATCGCGGTACGGAGCTTCGCAAGCGACTGGAATACCAACCAGCCCATCCCCGGCAGGATCGCGAGCAGAAGCATGTGAAGGCACAGCGCGCTGACATGCGCGTTGTGGCCGTAATGAAGCAGGTTGAAAATGCGGAGCGCAAGCGTTTCCCCTCCCGGAACCTGGAGAAGCAACGGGATCTCGACATCCCAGAGCACGAGCACATACACCGCGTACCACGCGGCGAGGAGTCGAGGCAGGAGCGACGGGAGAAGGAATCCTCTGAGCTCGTCCCACAACGATGCTCCGGAAATTGCGGTGGATTCCAGAAGATCGCGGTTGACTCTCTGAAGAGCGGCCCGCGCGCCATGCCATCCGATGGCGCTGTAGCGCAGCGCCAATCCCAGGAGCGCGAACGCGGAGGAGTTTCTCACGGCGCGCAGCTCGTGAGCGGAGGAAAACAAAGTCAGCAGACCGATCGACAACAATAGACCGGGGACGAAGAACAATACCCAGGCGCCATATCCCATCGCTCGAATGACAGGCGACGATCCGACCGGGCCGTTCCGGCGTTTCGTCGAACGCCGGAGAAGCGCCGCTTGGATAAGGAACGACGCGAGGAGCAGAAATGTCGCGGTGAATGTTGCCGAAAGCAATGAAGAGAGCCAGGCGCCGCGCGCGCCATCGAATGCCGGGGCCAAGTCCCGCCAGACGGCCGCCTTTCTAACGAGCGTCCACAAGGGGATGGCGAGCGACATCGTCAGCACGACGCCAGTCGTCGTCGCCAGGGCGATCGTCCAGGGAAGGCCCAATTGTCGGGCGAAACGCCGCGGTCGGAGATTGTCCAGAGAGTGCGCGGTCTCCGTGGGCGCGAGCCGGGTCGTCCATGCCAGCAAGGCGGGAATGAGGATGAGCGGCCATGCGGCGAGGAGCGCGCGACCGGCGCTGAGATGCGTCGAATACTGGGTCCAAACATCGGCGAGCACGACCTTGATTTGAAGCAGCGAGGGGATGGTGAACTGATTCAGATTCAAAAGCAGGATGACAACGGCGGCAAGCGGGAGCGCTGCTCGCGCCTCGGGCCAGAGCAGATGCCTCATGAAGTTCCATCCGCTCAGCGCCGGCTCGCACTCGTACAGCTCCCGGGGAATCCGAACCCAGATCGCGTTCAACACAAGGCAGGCCAACGGCCAGGTCTGGCCCGCCATGAGAAGCGCCGCCGCTGGCAGGGATCCCAGAGGAGTTGTGATCACAGAAACAGATCCTCCCGCCCCGCCCACCGAGAGAAGGTCCATCCAGGCCCCGGGGCTCAGGAATGGCGGCAGAGCGAGCGTGAGAGCCACGAGCATTCCCATCGCCGCTCGAGCCCGGGATCCGAGCGTCCCCATCCACAAGCTCACCGCCGCTCCCCACAACAAAGCCAATGCGCTGGCGCTCAGCGACAACACAAAAGTATTGAGGACTAGCCTCCCGCTCATGGAAGTTGTGACATCGCGTGTAGCTCCCAGCTCACGAGGCAACCCTCTCAAAGCTTGGCCCAGACGCAAGTTCGCTTCTTGAGTTCGCCGCTTCGCATCGAACTCCGTCTGGTTGCGCCAGGAAGCAGGGTTGAACTTCATTCCAATTTCCCCCACTCTCAGACGCCGCTTTGAACCGGCGAGACGCACAACGACTCGAGCCGGGTTCGAACATCGTGAACCCGTGAGGCCAGATTTCGATAGCCTCTGAGAGCTCGTCCGTACGGATTTCAGGCGCTTTGTGACCGTTCAAGACTGATTCAATGTTCGTTTATCACAAAAAGTATGACGTTATCGTTATCGGTGCTGGACACGCCGGAGTAGAGGCAGCGTTGGCATCGGCTCGTATGGGCTGTTCAACACTTTTGCTCACGACAAACCTCGACACCATCGGCCAGATGTCGTGCAACCCCGCGATTGGCGGACTTGCGAAAGGTCATCTCACTCGGGAGATCGACGCACTCGGGGGCGAGATGGGCAAGGCCACCGACATGACGGGTATCCAGTTCAGAATGCTGAACACGACGAAGGGACCATCAGTCTGGGCTCCTCGCGCTCAATGCGACAAGAAAGCGTATCAATTCCGGTTGAAGTGGGTTTGCGAACGGCAGCCCAATTTGGATTGCCAGCAAGGTCAAACTATTGGCCTGTTGCACAAGGATCGAGAGGTGTACGGAGCTGAGACATCGCTCGGAGTTCAATACCACGGGCGCTGCGTCGTGGTGACGACAGGCACCTTCTTACGGGGTCTGATGCACATCGGATCCAACCAGCAATCTGGCGGACGGGCTGGCGAGAGCGCCGCAATGAATCTCAGCGCTTCGCTCAAGGAAGTGGGACTGGAGCTTGGACGGCTGAAGACAGGGACGCCTCCCAGATTGCTCAAGCGGTCCATCGACTTCAGCAAGACAGAGAGGCAGCTGGGCGATGAGCCGGTTCCTTATTTCAGCTACTGGAAGTCGGATCTGTTCCACGTGGAACATTCTGGGGCCGGGGAATCCGATATCGGCCGGTCGCAGGGAAAGTATCCTCCAGGGTCAATGTTGGATCGGATCAACGGCCAGATTCCTTGTCACATCACCTACACCACAACCGAAACCGCAACGATCATTCGCGCCAATCTTCATCAATCGCCGATGTATTCCGGCGTCATTGAGGGTGTTGGTCCCCGCTATTGTCCTTCCATCGAGGACAAGATCGTGAAGTTCGCCGACAAGGAGCGCCATCAGATCTTTCTGGAGCCCGAGGGCGCAACGACCGACGAGATGTATGTCAACGGATTCTCCACCTGCCTTCCGTTCGAGGTGCAGTTGCAAATGGTGCGAACGATTATCGGATGCGAAAACGCGGAGATCCTTCGTCCTGCTTACGCTGTGGAGTATGACTTCGCTTTTCCCACGCAACTCCTCCCCTCTTTGGAGACCAAAGCCTGCCGCAATCTTTTCCTTGCCGGCCAGATCAATGGCACCTCGGGCTACGAAGAGGCAGGCGCTCAGGGTCTCATGGCGGGTATCAACGCGGCCCGTCGAGTGCAGGGGAAAGAGTGCGTCGTGTTGCGACGAGACCAGGCCTACATCGGTGTATTGATCGACGACTTGGTCACAAAGGGCACAACCGAGCCGTATCGCATGTTCACCAGCCGGGCCGAGTATCGACTTCTGCTCAGACAGGATAATGCGGACGTCAGGCTTAGTCCCATTGGATGGGAGATCGGTCTGCTGCCCGATAGGAGTTTCAAACTTTTCTGCGCCAAACGCGACCAAGTCTTGGGTGAGATCAATCGTCTGGAGACCACTCGTCAGAATGGCGAACTGCTCTCGAAACTCCTCCGCCGACCCGAGATGACCTATGCCCGCCTGCCAGGCGCTCGAAGCGACATTGATCTCGAAGTGGCTCAGCAAATCGAGATCACCCTGAAGTACGCGGCCTACATCGAGAGACAAGAGGTGGAGGTCGAGCGCACAAAGAGCATGGAGGAGAAGCAAATCCCGAATGGCATCGACTATTCGAAGGTCCACAGCCTGCGGAATGAATCCCGGCAAAAGCTCTCGAAGATTCGCCCGCGAACGATCGGACAAGCCGGGCGCATCAGCGGCGTCAGTCCAGCCGATATCAGTATCCTTCTCGTGCACCTGAAACGTGGGAACGCGGGTGGACACGTCGGATTGTCCGCTGACGATCCTCAGGACTCTCCCTGCGGCGCTGAAGAGCACGGCGATGATCCAAGCGCCCACAACAGCTGTTGCGGAGACCTCTGATTCGGCTCGGCGCGTTCCACGTGGAACAATCCCCGTGCGTCAGCGTTGGCTCCAGCCTGATGGAAGAAGCCGCGCTGGGATTCCAGAGTGGAGAACAAGGGAAACGTCGAGGCCTATGAATCTAGGGGTGCCAGAGAAGCTCCGTGTCGTCGGTTCGACCTTTGCCGTTCTCGAAATCCCAGTAGCGGGTGTTTGGAAAGTGTTGGACGTGTCCATCAAGGAATAGGAAATGAGCGCCGCTGCGATGTATGTTTGTGTGTGCGTTATTCTGTTGGGCGACTGCGGCGAGCTTTCCGTTATCAAACATCCATATCGTTGCCGCGGGTTTTCGGATGCTCGTGAGATCGGCTCGGCGGCCCCCACCGCGGCCGTTGACATGCTCGTTCAGACAATAATGGAACAAGTTGTTTCCGTTGCTCCGACGAGGATTCGCGGGGCAAATCCACACCGAAGTACTCACTGGCACCTCTGCGTTCGTTCTCCACGACAGTTCTGGGTAGGTGGGAATTCCGATCACACGGGGGAGTTCGATATACCAACCTGTTTCGCGCGATAGACCATTCGGGGATCCGTCCCAGGGCAGCCGATCATTGTTCTCTGCGGCGTAGAGTTGGGTGGCTTTTCCCCACTGCCGAAGGTTGTTGAGACATCCGACGTCGCGTGCTGATCGTCGCGCGCGACTCAAAGCCGGCAAGAGCACTCCAGCTAGTGCAACAGTTATTGTTATGACAACAAGTAGTTCTAATAATGAAAATGCGGAACCTTCGCGTTGCTGTGACGCGATCGGGCTTCGACGATGATTTCTGAACACGGGGACCTCCTCCAAGGCTTTCTGTGCGTGAGGCGTTCGTAGCGAAGACGGCGTGTTGAGGCAATGAGGAAAACGCGGTGGACGCGATTTTTCTTCCGCGGCCGCCTGCTTTGTCCTTCGATGAGCCGCTGTGTTATCGATCCGCAAGCGGGAGCTCCTGATGTCGCTGAAGTATTGCACAGTTGAGGCGTGCTTCAGCGTCCCGATGTTGCAGCTCACGACCGGGAATCTGCCGTTCCTGATCGGGTTTGCGGTGAAGGCGCTTCATTGGGGGAACTCGGCGGTGGCGTTTCTGTCGCTGACCCCCTTCCTATGCCTCTTCTGTCAGCCGCCCATCACGCGATGGCTGCAGACGAGGTATTCGCTGCGAGCGATCATCGCGCTCGGATTTGTTGTCAACGCGGTGCCGTGGCTTTTGCTGGCTTTGTTCCCCTGGGTGGACTCGGGGCGCGACGCCCTGTTTTCGGTGATCGTGCTGGTCTCCACCATGGCGAACAGCGTCTGCGGCGTCGCGTGGTCCGCGGGGGTGTCCGATCTTGTGCCTCTCAATATCCGCGGGAAGTATTTCGGCCGGCGAAACGTGGTGTTCGGGGCTTGGAGCTTGGTGGTGACGCTGACCGCGGGCCAGTTGGCGGACGCCTACAACAACTCGCTGGTTGTGTTTGGAGGCATTTTTGCGGCGGCTTCCCTCGCGCGGTTTTGCGGCCTTTTCTATTTTCTACGGATGAAGTTTCCCGACTCGGTCACGCGCAGGCAGCCGTGGGAGCAAGTGCCGCAAACGCTCGCGGCGACTCTTCAGGATCGGAACTTCGTTCGGCTGATTGTCTTCACCGGATTCTTCGGAATGTTCCTCTACGCGGGCAATCCATTTTACAGCGTCTTCGTTCTGACGCAGCTGCATCGCTCTCTGGGAGATCTCACGTTGCTCACAACACTGGGCACCCTCGGCGGCCTGATCTCGCTAACGACCTGGGGCCCGCTGAGCGATCGCCATGGGAACAAGCCCGTGCTCATCACGACAGCGCTTGTGTGGCTGCTCACCGCGACCGTTTCGTGGGCCTTCTCGGGCCCATCCCGATATCTTCATCTCTACCTCAACTACTTCATCACGGGCTTCATGGTTTCAGGGTTCGAGCTCTGCCAGTTCGCGGTGATGATCAAGATGGTTCCGTCCTCGCACAAGACCCACTACATCTCCATTTATCTCAGCCTGACGCGCATGTTGTGGTCGCTCGGACCACCGCTCGGCGCCTGGGCTTTGTACAAACTGCCCGATCAGATGGGCGTGTGGCTCGGACAGCCTATCACGAAGTACCACGTGGTGATCGTCGGATCGCTCCTGCTCTGTCTCGTGGCGTTGAACTTCCTCCACACTGTTCGCGAGCCGGCCGAGCGCCCCGCGCGCGAGCTGCTTCAGGTGATGAGCAACATGCGCGAGTTCAATCCGCTGCTCGGGCTGGCTTCGCTGGCGCACTACATGTTCACGCCGCGCGGGCTGAGCCGACTCGCTCATGTTTCCGCGCGGACCCTTCGCCGACAGACCAACGCCGTCGCGCAAGTCGGAGAGGAGCTGGTCGAGGGGGGATTTCGCGCGCTGAAGGAGCCGTTCGAATCGGAGGCGCCAAAGCGCGATCGTGAGCCGTAGCGATGAAACTTCTCTGGACATCCAACGCGGCCTGTTCACAAATGGTCTTCTCATGCGACGTTTCCAGCGCACCGCCTGTTTTCCCCTGGCCCACAACATCGCCTCTGTGACGACCGCCGCCATCGTCATCGCGATGGGTCATTCGGCAAAAGGCGCCGAAAAACTCGAGCCCATCGACAAAACCTGGCTCGAGGCCAATTACACCAAGCACGAACAGCTCATCCCCATGCGGGATCAAGTTCGCCTCTTCACGGTTTGGTTCGCGCCCAAGGACGTCGCCACCAATTATCCCTTTCTCCTGACCCGAACACCCTACGGCAATCGACCCTATGGCGTGGACGCTTACCCTGATCCAGGCCGATCTCTCAAGTGGTATGGCCGCGAGAAGTTCATCTTCGTTTCCCAGGATGTTCGGGGACGAAATGGATCGGAGGGGCAGTTCGTGCATGTGCGCCCCATCCGGTCGGACGTCGTTGGATCCAAGGAGGTGGATGAAAGCACCGATGCCTGGGACACGATCGACTGGTTGTTGAAGCATGTTCCGAACAACAACGGGCGGGTTGGGCTGAGCGGGGTGTCTTATCCTGGGTTTTATTCCTCGTGCGGGGCTGTGAACTCGCATCCGGCGTTGAAGGCGATCTCGCCTCAGGCGCCGATCGCGGACTGGTTTGTCGGGGACGACTTCCGTCACAACGGCGTGGTCTATCTTCCGCACGGGTTTGGCTTCCTCTCTTCCTTTGAACAGCGGTTGCAAAAGCCAACCCGGGAGAGGCCCAAGCCCTTCGACTACGAAACGCCGAATGGCTATGAGTTCTTTCTCAATCTCGGCGCATTGGGAAACGCGGACGCCACATTCTTCAAGGGGTCCATCCCGTTTTGGAATGAACTCCTGGAGCACGAGAGCTACGATGAATTCTGGAAAGCCCGGAATATCCGGCCGCATCTCCGGAATGTGCGAGCGGCGGTGATGACGGTTGGGGGATGGTTTGACGCCGAGGATTTGTTCGGCGCGCTTCAGACGTATCGCTCCATCGAGACGCAGAATCCCGGGATCTATAATATTCTGGTCATGGGTCCCTGGTCTCATGGGCAATGGCACGGCGACGATGGGGAGAAGCTGGGCGTTGTTCCGTTTCGATCGAAAACCGCGGAGTTTTTTCGCCAGGAGATCGAGCTGCCTTTCTTCAAGAAGCTCCTGAAAGGCGACGGGGCGCCTGAGCTGCCCGAGGCGTTTGTCTTTGAAACGGGCGCGTGCCGATGGCAGCGCTACAGCTCCTGGCCTCCTCCGGGGGTTGCTGAGACCTCCTTTTATCTGCGTGCCGGCGGGGCGCTGTCGCAAACGGCCCCGTCCGATGGCGACGCCGGGTTTGACGAATATGTGAGCGACCCGATGAAGCCTGTGCCCTTCATCCCCCAGGTGGCGATTCACATGACCCGGGAGCATATGCTCGAGGACCAGCGATTCGCCGCCACGCGGCCGGATGTGCTGGTGTATCAGACGGAGCCGCTCGCCGACGATCTCGCCGTCGCCGGACCCATCACCGCCGAGCTCAAGGTCTCCACAACCGGAACCGACGCGGATTGGGTGGTGAAAGTGATTGATGTCTACCCTGGCGATTTCCCCAATCCGGAGCCGAATCCCTCGAACATTGAGATGGGCGGATATCAGCAGCTCGTTCGCGGCGAGGCCATGCGCGGGAAGTTTCGCAATGGATTCGACAAGCCCGAGGCTTTCGTTCCGGGGAAAGCGGCCGACGTCTCCTGGACTTTGCCGGACGTCTGCCACACGTTCCGCCGCGGACATCGCCTCATGGTGCAGATCCAGAGCTCCTGGTTTCCGTTGATCGATCGCAATCCACAAACCTTTTGCAATATCCCGCGCGCCACGACAGCCGACTTTGTGAAAGCCAGCCAACATGTCTATCGGAACGCGTCGTCCGCCTCGCAAATCCGGCTGCGGGTGCTACGCCCATCATCGCCATGACACGCGTCGTGCGGCTTGCTGGAGCATCCTTCGGTCTCGCGCTGATCTGCCTCCTGCTCTCGGTCTGCGGTCTGCGCGCCGCCCAGCCCTCCGCGCCGCCACAGCCAAAGCGACCCGGTCCCTTGCTCTCGCTGGATCGCGTCTTCGGCGGGGAGTTCGCTGGAGAATCCCTGTCGCTCTGGCATTGGCGCGACGATGGAGCCGGGACTTTTAGTTTTGAAGCGCCTCCAGAAAGCGAGGGCAAGGACGCGCCCGATCGTGACCTCGTTTTTACGGAAGCGGAGTCGGGGCGCAAGGAAACCGTGGTTCCGGCCGCCTGGCTGCGACCCCTCGGATGCCCGCGCTCGTTGCAAGCGCAGGACTTTTCTTTCTCGTCCGATCGCTCCTGGCTTCTGGTGTTCACCAACGGCAAGCGTGTCTGGCGACAAGAGAGCCAGGGCGATTTTTGGGTGCTCAACCTGAAGACCAGGGCTCTCAACAAGCTCGGCGGCGACGCCGAGCCCGGGACGTTGCGGTTCGCGAAGTTCGCTCCGGACTCCGGCCGGGTCGCGTTCGTTCATGAGAACGACCTTTACTCGCAATCGCTCGATGATCTTCGCATCACGCGGCTGACCGAGAGCGGGAGCCCGACGCTCCTCAACGGCGTATTCGATTGGGTTTATGAGGAGGAGCTGGACTTGCGCGATGGCTTTTCGTGGAGCCCCGACGGACAGCGCATCCTCTATTGGGAGACCGACGCCTCGCGTGTCCGGGAGTTCACGTTGACCCGCAACACCGACGGGCTGTATCCGTCCACTACCACCTTCGCGTATCCGAAGGCGGGCGAGGAAAACTCCGCCGTGCGGTTGGGCGTCGTCGACGTGGACAGCGCGTCCACCCAGTGGCTAGCGATTCCCGGCGATCCCAGGAATCACTATCTGGCGCGAGCGAGCTGGAGCTCCAATGGCATCGACGTCCTGGCGCAGCAGTTCAACCGAGCCCAGAACACCAATCGCGTTTGGCTGGCGGATTCTCGAACGGGCGAGGCTCGCTCACTGTTTGTCGAAAGGGACGCCGCCTGGGTGGACAACGAGAACGCCGCCCGACCCTTCGACCAGGGCAGGCAGATTCTTTGGCTCAGCGATCGCGACGGATGGAGACGCCTGTACGCCGTCTCCACCTCAACGGGCGCGTCGCGCCTGCTCTCCAACGCCGCCTTCGACGTCCTCAGCGTCGCCGGCGTGGATGAGATACAAGGATGGGTCTACATCATCGCCTCGCCCGACAATCCCGCTCAGCGATACCTCTATCGTGTCCCGCTGTCCGGCGAGGGAGCGCCTGAGCGTGTGACTCCGAAGGCATCAGGGAGTGGACAGCATGGCTATCAAATCGCTCCCGGCGGACGATGGGCTGTGCATACATTCTCCGCACTGGATCAACCCCCCGTGACGGATCTCGTCCAGCTTCCGGAGCATCGCTCGGTTCGATGGCTGCGGGAGAACAAGAAGCTCCGGGAAAACTGGGCGGCCTTGAGGAAGCCTCGTTTCGAGTTTCTGAAAATGGATCTCGGCTCGCGCGGCGCGCTGGACGCCTGGGCAATGAAACCGCCCGGCTTCGATCCGACGCGCCGCTACCCCGTCCTGTTTTACGTTTACGGAGAGCCGCATGGACAAACTGTCCAGGATGCGTGGGGCGGTCGTTCGCATCTCTGGCATTGCATGCTTGCGCAGCAAGGCTATGTCGTGGTGAGCGTGGACAATCGCGGCGTGATGTCGCCCCGCGGTCGCGACTTTCGAAAGGCGGCGCATCGGCAAATCGGCATTCAGACCGTCGCCGACCAAGCCGCTGCCGCGCGCGCGCTCCTGAAGCGCTGGCCTTTTCTGGACCCGAAACGCGTTGGCGTTTGGGGTTGGAGCGGCGGCGGCAGCATGTCTCTCAACGCGATCTTCCAATATCCGGAGGTCTACTCAATGGCCATGGCGGTTGCCCCGGTCGCTGACCAGCGCTACTACGACACGATCTATCAGGAGCGTTACATGGGGCTGCCCTCGGAGAACCCCGAAGGCTATCGGCTGGGTTCTCCGATTACTCACGCGACGAAGCTGCGCGGCGATCTCCTCGTGGCGCATGGCACCGGAGACGACAATGTTCACTATCAGGGGACAGAAGCCCTGATCAACGAGCTCATCGCGAACAGAAAGGCGTTCACAATGATGGCCTATCCTGATCGTACCCACTCCATCAGCGAAGGCCGCAACACAACGCGCCATCTTTTTGATCTCCTCACCCGGTATCTGGACGACCATCTCAAGCAAAAGCGCCGGTGAAACCGGCCGGTTGCCGACTTCCCGCGGAAAAGCGCCCGCCTCTCGCGTTACAATGGCCGGTCGCCACGTCGGTCGCCTGCTTCCATGCACGGAGGACGTGCTTCACGGACGCGGGCGGCCTGTGAATGCTCCAGCGCTTGAGCATCCATCCGCCCGATTCCGCCTCAGAATGGGGAGGGGTTTGGGGTTAATCCCTAGTTTTAGGGATTAACTCCCCGCATATTCACTGTGAACCCCTATTACGGGGGATTGTCTGCCTGGGTTTTCCCCCTAGGGTCACCCGCGTTAGTGCATTCATAATCGCCTCAGGAGGTGGTAGGGTCGGGTGACCTGCTCCGCCAGGAGACACACGGGTCGCCCAACCTCCGGAGTGCCAGTTGACGCCTGGCATTCCGGAGGTTTTCCCGCCATGCTTTTCTCGTGCCTTTCCCTTCCCGCCCCTGTCTGATCCCTTGAAGTTTCCCATTGCGAGCGCCGGCCTATGTCATGCCCTGCCTTGCTAAGCGATAATGTCTCAGGACCATCATAATCAGCTGGAGTTAGCGCCGCAGCTTCTCGAGAAGCTGGTGCATCAGGCCGAAGCGGCGGGCGCGAGTGACATCCATTTGCAGCGCGCGGGGTCGTCGGCGACCGTTGCCTTCCGTCTGGACGGCCTTCTGACTCCCCATTCCGATATGCCGCCCGACGTGGCCGAGCGCGTCTTCGGTCGCGTGAAGTACCTGAGCCGTCTCAAGACCTACCAAATCTCCCTGCCCCAGGACGGTCGAATCGCCGCCCAGGACCTCCATTCGAAGCACGACGTGCGCGTGGCGACGTACCCGACGGTGTCGGGAGAGAAAATTGTCCTGCGGCTCTTCGAATCGGGCGGCAGCGTTTTGAAGTTGGCCGATCTCGATTTCCCGGACGAAGCGCGCGTCGCTCTGGAGTCATTTCTCAAATCTCCCGGCGGCCTCCTCCTTCTCACAGGCCCGGCTGGCAGCGGGAAGACCACGACGATCTATGCCTGCCTGCGCGAATTGGCTGAGATGGGGGGACGTCATATCATCACCATTGAAGATCCGGTGGAGCAGGTGCTGCCGGGCATCATGCAAACCGAAATCAACGAGGCGATGGGTTTGGATTTTGTGAAGGCCGCGAAGCATCTGCTTCGGCAGGATCCGCAGGTGTTGGTGATGGGGGAGATCCGCGACGAGGCCACCGCGAATCTCGTGGTGCGCGCGGCGCTCACCGGCCACATGGTCATCTCGACCCTCCATGCCGGATCCTGCCGCGGGGTGATTGAACGTCTCCTCGGTTTGTGCGCGGATTCGTACACCGTGGCGTCCGCGTTGGCGCTGGTGGTCAACCAGCGATTGATTCGCAGGATCTGCGCGCGCTGCCGTGGCGAGGGATGCGACGGGTGCTTCAACACGGGGTACCAGGGTCGCCTCCCTCTGGTGGAGTGGTTGAAGATTGAGGAGGGGAGCCGCGCTCAGATACGGGACAAAGGCCAGGAGCCGCCCGTTCCGAGCTCCACGCTCCGCGCTTCCGCCCAGCGTCTCCTGCAGCGCGGAGTCACCACGGCATCCGAAATCGAACGATTGTTGGGAAAGTAAATGTCATTGATGTCCTCAGAAGAACTCGCGTTCGCCAATCAGCAGCTCGCAGGAATGCTGAAGTCTGGCATTCCCCTGGAGGGCGCGGTCAGGCAGCTCTGCTCCGACATGAAGCGCGGCGCATTGCGCGAAGAGTTGGAGGCGTTGGAGAAGGATCTGGCGCTCGGGGCCCCGCTGCCTGACGCGCTCGCCCCAAGACGGCTGCCCGATCTCTACAAGACGATGCTCACCGTCGGACAAGCCAGTGGCGACCTTCCGGGCACCTTGCTGATGGTCGCCGATCATTACCAGAAGGTGAATGCGCTGCACCTGCGATTGCGCACGGTCATGGTTTATCCACTCATTGTTCTCGCGGTGTCGGTCGCGCTGTCCGTCCTCCTCGCCGTGCTCTTCGGAGGCGCGGCGCAATCCTGGAAAGCCAGTCGAGATGAATTCCTGCCCCCTGGCGGGGGCTTCGATCAACGGGGAGCTCTGCTCCTTCTGACGCTCTCGCCGATTGTTCTCAGCCTGATGTTCGCGTCGCTTTCTCTGGCGCTTGCCGTGCCTTCACTGCGCCGATGGCTGCAGTGGCGACTTCCCGGTTTCCGGGAGGCGAGCCTGGCGCAGACCGCTGAGATGTTCCATCTGCTCCTCTCCCGGCACTACCCGTTCCGCGACGCCCTGCGGCTCGTCCGCGGGCTCAATCCTTTAACCGCTCTGGGCCGGGAGTTTCAGGCGTGGGAAGATCAGGCTGCCGCAGGGGCTTCGCGCTTCGATCAAGTCGCCGTTGGCGGTCGATTGTTTCCGCCGCTCTTCGTCTGGCTGGTGTGCAGCGGCGGCGAGGACTTGTCGCAGGGTTTCGCCCGCGCGGCGACCCTCTATCACCGGCGCGCCCACTATAAGATTGAAATAGCCCTGTACGCCTTGCTGCCGGTCGCAACCCTGACCCTGGGAGTCCTCGTGGTTCTTCAGACCTACCCCGTGCTCCTGATGTTCATGAGGGATTTCGGCCAGCTTTTCGCGTTTTGCTGCTGAGCGTCATGGGGGATTTTCTCGATTATTTGCAGTCGAACGGCGTTAGGGAAGAGGTGTTTAAGCTCTGCGCCGCCTCGCTCGGCTCGCTGGTCGCGATCGGGATTCTGTGTCTTCTGCCCGTTGCCGCTTACTATCTGTTGAGCCTTCCTTTGCGCCGATCGGAACGGGCGGGGTTCTTTCTAGATCTGCTCGAGCAGGGAGTGAACGCGGGGCGCGGAGTGGAGGAGATCGTGATGGGAGTCTCCGCTACCGGGGATCCGTCGCTTGGCTATCGCTTCGAGCGGGTGGGCGAGATGATCCGGGAAGGAACCCCCTGGCCTCAAGCGCTGGAACGGGTCCCTAACTTTCTTCCGCGCGTTGTGATCTCTACTCTGCAGGCCGGGGATCGACTCGGCGGGATCCAGAGAGTGATCCCGTTGTGTCGCCAGCTGGTTGCGGACGCGCGGTGCCAGACGAACGCGACGCTGCAAATCTTCGCTTCTGTTCCGTGGATGGTCCTGCCGGTGCTCCCCATGGTCGCCGCGACGCTGAACGTGTTCGTGGCGCCGAAATTCTTTGAGCTGTTTAGGGACATGGGAATCCACAGGGCCGCCGCGCTTTCGAGCTTGGTTCCCGTGAGTGAAGCCCTCGCGGTGATCCAGTTTGGGGGCAGCCTTCTGCTCGGGGTGATCGCCGTCGCCTATGTGGGCGGACCCTGGATACGGCGCTATCTGCAGCTCCCCTCGTTTCCGATCTTCGACGCCTGTCTCTGGTGGGGGCTTCCCTGGCATCGAAAGCGCGTTCTGCGGAATTTCGGATCGCTCCTGGCCGCCGCGCTGGACGCGGGCCTCGCCGAGCGCGATGCGATTCGAATCGCGGCCGACGCCGCGGACAACCGCGTTCTCTCATGGAAGGCGGGGCGTGTCATTGAGCGGCTGAGCCAGGGCGTCGAATTCTCCACCGCCTTGGCGGCTTTGCGACAGGATCGCGAGCTCGGATGGCGGCTCGCGAATTCCTCCCGATCCCGTTACGGATTCGTCGCCGCGTTGGAGGGTTGGTGGCTCTCGCTGGACGCTCGCGCGGCGAAGGAGCAGCAGACTGCGGGACAGCTTTTCGCGGCCGGCCTCCTTATTCTGTCCGGGATCTCCGTCGGGCTCATGGGTCTTGCGTACTTTCTTCCGATCATCGAGCTCATCAATGAGGGGGTCCTATGGTGATCCCTGTCTTCCCCGCTTTCCCCGGGTCACGGCGCCGGGGCGGCCTCATCCTTGAGCTTGTCGTGGCGATTGGGATCCTGGGGGCTGTGATGCTGCCGCTCGCTTTTGGGTTTCTGATGGAAACGAAGGCAATCCGCGCCAGCTATTATGATGTGGTGATCATGGAAGTGGTGGACGGCGAGATGGAGATTCTCGCGGCGGGCGACGGCGCGAGGTTTTCCCAGGGGGAGCATGCCTACGAGGTTCACGCCGCCGCCGTGAAGAATCTCCCGGACGGGTCCTTTCGGCTGACCCGCGCCGCGAAAAAACTCCGTCTCGAATGGATCCCCGGCGCGGGCGTTCGGCAGCGCTCCCACATCCGAGAGGCGACGCTGCCATGAGACGACGCTGCCATTCCCGCGTCCGGCTCCGCGCCTTGAGCCTGCTCGAGTTGATGGTCTACATCGCAGTTCTGATGGTGATTCTGTCGCTGAGTTACGCCGCGCTCTATCGCACGACGGACACCACCAAGCATCTGGGTCGGAACGCGCAGGACATTTCCCGAGCGCTTCGAGCGGGGGAGCGCTGGCGGGAGGACATTCGTTCGGCGACCGCAGCGATAGAGTTCGACCCCGGCGCTGCGCAAGTGTCCATCAAGATTCCCAGGAAGGACGGTGTGGTTCGCTACACATTCCGCGATGGGGCCTGCTGGCGTGAGGCGTCGGGCAGATCCGATCCGGAGAGGCTTCTGGACCGCGTTCGCAATTCCCAGTTCCTCGCCGAAACGCGCTCCCTGCTTGCCTGCTGGCGTTGGGAGCTCGAGCTCGAGCCCTCGCTCGCCAAAGCTCACATGAAACCCCTGTTCACTTTCATCGCCCTTGCTGGCGTTGGCGCCCCCACCCCATGAGCCCTTCCCGCTTCTTTCTTCCTGAGATTCGACGAATGAAAGTTCGTCGCCGCTTCCAGCGGCGGCCTAGCGGTTCCCGCTCAGCGGGAACCGCAGTGGTGGTGATTCTCATTCTGCTGTCGATCATGCTGATCTACAGCCTGGCCGCCGCGCAATCCGTCCTCCGATTGAAGGAGGAGATCCGTCATTTCGAGAAAAAGCAGATCGAGAGACTTCGACACCCGACAAGTCGTACCAGTCTTTCCCGGCACGCAGTTCCCGAATACAAGTTTGACACCCATCACTCCCCAACCTAGTTTCCAGCGAGAATTTTATGTCCGAGAGCACTCCAAATCCTGGCGCTGTTCCGCCGAAGCCTGCGGAAGCCCCCAAAGTTCAGCCCAAAAAAGAGACCGTGCGCATTCCTTTGCCCACGCCTCCGAAGCAGGCGGCTTCGACGATCAAGCTTCCCGCAATGCCCGCTGGGGGACCTCCTGCTCCAGCCGCTCCGGCGCCCATGGCCTCCGCTCCCGCGCCCGCCCCCGCGCCTGCTGCGGCTCCCGCGAAATCCATCGCTCCACCGACGCCCTCGGCTGCCAGTGCTTCCGCCCCGACTCTCTCAAAGCCAGGCGGCCACGCCGCCTCCGCGCCCGCGCCCGCGGCGGCCGCTCCTGCCAAGCCGCCTGTTCCTCCTTCCCGTCCAGCCGCTGGCGCCCGCAGCGTCGGTGGACTGGATGTTGCGCTCGCCGCCGTGGCCATGGTCGCGGCAATCGCCGCTGTCGTGAGTGTCGTGCTGTTGAATCAAGCTTCCCAGAATTAAGGAATCTCGGCGTTCGCCGACATTACCTCAGACGAATTGAACTATGTCCTCCGCGAACGTGCACAATCTCTCCGCCTCCAACTTTGAAGGCGAAGTTCTCAGTTCCTCCACCCCGGTGCTTGTGGATTTTTGGGCCGAGTGGTGCGGTCCTTGCAAGATGCTCGCGCCAACCATCGATGAGCTGGCCACCGAGTACTTGGGCAAGGTGAAGTTCGGGAAGGTGAATATCGACAACGATCAGGACCTGGCGGTGCGCTACAATATCCAGTCGATCCCTACC
The DNA here is from genome assembly GCA_016199985.1 of Verrucomicrobiota bacterium. Lineage (GTDB taxonomy): Bacteria > Verrucomicrobiota > Verrucomicrobiia > Limisphaerales > UBA11320 > UBA11320. Next base: position 82,738 of record JACQFQ010000033.1, on the reverse strand, counting down.
GTTCTGCTTTTCAAAGGCGGCCAGGTCGCGGGCCAGATCGTGGGCATGGGCCCCAAGAAGAAGTTCAAGGACGCGATCGACAAGGTTGTCGCCTGATCGAGCCGCCGACCCGGCCCGCGCGGGCATCGGTAGGGATGTCCATCGGTGAACCCTTTGGGCGCAGGCCGGTGGTGATGTCGCCCTGACCCGCTCCCATCCTGGGCGCGTGAGATGATTCTCCCTGCCGGGTCTGAATTCCTAAGGCCCCTGGAAGGGATCCGACGCAGCAGCGCACATGATCGTCAGCCCTCAGCAACTGAACCGCCGCGCCCGTTTCTACCGGGAGCTGGCGCAGATGACCGAGGTGGGGATGAGCCTCCACGTTGCCCTGAAGACCATGCAGCGGCACGCTCGCTCGGGCGACACGAGACAAGCCATCGACTCGCTCCTCGTTTCCCTCGACCAAGGAAATTCCTTCCACAGCGCGATGATGAGCGCCAAGAACTGGCTCCCCAGTTTTGACGTCGCGCTTTTGGGCGCCGGGGAGCAGAGCGGGACCCTGCCCGCCTGTTTCACCAAGCTCGCCGGCTATTACGAAGAGCGGGGGCGCCTGCTGCGTCAGATGCTTGCTTCGCTCGCCTACCCTTTCTTCCTGATCCACATGGCGGTGTTGGTTTTCCCGATCAGCTCCCTGCAGAACCTCGTTCAGGAGGGATCCATCGTTGGATTTGTGATCAAGAAGTTCCTGATCATCGTTCCTCTTTACATCGTCGTGGGCATTGTTGCCTTCCTGTCTCAGAGCACCCGCGGCGGGGGAGTTCGAGCGGTGTTGGACGCTGTCTTCAATGTGGTTCCCTTTTTGGGCGCCGCGCGTCGAAGCTTGTCGATGGCCCGGCTTTGCCTGTCGCTGGAGGCCCTCATCAACGCGGGCACGAATATTATCAGCGCCTGGGAGCTGGCGGGCGCGGCCTGCGGTTCGCCCCGGTTGGAGCGAGCGATCAACGCCTTCAGGCCCCAATTGGAATCAGGCACGACGCCCTCCGAGGTCGTGGGGATGTCGCACGCGTTTCCCGAGGAGTTCGTGTCCCAGTATCATTCGGCGGAGCTCAGCGGAAAGACCGATGAAACCCTGACACGACTTCACAAGTACTACGAAGAATGCGGAAAGAGGGAGTCGCGCGCGGCGGTGGTCGCGGCCGGGGCGCTGGTGTTTGGCGCGGTGATGATCAGTGTCGCCTATCAGATCATCCAATTCTGGATGAATTACTTTGGGCAGATTCAAAAGGTCCTGGAGTAGGTTCACGCATGAACCCGAAGGAACCTCCGCTCCATTGAATTGAATTGGCGGAGAGAGAGGGATTCGAACCCTCGGTAGTGTTACCTACGCACGCTTTCCAGGCGTGTGCCTTAAACCACTCAGCCATCTCTCCGCCGAAGGAGAGCGTAATGTGCTGGAGGCCCACCTCTCGCGCAAGCCTTTTGGAAGACGCTGTCGAAGCCTAGTTCTCAAACGGCCGGACTTCGTAGCGCGCGTCGGCGGTCTTCGTGGCGAGCGCCAGCATCGCCGTCGCAAGGCTTGGCAATCGGCTGACCAGCGGGCTCAGGGCGTCGCTCCCTCCCGGCAGCCAAAACTCAACGCCCCGCATCGCCTCGACGCGGAAGCCATTGTTCTCAATCGCCCGCCGCAACAGCCGCGTGGTCCAATCGCGCACATGCCCGCTCCGATACTTCGCGCCGAAGGCGGGGGGCTCGTTGAGCAGCATTCGAAAAAAGCTGTGAAGCGAGCGCACGTTGGGGGTGGTGATGATCACGCTGCCGCCCGGCTTCAAAACGCGGTTGAGCTCGCAGAGCAGCCAGTCGCTGTCGATCACGTGTTCAATCGTCTGTCCGCAGAAGGCCGCGTCGAACGAGGCGTCCGCCAGATCCAGGCGATCCGATGACAGATCCTTGATCTGATGCGACGCGAACCCGGCGGCGATCGCGCGAGGCGCGAACTGGCTGGAGACATCGACGCCGACAACCTCGTGGGCCTGGCAGAACGGGCCGAGGAGGTATCCGTCAGCGCAACCCACGTCGAGTATCCGCCGTCGGCCGCCGGCGATCCGCGTGTCCAGCATTCTCCGGACGACCCGCACTTGGTAAGTGGGGAGTCCGCGCCAGGAAGCGTGCGCCTGGTCATGCGAGCGGTGGAGGTCGGCCAAGTTCATGTCCGCAATAGAAAGCCATCGAGCGCGGCCGGTTGCTAGCCCGGATTTCTCAGGGCTCCTCTTCGCGCCATTGTGTTTGAGCGCGAAGCCTCGCCTGATCCCGGCGCCCATTCCTGGCTTCCCCCTGCCCTCCACAGTGAGCGTCCCATTCGCCGGCCTCCTCGAACAGGCGAGATCGCGCGGCCATGGACCCTGCCCCGCGCGCTGCCCGCAGATTGTGGCAATTTGCGATTGCCCCCCACTGCGACCGCGGGGCAGGTTATCGCACCTTTGCTTTTGCCTTTGCCCGCATGATAGACCGCTTGATCAGCCGACTGGAGCTCCTCCTCCTTCGCCATGCGCCGAAGCTCTCCATATCGCTGAAGAGCCGGCGATATCACACGCTCCACACCGACCGCGCGTTCCTCGACCTCTTCGACGCTTTGCAGCGGAAGGGAGTCATCATCCAATCGGTGAGCGAGGCCTACAATCTCTGGCAGCTCTGTCCCCAGACGGCGCGAGTCCTGGGCGATGTGGCTGAAGTGGGCGTGTATCGCGGCGGGACGGCTCGACTGCTGAGCGCGGTCAAGGGCAAGCGGCGGCTATTCCTCTTCGACACTTTCGGCGGGATGCCTGCGGTGAAGGAGGGCGTGGACAAGGTGCACGAGGGAAGTTTTTCGGAGTCGAGGCTGCCGGAGGTGGAGGCCCTGATGGCCGGGCAGGAAGGCGTGCAATTCTGTCCGGGATTTTTTCCAGAGACCGCCAAGACGCTGCCCTCGGACGCGACGCGATTCTCCTTTGTGCATTTGGACGTGGACATCTATCAATCGACGCTGGATGGCCTGCGGTATTTTTATCCGAGGATGATGCCTGGAGGGATGATCGTGTCGCATGACTATCGTTACCTCCAGTGTCCCGGCGTGCGACAAGCCTACGCCGAATTCTTCCACGACAAGCCCGAACCCCTGATCGAACTCTGGGACACGCAGTGCTTGATGGTGAAGGGAGGGTAGTTGACTGCCAGCTTTCCGTGGACACGAGGATAGACTCGGACTTCCCGACATGATGTGGAATCCTCTGTACCAGTAATCAATGGCAACGGTCATACGAGGAGCCTGGCTCCAACCGCTTGCAGGATTGATTGACCGAGCAAACTGCACTGACCATGCAGACCCAAAACTCCCCGACCGCACGCGTCTTAGGTCCAGATGTGTTGAGACTAGTCCTTGCGGGGTGAACTGACAGATGGTTTCTGCCAGTCCTCCATGATTTCTGGAGGGTAGACCCAGAAAGAAAGTGGTGGCCAGGGACGTTCCTCTCCACGGAAAAGGAAGCAGTCAGCTTTGAAGAAGACTGATGTGCATTGCTGAACGGTGTTCCCAGGTGGGTAGCCGTAAAAGTCGATTCTAGAAAATCCGGCATCGCGATAGAGCTCAATGAAGCCAAATCCTGGGCGGGTCCCTTGGTTTCCATCGGAGTTGTCTATGATTATGGCTCCACCTTCTTTCAATAGGTTGATGGATTTTTGCGCGCACAGAAACCGATCCAAACCATCGCACACCACAATATCGAACTTCTTCTCGATCACGCCTGGAGGGACATCCGAAAGATCGAGTTTGACGAGGTGGAGTTTGACATTACTCGGTAAGTCATTCTTGAGGGCCTTGAACCACTTCTCGTCGCCCTCGATGGCCGTAACACTTTCGGCGCGGGAGGCCCAAAACCGCGTTGATTGGCCTGCACCCCATTCGAGGATGGACCGATGAGCAAAGTTCTTTGCACATAGGAACTGGATTGCCGGATAGGTGAACCAGGGCAGGGGGCTCCCATAGCGATCCATCGCCCGGCTGTATAGGCAGCTTCTGAGGTGGCCGGTTTCTAGGCTAAAATGGAGTGGCCCTAGAAGCGCGTTCGCGAGCTTTCGAAACAGCTCCCAGAGGGGGGCCGGCATCACTGCTCTCAGCTTGTCAGCGAGTGTGTTGATGTGCATAGCAATGGGTCACCTTTGGATTCCTCGCATGATGAAGTCAAAGGTTTTGGTAGTGTATCACGAATTCTAGGGAACTCCTCGGTGAGGATCGAGCTGAAGTCCCTAGTGTTAGGGATTGCAGCAAGCAATTATTCTGATACTTTCGCCAAGTGGCCCACAAGTGCGCAGTCCGACGAAGTCGGACAGTCATTCCGCCTTGGGAGGCTCAGCGGAATCCCGAGAACAGCCATCCAGTTTGGGTGTCTACTTCGTGAATGTAGACAGGGCTTGGACCTCCAATTGGGGCGCAGGCTCTGCCGTCCGACGGGCCCATTTCGCAACACGCGATAGGAGTTGCTGGCACTACAAACTGAATCTAGTTATGGGAGAGCATATTCGAATCCGAAGCACCTTTCAGCTTCGCCGACGCTTAGCAGTCATCATCTGCTTGGTCAGTATGTTGGTTCCAAACGTTCTCTGGGCACAAGAGGCCTCTGTCATCCTCCCGGCTAGTGCGGCTAGTGCAGACGGAGTCGGTGCATCGGCAGGGTTCTCAAACCCCCTCCACATGCAGGAGGTCTACGCGTCTTCATTGTTCCCTTCATTTCCTATTGTGATCAAGGAGCTACGCTTTCGCCAGGATTCGACATATTACGTAGGCAGCTACGCTGGTTTCCTTCAGAATATCCGTTTCGCGCTCTCAACCACAACCAAGGTCCCTCATGCTCTATCCTCGACTTTCGCAGAGAATCAAGGGCCTGACAATACAGAGGTCTATGCTGGCAGCTGGTCTTTTGAAGTCTCTGCGACGGGGACAGCGTCCGGGACAAAAAAGTTTGAGATCATTCTCCCTCTACAGAAGCCATTCCGCTTCGATCCACGAAGGGGCAATCTGCTATTAGATTACAAGAACAACTCGGCTTTGTCTCTACGGTTTCATACCGACGCAACGAGCGTTGCAGGTGGACCATCCTCCTTGATTTTTTCCGATGGGAATGGGGATGCGACTGTCGCCAGCGCTAGCGCCCCGGGGGCAGACGTCTTGGAGGTCGTTTACGGTCCCGATGATAGTTCCGCTGTCGCAATCGTTTCCCAACCTCTCGATCGAACATTACTTATCGGGGAGACCGCAGAATTGAGCGTTGACGCAACTGGTACTCCGCCATTGTACTACCAATGGTTCCTGAACGGCGACCCAATTTCCAGTGCTTCGAATAGCTTCCTAAGACTGGAAGGTATCGCCACGCTAAGCCCCGGCCCTTACTCTGTTCTTGTTTCAAACGCGTTCGGGGTCGCATTAAGCAGCAATGCAACCGCGCGCATCGTCGATCCCAACGGAGTTCAGAGCGCGGTAATCCCTCCATCGTTCTCTCAATCAGAAGGACAAGGAGCATCAGCTGGCTTAAGTGTCAGGATCCGCTTCCAAGAGATCTATTCGAGTGCGGTTCTCCCGCCGTACCCAATAATCATCCATGAGATAATCTTTCGCCCCGACAGCACCTACAGCGTTGGCGCATACACCGGAGCGCTTTCGCGTATTGCATTCAAGTTATCGACGAGTTCGAAGCGTCCCGACAACCTATCTTACAGTTTTGAAAGCAATTTGAGCCCAGATCAGGTGTTGGTTTACGATGGGCCATGGACTGTTGGCACCGCCAATCGGGGCCCAGCGATCGGGCCGAAGGAATTCGACATGCGTCTGAGGCTCCAACAACCATTCCCGTACAATCCAAGCAAAGGCAATCTTCTTCTGGAGTATCGAAATTATTCAGGACTACCGGTTAGACTTCACACTGACTCGATTAGTCTTAGCGGCGGTCCTGGTGCGATGGTTTATGCCGACGGGAATCCTGATGCCGCTCTGGCGGGAGGAGGAGCGCCCGGCGCTGATATCATTACCTTAGTGTATTCCATCCAGGATAACGTCGCACCAATCGTTACAGAGTGGCCTCACCCTCTTGCTGTAATCGATGGCGGCCTCGCAGAATTCAACGCTTCAGCGGTGGGGACAACTCCTCTTGGCTATCAGTGGTTCCTAAACGAGAATGCGCTCGACCAACAGACTTCTCAGTTTTTACGGTTCAGTGCGACCACCACAGGGTCGGCTGGGAGTTACCGGGTGAGGATTAGGAACAACGCTGGGGAGGTCACTAGCTCTGAAGCGCCTTTGCTTGTCTTTCCCAAGCCTGTCGGAACACAAGTTGTTCCTCCAGAGAATGCAACATTGGAGGGAAGCGGAGTCTCAGCCGCCTTAAGCCTGCCTCTCCGCCAGCAAGAGCTTTACGATAGTTCGCTGTTCGCCCCGGAGCCTATCCAAATCACCCAGATCAGATATCGTTTGGATGGTTTGCTTGGCGCTAAACAAGGGGGCTTCGGGGTGTTTCTTTCAAATGCCACAGTCAGACTGTCGACCACCGCAAAGCGACCGGGCGAGCTGGATTTTAGATTCGAGGACAACTATGGCCCGGATCTTACCGAGGCGTTTCACGGTGATTGGCTGGTATCCGCGAAGCCTTTCCCGCTTGGCTCCGTCCCTCCCCACGATTTCGATATCATTCTCCAGTTGAGCTCTCCCTTCCTCTACGATCCTACCGTTGGGAATCTACTCGTCGAGACGGTCATGAGGGACCACAGCCCCCTCTTGATCAGCCAGGATAGCGCTGCCCCAAACGGAAAAACTCAACGGATATTCATTCAGGATCCAAACTCAACACTAGCTGCGATCGGGGACTCCAGCGCGGCAGTGATCTTGGTAGGCTATTCTCCAGCGAAGATCGCCCCCAGGATCTTCACGCAGCCAGCCAGTCACATTGTCTTGGAGGGCGATCCTGTGGAGTTCAACGTCACGGCATCCGGGGCAAGACCTCTTTCATACCAGTGGTCGTTCAATGGCCACATAGTCACGGACGCCACACAGAGCGTGTTCAGGTTGGACCACGCATACTTAGGGAACGCGGGGACCTTCTCGGTTGTCGTTTCAAATGAGTTCGGCACATTGCCTAGCGCTGAAGCCCGGCTGACCATCACTCCGTTGCCCGCAGAGGTAGTGATCGGGAGTGTTTTTGCTGCTTCGGGCCAGCACTTTACCATCACAGTGGTCCTGCATAGCCATGGGAACGAGAATGGGCTCTCGTTTGGACTTCGGTTTACTCGCCCATTGCTTGCTCTGGAAGGTGTAGAACTCACAGGCCTTGCTCAAGATCCGATCGTCAATATCAACACAAATGCTGCTGAGACAGGCTCTATGGGGCTCGCTCTTATCCTGAGCGAGGGGCGAACCTTCCCGGCGGGAACTAACGTTCTCGCACTTTTGCATTTCCGCGCCGCACCCAGTTTGTCCAATCAGATCGCGACGCTCGAGTTTGTGGATGAGCCTATTGTTCGCGAGGTGGTGGATGTTCTTGCCAACCCTCTTCCCGCGAACTTCGTCGAGGGAACCGCATCCATCCTCTTTAGGGGCTTTGAAGCTGATGTGACTCCGCGCCAGTCTCCGGATCGGAGAATCACCCTCTCAGATTGGGTACAGGTGGGCCGCTTTGTTGCTGGCCTTGATGACGTTGCCAGTTCCGACGAGTTTCAGCGAGTGGACAACGCGCCGATCGAGACCGCTGGCGATGGTCGACTTTCCGTAATGGATTGGGTGCAGGCGGGCCGCTTTGCCGATGGCTTTGACACGCCCGTGCTACTCGGTGGGCCAACGAACGAGGTGCAAACCGCTCAAAGCACAGCAACGGTCAGCTTGCAAGACGCAACGACACGACAACTCCGAGTAGCGAGTGTTGCCTCCCATGTGGGCGAGGAGGTTCGCGTTCCTGTCACCTTCTTGGCCGAGGGTGGTGAGGCTGCAATTGGGTTTAGCCTGAAATTCGATTGTGGAGTAGTCCAGCTTCTACGCCTGGAACAAAGCTCCGATGTAAGCGGGATGGTGGTGAACCTAAATACCAGGAGAACCTTCCAGGGTCTCGTGGGGGTAGCATTTGGGTTTCCCACTGGCGGTCAGCTTTCAGTGGGGACCAAGACTCTGGGAACGCTGGTGTTCAAAGTGATCGCCAAGAGGTCTCCCGTGTCGGCTTTGGATTTAGGAAATGTACCAGTAGTTCGCGAAGTTGTGGACTCTGCAGCGCGGGCCTTATCTACGACATACCAGAACGGTAGTATCGCGGTAACCGGGGAGCTAACTGAGTTGAGGATAACTGCTCGGGGCGGAGTGGTGGAGGTTGCTTGGCCGATCGCATACGGTGATTTGATCCTCGAGATGACCAACGACTTGAGTTCCAACAAGTGGGCCCCGGTAGGGGTTGCGAAGTCGGTGTCGGGGTCTAGCGTCACGGTGGAAGTTCCCGTTGCCGCTGGAGTTGGAGCCTATTATTTTAGAGCTGTCGCACCTTAGTTTAGTTCGTTGTTAGCCCTGACGCAGGAGGACGGTAAGCGGAGCGCCTTGGAGCGCGAACTGGTGCATCGGGTCCGCTTCACCACCCGAGCCGAAGCGAAGGCGGCTGGTCACGAATGGATCGAAATCTTTTACAACCGGGAGCGGTTCCCATAGCGTCCTCGGCTACCAATCTCCTGTGGACTTCGAAACACAACTCAACTAGAAAGCCTTGTCTCGATGCACTCACCCGTCACCTGTCCACCAAATTTGGGCAAGGCCAATTAAACTACGAGTTCGTTCTCGTTGAGTTTCCCGATCAATGTCCACACCAATATCAATTGCTTGGCGTCTTTGGCGGAGGGGTATGTTCGACCCTTTCATGCTCCTCAACATTCTCGAGTTCCGTGCCCTCCTCCTAGATTCCCCCGCCGTTCTGGATGTCGGTTGCGGCAATGCGTCTCCCATCCAATATCTCGGCATCCCCAATTGCACTGGGATCGATGGATATCAGCCCGCTGTGGACTCCGCCCGAAAAGCTCAAACGCATCACAATCTCGTCGTCGGCGATATCCGCAACCTTCAGTCCGTGTTCCCCAAGAAATCCTTCGATGCCTGCATCGCTCTCGATGTCATCGAACATCTTTCAAAAGAGGACGGCTTCCGACTGATCGAATCCATGGAGTCTGTGGCGAGAAAACGGGTGATTTTCCTCACTCCCAACGGGTTTCTTCCTCAGCGACATCAGTCTCGCGATGATCTCCAGGAGCATTTGTCCGGGTGGTCGGCGAAAGAAATGGCCAAGCGAGGATTCCACGTGATTGGAATGCTCGGGCCCAAGAATCTCCGGGGCGAGTTCCATCGGATCAACCGCCGCCCCAGAGCGTTGTGGGGCCTTGTTTCCCTATTCCAACAGCTCACGGCGATTCGCCAAGACCCCGAGTCCGCCGCCGCGATCCTGTGTTGGAAGGATCTCAAGTAACGTCTTCGAGCTCAGACACCCCTTCTGTCGCCCTTTCCCATTGCTCGGGGGTTGGGGTTGCTTTCATACTTCGCGGACTATGTCGCAACGTCGGCAGTACCCGTTCCATCTCATCGAACCCAAATGGCAGGCGCATTGGGAGGCTCAGGCTTCTCATCGCGCTTGGAACCCAGGCGACATCCTTCCTCCTCAGCACCCCTTCGCTCTCCGCCACCAACTCGGCGGACAGGTCGCCTCCGCGGCCAATCTCCCTCCGAAATGCTACATCCTCGACATGTTCCCCTACCCCAGCGGGGCCGGACTCCATGTCGGACATCCCGAGGGCTACACCGCCACCGATATCCTCTCCCGCTTCCGACGCGCCCAGGGATTCAATGTTCTCCATCCCATGGGCTGGGACGCCTTCGGCCTGCCCGCCGAACAGTACGCCATCAAGACCGGCCGCCATCCGCGCATCACGACCAATGAGAACATCGCCACTTTCAAGAAGCAGATCCGCTCCCTCGGCTTCAGCTACGATTGGTCGCGCGAGATTGACACCACCGATCCCATCTACTTCCGCTGGACGCAATGGATCTTCCTCCAAATCTACAATTCCTGGTTCAATCCCGAAACGCGGCGCGCCGAGCCCGTCTCCCAGCTCCCCATCCCGGCCGATCTTCAGCGCGGGCCTGAGGCGGAACGCCGGGCGTTCGTGGATTCCAAGCGGCTGGCCTTCGTCACCGAGGCGCCTGTGTGGTGGTGCGAGGCTCTCGGCACCGTGCTCGCCAATGAAGAGGTGATCGATGGACGCAGCGAGGTGGGCGATCACCCCGTCGTCCGAAAGCCCATGCGGCAATGGATGCTCCGCATCACCGCGTACGCCGAACGCTTGCTCGAGGATCTCAACACCATTGACTGGACCGACTCGCTGAAGGAGATGCAGCGAAATTGGATCGGGAAATCCGAGGGCGCCCAGGTGGAATTCCGCGTCGAAGGCGTCGCCGCGCCCATTGTGGTGTTCACCACGCGTCCCGACACGCTCTTCGGCGCCACTTACATGGTGCTGTCGCCCGAGCATCCATTCGTGTCGCAGATCACGCGCCCGGCTCAGCGGGACGCGGTGCGGAACTATCAGGAAACGGTGGCGCGGAAATCCGATCTTGAGCGAACGGAGCTCGCGAAGGAGAAGACCGGCGTATTCACCGGCGCCTTTGCGATCAACCCTGTCACCGGCCGCGAAATCCCCGTGTGGATCGCCGACTATGTTCTCGCGAGCTATGGCACCGGCGCGATCATGGCGGTTCCCGCGCACGACACCCGCGACTTTGAGTTCGCGCAAAAGTTCAACCTCCCCATCGCGCAGGTGATTGACCCGCCGGGCGGCAAGGACTGGCGCGGGTACACCGATGACGGCGTCGCCGTGAATTCCTCGAGCGGCGAGCTGTCGCTCGATGGCCAGCCGACCGCCCAGGCCAAGCAGACGATCATCGCCTGGCTCGAATCCCGGAAGCTCGGCCGGCGGACCGTCAACTTCAAGCTGCGCGACTGGCTTTTCAGCCGACAGCGCTATTGGGGCGAGCCGTTTCCGATCGTGTGGCGGAAGGACGCCTCGGGCGCGCTGTGTCACGAGGCGCTGCCGGAGTCGGCGCTGCCTCTGATTCCGCCGCCGCTCGACGATTACAAGCCCACGCCCGATGGACAGCCGCCGCTCGCTCGCGCGACCGCCTGGGTGAATCTGCCCGATGGCTCGGCGCGAGAAACCAACACCATGCCTCAATGGGCCGGCAGCTGCTGGTATTATCTGCGCTACCTCGACTCGCGGAACGAGTCCATGTTTCTGGATCGCGGCGTGGAGCGGTATTGGGTGAGCCGGGACTCTGGCCGGGCTTCGCAGACCCCCGGGGTGGATCTCTATGTCGGGGGCACGGAGCACGCGGTCCTGCATCTTCTCTACGCGCGATTCTGGCACAAAGTGCTGTTCGATCTCGGCCATGTCTCCACCCCCGAGCCCTTCCACAAGCTCGTCAACCAGGGACTCATCCTCGGCGAGGACGGACAGAAAATGTCGAAGAGCCGCGGCAACGTCGTGAATCCCGACGATGTTCTGAAAGTGTTCGGCGCCGACGCCTTTCGTCTCTACGAGATGTTCATGGGGCCGCTCGAGATGGTGAAGCCTTGGAACACCCAGGGCGTGGAGGGCGTGTATCGGTTCCTCGGCCGCGTTTGGCGTTTGTTTGTCGATGAGAAGAGCGAGGTGGAGTTTGAGCAGTCCTGCGCCGCGGACGCGTCGCGCGAGGCGGAGTTCCTCAAGCGGGTTCAACTCCAGGCCGCCGTGCAGGCGGTGGAGCCGACGGCGGAGCAGCTGAAGACCCTTCACGCGTGCATCAAGAAGGTCACGGAGGATCTCGAAGGCATGCGCTTCAACACCGCGATCTCCGGGATGATGGTGTTCGTCAACGACGCGCTGGCATGGACGGTGAAGCCGGCCTCCGCGCTGGCCGACTTTCTCGTCCTTCTCCAGCCCTTCGCGCCGCATATCGCCGAGGAACTCTGGGAGATGCTGTCCCGCCACGCGCCTGTGCGAAACCGCGATTCCGCCGTCGCGCTCGGCTACCAGCCTTGGCCGGCCTTCGACCCGGCGCGATTGGTCGAGAGCGCCTGGGAGGTCCCGGTGCAGGTGAACGGCAAGCTTCGGGACAAGCTCGTGGCGCCCACGGGGATCTCCGCTGGAGATCTGGAAAAGGCGGCCTTGGCGTCGGAGAAGATCCGCCCTTTTTTGGAGGGAAAAAACATCAAGAAGGTCATTGTCGTCCCCGGCAAGTTAGTGAACATTGTCGTAGGCTGACGGCTGGCTGAGGACCCGGAATCGACGAAGCGATGTGGTGCTTAACCCGACAACAGCGCAACGCGCTAGCGGCGATTTTGGGGTTATTACTGACCGGGTGGGGTGTGAAGGCGTGGCGGCTGTCCCATTACGGGACGCGTCCCTCCACGCCTCCAAGCGCCTCTTCCGCCGCCTCGGCGCGCCTGTCGCCGGTAGAAACGAATGCAAACTCCTAATTACGAAGAGGCGCTCGCCGCGATCGTGGGGCGGGATCCGCGCTATGCGTCGGAGGCCTACATATTTCTCCGTGAGGCGCTGGACCACACTCAGAAGGGAATCGCCAAGCCGAACAAGAACGAAGCCCGCCACGTGAGCGGGCAGGAGCTGCTGAACGGCATCAAGAACTACGCGCTAGCCACCTATGGTCCGATGGCCCTGACGGTCCTGGCCGAGTGGGGCGTTCGGCGCTGCGAGGATTTTGGCGAGATCGTTTTCAACCTGGTGGAGCATGGCCTGCTCTCCAAGACCGAGAGCGACAGCCGGGCCGATTTCCAGGCCGGCTACGATTTTGAAACCGCGTTCCGTCAGCCTTTCCTGCCTCAACAAAAGCTGGCGTGCCCACCCAAGACTGAACCCACTTCGGCGTCATAAACACGAAAGGGAAGAGGAACCCACCGCCGCACCATCATCTCTGCATGGCCGCAAAGAAGACCCCCCGCGCTCCAAGGACCCGGAAATCTGGGAAGACCGCCGTACAAGATCCGCCCTCTGATGTTCGTCTCATCACGCTTGAGAACGGGCTCGTTCTCATCCTGCGCGAGGATCGCTGCGCGCCCGTGGTGTCCGCCCAGGCGTGGTGTCGGGCGGGGAGCGTCGACGAGGGACGCTTGCTCGGAGCCGGGTTGTCGCATGTTCTCGAGCACATGCTGTTCAAGGGCACGAGCACCCGGTCCGCCGGCCGCATTGATCAGGAGGTGCAGGAAGCCGGCGGGTACATGAACGCCTACACGTCCTTCGACCGCACCGTTTATCACATCAATGTTCCCAACACCGGCGCGACGGTCGCCATCGATGTCCTCTGCGACATCATGCGGAACGCCTCGATTCCCGAGGATGAGCTGGTGAAGGAGCTGGACGTGATCCGGCGCGAGATGGACATGGGACAGGACGATCCGGGGCACAAATCGGCGCGCCGCCTGTTTGAGACGGCCTACACTCGCAGCCCGTACCGACATCCGATCATCGGGCACATCGATATTTTCAACACGCTCACCCGCGAGGACATCGCCGGGTATTATCGGGAGAAGTACGCGCCCAACAATTTGTTCTTTGTTGTGGTGGGGGACATGGACGCCGACGCCGTGGAGCGTCAGATTCGCGAGTCCTTCGCGCAGAGCAAGGCGCGGGCATTGCCGTGCGCTCCGCTGACCGCGGAGCCTCGCCAGACCGCCGCGCGCGTGGTGATCGAGGAAGGGCCCATCGAGCTGGGACATCTGCACATCAGCTGGCATATTCCCGATCAGCGTCACGCCGACGTGCCCGCCCTGGACGTGCTGAGCACCTTGCTCGGAAGCGGGCGAAGCTCCCGGCTTTACCAGCGAGTTCGCGAGCGGCTGGGGTTGGTGAACGCGGTCGACGCGTGGACCTACAATCCCGGCAGCCAGGGTTTGTTCGGAGTGAGCGCTGTCGTGGACGCCGAAAAATTTGAGGCCGCGCGGGACGCTCTGCTGGCCGAGGTCGCGCGGATGCGGGAAAAACCCGTCTCGGCGGCCGAGCTGCGAAAGGCCGTGAAGCAATTCACCGCCGGAACGCTCGCGACCCGCAAGACCATGCAGGGCCAGGCCCAGGATCTGGGCGGATCGTGGATGGCGGCCCATGATCTCCACTTCTCACAGCATTATATGGAGGCCGTGCGTCGCCTGACGCCGAAGGACCTTCAGCGCGTCGCGCGACATTATCTCACCGACAGCGGCCGCACGCTCTACGCGCTGCTGCCGAAGGGAACCAAGCCGAGCGCGGTCACCGTCACCGAGAGCCACTCGGAGAACGCGGTGCGAAAACTGGTCCTGCCGAACGGGCTTCGTCTCCTGCTGAAGGAGGAGCACCGTCTGCCCTTCGTGGAGTTCCGCGCCGTGTTCCAGGGCGGTGTTCTCGCCGAAGACACGCGGAACAACGGGGCGACGCAGCTGCTGACGAAAATGCTCCTGCAGGGAACGAAGTCGCGCAGCGGCGAAGCCATCGCGCGGGAGATCGAGTCGGTGGGCGGGAGCATTGGCAGCTATGGGGGCCACAACAGCCTCGGTGTGAGCGTTGAGGTGATGAAGGCGGACTTCGCGCTCGGCCTGCGGCTGATGGTGGACGTGATGCGCAATCCGACTTTCCCGGCGGCCGCCCTCGAGCGCGAACGGGAGATCCAGCTGGCGGAGATCAAGGCGCACAAGGACCAATTGCTGAGCCTGGCCGATTCCGCCGCCCGCGAAGCCTTGTTTGGGCCCATCGGATACGGACTGCAATCACGCGGTTCCGAGGCGACGGTCTCGACGCTCTCACGTTCCGACCTGCGGTCGCTGCATCAGCGGCTGTTGGTTCCGGCCAATGGCGTCCTTTCAATCTTCGGCAACATCCGCTCCTCGGAGGTCATCGGCGCCGTCACGCAGGCGCTGGGCAAGTGGGGCGGCGCGCATCGCTACGCGCCTCCGAGGGCGTCTGTCCACGCGGTCAACGACACACGGCGCGTTCACCAGCCCGTCGACAAAAAGCAGGCCGTGCTGGTGATCGCTTTCCCCGGGACCACCCTGTTCCACGAAGATCGATTCGCTCTGGAGCTGGTTCAGGAGGCGCTCAGCGACCTGGGCTCGCGGCTGTTTGTTCGTATCCGCGACGAGCTCGGCCTGGCGTATTACGTTGGGGCGAGCAACTTTCTCGGATTGGTTCCCGGTTACTTCTCCTTCTATGTCGGGACGGATCCCGAGAAGGCGACGCTCGTGGAGGCCGAGCTGCTGAAGCAGGCGGCGGCGCTCGCGGCGGATGGACTGACGGAGGCCGAACTCAAGCGCGCGAAGGCCAAGCTGATCGGACAAAAGAAGATCGCGCGGCAGGAGCTGGGGCGTTTGGCGATGACCTGCGCTTTGGACGAGCTCTACGGCCTGGGGCACGACAGCTCCGATCAGGAGGACGCGCGGTTTGAAGCCGTGACGATGGAGGAGATCCGCAAAGTGTGCGCGACCTATCTGGGCAGCGCGTCGCGCGTGATCTCCGCGGTGGGGCCGCAGTCTTCGGCGTCGTCGGGCGCGTAGAGCGCAAACCGCCCCATCCGCCGACTAAGCCGTCGGCGGCGCGGCAGGCTGCGCCGCGGCGATCAATTCCGCCGCGCGTTTTAGCGCCGCGTCCAGGTTCTCGCAGGTGTTCGCCTCTCCGATCCGCTCGATCAAGCCGTGCTGCTGAAGAGCCAGAAGCGGCTGAGTGTGCGGGCCGCTCAGCAGCAGATGCCTTCCTTTGCTCGTCAACTTCACGCGCAGCTCCTCGATGGCGTTCAAGCCCGTCGCGTCGATCGCCATGACTCGCTTCATGCCCAGGATGAGAACCTGCGGCGTGGTCTGATAGCGCGACAAGGTTCCCTCCAGTTTGTCCACAGCCCCGAAGAGGAAGGCGCCGAACAGGTGAAACACCACGACTCCCTCCGGCACGCTTTTGCCCGCCAGATGATCCTCCGGCCCGAGCTCCTGGGCTCGCTCATCCGCAGAAATGATCTGGGTGGTTTCGCTGACGCGCCGGATGAAGAGGACCGCCGCCAGAACGAGCCCGACCTCCACCGCGACCGTGAGGTCCACAAGAACCGTGAGGAAGAACACGATGATGAAGACGAGCGCGTCGCTGCGCGGCCACCTCCCGAGGCGCAGGAAGTGATGCCACTCGCCCATGTTCAGGGCGACGCTGATGAGGATGGCCGCGAGACAGGCCAGTGGGACGTACTTTGCCATCGGCGCCGCGACCAGAACGATGACAAGCAGGGTAACGGCGTGAATCATCCCGGCGATGGGCGACCGCGCGCCGCTGCGAACATTGGTCCCCGTTCGAGCGATGGCGCCGGTCGCGGGCACCCCGCCGAACAGCGCGCTCGCGACGTTCGCAACGCCCTGGGCGAGCAGCTCCTGGTTGGAGTCGTGGCGATCGTCGATCATCCCATCCGCCACCACAGCGCAGAGCAACGACTCGATCGCGGCCAGCAACGCGATCGTGAACGCGGGGCGGATCAGCGATCCCCACTCGACGCCGGAAAGATCGGGCCAGCGCGGCATGGGGAGAGATCGCGGGATTTCGCCGATGGTGGGCGTTTGAAGTCCCAGCGCGGCGACCGCCGTCGACGCGACAATCACGATCACGATCGACGCCGGCACGCGTCGCTTCCAGGACTCCGGCCAGAAATACACCGCAAGCAACGACGCGACTCCCAGGACAACGGTGGGCCAGTGAACGCGATCCAGGTGAGAGGCGAGGGCGGACACCTTGCCCACGAAATCCGCGGGCGTTTTCAGGTCGCCCATTCCCAGGAAATCCTTGACCTGCGTGCTGAAGATATAGAAGGCGATCCCGCTGGTAAACCCGGCGGTCACCGGGAATGGGATGTATTTGATCATCACTCCCAATCGCGCCCAGCCCATCGCCACGAGAATCACGCCCGCCATGATCGTCGCGATCAGAAGATTCCTGGGACCATGGAGGGCCACGATGCCTCCAACGATGGGGAGGAACGCGGCGGTGGGTCCTCCGACTTGCACGCGTGATCCGCCGAGAGCCGAGATCAGAAATCCGGCGACGATGGCCGTGTAAAGCCCCGCGGCCGCCGTGACGCCTGAGGAGATGCCCAAAGCCATCGCGAGCGGCAACGCCACAATGCCCACCGTCACGCCCGCAAACAGATCCGCCCGGAAATCCTCTCCCCTGTAACCCCGGAGGGTTTCCAGCAACTTGGGTTGAAAGAAGTTTTTCAAGATCGGTAATGATCAGAAACGGCTCGTGTCCTGGTCCGGCGCCGGCGATCCGCCGCGACGGGTCGCTGACATTCGAACATCCCCGGGGGTTGTTCGCCCGGATCGTCGATGAGCTCCGCGGCCAAGGGCGCTGTTTGGTGTCACGGAGCCTCTACCGCTTTTTTTGGCGCGGCGCCGACGCTGTCGAGCACGGCCTTCACTAATCCATCAATATTGTGCTGCTTCGCCACGGCGTCCGGTTTGAGGCCAAGAGCCTCGATCGCCTTCGTGGTTTCGGGTCCAATCGACGCCAGACGCAGGCCGGGCCATCGCTTGAGGCGCTGTGGAAGATCAAATCTCGCGTGGAAGTTTTCCACCGTGGAAGCGCTGCTGAACGTGATCCAATCCGCGCCTTCCTTCTCGAACTGCGCGACACACCCGTTGATGTCCCCGGTCTCGGGAACCGTTTTGTAGCAGGCCACATCGTCAACGATCGCGCCCAGGCCCATCAGCTCCCTGGGCAGATCCGGCTGCGCCACCTGGGCGCGCAAGAGCAGGACATTCAGGTTCTCAAGATCGTGCTCCTTCTGAAACGCGGCGGCGATCTTGGCGCTCACATACTCCTCCGGCATGAGGTCGACCTGGAGATGCAGCTCCTTCAGGCGCGCGGCCGTCGCGGGGCCGACGGCGGCGAGGCGGCAGCCGCCGAGATCGCGGAGATCCTTGAACGACTTGAAAAAGGCGTCGAAGAAGGCCGTGACGCCATTGGGGCTCGTGAATACCAGCCAGTCGTAGCCGTTGAGTCCGAGCAACGCGTCGACCAGATCCTCCCTGCGGTCGGGCGGCTGGATCCTGATGGTCGGAATCTCGAGAACCTCCGCGCCGAGATCGCGGAACTGTCGCGACGCCTGACTGGCTTGCTCCCGGGTGCGAGTGACCACCACGCGCTGGCCGAACAACGGTCGGCGCTCAAACCAGTTCAGCCTGTCGCGCAGGGCCACGACATCTCCAATCACCGTCACCGCGGGAGCGCTGAAGCCGGTTCGCTCGACCTCGTCGGCGATCGTTCCTAGCGTGCCGACGAGCGTTTGCTGGCGCGCGGTGGTTCCCCATCGAACCATCGCAACGGGCGTGGACGCGGCCTGGCCTTTCGCGATGAGCCCTTCGGAAAGCGCGCGAATCCGCTCCACGCCCATGAGGATGACCTTTGTTCCGGGGACGGACGCAAGCCACTGGAGATCCAGCGCGGATTCAGGCTTGGCGGGATCTTCGTGTCCGGTGAACACGGTGAACGCGGAACAATGCTCTCGATGCGTGATCGGGATGCCGGCGTAGTTGGCGGCTCCGATGGCGGAGGATATGCCGGGAACGACTTCGAACGGAACGCCCGCGTCGGCCAGCTCCTGCGCTTCCTCGCCTCCGCGGCCGAAAACATAGGGGTCGCCCCCCTTGAGCCGCACCACGCGCTTTCCCTCGCGGGCCTTCTCGACCAGGAGCTGGTTCATCTGCTCCTGCGGAATGGCGTGATCCTTGGCGCGCTTGCCTCCGTAGATCAGCTCCGCCCCCGGCGGGGCCAGGCTGAGGAGCTCCTTGCTCACGAGCGCGTCGTAAAAGACGACATCCGCGCGGCCGAGCAGCTCGGCGCCGCGCGCTGTGATCAAACCGGGATCGCCGGGCCCTGCTCCTACAAGATAGACGGTTCCTGGGGAACTCATGAAAGCCCGCCTAGCGACGGAAATTCAGAGTCGATGGCTGCGGCATCTCATGCGCGCAAGGCTGGTTGGTGGGGGCGTCGGGGGTTTTCTCGTTCGGATTGACGAGGCCCTGGGCGAGCAGGAAGGCCTCGACCTCCTCGCCGCTGATATCGGGGAGCATTCGGCCATTGACCTCAACGCAGGGGCTCAGCATCTGGCCGCTGCGTTCGATCATTTCCTGACGTTGGACCGGATCATTGATGATATCGCGATCCTCGTAGGGCAGGTCGTATTTGCGGAGAACGGCGCGCACGCCCTGGCTCCAGCCGCAGGAAGGTTTTAAGTAAGCGATGATTTTTGGTTTTTCCATAAGTTATAAATGTGGGGGTTAGCGTGTCATACCCTCCGGTTTTGGCAAGGCTGGTCGCCGTGACAGTGTGGCCGTTCTTGACGCGAGCGGATTCTCAAGGAAACTCAGGGCAATGTCCTCCGTGATGCCATGTCGCTCGAGCCGGGCGCTTCGCGCGCGCCGGTTCATTGCGGGCGTCGAGGCGTTCTGCCTTCTGCTCGCGATGGATCTTCTCGGCGCGACACCGGCACGGGAGCCTCAGGCGGCAAGCACGAAACGCCACTGGGCTTTCGAGAAGCCCCAACGTCCTTTCCCTGGCGGCGAGCCCGGCGCCCACAATCCCATCGACGCCTTGATCCAGGCCCGCATTCGAACCGAGGGGCTCCGCGTCTCTCCGGAGGCGGATCGATCGACTCTGCTGCGGCGCGTCAGCCTGGACCTCACCGGGCTCCCGCCTTCCTTGGAGGATCTCGCGTCCTTTCTCGCCGACCGGGATCCCGGGGCTTACGAGCGTGTCGTGGATCGTCTGCTCAACTCGCCCCACTACGGCGAGCGATGGGGACGCTGGTGGCTCGACGCCGCGCGTTACGCCGACAGCAACGGCTACAGCATCGACAGTCCTCGGAGCATCTGGCCGTATCGGGACTGGGTTGTGCGCGCGCTGAACGCCGACATGCCCTTCGACCAGTTCACGCTCTGGCAGATCGCGGGCGATTTGATGGCCTCCAATGCGCTGCCCCGGGGGGTCGACGCCAAAGACCCCCTCATCGCGACCGGCTTTCACCGCAACACGCAGGTGAATCACGAAGGCGGCGTGGATGTGGAGCAGTTTCGCGTGGAGAGCGTCGTTGATCGGGTGAACACGACCGCCACCGTGTGGCTGGGAATCACGCTGGCCTGCGCGCAGTGCCACGACCACAAGTTCGATCCACTCACCCAACGCGACTACTACCGCTTCTTCGCCTTCTTCAACTCCTGCGAGAATGACGGGCATGGCGACCTGAGTCTGGAGGCTGTCAACCATGTGGACCTGGGAACCGCGGCGGAGATCGCCGCGCGCGACGCGCATCGCGCCGAGCACAAGCGCCGGGAGGCTCAACTGAACGACTGGCTGAGCCGGGAGATCGCGCCCGGCCTCGCGAAATGGGAGGCGAGCCTCACGCCCAAGGCCAGATCCGAGCTTGCGCCGCTTGTTCGGGACACGCTGGAGGTTCCGCCCGCGCAGCGCGGCAAGGACCAGTCCAACGTGGTGTGGACCGCTTTTCGCAACCAAAGCGCGGAGTACACGAGGCGACGCAAGGAGATCGACTCCTTCAAGTCCTCCGAGCCTCGCGTGGCGACGTCGCTGGTGATGCGTGAGCGGCGCGAACCCCGCGAGACCCGTGTTCTGATCAAGGGAGACTTCACGCGTCCGTCGGACGTTGTCGAAGCCGGCACCCCGGCGGTTTTGCCCGCTCTACCGAGCTCGGGCGTGGATCGGACGCGGCCCAACCGGCTCGATCTGGCGCGGTGGTTGACCAGTCCGGAGAATCCGCTGACCGCCCGCGTGCTCGTCAATCGCGTTTGGCAGCAGCTCTTTGGCAGGGGGATCGTTGAGACGGAGAATGACTTTGGAACCCAGGGCTCCTTGCCGTCGCATCCGGAGCTGCTGGATGGGCTCGCGATCGATCTGATGAGTCGGGGATGGAGCCTCAAGGCCTTGCTTCGGAGCATTGTCACGAGCGCCACCTACCGCCAGAGCTCCACGGCGCGCTCCAACCTCATGGAACGCGACCCGTCGAATCGCTGGCTGGCGCGGCAGAGCAGGATTCGCCTGGATGCCGAGGTGATCCGCGACGCCGTCCTTTCGGCGAGCGGGCTTCTCGATCAGAAGGTCGGAGGGCCTCCGGTGTTCCCGCCGCAGCCCACGGGCTTGGGAGCATTCACGCAGAACGATCGGCCGTGGGCCACCAGCAAGGGGCCCGACCGTTATCGGCGCGCTCTGTACACCCATCTTCAGCGCACCAGCCTCCATCCGGCGCTCGCTGTTTTTGACGCGCCCGACAGCTATCAGACCTGCACCCGGCGGCTCCGCAGCAACACGCCGCTTCAGGCGCTCGCTTTGCTGAACGATCCCGCGTTCACGGAATTCGCGGAGGCGCTGGGGCGGCGTCTCGCGGAAAGCCCGCGCGGGATTGATCTCGGCTTTCAGCTCTGTCTCAGCCGCTCTCCGAAGCCGGAGGAGAAGAGACGCCTGGGGTCGTTCGTGTCCGCTCAGCGCAAGCGATCCTCCGCCTCGGAGCCCGCCATCTGGACGGACGTGGCGCGCGTGCTTCTCAACCTCGACGAAACCATCACCCGCGAATGAACGGTCCGCTCGAATTCCCCGGGCTTGGCGGCACGCGTCGACATTTCTTCAGTCGCTGCGGAATGGGGCTCGGCGGTGTCGCGCTCGCTTCGCTGCTGGATCCGCGCGTGTTTGCCGAAGGACGCGCCGCCCATCCCGGCCGCGCGTCGGCGAACGCCCATCCATCGCATTCCCAGCCTCGCGCCCGGAACGTGATCTATCTGTTCATGGCGGGCGGGCCTTCGCAGCTGGAGATGTTCGACTACAAGCCGCGCCTGAACGCCCTGCACGGGCAGGCGATCCCCGACTCCTTTCTTGCCGGGAAGCGGTTTGCCTTCATGGACACGTCGTTCAAGAACCGCAGCACGCTGCTGGGCTCGCGTCGCGCGTTTCGCCAGGCGGGGCGCTCGGGCGCGTGGGTGAGCGACATGATGCCGCACACGGCCGGCGTGGTGGACGAGATCACGCTCGTCCGGTCCTGCGCCACCGACCTCTTCAACCACGCGCCGGCGAAGCTTTTCATGAACACCGGGTCGGGACAGTTCGGACGTCCGAGCATGGGCGCCTGGGTGAACTACGCGTTGGGGAGCGAGGCCGACGACTTGCCGGGATTTGTGGTTCTGCAGAGCGGCCCGCGCGGCCCGCGCGGCGGAGCGGTGAACTGGTCGAGCGGCTTCTTGCCCACGAGGTATCAGGGTGTTCCCTTCCGCGGTTCCGGAGACCCAATCCTCAACCTGGAGACCCCCAAAAACATCCGGCCGGAGCGGCAGCGGGACACGCTCGACGCCGTTCGCGACCTGAATCTCAAACACTGGGTGGACACCGGCGACCCCGAGATTCTGACACGGATCGCGAGTTATGAACTCGCCGCTCGGATGCAGGTGGCCGCGCCTGAGCTCGTGGATCTGCGACGCGAGTCCGACGCGACCTTGAAACTTTATGGATGCGAGAGGGACAAGCCGAGCTTTGCCAGGAATTGCCTGCTCGCCCGCCGGCTTGTGGAGCGCGGCTCCCGATTTGTTCAGCTCTACCACACCGACTGGGACAGCCATGGCGCCCCCGGCCAGAATCTCGAGGAAGACCTGTCGAAGGTCGCGCGCGAGGTGGATCAAGCCTGCGCGGGGCTGGTGCTCGACCTCAAGTCGCGCGGACTCCTGGACGACACGCTTGTGATATGGGGCGGTGAGTTTGGGCGGACTCCGATGGGGGAGGTGCGGGAGAAGACAGGAAGAAACCATCACATCGACGCGTTCACGATGTGGTTCGCCGGAGGAGGAGTGAAAGCGGGGGCGGTTGTCGGCGCCACCGACGAGCTGGGGTTCAACGCCGTCGCCGACCGCGCTCATGTTCACGATCTCCACGCAACGCTGCTGCATCTGCTCGGCCTGAACCATCAACGTCTCACCTTCCGCTTTCAGGGCCGTGACTTCCGCCTCACCGATGTGCAGGGCGAGGTCCTGAACTTCATGCTGGCCTGAAACGATTTGGCTTGGAGCGGGGGACGCGCGGTTCTCTAGTGGTTCGATCAATCGCATGAATCGCGCGCTGCTTCTCTTCACGAATCTGTTTCCGCTCTGGGTTGTGCTCGGGGGAATCGCCGCTCTCTGGCGGCCGGCGTTGTTCACCTGGTTCCACGGGAACGCGGTCGTCTGGGGGCTCTCGATCATCATGCTGGGGATGGGGATCACGCTGAGCGTCGACGATTTCAGGCGCGTGATCCGCATGCCGCGCGCGGTCGCCGTCGGATTCGTCGCTCACTATCTCATCATGCCCTTTTTGGGATGGTCGATCGCCCATCTCCTCCAGCTCGAGACCTCCTTCGCCGTCGGGCTCATCCTCGTGGCGTGCTGCCCCTGCGGCACGGCGTCGAACGTGGTGAACTACATTGCCCGGTCCGATGTCGCGCTCTCGGTGCTGATGACCCTCTGTTCCACGCTCGGGGCGATCGTCCTGACGCCGTTGCTCACCCGGTGGCTGGCGGGCCAGTATGTGCCCGTGGATGGATGGGCGCTGTTCCGCGACACGCTCCAGATTGTCCTCTTGCCCGTGATCGGCGGGCTCGCGCTGCATCATCGGTTTCCCCGGGCGGTGAAGGCCGCGCTGCCCTTCTCGCCGGTGGTCTCGGTGGTGGCGATTGTCCTGATCTGCGCGGGCATCCTGGGACAAAACGCGGAGGCCATCAAGCGGCACGGCGGCATCCTTGTCCTTGCGGTGTTCCTGCTCCACGGCTGCGGGTTCTTTCTCGGATACTTTTTTGCGCGCGCGCTGGGCTACGACGCTTTGATCTGTCGCACCATCTCCATCGAGGTGGGAATGCAGAACTCCGGCCTGGCGGTGGCGTTGGCGACAAAGAATTTTCCTTCGCTTCCGACCGCGTCGGTCCCGTGCGCGATTTCGGCGACCTTCCATTCCATCATTGGGAGCTTCATCGCGGGGCTCTGGCGTCTGCGTCCCGCCAGGGGAAGCAAACCTTGATGCCCCGGACGGGATTCGGCAATGTCGCCCCATGAAACTCACCCGGTGGATCCTCGTCCTCCTTGGCGCTTCTTTGCGACTTCAGGCGGCCGTTCCCGCGCAGGAGGGCTTGATTCTGCATCTGGAAGCGACGAATCAGGCGGCATTGCGCCGGGCCGCGGAGCTGCCGCCGCTGGGGAATGGGAGTCCGGTGGACCGTTGGCTGGACGCGCGAGGGGGTCCGTTGCAGGCCACGCAGCCCTGGGCGCCCGGCCGGCCTGTCCTGCGCGCGGATGACGCCGAGGCCTTTCTTCACTTCGACGGCAAGGATGACTTCCTCAGCATCCAGGGGCCGAAGCGCCGATTGAAGGAAGCGACCGTGTTTCTCCTTGCAGCCCCTCGGTCGAACCCGGGTGGATTCTCCGGGTTTTTCGCGGCGGCCGCCGCGGGACAAAACGATTACACCAGCGGCTTCAATCTCGATCAGGGTCCGAGCTCCACTCCGACACTCCAGGTGTTGAGCGTCGAGGTCGCGGGGAGCGGCGGGTTTCAAAACATGCTTCCCGCCAGCCGCGCGCCGGCCTCGGATCTGCCGTTCGGCGGATTCCATGTCCTGTGCGCCCGAACCCATCTGGGCGATCGTGGCACGGAGCTGTTCCTCGACGGCAACGCTCTGGGGGCCCGGTCGCGGGCGGCCTCGCTGATGGGCTTTGATGACATGGTCGTGGGCGGACGCATCTATTCCAACGAGGCGAACGAGCCGCCCCATGCGCAGGGCTCCTTTCATGGCGATATCGCCGCGGTGCTTGTTTACGACCGCGCGGTTTCGGACGTCGACAAGGAGAACATCGAGCGGGCGCTGCTTTCGCGCGCCGCCGGACTGAACGCCCTCGCCTCTGGGCGCAACGGCCATGCCCTCGAAACGGTGAAGGATCCGCCGATCGTTCAAATGCTCGTGCCGGGCTTCAGCGTGGAGGAGCTCCCTGTGAAGCTTCGCAACCAGACGAATCTCCGATACCGACACGACGGCAAGCTCGTGGCGCTGGGGTATGACGGACGCATCCATCTTGTGACCGACACCGACGGCGACGGCAGAGAGGACCGGGCCAGCGTATTTTGGGACAAGTCCTCGCTGCGCGGTCCGATCGGCATGGCGTTGCTTCCAAAAAATGATCCGCGCGGCGACGGCGTTTTGGTGGCGAGCAAGGGGAAGGTTTCCTTGATTCTCGACAGGGACCGCGACGGCGTCGCGGACGAGGAGATCATTGTGGCCACAGGGTGGAAGGAGATTGTTCAAAATGTCGACGCGATCGGGCTCGCCGTCGATCCCCGCGATGGCTCGATCTACTTCGGCCTTGGCACCGCCAATTACGCCAACGGCTATCTCATTGACGCCGCCACCGGGAAGGCGCACTACGACCTCGCCAGCGATCGCGGAACGATCCAACGCGTCTCCGCCGACTTTTCCCGGCGTGAAACGATCTGCACCGGGATTCGATTCACCTGCGCGTTGGCGTTCAATCGGGAAGGGGACCTGTTCGGCACCGAGCAGGAGGGCGCGACGTGGCTGCCCAACGGCAACCCCTTGGATGAACTGCTGCACATCCAGCCGGGGCTGCACTACGGATTTCCGCCGCGTCATCCCAAGCATCTGCCTCAAGTGATTGACGAGCCCGCGGTGTTTGAGTACGCGCCTCAGCATCAGAGCACCGTGGGGATGGTGTTTAATGAGAGCGTGAATGGCGGACCGACTTTCGGGCCGGCCTCCTGGGCGGGGGACGCGCTGGTGTGCGGCGAATCCCGCGGGAAGCTCTACCGCACGCGGCTTTTCAAGACCCAGGAAGGCTATGTGGCGCAGAACCAGATTGTCGCCTGCATGGGAATGCTGCTGGTGGACGCCTGCGTGACCCCGAAGGGAGACTTGCTCCTGGCCTGCCATAGTGGTCCGCCGGATTGGGGCACCGGTCCCGCGGGCGAGGGCAAAGTATTTCGAATCCGATACGCCCGGCCGGATGTTCCGCAGCCTGCGGCGGCTTGGGCGTCGGCGTCCGATGAGTTCCGCATCGCTTTCGATCGCCCCTTGAAGGACGCGGAATGGGCGTCGGCTCGGGAAAAGACGCGGATTGAAGCAGGGCGTTATGTGAACGCCGGGGATCGATTCGAGGTGATTCGTCCGGGGTATCAGGTGGTGCGCGATCAGATGGCGGCGCCGCGAAGGTGGGTCGATGTACAAACTCTCTCGATCACCGCCGATCGCCGGACTCTCGTCCTCCATCTGCCTCGGCAAACCGAGCCCGTTCCGTATTCCATCACGTTGCCGGCTCCCGCCTCCTGGTCGACATCAAGCCCGATCGGCCAAAGGCCGGAGATGGATCTTGTGGTTTCCCTCAACGGGGTGCAGGCGACGGTGGAGTCAGGGGCTGAGACGGCGCGCGTGGTTCTCCCTCATCCCTCCCCGGCGGTGTCCCGTCGCTTCACCGCGGGGTCGGCGGATCACGAGGCTTTCTTCAAGCTGCTCGACGCTTCCGAGAGCGTGAAGTCCCTGCGGCTTCGCGGAGGCGTCAAAGTGGCGAACATTTTCGTTCCCGCAGTGCAACCCGGCGCTTCGCTCGATTGGGACCAGGGCGCCGACGCGTTCGCAAACCGCCTCATGACCCTCCGCCAATCGCTCTCCGCCACTCAGCCAGCCGAGCTCGGCGCGACCACTGATCCGGAGACTTCGGTTGCCTCCTTGGATTTGGAGGCGAGAGGTCCGGTTCGGACGGCGGGAAGCGGCCTTCACTTTGCGCTCGATGCCAAAACGCGGCCCATCGCGTTGAATCGGGTGTTGCTCCCCTGGGCCAACTCCAAACCGGAAAAAGGCAGGACTTCGATGGATGCCCCCATCGCGCGCGCGGATGTGAAGGGACGCTGGCTGCGAGGGCGGCGGGTGTATTTTGGCGAGGGCGGATGCGTCACCTGCCATATGATCCGCGGCGAAGGCACGGTGTTTGGCCCGGATCTCTCCAATCTAGTCTATCGCGACCGCGAGTCCGTGTTGCTCGACATCACAAAGCCGTCGGCGACGATCAATCCCGATCAAACCGGCAGCCTCGTAAAATTCAAGGGCGGCGCGGAGGCCAGCGGAATCATCCGGACGTTGAACGATCAGAAGATCGTTCTCGCTCTTCCAGCCAACGCGTCGATGGAGCGTCCCCGGGGTGAGGTGCTCTCGATCGAGCCGATGAAGACGTCGCTGATGCCCGAGGGGCTGGGACAGCTTCTGACCGCGGAGCAGATGGAGGATCTTTTGACATTCCTGCTGACCACTCCCATCGAGCCCGCTCGTATCACGCGAGTGTATCCTTCGGCTCCTCCTGCTCGAAAGCGTCAGGAGTTCGAAGCTTTCCTTCCCTCCCCCGGGTCTGCGCCCGTCGATCCGCCCCCGATGCGGATCCTGCTGTGCATTGATGACCAGGACCACGGATTGGATGAGCATGACTATCCGGCGTGGCAGAAGCGATGGTCCGTGCTGCTGCCGCTCGCCGACAACGTTTTCGTGTCGCAGGCGCAGGGATTTCCTTCGCGCAATCAACTGGCGACGGCGGACATCGTTGTGTTCTTCTCGCGCAACTCGCGCTGGAGCCCGGAGGTCGCGGCCCAGATCGACGCGTTTCAGGCGAGAGGCGGCGGCTTGGTGTATCTGCACTGGGCCATGGAAGGGCGTCAGCAGGCCGATGCTCTTGCGGAAAGGATCGGGCTGGCGACCGGCGGATCGAAGTATCGCCATGGCGCGCTGGACCTCCGATTCACGACCACTGATCATCCCATCACGCGCGGATTCACAAAGCTGTCGCTGCTGGACGAAACTTATTGGGCCTTCCATGGAGACGAGAAGCGGATCCAGGTGTTGGCGGACGCGGTGGAGGAAGGCGACGCGCGAACGCAGATCTGGGCTTATGAGCGTGGGAAGGCGCGGGTCTTTGGGTCCATTCCGGGGCATTACACATGGACGTTCGACGATCCGCTCTATCGGGTGCTCGTTCTGCGGGGCATTGCCTGGGTGGGACATCAGAAAGACGTGAATCGCCTGCTCGATCTTGTCCCGGTGGGCGCGAGAATCAGCCCCTAGTCCGGGTTTCTAGCAGTTCAGCGCGTGGTCTTGCAGCCTTGCGTCAGCGGCGGCTCTTGCCGGTGAAGTGGACTTCACGCGAAGCCGCGAAGCCGCGAAGGGGGAATCGGAAAGCCCTTCTCCTTTGTCTTCTCTTCGCGCCTTCGCGTGACAGTCATTTGGAGCGAGCGAAGGGATTCGAACCCTCGACATTCAGGCCGTGGAACGGCCCAAGCCTTGGCAAGGCTCGGGGCGTGGAACGCCCTGACGCTGCCTGAGCCACGCTCTACCCGCGCCCGATTTGAGGTAGACCTCTCGCTTGCGCGCTTGGGCGTAGCTGGCGAACTCCTCACGGTAAATCTCGATCAAGTCGCCTTCGAGGCGTTTGACCGAGGGGCTTTGACGACGGTGGTGCTCCTTGATCCTTCGGTCGAGATCCTTGGAAATCCCAACGTAAAGCTGGGAGGTGGACGATTGGAGGACATACACCCACAGGCCGTGGAACGGTCCAAGCCTTGATCATGGACGGAAATAAATTGGAGCGAGCGAAGGGATTCGAACCCTCGACATTCACCTTGGCAAGGTGACGCTCTACCAGGCTGAGCTACGCTCGCGTCCGTGCTGTAAAGCAGGGCGGCAAGTTAGGTCAACACGGGTTGATTGCAAGTCGGATTTTTTGAAATGAATCAAGCCCCGGAATGGGACGTCGATGTTTCGTTTGGCAGGAACGCCAATTCCAGCGACCGATTTATGAAATTGAAACCACTTCTGAGCGCCAAACCCGGATTTCGCCGGGCCGCAGGGTTCACCCTCATCGAAATCCTCCTCGTCATCGTCATCATCCTCCTCCTCGCCGGCGCGTTGGTCGTATTCGTCCTTCCTCAGCAGGAAGGCGCCGAAAAGAACACCACACGCCTTCTCCTCAATGGCGTCGGCACCGCGCTGGATACTTACCGTCTCAATATTGGACATTACCCCAGCGAGCAGGAGGGCGGACTCGACGCTCTCCTCAAAAAGCCTAGCTTTGAAAACGAACGCCTTGGGGAGAAGTGGATTGGACCGTACTTGAAGCCGGGAACCAGGCTGGATGATCCCTGGGGTCACAAGCTCCGATACGAACTGACGGATCGCAGCGGGGGCGACGAGAAGAAGGGCGGCCTCCCGTATAAGCTCTCTTCCATCGGACCCGATGGCCAGCCTGATACGGATGATGACATTCGCCTGATGGCGGAGAACGACAAGGACTCCGTAACCGGCAATGCCGGCGGCAAATAGTGCCGACCTTCATATGATTCCGGCGGCGCGTCATGCAAGGACGAGGACCGGCGCCGGATTCACGTTGATCGAGCTTCTGCTGGTGGTGGTTCTCATCCTTTTGTTGATGGGGGCTTCTGTCTTCAACTTCTCAAGCCTTCAGAGCCATGCAGGACTCACCGAGGGCGTCACGCAGTTCGAGGCGTTGCTTCGATTTTCCCGCGCTCATGCGCAAACATCAGGACGAAACGTGCTCCTCCGATTCGACCACGCCAACCCCGCCGCCGGAACTTCTGCATCTGCTCCTTCGGGCGGGGCCGGCATACCCCGCGTCCTTTGGGAACCCGATCCGCTGGGACAGCCCGGGCAATACCAGGATGTGTTCGAAGCTCAGTTCTATCTTCAGAACATGCGCGACCAGATCCGCGTCGCTCGATGGCGCTGGGGCGACTCCCCCGAACGCGCCCTGGGGCAGCCTGAGGGAGAACTGGAGACGACTCCTGTCCTCACGGACGCCGATGGTTTTGCTCAGGAGCCGCCTCCTGTGATGTTCTTCCCCGATGGGTCCAGCGACTCCTTTGAGGTTGATCTGATGTCTCAGGAGACTCGGGACTCTCGAAGGATCCGCCTGCGTGTCGATGGCGTGACCGGTGGACTCACGCGCGAGACTCTGCGCTCGGAAGAGCCGGGACTTCCGGAGCCTCCCCGCGAGGCGGAGTCCGCGTCCCCGCGAACCGAGGAGGTTCGATGAAGCCCTTTCGTCCGGTCGGCCGTCGCGACTCCGGCGCTCTCCTGCTGGAGGTCATTCTTGCCCTTGTCATCTTCGTCGCCGCCGCTGCGGTCCTGGGTGTGGCGTTCAGCGCGTCGATCGAGGGCGTTGATCGCCAGAAGCGACAACTGCACGCCAGCGACCTTGCCATCACGGTGCTCTCCGGCGTTCAACTGGGAACGCGGCCGGCCGCCTCGGGCGGACCCGCCGCTTTCAACGCGCCGTTTCAGGATTTCACCTGGCAGCTTGTTGTGACCCCGCTGTCCAACGAGGAGACGGGCGCGGTGAGGCGTGTGGAAGTCACCATCCGGCACAAGAGCAGTCCTCTGGTGTATCGACTCGCGCAATGGCTGAACCTGTCGCGCCCGACGAGTCCTCCCAGCTCTCCTCCGCCCGCCGGGCCCGCCTCGCAGGCTGGAGGCAACTCTTAGCATGCGCATGAAGTCGATCCCTCATTTCGGCTCATGGCTTCGACGCGACACACCGCGGTCCTCGGGCTTCACCTTGATCGAGGTGCTTCTTGCCATGGGTTTGGCGATCGGAATCCTGCTGGTTGCCCTCTATTTCTATCATCAGTCCGCGCAGCTGAGGTCGACGCTGATCGAGGAATCGGAAGGCATCGCGGCGGCTCGGCTGCTGATGGAGCGGCTGACGACAGATCTCCGCACCGCCCACGCGCAACCGCAGGTCCATTTCAGCGGCTCGCCCGGAGCGCTCCGATTCGCCCGCCTGAGTCTGGCGCCGCCCGCCGCGAGTGGCGCCGCGCGCGGTTCCACCCATCAGGCGGTCTTCCAATCCAGCGATCTCACGCTCGTCAGTTACGAGATGAGCTCCTCGAGAGAAGGGACCAATCGGATTGCGACAGGCATTCTGCGCTGGGAGGATCCGTTCCTCATCGGTGATCCAGGCGTCGTTTTTCAAAGCGCCAGCAACGCGCCGGCGCCTGCGGCTGTGTTCGAGACGATCATCGAAACGAATCGAGTCGGCCGCCCGATAACGGATCGCGTTCGGTATCTGGCCTTCGGTTATTGGGATGGGCTCGGATGGCGCGATCGCTGGGATTCGCCGCAGATGCCGCAGGCCGTTCGAGTCACTCTGGGAAGGGGCGGCCTTCCTGAGGGACATACCGAGGCGGAATACGACGGAGAGCTGTTCCGGCGGGTGGTGGTGTTGCCGGGCTATGGCGCCGCCGCCGAAGCCGGCATCGTCGAGGTGCTCCCGCCCCGCGGCGCGGGCGAGAGGGGAATCCTCGAGCCCGACGAAGGTTTCTATCTCCAGTAGCCTTCGCATGAACTGCCTCCGCTCTCCATTGCAACGCCAAGTCCGTCCCGATCGGGGCTTCGTGCTCGTCGCGGTGCTGGTGGTGGTGCTCCTGGCGTCGATGGTCGCGATCAGCCTGCTTTTCACCATGCGCGCGGAGGAGTCGGCGACTTCGTCCATGGCGTCCTCCGAACAGGCGTGGGCTGCCGCGATGAGCGGCGTTGAGGAGGTCATGCGCGTGGTGAAGTCCGCCCCTGCGGGAACGACGGAGTGGCTGGATGATCCCAAGAGCTTTCAGGATCGCCTGGTTTCGGAGGATGGGGCCGACCGCTGGTACTTCACCGTTTATTCTCCAGCCAACGAGGACGCGGTGCGCGACATGCGCTATGGCGTCACGGACGAGGCTTCGAAGCTCAACCTCAACGCCGCGCACACCCCTGAGCTTCTTCGCCTCCCGCGCATGACGCAGCCTCTTGTGGAAGCGTTGCGGGATTTCATCGACAACGACGCCTCGGCCCGATCGGACGGCGGCGAGGAGGAGGAGTCCGCGGATCCCGGACGCCTGAGCTATCGTGTCCGGAACGGAGCGCTCAACACAGTTGAAGAATTGCTATTGGTTCGCGGCTTTACTCGCTCGGTTGTTTACGGCGAGGATGCCAACATGAATTTCCGGCTGGATCCCAACGAAGACGATGGAGATCAGACGCCGCCTGCCGATAACTCCGATGGACGGCTCGACATGGGCCTCAGCCGTCTCGTGACGACTTTCTCCTATGATTTGAACACCGACGCGCGCGGGCGACGTCGGACAAACATCAACGATGAACATGACGCGCTGCCTGCGACCGACCTGCCCGCGGCGCTGACAAACTTTGTGACGCTGCTGCGAACCAACCATTTTCATTTTGCGGAGGCCACCGACTTGCTGGAGGCCAGCGTGAAGCTGAAGGATTACCGCGGCATCGAGGTGGAAGCGCCCTCGGGCATTGGGAAGGCGGAGCTGCCCGCTCTGCTCGACTCCTTCACGACGAGCTCGGAGCCGCAGCGGAAGGGGCTGATCAACGTCAATACCGCTTCAATCGCCGTCCTGGCCACGGTGGCGGGGATCGACGAGCCGCTGGCCGAGGCGATTGTCTCCGCTCGCCGGAGCATCAGCCCGGAGCGTCGGAGCACGCTTGCGTGGCTGTTGCAGGAGGATGTGGTCGACGCGACGCAGTTCAAGACCATCGCCCCGCATCTCACCACGCGCAGTCTCCAGTACAGCTTTCATGTCGTTGGGTTCGGGGTTCCCTCTGGGCGATATCGGGTCCTCGAAGTCGTCGTGGACCTCGGTTCCAACAAGCCGCGCGTCGCTTACTTGCGCGATCTGACGCGTCTCGGATTGCCGTTCAACCTGGACACGGTTTCGGACAAGGAGGCGACCGGTGGCTGAACCCACAGGCAAAACAAGCTTTGTGACGCGCGGGCTGCGTTTATCGCCGTTCGGCGGGCGCCGGCCCCGTCCGCCGAGCCAGATCACCGCGATCGACATCGATGGCCCCACGCTTCGCGTCGTGCAAGCGACGGGCAAGGGCAGCCAGACCGAAATCGCGCGCGTGGCCACGGCCCGGCTCGAACTGAGCCCCGAGGCGGATCGCTCCGACGCGACCCAAATGGGGAAAGCCGTCGCGCGCGCTCTGGCTTCCATCCAACTCCGTCCCAGTTCCGTGGTCATGGGCGTTCCTCGCGCCCAGGTTATCCTCCGCACGCTGCAGCTTCCCGTCATTCCCGACGTGCGAGAGCTCGCGTCGATGGTGCATTTCCAGATCGGTCGCGACCTTCCTTTTCGCATGGAAGACGCGGTGGTGGATTTCAAGGTGCGGCGCCAGATCCGCGTTCCCGCCGCGAGGCCCGAAGCCAGCGTTCCTGCAGGCCCATCGACTGGGGATAAGCCCGCCGAGTCCGCCCCCACCGCGAAGCTCGAAGTCCTCGTCGCGGTCCTCAAACGGGAAGTCGTCGAATACTATTTCCAAGTGGCGGAGATCGCCGGCCTCAAGCTCGTCGCTCTCGGCCTCCTCGCCTACGCGAACGCGCGATGCGTCGACGCCTGCCGGGTTGCGGATGGAGCAGAAGCTTTCGCTCTGGTGTCACTGCGTCCCGACGAGGTCAGCATTGATGTCATCGCTGAGCAATCCCTCCTCTTCAGCCGTGGTGCGAGCCTTCGACTCTTTGCGGATGCGCCGGCAAGTCCGACGCCGGATGCACAGTCATTAGTACGCACGGACCCTATTGTTGATTCGAGCGCCGAGGTCACGAAGGGCGATGGGAGTGGGTTTTCGGACGCGGTCACGATTGAGGTGGTTCGGAGTTTGCATGGTTTCAGCGGGATGGAGGCGGACAATCCGGTGGGGAAGGTGGTGGTGACGGGCGCGACCGGTTTTGAGGAGGCTGTGGTGACCGCGTTGGCGCGACGGCTGAACCGGCCTTGCGCGCTTCTGGAACCGGGAACGGTGCTGACGCTACCGCCGGGTGGACGCGAGCACTGGACGGGTTGCATTGCGGCCATCGGGCTGGCGTTGGGGCTGGGCGATCCCAAGGGCCTGCCGTTTGATTTCCTCAATCCCAAGCGACCTGCCGTGGCGAAGGATCTCGGGCGCATCCGGATTTTGGCGGGGCTTGCGGCGGCGGCCGCGATCTTTGTTTTCATCCTGTCGCTCCGCACCTTCCTCCTCAATCAGCGCACGCAGACGTATCAGAAGGCCGCGCAGGAACTGTCTGAGGCGGAGAAGAACCGACCGCTCTACAAGCGGATGATCCAGCAGTCGGCCGTCGTTGAGGACTGGGCGAAGGCGGAACCGAACTGGCTCGAGCACTATGCCTACCTGAGCGCGGTGCTCCCTCCGAGCGAGGATCTCTACATCACCTCCTTCACCGTGTCGGGCCAGGGAGTCATTCATATGGCGGTTCAGGCCCGAAGCGGCGAGGTGCTTGCGAAGTTGGACAAGCAGCTGCGCGGCGCGGGATACGACGTGAAACCTCTCGCCATCACACCTGGCGCGGATCGTCATGGCTACGAGTTTCGCTCCACGGTGGACCTCAGCGTCACTGAAAAGCTCCGCATCGACCTGGGCAAGATCAAGGCGCCCGCCCGTCCTTCGGATGACGGATCGCTGGATCCCGTCCTTCGGAAAGGAGGGCAGGGATGAATCGGCGCGAGAAACTTTTGGCGACGATGGTCGCCGGGATCCTGGTCTTGATCGTCAGCGGATTCGGATTGCGCGCCGTTATCGTGAAGCCCCTGCGCGAGATGGATCGGAAGACGTCCGATGTGCGGGACAAGATGGAAAAGATCAAGCAGGAGAGACGCGCGTTTTTCAGCGCGGAAGACCGGCTAAAGGGGAGGAATCTGCGCGCCTTTGCCGACACAGTGGACCAGGCGAGCGCAAAGTCCGGCGAGGTGCTGACGCGGCAGATTATTTCGAGCGGGTTGCAGGAAACCGAGTTCACGCGCCTGCCCGTGGGTCCTCGAAAGCTGAGGGGCGCGAATGAAATCGGTTGGAGCGTGCAGGGCGAAGGACCGCTGTCGAACGTCGTGAACCTGGTCTATCTGATGCAGGAGACGCCATGGATCCATCAGGTGGACGGTCTTTCCCTTTCAACGGGCGATGGCCCGGGGATGGTGAAGGTTCGCTTTCGCTATCTGACTTTGGTTCTGGATCCGGCCCCCGAGGTCGACCGCAAGGAATTGCCCTCGAAAGCCTCGCTGGACTCGGCTGTTCGACGCTCGCTCGATTTGCTCGTGGCGCGCGACCTGTTGCGTCCCTACGTCAAGCGTCCGCCGCCGCCGCCCCCCGCCCGCGTCTCCATGCGCGCCGGGGTCCCGTTCGAATCCAGGCTTGGTTCCACCGGGGCCTGAGAGCTTTCGGATTGTGTCGCTGTCCGAGTGGCAGGGCGAGCCGGAGGTTCACGTGAGGGACGTGGTGAACCAGAAAACGCTGCGCTACAAACCGGGCGACAGTCTTGCCGGCGGAACGATCCTCATGGTCGACTACCGGCCGCTTGTGCTGCGCGGCGCGAGCGGGCTTCAGTCGGACAGCCGTGTGATCCTTCAGATCGGGGGCGAGCTGTGGGCCGTGGAGCGCGGGAAGACCCTCGCCGACAAGCGAAAGCTCGAAGCGAAGGATCTTCCGTCGTCGAAGCCTGTTGCGAAGTCTCCCCCGGGCGGATGAGCAAAACTTTTTTGAACTCATCCGGGGCCGTTGTCAGTCCAATGCACTTTGAGATTCTATGATCAGACATCGCCATCGCAGCCTTCTGGCTCTGCTGTTCATGTGGCTCGCCGTCCTGGCGTCGCCCGGGCAGAGCCCCGAACCCACGACTCCGCCCAAGGCCGCACCGTCGCCCGCGACAGCCGTCGCCGCTCCGGCCGCCGCCCCGCGGAACATCCGATTCCAATTTGATGGAATTCCGTACGCGGATGTTGTGGAGCGGTTCGCGCAGATGGCGAACAAGCCGCTGCTGGCCGACACGAACATTTCGGGAACCCTCAGCTACAACGATCCCACTCCCTACAATTATCAGGAGGCTCTCGATACCCTGAACCTGATCCTGTCGATGAAGGGCCTCATGCTCGTGGAGTCCGGCCATTATCTTCGCCTCGTGCCTTTCCGCGAGCTCCCCTCGATGCCGCTGAAGATCCTGCGCGGCGTCGATCATGCGGGGGATGTTCGTCCGGGCGAGATCGTCACGGTTGTCCTCGACATCAAGAATCTGGACTCGAAGGAAATCAGCGACGCCATCACGAGCATGCTGTCGAACGCGGGTTCGCTGGCGCCGCTCTCGAGGGGCCGGGGCTTGATCGTCACGGACCGCCTGAGCAACATTCAGCGCATCCGCTCGTTGCTGGCGGCGATCGACACGGAGGCGACGGTCGATCGGCAGATGAAGACCTACACGCTCCTGAACGCCTCCGGAGCGATCGTGTCCGACCTGCTGAACCGGACCTTTGGGCTCTCCACCGCGCCCAAGAAAACGACCTACAATCCCACGACGAAGGTCATGGAGGTGCTGCCTCCGGATCCGAACGACTACATCACGTCGGTCTACGACGACGCCTCGCGGACGTTGGTTCTGTTCGGTCCGAGGGATCGCGTGGGCTTGGCGGAGGAGCTGATCAACCGGTTCGAGCAAAAGGACGGCGGCGGCGGCGATGTGCGGATTTATTATCCTCAGACGATCAAGGCGGACGAGCTTGCGACGCTGCTGCGTCAGGCGGTTCCCGGCGTGGCGTCGCCCGGAGAACTTGCGGCCAACGCCTCCACCAAAGCGCGGCTGATTGCGGACACAAACCTCAATCGCCTGATCGTCGCGGCCCCGATCCCCGGGCAGCTGGAGCAGATCGAGCTTCTGATCAACCGCGTCGACAAGCCGGTGCATGGCGCGGCCGCGAACATCAATGTCCCGCTTCGTTCCCAGAGCGTTCAGATCACAAAGGTGTTTCGCCCCCGCACCTCGGACTCCACCAACATCGCCTCCATTCTCACCCAGGCGCTGACGCGCCGGTCGCCGACCGGACAGCTCACCTCGACAGCCAGCATCAGCCACGACTCGGCGAGCCAGAGCGTGGTCGTCAGCGGAAGCCCCGGGGATGTGCAGCTTGCCACCGACATCGTCACGCAGCTGGAAACGGGCTCCAGCCAGCCGCAGGCGATGCAGACGCGGTTCATCGACATCGGCACGGCCGCCGAAGCCAAACGGCTTCAGCCGCTCGTCGAGCAGATTTACAAGAACCAGGTCAGCGACGGCGGGTTGGGCGCGATGGCGCACGCGAAAATCATG
Source organism: Verrucomicrobiota bacterium (assembly GCA_016199985.1). Taxonomy (GTDB): domain Bacteria; phylum Verrucomicrobiota; class Verrucomicrobiia; order Limisphaerales; family UBA11320; genus UBA11320. Next base: position 45,464 of record JACQFQ010000033.1, on the reverse strand, counting down.
TTGGACGCCGACTCGAACCGGCTGATCGTCACGGCGAACGAGGAGCACCTGTCGCGCATTGAAAGCATCGTCCGCCAACTGCGCGCGGATCGAACCCAGCCGCAGGCCCGCCGGCTCCAGATCGTCCCGCTGAAGAGCGTGAGGGCCGAGGCCGCGTTGGCCAGCATTCAAAACCTGCTCGCGGATCGGATGAGCGAGAAGCGGTTCCAGGACATCCCCAAGCCGACGCTCATCTCCGACGCCGGCAACAACCGGCTCCTGGTGACCGCCACGGACGATCAGATCAAGGAGGTCGAGCAGATTGTGGGCGTGATCGACGTCGCGCCGGACAAGCCGCGTCGCGAGATGGCGGTGATCCCGCTCCAGTCGCGTCCCGCCAGCGAGGTCATCACCATGGTGACCCAGCTCGCCGGCCAGATGTCGGACGACCCCAGCCAGCCTGCGCCGACGTTGATGGCCGATCCCACCGGGAAGCAGATCATCGTTCTCGCCGCGTCCAAGGACTTGGAGCGAGTGCGAACGCTCGTGAAGCAATTCGACACCACGGCGGCGACATCCGCCCCGCGGCAGTTTCGCGGGGTTGAGCTGTATTCGCGCGGCGCCGCGGAGATGGCCCCGCTGGTGACCCAGCTCTATCAGGAACAGCTGCGCGGCCAGCCCGACCCCGCGGGCGGGCCGGCGACGATTCTTTCGGAGGCGAAAAACAATCGCATCATGGTGAGCGGCGGGGAGAGGGAGATCGCGCGGGTGGAGGCGATCATTCGCCAGCTGGATCCCGAGGGCCGCAAGGCGAACAAAGAGGAGACTCGCGTCGTTCGGCTGCGGACGGCCTCGGCGCTGGACCTGGTCGGGATCATCGAGAAGAGCCTCAACGCCACGCAGCAACAGGTGCGGGTGATGGTGGACGGCCGCAGCAACAGCCTGGTCATCTCGGGCGAACCCGGCGCCGTGGAGGCGGCGTCGCAGATTGTCCAGCAGCTCGACTCGAAGTCGAATGTCGCGCCCCGGGAGCTTCGGATCATGGAGCTGAAATCCACGGAGGCAGCGGCGATCACAACCACGGTGAACAGCCTTTTCACGGAGCTCCAAAAGGACAAGCACGGACCTGAGTACGTTTCGCAAACCAAGATTGTCTCCGACGCCAGCGCCAACCGGATCATTGTGACCGGGGTTCCCGAGGAGATCACGCAGGTCGCCGAGCTCGTGCAGCGCCTGGACCAGGCGCCGGAGCAGGCCCCGGGAGCGCGGGTGTTCAAGCTGAACATGGCGGAGGCCACGATGCTTGCCCCGATTGTTTCGAACGCGATGGTCCGTTTCGACGCCCGCGGCCTGCCGATCCGGCGGGTCACCGTGACCGCGGATGACAAGTCGAACTCGCTGATCGTCTCCGGCACGCGCTCCGACCTCCAGGATGTCGGGTCGGTGATCGAGAAGCTCGACGGAGAAACCGCGGGCAAGGAGCGATCGCTTCGGATTTTCGACGTGAAGTCGGAGGACGTCGACGCCCTTGCCGCCCTGGTTCTGAAAGTGTTCGCGGCGCAGAATCCCGGCCGGACTCCCGGCACGCTGGTCAGCATCACTCCCGAGCCCGCCACAAAACGCCTCATCGTTCTCGCGCCCTTGACCATGATGCCGCAGGTCGAGACGGTCATCACAACGCTCGACGCGAAGCCGGACCAGGGGGTTCGCGAACTGCAATCGGTGGAGCTGAAAAACGGGGCCGCCGCCGATGTGCTGCCCAAGGTGACACAAATCTACGCGGAGCAATCGCAGGGCAAGACGATCAAGCCCGCCACCCTGTACCCCGACACCTCGGGAACCCGGATCATGGTGTATGGCACCAAGGAGCAGGCCGCGAGCATTCGTCAGATCGTCGATACGCTGAACAGCCAGGAGCGTTCGCCGCGGGAGACGCGCACGTTTGATCTGGGGAAGGCCGCCGAGGCGCAGCGCGCTCTTCCGCTCATTCAGCAGCTGTACCGAGACCAGGTGGCGGGCAATCCCAAGATGGGCTTGCCGGACGCGCAGATGATCACCGACGGCCGCACAGGCCGGCTGATTGTCTCCGCGCGGGCCGACCAGCTGAAGAGCATTGAGGACATCATCGGACGTTTGCAGCTGACCTCCGCCACCAACCAGCCCGTCCGCGAGACGCGAACCTTCGAGGTGGGGAGCGCGAGCGATGTTCAGCGGATGCAGCCGCTGGTTCAGCAGCTGTATCAGGACCAGTGGAGGGACAAGGCGGAAACCGATCCGGCGGACGCCCAGATCGTGGCCGACGCGAAAACCGGCCGCCTGATCGTCACGGGCAAGCCCGATCATCTCAAGCAAATCGAGGCCATCCTGCAGCAGATCGGGACGGGAAAGGCGAAGCCGGAGGCGCGGGACACGCGGATCTTTGACCTGACGACGGCCACCGCTGTCGAGCTGGCGACCACGGTTCGCAGCCTGTACCTGGAGCAGGCGAAGTCGCGCTTCGGGGCATTGCAGCCTGACACGGTGATCATGCCCGACGCGGGCGCGAACCGGTTGATCGTTGTTGGGGAGTCGACCGAGCTCGCCGCCGTGGAGGAGATCATCAAGAAGCTCGACAAGGTGAGCGCGCAAAGCTCGACCGCCCGCGTGTTCAAGCTCAAGGCCGCCGATCCCGACAAAGTCGCCGAGATCCTCACCGCCTCGCTTGTGCGCTTCGACGGAAATGGACGGTCCGTGAGGCGGGCGACTGTTTCGGTCGACGCCAAGACCCGCACACTCATCGTCACAGGCGATCCGAAGGAGTTGCAGGGAGTCTCCGTCATCATCGAGCAGCTGGACACATCGCTCGGGGCTCAGCCCCCCCGGAAAATGAAGGTCGCGAATCTCAAGCAGGGCCGCACCACCGAGATGGCCGCGCGTATCCGCCAGCTCTACGCCGATCAGGTGAAGAGCCAGCCCGAGCTGAGCACATCCGAGCTCCTGATTCTCGAGGAAGCCGCGAGCAGCCAGCTGATCCTGGCGGGCACGGAGGCGCAGCTCGCGTTGGCCGAAAAGCTCATCGACGATCTCCAGACCGCGCAGATCAGGCTCGCGCCCCGCGAGACGAGGATGATCGACATTGGCACCTCCGACGAGGTCGCCCGGCTGCAGCCGCTCCTGCAGCAGCTCTTCCAGGACCGATGGAAGGGCCGCGACGCCAGCGATCCGCCTGATGCGCAGATCGTCCCCGATTCCAAGAACGCCCGTTTCATCATCACGGCCAGGACCAATCAGCTCGCCGAGATCGAGTCCATCCTGGCGCAGCTGAGAGGCGGCAAGACGCAGCCCGATCCGCGCGACACCCGGATCTACGACCTCACAACGGCGAGCGCGTCCGAGCTGTCCACCACCGTCCGCACGCTCTACCTCGAGCAGGCGAAGACTCGACCTGGCTCCACCGCGTCGGAAACGCTCATCCTTCCGGACTCCGGATCGAATCGACTCATCATCACCGGTTCCACCAATGAGCTCGCGATCGTCGAGGAGATCGTGAAGAAGCTCGACAAGGTGAGCGCCCAGAGCGCGACGACGCGTGTGTTCAAGCTCAAGTCCGCGGATCCCGACAAGATCGTCGAAATCCTGGCGACGGCGCTGGTGCGATATGATTCGTTCAACCGTCCGATTAAGCGCGTGTCCGTGGTCGTCGACGCGAAGACGCGCACCTTGATCGCGACCGGCGATCCGAAGGAGCTGCAGTCCGCTTCGGTGATCATCGAGCAGATCGATTCGACCCTGGGCGCGCAGGCGGAGCGGAAGATGAAAGTCCTCCCGGTCAAGGCCGTCAAGGTCGCCGAGCTATCCACCAAGGTTCGCCAGGTGTATTTGGATCAGGCGAAGACGATTCCGGATCTGGGAACCACGGAGCCCTTGCTGCTGGACGACCCCGTCAGCAATCAGCTCATCGTGGGAGGCTCCGAGAAGCAGATCGTCCTGGTGGAGCAGATCGCCACCCAGCTTCAAACCAACCAGGTTCTCCAGCAGCCCCGCGAAACGCAGATTTTTGAGATCGGCAATTCGGAGGAGCTCCAGCGGGTTCAGCCGATGTTGCAGCAGCTCTATCAGGACAAGTGGAAGAGCAAGGAAGCGGCGGATCCCGCCGACGCCCAGTTCCTGCCCGACTCCAAGACCGGGCGCCTGATCGTGAACGCCCGGGGCGAGCACCTGAAGGAGATCGAGGGCATCCTGCGCGCGATCAGCCTGAGCTCGACGAACAGCGAGCTGAGGGAGACCAAGGTGTACGACCTCAGCAGCACATCGGCGGCGGAGGTGGTCGTCACGGTCCGATCGCTTTATCAGGAGCAGCTGAAGCTCCGATCGATTTCGTACTCGGCGCGAGCGACGATGTTCGCCGATACGACCGCGAATCGGCTCGTGGTGTCCGGCGTCAGCAATGAACTCGCCGTGGTGGAGACGCTCATCACGAAGCTCGACAAGGTCAGCGCCAAAACCGGGAACGCCCGCGTATTCACATTGAAAAACGCCGACGCGGAGCAGGTGTCGACGATGCTGTCCGCCTCCCTGGTTCAGATCAGCGCCTATGGCGTGAAGACCCCCCGCGTCAGCGTTGGGGCCGATCCTCAGAACAACCTGGTGATTGTGAGCGGCGAGCCGAAGGATCTACAGTCCGCGGCGATCATCATCGAGCAGATGGACGGGATCGCGGCGAAGGATCAGCGCCAGATGCGGGTCATTCCGCTGAAGAGCGGGATGGCGGCGTCCGTTTCGGGGCGCGTGAAGCAGCTCTATCAGGACCAGATCAAGGGACGTCCGAAGATGGGCGCCGAAGCTCTCATCCTGGGCGACGAGGTCAGCAATCGCCTCATCATCACCGCGAGCGACGCGCAGATGAAGCTGATCGAGGAGATCATCGCGAAGCTTCAGGAAGCGGGCGAAGGCGCGGGCCGTCAGCTGCGCGTTTTTCCCCTCGAGCGCAGCTCGGCGAGCTCCCTGGCGAGCTTGCTGAACCAGATCTACGCGCGCCAAGTCTCCGGGACCGAGGCCGCGGAGCGCCTCGTGATCACGGCCGGCGCGGATGATCATACCCTGATCGTCGACGCCGTGGGTCCGATGCTGAACCAGATTCAGGAAGTGGTGAAGACCCTGGATCAGGTCGGATCCGACGCGAAGACCGTCATTCAGACCCTGAAGCTGAAGAAGGGCCGCGCTGAGGATCTGGCCGAGGCGGTGACCAAGTCGATCGCGGGACGCGGGGCGCAGAATCGTCTTCAGCGCGTGCATATCACCCCTGTGGCGGGCGCCAACAGCCTTCTTCTGAACGGCCCGGCCGAGCTTGTGCCGGAGGTTTTGAAAATCGTCCAGGAGCTCGACACGGAGAGCGCCGGAGGGGAGATCGAAGTGCGGATTTATAAGCTCGAGAACGGGCGCGCGAAGGAGATTCAAGGGGCCTTGGAGCAAATCCTCCGCAGCGCCACGCGCGGCGCGACGGCGAGCGCCATACCTCTCCGGGCTGTGAGCGTGTCCGTGGATGAACGATCGAACAGCCTGATCGTTTCCGGCACGGAGCTTCATTTCAAGATGCTCGAAAAGATCCTGCCGACCCTCGACAAGGCGCCGGATCGATCTGAGCGGGAGGTTCAGTTCATCTGGCTCAAGAAGGCGCGCGCCACGGAAGTGGTTTCGAAGCTGGAGTCCGTGTTCGCCCCCAGGGAAGACCGGGACAAGCCGGTGATTGAGAGCGACTCGTTCAACAACTCGATCACGGTCATCGCGAAGCGCGGCGACATGGCGCAGATCCAGGATCTGGTGACACGGCTGGACGACACGGTGAGGGATTCGAATCTTCAAGTGAGGCTGCGCCCGCTGGACCGCGTGACCGCGGACGCAATGGCGAAAATGCTCCAGAGCATCTATCCTCAAATGGCGCGCGGCCAGATCCGTGTCGTTGAGAAGGTCCAGCCTCCACAGGCTGAGGCCGCTCCCGGCGCCAATCCCGCCCCGCCCCAAACTCAGCCGCCAGCCAATCCTCTCCCCGTCGCTCCTCCGACGGCCCAGGCGCCCGCGACGAACGCGCCCCTGGAGGTGGTGATCGCCGTCGACAAGACCGCGAACGCTCTTGTGCTGTCCGGTCCGGCGCAGGAGCTTGATAACATCGATCGAATCATCAGCGATCTCTCGCTCAATTTTTACGGGACAGAGGCCGAATTCCGCCTGTTCCCCCTGAAGGAAGCGGACCCGATCGTGGTGAGCCGCACGCTGGGGAATTTGCTCAAGGAGGAGCCGGTGACCGTCCAGGACGCCGCCGGGCGGGCACAGCGAGCCCAGACCAAACCGCCGCACATCACCTTCGTCCCCGACTCAAGAACCCGCAGCATTCTTGTCCGGGCTCGTCCCACTGACTTTGCCCTGGTCGAGACCATCATCAAGCAGCTCGACCTCGGAGGATTGGACTCGCAGATCGAGTTCCGCCTGATCCGGCTCACGAACGCGCCGCCTGAGAAGATCCAGCCGCTGGTCCAGCAGATGGTCGCGCAGCTCGCCCTGGTTCGTCCCGGGGAGCCGCTGAGCGTGACCCCTGATCCACGGTCCCACAGCCTGCTCGTGATGGCCCGAACCTCGGTTATCGCCCAGCTCGAGCGAATGGTGGCCACTCTCGACGCGCCTTCGACGTACACCGAGGCCGAGGTTCTGGTGCTTCCGATCAAACGGGCGAACGCCGCCCAGCTGGCCGGAGTGTTGCAAGGGATGCTCAAGCCCGGGGCCCAGGGTGAATGGCCCGCCGAGGCGCGGGAGCTGCAGGAACAGGTCCGACGTCTGAGGATTCAAAACGACGCGGGGCAGACCGTTTCCCTGGACCTTTCCAAACCGATCAAAATCGCGTCGGATTCGGCCGCGGGCCAGCCCGGCGGGAATCGACTGATCCTTACGTCCACGCCGGACAACCTGAAGGCGCTCGTCGCTGTCGCGACCAACATGGATGTCACGGCGTTGACGGACGGCGTCGATGTCCGCTTGATCCCGCTCAAGTTCGCGGACGCGACCAGCGTCTCGCAAACCCTCACAACCATCTTCTCGCAGGGGCGGCAGCTCGCGGTGGGGCCCGGGGGGCCGGGCGCTCAGCCGGAGGGGGTCACGGGCAAGGCGCTGGTGCATCCGCTGAATGTGGCCGTGGATCCGAGGGCCAACAGCGTCATCCTGAGCGGGCAGAAGGAAACGCTCGACCTCGCCGTGAAGCTCGTGGCTGACATGGATCAGCAGATGGATCGGTTCATGACCGAGGTGAAACTTTTCCGGCTCAAGCACGCTTCGGCCATCCGGCTTCTCCCCTTGCTGCAAGCCGTCTTCGCCGAGGGCCCCAGCGTGCCTGGCAGCGAAGGCCTGAGCACGCAGGTGACGCGTCTGCGAACGCTGAAGGAGGCGCAGCCCTCCCAAACGTCCCAGACCCCCAAGGCGCGGGCGGCCCTGCTGATGCAGGCGGATGACCTCTCCAACATCCTGATCGTGGCCGCGCGAGCCGACATGCTGCCGCTCATCGGCGACGTGATTGATCAGCTCGATATTCCGGCCGCGTCCGGGCTTGAGACGGTTCGCATCTATCCTTTGAATCACGCGGATCCGGCGGCGATCCAGAAGATCCTCCTGGAGCTTTACACCGGCGCGCGCGCCGCCACTTTGCGGAACGAGGACAAGCCGGTGATCACCGTGGACGAACGGACGAGCGCGCTGATCGTCGCGGGCAATGGCAAGAGCTTCGGCGTCATCGAAGGCTTGCTGCAACAGCTCGACCAAAAGCTGTCGTTCGAGCTGCGGGACGTTCGCGTGCTGCCGCTCGAGAACTCCGACGCCGCTTCCGTGGCCGCGACGGTGCAAAAGCTGATGGACTCCCGGATGACGCAGCGCGCGGGATTGAACAAGGGCCAGGGCGACATTCTCAAGGTGACGATTCTTTCCGACAATCGCAGCAATTCGCTGCTGGTCAGCGGATCGAAGGACAGCTTTGAGGTTGTGGAGTCGCTGGCCAAGCAGCTCGACAAGAGCGGCCCGGCGCTCAGCGGACGGATCCGCATCCTCTCCATGGCGCAAGCCGACGCCCGCGTGATCGCCGTCACGTTGAACGCGCTCTTCGAGCAGCGCTACGCGGCGTCCCGGGCGAGCGATGTGCAGCGGAACAAGCCCGTGATTCTGCCGGACCCGCGGAGCAACAGCCTGCTCGTGACCGCGAATCAGGAGGACAACGTCGCGATCGACGATCTGTTGAAGAGGCTCGACGCGAAGCTGGAGAACCCGGCGCTGACGCTGAGCGTCCTGCCCCTGAAGCACAACGACAGCGCGCGGATCGCCGCCTTGGTTGAGGGGATATTTGCGGCGAGGCAGAAAGCGCAGAGCCTTCCCGGGCAGTCTTCCCTCCCGAGCGACCAGATCAAGGTGGAGGCCGACTCGTTGAACAACGCGCTGATTGTGTCCGCGAGCAAGGAGAACCTGGAAACGCTTCAGGGGCTCCTGGCCAAGCTCGATGTGGAGCCCACGATCGCGGGCGGCGTCCTGGAAGTGTTTCCGCTGGCGTTCGCGGATGCGCAGCGCGTCGCGGGCATGCTGAAAACACTTGTCGACCAGGGGCTGTATCGTCCCGGCCTTCCCCCGAACGCCCCGGCCAAGGGCAACTCGGCCCGGGACGTCCTCTCGATCAGCGCTGATCCGCGGAGCAACACTTTGATGATCAGCGCCAGCCCGGAGAATCTCGCGATCGTTCGCGAGGTGATTCGTCGCGTGGACACCAAGGAAAGCGCCGAGGCGACGAACGTGAAGATCTATCCTCTGAAGAAGGCCCGGGCCAGCGGCCTAGCCGCCACGCTGGAGCAATTCTTCCGCGCCAAGAAGGCGGGCGACACCATCGTTGCCAACGCGGCCGAGAGGCAGATTCCCGTGGGCGTGATCGCCGACGATCGAATGAACACGCTGCTGGTCACCGGAGGGAAGGAGGCCTTTGATGTGGCGGATCGCCTGATCCTGGCGCTCGATGGAGACAGCGTGTTCGCCCGGATGAACTTCAAGGTGTTCCCATTGAAGAAGGCGACGGCGACGAAACTGCACACGACGCTGCAACAGATCGTCGCCAACCGTCCGCCGCGGGTTCGCGGGGAGCCGCTGGACCCGATCACGATTGTCGCGGACTCGTGGGTGAACGCGCTGCTGGTCGGCGCGAGCGTCGACGACATGACGACGGTGGAATCGCTCGTGGAACGATTGGACAGCGACCCCGCGGAAACCGGGATCGCCATCCATGTGTTCCCGCTGGCGAAGGCGGACGCGCGCCGTGTCGCGCAAGTGGTCCAGGGGCTTTTCCGGGAGACCTCGGTTTCGACCGCCGCGACGGCGGGGGCCGCGACCCAGCCGGTGACCGTCAACGCGGATGAGCGGATCAACGCGATTGTTGTGTCTTGCGGGGAGATTGACGCCAAGCGGATCGCGGAGCTCGTCAAGAAGCTGGACACCGAGCAAGTCGCGCGGGTGAGCGAGATCAAGGTTTTCCCCTTGAAGAACGCGAAGGCGGAGTCGCTCTCCACCATCCTGAACACCGCCCTCAACTCGAAGCCGACCCCCTTGAGCGAGCAAAGTCCGAACGCGCAATCCGTTCTCCAATTCATCACCCGAACGATGGAGGGGAAGGAGTTGGTCACCGCGGCGTTGAAGGAAGCGGTGTTGATCACGCCGGACGCCCGGATGAACTCCCTCATTGTGAGCGGGCCGGTGGATTACATGGGATTGTTGGAGCAGATCATCGAGCGCCTCGACGCGAGCTCCCCGCAGCAGGCGAAGATCCAGGTCTTCGCCTTGCAAAACGCGGACGCCCACCAAATGGGCCAGCTGCTGATGCAGCTTTTCCGGATGACGCAGGCGACGGCGCAGACTGGAACCCAGCGATCGATTCAATACACGCTCGTGCGTCCGGTGACAGGCTCGGCTGGGGAGATCTCCAGTGAAGAGGCGCTCGCCTCCGCGACTTTGGGCACGGCTGAGCAAAACGCGCTCACCGTCACGGTCGATCCGAGAACCAACAGCCTGCTGGTGGGAGGCACGGAGCATTATGTCAACCTGGTCGCCCAGGTGATCGATTCCCTCGATTCCACGCCGGCGAACGAGAGGAAGACCGAGATCGTGCGCCTCAAAAACACCCAGGCGGCCGAGGTGGAGAAGGCGCTGCGCGGCTTTCTCGACCAGGAGCGAACCCGCGTGCGCTCTGTGCTGAGCGGCGACGCCGTCGGAACGACCCAGCGGCTGTTGGAGCGTGAGGTGGCGGTGATCGCCGAGCCCATCAGCAACACGCTCCTGGTTTCCTCGGATCCCCGCTTCTTTGTCGAGCTGCGCGCGTTGATCGACGAGCTCGATCGCGCTCAGCCGCAGGTCCTGATTCAGGTGCTTCTCGCCGAAGTGACCCTGGACGCGCTGAGCGACCTCGGCGTGGAGTGGAGCCACACGGGGAGCAAGGGCGATACGACCTATGGAATCGGAACCGACTTCGGGGTCAAGGACGCCCTCAAGAGCTTCGGCGGCTTCTCAACGGCGGTCTCCGGCACGGACTTCAGCTTCCTGCTCCGGGCGTTGAAAGACGAAGGACGCTTGGAAGTGCTGAGCCGTCCGCAGATCGTCACGGCGGACAACAAGCCCGGGAGCATCAACGTGGGCCAGCGCGTTCCGCTGATCACGGACAGCCGCGTGACGGAGCTGGGCGTCACCATCAATTCCTTCAAATACGAGGATGTGGGAATCAATGTTTCGGTGACGCCCAAGATCAGCCCCGATGGCTTTGTGAAGATGGAGATCGGCACGACGAACAGCGCCATCAGCAGCTCGAGCGTGGAGATCAACAAGTCGGCTGTCGTGCCCATCATCAACCAGCGTCGCGCCAACACGACGGTCACGGTTCAGAGCGGGCAAACGATCCTGATCGGCGGCTTGATCGCCACGACCGATGACAAGCGGACGAAGAAGATCCCGGTGCTGGGCGACATCCCGGGACTCGGCCGATTGTTCCGGTCCACGACAATCAACCGCGATCGCAAGGAGCTGCTGATCCTTCTCACTCCCCAGGTTCTCTCAAACGACCGCACCAACGGGTTCGTTCGGAACATTCAGGACATCACGCGTGAGCAGCTGAATCAGTCCCGGATCAAGGATGAGATCAAGAGGGACAATCTGCAGCGCCAGATGCTGGATCCTCTTTTTCCAGGGACGGCGGACAGGTCGGTCAGCCCGGGGCCCTCTCCTGCGCAGAGGGAGAAGACGGACAGAAACAGGCAATGAAGCTTCCCGATTCGACGCGCCCGAGCCTCATCATGATATGATCCGTTCCAGAAACTGGGCCGAGAGCCATCCATGGGCTCGCCTTCCGCCACCGTTGCTGGCGGCCGCCTGTGTTGCGCTCGCGTTCTTGTTGGGGACCGGTTGTGTGTCCACGGATAACGGGGCCTCGAAGCCGCCTCGTCCGCGGCCCGCCGCTGGGAATGGGAAGATCGAGGAAATCCATCTCTTTACGGCGCCGACCGCAATGAACCTGGACGGGATTCCAGGACCGGATGGCTTTGAGATGCGCGTCTACGCAAGCTCGATGGGGCGCGCTCATGGATTGCCGATCAGTCGAGGCAAGGTCGACGTGATGTTCTATGACGGGATCCTTCGCGAGAGCGACGACGTCGTGGCGAAACCTCTTCACGTTTGGACCTTCGACGCCTCCCAACTGCGTCCTTTCGCCTCCCCGACATCCTTGGGCGTCGGCTACCGCCTCACGCTCCGCTGGGGATCGGACAAGCCCACGAAGGATAGCTTCACTGTCATCGCCCGCTACGTGTTGCCGCGGCAGACGCCCATCGTGTCCTCGCCTAACTCGGTGGCGATGGCGGTCCGCTAACTGCTTCCTTGTTACAAACGAAGGGTTGCACTCTCCCGGCAACACCGTCACTGTGGCCTAAAGTGACTCAGAGATCCACTGACCCGCGGGCCAGCCGTCCGAGCTCTCCACATCGTGAAGGGGCGCGGATCCGCTCAACCCCCAGGCCCCTGGCCCGATCTGGGACCGATTTGATCCAGGCGACGAAGCCGTTCGCGTTCGATGACCCCGCGAAGAGCTGGTGGTTTGTGCTCTCCACCGCGGCTCTCCTCGCCGGGAGCCTGGCCGGAACCCTTTTGCTGGTGAATCCCGCGGCGCGCCTTGCCTCCAGCGTTCTCGCGGGTTTGCTCACCCTCCGTCTATTCGTCATCTATCACGACCAGCAGCACCACGCGATCCTGGATCGCTCCCGGTTGGCCGAGGGTTTCATGTGGGTGTTCGGCGTCTGGGCCCTGAGCCCCAGCAGCATCTGGCGGTCCTCGCACAATCACCACCACAATCACAATTCCAAGCTCCGCGGATCGCACATCGGGTCGTTCCCGATCATGACTCGAGAAGCGTTCACCAAGCTTCCTCGCGTGGCGCGCGCCAAGTATCTCTTCATGCGGCATCCGTTCACGCTCCTTTTTGGATATGTGTTCATCTTCCTGTTCGGCATGTGCCTGAACCCCTTCATCAACAGCCCCCGCAAGCACTGGGACGGGTTGTTGGCCCTTGTCCTCCACATCGCCGTGGGGTTCGCCCTCGTCCACTGGAGGGATTGGACCACGCTCTTCCTGGCGCAGACCCTCCCGAGCCTCATCGTCTACGCCCTGGGGTCGTATCTGTTTTACGCGCAACACAATTTCCCCGGCGTCGCGTTCCGGGACAACTCGGGCTGGACGTACGAGTCGGCCGCGTTGGAGTCGTCGAGCTTCATGAAGCTGAATCCTGTGATGGCTTGGTTCACGGCAAACATCGGATACCATCACATTCACCATCTGAACTCCAAAATCCCGTTTTATCGGCTTCCGGAGGCCATGAGCGAGATTCCCGAGCTTCAGAGCCCGAAGATCACTTTATTGAACCCCGTCGAAGTCTACCGCTGCTTGCGCCTCAAGGTCTGGGATGTGAGCCGTCAGGTGATGACAGGGACGCGCGGCCATTAGGTTCCGCACACGCGGTCCCTCTGGTCGCGGCTTTCGCCGCGCGAGCGCCGCGCCCGCCTTATGCAAATGACCGTCGATCAAGTGGCAGAATGCGCTCAGGGCAGAGTTCTTGGCGATGGATCCGCCGTCCTATCGGGAGTCGCGTCCGCGGACACCGCGAAAGCGGGGGATCTGACATTCGCCGAGAACGCGGACTTCCTGCGCACCGCCGAGAATACGGACGCCGCGGCGGTCCTTGTCCCAGAGATTCTCGTCTCCTCGACAAAGACATTGATCGTCGTTCGCTCCCCTCGCGTGGCGATGGCGCGGATTCTTGCCGTCTTTGCTCCCCCGGATGTCTTTGATCCGGGGATCCATGCCGCCGCGGTCATCCATGCCAGCGCGAGGGTCGACCCGACGTCCCATATCGGCCCGCATTGCGTTTTGGGACCCGATGTCCGGGTTGGCGCCCGCTCCGTTTTACTCGGAGGCAATCACATTGGGCGCGGCGCGCGCGTTGGCGAGGACGTCCGCCTTTTTCCCAACGTGGTGGTGTACCCGGCGTGCGAGATCCGAGACCGGGTCTCCATCCATGCGGGCACCGTGATCGGCTCGGATGGCTACGGCTACGTGCTGGATCAGGGGCGGCATCGGAAGGTGCCTCAGCTCGGGAATGTGGTGATCGAGTCGGATGTGGAAATAGGATCCAATGCGTCGATCGACCGCGCCGCCTTCGGCTCAACCGTCATTGGCCAGGGGACCAAGATCGACAACCTGGTGCATGTCGCCCACAACGTTGTCATGGGCCGGCACTGTCTGGTCATGGGGCAGGTGGGCTTCGCGGGCAGCACCCATCTCGGCGATTACTGTGTTATCGCCTCGCAGTCCGGCATTGCGGGGCACCTTCGTCTCGGCCACCAGTCGACCGTGGGCGCGAAGTCTGGCGTGATGCGGGATGTGCCCGACAAGGCGACTGTTTTGGGGATTCCGGCGATGCCGGATAAGCAGACGAAGCGGCAGTGGATCAGCCTGCAGCAGCTGCCGGAGATGCTGCGAAGGATGCGTGAACTGGAACGTCAGCTGGAGAGCCTGACCGCGGCGCAGAGCGCCGCGAGCTCCCGAGCGTGACGAGAGCTGAGGCCCCTAACGGAGCCGCCAGGTGATGCGCGCCTTGTCCAGGTCGTAGGGCGACATCTCCATCTTCACGCGATCCCCGACGGTCAGGCGAACGAAGCGTTTCCGCATCTTGCCGCAGATCGTGGCCAGCACCATGTGTTTGTTGTCCAGCTCGACGCGGAACATGGTGCCTGGCAGCACCACGGTGACACGACCTTCGACTTCGATGTGTTGTTCTTTCATTCGGTGACTTCGGATTCAAGGGAAAGCAAAAAGGCGGGGCCCGGTTTCCCGAGCCCCGCCGCTGACATGGATACGGCTTAGTAGCGGTTGCGGCCGTATTCGCGGCGCTCGCCGCCGCCGCCGCCGCCGCCGCCCGCGCGCTCTTCACGAGGACGCGCCGCGTTGACCGTAAGGGCCCGGCCGTCAATCGACTTGCCGTTCATGTTCTGGATCGCCTTTTCCGCGTCCTCAGGGGTGGCCATGGTTACAAAGCCAAAGCCACGGGGGCGCTGAGTGGTGCGATCCATCATGATGGTGGTCTCAACGACGGTGCCGAAAGCGGCAAACGCGTCCTGCAGATCGTTCTCAGTGGTGTTGAAGGAAAGATTTCCGACAAACAGTTTCGTGTTCATGTGATTGCTGTCTGACTAACCGTTGCTTTCTAGAGACTGTTCCCGATTGCCGGGTTTAGAATCATCACTGAACGAAGTTCACCTGAGGATTTACCATGCCTTGAAAGTGACAAGCTATCTAACAGACCGCTGGAACTTGGCCGTTCCTACTGGAATAGCAACAATATTTTTAACTTTTTTTCTCGCCCCCCCAGCCTCCCCGTCCGGGTGTCCACGGTCTGGCCTGTCCTCTTCCTTCCCCCTCCGCCGTTTCGGGCCGAAAGGGCTCAAGAATCGGGGCCAAGAGATTTGCTCCTTCCCAGTTGACCGCGATTGAATGCGTTCTCTAGATTGCCGATGTCTTTGGTATGAGAACCATTTGCCTCGCCCTGCTTGGGCTCTGTCTCGCGTCCCATCTGCTTGTCGCTCAAACCGCGACGAACATTGCCGGCGGCGTCATGGCGCGGGTGAACGAGGCGGTGATCACGTTTTTGCAGGTCGAGGACGCGACCCGCGACGCATTGACGCCGCTCCGCAGCCGGTACCGGGGCGAGCCTGAGGAGTTTTACAAGAAGTTGGGCGAGGTGAGGAAGGAACGCCTGGAGCAGTTGATCGACCGTCGGCTGATCATCGATGATTTCAAGACAGGCGGGATCTCCGTTCCCGACCGCTATGTCGAGGACCAGATCCGCAAGGACATCCGCGACACCTTCGGCGACCGGGTCGCGCTCACGCGCGCCTTGAAGGAGAGGGGCGAAACCTTCGAAGCGTATCGCGAGAGGACCCGGGAAAAAATCATCCTGGATATCATGCGGTTCCGACACCTCTCCAATGAGAAGATCGTCATCTCCCCCAAGCGCATCGAATCGTTCTACGACACCAACCGAACCGTCTTCGCCGTGAATCCCTCTGTTCGCCTCCGCATCATCACCCTGGGCAAGACCGCGGGCGATGACAACGCTTCCAAGCGGAAGCTCGCCGAGGAGATCGCCCAAAAGATCAAGGGCGGCTCTCCCTTCGAGGATATGGCCAAGACTTATTCCGAGGATGCCCAGGCGCGGGACGGCGGCGATCGCAAGGAGATGCTGGAGGTGTCCACCCTGCGGGAGGACTTCAGGCCCCATGCGATGAAGCTGGCTCTGAAGGAAACCTCCCCGGTCATCGAGACCGACGATGGATTCTATCTGCTTCGTGTGGAGGAGCGCAAAGAGGCGCATACTCGTCCGCTCGCCGACGTGCGCGACGAGATTGAGCAAACTTTGGTGCTTCAGGAGCGGAGCCGGATGGAACGTCGGTGGATCGAGCGCCTTCGGAAGAAGGGCTTCGTGAATTATTTCTGAGCCCCGTCCCCTCCCCTCCTCCGGCGACGCGCGGCCTGTTCCGGTGGAACGCCAGCCTGACACATGACGATCGCCATCACTGTGGGTGACCCTTCCGGCGTGGGGCCTGAGGTGACTCTCAAGGCGCTGACCGAGGAGTTCTCCGCGGATACGACGACCTACCACCTGTTCGGGGACCCCGAACAGCTCCATCGCCTCAACCAATCCCTCGGCGCTCGACTTCCCCTTGTTTCACAAGACGAGTCGCGCCTCTCGGACCGCGTGGTGGTCTTTGCGACAGCCCATCCAAAGCCCCAGGCGCCATGGATTCCCTTTTCATCCGCCGCCGCGCAAGCTTCGATGGCTGGGTTGCGCGCCGCCGCCCTCTCCTGCCTGGAGGGGCGATGTCGGGCGCTGGTGACCGGACCCGTGTGCAAGGAGGCGATCGTGGACGCGGGGTTTTCGTCGTTCGTGGGGCAGACCGAGTTTCTCTCAGAGCTCGCGGGGACGCCGGACACCGTGATGATGCTTCTGGGATGCGACGATCGAGAACGCTGGCTCCGAGTCGCGCTCGCCACCGTCCATATCCCGCTGCGACTCGTCCCGGAGCGTCTCACCGCGGCCAGGATCGACCTCGCGATCACGCGCGCCGCGGAGGCCTGCGTCGCTCTGGGCTTGCCGCGGTCGCGCGTCGCGGTCTGCGGCCTCAACCCCCACGCGGGCGAAGGGGGAAAGCTGGGCGATGAGGAGATTCGGATGATCCGTCCCGTCGTCGACGCGGCGCGGCGGCGCGGACTGGATGTGACGGGTCCCATTCCCGCCGACACGCTTTTTCATTTTGCCCTGCGCGGCGACTGCGATGCGGTGGTGGCCATGTACCACGACCAGGGTTTGGCTCCGCTGAAAATGATCGGGTTCGAAACCGGGGTCAACTGGACCCTGGGTCTTCCGTTTCCGCGCACATCGCCCGACCACGGCACAGCCTTCGAGATTGCGGGCCGAGGCATCGCCTCCGCAGGCAGCATGCTCTCCGCGCTTCGCTTCGCGAAGCGTCTCGCTCAACGCGCATGACGACTTCGCTCCGACGCCGACGCCGACGCCGACTTCCGCATTGAAGCCAT
Organism: Verrucomicrobiota bacterium; assembly: GCA_016199985.1. GTDB lineage: Bacteria > Verrucomicrobiota > Verrucomicrobiia > Limisphaerales > UBA11320 > UBA11320. The sequence continues at coordinate 28,310 of JACQFQ010000033.1, read as the reverse complement.
CTCCTTGTCCTGGTTCATTGACGGGACATGAACGACGCGCGGCAGCCTTCGTCCTCCTCGACTTCGCCCCGCGTCCCCGATTTGGGCGCGGCGAGCTCGCCGCCCCCGGATGAACCCCCTGAGCCCTGGCGTTGGTGTCCTCGCTGCAGCCACGAACTGCGCAACGAAAAGTGCAAACTTCGATGCCCGCGTTGCCACTACTTCATGAGTTGTTCGGACTTCGATTGATTCTTTGAGGGCGCTGATCGTCCTCCGTTTTCACGCAGGAGTGGACCCGGGAGCGGATGAGACCTACCGTGTCGGCGTGCAGAGGTTTTCTGGAATACTGAGCGAGCATCCTGGTTTGAATCAGGTGTTGGTGCCGGATCTCTGGCAACAGGCGGCGGTGACCGCCTTAAGGGATGGGAGGGATGTCGTCGTTCAGGCGCCGACGGGATCTGGGAAGACCTTGATCTTCGAGCTGTGGTCGAATCAGGGACGTCACAAGGGACAAGCCATCTACACGGTTCCCACTCGCGCTCTGGCCAACGACAAGCTCGCGGAGTGGCGGGCTCGCGGATGGGATGTGGGGATCGCCACTGGGGATTTGGCCGAGAACCTGGACGCCCCGGTCCTGGTCGCAACGCTCGAAACCCAGAAAAGCCGACTGATACGCGGGGAGGGCCCAACGCTCTTGGTGATCGATGAGTATCAGATGCTCGGCGACCAGGACCAGGGATTGAACTACGAGCTTGCGATCGCTCTGGCGCCCGCCCACACCCAGCTCCTGCTGCTGAGCGGGAGCGTCGCGAATCCGCAGGATGTCGTGAAGTGGCTGGGTCGGCTCGGTCGCAGCGCGACGCTGATCAAGCATGAGGAGCGGCCTGTCCCCTTGGAGGAAGTTCACGGCAACAGCCTGGGGCATCCGCTGCCCGCTGAGATCCGGGGAGTTTGGCCGCGACTGGTGACGCGCGCTTTGATGGAGGGGCTGGGCCCCATTCTCATTTTTGCTCCGCGACGACAGGCGGTTGAGGCCCTGGCCGCGGAGCTCTCTCGCCACCTGCCGGCGGCGCCTCCGCTCTCCCTAACGCTGGAGCAGAAGCGCCTCGTGGGCGAATCGCTCGAGAAGCAGTTGAAGAACCGCGTGGCCTACCACCACAGCGGTTTGAGCTACGGCGCGCGCGCGGGCGTGATCGAGCCGCTGGCCAAGAGCGGCCAGCTGCGGGTCGTGGTCGCGACGATGGGGTTGGCCGCGGGAATCAACTTCTCCCTTCGAAGCGTCGCGCTGGCCGGCGACTCCTATCGGCGCGACCACGTGGAGCATCCCCTGCGCTCGGATGAGATCCTGCAGATGTTCGGACGCGCCGGCCGCCGAGGCATCGACGACGTAGGCTATGCCATCGTGGGTCCGAATGAAATCCGGCTTCACGAGGCTCATGCCTCCCATCTCTGTCGCTCCGCCATGGTGGATTGGAGCGCCCTCCTCGGACTGATGCGCGCGGCGGTCGAGCAGGGGCGCGAGCCCTACGAGGCCGCGGTGCGAGCTCAGGAGCGGTTGTTCACCACCAAGCCCATCTGGCTGGGGGTGGAGGATTCGCTCAAGAGCCCGAACGCGCCCTGCGGTCTCAAGGCCGACGCGGAGCGCGCGCGCCATGTTCGTCGCAGGCTGCGCGAGTTCCTGAACTCGCGCGGAGAGTGGGAGCCTCTTAAAAAGTTTGAGGAACGTCCCGCGGCACAGGTTCAAACTCCTTCCTCCAACGAGCCGCAAGGCTCGGAGCACGCGTGGACGCCCGTCCTGAGCGTGCCCGCGGCCCTGGAGAAGCTCGGCTTTGGCGGGTTGACCGTCGTCGACGATCGAGGCGAACGCAAGATCTGGGGGCGAACCCTGACTGTGGCGGATGTGCTGGCGGATGGACGCGTGGTCTTGACGAAATGGACCCGCCGTCTCACAGGGTGGAACCGTCGAGAGGCTTCCATGCTTGTCTGGGACCAGGAGGTGGTTCCGATCCTGGCTCGGGAACTCGCCGCCAAGAAACTGCCGTTGATCCGTGTGGAGAAAGAGGGTTCCCGAATCTCGATTCTCCTGAGCGTCGCTGAACAGCCCTTGAAAGCTATTGTGGATCGCCATGGCGCCGCCCTCTGGCGACCCTTTGAGAGAGATGTGGCGCCGTTGGACTGCGGAACCTGCGCGATCGCTCCGACGTGTCGACGGTTGACGACTGGGACCGGGGTCGCGCTCATGTGGCGGCGGCTGGGCTTGGTCGATGGCGCCGGCAAACCCACTCGACGCGGGGAGATGGTGAGCTTCTTCAAGCAAGCGGACGGATTGGCGGTCGCGGCGGCTTTGGAGGATGAAACCTATCGGCTCGAGGACCTGATTTACGATCTGGCCGACCTGGACGCGGGATTCCGGTTTTGCGGCGAGGAGAATCGGTGGGCGGGTCGTCTGGCGCTCGCCTGTCGTCAGGTCTACTCGATGCAGTCCGTGCCGGGCTACCTGGAGAACGGGCTTCCTCCCAACTATGGCTCGGGCGCCGAGGAGATCGTTGCGGCGGTGCACAAAAACCCCGCAAGCAAGTCGCGCTGGATCCATTCGTTTCTGGGAATTGGGGACATCGATCGCGTGATCATCGAATGGAGAAGCTTTCTCCGGCAGATCAGCCACTCCCCGCCCCTGGCGTGGCCGCGTTGGACAGCGCTCCAGGCGATGGCGAAAGGGATTCTTCTCGAGACGGAGTCTCCCACTCTGACCACTTTCCCTTCCTTGGAATACGCCCAGACAAAGCGAATCGACCATCGCATCGACCTCCGCCGGCGCTGATCGCCAGGCCTCTACTTCCCGGGAGCTTCCTCAACAAAGAGCGCCAGGGAAGCTGTGTATCCGTGGAGAAAGTTGTGCCCGGAAACCGGACCGATCTCCCCGTTGCAGAAAAACCCGGCGAGCCCCATGGGGCCGAAGGCCTGCTGAACCTGGGAGGCGTCGTGATGGATGGGACCGAACAGCCGTCGTCCGCGTCCGTTGCAGCTGCAGAGGCATCCCCCCAGCACCCGACGGCCCGCGAGCTCGTTCTGCGCGCGTCGGAGAAGCACGGTCATGTCCTCGCTGCTGGCCTCGGCGTCCCGACGCTGGAACTGCATTGTCTGCCCGGGCCGAGGCAGCGCCCCGATCGCGATCGCTCCCGTTTCAGCGTCCGCCTCGAGAATGTTGCGGATGAGGAAATCTCCCCGTTGGAACTCGTCGCGGTATTCGTCCATCACCAGCCCGATGAACAAGTTTCCCCTCGTCCTGGCCTGCTCCGCGGACGGCAGGGCGGACACGGTTTCCACGAGAACCTGATAGGCGGGTCGGTTGGCGATCTCCAGGATCACGTTCGATTCGGCTTTCGTGATGGTCCAAGTTTCGCCGATGGGCGTGCAGCCTTGCGAGATGATGCCCGCGAGAGCGACGGCGCCGGAGAGGGCGAGAGCGACGCCGCCATCCTCGTGAACCTGCTCGTTGAAGTACACATGCGTCTTCCTCGCCGCGTAGTCCCCGCTTGCCATGCCTCCCAGAATGGGGATTCCGGCAAACGCGTCATCCCATTGCTTCAGCCACCGCTCCGCGTCCAACGAGAACGGGTCGGCGAACGCCAGCCATCCGGTCATCTTTTCCGGCGACATCCCGGTCTCCATCCTCCAATACCCGGCGCCGTTCCATTCCTCCACTTGCGATTGCGTGAACCGAACGGCGGATAGCGCGGCGCCAGGAAGGGAGTAAAGGCCAAGGCTGATTCCTGAGCCCTCCTCTATCTCCTCCTGCCCGACGATCAGCGAGTTGGAAGAGCAACCAAGGAGGATCGGGATCTCAGCGCTTGAGCGCACGCATCGGAGGATGTCTTGCGCCGCCTCGAAGAAGCGCGGGGAGATGAAAATCAGGCCAAGATCCACCGCCGCGGGACGAATCTCCTGTCGCAGTGCCTTGGCCCAGGCCGCAATTTCGCGGAGGTCGGCGTTTCCGGCCCACAAGCCCGCGGTGGAGAACCCATTCTTCATAGGCTACGAAAGTGAGATCGATGAGCGCTCCGTTTGTGTTCCCGCGGGCGGCAGTCGGCCGCGCCGGGGCGCCGCGATCGAAAGGAAATCCAGCTGGCGCTAGTTTCCAAAGCCGAGATCGACAAACTCTCCGGGCTTCACCGGCAGCCCCGCGGGAATGCTGACCATGAAGGACAGCGCTTTCTCATGGCGATTGTTGTCAGGCGTCACCAGGGCTGGATTCATGTAATCGAACTGAGCGCCCACCTTCAGGATCTTCGCGCCGCCGGTCAGCCGGGAATGCCCGCGCGTGCGGACCTGGACGTCGTCGTTGACTCTCGGCATGTGGACGATCGGCTGGCGCATGTAGCCGACGATGTAGGTGGCGTTGGTTTCGATGATCACCGCGATCGGCTCTCCCGCGCGGACTTTCTCTCCTGAGCGATGCGCCAGGGAGGTAATGATGCCATCGGCGGGGGCGACCAGGGGAATGGGGCGGCTGGCGATCATCAGCGCGTTGGTCTTTGCGATGATCGCCTTGTCGACGGCGTCGCTTTGGCCCCGCATTTCGAGGTGCTGCTGGCCTTCCCTGTAGCTCTTCAGCTGTTCCTCATAGCCTCTGATCCTCAGGTTCAGCTGTTCAACGACGGTTTTCGCTCTTTCATAGGCCGCTGTTTTAAGCTCCAGCAGCGCCTGGGACGATTGCTGGATCTTGAAGAGCTCTTTTTCCCGATCGAGCTCGACTTTCTTCACGGCCAGATCCGCTTTCGCCAGCTCGGCGTCCGACATGACCTGGAGCCGGTTCAGCTCGAGCGTGCTGAGCTCGAGCAGATTTCGGTTCACGTTCATCCCGGTGCGGAGACGCTCCAGCTCCAGGCTCGAGACCGCGACCGCTATGTCAGCCAGGGTGTTGGTGAGTTCCACGGGCGTCACAGTTCCGATCACCTCTCCCTTGCGAACAAAAGCGAACGGCTCGACGGCCAGGTTGAGGAGGGTGCCATCGTAGAGGCTGCGGACCTGGTATTGGACCGTGGCCACCTCCCCCACCACCGCCGAAGGGGTCACCACTTGCTTCCACAACGTGGCGATGGCCAGGGCCACCAACAGGAAAACCACCCAGGGCAGCAATCCAATGCGAAACTCACGCCAGCGTTGGGCTGAGGGAACGGGGATAAGTTTGGTGTCTTCCATTGTCTAGATCTCAGATTCTTCTTCCGCCTGCATGCTCGTGACCCGGGAGACCCCCTGCGTCTGCTTCAGCTCGATGATGAGCTCGTCGGAGCGGCGGGGATTCCTCAGCAGTAGTCGGTAGGAAAGGTCGCTGCCTTCGTAGCCTTCGTGGGTGCGCTGGGTGGCGAGATGCGCCTTGTAGGTGTGGCGGGTGAGGACGCGGTTCAGATCGGGCATCTCCGCGGGGGTTCTCGCCCAATGGAGGTTTACGATCAGGTCGTAGCGGTGGCGGCTTCCGAAGGAGGTGTACCAGAGATAGAGCATCGCGAGCGCCCCTACGACGCAGCCCAATATGGCGCTGGAGTATTTTTGGGTGCCCGCCGCCATGCCGATCACGAGCGAGATCAGGATATAGGTGGTGTCCAGGGTGTCGCGCAGGATGTTTCGAAAACGAACAATCGCGAAGACGGCCATCATCCCGAACGCGGTCACCAGGTTGTTGGAGAGCACCATCATCACCAGGGACACGATCACGGGCATCAGGACGAGCGCGTTCACGAAGGAGCGCGAGTACGACAGCCCGGAGTGGGTGAACATGTAGACCCACGCGATCACGTGGCCGCATGCGAAAGCCAGGAGGAGACCGAGGACAACTACCGGCCAATTGGTTGGGGCTGAGCCGTAGTCGCCCTGAAGTAGCCTGTCAAGCATAGTGAAAGTGTGCGGTCGCTCTGGTTTTCAATTATGTCGAGGTGGCGTTGAGAGTGCCAAAATCTGAATCTTTGGGAAGCACGATTGTTACAGACGTGCCTCCTTCCCCTGCCGCAACCCCGGATTCGTCCGTTTCCCGGGCTTGCATGCGGATGAAACCCAGGTCCTCCGCCCCCTCCACATATTTTGCCGCGCCGCACTGCATGCAGCCGAAGACATGGACCAGGTCCCGGAACCAGTTGGGGTAATGATTGGTGAACTTCAGCTCCAGGATCACGTCCTTGCCAAACGGAACCACCGGCCTCCGCATCTCGGTGGAGAGCCTCGCTGTGGGTTCATAGTCGGCGCGGACATTCCGGTCGAGCGTCACCCGGACGGAGTTGTTGTCCGGGTGAACATAGGCTTCGCGGAGATAGGCGATGTGAACCATCGGCCTGGCGTTCAGCTCCTGGGATCGCATGCAAAACTCCTGCAAAGCGAGGAGCTGCCGCGGGTCCTTGGAGATCAAATGCGAAAACTCGGGAAGGTGCCCCGCCAAGAGCCACTCCACAGCGTCGTGGCGAACCCCGCCTCGCTTCTTGAGAATGCAATTGTTCATCCGCCGCTTGATCTCAAAAAAGACCGGCGTGTCAGGATTGCTGTTGTAGAAACGGATGCGGAGCTTGTAGCGGTTCTTGTTTCCGTTAATCGTTTCGCGCGCCAGACGAAGGTCCTCTGAATCGAGGTAGAGGCTATGGACGGGATAGGAGGAATTGGGCTGGCCGATCCCGAACTCGTCGGGTTCGAGATGTGTCTGGATGAATTCACGCATTTTGAGCGCGGTGTCCTCGGTGACGAGGTACTTGTGCTCAAAACGCTGCGCTTGCATCCTATCGACGGACATAAGAATTGCCCCGCCTTTCCTTCAAGGCCGGCGGCGGAAACGAATCGCTTGCGAATCGATGATCCACAGCCCGAGGGTTGGTCGTCCCGAGAGGATCTTCCGCGCGCCAAAACACCTCTCCGAAGGCCTGGGCGGATCCCAACGGAATCAAGAATTCCGCTCCGTGCCTAGAAAAAACGAAAGGCTCTGGCTGGGAGGATCGCGTTCGCTCTCTATGCGCCCAGACCGGGAGGCGGCGACGGAGGGTTTTGTTCTTCCAGGAAAAGTCGGCGGATCGAGCGCTCGACAACAAAGAGCTAGGATCGTGCGTGGAGTCGCAAGGCGAGGCAGGATAGCCAGGCGCCGCACGCGAAGGACGCGGCGCCTCTTGATTTTCACTCTTCTCAAGATTCCGCTCTTGCTTTGACGGGACCGATGGGGCGAAATGCTTTTCAGTTATCGCGTCATGGATCTTGGCGACATCCTTAGCCCGCAGCAAATCAACCCGGCGATGAAGGCCACCAATCGGTGGGAGGCCATCGACGAGTTGATCGACCATCTGGTCGCGGCGGGCAAGATTAAGCCCGAGAGCCGGGAAGCCATTCTCGCCGTCGTGAAAAAACGGGAGAATTCGATGAGCACCGGGATCGGGTACGGGGTGGGCATTCCCCACGCGTCCACCGACCTCATCTATGAAGTCGTCGGCGCGCTGGGCCGTTCCAGGCAGGGGATCAACTTCGACGCCCTCGACAACCAGCCCGTCAGCTTGGTGATGCTGTTTCTCGTGCCGCAAGGCCATTTCCAAAAGCACCTCCGGACTCTCGCTGACATCGCGAAGCTGCTGCATCGAAATGAATTTCGCCGATCACTCGAAGACGCTCCCGATGCCGACTCGATGTACCAGGCGATCAAGGCCTGCAAGGCCTGAATCGGGTCCCGCCCGCGCTCTGTGCCTTGTCGCGCGCGATAGGGCCGCGGAAACCCTCTGGGAGTCTTTCACATGATACATCTCCTCATTGAGTCGCGCCTTCGCGCCGCGTTGACCCTTCGTTTGCCCGACGCCGCGGCCTCCGCGGCCGCGCTCCGCCCCTGCCCCGATCCGAAGTTCGGCGACTACCAGAACACAGCGATGATGTCGCTGGCCAAGGAGCGCAAGATGAATCCTCGCCAGCTCGCGACCGAGGTGGCGGCGGGGCTGGATCTTTCGCCGTGGTGCGAGCCTGTCGAGATCGCAGGTCCCGGGTTCCTGAATTTCCGACTCAAGCCCGACGCCGTCGCCGCCGCGCTGCGCGGGCCCTTGGCCGGCGAGCCGCTGTTTTTCGCCAAAGCCGCCAAGCCGCGTTCCGTCGTCATCGACTTCAGCTCGCCCAACGTGGCGAAGCCGATGCACATCGGACATATCCGCTCCACCGCCCTCGGGGATTGCCTGGCGCGGGTGATGCGTCTGCTCGGCCATCGCGTGGTCACCGACAACCACATCGGAGATTGGGGAACCCAGTTCGGCCTGCTCACCGTGGGCTGGAAAACGGACCTCGACGCGAACGCGCTGGCGAGGGATCCGCTCAGCGAGATGGAACGGCTCTACAAGCAGGTCAACGCGGCCTCCGAGAACGATCCTTCGATCCGCGAGACGGCGCGACAGGAGCTGGTGAAGCTGCAGTCCGGCGACCCGGAGAACCTGGCCATTTGGAAGAGGATGATCGACCTGTCTCAAGCGCAGTTCGACCGCGTCTACGGCCGACTTCGTGTTTCCTTCGATCACACGCTGGGCGAGAGCTTTTACAACTCGAGGCTGAAGCAGGTTGTTCAAGAGCTGCGGGACCGCGGCATCGCGCGGGAGAGCCAGGGCGCGATTTGCGTCTTCAGCGATGGGACCTCGCCGCCGAAGGAAGATCCCTTCCTGGTGCAGCGGGATGAGGAGTGGGCGCCGAATCCGCTGCTGATCCAGAAAGCCGACGGCGCCGCCAACTACGCCACCACCGATCTGGCCACACTGGCCTACCGCTGGGAAACGTGGCGGCCGGACGAAGTCATCTACGTCACGGACGGACGTCAGCAGCTTCACTTCCGACAGCTCTTCGCGGTTTGGAAGCGCTGGCAACCCGAGCGCGCGGAGGGGATGAAGCTCGAGCATGTGTGGTTTGGTTCGATCCTCGGAGACGACGGGAAGCCGTTCAAGACGCGCAGCGGAGAAACGGTCCGGCTCTTCGAGGTGCTGGATGAGGCCGAGGAGCGCGCGTTCCAGGTGGTCAGCGAGAAGAATCCGGAGCTGGCCGAGCCGGACAGGCGCGAGATCGCGAAGCGCGTTGGGATTGGAGCCGTGAAGTACGCCGATCTGAGCCCGAATCGCCAGAGCGACTACGTTTTCAGCTGGGAGAAGATGCTCTCCCTCCAGGGGAACACCGCTCCGTACCTCCAGTACGCCCACGCTCGTATCCAGTCCATCTTCCGGAAGTCTGGAGACGCCCGCGCCTCCGGTTCCGAGTTGGTGGCTCTGCGCCACGCCGATGAGCTGTCGCTGGCGAAACACCTTCTGCGATTCGGGATAACGCTTGAGGCTGTCGCCGCTGAGTATCGCCCGAATTATTTGTGCCTCTACCTCTACGAGCTGGCCGGCCACTTCGCCCGCTTCTATGAGAGTTGTCCCGTTCTGAAGGCGGAGGCCGCGGACCGTCCTGGGAGGCTGCTGCTTTGCGAGATGACCGGTCGTGTGCTGAAGCAGGGGCTCGAGGTGCTGGGCATCGAGGCGCCCGACCAGATGTAGCCCGCGTCCCAGGGCGCTGCGCGTCGGGCTTCCTTTGGGCGTGAAAGGACTCTCTCGCCGCCACTATCGGACTGGGTGGGCGACCGCGTGCGCCGCCAGCAGCAGTTCGATGTACGGCACGTCGGCGGGAACAGTGACTTTAGGATTGGGCGCGAGGGAGGGCACCAGGCGCACAGCCTGGCCGATGAGTTCGCAGGCGGCGGTGTCGTCGGTGACTGGGATTCCTCGTTGCCTCACCGCGGAGAGGGCGCGTCGGATCACGGCCACCTGGAAGGTCTGCGGCGTTTGAACCGCCCACAGCCGGGATCGGTCGAGATGTTTTGCGACGGTCGCGCCATCGTGGGACTCCTTGATCGTGTCGGTCACGGGCTGCGCGGCCACCGCGGCGCCCGAGCTTCGCGCCGCGGCGAAACAGTCGGCGATGACCTGGGGCGTCACGCAGGGCCTCGCCGCGTCGTGAATCGCCACGAGGGCCGCGGAAGGAGACACCTTTTCGAGGCCGTTCCACACGGAGTCCTGGCGCTCCGCCCCGCCCGCCGCGAAACGGTAAGGTTTGCGAACCGCGAGCTGTGTCGCGATTTCCTCGAACGCGTCGCGGAGCTCCGGACGGATCACGAGGATCGTCTCGTCCACCTCGGGATGCGCGTCGAAGCGTCGCCACGTGTGCGCCACGACGGGGAGACCCAAGACCTCAATGAAGAGCTTGTCGCGGTCGGGTCCGAATCGCGTTCCCTTGCCGGCGGCAACGATGACGACGGAGTTCATGCGTCAGCTCGCGGGTCGCCAGTCGAGCACGTTGAGCTGGACGGTGCTCTGCCCATGGTAGTCGTTCACTTTGGGGACAAAGGCGAGGTCGAAGCTCCCCACGGGCAGCGGCGCCTCTCCGGCGCCCCACCAGATGGCCTCGAGCGGGTGGCTTCGCGCCTGCGACACCCAAAGCTTGGCGTGGCGGCGGTCGGTTCCGATCCGTTGGGGCGGACGGGAGTGACGCAGCCCTCGCGCGCAGAATTGCACCGCGGGATTTCCCATCCCTGTCTGCTGCAGTCTCTGAAGCTCCCCGATCCGCTCAAGCGAGATCTGCTCCGCCTGAACCTCCGCGTCGATGCGCAGTCGCGGCTGGAGCTGCTCCGGCGTCAGCGTGCGCTTCGCGATCTCGTTCAGCCTGCGGCGAAACTCCGAGACCTTGGTCGGCGCGAGGCTGAGGCCCGCCGCCATGGAGTGCCCTCCGTGACGCGCGAGAAGATCGCCGCACTCCCGGAGCGCGGCGGCGAGATCGAAGCCCTCGATGCTGCGGCCCGATCCCCTCCACTCATGTCCATCGCCGCCCATGATGATCGTGGGGCGGTAGAATTCCTGGCAGACCTTGGAAGCCACAATGCCCACCACTCCGATGTGCCAGGTGAGCTCTCCCTCGACGATCACCCAGTCCTGATCGGGGTTGAACTTGGCGCGGACGCCGCCCATGACCTCCTCGACGATCGCGCGTTCGATGTTCTGACGCTCCCGGTTGCAAGCGTCCAGGCTTTGGGCGAGCGGCATCGCGGAGTCCTCGTCCTTCGCGAGCAGCAGCTCCAGGGCCTCCGATGCGTTCTCGAGGCGTCCGGCCGCGTTCAGGCGCGGCGCGAGCTGGAAGCCCACTTCGTAACCTTGAATCTTGCCCTCGATCTGCGCCACCTTCTTCAACGCCAGAATGCCGGGTCGTTGCGTGTGGTTGAGGCGATCAAGGCCGGCGCTCACGAGGATGCGGTTTTCTCCGGTCAGGGGAACCAGGTCCGCGATCGTTCCCAGGGCGACGAGATCGAGGCTGGCCTTGAGATCGATGTCCTCCGCTCCCGGCAGCCCGAGCTGCCTCGCGTGCTTCAGCAGGCCGTGGGCGAGCTTGAACGCCAGGCCCACCGAGCAGAGCTCGCGAAAAAAGGGCGGCGCCGTCGCGACTTGCGGGTTCACCAACGCGACGGCTTCGGGCGGGGGCTGGGAGACCTGGTGATGGTCCAGGACAATCACATCCACGCCGCGCGACTTGAGCCAGCGAATGGATTCGACAGCGGTCGATCCGCAGTCCACCGCGAGAATCAGCGACGCCGCAAACCGATTCAGGCAGTTCTCGACCCCCGTCTGCGTCAGGCCATAGCCCTCGTCCAGCCGATGCGGCAGATAGCAGTGAACCGTCCAGCCCAGCTGGGCGAGGATGGCGTGCATCAGCGTCGTGGAGGTGACTCCGTCCACATCGTAATCTCCGAATATGACGACCGACTCGCTCCGCTCGCGCGCCAGCAGGAGCCGCTGCGTCGCGGCCCCGAGGTTCGGAATCAGGAACGGATCGGCGAGGGATTTCAGCTTTGGATCGAGGAATCGACGAATGGGGTCCGGCTCGCTCAGGCCCCGGTTGAGCAGGCACTGGGCGAGGAGCTGGGAGATGTTCAGCTCTTTGGCGAGGAACTCGGCAAGGACCGGTTGTGGCGTGGCGGTGACCCAGCGGTACTTCATGTCGTGGGGGCCGTCGGAGAAAGGGCGGTTCGCTCGGGCTTGAACACCACGATGCTCATGGGGCCGAGCGCCAGCGACAGGCTTTGGGCGTGTCCGTGGCAGGGCATGTCGTTGGTCGACACACCGCCCAGATTGCCCTGATTCGATCCGCCATAGACCGCCGCGTCGCTGTTCAACGCCTCCAGCCATCGCCCCGCTTCGGGAACCCCGAGCCGGTAATCCGTGCGAAGCACCGGCGTGAGGTTCATCACCACGAGCAGGCGGCTGCGATGATCGCGGGTCTGGCGCACAAAGGACAGCACGCTGTTCTCGTGATCCGAGCAGTCGACCCAGAAAAAGCCCTCGGCTTCGTAGTCGCTTTCCCAGAGCGCAGGCTCCTTCCGGTAGAGGGCGTTCAGGTCCGCCACGAAGCGCTGCGCGCCGGCGTGGTAGGGTCCGGCGTCCAGCAGCCACCATTCCAGGCTGGCGTTCGCGTTCCATTCGTCGGTCTGGCCGAACTCGCCGCCCATGAAGAGCAGCTTCTTGCCGGGAAACATCCACTGATATCCCAGAAGCGTTCGAAGATTCGCAAAACGCTGCCAGTCGTCGCCCGGCATCCGGCGATGAAGCGATCCCTTCCCATGCACCACTTCGTCGTGCGACAGCGGGAGGACAAAGTTTTCATGGTTGTGATACAGCATCGCGAAGGTGAGGTCGTTCTGGTGGAACTTCCTGTAGACCGGGTCGCGCTTGAAGTAGCCCAGCGTGTCGTGCATCCACCCCATGTTCCACTTGAGCGTGAAGCCCAGCCCTCCCAGATAGGGCGGACGCGACACCATCGGCCACGCGGTCGATTCCTCCGCGATCGTCGACACGCCCGGATGCTCGGTGTGGAGGATGTGGTTGAACTCCTTCAGAAACTCCACGGCCTCGAGGTTCTCGCGGCCTCCGTGACGGTTGGGCACCCACTCTCCCGCCTTGCGGGAGTAGTCGAGATAGAGCATGGACGCCACGGCGTCGACCCGGAGCCCGTCGATGTGATAGCGCTCGCACCAGAACAGCGCGTTGGCCGTCAGAAAATTCCGCACTTCGTGCCGCCCGTAGTTGAAGATGAGCGTGCCCCAATCCTGATGCGCGCCCTGCCGCGGATCCTCATGCTCGTAGAGAGCCGTGCCGTCAAATCGCGCCAGGGCCCAGTCGTCCCGCGGAAAGTGCGCCGGCACCCAATCCATCAGCACGCCAATCCCCGCCTCATGCAGCGCGTTGACGAAATACTGGAAGTCGTCGGGGGTTCCGAAACGGCAGGTGGGCGAGTAGAACCCGGTCACCTGATAACCCCAGGACGGATAGAACGCGTGCTCGGAAACCGGCAGCAGCTCGACGTGAGTGAAGCCCATGCGCTTCAGATAGTCCGCGAGCGGAGCGGCGAGCTCGCGGTATCCGAGCGACTCGACCGAGTTGCGCTTCCGCCACGAGCCCAGGTGCAGCTCGTACACGCTCATCGGACGCCGCAGCGGATTCTGGGCCGCGCGCTCCTTCATCCAGGCGTCGTCCGTCCACGCGAACTTCGAGGTGTTCCACACCAGCGACGCGTTCTTCGGAGCCGACTCGAAAAAGAATCCGTAGGGATCCGTCTTCAGCGCGATGTCGCCCTGGGCGTTCCGGATCTCAAATTTGTACAAGGCGCCCTCGCGCGCCCCGGGGATGAAAATCTCCCAGATGCCGGAGCCGCCGAGCAGGCGCATGGCATGGCAGCGTCCGTCCCATCCGTTGAAATCTCCCACGACGCTCACGCGCTGCGCGTTCGGCGCCCAGACGGAGAAGCTCGTGCCGGCGACGCCGTCGAAGCTCCGTAGATGCGCTCCGAGCTTGTCGTAGATGCGGCGCTCGTTTCCCTGGGCGAACAAGTAGAGGTCCGTCTCGCCCAGCGTGGGGAGAAAAGAATACGCGTCGCGCTGACGATGCGTATCGCCAGCCTCGTTCTTGATCGCGAGGTCGTACGCGTAGACCCGCTTGACGTCGCGGCAGACGCCTTCGAACACGCCGCTTTCGTGGATCCGTTGCAAGGCGAACCGAGGCAGCTTTTTTTCGTGCGTGGGGAGAACCTCGACGCTGCGGGCCCATGGGATGAAGGCCCGGACGACCACGCCCGCGCCATCGCCCAGGGGGTGCATCCCGAGCAGCTGGTGGGGAGACTGATGCACAAGGCCCACCAGGCTTTCCAATTCGGCTGGCGTTAGAATCATTGTCCGGCAGCTTAGGCAGAGGGGGGGACAAGTCAACGGCGCTGCGCGGAAAGGCCGCGAGGGCTCAGGAAGGCTTCGAGGAGCGCGCCTTCTCGTCGAGAAAGTCCTTCAGGACGGCCGGGTTCCTTTCGAAGAACGCGGCGAGATCCGCGAGCAGATCGACGGTGTCGCGGCTGAGATGATGCTCGATGCCTTCGATGTCCTTGCGCTGCGTTTCCGCGGAAAGCAGGAAGAGGGAGAAGAAGCGGGAGAGGGTCGCGTGCCGCTGTTGGACGCTGAGGGCGACGCTTCGGCCCTTGTCGGTGAGGATGAGCCCCCGGTACTTCTCGTAGTTGAGATAGCCGAGCTCCCCGAGCCGCTGGACCATGCTGGTGACGGAGGCCTGCTTGACTCCGAGAGATTCCGCGATGTCGACGACGCGAGCGTAGCCCTTCTCCGTGATCAGCTCCTGGATCCTCTCGAGATAGTCCTCGGCGCTCTGGCTGGGCGACTCTTGCGGCATTTCCCGAAATTCAATCACACCCGCTCCCAGGCGGCCAAGCAGATTGTCCCCGTCGCCGCGCGGGGCGCGGCGACGGAGGCGAAGACTATGTCTTCGCGGGGAAGACGCCTGCGTTCATTGCCCCGATTCTTCCGGAGGACTGTCTTGTCCTGAGGAGAGGATGGACTGGATGATCTCCTTCGATTCGGCCTCGTCTTCATCCCGCAGAATCCAGATCTCGGGCATGAACAGGATCCCCGGGATCGCTTGGGAGATCCCTTCATTGCGGATCTCGTAGCCAATGCCCGCGGCTTCAAGCAGTCCTCGGATCAGCCCGATGCGCGCGTTTTCCGGCGTGGAGTAGATGCGTTTCATATTCTTGTTCCTATGGGTCGGCGTTTGCCTGCGATCCTTTCATTCCACCCATCCTTCCTGTTTCATGAGGTCCGCGAGGCGACGCTCGCCCTGGTCGGTGGATTGACTGAGCGCGGAGCGCACGGCGTTGATGTCCGCCTTGTCCCGGTTCTGCCCCAGTTTGAACTTTCCTTCCCAGCGCGTGATCGCCACCTCGAAAGCCACGATCCCGCGAAGCATCCGGGCTTCATACTCCGCCGGCAGGTTTCCGTCCCAGGCCTCGGGGCCGTCGCCTTCATAGAATCGGATTGTGCGATGGACGATGCGCGCGACTTCCGGCTCGTCCGCGATGACCCGCGCGCTCCCCTGGACATGGACGACAGCATAATTCCAGGTCGGCACAGCGGGCGCCGTTCGATACCACCTTGGGGATATGTAGGCGTGCGGCCCGTGGAATACGGCGAGAGTTTCCCCGCCTTCAGCAAAATGTTCCCATTGAGGATTCGCCCGCGCCATGTGTCCGAGGAGACGGTTCGACGCGCGATCCAGGAGCAGGGGCAGATGGCTCGCGAACGGCCCTGATTCGCTCTGGGTGACGAGAGTCGCGAAACTATGTTGCTCGATGAAGCCGGCGAGCTTCTCCGGGTCCTGTATCCGAAATGCCGTGGGGATATACATGCGCGCGGAGCAAACATTGCCTTCCTGGCACGCGGTTACAAGCCGGCAGCCCGGTTTTCAGGCTCGAAAGCGCGCGGCTCCGTTCTTGCGTCCGAGGCTCTCCCATGGCGGCAGGACGAGAGGGCGCGAAGCCCCGGTTAGCCGCTCTTGAGTTCGTAAACCGCCTGGGCTTTCTCCTGGGCTGGGTAAGGGGGCGGCGGATTGCGCCGTGTTCCTGCTCGGAGAGTATCGCGATCGGGTGAATGCCAACCCCGGCATCAAACGGGAGATCCAAGCGGACCTCCGCACCGGCGGCGGCTGGATTCGCAGCCGATGCAACCGGACGATTCCCAGGCTTGGGCGCGTCCATTACTGGTAGCTGATCACCACGCTTTTACCCTTCACGGAGATGCCCGTGATTTTCGAGGGAGCGATCGACTGCAAGCGAAAGAACTTTTTCTTTAGCGGCACACCGATCGTGGCGGTCTTGGCGACTGGGTCGATGACGGCGGCGGCTTCCGAGTAAACGCCGCCAACGGCATCGGAGGCGAACAACTTGGGGCCGGGAGGCAGCTTGATGTCATTGAAGTCCCAATAGGCAACAAGTCCGGCGCTCGGCCCCAGGGCCGATGGGAGCAATCCACTCGCGAGTGAAAAGATTTGAGCCCCGGAGAGTTTCGTCGAAAACACTGCGAAGTCATCGATGACCGCATGCATGAAGCCAGTGCCGTAGCCAGTGGAGCCGAGGTACAGCGAGGTGATATCTGAAGGCAGCGGGACGGCAAGAGGGGCCTCGAGGAAGAGCTTGCCGTCGATCCAGACCTGTTTGTCATGCGCTTTCTTCGAGAAGACGAAATAGTGCCAATTGGCCGTCCACCACGTGATATTCCCCGAATAATCGGGGAACGTTGCAATCTCCACGCTGCTACGCTGGCCGATGCCGCAGCAGCCCGCAGTGTCATAGTACAGGGTGTTGTCGCTCCACGGTACGTGAGCCTGGAAACCGCGCTGACCATAGTTGCTCGAAGGAGAGTTGAACCAGAATGCGGAACTGCCTTGGATGTCATGCCTCTTGATCCAGAAACCAACGGAAACCTCATCCTTCGCAAAGGCCGCGTTCACCCAGGTCGCGTCGAAGTTCACAATGGCCCCGCCCTCCGTGGTCAGATCCATGGCATAGTCACCCCCCTTGCCCGAATGACCTCCGCCATTCTCCGAGTAGACCGCGGCGCCCGTGATCACGGCGGGGTAACCCCTGACCTTGTCTTTCGTGGGTCCGTCATACTTGAGGACTGTGAAGGAATAAGTCAGCGTCGCCGGATCCCCGCCCGCATCAAGATAACCGAGCGCAACGGTGTGAAGCGAATTGCTCGCGAGCAGACCGCTCGGCGGCAAGTCGATTGTCGCCACCGAGCCTTCCTTATTGAACGTCGGGGCAACTTTCACGCCGTCGAGCGTCAGGCTGGTGTTATTGGCCGTCCATGCGGTCTTCCCATCACGATGAACGATCGTGACGTGCGTGTTCGGCGCCACGTCCTTGGCATCGGCGCCAGGTCTCTGCGTCAGGAAGGCTCCTTCCGGGGGCGCCGAGAGCCTCGTGGCGGACGAGAGAAATTTTCCTGGAATAGCCGACAGCAAAGAAGCCGGGGTTGGATCGACTTCTCTGCGCCACGCCACCCGCAAATAGTCGCTGCCGCTGCCCTCTTTGTAGGCGGCACGGATGAAGTAATTCTTGCCTGCGACTAGTGGGATCGGCTCACTGGTCAGAGGCGAGTCGGGCTCGGTGAAAACATTACAGCAACTGGTTTGCTCGGCGATCTGGGTCAGGTTGGCTTCCTGGTTATCGGTGCTGAGGAACAGCTGCGAAGCATCATCGCTCGCCAGGAAGAACCGATAGTCGCCGGACTCCGTCGGAGTCAGGTAGCCCTCAATGGTAGCGCCGAAGTTCTCATGTGAATCGTCCAGAAATGCGTCACGGCTATTGAAGGAGAAGACGGTCTGAATGAAGTCTGGTGACGTTGGATAGCGCGGGTCGTCATACAGGTTGTCGACCGGAGTTCCTGTGATACTTCCCCAGTAAGACAACTTGAGAACTCCGGTTTGGGTTGAGAGATACGAATAGAACACCGCCGTGCTGTTCGCCGGCACCTTGTTCTTTGAAGTGTCCATGACGCCATTGACCTTGACGGTGTACTTCGTCGCACCGGGCGCCTGCGGCGCAGTGATGAGAGTTACGACACTCCCCTTCGCCGAAGCGGCCGAAATCAACAGGGCCGGAGTGATTGAGTAGTGGGACTTGTTCGCGGCCACGACCGGATCCACGGTCTCCGAAAACGTGACGATCACCTCGCTGTAGGTTTCCGTGGCCGCTGCGCCAACGAGCGTGGGAGGAGTGATGTCGCACGGGTCGGCGCCGGCCATGTACTCGCCCAGGTTGCTCACGCCGTCGCCGTCACAATCTTTGGCGGCGTCGCTCGGATCATTCGGGTTGAAACCGTGGGCGATTTCCCAGGTATCGGGCATCCCATCTCCGTCAGTGTCGTTCACCGAGGCGAGCGGGCTGCCATTGGCCAGAGCCTTGATCTCAACCTCCGAGAGGACGCCTTTGAAAATGGCAAAATCGTCAATGACGGCGTCTGGCGGAAAGACTTTGTCTGCCGCGCCAACGCTGAATCGAAAGTTCGCCGCACCTACATCCAACGGGTTAGCGCCGGAAAGCTGGCCGATGAGCAAATTGCCGTCGACATAGATTCGCTTGGCGCCGTGATCCTTCACAAAGGCGTAGTGGTGCCACGCCGTCCAGGCGTGATTCGGGAACGTGTTGAGGACGTTGGCGCCCAGGCGCTGTCCGGGTGTGGCACAGCAGCCACCCGCGGTGTCGAAGTAGATGGCTCCATCAGACCAGGGAATGTGGGATTGGAACCATCGGTTGTTGCGCTCGGAAGACGCCCAGAACGAGCTGGCGTTGGGGTTGCTTTTGTTCTGCTGCCACAGAACAACCGTCATCGAGTCATTCGCTGCCGCTGTGGTGAGGACCTTTGTCGCGCCATTTTTATTGTCAACCTGAAGCCAGCCGGGGTGGCTGAAGGAGACATCAAACCCGTGTCCGCCGCCGTTGGGCCGGCCACCATTGGCATCAGTCTGCATCGCGCTGCCGTTGATGATTCCCACCGTATCGCCCACCACGCTTTTGATGGTAATCCCATCGGCTTCGACTTTTTCAAAATCCCAGCCTGCTGCCAGCGTGGCCGCCTGCGTCGAGTTGGATTCCATCGCGGCGCCGGCAACGGCCAAGGCTACCGCGCTCAACTGTTTCAGTCTCTCTCGACTGATACTGATAGGAATATGCTTTTTCAAAGCGAAGTGACCATGGCGGTCCGGAGAAGCTGAGGCAATGAGAAGTTCCCTCTGAACCGGGTGTGGAAGGGTGGTGGAAGAGGATTCTCGCGTGGAGCGGCCGCGGCGGCCGCTCCACGCGAGAATCCTCTTCCAGCCCTGGCCGGAAAAGCGTTTTGAAAACTCGAATTTGGGCTGCGTTCGGACAAAGCCCATGCCTCCAGCCGCACGCTTTGGTCGACGCTGAACCCTGAGTGTTTCCAGGAGCCAATGTTACCCTCGAACTTCTCGCCGCCCCGCCGACGCCGCACGCTCCGCCGGACGGTTACGATGTGACCTTGGGTCTGCTTGCTACTTCTTGTCGTACGGCGGGTCGTCGGGGAAAATGGCTCCTTCTTGAATCCAACGGATCACGGTCGCAATTTCATCCGGGGTGAGAGCCTCCTTTCCTTCGGGAGGCATCGCATCCTCGTGACTTCGGGGAAGAAAAATCAATCGGACCAATTCGCTGGAGAAGGGATCTCCGGGCTTGATCGCAGCCTTTCCGCTCTCCCCGCCGCGCCGCGCCGATTCAGCCTGATCTAATCGGTAGTTTCCTTTCTGCTTCTCCGGCCCGTGGCATCGGATGCACTTGGATCGGAGCGCCTCGTGCGCCGAGGCGGCTGTTCCGGATGCCGGGCTGGGTGAGGGATGCGCTTCTGGCGAAAGGCCCTCGCTGTCTTCTTCAAGCAGCGTCTTCACAAATGGCGGGGCATGTTGAGTGAGGTAGTGTGAACCATGGGTCAGGTTGCCGCCGAGATGGCTTCCCGTGACCAGGAGTCCGAGCGTGACGGTCAGGAGGCCGCGATAGGTCCAAAGCCAACCGCGATGACCCGGGGTCCGGAAGGAGACGCTCTGCGCGAACAGAGCCATCAGTGTCGAGACGGGGATGGAAAGACCAAACCAGCGGTGCAGGCTTACAGCCTTGGGGTCGTAACCCCCGCCTCCCGCGCGCAGGATTCCGAGCCCTGCGGAGGCCAGACCGCTCAGAAGGCTGAGCCAGATCACAAGTCGGGTGATGCGCCTCCGTTCCACGCTAACATCCCGAAGCGAACGGATCTCCAGGAGGAATGCCATGGTGAGAAACCCGATGGGATAGTGCAGAACCAGGGAGTGAAACGGCCCCAAGAACGGACGCCACCGGAACATGCCTCCAGCCTCGCCCGCCGCCGAGTCGCTTCCTGCAGCCCAGCACGCCCCACCGCTGAGGAGCCCCACGACAATGAGCGCGAGCGAGATCGGGGCGAGTGAACTCCGGGTGGATCTCATATGGAGTGGCTTTCCTTACCCACTCGCTTTCCGGCGAAGTCCATGATCAAGGCCATCGGGAGGGTGTCATAGTTTCCAGTAGGCTGGGAGGTCTTTCTGGGTGTCCGCGAGGATCTCCAGAACCGCCCGCCGCTTCTCGGCAGGAATGGACTGAAAATCTCCCGACGAATCCTCGCCGGTCAGGACAGCGTAGAGCCGCCGATAGAGCCGCAGTTTCACGGCGCGCGGGAGGCCCGCGAAAGCGTCGGAGTGAATCATGTAGCTGCACGGATACTTGAATAGCCGGGTTTGGAGATCGAACTCGCGCAGGGAACGACCCTGGGAATCCCTGGGACCCTGACCCTGGAATCCCTCAACAAACTTGCTCTCACCCCGGATCGCCCCCGCCAGCGGAATCTCTCCAACGAAGAGGAGATCATTGAGTGTTTGATGGAGGACGTTTGTGAGAGAGTTGATGTGCCCCCACTGTCGAAGCGAGGCTCGAGCTTCGTAGCCGAGACGCGTCAGCAGGTTGGCCAGGTGCGTTTGATGCTCGAGAACCAGAAGCGCCGTCACGTCGCTGGTGGGCGTTGGATAGCGGGAGATATCGAGGAAATCTCGAAGATCTCCCGCGGAGGGGTTGGATGGCGTTGAGGGCGTCGTCGATGCGGGCTGAGGCGTCGGGGTCAACAGGCTGAAATGGTTGCCCTGATGCTCCAAGGCGCCATACGCCCCGGTGACGTACCAGCCTCCCCACCGATCCTTGAGCGGTGTGCTATGACTGACAATGGCCGCGCCGCTCAGAAGATCGACATCCCCGTCCTTCGTTGTCCGCATGGAACGCACAAGTCGCCCTGGGATTCCAAGCGTGCGAGGTCCGACGTGGCACTCCAGGCAGCGGTTGTCGCGGACGAAGCGGGGCTGCGCGACGTTGGTTTGTTCCAGTGTGTAGAGGACGGCGCCCAGCTGGGGATCCTCTGCGAGAAACTCCAGCATCGGGGCTCCGGGAATCCAGGCCATATACACACGCTCATTGAAGAAAAGCGCTCGCGGGCTTTTCGATGTGATGTGATATCGCTGCAGGGAGGTTTTTGAGAACACCAGGAGTTGGGAGCTCGGCGAGAGCCCCAGCTCCTTCAGGAGCGCGTTCAGAAAGCCATGGGTCGGCTCGAAGGCCAGGGTGACTTCTCCCGCGTCGATGCGCTTCTGGAGACGGGCCACCGCATCCTCGGAGGGTGCGGTGGCATACTGGGCCAGCTCGAGCTCGTAGCTGACAAGGGGATGCGGTCCCGCGGCGGACTGAGTGAAGGCCGCCGTCGGGTTTAACACCAACGCCGCGCTGACAAGCAACCTGACGGGCAGGCTTCGGTTCATTCTGAGTCCTCCTTCGTGAGCATCATGACTTGGGGGTTAGAATCGGACGGTGAGGTCTGTTGTGAACCTCTCGTCGAACAAACCGCGCGGTCCGGTCACGCCCCGCTCGTATGCGAAGCCGATGTCGGCCGCTTTGCAGAGTCGGGATCGAAACCCGCCCCCCAGGGCGACCTGGGTGAATCCACCGGCATTCGAGGTTCCGAAGTTGATCAAATCAAAACCCTCCACGCCGAACGCGGGACCCTTCGCCTCGCTCAGGACAGTGAACCCGTTGACCACTCCAAAAGGAATGAACCACTGGCAGAAGTAGTAATCAAACTGCAGGCTGTAGTGGATCGAGGCGGTTTCCTGGTCGAAATTCACCGGGATGCGTCCTCCGAAGGTTCCCGTGAGATGGAAATCCTTCCAGCCCTTCATGGCGGAGACA
The DNA here is from genome assembly GCA_016199985.1 of Verrucomicrobiota bacterium. Lineage (GTDB taxonomy): Bacteria > Verrucomicrobiota > Verrucomicrobiia > Limisphaerales > UBA11320 > UBA11320. The sequence continues at coordinate 6,185 of JACQFQ010000033.1, read as the reverse complement.
AAAGGATTGAACTCGCCCTGGCCATTTCCTTGAAATACGCGCTTGTTCCCTGAAGGAAGCTCGAACTTCAGGCCCGGAGTGAGGATGAAATTGTTCTCCTGGTCGTCAATCAACGCGTACTTGAACCCGGCGCCGATGTCGGCCCATCCATCCGCTCGCAACGCCGCGACCCCCGAACGCAGCTGAATGAAGCCGTCCTTGGTGGCAATGATCGCAAGACGATCGCTCACCGCATACCGAAGCTCGACCGCGAAGACTCTGGCGAACCCTCCAATAAAGCTGTTGTCGATGCGGTGGTACACGTACAGCGGCTTCACCTCGCTCTGAATCAGGGGCGATTCAAAGAACAGGGGATTGGCAACCGGAGAAATGGCGTGGTCCTTCCAGTTGTCTTGCGCGGCTGCGTTTCTAGAAAACGAGAGCGTGGTGAAGAGGGCTGTGGCGATTCCGGTGAGCGTGACGATATGACGTTTCATTGTCTTGGTTTGATGATGGAGTCTTCGAATGCAATGATTTGAAGCCAGCGCCCCGGTTTCCGCTTGGCGAATCTTGTCGCACTCGGGGCCTTGGTTGGCGCCTGAGGTGGTTTAATTCCATGGAGGACGTGATTGCGGCGGAGGCTCAACAAGATGGGGGGTATCCGCTGGATGCTCAAACTCGGTTCAAGAGCGCAACGCTCCATCATGACCGACATCCCTAAGAATCTGAACGCGCAGTGACGCACGCTGGGCTTGGCTCCCCTCTTCGCTGCGCCGCCCATGCGTTAGCGCTGTAGCCCGACAAAATCGAGAATACCTCGGTTCTATTGGCCTTTTTCCTCGCGCAGCGAGGAAGTCAGGCTAGCCGCTCTTGAGTTCGTACAGGCCTCGGACGCTTTGTCGCACCAGCACGATCAGGGTGAACACGCCCAGCGTCGTGCCGAACGGGATGAAGAGGCACTGGATCGCGGCTACAACGAGGCTGAATGTGCGGTGCTTTCGTTGATGGATGAATCGGCCGGACACAATCGTGCAGAGGCCGAGAGTCCAGCCCAGCAGAACCGCGACCCCTCCGACCACCGCGATCACCCAGCCAAGAGCCGCCGGCGGTCCCTCCCCTCCGGGGCCTCTCATGAACTCAGGCTTCGAGATCATCACCAATCCCAGCGTGAGATGGATTAGGGGAAATGACGCGCAAACCAAGCCCAGCCCTCCAACCACGTAGTGAGCAATGGAGAGCAGCCTCAAATGCTCGTTGTCTGCGTCATTTGTCATTTCCCTGCGGGATAGTTCTTCACCCTTTCCTCCTTGTCAAACAGGCCTATAGGCCTTTCGCCTTCAAATGAACGCTCAACTCTTGGGAAGGATCAACAACGGTCCGGAGGCGCTCGAATACGCCTCGAGCTTCTTCGGACAACCCGAGCGCTTCGCAACAGAGGGCGAGCTCCAAGGGCAGTTGCCAGGAGTAGACCTCCCTCTCGATAAACAGAATGTCCCCCGGATAAGGAATCTCCTGCCACATCCGCGCAAACATCCATCCCAACATGAATTGTCCCGTCATCCGATAGTGCCGCGCCACATGCCAGAGCGGTTCGAGTCGGCCAGGACGCATCTGGTACGCTTTCAAGTAGGCGTCCAAAACTCCGGCCCATGACTGGGCTGACTCCTGGCGGATCTTCGCCGCCTGATACTGCGAATACCAGGCCTCCTCACTCCCATCGGCCACAGCAGCCCGACGCTCGTACCACTGAAGAGCCTGGAAACCCATCCCGATGTCCCGATAACTCTGCGCGAGATAGAACATCGATCTCCGGTTCTCAGGATCCTCCTTCAAGGCCTGGGTCAGGAGCCGAATATCGCGCCCGAATTTATCTCCGCGCATGCCGCCATCGAAGTGATGCGTGATGCTACAGCACTCAAGTCTCCCGTAGGTGGCAGGCTCACTGCAGCTGAGATACTCATGCGTCACTCCGACAAAATGCCAAAGGACGTCGGACCGGAGGAGCAGTGGGAGCGAATAATCCAGTTTTCCGGTGTAACGCAGGAGACAGCCGTCGTAAGGGATCTCTGGAGGGAAGTCGGAATGGATGTGGATCGTCTCATCGGCATTGAGCATCAGGAGATGAGTGCCCTTCCCTCGGGCCCGGGCGAGGGAGTCGGACCGATTGTGGCCAAAGTTCACCCAGGGCACGTCGTGAAGTTCACCGGGGATGTCTTTGAGACGCTCCCGGATGATGTCCTTCGTCGCGTCGTCTGAACCTGTATCGCAGATGACCCAGCAATCAATCAAGGGCGCGACGGAATCCAGGCAGCGAGCGATGACATTCGCCTCGTTGCGCACAATCATCACCAGGCAAAGGCGAACATCTCCAGACTTCAAAGCCATGTGTGAGGAGCGTCTTCCTTGAGCAGCCACCGACCTAAACCGTGGAGCTACGGGAATTTAGTCATCACCTTGTTAGTGCCATCGTAGAGCATCAGGATCCCACTGCCCCCTGCCGCACCGTCTTTTGGGTTAGTGCCAGGTGTTCCTTTCGTCCCAATACCCCCACCGCTGTAGGTGATGCCCGCTGTCCCACCCGCCATTGTGTTAAACGCGATCAAGATGCCGCCGGCTCCGCCGCCGCCGCCACCGCTTCCACCGTCCGAGCTCGTCCCACCGCCCGCGCCTCCGTTGCCACCTTTGCCTCCGGTTACCAAGATGTGCCCCGCGCCGCCCATGACAAGGTCGCCGACAAACAGCCCGATGACACCACCACCGCCACCACCTGACCCCCCCCCACCACCGCTGTTCCCCCCGGCTCCTGCCCCCGTCGCGCCGCCACCGCCACCGCCACCGCCGCCGAGTAGTTGGTTTCCGCCAAGCAAGTCTCGAGTGAACAGATGTCCAGCAAGGATGCCGGAGCCACCCACCCCACCAGTGCCAGCTCCGTTTGCGCCACCGGTTCCCCCTGCTCCTCCTAAAGTGAACGATGAACTGGTCGACCCGCCACCTCCCGAGACAGGTGCTCCGGTCGTTCCGTTTGGGCCAACGCCGCCTCCGCCCCCACCACCCACATCCCCCGTCGACGCACCGAACCCACCAGTTTGCCCTCCTACGCTCCCGCTAGCATCGGTTCCATTACTTCCAACACTCGAGAGCGTACCGTTCAGCGTCATTAAACCGGTGCAGAAGATTTTGAATCCGTTTGTGAAGATAGTGACTCCGGCATTCACGGTGATGCTGGTGCAGTAGATCGACCGAACCAGTGTGTACGCATTCCCCGACGGAACTAATCCCAGGACCGTGCTGCTTCCGTTGAAAGTGACGGCCCCATCAGAGCCATCCCCCAACACGGAGGCATCCAGGATGCTCGGCGTTACAAGTGGAATCGCACCAGTTGTGTCAAGAATACTCATACGTGGAAAAAGTTGGCTAAGCCTCCCAGCTCCTCGTTTGCAGGTTATACCGAAGGATGACGCCGTTTCCGCCGGCGGTCCCATTGCTTCCCGCCGCAGTCGCGCCCGTACCAGCATTGCCCCGAGCACCTCCCACCGCTTGAATCTTGCTGGTTCCAGAAAGTGTGTAGTAAGCGAGATACACAAGACCCCCCCCACCACCACCGCCACCTCCGCTGTTTTGAGCACCAGTACCCGTAGCGCCGTCCGCACCCTTACCCCCGTTCGCGCTGATGAGTCCTCCGGGTGTTGTCGTGTCGACAACAATTGAGTTCGCGAAAACCATGACGACCCCCGCACCACCACCTCCGCCGCCACCGACAGCATTCGTGCCTCCCGCCCCTCCACCACCGCCGCTAGCTCCAGTCTGGATCGAGGCTCCGGCAAGCAGGTGTGTTGTCAGGTATCGGATCGGGCGCTGCACAGCGTTAGTACCCGCATTTCCGCCACTAACAGCTCCGGCGGCACCGCCTGCACCACCAACGCACTGACCGGCAGTTGTGCCGGGATTGGGATTCGTATTGTTACCGCCAGGGCCTCCGACGGTGACAGCATTCCCACCCACGCCCCCAATGGTACCTCCGCCAAGCTCAGTCGCCGCGAGCGCAGCCCCGGCCGCCGGGGGAGTAAGAGCTGGATTCCCATCATTCATAAGAACCGCATTGTTCTGAATGGTGAGCGTCCCAGTGCAGAAGACTTTGTAACCTGCGGTCTTAACCGTATACGTTGAGTTGATCGTAAGGTTCGTGCAGAAAATGGATCGGTTGAGCGTATAGACGCTTGATGCAGCAGTGAGCCCCAGCACAGTGCCTCCGTTGAAGGTCAGCGCTCCGTCCGATCCATCCCCGAACCACCCCATTTCACTGGGTGGCGGAACCAAGGTCACAAGGATACGCCCTGAGGCATCAAGCATTCTCATACAACGTCCCTTTCGAATCCGCTCAACACGATGTCGACAGTAGAGGCAAGCGAAGCATCACCTGTGATGCCATCACCCGACGCCAAGGATATCTCTGCGTCGTCGATAAAGACCGCCTTGGGTTGGAGCACCAAGCCAGCAGGCACGATGCAATACGCAGTCCCGCCCACAGGGGACGCCGCATACAAGTTCACGGTCACCGCCGTGGTGGTCGATCGGTTGACAATACGCACCGAAGTGACTACCGCCGCGCGTGCTGGAGAAGTTGGAGCTGAGTAGACGGTCCCAGTCGCGCCAGGAAGCTTCATTGTTACCAAGTTTTTTATGACAATAGGCATGTTCTATTTCCTTTCTGTGTGGGTTGTTGAGCTGATTGCTGTTGAGATCACCGTTGCATGAGCCCCAGGACCAACGCGTCTTCCACGTCGGTTGCCATCTCTCCCAGATACTGGCTTGTCGTGGAGTTGTAACCCCGCACGAGAGTTCCGTCGGTCGTTCGGTTCTCAAAGAATTTGGCGGCTCCTACGCCACTAAAGTACAGCGCGGGAACTCCACTTGTAATGGGATCCAAGATATTCTCCCCGACTTGGATCGTGGTAGCACCTTGGATGTAGGCAGCCTCATTGAGCTGACTTGCACCCAGGATCGAGAAACGGTTTCCGCGGATGCTTGTGTTTCCAGGCACAGTGGTCGGTGTTCCCAGGTATTGGATCTCTACCGGACGGGTGGACGCACTGAAGGAAAACCAATTCCCATGAATCAACACATCCTGCCGGCTTTCTGTGGTCGCCTGGATCCCAATCGCAACTCCAACACTGCGAAAGGCATTGTTACGAATCGTCGCGTCCCGGACACCGCGCAAACCGGCCTCATACATCATGCCCAACCCAGAATCCACTTTCTCCACCTGGTTTCCCTCGACGACGCCAGCTGTGCACCACGATATGCCGAGGCCGACTCGCTTCGCGCTCGTCACGCCGAGGCCCTCAACGTAGTTGTTCACGATGTATGGCCCAACGCCAACAGCTTCGACAGTTCCGGGCGTTTCCTTGGCGCCTACCTGGAGGGCAATGAATGTTCCGTTCGAGTTCAGCCCTGGATTGATGGCGATGCATTCCTGGATGCCACAATTCACGACTCCCGCCACATCCGATCTCGCATCCCCAGAGTTTGTGTTCCCGGTGATCACGAGAATCCCAAAGCTCGGTGCTATGCCAGGGATGCCTCCCCAATTGACGATCTTGACCCGCACGACCCGGGAATGATTCCCCATCATCCGGATGGCGCCCGCTGCCGCCTGACCATTCGAAACCTCCCCAAAATTGCAATCGATGGTCATCTCCGCGATTTCGCAAAAATCCATGAGGTTGGGCTGCACCGTCGGGACTGTTTGCGTCAGCGCGTGACCGATCGCATAGGCATGAACGGACATTGGGACGCTGTTCACTCTTCTCAGGATCGTGACATCCATGCCCGACCCAACAAGTCTCATACCCGGTTGGAGCTTTGCCCCCCCAGTGAAACCCTCGTAGTAGCCCGCCGTGATGAACGTGCCCGGCCCCAGATGGACACAAGTATTTGGGCCGATTTTGGTCGGGTCGGCCATGACTGTGTCGAAGCGTAGCAAGGTCACCTTCTGAACCACGGGAGTTCCAGTCGTGACAGAAGCGACCGCGTTCGTACGATACTTGAACCAAGACCCTTGGTTCGTGTGCGCGGCGGCGTGAAAGTGGCGGAAAGGTGGCGGTTTGAAATTCCGTTCTCATGCTCGAAAAAAGCCCTTCACCGCGGGTGAGGGGCGGCGGCGGGAAATGCTTAGTTTTTGTCGGTAGTGTCGCCGCCAAGTTCGC
>JACQFQ010000014.1 GCA_016199985.1 Verrucomicrobiota bacterium | reverse complement strand
CCACACCTTTCGAGTGAAGCTCTCCACGTTGCCCATCCACACAAACCCTCGGTATCTTCCAGGCACACTTGAGAAATCGGTGAATGATTCGCCTCGTCCCCAGCCCCCGTCTTCCCCAGGTCTCCGTGACTCTGTGTCTCTGTGGTAAATCCTCCGTCCCGGACGTTCGAACTCGGACGCGCCTCGGTTTCGTCATGCGCCACCATACCCCACACGTCCCCTCTGCGAAGTGGGAAGAAACGCAGGGGCGCGGGGACGCCGAGGCGCAGGGGGAAAAGCGGCGTCGTGGTCCGGAGAGGAGGACCAAGCCCTGTTGTGCAGATGACTTCTTCGTATGTCTTCGTGTCTTCGTGTGCGACCCTTCCCCTTCCTCATCCGCCCCTCAACACAATCCGTGGATCAACAGCCCCGCCTTCCCCGCGTCTCTGCGACTCCGCGCCCCTGCGTTAAATCCCCCGTGCTCGGACGTTCGAACTCGGACGCTTGTCCGATCCGTCGTGAGCCCACATACCCCGCTCGTCCCCTCCGCGAAGTGGGAAGAAACGCAAGGGCGCGGGGGCGCAGGAAGAGAAGCGGCGTCGTGGTCCGGAGGCGAGGACCAGGCCCGGTTGTGCAGATGCCTTCTTCGTGCTCCTTTGTGTGAAACCTCCCTCACGGCCTGAACCGCCCCGACTGACCGTCCTTTCATCTGCGAACAGAGCCGCAATCTGTGGATGATCCGCTCCGCCCCCTGCCCCCGTCTTCCCCGCGTCTCCGCGACTCCGCGCCCCTGCGTTTATCCCTCCTTCCCCGGGTCCCGTTCAATCACCACCTCGCCGCGAACATGGCCCGCCGCGGGCTTGGGCGATGTGGTCAAACCGCGCCAGAGGCCGAGTCCGTAGCTGATGTGCGTGACGGGCACCAGCGGCGCGGCGCAAAGACTGCAAAACAGCCCGTGCCGAGGCGTCGACATTGCCACCTGCCCCGCCAGGGCGAGAGCGTAGAACGCCAGGGGCCAGCGGAAGATCGGCGGGAGAAACGGCAGCAGAGCGAGATAGAGACAGAAGAACGCGGGAACGAAATTCGGGACCGAGCCGAGCGTGGGATGCAAACGGCACTGCTCCGCGCGACCTCGGCCGTAAGTGAACCCCATCCGGATAAACGCGCTCAACGTCGGACGCGGCCGTCTCTCAACAATGAATTCAGGATCGTAGATGAGCGCGCCGCCCTTGCGCTGCAGCGCGTCCATCAGCGCGTTCTCCTCGTTGGGATACAGCGCCTCGTCAAATCCGCCCGCCTCGAGGAACGGGGTTTTTCTCGCGATCAAATTGCAGAGGATGAGCTCCTTTTCCCCGGAAGACCGCGCCCGGCCCACCGGCTCGTAGCGCGCCCGGCTGGAGAGGAAAGCGAGCCAGGCGCCGAGCACCGCGGCGAACACCCGCTCGAGAAAAGGCGCCGTCGCGGGACAAATGTTCGGGCCGCCCACCATCCATGTCTTCGGATCCTGGAAGTGAATCAGGGCGCGTCGCAGGTTTCCAGGCGCGGGGAGGGCGTCGTCGTCGAGGAAGTAGAGGATCTCGCCCCGGGCCTCGCGCACCGCGAGGTTCCGCTGAACCGAAGGTTGGCGGCCGCGCGCGACAATCACCTCGAGCCGATCGGCGGGGTATTCGAGCCCGCGGGCCGCGAGCGCCGCGGGGACGTCGCCCTGCCCGGGCCGCGTGGGGATCACGACGCTGATGAAAGGCAACCCGGAGGCGTTCACGCTTTCTTCAGCTTGGGTCCGTGCGGCGTGTCTTCGATCACCCATCCGCCGGCCTTGATCGCGTCGCGCAGGGCGTCGGCCTTCTTGAAGTCGCGCGCTTTCCGCGCGGCCTGCCGCTCCTCGAGCAGAGCCGCCACTTCGACGGGCGCGCAATCCGCGGCGGGGCCCGCGCGGCCGATTCCAAGCACCCGATCGACCTCGCGCCACGCGGCCAGCGCGGACGCGGCCCCCTCCGGTTTGAGCGATTTGTCGGCAAGCTGTTGATTCATTCCGCGCACCCAGCTGAACACCACGCCCCGCGCCTCCGCCACGTTCAGGTCGTCGTCGAGCGCCCGGGTGAAATCCTTGAGCAGGACCGGATCGGGCGAAGCCTGGACGCTCCCCGCGAGCTCGGACAGCTTGTCGAGGCACTCGTCCAATCGGGCCAGAGCGGGTCGTGCGGACTGCAGCCCGTCGAAGGAGAAGTTGAAGGTCTCGCGGTAGTGCGCGCTGAGCAGCACGAAACGGATCTCGCGTCCGTTGTAGCCGCGGCTCTCGAGATCGCGGAGGGTGAAGAAGTTTCCCAGCGACTTGGACATCTTCTTGCCCTCGACGAGCAGATGCGCGCCGTGGAGCCAGTATTTCACGAAACGACGCCCGGGCGGCTGCGCCCCCGTTCCTTCGCTCTGGGCGATCTCATCCTCGTGATGCGGGAACATCAGATCCTCGCCGCCCAGATGCAGATCGAAGCTGGAGCCAAGGATCTTCATGCTCATCGCGCTGCACTCGATGTGCCAGCCCGGACGCCCCTCGCCCCAGGGACTCGGCCAAAACACCGCGCCGTCCTCGGGAACCCGGCTCTTCCACAACGCGAAGTCCGCGACGGACTCCTTTTCGTATTCGTCCGACTTCACCCGCTCGCCCGGCCGCATCGAGTCGAAGTCCAGCGTGACGAGCTGTCCGTAGCGGCAGCCCGCGTCGCGATACTTGGAAATGCTGAAGTAGATCGATCCATCGGTCGACGCGTACGCGAGGCCCCGTCCCATCAGCTGGGAGATGATCTCGATGATCCCGGGGATGTGCTCCGTGGCCCGCGGCATGTCATGCGGACGCGCGCACCCCAGGGAGTCCAGGTCCTCCAGGAAGGCTTTCTCGTATTGCGACGTGTAGTCCCGAAGGCTGACCCGCCGCTCGTTGACGCGTCGGATAATCTTGTCCTCCACATCGGTGATGTTCATCACATGCCGGACGGCGTATCCGCGAAACTCCAGATACCGGCGCACGAGATCCGCGAATGCGAAGGTGCGAAAGTTTCCAATATGCCCGAAGTCGTAGACGGTGGGGCCGCAGCAGTACATGCCGACCGTTTTGCCATCGGGATCCCAGGGGATGAAGTCCTCCACGGAGCGTGAGAGCGTGTTAAAGAATCGCAAGGCCATGACTGTTCCAGTGACGCGGTGTCGAGTGTCTGCCGGCGCGGACCCTAACAGGGTCTCCGATTTAGGAAACGCATTTCATGCCCGGGGACACGCCGCGGCGCGTCCCTCAATTCTCCGTCGGAGTGATCGCGAGCGCCGCGCGCGGGAGGCGCCCGACGTTTTCGGCGGGGAGCCGCTGATCGATCGAGCCTTCGACCGGCGCTTGCTTCTCCACATGCCCGTCGCAGTACACGACCGACGCGCTGCCCTCGTGGCGGAAGTGGGTCGTGGGCTCCAGCGGGCTGACATAGTAGAATTCCTCCAACATCGGATTGTCAGGGCTGGCGGGGGCCTGGAAATCGTTCACCTGCGCGGCGTCCGCAAACAGGGCCGTCGACGACGGACGCGGCAGGCTGCGGATCGAGAGGGGCGGGCGCGCGGGCTTCGGGGACAGCTCCAGATTGTATCCATATCCATAGGCCGCGCCTTGGGCCTTGAGCTTGAACGTGGCGGCCTCGTACCGAAGGCTCGGGCAAATCTCAACGCCGCGCCCCTCAAGATAGGGAAACAGCACGCCCTGGCTGTGGTCCATGGCGCGAGAGCCCTCGGCGCCCCGGGAGATCCATCCGAACCAATAGATATCCCCGCCATTCGTCTCCCCAGCGCGATAATGAAAGGACCAGCCCTCGTGGTCATCCCAGTACATCTGCGCCGCGAGTCCGAGTTGCCTCAGATTGCTGACGCACTGCGCTCGTCGCGCCGTCTTGCGGGAGCGCGCGAGCGCGGGCAACACCAGGCTCGCCAGAATGGCGATCACGGCGACGACCAGCAGCGTCTCCATCAAGGTGAAGCCTCGTCCATCGGAGCGCGCTTTCGCGCGCTCCGCTGCATTGTCGTGGATGAAACGAAGAGGCATCAGGCGCGTTTCCTGAGGGAGCGAAGCGCCAAGCCGCCGATCGCGAACAATGCCAGCCATGCGGGCTCGGGAACAACGGCCACGCCATCGATCTCCACCTTGCCTTGGAGGACATCGATTCGCACGTACTCGATCCCGTCGTCGAGCTTCACCGGAGTTCCGTCCAAAGCCTGGGCCCAGCCCAGGTCGAAACCCGCGCCGCCGGCGGATCCGTTATACGCCGACCGAATCCCGGCAAGGGTGCGCCCGCTCAACGCCGAGGGCCCGAGCCTCGGATCCGTGGGCTGCTGGAAGGATCCCTGTCCATCGGTCGGGAACAGACCGTCGACCGCGACCATCGTGCCCGGGGGAGGCACGAGCTGGAAGTAGTCCTTGTTGTTCTCGCTCACCCAAACCTTCGAAGATCCGGGCGGATCGAAGTTGAACAGCTCGCCATCCGTCGTCCAGCTCGACTCCGGAACACTATAGTCGACGACGCGGAATCCGTTGTTTCCGAAGATCGAGAAGTCGACGCCATAGAGATGGCTGGCGTCATCGCGAACGCGCTCGCCGAGATGGAGCGTGAGGGAGCCCCCTGCGCCGACCGACACCAGCTGCGAGCTCGGCCAGGGAGGATTGAAGGGCGTCACAGCCGAGTCGACAGGGCCGAATGGCGTGACGCGGGAGGGTTCGCCCAGGGCGCGATCGGGGGTTTGGTATCCGGCGACGGCTGTCGTTCCCGGAGTGTAGTCGATGACCGCGTCGGCGTAAGGAGCCGCCGCGAGCGCGGAGGCGAGAAGGCTCACGGACAAGGCCGCGAGCGAAGGGATCCAATCATTCATATCCAACACCTATCTTTCCATTTTGAATTCCCGCCTCCCTCGAGAGGGAAGCGAGAGGGTTTGCCATGGGGAGACCGGCGGGGGACTGAAAAGCAAAAAGCCCTCAATCCCCAACAAATCAGAGAATGAAGGCATTCAAGGACTCCAAGCCGCACACGCGGCCTGGCCTGGTCTCATCCTTCTCTTTGTCGGAGAAGCAAAGCCATCGACGCAGGAGCGCCTATGGCCTCAGACGAGCACATGCCGGCCGATATCCTGACTAAGGGCTTCGAACCTCACTCCCGCCTTCCCAGTTCCGAAGAACCAGTGGCTGATGGGAGCTAGTAACCCGTTACAGTGGCGCAACCGTTCCCGAATCTCACGGGATTCCCCGACGCCTGCATGTGTTCACGACGGCTGGCGAAATCGTCAGCCTATTTCAAAGAGCCCCGAATGAATAGGAGAGCGGGACGAAGCTGTCACGTGAAAAAAGAAAATCATGAGCGTGACGTTGCCAACCGCCGCCTTGCGCGCGGCTCGCCCGTTCTCGACGGCGGAGAAGACGAGGTCTCGCGTGGATCGCGCAAACATCGCCCGGGGCAAACTGGGCCCTGATTTCTCTCTTCTCATCGTTGCGGGGGATCACGATACTGCGCCGCGCCGCCGGGACCGCATCGTTTCCTCCGCGGCGCATTGATGAAAGTAACCTTGTTCATCCCGTGCTTCGTCGACCTCTGCTTCCCCCGGGTCGGCATGAGCATGGTGACCATCCTCGAACGATTGGGACATCAGGTCACGTTCCACGAGGACGTCATCTGCTGCGGCCAGCCCGCGTTCAACTCCGGCTTCTGGGAGGAAACGCGCGTCGTCGCGCGCAAGGTTCTCCAACGTCTCGAATCCAGCGAGGCGGTCGTCATCGCTTCGGGCTCCTGCGGCGCCATGATGAAGGTGTTCTATCCCGAAATCTTCGATCACGCTCCTGAAGCGCCCGCCGCCCGCGCTCTCGCGGCCAAATGCTTCGAGTTTTCGGAGTTCCTGGTGAACCGTCTCGGTGTCACCGACCTCGGAGCGCGCTTCCCCGCGAAGGTGACTTTCCACGACGGCTGCCACGGACTGCGCGAGCTCGGCGCCAAGAAGCCCGCCCGCGCTCTGCTGTCCCGCGTGAAGGACCTGACTCTCGTTGAAATGAAGGACGCCGAAACCTGCTGCGGTTTCGGCGGAACCTTCGCGGCCAAATTCCCCATGATCTCCACGGCGATGGGCGAAGTGAAATGCCTCTCCGCCGAAGAGACCGGCGCCGACTACATCGTCTCCAACGACTCGAGCTGCCTGATGCACGTGCAGGGGCTGCTCGACCGACAGGGCAAGAAGGTAAAAACCATCCATCTCGCGGAGATCCTCGCCAGCGCATGAGCGAGATTCTCAAACTGTTCAAGGCGCAGGCGTCCAAGGTCGCCGGCGACCTGCGACATCGCTCGCTCATCCAAACGGCGCTCGGCAAATACGAGACGCAGCGCGATCGGCGCAAGGCCGCCTTCCAGAGCTGGGAGGAGGCCCGCCAGGTGGCCGCTGAAACGAAGTGGGAGGCCATGCGGTCGCTCGACGAACACCTGGTCTCCTTTGTCAACAAGCTCGAGGCGCGGGGGACCCGCGTTCACTGGGCGAGCAACGGCGTTCAGGCCCGCGACATCATCCTCGGCGTCATTCGCGCGAAGAAGGCGCGATGCGTCATCAAGTCCAAGGCGATGACCGCCGAGGAGATTCACCTCAACGAAGCCATGGAGAAGGAGGGCTACGAGGTGGTGGAGTCCGACCTGGGGGAGTTCATCGTCCAGCTGCGCAAGGAGGCGCCCTATCACATCGTGTTTCCCGCGATGCACCTGACGCGCGATGAGATCAGCGATCTCTTCCATCGCGAGCTGGGCAGCGCGCAGACGAGCGACCCCGAGGAGCTCACCATGATCGCCCGACGCGCGCTTCGGAAAAAGTACATCGCCGCGGACATCGGAATCACCGGCGCGAACTTCGCGATCGCGGAGACCGGCATGATCTCCATCACCGAGAACGAGGGCAACGCGCGCCTGACCGCGGCGCTGCCCAAGACCATGATCACCCTGCTGGGCATCGAGAAGGTGCTGCCGCGGATGGCGGATCTCGCGCTGTTCCTGCCCATGCTCGCCACCGCGGGAGCGGGGCAGCCCATCACCTGCTACAACTCCCTCTATGGCGGGCCGCGTCGTCCGGGCGAGCCCGACGGCCCCGAGGAATATCACGTCGTGCTGCTCGACAATCGGCGAACGGAGCTCCTGGCCGACGCCGAGCAGCGGGACGCGCTCCACTGCATCCGCTGCGGCGCCTGCCTGAATGTCTGTCCGATCTACCGAAATGTCGGCGGCCACACCTACGGCACCACGTATTCGGGTCCGATCGGCTCGGTCATCACGCCGCATCTGCGCGGGCTGCAGGATTGGAAGCATCTCTCCGCGGCGTCGTCGCTGTGCGGCGCGTGCACGGAGACGTGCCCGGTGAAGATCAATCTCCACCATCATCTCCTGCACAACCGCCGCAACGCCGCGGCGCAGAACCCGAACTGGATCGAGAAGACCGCGTTTCGCGTGTTTGGAACCGTGATGAACTCCCTGGCGCTCTATCGAGTGGTTCGCGCCGCGGCGCGCTGCCTTCAGCCCCTCCATGGCCTCGTGAAAGGCGGCCCCTTCGATCCCGCGCGGGCCTGGACCAAGACCCGCGAGTTGGCGCCAGTCGCGCCCAAGACTTTCCGTGAGCAATGGAAGGAACGCGCATGACCGAACGCGAAAACATTCTCGGGCGCATCCGCGAGGCGTTGAAGACGCCCGCGCCCAGGCCGGGCGGTCATGCGGGCCAGGATCACGACTCATTGACCGCGTCCTCTCCCGCGAGAACAGCGGCGGTCCACGCCCGCGAGTGGCTGCCGCCGGTTCCCGAGACCGCGGAAGGCCAGCTCGCGCTGTTCGCCGCCCATAGCGCGGACTTGAAGACAGATTTCCGGACGCTCCCCGACGCCGACGCGTTTGCGTCCGCGCTTCGGGATCTTGCCGCGCAGCTGGGCTGGAAGCGCGTGGCTTCCCACAACGGCGACCTGACCTTCCGCGCGACCGAGGGGCTCGATCTTCCCATCCTGCGGGTCGACGCGGGATACGACGTGAATGAAATGGAGGACTGCGACGCCGGCGTCACCGAATGCGACGCGCTCGTGGCGCAGACAGGCAGCGTGGTCCTCACGAGTCGCAGCGCGGGCGGCAGGGCGTTGTCCGTGCTGCCGCCTCATCATGTGGTCCTCGCCCGCCTGTCCCAGCTGGTGCGAGATCTCCCCGCGGCGTTCGCCCTCCTGCAGGCGAAATACAGCTACGATTATCCGAGCTTCATGACCTTCATCACCGGTCCCAGCAGGACGGGCGACATTGAGCGCATCCTGGTTCTCGGCGCCCACGGCCCCAAAAAGCTCACGATCCTGTGCGCGGATCATTGATCCATTGACTCGACGCGGGGCTTCGGGCATGGGTCTTGGATCATGTTTGGCGAAATCAAGAATCGGCAGGGAGAAAGACTCGACTACACGTTTCACCCCGGACGTCCCGGAATCCGCAACCTCGTCGTGCTCGGCCATGGCGTCACAGGAAACAAGGATCGCCCCTTTCTGGTCGCTCTCGCCGAAGGCCTCTCCGCGGCAGGCCATCCAGTGCTCCGCTTCTCTTACTCAGGCAACGGCGGCTCGGGGGGTCGCTTCGTGGATTCGAACATCAGCAAGGAGGTTCAGGACCTCGGCGGCGTCCTGGACGCGGTCGATGGATGGAAGGTCTGCTACGCCGGACACAGCATGGGCGGCGCGGTGGGCGTGCTGCGAGCCAGCCAGGATCCGCGGATCCGCTGGCTGATCTCGCTCGCCGGCATGGTCCACACCGCCGACTTCGCGCGACGCGAGTTCGGAAGCGTCATCCCCGACCAGGGGAACATGTGGGATGATCCCGCCTGTCCGCTCTCTTCCGCCTACATGAAGGACCTCGGCTCGATCGGCAGTCTTGCCGACCGCGGCGGCGCGATCCGGGTTCCATGGCTTTTGGTTCATGGAACCGAGGATGACGTGGTCCCCATCCAGGATTCGCGCGACATCCTCGCGAAAGCCTCCAAGGCCACAACCCAGTTTGTCGAAATGCCCGGAAGCAACCACGTTTTCGCCAACGAGCACACGGCGAAGCTTGTCGAGATCGTGAAGACCTGGCTGACGTCGCAATGGCCATGAAGCTGCTCTCATGGAACGTCAACGGGATCCGGGCCGCGCTGAACAAGGGCTTGGGGGCCTTCATCGAAAAGCAGACGCCGGACATTGTCTGCCTGCAGGAGACCAAGGCGCGACAGGAACAGGTGACGGACCTATTCTTCGCGCAAGGGTATCATCAGTCCTGGAACTCAGCGGTGAAGCCGGGCTACTCGGGCACGGCGATCTTTTCCAAGAAGAAGCCGCGCTCGGTGGCGCTCGGCCTGGGAGCCTCCCAGCACGACAACGAGGGCCGGGTCATCACGCACGAGTACGACGACTTCTATCTGGTGAATGTTTACACCCCCAACTCCAAGCGGGAGCTCGAGCGGTTGGACTATCGGACGAAGGAATGGGAGCCGGCTTTCCGGGCCCATCTGGTGGCGCTGAACCGCAAGAAGCCGGTGGCGGTCTGCGGCGACCTGAACGTTGCGCACACCGAAATTGATCTGGCGAACCCGAAGACCAACACGCGCAACGCGGGATTCACGATGGAGGAGCGTCGCGAATTCAGCCGGCTTCTGGAGACGGGGTTCATCGACACCTTCCGCGAGTTCGAAAAAGGCCCGGGGCACTACACTTGGTGGAGCCAGCAATCCGCGGCACGGTCCAGGAACGTGGGATGGCGCATCGATTACTTCATCATCTCGCCACAACTCCGACCCGCCTTAAAAACCGCCTTCATCCTCCCCGAAGTCATGGGCTCCGACCACTGTCCAGTCGGCGTCACACTGGGGTAGCGGAGCGCGAACCGCGATGGGGGCGCGGAACGGACAAGAAGAGCCCGCCGGGAGGGAATCTTCCCGATAAGCAACAGGGAGGTGTCGTGAATGTTGCCGCGTAAAAGGAGCCAGCACGGCCAAATGAGACGCGCTGCCCTTCTGTGCGGATCTCTCCACACCACAGGACGAAAAGGCCGCCGACGCCTGCCGCGCGCTGTTCCCGCTTGCTAAACTCTGGCGTGCCCATAGCCTTCCCCGCCTTGAACCTGACGAAGCAAGGCGCATCCACTCGATACGCCCTCCTCCCTCCGGGCATGGCTCATGCCCCGCGGGAGGTTCGTGTCTCCGACACGCGTTGGTCCCGAGGGCCGGCGCTGGCCGCGCTCGTTGTCGCAGGCTTGATCCTTGTCCATGCCCTGGATTGCGGAGCAAAGGAAAAATGGGTTCTGAGAGTCGGACATTTTCCCAATATCACTCACGCCCAGGCGTTGATCGCCCGGGCCCTGGCCCGCGAAGGCAAGCCCTGGTTCGAGCCGCGGTTGGGCGAGGATGTGACCCTGGACTGGTATATCTACAGCAGTGGCGGCGGCGCGATGGAGGCGATTCTCGCCCGCACCCTCGATCTGACTTATGTGGGCGCCGCGCCCACGCTGAACGCGTACGCTCGGATGAAGGGAAAGGATATCCGGATCGTCTCGGGCTCGTGCAGCGGCGGCGCCGCGCTGGTGGTGCAACCGCGCGCCGGGATTCGCGGTGACGCCGATTTTCGCGGCAAGACCATCGGAACCCCCCAACTGGCGAACACCCAGGACCTCGCGGCGCGGTCGTGGCTTCGCTCCGTCGGCCACAAGGTCACCCTGACCGGCGGGGACGTGATGGTGATACCGAGCGCGAATCCGGACCTTTACGCCCTCTTCATCAAGAAGGATCTCGACGCTGTGTGGACCGTTGAGCCCTGGGTGTCCCGGCTCGTCAACGAAGCCGGCGGCGCCGTTTACTTCGAAGAGTCGGCCCGCTGGCCCGAGACCGGGGGTCGCTACGCGACCACGCTCCTGGTGAGCAGTGTCCGGCTGCTGACGCAGCATCGCGAAGCGCTCGAAAAATTTGTCGCCGCGCACGCCGCGCTCACGGAGTGGATCGGGCTGCATCCGCAGGAGGCGCAGGCGCTGGTGAACCAGGAGCTGGCGCAGGAAACCAAGCGCGGCATGTCGAAGGAGATTCTCGCCTCGAGCTGGAAGCGCCTTGAGTTCACCACCGACCCCATCCAGCGCAGCGTCGCCAGGCAGGCGGAGCAAATGCGCGATCTCGGGTTCGACCGCCGGCAGACGGATCTTTCGAATCTTTACGAGCTGGGGCCATTGAACGCGCTCCCCGTCCGCGGCCCTCGTCCCCCCCCTGCCCCGTGAGCATCGACACCGAACTCATCAACGCGCCGCCTGAAAAGCTGGTGATCGATAAGGTCTCCAAGCATTTCGACACATCGCAGGGTCGCGTGACCGCTCTGGAGAGCGTTTCGCTGAGCGTGAGGGAGGGCGAGTTCGTGTGCCTGGTCGGCCCGAGCGGATGCGGCAAATCGACGCTGCTGAACATGATCGCGGGGCTGGAAATGCCGGACTCCGGCCAGATCCTCGCGGACGGGCAGCCCATCAGGGGTCCGGGCAGCGAGCGGATGATGATGTTCCAGGAGTCGGCGTTGTTTCCGTGGCTAGATGTGCTGGGGAATGTCCTGTTTGGACTGCGCCTGAAGCCGGGCCTTGGGGACGCGGAGCGACGGGATGTCGCGCGCTTCTACCTGAAGCTGGTCGGCCTGGAGAAGTTCACGCATTCGAATGTTCACGAGCTGTCGGGCGGAATGAAGCAGCGCGTCGCGCTCGCGCGAGCCCTCGCGCCCAATCCCCGGCTCCTCCTCATGGACGAGCCCTTCGCGGCGCTGGACGCCATGACGCGCGAGCAGCTCTATCGCGACATCCAGGACATCTGGACCCAGCGGAAAAAAACGATTCTTTTCGTCACGCACAATGTGCGCGAGGCGGTTTGCCTGGGCGACCGCGTGGTGCTGTTCTCGCCGCATCCGGGGCGAATCCAGGAGCGCTTCGACATCGCGCTTCCCCGCCACCGCGACATCAACAGCGTGGACCTCGCGAGCTACGCGACCGAAATCACGAAGGCGCTGAAGCGCCACCTGCGTCCGCAGATGGAGGACATCGCGGAATGAAACGCCTCTGGGTATCCACCTTGTTTTTCGCCTGCCTCATCGCGGTGTGGGAGATTCTCATCCGCAAGGGGGTCTGGGATTCGCCTCTGCTTCCGTCGCCGACGGACATTGCCGTCTATCTGACCCGCGGCATGCGTTCCGGGGAGCTCATCGACGCCAGCTGGGTGACGAGCAAGCGGTTGTTTCTTGGGTATTTCGTGAGCTTGGTCGTGGGCTTGCCGCTGGGCTTGCTGAACGCGCGATTCCGATTCGTGCAGGACACGCTCGGGGTCGTCGCGCTGGGCCTGCAGACCCTGCCGAGCGTTTGTTGGGCGCCTGTGGCGCTGATCACCTTCGGACAAAACGAGGTCTCGATGTTTTTTATCGTGCTGATGGGGTCGCTCTTTTCGATCATGCTCGCGACCTCCGCGGGCGTTCAGAGCGTTCCGCCGATCTACTCCCGCGCCGCGCGCACCATGGGATCGCGCGGATTCCACACCTGGTACGCCGTGATGCTCCCCGCGTCGCTGCCCTTTGTGGTGAGCGGGATGAAGCAGGGGTGGGCCTTCGCCTGGCGCTCGCTGATGGGCGCGGAGATCTATGTGATCGTGCAGAAGACCGGCGCAGGGCTCGGCCTGCTGCTCCATTACGGACGCGAAGTGCACGACATCGCGGCCGTGGCGGGGATCATGGTTGTGATCGTCGTGATCGGGCTTGTCGCGGACAAGATCATGTTCTCCCCCTTCGAGCGTTTCATGCACAAGCGCTGGGGCACTTCGAAGGAGTAGCGGACCGGCCGGCGCCTGGCGCGCATCTTTCACGCGGCCCCAAGGGGCAACGCCCCGACCTCATTCCACCAGCGAAGCATTGCGTTGTGGCTACGAGCCCTGCCGAGGAAATGATCGCGCCTTGCTATCCACGCTGACGTCGAGACGCGTCGGGGGGGCTACTTGCTGATTCCGCGCTCGCTCTTGCGGACGAATTCCAGCAAGTGGGCGATCTCGGGGAGCGGGGGCAGCTCGGCTTCGATCCGGGTCAGGGCGTTCGACACGGTGAGCTTGTCGCGGAACAGGATCTTGAAAGCCGTCTTCAAAGCCGCGTGCGCCTCGGCGCTGATGCCGTTGCGCTCCAACCCCACCTTGTTGATCGTTCGCGTCTCGGCGGGATTGCCATCGGCCATCATGAAGGGCGGAACATCCTGCACCACCTTGGAGCAGCCCCCGATGATCGCCATGCGGCCGATCCGGCAGAATTGGTGAACCGCCGCCAATCCTCCGATCACCGCGTGGTCCTCCACCGTCACATGGCCCGCGAGGGTGGCGACGTTCGACATGATCACGCGGTTGCCCAGCGTCACGTTGTGCGCGATGTGGCAGTAGGCAAGGATGTGGTTGCCCGACCCCACCGTCGTGGCCTCGCCATCGCTGGTGGCGCTGTGGATCGTGACATACTCGCGAAAAGTGTTGTCGTCGCCAATCTGCGTGCGAGTGACGCCCCCCTTCCATTTCAGGTCCTGGGTCTTCAGCCCGATCGACGCGAAGGGAAAGATTTCATTGCGCGCCCCGAGGCGGGTGTGGCCGTCCACAACGATGTGGGAATGCAGCACGCAGTCCGCCCCGAGCGTCACGTGCTCGCCGATCACGCAATAGGGACCAATGCGGCAACCCGGGCCGACCTGCGCGCCCGGGTGGATGATGGCCGTCGGATGTATTTCAGCGAGATGGCTCATCGGTCCACGAGCATGAAGGTGACATCCGCCTCGCTCACAATCTCGCCGTCGACGAGGCACGTGCCCTTGGCCTTCCCGATCTTCCCGCGGCTCTTGGTCAGTTCGACGTCGATGACAAGCACGTCCCCAGGCCGAACCGGCTTGCGCCACTTCACGCTCTCCGCGGACATGAAGTAGGCGATCTTCCCGAAATTCTCGGCCTGTCGGAGCATCAGGATGCCGGCCACCTGCGCGATCGCCTCCAACTGCAGCACGCCCGGCATGATGGGATGGCCCGGAAAATGGCCCTGGAAATAGGGCTCGTTGATGGTGACATTCTTCACCGCGACGACCCGGTTCCCCTCGATCTTGGTGACCTTGTCGACCATCAGGAAGGGATACCGATGCGGCAGCACCTTCATCACCTGCATGTTGTCGAGCGTGGCGCCGTCGCGCACGATCTGCTCCGTCTCCTTGCCCGGCGATCCTCCGCCGGCGTGGCCGGCCGCTGGCTTGTCCTTCTCGGCGACGGGCGGGGGCGTGAAAGTTTGCATGGTTTCAATGGGCTTCCGCATTTGAGCCTGAACGAGCCGCGCCAGCTCGCAATTCGACGCGTGGCTGGGACGCACGGCGATGACATGTCCCTGGATCGGCCTTCCGAGCAAAGAAAGGTCTCCGATGATATCGAGCATCTTGTGCCGCACGAACTCCTCGCGGTAGCGCAGAGGCTCCGTCGTCAGCACAGCGTCGTCGCGAATCACCACGGCGTTCTCCAGCGATCCGCCCTTGATCAAGCCGTGCTTGATCAGGTACTCGATCTCCTCGTAGAAGCAGAAGGTCCGCGCGTGGGACAGCTCCTTCAGCCAGCTTTCCGGAGTGACATCGAGGGTGTACTGCTGGGTGAAACGCCCGCCCTTGTCCGCGCTGGTGCAGGTGATCTTGAAGCCATCGTGGGGAAAGATGGCCATGGTGGTTTCGCCCTGGGTGAGCTCGATGGGGGCCGTGACGCGATAGCACTCCCGTCGCTCGGACTGTTGAACCGCGCCCGCCTGTTGGATGAGCCGGCAGTATTCGCGCGCGCTGCCGTCGGCGATCGGGGGCTCATTGGCGTCGAGCTCGACGACCGCGTTGTCGATCTGGGCCCCCGCCAAGGCCGCGAGAATATGTTCCACCGTCTGCACCTTCACATGCCCCTTGGCGATGGTGGTGGATCGGTTTGTGAGCGAAACGTTCTCGACGCGCGCCTCCACCTCGGGCTTGTCCTCAAGGTCCATCCTGCGAAAACGGATGCCCGTGTTGGCCGGCGCCGGGGCCAACGTCATTGTCACTCGATTTCCACTATGGAGACCGATGCCAGAATACGTGACCGATTGTCGGAGCGTCTGCTGCTGCTGTGACACGCGCGGGATTTAAGAGGAAACAGGGGGCAAAATCCAAGACTGATTTGGTCAATCTGACTCGCGCCGACGAGCGGGACGCGAGTTTTCAGGCCCTCAGCCCTGGCTTGCCCGCTTCTTGGGCTGATCAAACAGGAGGTCGTGGGCTTCGCGCAGGATCCGCGGGATGCGATCCGCAAACGGGCTGCGCTGGAGGGCGGAGTCCAGCTTCTGAAAGTCCAGGCGACCCGCATTCTCGCCAGGAAACCAATGATCCGCCTGCCCCAGCAGATTGTAGCGCATTCTGCCCCAAGCGACGAGATCCAGCGAAGCCGCGTAGGTCCAAAGACGAAGGATCTCGGCGACGTTCACCTGCCCCGGCACATCGGTGTATTCCGGAAGTCCTTCGAACCACCGCGCGCACCAATCCTGCCCCAGCACCCGCTTCATCTCGGCGCGCAGCCGGGCCTCGATGGGCGCGACCAGCTCGCCGGCCTGATCGTAGTGATCCAGGGCGCGCACATGTTCGTCGAAGTCCTGCGGCTTCGCCGCCCCGCAGCTGAGCGTGTGAACCTCGGGCCGGGCGAGGCAGTAAAGATCATTGAACTGCATCGGGCTCAGCGGATCGCACATCGCGCGAAGCTTCGGCGGCGGATCGTAGAGCTTCCCGCCCTTGTCATTGGGGCTGATGATGAACACCCCCATGTCCCGGCGATTGGCCTCGACCACCGCGGCCCAATTCAAGTCGTTTACGAAATACCAATGAAGGTTGACGTAGTCGAACTCTCCGCTCTTGACGGTGTCGACGATGACATCGGCGGTGGCGTGGGTGGAGAAGCCCAGGAATCGAACCCGGCCCTCGCGCTGGAGCTGGCGGACGGCTTCGACACATCCACCCTTTTTCAAGGACCAATCCAAAAACGACCGGTTGTTGATCCCGTGGAGCGCGAGCAAATCCACGTGATCGAGCCGGAGATACTTCATGGACTGATCGAAGATCTTCAGAAACTCGGCGGCTGTGGCCTGAGGGGCGACCTTCGTCTGGACGATGATTTGATCGCGAGGAAGGGTCGGCAGTATGCGGCCCAGCTGCATCTCGGAAGTGCCGTATCCGCGAGCGGTTTCGATGTGATGGATGCCCAGTTCCAGGGCGCGACGGATGGTGGCCTCGAGGTTGTCTTGATTGTCGGCGGGGATGTCTTGCGGCGGGACATCCTGCCACTTGAATTGGTAGCGCATCCCCCCGCATGAGAAGACAGGCATCCGCAGCTCAGTGCGCCCGAACCGTCGATATCGCATTCCAGACCTATCGCACGCCGCTCTCGCGCGTAGCAATGCGAATCCTGCTGTTTTGCGAAGGAAGCGGCTCGAATAACCCGCTGGGCGCGCCGACCGGAGGCGCCTGGGAACGCGCCTGACGGAGAGAAGGGACGGCTCATCCAACGCGCAAGTCCCCTTGCCACTCCATGCCAAGCCCGCGAACTCGCGACCTTGGCAGGACACTTGCAACGGGGAGGGCACTTCGGGAAGGAGCCCGACAGCGATAGGCTGATGAAGAAATGGATTTCAGGGTAGGAGCCCTGGCAGAGACCGCTGAGAGGCACGGCGGAGGGCCGCCCTGTGGTGGGTAGGCCGGCGAACGCCTGTTGCGTTCGCCGGCCGAAGCCTTTCGACCGAGCGACGACGCCGAGCGCCGATGGCCCAGGCTGTGTTCTGCCGCGTGGAGACATTCTCCATGAAATCGCAAAGCGTCTGGGAGCGCGCCAGACGCGCGCCGCTGCCACCCCGATCGTCCAACCCACTGGGAACGAAACCAAGCCTTTGACCCCCGCCTCGCCGCTGGAGCACAAGCGGCAGGAGGGCCGCCGCCCTCCAAGACCTAGGCGGGGACCGGCGTCTTCTTCACAATGTCGCGCACGATTCCTTCGGCGGTCACACCGGAGAACCGAGCCTGCTGCTCCATGACCAGCCGATGCGCGATCACGGGCACGGCGAGTTCCTGGATGTGATCCGGGGTCACAAACGAGCCGCCGTCGAACGCGGCCACCGCCTGCGCCGCCTTCATCAGGGAGATCGAAGCCCGGGGGCTGGCGCCGAGCTGAACGCCGGGCATCCCGCGGGAGCTCGCGGCCAGCTTCACGATATAGTGCTTCAGCTCCGGACTCACCTTCACCTCCGTCACAGCGCGCCTCACCAGAAGCAGCTCCGACTCGGTGATGCAGGCCCCCAGCGAATCGATCGGATGCGTCTTCTCCTGAGCCGTCAGAATCTCGACCTCCTGCTCCTCGGAAACATATCCGAGGTTGAAGCGCATCGCGAAACGATCCATCTGGGCCTCGGGCAGCGGATAGGTGCCTCGGAACTCCACGGGGTTCTCGGTCGCGATCGCGAAGAAAAGCTCGGGCAGCGGACGCCGCTCCCCCTCCACCGTCACCTGCCCTTCCGCCATCGCTTCCAACAGCGCTGACTGAGTGCGCGGAGACGCCCGGTTGATTTCGTCCGCGAGGAGGATGTTCGTGAACACCGGCCCTTCCTGAAAATGGAATTCCTGGTCCCTCTGATTGTAGACGGACACGCCAAGGATGTCGGACGGCAGCAAGTCCGGAGTGAACTGGATCCGGCGGAAGCGCGTGTTGATCGATTGAGCGAGCGCCTTGGCGAGCGTGGTTTTTCCGGTGCCCGGATAGTCCTCCAGGAGAACATGCCCGCCGGTCAACAGCGCGGCGAAGAGCTTTCTCATGGCGGCCTCCTGGCCTCGCATCACCTGGCCGATGTGGGACACGAGCGTCCGGTACACTTCCTGGGGAGATAGACTCTTGTTCATCGCAGTTCCTTCGCCGTCGCCGGCGCCCTTCGGATCATCGTTTGCCCTGTCGAAATTGCTGTCAAAGCGGTTGAGACTAGGCCGGTAATCAGCGCTTTCGTTCCGGCCATTCGTTCTGAGCGCGCTGGCGAAGGGCGTGATCCACGAGCACAAGCGCGGACATCGCCTCGACCATCGGCACCGCCCGCGGCAGCACGCAGGGGTCGTGGCGTCCGCGCCCTTTCAGGGTCGTGTTGCGGAAACGCACGTCGACCGTCTCCTGCTCGCGCATGACCGTGGCAACGGGCTTGAAGGCGACGCGGAAGTAAACGGTTTCTCCATTCGAGATCCCGCCCTGAATCCCGCCCGAACGGTTGGTGACCGTCCTCACCCGGCCGCCTCGCATGCGGAACGCGTCGTTGTGCTCCAACCCGGTGAGCCGGGCGCCCGCGAACCCGCTTCCCACCTCAAACCCCTTGGAAGCGGGCAGGCTCAGCATGGCCTTGCCCAGGTCGGCCTCAAGCCGATCGAAGACCGGGGCGCCCCAGCCGGGCGGCACTCCGCGAGCGATGCCCTCGATCACTCCCCCAACGCTGTCGCCCTTCCGGCGCATCGCCTCAATCAATCGAATCATTTTTTTGGCCGACTTCGAATCGGGGCATCGAACGATGTTGGCCTCCACGTCGCGGAGCTCCAGCTTCTCCCGATCCACCTCGGCCTCGATGTTCTTCACCTGTTGAACATAAGCCAGCACCTCGACGCCGAAACGCTCCTTCAGGATCTTTTTGGCGATCGCTCCCGCCGCAACGCGGCCGATTGTCTCTCGCGCGCTGGAGCGTCCGCCGCCCTGCCAGTTCCGAAAACCAAACTTGGAGAAATACGTGTAGTCCGCGTGCGACGGCCGGAACTTTTGGGCCATCTCGCTGTAAGCCTCTGGTCGCGCGTCGGTGTTCGGCACCATCATCGAGATGGGAGTTCCGAGCGTCTTGCCCTCGAAAACCCCGGAGAGGATCGTGACCTTGTCCGCTTCATTGCGAGGAGTCGTGATGGACGATTGGCCAGGGCGGCGACGGTCGAGATCGGGCTGGATGTCCGACTCGGAGAGTTGGATCAGCGGCGGACAGCCATCCACCACGACCCCCACGCCGCCGCCATGGGATTCCCCCCAGGTGGTAATGCGAAACAAGGTGCCGAACGTGTTGCCCATGCCAGCCATGGTGTTCGAGCGGACTCCTCCATTTCAACCCGAAAGCGGGGCGACGGCCACTTCGCTGTCGACCTCATGGAATCCTCCTGCCAACAGTCCTCGCATGATCCCGTCCGCCCAGCGGCTCTTCGTCCTTTTCGCGGCCCTGGGCGCCGCCCTCGCCAGCGCGCTGGACCGCGCCCGGATGGCAAGATCCGGGTGGGCGCGCCGCCGCGCCGTGGTAGGATCCCCCGCATGACCGAGACGCCAGAGCCCGAGATGGAAGACGACACCGACCCCGGACGCGATTACGCCCGAGTCGCCCAAGCCATCGACTTCATCCGCGCTCGCGCGAGCGGACAACCGCGCCTGTCGGAGATCGCCAACGCCGTGAACCTGAGCGAGTGGCGGCTGCAAAAGCTCTTCTCACGGTGGGCCGGGGTCAGCCCCAAGCGATTCCTCCAGTGCCTCACCGTCGCACGCGCGCGGGAAAGGCTCCGCCAGTCGGACGATGTCCTGAGCGCGTCGCTCGACGCGGGATTGTCGGGTCCGGGTCGCCTTCACGACCTGTTCGTCACGCTGGAGGCGGTCTCCCCCGGAGAGTTCAAGCAGGGCGGCAAGGCTCTCAACATCCGTTACGGATTCCATGACACGCCGTTGGGGCTGTGCGGAATCGCCGCCACCGATCGAGGGATTTGTCGTCTCGAATTCCTCGAGAAGGGAGCAACAAATCCCTTTCGAGAACGACTTCAGGAAGCGTGGCCTGAGGCGAGGCGCGAGCAGGCTTCGGACGCGACAGCGGCGATCGTGGAGCGCGTCTTCCTTCGCAAGTCTGGCGAATGCGCTTCCTTCCATACGCTTGTTCGGGGGACGAATTTCCAGGTGCAGGTCTGGCGGGCGCTCCTGCGAATCCCTCCTGGACGCGTGGTCAGCTACGGACGGTTGGCCGAATGGATCGGCGCGCCCCGGGCGCAACGCGCCGTGGGCGCCGCCGTTGGGAATAATCCGGTGGCCTTCCTCATCCCATGCCATCGTGTTCTGAGATCGAACGGAGAACTCGGCGGCTACCGATGGGGCGAAACGCGCAAGGCGGCCTGCTTGGTTCGCGAGGACGCGGATCAAACAGAGGGGCTCTGACGAGTCCGGAGCGGCGGCGCGCGATGCCCCTCAATTGCCTCAGGGAAATCAGCCCCCGCCGGGAAACCACAAGAGCGACACGGCCACAAGGCGCTCAACTCCTCGAACAAGTCAATTCTGGCCGTTAATCCGGTTGGCGAGGCCTGGGCGCCGGGCCGGTGCTTTCGCGGATGACGAGTTCTCCCACCAGGCGCCGCACAGGGGGCATCTCCCCCTCGAGCAACCGCAGCATCAATTCCATGGCCGCCACTCCCAACCGATGCTTCGGCTGGCGGATCGTTGTCAGAGGAACGCGAAAATGTTCGCTCACCAGAATGTTTCCGAATCCCGCCACCGATATGTCCTGCGGGACGCGCAGTCCTTGGCTGAGAAGGAAGGTGGCGGCGCCGATTGCCACCAAGTCGTTGACCGCCTGCAGAGCGGTGGCCCCGCACTTCTCGGAGGCCATCTGGACAGCGGCCTTCTCGCCTTCTTCGATGGTGCTCCCAGCCTGGAAAATGAGGGCGTCATCGACTTCGCGGCCCACTTCGCGAATCGCGCGACGATAGCCTTCCAACCGCTCGTGGCTTGAGGGCGACGTCGGGTGCCCCGCGAAGAACGCGATTCTCTGGTGCCCCAGTTGCAGAAGGTGGCGCGTGATCATGTAGCTGGCCAGAATGTCCTCCGTCTCCACAGAAGCGAAGTGCGGACAGAACGCGGCGCGATGACCGAGCAGCACTGTGGGGATCTGCCGGCGCCAAAGCTCGGCGAAGATCGGAGAGTTTTGGGACATCCGATAGACGGGCGAAATGAAGAGGCCGTCCACACGACGCGCCAGCATCCGACGAATGCATCGCTCCTCGCGCTCGACCTGGTTCAGGGAATGGGCGAACAGGATGTCGTAGCCGCGATGATACGACTGATCCTCAAGCGCCAGGGTGATGCGGGCGTAGACGGGTTCGGTCGCGGAGGGGATGATCACTCCGAACAGCTGGGTGCGCTGGTTGCGAAGTCCCTGCGCCGCGGAGTTGGGAACATAGCCCAGCTCGTCGGCGAGCTTGCAAATCCTCGCCTTGGTCCCCGCCGAGATGTCCGGCGCGTCCCTCAGCGATTTGGACACGGTCATGATCGAAACACCGGCCCGTTCGGCAATATCCTTAAGCCGCAACATATCTTCAGAATCAAAACTCAGCTCCCCAACCCGCCCCTCCGCCCCGCCGGCATCCGCAGGATCAAGCCTATAGGCTGCTGCCGCTCCAGTGCAACTTCTGCCGCAGAGTTCCGAAGAAGGCGCTTCCCTTGAGACGCAAAAGGCGGATCGCATGCCGGCTCCGGCTCATCTCCACCACCTCCCCGGGCTCCAGCGGAGTCTGGACCTGGCCGTCGGCTGTGAGGATGGTCTGGACGGTCCGGCTGAGAACCTTGGCGCTCACGATGGAATGGGCGTTCACTATCACCGAGCGATTGGACAGCGTGTGGGGGCATATGGGGGTGAGCGCCAGAACGTCCGCCTTGGGGCTAACGATCGCCCCGCCCGCGGCCATGGAGTAGGCCGTGGAACCTGTGGGCGACGCGATGATCAATCCATCGCATCGGTAGTGGGTCAGCAACTCCTCATCGACGTGGACCGACAGCTCGATCAGCCGGAACACATCGCCGCGGCCGATGACGAAATCATTGAGCGCGAGCTGAGGGGCAGCGTCCGGACGGTTGCAAAGCCGCGCCTCGATAAGGGTGCGGACATCAATGGAGAACTCGCCCCGCCAGATGCTCTCGAGAGCCTTGGGGAGCTCGGGATTCTGGACCGCGGTGAGGAAGCCCAGTCCGCCGACCTTCACTCCCAAAATCGGCGTGGGCAGGCCGGCGGTCTCGCGGCCAACACGCAGCATGGTGCCGTCGCCGCCGAAGACCAGCAGGAGATCCACATGCCTCGCGAGCGAGCGCGTGTCGCCGAACTGAGTGCAGGCCAGGCCCGCAAGCTGTGAGGTCGCGGCGTCGCAAAACACCTCGCGACCGCTGCGCCGGATAAGCCGGGCCGCGCGCTGGATGAGCTCGCGGCTCAGCGTCTTTTGGGAGTTCGCCGCGAGTCCGACCTTACGGATGGGTTCGAGCCGTTTTTTCAATCAAGACCAAGAATTCTTTGTTTCCCGCAGGGCCGAGCAAAGGCGATTCCACCACCCCTGTCCATGTCAGCTTCAGCTCATCGCGGACAAATGTCGCCAGCTCGCGGATCACTCGCTCGTGGATCATGGGGTCGCTGATGACGCCCGCCCCGCGATCCGCTTCCGCCTTCCCCGCCTCAAACTGAGGCTTGATCAACGCCACGATCCGCCCCTCCGGGTCAAGCAGGGAAATCAGCGGGGGCAGGACCTGCTTCAACGAGATGAAGGAGCAGTCCACGACGATCAATCGAAACGGGAGCGCTTCCGGCGGAAAGGAAGCCGGTCTTAAATGCCGGGCATTGATCCGTTCCATGACCGTCACGCGCGGATCCTGCCGCAGCTTCCAGGCCAGCTGGCCGTGTCCGACATCGACCGCGAACACCTTCGACGCCCCGCGTTGGAGGAGGCAATCGGTGAATCCGCCCGTCGACGCCCCGACGTCGAGGGCGCGGGCGCCTTCCACCGCGATTTGGAAATGTTGCAGAGCGTGCTCCAGCTTCGAGCCGCCGCGGCTGACGAAGCGCTCGCGCGCTTCGAGCTCCACGTGGTCCGCGTCGCGAACGGGATCGCTGGGTTTGTGGGCCCGTTGTCCGTTCACGCGGACCTCGCCGGCCAGGACCGCGCGCTTCGCCTTCTCGCGGCTCTCCATTAACCCCAAATCCACCAACGCCTGATCGATTCGCTTCATCAGGAGTCACAGCGTCCCAACAATCTCCACGCTCGCGCGACGGATCCAACCCCGCCGTTGGGCCGAGTCGCGAACATCCAACCACTCCTCCGTCGCGCTGGCGCCGGTCTTCCGCCCCATCACCTCCAGTTCGAGTCCGTCCGATCCATTGAACGCCACCGGCGATTCATCGAGCGGCGTGAACCGCACCGGCGCTTCCTTTCTGACGACAACGGCCACGGCACGCTGCTCGGCGCCGCCGACGTACAGGAGCGCCATGGCGCAACACGCCAGGCATGCCCCCGAAAGACGCAGAGCGCGGCGGATCCTCGAACGACTCTCCGGACGCCGCTCCCCCCAGATGAGCAGAAGGAAGAAGGCGCAGGAAGCCGCCAAGGTGGCCCAGGCCCATTCGTTGCCCGTGAGCTGCCCAAGAACGCGTTGCCAGATGGGCGATGAAAAGTCCTCCGCGCCTCGGACGGCTCGGCGAGCCAGTTGAAGGTTGGATTGGACGCTCGCGTCGCGCGGGGCAAGCCGGCGGCCTTGAATATAGGCGGCCACGGCGCGGCCGACCTCACCGTTCCGGAAACGGGCGTTCCCCAGATTGAAATATACGGAGAGGGTGGTCTCCCCTTTCTTGAGAAGCGTCTCGTAAGCGTCGGCCGCGGCCCCGAATCGGCCTTGCTCGTAAAGCTTGTTGGCTTCATCGAAGGCGGCGACCGAAGAACTTGCGGCGTGCAAACGAGACGGGAAGGACGCTGTGAGAAGCGCCAAAACGCAAAGAACGAGCGGCAGGCGGAATAGTGTGCGCATCATCGCAGATCAACGTCCCTGTTTAAGCCAGATCCTCATTCGCGAAGCAAGCCCTTGGATGCCCCGCCCGGCGTCTCCTCGATGTGGTAGCGATCGACGAGGAACTCAATGTCCTCCTGCCACCCTGCGCGCTCGAAGGCGCTATCCGCGCTGCAAGCCCACTGCGACAGCGCATCCGCGTGGCCCTGGAAGGACCGGTCGACGAGATCTCGGACGGCGGCCAGATCGGTCGATGTCTGGGCGGGGATCGTGACATCGGGACCGTGGAGACCGTGTGTCCATCCCGCGGGCATGCCGGCGATGCCACGATGGGGATGCAGGTGACACCAAACGCGTCGCGCCAGGACTCGATGAAGCCGCCGGACAAACGCGCCATAAGGCCCGATGCAGCCCCAACCTTCCTCGGCGGAATCCACAATTCGGAGGCGGAATCCCGCGTCCTCGCACCGCCAGACCAAGGATCGCCGGGGACCGCGCCAAACGCCCGCGCGGTTGAACCGCGGCTTGATGGAGAGCAGGAGCTCGGACTCGCGCTGGATGGCGGCCGCCTCGTCCACGCAAGCCTCCCACTCGATCTGGGCAACCAAGCGAAGAAGGCGCAGGGTCCGTCGCGCCATCCGGTCCGGGTTGGCCACGCGATAGCAGCACAGGCGCCGCTTCAGGCTCTTGGCCTTGCCCACATAAAGAACCTGTCCCGACGCGTCCTGCATGAAGTAGACCCCCGGCACATCGGGAAGTCGGAGGAAAAACTCCCGCCCGAGCCGGTCGACGATCGGCTGTTCATCCGGAAAAAGGCGTTGTTGGAAGGGGTTCATCGCTGAAGGCCTCGCCAGTTCTCGCGGAGCGGCCCTCGCTCATTCAAGTCGAAATCGCGCCCATGGCCCGACGATGGATGTCCGCTCCCGAAACCACTCCTCACAGGGATGACTCCCAAGGCGCAAACATATGACTCGTTTAGCTATCAGAACAGCACAAGCCACAAGAGACCTGTTCGCTATCCGATGGCCGGCGCCCGATCCATGGCTGTTGGGCGGCTATTGCTCTGTGGGCGGGGACTTCCCTTCCATCCTGCCGAGCAGCTTGAATCGCCCCGGCGTCTCTGCCTAGCCTGCCGCCCATGCGCCTCCAATCGCTCCAGTTTCTGAAGAAGCTCCTCAAAACTCCCAGCCCTGTCGGCCATGAAGCGCGCGGGCAACGCGTGTGGCTCGACTATGTCGAAGCCTTCGCCGATGAGACCTTTTCCGACGCCTACGGCAATAGCGTGGCCGTGCTCAACAAAGGCGGATCGCCGCGAGTCATGCTCGCCGGCCACGCCGATGAGATTGGAATGGCCGTGAACTACATCGACGCCGACGGCTTCGTGTATGTGCGGCGCCTGGGCGGCGTGGACGCTGCCATCATGAAAGCGCAGCGGGTCACGATCCACGCCCGGAAAGGTCCGGTGCCGGGGGTGGTGGGGAATGTCGCGCCGCACCTGACGAAACTCGAGAGCGAACGGAAGATCGCCAAAATGGAGGACCTGTTCATCGACATCGGCGTCTCAAGCCGAGCGGAAGCCGAGCGGTGGATCCGCGTGGGCGACCCCATCACCCTCGTCGATGAATTCGCCGTGTTGCGAGGCGATTTGGCCGTCGCGCGGGCCTTCGACAACCGGATCGGCACGTTCGCGGTCGCCGAGGCGCTTCGACTGTTGCACCCGGAACGCAAGAAGCTGCTGCCTGAGGTCTGCGCGGTGTCTTGCGTGATGGAGGAGGTGGGACTCTTCGGGGCGCGCCAGATTGCCTACTCCTTGCGGCCCGACGTCGCCGTCGTCGTCGATGTCACGCACGCGACCGATTACCCCTCCGTCAGCAAGATCCTGCACGGCGACGTGAGAATCGGGAGAGGGCCGGCTGTCACCCACGGCGGATCCAGCCATCCTGAGGTGATCCGGCGGCTGGAGGAGGTCGCGCAGGAGTTGAAGATTCCGCTGCAGCACGAAGCCGTGTCGGGCACCAGCGGGACGGACACCGACACCATCTTCTGGACGCGCGGCGGGATCGCCAGCGGGCTAGTGAGCCTTCCGAATCGCTACATGCACTCGCCCGTGGAGCTAGTGAGCCTGAAAGATCTCGAGATGATCCCGAATCTGCTCGCGGGTTTCGTTCGCTCGTTAAAGAAGGGCGAGCGGTTCAAGGTGCGGATCTGAATCTGACCCGGCGCGCGGCCGCCCGTTCGGCGCAAGGCCCGCCGTTTAAAAGCGAAACATGGCGCTGAGAGAAACGCCGACATCCCACTTCCGGTAATCGGGAACCAGCGCGTCGTCCGACTCGCGCAGCTCGTAAGCGCCATAAGCGCGGACGAAGAGCCACCGGGTGAGCGCGAAGGACGCTCCGCCCGTAAATGTGTGCAGCTGATCCATGCGGTTGGCATGGTTATACTGCACCAGCTGGAACCGATAACCCGGCTGCAGGGCGAGCCGCGGAGCGATCTGATATGTGTATCCCAGCAAGAGGGTGTGGTCGGTGCGATCGTTGCGATCCCCGTCATCCATGCCTGGCGTGGGGTCCACATGGGTCATATGATGAGACCCCAGATAACCCGCGACGAGGCTGTGCTTCCGCCCCAGCTCAAACGCCCTGCTCACCGACCACCGCAGCGCGTAGTCGCGGTAGAACTCGCTGTAGGCGGAATAGGTCGGCTGATGGCTGAGCAATCGGACCCAATCCACTCCCACCTGCGCCTGCCAATGCTTCCAGGTCTCGGTCAGATCCGCCGACGCCGTGGGCGCGTCAAAATCGTTGTCGCTCTTCCGAAATCCGGTCGTGGGATCAATCCGAGCCCCAGTGAGCGCGTAGTTCATCCAGATATACTGGTAGCCGGCGCGAGCCTTCAGCTTCCCTTGCGCGACATTCCACTCGGGCGGGGTGAGGGCGATCTGCGCGGACGTCGTCAGCAACGTGGAGCCGACGGTGGGGCCCGACGGCTCGTTGAAAAACATGTTGTCGGTGTAGGAATACTGGAGATCGAAACCCACCTCGAGCCAGCGGCGTTGTTGACGAGAGCTCAGGATATATTGAGGGCCGATATCCACGGCTTCGTCGGGGCTGATCGAGGGAACCGGCTCCTCGACTTGCTGATCCCGTGTCAAGCGCTCGGCCTCACGTCGCCGTCGCAAGGATTCGCTTTGTTGGATGGAGCCGGCGACCTGGGCGGCGGCGGGGAGGGCCAGAACTAAAAATTGGAATATGGAAACGACAACGTGCGGCGGCTTCATTGGGTTCTGCCAGGACGGACGCCAATGGTGATCTCCGCAGTCCGATGGATTGCGGCATCCGCGTAACCCGCGACGTATTGCTCCGCCGGGTTGCCATGTTTCTTCACGTTCTCATAGAAGTTCACATAACCGGTCATCACGGTCTGGCGAGTGTTCGCGGCGGGCGCCAGACTGCCTCGGCCCGACTGCAGAAGCACCGTCCCATCCGGCAGGTTCACGTTGGCGAGCACAATGGTCTCCGCCTGCATCGCCAGGCTCGGAAGATTCTGATCTCCGTTGCCAATCCGAAAATCAGTGTTCCTGATGTCCACTTTGTCGCCCGCGACGATCTGTATATTCCCGGCGGTCAGGCTTCCGCCCACCATCGTCGCCTTCCCCTTCTTCGCGATGACATCCAGCTTCGCGTCGGGGTGGGCCGACACATCGGTCGCCGCCAGCTGGATCGATCCACTCAGGCTTTGCAGCTTGACGCTTCCGCCCTGGGTCTGGATGGACACTTCATCGAACGTCAATGTTTTCTGAGCCGCGATCGCGAGATCGGCGTCGGCGAGGTAACGCACGCTGCTGCCCGCCTTGATCTGAACATCGCCTCCGGCGAGGACCAGGCTTGGAGGCGCGAGAGGCGGGCCGCCGTGATTGGAGGCGGGATGAAAATCGACGCTGTCCTTAATGATCAAATCCTGGTCGGCCACGATGCCGAAGAGCGCGGGCCAGGACCCATTGCCCTGGCTCGGGGTGATTCGCGGCAGGATCACGTTCTCGGAGTCGATGGTGATATCCTGCCCCAACGCGGCGCGACTCACGGAATCGCTCCAGACGCTGTTCTTCGGATAGCGACGCTCGTCCCGATCGAACACCCGGTCGGAAGGAATCCGGGCTCCGTCGATCTTCAGGTCCCGTTTCCACGATTTGTCCACGGCCTGCTGATTCTCTTTCACGGCGGCGCTGAAGGTTACTGAGTCCACCACCGTGACGGTCGTTTCGGTCGCGGTGCTGCCCGCGAGCAGACCCGTTTCCTGGAGAACTCCCCGCTTCAGCTTGTCATCCTGGGTTTTGATCGCAGCCTGCACCTTGGGAAGACTCGCGAGCGGCGAAGAGTAGTTTTTCACGAAGCCAGAGTCCGTGACGAGGCGGGAAAGGTTGATGTTGAGGATGGGGCTGAAGCCGCGTCCGTTGGGAAGGACATACACTTCCTGGCCGGCCGTCAGCCGCCGCGAAGCGCCCGCGCCCATGGTAAACCTGCCCTCGCCCTCCAGAACGATCCCCTTAAAGCCGCCGTTGGGGGTCGCAACCAACATGATGGTGGTGCCCAGCACAGCGGCGGACGCCTTGCCGGTCGTCACGGTGCCGCCTCCCTTCCCTTTCGGGGAATGGAAGAGAAGGCTGCCTCGGTCGAGTCGGATGTTGCGGCCCGAGGGATCGAAGGAAAGCACGGTGTTCGCCCCGATGCGGGTGAGCGTCTTGTCGGGAGCCGTAAGCTCCGCGCGCGAACCGGGCCCGGTGCGCACCAGATCGGGCGCGACCAGAACGTCATTAAGTTTCGCGCCGCGCATCGATGTGGTCTTGGCGTCGACGATGTCCACCTCGTTAACGACCTGCGTGAAGGTGGCGCGGGAGAGGTCGGCGGCGCGCAACCCCAAGATCGAGATTGTGAGGACCACCGCGGTTAAGAAGCGTTTTTTCATGCCCACTGGGTGCGCTGGATGCTGAGGTTGTTCGCTGAGAGCCCCGATGGCAAGCATTGTGTACGGGCCGAAACTCGACGAATCGCCCCCTCCCGAAGAATCGGTCCGGAAGATTGAGCCGCCATGTCCGATGTCAGAGCCATACAACGCAGCGCATCAAGTTAGAACGAGAAGAGGCCGCACGCAAGCGAGGGGAGGACAATGAAGACGCTAGGTTCCGTCCAGCCCGGAGATCCGGGAAAGGCCGACCTTCACAAGCCTTGGTCCGCACGGAGGTGTCCCCGCAGGCTTTCCGACACGATCGCCAAGGCCGAAAGGGCGGCGGTGGCGCATCGAAGCACTCGCGACCCGAGCGTCACCGACACGAGGCCCGCGTCCCTCATCAGGTCCAGCTCTCTGGGAGAAAAATCACCCTCAGGCCCGATCCAAACGCTCACGCCCAAAGGAACGCGCCCCAGGCGCCGCGCCGCCTCGCTCACCACCGCGCTGACCCCGCGGCCTCCCGGACGAAGATCCGCCGCCATCGCCAGCTCCCCGCGGACGGGATCACCAAGCGCCTGGTCGACCGTCGCGGGCGCGGCGATGCTCGGCAGCCAGGGGGATCCGCACTGCTTGACGCTCTCGATCGCCGTGGCCCGCCATTTCGCGCGCCGGGTCTCGGCCTGCTGGATCTCGTATCGCACGGCGCCGCGATCCGTTATCAAGGGCGTCACCGCCCCAACGCCCAGCTCGATGGCCTGCTCCAGGATGTCATCGAACACGCCGCCCTTCGGAACGGCGCAGAAAAGAGCGAGAAGAACGGGCGGAGGGGGAAACGTTTCGCGTGAAACGACGTCGAGGGAGACCTCCGACTTGGCGACGGCGCGCGCGACGCAGACGACACGCTGTCCCGCGCCGTCGAGGACGCAGACTGAATCGCCCGGCTGAAGGCGCAGGACCCTTGCCGCGTGATGCGCTTCATCGCCGCGAAGGCGGAGGATGGGCTCGCGGCACTCCTCAGGGGGGAGGAAGAAGCGGCGCATGGGGGTCGGGCTAGCGGAAGAACCCCTTGGCCCGGTCCAAAAAGCTCTTGCCGATCGGATTCACGGTTTCGTCGCAAAGCAGCGCGAACTCCTCCAGCTTGGCGCGCTGCGCGCTGTTGAGCTTGGAGGGAACCTCGACCACGGCGCGCACATGAAGGTCGCCCACGCCGTGTCCATGAACATTGCGGACCCCCTTGCCCTTGAGGCGGAACGTGGTGCCGCTTTGGGTGCCCGGGGGGATCTTGATGTGGGCCTTGCCCTGCATCGTAGGCACCTCGACCTCCGCCCCCAGCGCGGCGTGAACGAAGCTGACGGGCACTTCGCAATGGAGATCATCGCCGTCGCGCTCGAACAGATCGTGGGCCTTGACGTGGAGCACGACGTATAGATCGCCCGAAGGACCCCCCCGCATGCCGGCCTCGCCGTCGCCGGTGGAGCGCAGGCGCGTGCCTGTGTCGACGCCGGCCGGGATCCGGAGCTTCACCTTGCCCGGACGCTCAGCCCGCCCCTCGCCCTCGCAGGCCCGGCAAGGGTTCTCGATCATCTGCCCCTGCCCCGCGCATCGCGGACAAGCCTGGGCCAGGCTGAAGATGCCGCGCGACGTCACCACCTGGCCGCGTCCGCCGCAGGTGGCGCATGTCCGCTTTCGGGCCGCGCCGTCGGCGCCTGTTCCGCCGCAGCGTTCGCAGCTCATGAGGCGAGTGACATTGATCTCCTTCTCGCATCCGCGAACGGCTTCCTCAAACGACAGCTCGAGATCGTATCGCAGATCGTCGCCGCGCTGTGGAGACCGGGGATCCTGCCGGCGTCCGCCGCCGCCGGAGAACAGCTCCTCGAAAATGCCGCCCGAGTTCCCGAAAACCTCGCGAAAAATCTCGGTGGGATCGTGAAAGCCTCCCCCTCCGCCCTGGGCGCGTCGACGCGGATCGAAAGCGTCATGCCCCATCTGGTCGTAGGCCGCGCGTTTCTGGGAATCGCTCAGAGCCTCGTAGGCCTCGCCCAGCTCCTTGAAATGCTCCTCCGCGTTCTTGTCGCCCGGGTTCTTGTCCGGGTGGTACTTGACCGCGAGCTTGCGGTAGGCCTTTTTGAGTTCTTCGTCGGACGCGGACTTGCCCACGCCCAGAACCTCGTAGTAATCGCGCTTAGCCATGAGCAGTGGATCCGGGTTGCCGTTCAGGCCTGCGGCGCTTTGGCGACGATCACGGTCGCCGGACGGAGGAGGCGCTCGCGCAATCGATATCCTTTGCGGAGCTGTTGCAGCACGTGGCCTTCGGGAACCTCGCGGGTCTCCTGCTGCGACACCGCCTCGTGGATATTAGGGTCGAAGACCTGGCCCTGGGCCGATATCTCCACCAGGCCCGAGTCGACAAGAGCCGATTTCAGCTGCTGCTGGATCATGCTCACGCCGGCCATGATCGACTCGGGCGCCGTCGCCGACTGCTGTCCGGCGACCAGGGCCATCTCGAAGTTGTCCAGCACAGGGATCAGCCGCTCGAGCAAGCCTTCGTTGGCGTGCTTGACCGCCTCCTGGCGCTCGCGCGCGGCGCGCTTCTTGAAGTTCTCGAAATCCGCTGTCGTGCGGAGGATCTGGTTCCACTGCTCCTCGACCTTGGCCTTCAGCGCCGCGGTCTCGGCGGAGGGATCGCCTGTCTCCGCCGACTCGTTGCGGGGGTCGGCGGATTCGGAGGAAGTTTCAGTATTCTCTGGGGTTGTCATGTGGCTCATCGATCAAGGGAAAACCGCGGATCTTCGCGAACGAGCTTCCGATTTCGTCATCGGCAGGAGATCGCCGGGATCAAGTCTTTCCGCAGCACTGTTTATATTTCTTGCCGCTGCCGCAGGGACACGGGTCGTTGCGCCCAACCTTGGGGCCGGTGCGAATCGGCGTCGCCTTCGCCAAAGCCTCGGAGGCCTCGCTCACCATGTCGCTTTGGTCGCCGCGGTTTCCGGACGCCGCCGCAAGATCCCCCGGCGTTTCGTGGACTTCCTGAGCCCGCTTCTGCAGGCTCTTCAGGAAATTCTCGAACGCGAGGAGGCTCGATGCGCTGCGAAAGATATTGTGGCAGATCTCGGTCTTGATGTTGACCATCAATTCCTCGAACAACTTGAAAGCCTCGGTCTTGTATTCGACGAGAGGATCGCGCTGGCCATAGGCGCGGAGGCCGATGCTGTTGCGCAGGCTGTCCATGTGGTACAGGTGCTCCTGCCACAGCTTGTCGATGGCGCTGAGGATCGTGTAGCGCTCCACGGTCAGCAAGGCCTTGCCGTCCTCGTGGCTGACCTTCATCTCGTACGCGTTGCGGACCTCGCCCACGACATGGCGGCACAGGCCGAACTGGTGCGCGCTCAACCCGTCGAAAACCGAGCCTTGAAGGGGCTCCTCGTGGCTGGATTCCGCGACCTTCAACAGCATCTCCTCGCTCACACCCAGCGGGAAGTTGAGGTTGATCCAATCGCTCAGCGCCCGGACGTTCCATTCGCGAGGCTCGGTTGTGGACGACGTGAACTCGTCGATCTTGGCGATCACAACCTCCTCCATCACGTCCATGAGCCGGTCGCGCACATCGTCGCCGTGGAGAATCTCGTTGCGAAATCCGTAGATGACTTCGCGCTGCTTGTTCATCACGTCGTCGTACTCCAGGGTCCTCTTCCGCGCCTGGTAATGCGACTGCTCGACGCGCTTCTGCGCGCCCTCGATGGATCGGTTGAGAATGGACGCCTCAAGAGGCTGGCCCTCCTCCATGCCCACCTTCTCCATGATTCTCACGATCCGGTCGGAGCCGTTGAGCCGCATCAGATCGTCCTCCAGGGAGATGAAGAAGTGGGACGACCCGGGATCGCCCTGGCGCGCGCAGCGTCCGCGCAGCTGGCGGTCGATCCGGCGGGACTCGTGGCGCTCGGTTCCCATGACGTGAAGCCCGCCGGCCTGCGCGACTTCGCCGCCCAGCTTGATGTCGGTGCCGCGGCCCGCCATGTTCGTCGCGATCGTCACCGACCCGCGCTGGCCCGCGCGCGAGATGATCTCGGCTTCCTGCTGGTGATACTTGGCGTTGAGAACGGAGTGAACGATTCCCTCCTTTTTCAACATCCTCGACAGGAACTCGCTCGTCTCCACGGAAACGGTTCCCACAAGGATGGGGCGCCCTTGAGAATGGATGTCGCGGATCTCCTGCAGCACCGCGTTGAATTTCTCGCGCTTGGTCTTGTAGACGGTGTCGTTCGCGTCCTTGCGCAGGCAGGGCTTGTTGGGCGGGATCACCAGCACGCCGAGCTTGTAGATGTCGAAGAACTCGGTGGCCTCGGTCTCAGCGGTGCCCGTCATTCCGGCGAGCTTCTGATACAGGCGGAAGTAGTTCTGGATCGTGATGGTGGCGTAGGTCTGCGTCTCGCGCTCCACCGCGACGCCCTCCTTCGCCTCGACCGCGGCGTGCAGCCCCTCGCTCCACCGACGCCCGGTCATGAGGCGGCCTGTGTTTTCGTCCACGATGATGACTTTGTTCTCCTGCACGACGTAATGAATGTCGCGAAAATACAGGCAGAACGCCTTGAGAAGCTGGGAAATGACGTGGATCGATTGCGCCTTCTGCTCCAGCTCCTGCTGGAGCTTGGTCTTCGCGTCCATTCGCTGCTGCGAATTCAGCGAAGCGTCCGAGTCGAGCTTGTGGTACTCGGTCGCGAGATCCGGCAGCACGAAAGCCTCAGGATCCTCGGGCTTCAGGAACGAGCGGCCCTTCTCGGTCAGGTCGGCCTCATGGGTGCGCTCGTCCATCGCGAACAAGAGCATCTCCTTCTGCGCGTAGAGATCCTTCTTCGATTGGTCGGCGTGCAACTGCAGCTCCGCCTGCTGCAGAAGCGAGGCGTTCGCGGTGTCCTCGAGCATGCGCCGGAGTCCATCGGAGCGCGGATTGCCGATCTTCACCCGGTAGAGCGCGAGGCCCAGTTCGAGTTCCAGGTCCTCCGACTTGGGAGGACGCGATCCATCCGCGGGCCGCAGGCGGACGATCATCTCATCGGCCTCCTGGAGGAACCGGTTGCACAGTTTTTCCTGGGTGGAGACGATCGAGTGCACCGCCGGCCGCAGCTGGTTGTACATTTCGTTGTCCGCGTTCACGGTCGCGGGGCCGCTGATGATCAGGGGCGTCCGGGCCTCGTCGATGAGAATGGAGTCCACCTCGTCGACAATCGCAAAGTAGTGGCCGCGCTGAACCTGGTATTCCTTGCGATCGGCCATGCCGTTGTCGCGAAGATAGTCGAATCCGAACTCGGCGTTCGTGCCGTAAGTGATGTCGCACATGTATTGCGCGCGACGGACATCGGGCGACTGGTCATGAATGACGCATCCGACGCTCAGGCCGAGGTATTTGTAGACGGCGCCCATCCATTCGCTATCCCGGGCGGCGAGGTAATCATTGACGGTCACGACATGCACGCCGCGGCCTGTCAGAGCGTTGAGGTAGGTGGGGAATGTGGCGACAAGCGTCTTGCCTTCGCCAGTGCCCATTTCAGAGATCCGCCCGGTGTGGAGAGCCCATCCGCCGATGGCCTGAACGTCGAAAGGCACCATATCCCACTTGACGGGATGGCCTCGGACGGAGATTTCGGTTCCCACGAGCCGCCGGCAGGCGTTCTTCACGACCGCGAAAGCCTCGGGAAGGATCGCTGTCAACTCATCGGCCAGGGCCGCCTTGTCCTCGATGGTGGAAAGCCTGGCCTTCCATTCCGCGGTCTTCTGGCGAAGGACCTCGGGAGGCTGCCCCTGTAGTTCCTGTTCGATCTGGTTGATTTGCGCGACCAGAGGACGCAACCGGCGCACCTCGCGATCGTTCTTTGAACCGAACACTTTTTTAATGATGTACCCTAGCATCGTGACCTCATGACATTACAAGACAAGAGGCGGGCAACCTACGGGAAGGGCATCGGAGCGTCAAAAGGAAATGACCCGCGCGGCGCGGGGCGGACGAAGGCGCCAGCAAACGCTCCCCGGTTTGGCGATGGATTTCGGGCTGCGACCCTGCTAGGGGCTGGGCCCAACAACCCCCGGATACCGTGAATACCAGATTCTTGCAGCTCTCCCTGTTCACCTGGACCGTTTTCATCCCCGTGCCGACCGCCCCGCGGCTTTCCGCGCAAGTCCCCAGCCAGATCACCTACCAAGGGCGCGCCGCCGTCCCCGGGCTACGTGTTCAAGCACACACCCGCGAAGCCTCTCTATCTCTACCAGCGCCAATAGGGGGCTTCTAAACCTCCGCGAGAAAGCGGTGGAGCTCCTCGTCGGTGTTGTAGAAGTGGGGAGAGATGCGGATGTATTGGTTGCCCGCCCGGTCGCCCCGGAGCGAAGTGACGATGCTTTTCTCCGCCAGCTTTTGGTGAAGCGCCGACATTTCGCCGCCCGCTTTGTGAAAGCTGATGATCCCGCCCGCGTTCCCGGCGGGCGAGACGCTCTGCAGGACGGAATAGCCCTTCGCTTCCAGGGCCGGAATGATCCACGCCCTCTTGCGATGAAGCTCCGCCGCGATGTCGGCGACGCCGATATCCAGAATCATCCGCAACGCCGCCCGCAACCCCGCGATCCCGAGCAGATTCGCCGAGCCCGCTTCGTAGCGTCGCGCGTCCTTTCGAAACTGGATCTCCTCGGCGGTGAGATACTGCGGCGATCGGATGTTGTGCCAGCCATACACGGTGGGCCTCACCCATTCCTGATACTCCTTCCGCACATAAAGAATCCCAGCGGCGCATGGGCCCAGCAGCCACTTGTGCGCGTCGGCCGCGATGAAATCGCAGGCGGCAGCGGGAGTTGGAAACGCGCCCAGGGTCTGGATGGCGTCCACGCAGAACGGAATCCGACGATCGCGCAAGATCTTTCCAATCGCCTCCAGGTCGATCCGCCATCCGCTCACAAAATGACAGGACGCCAGCGCGACAAGCTTGGTCTGCTCATCGATCTGCCCGAGGACATCGACGGGCCGGATCCGCCCCAGCTCACGGATGTTCAGCAGCCGGACTTGAATCCCGCGCTCCGCCATCGCCATCCAGGGATAAACATTGGAGGGGTAGTCATCGAGATAAACGAGAACGTTTTCTCCCCGACGAAGGCGCAGGCCATTCGCGACGAGGCTGAGGCCGAGCGAAGTGGGCCCCACAAGGGCGATCTCGTCGGGCTGAGAGCCAATGAGCCGGGCCGCCAGCGCCCGCGTCTCGGAGAGCAACTCAGGGTCGACGACCGCCTCCTGATCCCCCTCGCAGGAGTTGAGCGAGAGATGGGCGACCGCGTCGGCGACGCGTCGCGGCAGCGGGCACACCCCGGCGTGGCCGAGAAAGATCCGGCCGCGCGTCACCGGAAACTCGGCTTGGCGCAGGACTTCATCCGCATGCAATTCCGCAATCGTCATGGGCCAAGGCTAGGATGAGCTCCGCCTCAACGGAAGCGGGGTTTTTTGGTTGGAAAGGACGAACGCCAGGCTCGAGGTCACACCTCGGCCAACGGTTGCGTGGCGTCGCCGAAGCGGCCGGGGCGATGCTCCATCTTGTCCATGATCGAGAGGAAGAGGCGGCACATCTGCCGCTCCGGTTTCTCGCGATAGTCGAGAACGCGCCCGCCCTGGATTCGCCCGCCGCCGCCGCCCACCAGCACGACGGGCAGCTGAGTCGCGTCGTGACCGCCAGTCAGCATGCTGCTGCAGTAAAGCATCATTGTGTTGTCGAGCAGCGTCCGCTCGCCTTCGCGGATCGCCTCGAGCCTCCGCGCGATGTACGCCACCTGCTCCAGGAAGAATTGGTTCACTTTGAGCCAGTCCGCGGTGTCCGAGTGCGACAGCAGGTGATGGATCATGTAGTCGACGCCCAGATGCGGGAATCGCAGCGAGCTGTGA
Organism: Verrucomicrobiota bacterium; assembly: GCA_016199985.1. Classification (GTDB taxonomy): domain Bacteria; phylum Verrucomicrobiota; class Verrucomicrobiia; order Limisphaerales; family UBA11320; genus UBA11320. The sequence goes on along the minus strand of JACQFQ010000014.1, from coordinate 35,714 downwards.
TCGTTGTTGAGCTTGAGGGTGCAGATGCGCGTGCTGTCGGTTTGAAACCCGAGAACCATCAGGTCGCACATGAGCTTCATATGCTCGGCGATATTCTGCGGGATGCCGTCGGCGGGGCGCGGAATGTTGGGCGCGCTGAGGGTGGGCCGCCATCCCTGCAACTCGCCCTTCTGCCCCGCCCTCTCGATTCGCTGTTCCACCTCGCGAACAGAGTCGAGATACTCGTCGAGCTTGCGCTGGTCGGCCGCGCTGATCTTCCCTCGCAGATCGCGCGCGTCGCCCATCACGGCGTCGAGCACGCTCTTGTCGCCCTTGGAGACCTCGTCCTTGAAAAGCCGGTCGAAAGCGAGCGCTGGATACAGCTCCAGCGGCGTTGGCGTCGTCGGCGAGCTCCACGAAATGTGGGAGCTGTAGAGCATGGAGTAATTCTTGTGGACGGACGGATTCGACTTCTCGCAGGCCAGCACGAGGCTGGGGACCTTGGTCGAGGCGCCGTATTTCTGGGCCAGGAGCTGATCGACGCTGGTGCCCGACCGGATCTCGCCGCCGCTGGCAAGCGGGGCGCCGGAAAGCAGATTGCCCGTCTGGGAGCTGTGGATGTTGCCCTTCTGGGCCTCGGCATTGAACAGCCCGCTGATGAAGACGGTCTTTTTCCGGAAATCAGCGAGCGGGGAGAGCACCTTGCCGAACTCCAGACTGTCGCCCTCGCCCTTGGCCCACCACTCCTTGCTATGAAAGCCGTTGCCTGAGAACAGCACAGCGAGCCGAACCGGGGCCTCGCTGGAACGGCGTCGCCCCGCGGGTTCATCGCCCCACACGGGCAGCGATTCCATCCACGGCAGCGCCATCGTCACTCCCAGCCCGCGCAGCATCGCGCGACGCGTCAGTCGATAATTGCTCATAAGTCCAGCGATCGAAGGTTCCGGAGTCCCGTCAGTCTCATGTGGGTCCCTGGACACTGCCGGGTTGTCCCTGAACATTCAAGCGATTCAATGCGCCTGAACCTCGACGGCGCGCGAGGTGTTCGTCCTCGGGTCACTTGCGAAACACGCGCTCGTGTGCGACGAATACTCTGTCCCAAACACTATCGCGGAAGGACTCGGCCCCACACCGTCATCCCCGCGGGTCACGACTATGTACTTTGTAAAACCGGCCCTCGCAGCCGCGCTGTTGGCGGCGCTCTCCGGGCCCGCTGTGGAAGCGGGTCCCATCGAAACAGACGCGCTCGACACGATCGAGATCGTCAGGCTCGTCGGCAGCCCGGAGTCCCCCGGCGCCGCCTTCCAATCCGTTCCCTGCGTGCGGATGCGTTCCGGGCGGGTCGAGGTCTTGCGAGCGGGCATTCAAGCCCCGCTTCTCCGGGCGCTGCGACTCCCCAACGAAATCGAGCTCCATCCCGACGGCGTCCTTCTGAAACGTGGCGCGCCCATCGGAAAGCTCGCTGAAGGCGAACGGCTTTTCATGGACGGGGCCCTGTTCCGGCCGGATGGAAGCATGACTTATCCGCAGGAGCACTTCGTCCGGGTTAAGGGCAAGCTCATGCGCGTCGTTCAAGGCGTGGCCGAACCCGTGCCGCCCGGTCAGCAGCTCGAAAACGGGACATGGATCGGCGAGTATGGCCGGATGATCATGCCCAATGGTTACGCGTCCCATCTCCAGGACGGCCAGATCTTCCAGCCTGACGGCCAGGAGCTGCGGGCCTGGGACACGATCACCTATCGAGACGGCCGGGTTGTCCTGTTCAAGGACGGCTCGCTGATTCCGCTCCCGCCGGGGCGCACGATGGTCATGAACGACGGCACGCTGGTGCGCGGGGACGGAAGCCTCCTCCGTCACAGCGCCGCGCGCGCCTATGCCAGCGAGGCGCCCGTTCGGTTGTCCGATGGCGATCTGGTGCGCGTGGTGCGGCTGCCGGGGCCGCGCAACGGGCATCGCCAGCTCAAGGGCTACTGAAAGTCAAAACGGGCGTTGCAGTCGAGGCGGGGTTCGGAACATCATCGGGCGGCTCATCAGCGTCCATGATTTCCAACACCACGACACGTTTCCTCAACTCGCCTCCACCCATGCACACCGCTCCCCGATTCGCGCGCGCTCTCGCCCTGCTCGTCGCCGTCATCGCCCCAATCTCCGCGGCTCACGCCAAAGTGGGCGTCGGCGCCAAGCCGGCTCGAGGGGCCGAAGTCCTCATTGACGGCACTCGCAAGACCCTGGATGAGAAATGGACCTACTGGCAGGGGCCTGGGTTCGCCTCATCGCTCCCGATCAAGTGGAAGATCGTGGAGGATCCCGTCGACAAAGGGTCGGCCCTGATGACCGACGATCCCGCGGCCGCCGGCGGCAAATATGGCGCCGCCGACATCGTCACCAAGAAGGCCTATCGCGATTTCCGTCTGCACATTGAGTTCCTCGTCATGAAGCCCGGAGGCAACAGCGGGGTCTACCTGCAGAATCGCTATGAGATCCAGGTGCTCGACGGCGACAAGACGCCTCACGGAATGGGCGCGGTCATCAATGAGACGCCGTCGCCCTATGAGGCCTACAACGGCACAGGCAAATGGAACGCCTACGACATCGTTTTTCGCGCGGCGCGATTCAAGGACGGCAAGCGCTCGGAGAAGGCGCGGGTGACGCTCTTCTTCAATGGAAAGAAAGCTCACGTCAACCAGGACATCAGTCAGGTGTGGGGCGGAGCGAAGTCCGGTATTGATGGCGGCAACGACGGCGGCAAAGGCATCACCGACGTCCCCGGCGGGCTCAAGCTCCAATGCGAAGGGCACGACGTGCGCTACCGCAACACCTGGATTCAGGAGCTCGACCTGAAGGACAACAACACCGACTTCAAGAAGTAGGCCGGGAATTGGGCCGCGGCTCGCCGAGCCGTTATTCGCTCTTCGCCGGAGCGCAGCTGGCGCACGCCTTGGGCTTGTAGACGAAGAACGCAACAAGCCCCGCGATCATGCCTTGAACAGCGCCGGCGCCAACCCACTTGATCGCGATGTCGCTCGGCATGGGCTGAACAGCGTACTGGATCAGCGTGTTCGATTGGTGGAACAGGGCCATGAAGAGTCCGAACATGACGGCGCAGCGAACGCAGGCCGACGAAGCGAAGCCTTTTGCCCACAACATCACGAAGATCACGGACCAGAGGAGCTGTCCGCCCATGAGCCACACACGATGCGCGGCCATCTCCTCCTCCGTCCGCCAGAGAGAGGCGGTCTCCATATAGCGGCCGTTCAACCAAACCCCGTGGACAAAAAAGTCGGTGGCAAAAACGGCGATGAAGACAGCGAGGACGGCGAGAGCCAGGCGCTTTGGATTCATCGCGGGAGGATGCCCGGACCCCCTCCTGTTGCAAGCCTTGGTTAACGCCAAATCTGCAGTCGGGTGTTGGCGTTCACAGAACGGGTCTCGACCGATCCCCCATGATCCTGGCCCGCGTCCATCTCGCCCAAGGAGATCCATTCAACTCGATCGCCCCGCATCGATAACCACTCCAACCGCATCGCGGCCTCCGCGACACGCAGCGAGCTTATTGGCGCCGCGCCCTCAAGGTCGACGAATCGGCAGGGTCGCCAGGAGGGCTGAGCCGCGGCGACCGAGGATTCCGCCCCGGTCAGAGTCTGGCGCGCGCCCGTCGGCAACAAGCTGAGGCCCGTCACGTGAGCGGAGTAAGTCAGCGAGTTCCCCACAGCGAAGAGCGGTCCCGACGGCGTTGCGACCTGCATGTCGTAGGCGACCGGAGAAAGCCTGATCGAGTGCGGGAATTGACGAGAGGCCCGGGCGAGAGGAGTGCTGAGGGGCGCCTGGCTCCATGGAGTGACCTCCCAGTCGCAGGGCGCGGACATCCAATCGAACTGGAAATGGATGGATGCCGCGTCATGAGCGCCGCCCTCCACAGGCTCCACATAGCGCCAGGCCTGATACGGAAACCGGGAAAAAGCGCTGCCCCAATAGCGCAAGCGGGTCAAGGGATCCCGGGGGACGGCCGACGCCCACTCCCATACGCGGGGAAGCTTCTTGAATTCATCGCGAGGAATGCCCTGACCCACGGCCTCGGCCACCGAGGTCGGCAACGGTTGGACGCCGTAGAGCGCCATCATCCCCCAGTAACCCGCGGTCTCGCCAAACTCCAGTCGCACGCCCTGCGCGTCCAGCGTGATGCTGCGGGGCGGATGCTCCAGCTGAATCCCGATGGGGCAATCCGACTTCTCCCATCCCGTCGCCCCGTGAAACCACGCCAGGAGCCAGCGCTCCTGCATGTTCGTAATCGAGCGCGTTATCGCGTTCGTGAGGATCTTGGGACCGTTCGCGCCATAAGCCAAATAGCGGGGGGGAGAGAACACCGAGCCCGAGCCCGGGACGAAAAGCCGGATCGTCTTCGAACGGCTATGAAACAGCACAATCGGGGAGAGATCTGTCTGGGCCGCAGCGGCCGGACTGTTGGTCATCGCGGCCTCGAACGCGGAGCTCGACTCGGTTTGTCGCGGCAATCGAGCCAACAGAGCCTCCTGCTCGCTGCGGCCGGATCGAAACTCACAGCCCGCGAGCATAAACGCGAGAGCCAGGAGGAGAAGCGGCCGGAAACGCGTCGTAGCGGAGAACGGCGGGGCGCCGGCGAATCGAAGGTCCCCCTGGTCACAACCGCGCACTGGCGATGAACTCTGCATCCCGTCAGCGCGCGGGATCGGGTTCGGCCTCCGGCAGCGGCTGCCCCAGCGTCTCCGGAGCGAACGGCAGCGCCAGCAACCCCAGGAGAAACACGGAGCACATCGTCACCCCCGCGTAGCGGATGGGGTCGGGATAGTCCTTGAAGACGGAGCCGGTGAGGAAACCAAAGAGAAAAGGCCCGATGGCCGCCACGAACCGACCGACGTTGTAGCAGAAGGAGACGCCGGTGCTCCGGAGATGCGTGGGGAACAGCTCAGGAAAGTACACGGCGTAACCGCCGAACAATGACAGGACAAAGAAACCCATCAGGGGAATCAGCCAGAAGATCTGGGAAAACTCACGGAGGAACCAGTAGACACAGCCCGTGGAAGCCATCGCGCCGATGAATGCCACGGCGAACGTGGGGCGACGTCCAACCCTCTGGGCCATCATTCCAAAGCAAGCGATCCCCAGAAACCCGGCGATGTTCTGCGCAATCATCGTGACGCCCGTCCAGAAAAGCATCTGCTTTTCGATCTGATCCCCCGTCAACCCCAGGGCCTTGAAATGGCCGGTGAAGACAGAACGAACCAGATCTGGGGTGAAGAACGCGATGCCCCATAGTCCCACGACGCCGGCGAAGGCCAATCCGAGCCCCGCCAAGGCGCGACGACGCCAGAGGCGGACGCCGAAGAGGGCGCTGTAGGAGCCGAGCTGTTGAACCACGGCGCCGGACGCCGCGACGCTTTTCCATCGCTCGGGCTCCTTGAGACGGGATCGGATGAACAGGGCGAGCAAGGCGGGCAAGGCGCCGATGAGGAACATGATCCGCCAGCGGCTCATGCCGCCCGTTTCGATCTGCCCGAGGCCGATGTTGATCAAGGCCGCGGAAATGTTGCCCACCGCGGACAAGCCCTGGAGCAGACTGATGGCATAGGGCCGGGCGTGATCGGGCATGACTTCCGCGACCAACGCGACGCCCACAGCGAACTCGCCCCCGACGCCCAAGCCCGTAATGAACCGATAAAAGGCGAAATCATAGAAACCGTGCGATAAGGCGCTGAGGCCGGTGCAGACCGAATACATCAGGATGGTCCAAAGCATGGTCTTGGCCCGTCCGATCTTGTCGCCGAGCACGCCGAAGAGGAGCCCACCGGACGCCCAGCCAACGAGGAACACCGATGTGGCCCAGCCGCCGTATCGGGCCACATCCGCCGGCGAAGGCGCGACGCCGTCGACACGCAGCAGCTCCTTCATGGCAGGGACGCGAGCGAGGGTGAAGAGCTGCTGGTCGAGGCAATCGAACAACCAGCCCAGCGCCGCGACGATGAGGACGAACCAATGATATCGGTTCAAGCCGCGCCACCAGGGACCTTGTGCTTCAGTTGTGTTTTTCACCATCTCGCCGCAACAAACGGGGTTCAGGAATCGCGGAGTGGTTACACCCAACACCGGGCGAAGCCAAGGGTAAGTTTCGAAGCGGCGCGACTCGCGACAACGAGCATCGTCAATTCAGGACAACGCCCCGCCGAACAAAAGTGGGGATGTCGAGATCCTGGCCGCGATGGATCGTGGGCGCGCTCTTCTCGAAGCGGCCCTTCGAAACGATCTCGAGATTCAGAGTGCCTTGCTTCCATGTGTCGCTCCTCCGGCGGCCCTTCAGCTGCGTCTGGCTGGCCACATGCCGCACCATCTCCGGTGTGCTCTCGGGCGGCGGCGCGACGAACCGCGACGGGACCTTCACGTTCTCCTCCAGATTCTCCTCCCGCAGCAAAGGCTCATCCGAGGGTTTGGAGGACGCGGCCGGCCCGAAGTCGACGACCACGCCAGGCTCCGGCGACGACGCGTCCCTGCGATCTCCGTCGGTCTCACTGGTTGACGCCACCACCGTGATCGCTATGCGGTCGCGCGATTCGTCCTCAATGCACGCGCCCAGAACAATGCTCGCATGCTCGGCATGGCGGCGGATCTGCTCCATCACGTGGTTCACATCCCGCATCGACAACTCCGGGCCGCCCACCAGACACACCAGCATGTGGGTCGATTCCGACAATCGCGCGCCGCCCTCGATCAGCGGATGCGCGAACAGGCGTTCCAGGAGAACCGCCGCGCGGTTCTCGCCCCTGGCCTCCGCGGAGGCCAGCGAGCTGTGGCAATGCTTGCCCTTGATCACGGCGCACAGGTCGGCGAAATCCACATTGATCAGGCCCGGCCGCGAGAGCATCCGCCACAAACCCTGGATCCCCTGTGCGACCAGGTCGTTGGCCAGACGGAAAGCCTCGAGCAGGCTCGTCTTCTCATCGATCTGCTTGAGGATCGCCTGATTCGGGAGGCAGATGACCGCGTCGGCGACGACCTGCAGCTGCTGCAATCCGTAGGCGGCGCGACGCTGTCGAACGCGTCCCTCGGAGTCGAAAGGCGTCACCACGACGCCGATCACCAACGCGCCCGCCTCGCGGGCCACGCGGGCCACGACCGGCGCCGCGCCGGTGCCGGTGCCGCCGCCCATTCCGGCGACCACGAAAACCAGATCGCTTCCCTGGCAAAGCTCGCGAAGCATCCCCGCGTCCTCCTCGGCGGCGGCGCGACCGCGCTCCGGCTCGCCTCCGGCCCCGAGCCCGCGGACAGATCGCTCGCCCAGGACGAACCGACGGCAGTTCGTTTGCCGCATCAGGGCGGCGGCGTCGGTGTTGAGCAGGGCGAACTCAACCCCCGAAAGCGCCTCCGCGGCGAGCTGCGAGACCGCGTTGCACCCGGCGCCGCCCACTCCCAGAACGCGGAGGCTGAGCGTCCGACCCATGGCGGGCGTGGGATTCGTATTCGAGAGAATTTCTGCCATAAACGTTTTGAAGGTCGGATCGCTCCACCCCGGCGAGCCTGAGCTCTCCGGAGATCGCGCCTCAATGCGATCAAAGCATCGCCCGGCGCAAGAGGCCGCCGAGCGCTTGTTTCAAGGTCTGGGTGAATCCGGGCGAGACCGCTTTGCGCTTCTCCTGGAAGGAGCCGAATCGGACAAGTCCGATGGCGGTGGCGAACTCCGGTTCGTCGAGCGCGCTCTTGATTCCGCTGATGGAATCGGCCCGGCCCAGGGACACAGGCAGCCCAAAGATGCGCTCGGCGACCTCCTGGATGCGAGGCGTCCGCGAGCCGCCTCCGCAGAGCACCACGCCCGCGCCAAGATAATTGAGGAGGCCGGTGGCGGCGATATCCTGCTCGATCAGCTGGAACATCTCCTCGACCCGCGAGGACATGATGTGGTGGAGGTGCTGCAAATTGATGGTCTTCGCGGGAACGCCCAGTTCGGCGGCGATCGTGACGGTCTGCCCCTTGGTGCTCTCCGAAACCACCGCGCATCCATAGTCGACCTTGAGCTGCTCGGCGCGCTGGAGGGGAGTCTTGAGCCCGTAGGCGAGATCGTTGGACACATGATCGCCTCCCACGGCGAGCACGCCGGCGTGCTTGATCGCGCCGCTGCCATAGACGATGAAGTTCGTGACGCCGCCTCCCAGGTCGATGACGAGCGCCCCCATTTTCCGCTGCTCCGGGCTCAGCACGCTCAGGGCCGAGGCCAGGCCGCTGAAGGCGACGGCCTCCACCTCAAGCTGGAGATTCTTCACGGCGCGGATGGGGTTTTGAAGACGGTTCAGGTTGCCGTGGATGACGTGCATGTCGACCTCGACCCTTGAGCCGAGCCGGCCGACGGGATCGATCACGCCCTCCTGCCCGTCCACGACGAAGTGCTGGCGCGTGGCGTGCAGGATCTCGTTGTCGGCGGGAAGCCGGACGGCCTTGGCGTTCTTGATGGCATCCTCCACGTCCTCGGACATGATTTCGCGGTCCACCGACGCGACGGGGTGGACGCCCCGGTTGGTCAGGCAGGAAATATGGCTGCCGGTGACGCCGAGATAAACGCTGCGGATCTCGACGTCGGACATTTTCTCCGCCTCATCGATCGCGACGCGGATGTCCTCCTCCACGCGGCCGCTGTCGACGATCTCGCCCTTGCGGACGCCTCGCGACCTGGACTGGCCGATCCCGGTGATGTTCAGCTCTTCGTTTTCGTTCACCTCGCCGACTATCGCGCAGATCTTGGAGGTGCCGATTTCGAGGCCCACGATGACAGAGGATGTCCTAAGCATTGCGTTTCTTCGATCGGAGGATCCGGGCGGCCTTGGGCTTCACCAGGGCCGCCTCGCCGGCTTCCAGCCAGCGGGTGGGCACATTGTTGGACACGGACAAATCAGCGACGGCGATGTGCAGGCTTCGTCGTTGACCATATTCGAAAATGCCCCGCCACCGTTGGAGCTGCTGCTCAGGATTGCGGAGGCCCATGACAATCTGGGAACGCTGCTCGGTGTTCACGAGAAGCACATCGGCGCTGCCGACAAAGACCTCGCGAAGATCCACCAGCCCGGCCATGGGGGAGCGCTCGAAAGCCACCACCATCCGGAGGGCGGCCAGCACCTGGATCGACTCCACTCGTCGGCCGGGGCGAATCTCGGCGGGAGGAACGCCGGTGATGGTGGGCAGCCACTCGTTGGTGGCCGGAGGCGTCGCGCGCTGGTACGCGGGGATCTGCGGCATCACAAAGCCTTCCTCGTCGAGAGTGTAGGTCACAACGTCCATGGCCCCGCCCAGCCGCGGCTGGGCAAAAACGAACTGAGCGACCGGCTCGCGCTCGATGACGCGGATGCGAAGGGTGTGGGGCAGCAGGCGCTCCACCTCGGCCGATCGGACCACGGGCACATATTCGAGATCTCGCTTGATGCGGGCCAGATCGACGCCGAAGAGATTCTCCTCCAGGTTGACCCCGGCCCAGCGCCGGAGCTGTTCGGGAGCAATGACGCCATCGGTGTCGACCTCGATCTCGCGAACCGCGAACGCAGGATTACGATAGATCCACTTTTGAAGCGCCCAATCTCCCCCTCGCCAGCAGAGGAAGAGGACGAGGAACGCCGACGCGGCGGTGCCGAAAGCCACGCCGAGCCAGCGCAGACGGGCGCCCTGGCGCTGCTCGGAGCTGAGGCGCACATTGAGGACATGCCGCCGGGTGTTCTGGCGGTTTTTCGGTCGTCCCAGATTCCAGATCATGGGCGAAGGCAGGCAGGCCGCGCGAAGGCCGCCAAGAATGCGTCAAGGTTCACAGGGTCCACGGGTCGAACAGCGGGCAAGTATGGGAACGAGGGGTTGCGAAGGTCAATATCGGGATGAGCGAAAGCGCGGAAATCTCAATCGCGTCTTCGCTCTCAGCGCTTTCATCCCGCAACACGACGCCGCAGCGCCAGATCCACCATCTTCTGGCAAAGCTCAGAATAGGAAATCCCGGCGGCCGCGGCGGCCTTGGGGAACAGGCTCGTCTCCGTCATCCCGGGCAGAGTGTTCACCTCAAGGACAACCGGCTCGCCGGACGGACGGACCATGACGTCGACTCGCGCGTAGTCGCGTCCCCCGATCGCGTGGAACGCGCCGACGGCGGCGGCTTGAATGGAAGCGGTGACGCCGGCATCGAAGGGCGCGGGACACAAGTACTCGGTTGCTCCGGCGGTGTACTTGTTTCCATAGTCGTAGGCGCCGTGCTTGGGACGCACCTCGACGATAGGCAGCGCCTGCCCGTCGAGAATCCCCACCGTTGTTTCGCGGCCCTGGATCAGTTCCTCCATCAGCGCCTCCCGATCGTATTCCAACGACCCCGCGAGCGCCGCGGCCCACTGGTCCCGCTGACGCACAAATTGAAGGCCAACGCTCGATCCTTGACGGACGGGCTTCAGGATCACCGGAGGCTCCCAGCCCGCGGGCCAGGGCTCCCCGGCGCGATGGAACACGGCGTAACGGGCGGTGGGCACCTGACGGTCCAGGCAGCGCTGCTTTGTAAGAACCTTGTCAAACGCGAGCCGGCTGGCCTCGACGCCGCAGCCGGTGTAGCGAACGCCGAGATTCTCAAGCTCCCGCTGGATCGTTCCGTCCTCGCCGTAGGTCCCGTGCAGCGCAAGAAACGCCACATCGACGCCGGCGGGCAGCTCCCATCGGCCCGGCGCCGGATCCACCTCGACCACCTCATGGCCGCGGGACCGCAAGGCCTGGGCGACCGCGGCGCCGGTCTTCAGGGACACCTCGCGCTCGGCGGACGGCCCGCCACGCATCACGGCGATCTTCAAAGGAGAACTCATAGAGTAAGACTCAAACAGGGCCGGGAGGCGTCGAAGACGGCTCATCCGAGCCCAGGATCTCAACCTCGGTTTCCAGCTCAATGCCGCGCTGCGTCCTGGCCTTCTCACGAATGACCTGGATCAGCCGCAGCACCTCCGACGAAGTGGCGTTCCCGTCATTCACGATGAAGTTGCCATGGATCTCGGACACCCGGGCCCCGCCGACCGAAGCGCCCTTGAGGCCCAACTCGTCGACAAGTTTCCCGGCGGGAATCGTCGCCGGGTTCTTGAAGATGCACCCGGCGCTCGGTTGAGGGGGTTGGCTCTCCCATCGCTTGTTGCTGTACTGGCTCATCCTCTGCGCGATCTCCTCGGGGGAAGACCGAAGGCCGATGAGAACCGCGCTCAGGGCGATATGCGTCTTCAGCAAGGGGCAGCTCCGGTACTGGGATGCGACGTCCGTCACCGATTTTTCGAACACGCCGCCGTCCAGATCCATGTAGCGGAGCGACTCGATTCTCTCAAACATCGAGCTCCCCATGGCGCCGGCGTTCATCCGCATCGCCCCGCCGACGCTGCCCGGGATGCCCTCCAAAAACTCGAGACCGGCGACGCCCGCTCGACGCGCCTCCACGGCGACGGTCTTGAGCCTTGCGCCCGCGCCGCAGCGCAAACGGATGTCCTCAACGATCACCTGGGAGAAAGGCGGCTGAGCGAGGCACACCACCACTCCGCGGATGCCCCCGTCGCGAATGAGGAGGTTTGATCCTCGCCCCAGGAGTGTGATGGCGAGGGAGCGCTCCTTCGCGAAGCGCAAGGACTCAGCCAGATCGAGCTCGTTTGCGGGCTCCACGTAGAGGTCGGCCTTGCCCCCCACCCTCAGCGTGGTGCGCTTCGCCAGGGAGTGATCTGAATGGACAACCGCCGCCTTCGACAGTCGAGCTTGAAGGTGCTCCGCCCATGCGGCGTGTTGGTTGGTCGCTGCCATGTTCACAAAAAGCGCTGATCGAGTCCCGTCGGTCGCGGGTCAAGGCGTGGCCAGCGCCGCGCCGCGCTGCCCTGCTCTCGCCCTCAAAGAGGCCGTCACGCGCTGGGCGATCCGACGGGCGGCGTCGGGCGCATGCCATTCCGACAACTTGTGCGCCATCGCCGCTCGCTCCGACTCGTGGCGCAAAAGACGCAGGATCCATTCGAGAAGTTTCCCGGACTGCGCCTCCGACTGGCCCAGCCAAAGAGCGGCCCCGCGCTCGGCAAGCGCCGCGGCGTTGAGCCGCTGATGGTCGTCCGCGGCGGCTGGATAGGGAATCAGGATGCAGGGACAAGCCATCGCGGCCATCTCCGCCACGGACGATCCGCCCGCCCGACTCACGCCCACGGTGGCGGCGGCCAGAGCCAGTTCCATCGCTTCAAGAAACGGCATGACGCGCGCCTCCACCTTCAACGCCTGATATCGCGCCTGAACGGACTCAAAGTCTTTCGCGCCCGCGAGATGGAGCAGCTGAAGATCCGGGAGTTCCTGCTTCAAGCGCGGCAGGAGCGACAGGACCGCTTCGTTGACCCCGCGCGCTCCCTGGCTTCCGCCCATGATGAGCAAGACAGGCCGGACAGGATCCAGCCCCAGAGCCAAGCGCGCGGCGGCCGGAGAGTCGACGCGCTGAAACCGCTCGCGAACGGGCGTGCCGCAGCACGTCACGGAGCGACAATGCAAACGGGCGGCGGCCTGCGGAAAGGCGATGAAGGTTTCCTCGGTCCAGCGGGAGAGCCACCGATTCACGCGTCCGGCGACCGCGTTGGAATCGTGGAGGAACAGAGACGCGCCCGCCCAGCGACCGGCGATCATCGGCGCCGCGCACGTGAATCCGCCCATCGCCAGCACAGCGTCGGGTCGGCTCGCGGCGAACTCCCGTCGGCACAAAGACAGCGATCTCCAGAATCCCAGCAGCACAGCCCATCGACCCGCCTGCCCCAGCCCCGCGGCGGGCAGCCGCAGTATGTCAAAGCGGGTCTCGCCGCGAAGCGCGGCTTGATCCACCTCCTTCTCAGAAACCACCAAGGCGACCCGCGCGCCTTCGCGCCGAAGCTCGGCCCCGACCGCAAGCCCTGGGAACAGATGTCCACCAGTGCCGCCGCAGGCGATGAACACGCGAGGAGCAAAAGTCGAGGTGGCGGGGATCATGGATGCGGACGCAGGGCCAAGAGCCGCGATGGAGGCGCCGGGGAGCACTAGACCGTCGCCTCGGCGAAAGGGTTCATGTCGCCTCCCGCGAAGGAGCCCTCGGGACGGTTTGCGCGCGCATGTCGCGCCACGTTCAACAGAATCCCGACCGTGGCCGACATCGCGAGCAGATTCGATCCCCCGTAGCTGAGAAAAGGCAGCGCGAGCCCCTTGTTCGGCAGAGTCCCTGTGACGACGCCGATGTTGATGAAGGCCTGCAGGCCGAGAAGGAAGGTGCATCCCGTCGCGAGAAGAAGGCCGAAAGTATCGCGCGCGTTCCAGGCGATCACCACGCCGCAGACGATGATGACGAAGAAGGCGGCAAGGACGGCAAGCGTCGCGACGAGCCCCATCTCCTCCCCGATGACCGAGTAGATGAAGTCGGTGTGGTGCTCGGGCATGAATCCCAGCTTCGTCCTGCCTTCGCCCAACCCGACGCCCGTGACGCCCCCGGACCCCAGGGCAATGAGGGACTGGTATGCCTGGTAGCCCTTGTCATCCTTGTAGAGCTCGGGGTTCAGCCACGCGAGAACGCGGGTGGAGCGGACGGAGTTGTGCATGATCCCGATCACCAGCGCGCTGAATCCCGCCGCGACGGCTGGCCAGAAGAAAACGGGGCGGAGACCCGCGACCATCAGCATCACCCCGCTGACGCACGCCAGCAGAACCGTGGTTCCCCAGTCGGGCTCTGGAAAAATCAGGCCGAGCATCGCGACCACCAGCGCGCCCGGCGCGACGACTCCACGCCAGAAGCTGCGCATGTGAACGTGGTTCTTATCCCCATACCTCGCCAGCGCGATGATGAGCGCCAGCTTGGCGAATTCCGAAGGCTGCAGCGATTGCCCTCCGAGGAAAATCCAACGACGCGCCCCTTTAATTTCCGGCGCGAGTCCCGGAACAAACACCAAGGCCAGCAAAACAATCGCGCCGCCATAGATTACCCAGGCGAATCGACCCAGCCACTTGTAATCCGGCAACGCCATTCCACAGCACACGGCCAACCCGACAGCGAGCCAGAACGCCTGGTTTCGGAGATACTTCGTGCTCTCCATCCCAATGCAGGCGCTGGTGATCATCACCAAGCCAAGGGCGGCAAGGGCGGCGACGCAGAACACGAGGAGGGTGGTGGCGATTTTCACGTGAGCAAAATGGGCTGGAGTTCGCGGATCGCTGGAAGAAACCTCCGCCAGGGTGGAACCCTGACGGAGAATAAAACAAGAACGAAGAGCGAGCGCGCCGGGGTTGGCCCTGTGGGCGCGCTCGTGAAAAACCGCTTACCTCCGCGGAGGAGGAGGCAGTGACGAACCCGGACTCGATGTGTCGGGCAACAGGCCCGGCGCGGGCGGAGGCAGCGACGGAATCGAAATGGACGGAGGCGGCGCGATCGTGTCCGTGCCCGGCGTCGCGGTCGCAGGAGCGGTCTTCGCGGGAATCTTGAGCTTCTTGCCCACCGCGATTCCGGTCGTCTTCAATCCATTGGCCGCCTGCAGCGCCTTCACCGTCACGCCATGGCTCTTGGCGATTTTCCCAAGAGTGTCGCCCGACTTGACGGTGTAAACGGTCTCGGATCCCGTGGCGCCATCCGCCGCGTGATCGGCATGAGGGGGAGCGGTCGAAATGGACTTGGCCGGGATGATCAGCTTCTGGCCGATCTTGAGTCGTCGCGCGTCGACGCCTGGGTTCGCCGCCTCAATGGCCTTCCATCCCATGCCGTATTTCTTCGCGATCGTCACGCCTGTGTCGCCCTTCACAACGATGTGCTCGGTGCTGGGCGTCGTGGGCGCGGGATCGGCAATGACAGGCGTCGGTGGAGGCGTAGGAGGCGGATTGAATCCACCGCCCGCTGGAGGCAACGGCTGACCTGCGCCGGGAGCGCCGCCGCCGGTGGGCAGGGCGAAATTCGGGGCGGGCGTCGCGCCACTAGGAACGCCGGGAGGCGGAGGCGTCGGTGGAAGTCCTCCGAGAGCGGGAGACGAATTGGTGTCGGGCGCCAGCGTCGGCGGAGGCGGCGTCTCCGCGACCGGCTTGGCGGGCTCCTCGTTCTTGCAACCTTGCAGAAGGAAGAGGGCCAGGACGCCCACGTGGAGAAAAAGGACGAGGAATACCCACGTCATGGGAGAGCGACGGGGGTTGGCTTGGGCGCCTTGAGGCACCAGTGGACTCGGTGTGTTCATTACAAGTCTTAATCGGTTGCGAGTGACTTAGCGGAACGTCTCTATCTCGACAGTTCTTTGAGGTTGTTCTTAGTTTGGTTCGCCTCGGCGTTTTCCCTCAAAAAAACGCCTCAGCGAAAATCTTGACCGCGCGGCCTGAGTTCAGCGGAGGACATGCATAACCCTTCCGGGAGCCTCGATCGCCGGCAACTCAGCCAGCCGCCAACTGCGCGACTGCTTGTCGGAACGTATCGCCCCGATGTTGGTAATCCTGAAACTGGTCGAAGCTGGAGCAAGCTGGCGAAAGCAGAACCACGTCACCCGGCTCGGCACGCCGGGCGGCTTCGCGAACAGCTTCTAACAACGAGCCGGAGAGGGCGCAAGGAGTAAAAAGACTCCAGGCCGAACGCAGGCGCTCGCGAGTCTCGCCAATCAGATACGCGCCTCTCACCCGTTGCGAAATCAGCGGGCCGGCGTCGTGATACTCCAGCCCCTTGTCCTTGCCCCCGGCGATCAGCCACACGTTCGGCCGCCCGCCCGGCGCGGCCGACACGGACCGCAGCGCGGCCAGGAGCGAGTGCATCGTCGTCGATTTCGAATCGTTCACATAAATAATCCCTCCGATTTGCGCGACGGGCTCGCATCGATGCGGCAGCGGCGCGAAGGAGCGGACGGCCTCGAGCGTCTGCTCCAGCGGCAGCCGCAAAACCCTCCCCACCGCCAGGGCCGCCATGCAGTTCTCCGCGTTGTGCGGTCCCGCTAGGCGACACTTGTCAAAGTCCAGCAGCGGCCCCTCCCATCCGCCCAGCCGGCTGATGAGCAGGCTGCGATCCATATAGATGTCCGCCCGAGGATCCGTCGCCGAGTAGCTGATCACCTTCGACGGCGCCTCGACGCCCGCCGCGCGCAGCTTCGTGAGCGCGTCGGACTGGATGATCGCCCAGTCGAAGAGCTGCTGGTTTCTGAAGATCCGCCCCTTGGCCTGGATGTAGGCCTCCATGGTTCGGTGGCGATCCAAATGGTCGGGCGCCAGATTGGTCACCACCGCCACCGACGGACGGAAGAACTCGGTGGTCTCCAGCTGGAACGAGCTCACCTCCAAGGTGAGAATGTCGAGCTCCTTCGTTTGATCCGCCACGGAGCAGATCGGAACCCCGACATTGCCAGCGGCGATCGTCCGCTTGTGGCAGTGTTTCAGCATGTGCTCCACGAGGCGGGTGGTCGTGGTCTTTCCATCTGTTCCCGTGATGGCCACGCTCAGGCACAGCGACTCGCGATAGCCGAGCTCCAGCTCTCCGATCACCGGAATCCCGGCGGCGCAGAGAGCGTCGAACCAAGGAAGCGAGGACGGAATCCCGGGGCTGGTCACCGCGAGATCGAAATGTCCCTCCGGCAAACCGGACGCGCCCAGCCTTGTCGAGACGCCCTGGCTTCCGAGCGAGGCGACGGCGGCCCGCAGCTCGGCGGAATCGGCGGAGTCGATGGCAACGACCCGGGCGCCGCGCCGCGCGAGCAAATCCGCCGCCGCGCGGCCGCTCACGCCAAGCCCGATCACCAACACCCGTTTTCCTTCGTAGTTGCCCATGTTCAAGCCGGCCATCGCATCACAACCTCATCGAATCTTCAAGCTGGCGAGCGCCAGCACCGCGCATAAAAAGCACAGAATGTAAAACCGCACCACCACCTTGTTCTCATGCCACCCCATCTTCTCAAAGTGATGGTGCAAGGGGGCCATCAGAAATATCCGCCGCCCCTCGCCAAACCGCATCCGAGTGTACTTGAACCATCCGCGCTGCATCATCACGGACAGCGCCTCCGCGACGAACACGGCGCCCGCGATGGCGAGAACGAAAGGCTGGTGGATGAGCACGGCGATGATCCCGAGCGCGCCGCCGAGGCTGAGCGATCCGGTGTCGCCCATGAACACCTGCGCGGGATGGCAGTTGAACCACAGGAAACCAAGTCCCGCCCCGATCATCGCGGAGCAAAAGACCGTGAGCTCCCCGGCTCCGGGCACGTAGGGAACTTGGAGGTACAAGGCGAATCGGTGGTTCCCCGCGACGTAGGTGAGAATCAGGAACACGACGCTGACGATCAAGGTGCACCCGACCGCCAGTCCGTCCAGGCCGTCGGTGAGGTTCACCGCGTTGGAGCTGGCCACGATCGCCAGCGTCGTAATGGCGAGCCCGATGCCGAGCCCGAGCGTGCCGGTCGCGATCGGATGCTTGAAGAAGGGAAGCATGAAATCCTGAACGAGCGACCGCGTCTCGCTGTTTTTGGCGAGATAGAGCGCGATGAAGCCGGCGAGGCTGAACTGGACGATGAGCTTCACATAGGCGGCGGCGCCCCGGCTGTTCTGCCGCGTGATCTTCGCGTAGTCGTCGTAGAATCCGAGCCCCGCCAGGACGAGGACCGACAAGAGCGTCAGAAGCACGAGGACGTTCGGCACAGACCACAGGATGGCCGAAATGTCCATCACCGCGACGATGAGCAGCCCTCCCATGGTGGGCGTTCCCTTTTTGTTGACGCGCGCGGTCAAGCCACCGACCTCCTCCGCCTTGTCCACATAATCCTGGCCGAATTTCAGGCGCTTCAACCACTCGATGAACCGGGGCCCCAGCCAGAGCGACAGGGAGAGGGCGGTGACCGCGGCGGACGCGCTGCGAAAGCTGATGTAACGAAAGAGGCGCAGGAAGGACAACAGGTCCTCCCACGCCGTGCCCTTCACGGTGTCGAGAATCGATTGGGCGAGGTAGAAAAGCATGCGCTAATGGGTTTCGGCGACGGGCCGGGACGCCCGCCGGGCGCCACCGATGACGACGATCGACGGAAAAGGTTTCATGCGGTCTTCAGGAGCTGGGCGATTTTTTCGAGACCCGCCGCGCGCGAGGCCTTGATCAGCACCACGTCGCCGGGTTTCAGGTATTCCTTCAGGAACACGATCGCCTCCGGAGCCTCGCTCCATCCGCGCGCGACGCGCGTCCCGGCCCGGATCGCCGACTCCACCGTCGCGGCCGCGTTGCGCCCGAGCCCGACCAGACAATCGATCCCGAGTTCCCCGGCCACCCTCCCCACTTCCTCGTGCGCCGCCAACGTGTGGTCCCCCAGCTCGGCCATGTCCCCGATCACCGCCACCCGGCGCCCCGCGCAGGGCAGCTGCTGGAGGGTTCGAAGGCCGGCGATCATCGAGTCCGCGTTCGCGTTGTAGCTGTCGTCGAGAATGCAGATCCCGCGGTGCTGCGTCGGCGCCAGCCGCGACTTGGGCGTCGGACAGGCGGCAAGCCCCGCGCGCGCCTGGTCCGCGGTCAGCCCGAGCTCGCGGCCCACCGCCAGCGCCAGCATCGCGTTCGTGACCTGATGCCGACCCAGCAGCGGAACAAAGTAATCGCCTTCAAACCCGTCCGGCGCGTCATCGAGGCGAAAGTGGGTTCCTTCGAACGCGAGTCGCCAGTCGGACGCGCGCCAGTCCAAGCCGGCCTCCCAGCCCACGCGCACCACGGCGCACGGCGCGCGACGCGCCAGCGCCTCCGCCCCTTCTGAATCCGCGTTGAGAAACAGCGTCCCGTCTCGCGGAAGCCTCGCCGCGAGCGCGCCTTCCTCCTCAATCACGCCGTCCATGGAGCCAAAGTGCTCGAGGTGCTCGCGCCCCAAGCTCGTCACCACCCCGTAGCGCGGCCGCGTCATCTCCACGAGCGCCTCAAGCTCGCCCGGATGATTGGTCCCCAGCTCCAAAACAGCGGCGCGGTGCTCAGAAGTCATCCGCAGGAGAGTGAAAGGCACGCCGATGTCGTTATTGAAGCTCGCCTCGCTCCACAGCACGGGGAACCGGCGCGACAAAACCGAGGCGATCATCTCCTTGGTCGTCGTCTTTCCATTCGACCCTCCCACGGCGACAACCGGCAAATCGAAGTCTCTCCGGTAAGCGGCCGCCAGGCGTCCCAAAGCGCGTCGGGTGTCCTCAACCTCCACGATGACCGCGTCGGCGGACAAGCTCGCGGGCAGTCGCTCGGACTGCGCCAGCACGGCGGTCACTCCGCGGGCCAGAACCTCGGGAATGAATTCATGGCCGTCGAAACGCTCGCCGGGGATGGCGGCGAACAGGTCCCCGGGGCCGGCCTGACGGGAGTCGGAGCAGACGCGCCGGACGGCCAGATGACCTCCGACGGCGCCTCGGAGCCGGCCGGAGCAGGCTCGCTCGACATAACTCAGCGTTCGAACATCCACGGCTATTTCCGTTTCTTTTTCAGGCTTTCAAGGGTCTCGGCGGCGTAGGCCCGATCGTCGAAGGGCACCACAGTGTCCTCGAATTCCTGATAGGTCTCGTGCCCCTTGCCCGCGATCAGCACCACGTCCTCGGGGCACGCCATGCGAATCAGCGCCTCAATCGCGCGAGGACGATCGAGCTCGATGTGATAGGCGTCGGGACGAACGGTCTTGAATCCCTGCTCAATCTGCGCGGCGATCTCGGCGGGCGACTCGCGACGGGGATTGTCCGTGGTGACGATGGTGTAGTCGGCGAGCCGGGCCGCGACGCGGCCCATCTTGGCGCGCTTCGCGGTGTCGCGCGCGCCCCCGCAGCCGAAGGTCAGCAGCACCCGCCCCTGCGTGACCTCGCGAAGCGTGGTGAGAACGTTCTGCAACGCGTCGTCGGTGTGCGCGTAGTCCACATACACGCCGAAGGCCTGGCCGCAGCGCACCGCTTCAAGACGGCCCGGCACCGGCTGCATGGCGTTCAAGGCGGCCTGCATGTGGGGCACGGGAAGATCCAGCGCGAGACCGGCCCCGATGGCCGCGAGCGCATTGTAGACATTGTGCCTGCCGATCAGCGGCAGACGGCACGCGAACTGCCGCTGCGGCGTTTCGACGATGAACCTCGAGGCCTCGCGTCCGAGCTCGACGCGCGTGGCGCGCACCTCGGCTGTCTTCTCGATCCCGTAGGTCATGCGGACGGCGAGCGCGGGACGAGCCGCCAGCCGCGCGCCGTAGGAGTCGTCAATGTTGATCACTCCCGCCTGCTTTTTTCGGTTTGGCCAGTCGGGCTCGAAGAGCCGTTGCTTCGCCAAAAAGTAGTCTTCCATGTTCCCATGGTAGTCGAGGTGGTCCTGGGTCAGGTTGGTGAAGATGGACACGTCGTACTCGATTCCCCACACCCGCTTTTGCTGGAGAGCGTGGGAGCTCACCTCCATGACGCAGGCCCGGCAGTCGGCGCGAACCATCTGGGCCATCATGTTCTGAAGATCCACGGACTCGGGAGTGGTGCGCTGGGCGGGAATCACGCGATCTCCGATTTCATAGCGCACGGTCCCGATGAGGCCCGTCCGCCATCCCGAGGCCTCCAACATGGCTTTCACCATGAAGGACACGGTGGTCTTGCCGTTGGTGCCGGTGATCCCAATGACGCGGAGATGCGAACTGGGCTGCCCGTAGAACGCCGCGCTGACGCGCGCCATCGCCTCCCGGACATCCTCGACGCGGATGCGGGTGACCCTGCTGGGCGTGACCGCGTCGCGGTGGCAGAGGACCACGCTGGCGCCGCGCTCCACGGCGGAGGCCATATACTCGCCGCCGTCCTGCCGCAGCCCGGGCGCGGCCACGAACATCATCCCCGGCGTCACGCGGCGCGAGTCGTACGCGATCCCGGTGAACTCGCGGTCCGGCGATCCTTCAACGGACGCGCCGGCCAGGAACTGTGTCAGTTCATGAACACGCATAGGATGAGAGTAAGGGCATCGTCTCAGCGCGAGTCACCGAAGCGGCCTCGAGGTTTGCGGGTTGCGAAAGGCGGTGGCCAATGTGGCGGGCTCCTCGGGACGAGCAGCGAGCGATCCCCGGTCGGGCGGAATCTTCAGGTAGCGCGCGGCCTGCTCGGCGACGCGCTTGAAGACCGGCGCGGCCACCTGGCCGCCATAGACTCCGGACTGAGGGTCGTCCAGCACGATGGAGATGCAGAGCTCCGGCGCGTCCGCCGGAAAGAACCCGATGAACGAAGCGTAATACCGCTTGTCGTAATGCATCGTCGCGGAGTTCCACTTCCACGCCGTGCCTGTCTTCCCGGCCACCGTGTAGTCGTCCATCATCGCTTTCACCCCGCTGCCATTGGTGCTGACGACCGTCTTCATCGCGGCCAGAACCTGTCGAACGGTGTCGGGCGGAATGACCTCACGGACTCTCACGGGCGGATAGTCGACGACCGTCCTGCCCTGGTTGTCCTGAAGCCTTTTCACGACCTTCGGCTGCATCAGCACTCCGCCGTTCGCCACAGCCGCCACCGCCATCGTCATCTGGAGCGGAGTCGCCGCGACCTCGTAACCGATGGGGATGCGCGTCATGGAGGTCTTGTGCCAATACTTGGGATCCCGGATCCTCCCCAACGCCTCGCCGGGCAGCTCGATCCCGGTGCGCGCGCCGAATCCAAAATCGCGGATGTAGCGATAGAAAGCGGGCTCAGTCATGCGCAGCGCCATCTTCGCGATCCCGATGTTGGACGACTTTGCGAACACGATTTCCAAAGGCAGCACGTTGTAGTGCTCGTGGTCGGTGAGAGTCAGCCCGCCGTAGTGCCAGGATCCGCGCTCGCAGTCGAAGGGATCGGTCAGGCGGGCGACACGCTCATTCAAGGCCGCCGAAAGCGACACCACCTTGAACGTGGATCCCGGCTCGTAGAAGTCGTTCACGACGCGGTTGCGCCGGTTTTCCAAAGGCGAGTCCTTGACGTTGTTCGGATCAAAAGTCACGCGGTTGGCCAGCGCAAGGATGTCCCCGGTTCTCGGGCGCATGACGACCCCCATGGCGTTGGCGGGATTGAAGCGAGCGGCGGCTTCGGCCAGCTCCGCTTCTAGAATCTTTTGCAGAACGAGATCGACGCTGAGGACCACATTCAGGCCGGCGACGGGCTCCGCGTTCTGCGCCCGAAATCGAACCAGCTCCCGGTTGCTGCGATCCTTTTCGGTGACGCGAATGCCCCGCACGCCCGACAGCTGCTTGTTGAACGTCGACTCGATGCCCTCCATCCCGACGAGCTCGCGGACCCAGGAGTCCTGCACGACATAGTTCGTGATGCCCACCACTCCCACCACGTGCGCCGCGAGCTCATGATTGGGATAGGCGCGTCGCTGCGAGTCGACGCCAAAGACGGCCTTGTGCCGGAGGTTCTGCCAGAAGCGGCGCTCGCGCTTCGGCAGGTCGCCCTCGTTCCCATCATAGGGAAGGTTGCCCATCCCGCGGACGATCTCCTGCCACTGGTCCAGCGTGGCGTCGAAACGAAGGTCAACGAACCGGTTGGTTCGCACGATCCCGTTGGTCAGTGTGCGCGTGGTGATCCGGAGGCGTTCGGACAGCGCCTCCTCGGTCATTCCCAGAATGGGGGACAGAACGCGGGCGACGTCCCGCTGCCGATCGCGGATGAGAACCGGGTCGGCGCACACCCGCTTGACGGGCTGGCTGCGGGCGAGAGTGTTGCCATTGGCGTCAAGGATGTCTCCACGCCACGGCTCCCGAACAATCGACTCCTGGGTCATCAGCATCGCGAGGGCGCGCAGCTCATCGTGCCGTTTCACCTGCAGGACGAAAAGGCGGACGCCCAGGCCGCCCAGGGCGAGCCCGAGCGCGCAGGCGAAGCCGAGCAGCCACCGAAGCTGACCGGGTCGAAATGTTGCAGAGGGCCGCATCAGGCTTGGGGCGGGCGTCCGGTGAATCGTGGCCCGAAACCGCCCCGCGTGAAGTTTGTTAGTCGATACGAGGAGGCGCGGAAGCGGTCTCCCGCCGGGTGTCGAATGAAACGCTCAGCGCCGGCGGTGAAAATCCGAACGCGGGCTCGGGAAGACGGACGAGCTGAGCCGCCACGGCCGGAGCCAGGTTGATGCGCATCTGGCGCACACGCTCCTGCAGCCGATAGGGCAGCTGCAGATCCGCGAGTTGTCCCATGGCGACGCGGTTATCCCTCTTCAAGAGCTCGAGACGCGCCTCGAGGGTCCGCTGCAGGACATCCAGGTCATGAAGCTTCCTCTGCTGCCAAACGTAACCCACCGCGGCGCCGCCAAAGAACAGGCACAGGAACAGAGCCTTGATCGCTGGAGCCATCCAGAGGGCCGCCGATTGAGATTTCCGATTCTTTTTCATCCTAGCCTAGTTTTTCGAGCGCGCGGAGCTGAGCGCTCCGGGCGCGCGGGTTTGTCGCTTCTTCCTCGGGCGTCGGCATGACCGCTTTGCGCTCAATCCATCGAAGCTCGGGGCTTCGCGGCCGTCGCAGCTCCGGCACATCCACCGGCCCGTCAAATTCATAGTCGCGCGAGCGCTCATTTCCGAAATCCTTCACGGCCCGCGCTTCCAGGGACTGGAAGGTGATCACCACCAGTCGTCCAAGGGGCTTGAGAAGCGCGCAGGCTGCCGCCAGTCCGCTCGTGAGAGAGCAGCCTTCACTATTGACGTGGCACCTGAGCGCCTGAAAAACACGCGTCGCAGGATGCGTTTTTCGCCCCGACCGCGGACACACCCGCTCGATCAGGGCGGCCAGCTGGGTGGTCGTCTGAAACAACCGCTGTCGGCGCTCCGCGACAATGGCTTTCGCTATTCGCCGCGACGCCCTCTCTTCGCCCAGCTTCCAAAAAATGCCCGCCAACTCGGTCTCGCCGCACCGATTCACAACCTCTGCCGCCGTCAGCCCCTGACGACGATCCATCCGCATATCCAGCGGCCCTTCCCTCTGAAAACTGAACCCGCGCTCCGCACTGTCCAACTGGGGAGAACTCACCCCGAGATCCATCAGAACTCCATCGAAGCTGCCGGGCGGCGCCACGTCGGCGAGCTCCGCGAAATTCGCGTGGCGCAGCTCAAACCGGCCCGCGAATCGCTCAAGCCTGACGGCCGACTCCGCGATCGCGTCCGCGTCGCGATCCACGCCCACCAACGTTCCGTGCGGCGCGCTCTTCTCGAGGATCGCCATCGCGTGCCCCGCGCGACCCAGTGTCGCGTCCAGCCAGCGCCCGTCCGGACGCGCGTCCACTCCCAGCGCCTCCAGCGTCTCCCGAAGCAGCACCGGTTGGTGAAGAGACACGCTCACTACAAAGAGCCTGGAGTCATCCGCCGGCGCCCGGGCGAAGAAAACGGGTGGCAAACCGGCTCCATCGCGAGGCCTCGGGCTCAAGCGACTCTTCCACGGGCTCAGACGCGGCCGCGCTGGGCGGCGCCGCGGGCTTCCTGGAAGGCACCACCTCCAGGTCTGAATCGCTGAGGTCGTTGCGAACCACTTTCACCAGCTGGAGAGACAACTGCCCTTTGGAATCGGCCCTCAAGACCGGCTTTGCGGCCCCGCCTCCCAAGTGCCAGCGACCGGCGGCCAGGCGACTCATTATTCCCGCGGTGCGCGTCGACGCGCCGCCGAGCGACAACTCCCCCTGCGGCTTGGGAGCACCCGCCGCCGCGGACGGAACAGAACTCGTGCGGCCCCCCCGGCTGTCTTTCGGTTCCTCTACGATTGAGGCCGGGCTGGGGCCGCCGCGAGCAAAGTTGGGCACGAGGCTTTCCTGCGCGATTTCGAAACGAACGTCCTTATCGCGCCCGCTGCGGAGCGACCGCGCCATCGTCAGCATTTTCATCAGGCTCATGCGATCGGATCATTGTAGTTTGCGGAACGCCGTCGAAGCCACCGCCCGAACCGCGTCCCGCGTTGCGTCATACAGATCCGGATTCCATATCTGGAACCGGTCCCACATCCCGTTGAGCACCGCCATACCGCCCGACAGAATCCCAAGGCGCTCAGACATCCAATCCGGCAAGGCGATCCGCCCCACCGAGTCCAATGTCGCCAGATGCGCGTTAGCCGCCATCTCCGCCCTCACCGCCTCGCCCTCTCCCGCGCCGAGCGGCAACGCGTTCATCTTCGAAATAAAATCATCAGCCACCATCGGAGGCATCACCATCACGCACGCGTCCGAACGATCCTTGTGCGGCCAGAGCACCAGCGTGAACTCCATGTCCTTCTCCTCCTTCGATCGCCACTCCGACGGCACCTGAATACGTCGCTTCTCATCCACTTTGTGACGAAAAGCAGACACATACCGATTCTTCCTGACAGGACCCTCTGGCATGAACCGCGTAGAACGAGTGCCCCACTTCGCCCCACAGCGCTTAACTAATACCACATAGTGCCTAACCTTGGTCAATGGCGAAATAGCGCAGAATTGTTACCAAGTTATTCACAAGGGGCCGCGATGTGGAGGGGGCGGGGTCGCGCTGCGAAAGGCGTTATCCTTATCGTGACTGGGAAGAAAACGGCTGGGCAAAGTGGGGATCTCGAGTGTTGTTTGGAAATCCTCGGGCAGGAATCTTGGAGGCGTCGCCGGAGGCTGCTAAGGTCCGCCGCCGATGCGGACCGCCGACTTCCATTACGAGTTGCCACCCGACCTCATCGCTCAGGTTCCTTCGGAACGGCGCGACGCGTCCCGACTGTTGGTGCTGGATAGGGGAACG
Source organism: Verrucomicrobiota bacterium (assembly GCA_016199985.1). Taxonomy (GTDB): domain Bacteria; phylum Verrucomicrobiota; class Verrucomicrobiia; order Limisphaerales; family UBA11320; genus UBA11320. The sequence continues at coordinate 10,086 of JACQFQ010000014.1, read as the reverse complement.
GGTGCGATGGAGCACAGCGTGTTTCATGACATCGCGAAATGGATTCCTCCGGGCGCGCTTCTGGTTGTAAACGATTCGAAAGTCATTCCCGCGCGACTGAGAGCCAGAAACCCCACAACGGGAGGCGAGCTTGAGCTGCTGCTTCTGGAATCCGTCGGCGCGAATGAATGGTGGGCGATGGCGCGGCCGGGAAAGCGGGCGCCGGTGGGCCGCGAGATGCGGATTGCGTCGGCGGACGGATCCACAGAACTGCGCGCCATCGTCACGGAAGTCAACGCGTCGGGACATCGACGGCTTCGCTTTGAAGGATGCGAGGATGTGTCGCGCGCGCTGATGCGGCTCGGCGAGATGCCACTGCCGCCCTACATCGCGCGGCCTGCGGGGCCTTCGTCCGCAACCGACGTGGATCGCTATCAGACCGTCTACGCCGCGACGCCGGGTTCCGTCGCGGCGCCCACCGCGGGACTCCATTTCACGCCTGAGCTGCTCGCTGAACTTCAGAGGCGATCCATCGCCATAGAGTCGGTCACCCTCCACGTGGGCGTCGGAACTTTCGCGCCGGTGAAATCGGACGCGATCGAGGATCACAAGATGCACAGCGAGCGCTACCATATCTCCGAGGCCGCCGCGAAAGCGCTGAACGAGGCGCGAGGCCAAAGAAGGCCGATCATCGCGGTGGGCACCACGTCGCTGCGCGTGCTGGAAAGCGCGGCTCGCGGTTCCAATGAAATCATCCCGGCGGGAACCGCTCGAACCGACATCTTCATCTACCCGCCGCGTTCCTTCCGGATGGTCGGCGGGCTGATCACCAATTTCCATCTGCCGCAATCAACGCTCCTGATGCTGGTCAGCGCTTTCGCCGCGCCCGGATCCTCAGCGGGCCTCGAACTCGTCCTCGGCGCCTACCGCGAGGCGATCGCTCATCGCTACCGCTTCTTCAGCTACGGCGACGCGATGTTCCTTCGTTGATCTGGCATGGATTCTTCTTATGCTCAGGCGCCGCGCGAGCGCGGCGCCTGAAAGGTCCAACGGCGGGACCTGACTTCGGAAACATTCCCAAGGAGGGACAAATCATTCGCGAGGCCTCAGCCAAGGCTCGATGCGATGTCGCAAGGCCTTCGGACGCGACCGCGCAGCGACGCCGGCGGCCTCTCCGTGTTGTCAGCGCAAATGAAGTATCGAAGTTCACGTCGGCAGTTTCTGCAGCGCGTGGGTCTGGCTGTCGGAAGCGCTTTCCATCTGGGTTGGCGGGCGCGTCCGCGACCCTCGCGCGCGATCGGCGCCAATGACCGGCTCCGGCTGGGCGTCGTGGGCGTGGGAGGATACGGCGCCGAGCTCCTTCGCGCCTGCGACGAGGAGCAGGTTCTCGCTCTCTGCGACGTGGACCGGCGGGCCCTGGACGCGGCTCGAGTCTCCAACCCTCAAGCGACTCTTTACCGCGATTTCCGGAGGATGCTGGATCATGAGCGGCTCGACGGAGTCGTCGTCGCGGCCGCGGACCATGCGCACGCGGTTATCTGCGCGGCCGCCCTGCAAACCGGCTGTCATGTCTACTGCGCGGCGCCGATGGCCCGCACCGTTTCGGAAGCGCGCAGACTTTCCCAACTCGCCGCTCGCGCCCGCTGTGTCACGCAGGTCGGAGAGGCGTTCGCGTCGTCCCCCGTGGAGACGGCCTTGCTGGAACTCCTCCGGGGGAACGCGGTGGGCCCGATCTTAGAGGTCCATGCGTGGACGAGCCGCAGCCACGGCGAACTGCGAACAGAGCCGGAAGCGCCGATGGCCCCGCCCCATTTGGATTTCGAGCTATGGCTGGGCCCGTCGTTCCCGCGCAAGTATCGCGAAAGCCTCACCGCGGGAAAATGGCGGCACTGGTGGGAATTTGGAGGAGGCACGCTGGCTGATGTCGGCGCGGCCCAATTCGATCTCATCCACCGCGCCCTGGATCTCGCGGCACCGGAGCGCGTGGAGGCGGAAGGCCCCCCGCTGCACCTGGATTACACTCCGGCCTGGCTCTCGGCGCGATGGGTTTACAGTCGGAAGGCGCAGCAGGCGCCGCTCGTCGTCCTCTGGAACCACGGAGCTCCGCCCCGCGACGCGCTGCGGTCACTCCTCCCCGCCACGGCGACTGACGGCGTTCTGTTCCTCGGAGACCACGGAGAGTTGGTCGTCACTCAAAACGATCTCACCATCCGGCTCCGGGACGAACCCGCCCATCGTCCTCTGTCCTCGATCGACAACCCGCCGGGACGCCGCCCGATGGCGCAGTGGCGCGAGTCGTGTCGAAGTTCCAGGAAAGGGGACCGCCGGTTTGAAAACGCGGCCGCGCCGACCGAGTCGATGCTCCTGGGCAACGTCGCGTACCGCACCGACCGCAAGCTGGTGTGGGATCCTCGCGGCCTTGTCGCGAGCAATCTCCCCGACGCCAGCGAATACCTGCAGCACAGCTACCAGCCGGGATGGGAGATCTGATCCTCGCCGCCCGCGCTCCTCTTGCGCAGGCCGGGCCTCCAAAAAATCCTGAGCCCTGAGGGGGCGGGTCTCTCCGGCCCGTTCAACTGAACCCACGGTCGAACGAACCGGCGCATGAACCACTCCGCAAACCCGCCTCCTCAGGGCTCGGACGAGCCGCAGCGAAGTCTCCAGCCTCGTCCCCGCGCGTTGGCCCTGTCCGCGCGACATGGGACAGGCCACCTGTCTCCTTCGCTGATCTCGTCGGTGCGCCTTTGTTAGCAGGCGGTGGTCAGGGATCAATCGCTACAAGTAGGGACGACGCGAAAAAAGTCTCCGAGGCATTCACTAGGACTAGGGATCCGCCACCTTGCGCTTCGGAGCGCGCGCCGACCGCCTTGCGGGAACGCGATAAGACTTGGACTGAGTCCAGTCGGCCTTTTAGGGTGGCCCATTCGATGGGTCGGACTTTTCACAACACATGGCACAGGACGTGATCAGAATCGGCGGCGCGAGAGAGCACAACCTGAAGAATCTCACGCTGGAGATCCCGCGGCACCGGCTCGTGGTGTTCACCGGGCTGAGCGGATCGGGAAAATCGTCCCTCGCCTTCGACACAATTTTCGCGGAAGGCCAGCGCAAGTACGTGGAGTCGCTGTCGGTTTACGCGCGGCAGTTTCTCGATCAGCTGCAGAAGCCCGAGATCGACTACATCGAGGGGCTCTCGCCGGCGATAGCGATTGAGCAACAAAGCGCCGGGGCCACGCCGCGCTCCACGATAGCCACCGCCACCGAGATCTACGATTATCTCCGGCTCCTCTACGCCAACGCCGGCCGCCGGCATTGCCCGACCAGCGGCGTCGCGATCGTTCCCCAGACCACGAGCGACATCGTCGACAAGCTGTGCGCGCTGCCCGCCGGAACCCGCGTCATGCTGCTCGCGCCGGTGGTGCAGGACCAGCGCGGCGAGTTTCGCGACGTGCTCGAGCGACTGGCCCGCGAGGGTTTCGTGCGGGCCCGCATCGATGGAGACCTGGTGGAGCTCGGAGGCCAGTCGCGGCTCAAGCTGGATCCGAAGGCGAAGCACTCGATCGACGTCGTGGTGGATCGCCTTGTCATCGACGAGAAGGTCCGGGTGCGTTTGGGCGATTCGGTGGAGATCGCGTTGCGATGGGGCCAGAGCCGTCTTCTCGCGCTCCACCAGGCCGCGCAGCCGGCGGGGGCGTCCGCGTCCACGGTCTGGACCCAGACGTTGCACTCCAACCGCGCTTACAGCCCGGCGACAGGACAAAGCTTCGAGCCCGTGACGCCAAAGCATTTCTCCTTCAACTCCCCCGCGGGCGCCTGTCCTGTGTGCCAGGGCCTCGGACAGAAGATGGTGTTTGACGAGGCCCTGATCCTTCCGGATCACGCGAAGTCCCTGGAGCAAGGAGCCGTGCTCCCCTGGCGTCGCGGCGGCAAGCGAATGGTGTCCTACTACAAGGCGATGATTAAGGGCCTCGCGCGCCACTTCCAGATGGGCCTCGAAACGCCCTACAAGGATCTCTCGCAGGAGTTCAAGAAGGCCCTGCTTCACGGCACGGGAGAGGCGCCGGTCGAGTTTCATTTCATGAAGGGCGGCGTGCCCGCGGCGTCCTCCAAGCCATTCGAAGGCGTGATCCCAAACCTCGAGCGGCTGTTGCAGGAGAGCGAGAGCGAGTTCACGAAAAACCGGCTGAAATCGTTTATGAGCCCGACTCACTGCGACTCTTGCCACGGCGAACGATTGCGCGCCGAGATTCTCGCGATCCGCCTCGGCGATGGCCCCGCGGAAAAATGGATCCCCCGCCCCAATCCGCATCTCCCCGCCCTCCCCGGGCTCTCCATCATGGAGCTGTGCTCGCTGTCCATCCGCGACGTGGATCAGTTCCTCGAGCAGCTCAAACTTTCAGACTTCCAGCAGAAGATCGTGGCCGACGTCGTTCGTGAAATCCGCTCCAGACTGGGCTTCCTCCGGAATGTGGGCCTCGACTATCTCACCTTGAACCGGGAGAGCGGCACGCTGAGCGGCGGCGAGGCGCAGCGCATCCGGCTCGCGACGCAAATCGGCGCCGGACTCGTGGGCGTGCTCTACATCCTGGATGAGCCCAGCATCGGGCTGCATCAGCGGGACAACGATCGACTGCTCAACACGCTCCGGCACCTGCGGGATCTGGGCAACTCGGTGCTGGTGGTGGAGCACGACGAGGACACGATCCGAAGCGCGGATTATGTCGTCGACCTCGGCCCGGGGGCCGGAGTGCGCGGGGGAGAGATCGTCGCGGCGGGAACCCTCGAGGAGATTCTCTCGGCCCCTCGATCCCTCACCGCAAAATACCTGAGCGGCGAGCTGGGAGTGGCCGTGCCAAAGAACCGGATGAAGCCCTCGAAGGAGAGGGGATGGATCGAGGTGCTGGGCGCGTCGGAGAACAATCTTCAGGAGATGGATTTTCGAGTCCCCGTGGGCCTCATGACCTGCGTGACCGGCGTCAGCGGGTCGGGAAAAAGCACAATCGTCGACGATATCCTCCGGCGCGCGCTCCTCCGAATCTACTTCGGATCCAAGGAGCGCCCCGGCGCGCACCGCGAGCTGCGGGGAGCCGATCTCTTCGACAAGGTGATCGTGGTGGACCAAACGCCGATAGGCCGCACGCCCCGAAGCAACCCCGCCACGTACACGGGGATCTTCAACCAGATCCGGGACCTTTTCGCCCGTTTGCCCGCCGCGAAGATCCGCGGCTACGGCGCGGGGCGATTCAGCTTCAACATCAAGGGCGGCCGATGCGAAAAATGCCAGGGCGACGGGCTGATCCGGATCGAGATGCACTTCCTTCCGCCGGTCTATGTCGTGTGCGAAGCCTGCAACGGCAGACGATACAACCGCGAGACGCTCGAGATCTCCTACAAGGGGATGAACATCGCGGATATCCTCAACATGACCGTCGATGAAGCCGTCACGTTCTTCAGGGCGGCGCCCCAGATCTACGATCCCTGCCTGGTGCTGGCGGAGGTGGGGCTCGGCTATCTCCGACTGGGCCAATCCGCGACCACTCTCAGCGGCGGAGAGGCGCAGCGGCTGAAGCTGGCGACGGAGCTGAGCCGCAAAGCGACGGGACGAACCCTCTACATTCTCGACGAGCCGACCACCGGGCTGCATTTTCACGATGTCGCGAAGCTCCTCGAAGTGCTTTTCAAGCTGCGAGCGCCCGGCAACACGGTCTTGATCATTGAGCACAACCTGGACGTTGTGAAAACAGCCGATTGGGTGATCGACCTCGGTCCCGAAGGCGGGTCGGGCGGCGGCCGGATCGTCAGCCAGGGAACGCCTGAGGACGTCGCGCGGTGCCCGGACAGCCACACGGGTCGATTCTTGAGTCGCGTCCTGCGGCGCGCCGGGTCATAACCTCCCGCGAGCGACGCGATGAGCGGACAGACATGGACGAATCCTTGAGCATTGAATTGAATCCCGCGGCGGCGACGCGGAGGCGCCCGCGCCCCTTGTGGGCGGCCGCGGCGAGCCTCGCCTTGTGCCTCGCGCTGGGATGGACGCCGCGTGCGCTGTCGCAGAACGCGGCGCCGCCGACGCCAGCCCCCCCGCCGGCAAACGCCCCCGCCGCCCCGCTTCCCCCCACTCCGGAAGAGACCCGCGCGTTCGAGGCCGCCCGCAACGCGTTTCAAGACCGCAACTACTCCGTTGCGCGGAAATTCTTCGCCGAGTTTGTTCAGCAGTTCCCTGGTTCCGACAGGGCGGCGGAGGCGATCCTGATCCAGGCGCGGGCCACTCTGGAGCAGGGCGAGGTGGAGAGCGCGCTGAAGCTGCTCGAGTCGAGCCTGCCGAAGGGAGGAAGGGTGGCCGATGAATACCGCTACTGGATGGGCGTGGCCCATCACTCCCAAGGCCGGTTCGCCGCGGCCGCCGAACAGTTCGGCCGCCTGCTCAAGGACCATCCCGCCTCCGCCCGCCGTCTGGAGGCCGCCTACGGCGAGGCGCGAGCGCGCTTCAAGCTGGGGGAGTGGAGCCGCGTTGTGGAGTTGCTTCGATCGCCGTCGGGAAGCTTTCGCGAGGCCGTGAAGACACGCCCCAAGGACGACCTCGCCACCTCGGGCGACTTGATGCTCGTGGAGGCGCTTCTCGAACTGCGCAACTACGGGGAGGCGGAAACGCTCGCGAGATCGCTGGAGGGCCGGAAGCTCACAGTGGAGCTCCGATGGCGTATCCAGCAAACGCTCTGCCGGGTGCTGTTGGAAAGCCAGCGTTTCCCTGCGGCGCTCACCCAGAGCAGCAACGCGGTGCTCTCGGCCCGCGAGACCGGCGCCCCGTCGGCCGTCGCGGAATCGCTGCAGATTCAGGCCGCGATTCTGGAACGATTGAACCAGCTGGCCGAAGCCGCCCAGGTGTACGAGAAAAACCTTCAGCCTCCCACGCCGCTGGAGCGACAGCTGGAAGCCCTGCTGCAGCTCATCCGGCTGCACGTGGCGCGAAATCAATTCAACGCCGCGACGCAGAGGCTCGAGCTGCTCCTCGCGCAGAGCGCCGGCGGGACCAACGCGGACGTCGCCCTGATCACCTACGGCGAGATATTCCTCCGGCAATTCCTCTCGGCGGCGAAGTCCGAGGCAACGAACACGACGGCGTCCGTGTCGACGAATGTCCTCAACGAGGCGACCGCGCGTTTCGATCAGCTCCTCCGCGCGTTCCCCGCCAGTCGATTCACGGGACTCGCCCACCTTTACCGAGGCTGGGCGCTCTGGTCGCAGGAAAGGACATCGGAGAGCCAGGAGGCCTTTAGGGCCGCCCTGCAGGCGCTGCCGTTCGGCGAGGACCAGGCGATGGCGCAGTACAAGCTGGCGGAGGTCCAGTTTCGGCTGCGCGACTTGACGAACGCGGCCGTGTCGTTTCGCGCGTTTATTGACCGGTATGCCGCGCTGCCCAGGATTCAAAACACCCTCTATGATCAGGCGCTTCTCCACTTGATCCGTGTGAGCTTTGAACTGAAGGACGGCCAGGGGGCGGCCGCCGCGATGGAAAAGTTCTTGAGCTGGAATCCCAACAGCGCGCTCGTCGATTCTGGCCTGCTCCTGATGGGCCGTCGGCTGACCTTGCTCGACCAGCCGGAGAAGGCGAGGGATTGGCTTTCGAAGATCTCCGAGAAATCGCCCCAGAAAGACGTGGCCGAACTCGCGATCGCTCGCAGCTTCACGCAGGAGGGGAACTGGCCCATGGCCCTCGCCCGCTACAGCGCCTGGTTGAACCGCTTCACGAACGCTCCCGACCTGCGGCCCCGCGCGGAGTTCAATCAGGCGTGGGCGACCTATCAGTCGGGAGCGGAGAGCAACGCCTACTCCCTCTTCACGAATTTCGTCGCCCTCCATCCGACCAACGATCTCGCCCCGCTGGCCCAGTTCTGGATAGGCGACTTTTATCTGCGCCAGCTGCGCTACACCAACGCCGAGATCCAGCTCTACACCAACGCCGAGATCCAGTTTCGAAAGATCTACCAGGACACCAACCGCGTCCCGGACGAGCTGACCTATCAGGCGCGGATGCAGGAGGGCCGGGCCGCTTTCACGCGCCAGGGTTTCAACAATGCGCACGAGATCTTCAGCCAGATCGTCAATGAGAAGCCGCCGTATCAGGACCTCGTGGCGCGGGCTTACTTCGCGCTCGCCGACTGCCTGATGTCGCAGGCCGCGATCTCCACAAACGCCTTCGCCAAATACGCCGAGGCGGGGAAGGCCTACCAGAACATCACGTTCCTATATGGCACCAATCCCGTGGCGCCCAAGGCGTGGGGCAACCTGGGCAACTGCCTCCTGCAGCTCGCGCAGCTGCAGCAGTACGCGACCTCCTACCAGCAGGCGACCAACGCGTATCAGCAGGCGATGGCGCACCCCCTCGCCACGGTTGCGGACCGTAGTCGAGCGGAGGTCGGGTTGGGCATCGCGCTCCGCAAGATGGCCGAAAACTTCACATCGCCCAAGGAGCGCCAGCCCGTCCTTGATCTGGCCCAGTGGCATTTTCAGCGCGTCCTCTACGAGAAGAACGTGTCGAACATGGAGCAGCCCGACCGGTTCTGGCAGAGGGTGGCCGGGCTCGAGTCGGGACGGCTCTCGGAATCGCTCCAGGATTGGAAAGCCGCCGTGGGAACCTACGAACGGCTCAAACAGATCCTCCCTCAGTTCTCCGCCGACATGGACAAGCGGATCGAGCGCGCGCGCTCCGACACCGGGCTCCCGGCCGCCAAGTAGCAACAGGGCTCCCTGAGCCCGCTCTTGTGGACCACAAGGGATGCTCCTGTCTGGATCGGCTACGCCCAGCCCACCCGCCCAGGCCAGGGCGCCAGCGAAAAGATGAAAAGGCCCGTCCGAAGATCGGACGGGCCTTTTCGCGCAAATAGAATGACCGGGGTCGGCCGGAGATCAGGCTTTCGCGACGGCGGCCTTCTCGTCGGTTTCGATCGGAGCGGCCGCGGCTTGGAAAACCTCCACCCACTCCAGGATGACCATCTGGGCCGCGTCGCCCTGGCGCTGGCTCAGGCGAACGATCCGCGTATAGCCGCCCTTGCGATCCTTGAACAAAGGAGCCACGTCCTCGAAGAGAATACGAACGACATCCTCCTCCGCACGCCACTTCAGGCGCTCGGCTTTGCTGCCAAAGAGACTGCGCGGCTGTTGGCGCAATCGAGCCGCCGCCAGACGGCGGGCATGCAGGGTTCCCGATTTGCCCAGCGTCACCATCTTCTCGGCCACCGAGCGCGCGGCTCTCGCCTTCGACAGGGTCGTGGTGATTCGCTTGCTCTTGATGAGGCTGCAAACCATGTTCGCCAGCATCGCATTGCGGTGCTCAAAAGTGCGGCCCAGTTTGGCCGTTCGTTTCAGGTGACGCATAACAACTCGCTATTCTGTGACAATCTTGGTTTCGTCCTTGACCGGAGGCTCGATCAGCTCCTGCTCGAACTTCATCCCGAGGCTCAGGCCCAGGGCCGCCAGCTTCTCCTTGATCTCATTCAGCGATTTCTTGCCGAAGTTGCGGTATTTGAGCATCTCGGATTCGGTTTTCATCGCCAGCTGGCCGACCGTGGTGATGTTCGCGTTGTTGAGGCAGTTCGCGGCGCGAACGCTGAGCTCGATCTCGTTGACGCTCATGTTCAGAAGCTTGCGCATCTTTGCCTTGTCATCGTCCTGCTTGTCGGGCAGTTCCTCAAACTCAACGGCGTTCTTGTCGTAGCCGACAAACACGTCCAGGTGATGCTGCAGGATCGCCGAAGCCTGGGTCAGCGCGTCGTCCGGCGTGATTCGTCCATCGGTCCACAACTCAACGATCAGCTTGTCGTAGTCGGTGCGCTGTCCCACGCGCGCGTTCTCAACGCTGTAACGAACCCGGGTGACTGGCGAGAAGAGCGAGTCGATCGCAATGAGGCCGATCGCCTGATCCACCTTCTTGTTCTCGTCGCCGGGGCAGAAGCCGCGGCCGATTTTCACCTCGAGCTCCATCTCAAACTTCTTCTTCTTGTCCAAAGTGCAAATCAGCTGCTTCGGATTGACGATCTCCACGTTCTGGTTGGTTTGGATGTCGCCCGCGTAAACAGCGCCGTCCTTGTTGACCGACAACAGGAGCGT
>JACQFQ010000034.1 GCA_016199985.1 Verrucomicrobiota bacterium | reverse complement strand
GAAGGAGAAGAAGGCCCGCGTCGAGGACGCGCTGCACGCGACTCGCGCGGCGGTTGAAGAAGGAATCGTTCCTGGCGGCGGCGTGGCTCTGCTTCGCTGCCTGCCCGTGATCGACGCCCTCAAGCTCACCGACGAGGATGAGGCGATCGGCGTGGAGATCGTCAAGCGCGCCGTCGAGTATCCGCTCCGCGCCCTCGCGGCGAACGCGGGCGTTGAAGGCTCGCTCATTGTCCAGGAGGTCAAGCGCCTCAAGGGCAACGATGGCTACAACGTCGCGACCGGGGAATACGAAGACCTCGTCAAGGCGGGCGTCGTCGATCCCAAGAAGGTGACCCGCGCCGCGCTGCAGAACTCGGCGTCCATCGCCGGATTGCTCCTCACCACCGAGTGCCTCATCACCGAGGTGCCGGAGAAAGACAAGGGCCCCAAGGCTGATCCTCACCACGGCGGCGGCGGCGGCATGGATTACTGATCGCAATTCGGTTCCAGGAGGAACCTGAAGGCACAAAGGGCCGGCGCAAGCCGGCCCTTTTTATTTGAGCGGACCTTTCGCGACGAGAGCTCCGCGCGGCTCGAATTCTTTCAATCGCTTGCGAGTTGATTGCGCTGATCCCCGGCTTCATTCTTCGGACTTGACGGAACTTTCTTATGAGCGCGCAAACCCTGCTGAGCCGGATTGTCGACGGACGGACGGATCTTGTTTTCGAATACCTCGCCGCGGGTCATCCCGCGGCCTCCAAGGACGCCGATGGCGTCTCTCTGATCCAGTGGTGCTCCTACTATGGCGACGCGAGCGCGATTCGCTTCCTCCTGAGCCAGGGGGAGGCCTTGGCCTCGCTCGGCGACAACCTGGATCTGAACGGCGCGGCGTTCCATGGCCACTGGCGACTTTGCCAGTTTCTGATCGAGAACGGCGCGGACGTGAACCATCCTCTCCCCGATACCGGGGAAACCCCGCTTCACGCCGCTCTCTGCAAGGCGGAGAGCTTGAAGCACACTTATGTTGTCCGCGCGCTTTTGGAAGCGGGCGCGCGTCCAAACACCGTGACGCGGCCCTCCGTGGAAACAGGCGGGTTCATGCGCGACGCTCGCACGCGGGCCGAGACGCCGTTGCATCGCGCCGCCGCGTTTGGCACCGAGGAGTGCATCCAGCTGCTGATTGACGCCGGAGCCTCCTGCTTGGCGAGGGACATGCACGGGGACTCTCCGCTGTCGTGGGCGAGTTGGCATCTCCGTCCCGCCTCGGTTCTCAAGAGGCTTTGCTTCGGCGACTTTCGCGTTCATCCCCAGTACGCGGGCATGGACGCCAACCTCCTGGGGAGGGTGCATGGGGCGAACTCGCCGTCGAAGTCATGAAGCCGAAGGGTTTTCTAGCCGGGAAGATTTCGCTCTGGCCGCTGGTGGCGTTCTCAGCCTCGTCGGCGAAGCGGTCAATCGGCGGGGTGATCGAAAGAGTCGAACGAGGCGCCGCCGGCCGCGGTTTGGGTGTTCGATTTCAAGGCGCAGGATTCGGATTGGAATGTCACATCGACCAACGCGAGATCCTGGCCGCTGATGGAAGGGCAAAAGGCAAACCAGCGTCTCCGGGCGCGCTCTCCGGCGCCACGCGCCCAGAGGGACTGTTACCCCAGAGCCGCCTTTTCCTCACAAGTTTCTTCTTCCCTCCCGCATTCAAATCAGGATGATTCGCCGCTGATTTGGACCTATGAAGATTGTTCTCGCATATTCGGGCGGCCTCGACACTTCGGTGCTGTTGAGCTGGATCAAGGACACCTACAACGCCGAGATGATCGCGTTCTGCGCGAACATCGGCCAGGAGGATGAGCTGACGGGACTGGAGAAGAAGGCGCGTCAGACCGGCGCGTCGAAGATCTACATCGACGACCTCCAGGAGGAGTTCGCCCGCGACTTCATCTTCCCGATGATTCGCGCCGGCGCGGTGTATGAGAACCAGTATTTCCTGGGCACGAGCATCGCGCGTCCTTTGATCGCGAAGCGGATGGTGGAGATCGCGCGGAAGGAGAAGGCGGACGCGATCGCGCACGGGGCGACAGGCAAGGGGAATGATCAGGTGCGATTCGAGCTCACCGCCGCCGCGTTGGCGCCGTCGCTTGATATCATCGCCCCTTGGCGCGATGAGCGATTCCGCGCCGCGTTTCCCGGACGGCAGGAGATGATCGAGTATTGCGCGGCCAAGCGGATCCCCGTGCAGGCGAGCGCCAAGAAGCCGTACTCGAGCGATCGCAACCTTCTCCACATCTCCTTCGAGGCGGGAATCCTGGAGGACCCCTGGTTCGACGCGTTCGCTCCCTCCAACAAGGGGATGTTCAAGCTCTCCGTTTCGCCCGAGGACGCGCCGTCCAAGCCTGAGCACGTCACGCTCGACTTCGTCCGAGGCGACTGCGTCTCGGTCAATGGAAGGAAGCTGGCGCCTTTGGGAGTGATGCAAACTCTCAACAAGCTCGGCGGGAAGCACGGCGTGGGGCGAGTGGATATGGTGGAGAACCGGTTCGTGGGGATGAAGAGCCGCGGCGTGTACGAAACGCCCGGCGGCGCGATCCTTCAGTTCGCGCACCGGCAGCTGGAAAGCCTCACCATGGACCGGGAGGTGATGCATATCCGGGATTCGCTCATCCCGAAGTACGCCGAGCTGGTCTACTACGGATTCTGGTTCGCTCCCGAGCGCCTGGCCTTGCAGGCCCTGGTCGAGGAGAGCCAGCGGAACGTCACCGGGTCGGTCCGCGTGAAGCTCTACAAGGGAGGGATCTACGCGGCGGGGCGCAGGTCGAAGGTGAGCCTCTACAATCCGCGCATCGCCACGATGGAGGCGGATCCCACGAAGGCGTACAATCAGGACGACGCGACGGGCTTCATCCGTCTCAATGGCCTGCGATTGAGGGTCGCTTCGAGGGTTCACGGGGCGCGGGCTTTGTCGCGCTTGAAATAGCCCGGCTCGCGCGGGACTTTTCGGCTTTATTTCCGAGGGGAATCGTCTAGTTTCCCGCGCTTGCTCGCTTCGGCTTCCCCGGCGGATCGGACGGGCGGGATCGGGTCTTTTACACAAACATGGCGCTCATCGTCCAGAAATACGGCGGCACGTCGGTCGGCAATCCTGAACGGATCAAGAATGTCGCCCGCCGCGTGGCGTCGTATCGCAAGAAGGGCGACCAGGTGGTCGTGGTGGTGTCCGCGATGAGCGGCGTCACGGACGGCCTGATCCGCATGGCGAAGGAGATCATGCCTCTGCCGAACGAGCGGGAGATGGACATGCTGCTGGCGACGGGCGAGCAGACGACCATTGCCCTCGCCGCGATGGCGCTTCACGCCGAGAACCTCCCCGCCGTCTCGCTGACGGGCGCGCAGGCCGGCATCGTCACCGATCGCGTTCACACCAAGGCCAAGATCCTCAACATCACCCCGCGGCAGGTCCACGCGCAGCTGAAGGCCGGGAACGTGGTGATCGTGGCGGGCTTCCAGGGCGAGACGCGCGAAGGGCAGATCACGACGCTCGGACGCGGCGGCTCGGATCTCACAGCGATCGCGCTCGCCGCCGCGCTCAAGGCGGATCTTTGCCAGATCTACACCGATGTGGACGGCGTGTACTCCGCCGATCCTCGCATCGTGGCGTCGGCCCGGAAGATGAAGGAGATCTCGTACGACGAAATGCTGGAGCTGGCGAGCCTGGGCGCGAAGGTGATGCAGTCCCGGTCCGTCGAATTTGCCAAGAAGTTTGGCGTGGTGTTTGAAGTGCGTTCGAGCCTGAACGACAACCCTGGGACGATTGTGAAAGAAGAGACCAAGAACATGGAGGACGTCGTGATTCGCGGCGTCGCCCTGGACAAGAATCAATCAAAGATCACGCTCGTGGCCGTGCCGGACAAGCCGGGCGTCGCCGCCCGCGTCTTCAAGGCGCTGGCCGACGCCTCCATCAACGTCGACATGATCGTTCAGAACGTCAGCCACGGAAGCGGCAGGCCCGCCACGGATCTCTCCTTCACCCTGGAGAAAGCCGACGCGCTGAAAACGCAGAAGGTCATCGAGCAACTGCGCAAGGAAATCGGCTTCGCCAAGGCGATCACGTCGGAGAAGATCGGGAAGCTCTCGATCGTGGGCGTGGGCATGCGCAGCCATTCCGGCGTGGCCGCGAAAATGTTCGAGACCCTGGCGAAGGAAAAGATCAACATCGACATGATCTCCACGAGCGAGATCAAGATTTCGGTTGTCATTGACCTGGCCAAGGGCGAGCAGGCCATGCGCGCGGTGCACGCGGCGTTCATCCGCTAGCAACGCGTTCTCGTCCTTCGACGCGCGGTTCCGCCCTCGCGCCGGAGAAACTCCCATTGCCGCCGTTTATTCTTTCTATGACTGAGTCCTCCTTTTCACCGCGCCACGATGGGCGAGCCGATGGCCAGATTCGTCCATTGCGCTTCGTCAACCACTTCGCCCCTCACGCCACGGGCTCCACTCTCATCGAATGGGGGAACACTCGGGTGATATGCGCCGCGACCGTCGAGGAGACGGTCCCTCGGTGGATGAAGGAGCAGGGCGTCGCCGGGGGTTGGATCACGGCGGAGTATTCTATGCTCCCGTATTCCACGCATCAGCGGAAGGCCCGCGACATCAGCAAGGGCAAGATCGACGGGCGATCGCAGGAGATTCAGCGGCTGATCGGACGATCCATCCGCGCCTCCATCGACCTGGAGAGGCTTGGGGCTCGAACCGTGTGGATCGATTGCGACGTGCTTCAGGCCGACGGCGGGACGCGCACCGCGGCCATCACCGGCGCGTTCGTCGCTCTGTCGCTCGCCGCGCGGCGGCTGAGGGAGCAGGGATTGATCGCCGTCGACCCGATGCTTCCTCCCGTGGCCGCCGTCAGCGTCGGGATCGTGGACGGGCGCGCGATGGCGGACCTCTGCTACAAGGAGGACGTCGCCGCCGCGGTCGACATGAATCTGGTGATGAACGCCGCCGGGGACTTCATCGAGGTTCAAGGCACAGGCGAGGAGTCCACGTTCAACGAGGCTCAGCTGGCGTCGATGCTCTCCCTCGGACGCCAGTCCATTCGCGAATTGCTCGCGCTGCAGCAGGCGGCGCTCTCGACTCCTTGATGAAGACCCATCCCACCCGGCTCTACCTCATCCGACACGGGGAGGTGGAGGAGCGATACCAAAAGATCTTCGGCGGGCGCATCGACATGGATCTCTCGGAGACGGGACATCGGCAGGCCCGCGTCCTGGCGGACTATCTCAAAACCGCGCCCATCGATGTCGCCTACGCGAGCCCCATGCGCCGCGTCCAGCAGACCTTCGCGCCCTATGTTGTGAGCGGCGGGCATGGGCCCAGGATCCTGCACGACCTTCGCGAGGTGGACTTCGGCGACTGGACAGGCTTTGGGTGGGAGGAGGTGCGCGAGAAGTTCGGGAAACGCGCGAGCGACTGGCTCGAACTGTTGGAGGCCGGCGGCATTCCCAATGCGGAGACGGCGCATGGCTATCGCGCCCGCGTGCAGCCCTGCCTCCGACATGTCCTTGCGGAGCACCCCGCCGAGAACGTCGCCGTCTTTTGCCACGGCGGGATTGTTCGTCAGCTGCTGTCCATCATGCTGGAACTACCCCTGAGCCGCATGAAGATGTTCGAGATCGACTACGCCAGCGTCACTGTCGTGGATTGGGAGCCCGACCACGTGGAGATCCAGCTGCTGAACTTCGCTCCGTGGAGGGATCGCGCGTGAAGCGGGGCGCGCTCTGGAAGCTGTCGGTGTCCACGGACCGCGAGGCCGAGGACGCTGTGGTCCACCTGCTCGGCGAAGTGTTCGCGCTGCCCGCGGTGACGCATCTCAACACCCGATCCGGAAAGACGGTGACGTCGGTGTTCTCCGCGGCGAAGCGCGAATTCACCGGCGCGGCCCGGACCGCTTTGCGCGAGGGTTTGGCGCGGGTCCGCGGCAGCGGTTTGAAGCTCGGCAGCGGACGCGTGCGCGTTCACAAAGTCCGCGCGGAGGACTGGACGCAATCCTGGAAAAGGCATTTTCGTCCTTGGGAGCCCGGGAAGGCGCTCCTGGTCAAGCCGAGCTGGAGCCGTCGCAAGGCGCGTCGGGGCCAGGCCACCATGATCCTCGACCCGGGCCTCAGCTTTGGAACAGGACAGCATCCGACCACGCGGTTTTGCCTGAAGCGGCTCGTGCGCCTGCGGCGGCGCGAGGTTCCGCAGTCGCTTCTCGATATCGGAACCGGCACGGGAATCCTTGCCATCGGCGCGTCGCTTCTGGGCTATTCGCCCGTCGCCGCGTTCGACTTCGATCCGGAGGCCGTTCGCGTCGCCCGCGCGAACGCCCGGTTGAATCGGGTGAGCCGACGCGTCGCGATCGAAACGGCCGATGTCACGCTCCTGCCCGCCCGCGCCTCCGTTCGCTACGATGTCGTCTGCGCGAACTTAACGCACGACCTTCTCATTTCTCAACGCGCGCGCATCGTCCATCGCGTCGCCGCGGGCGGCGCGCTGATTCTCGCCGGCATCCTTACGGAGCAGTTCGCGGCTGTGCGATCCGCGTTCGAGTCGCAGGGTTGGACCCTGCGTCGCGCTCGCACTGAAGGGGAGTGGCGGTCGGGGCTGTTCATGCGCGCGGCCTGAATCGGCGTCGCGCTTCGGCGTCATCGTTGTCCGATTCGCGCGCGATTCCGGCGTCGTGTGACAACGCCGGAAAAACTCCTTGATCTTCTGTTGACTCTTGGCATGTTACGGAGGTGATGAACGGTTGCTTGTTCATTTCTCGCCGCGTTCCAATTCATGGAACGTATTTCTGTCTCCCGGTGGCGTTGGCATTGACCGAGCTCCGTTCGCATATACGAGAAAGGATACTGTTCTATGACCAAATCCCTAGACGTGATCTCCGACATTGTGAGAAGCACGAAACATCCGTTCCGTAAGGCCGATGACCGGCCGGCAAAAGCGCAGAAACACCGCTACGAGCGGAGGAAGATTAGGGAGTTTATTCGGTTGAGTGATTGGGCTCAGGAAAATCAGGCATAGCCCAAGGATCCCCTCAAATAGCATCGAAATGGAACGGCCACGCTGCCTCTATGAGCGTGGCCGTTTTTTTGTGGGTTTTCGCCGCCTCCTGAGCGCGACAACTTTGACGCCGCTTGGGCCTCCGCGTCTCCCCCTTGATTCATTTCCACGTTCCACCTGGTCATCGTTCGTTCTCTTCTGTGGCTTGCCACGATGAGCCTCAGAAGGCGAACTTGAACCTGCGATCTCCCGCAAGACCTCAGTCGCTGTTCCGCGCGCCTAGGCGCGGCTTCCAGCCCTTGGCCCGCAGCGCTCCCCGCCGTTGTCATTCCGGCTTGGGCCTTTCGCGCATTTTTCCTTCCTTTCAGCCGAAGGCTCGCTTCAATGTTCGGCGATCCGCATGGTCAAGATTCCGCTCGAAGACAATTTCGTGGACGTCATCAACAAGGCCCAGAGGGGGCTTGAGTTGAGCGATGAGGATCTTTCGCGCGGGGTTGGCGTGAGCGCCCAGGACCTGAGCCGCCTCAAAGCCGGCCAAGTGCTTGAGGAGGCGATTCGCAAGGTGGCGCGCGGGCTCGGCCTCGGCGAGAACTCGCTGGTGGAGATGGCGCGGCAGGCCTGGCGCCCCGAGCCCCGCTCGCTCGTCGGTCTTGCGCAGTTCAATACGCGCTTCGGCGACATGACCGTGAACTCTTACCTCGTGTGGGATCCTCAAAGCCTCGAGGCCGCGGCCTTCGACACGGGGGCCAACGCCTTCAGCCTCATGGCCGCCGTTCGCAACCAGAAGCTGCGGGTGAAATATCTCCTCCTCACCCACGCCCATGGCGATCATGTCGCGGACGTCGATCGGATCGTGTCTGACGCCAAGGCCGAGGTTTGGATTTCCGAGAAGGAGCCGTTCCCCGGCGCCCGCCTCTTCGGCGAAGGCCAGGCTTTCTCCGTGGGACGACTCAAGATCGCCGCGCGCTCCACCACCGGACATTCCGTCGGTGGCACGACCTATGTCGTGGAAGGCCTCGCCTCGGCGGTCGCGGTGGTGGGCGACGCGCTCTTCGCCAGCTCCATGGGGGGCGGCAAGGTTTCCTATACGGACGCCTTGGCCGGCAACCGAAGCCAGATTCTCAGCCTGCCCGAAGATTGTGTCCTGTGCCCGGGCCACGGGCCGATCACGACCGTGGGCGAGGAGAAGCGGCACAATCCCTTTTTTCCGGAATTCCAAAAATAAGGCTGAAACCACAAGCACAGACAATCCCTCAGTAAACGAAAGGAAACAAAGAATATGGCAGAACGCATTGCAGTCGTCGGCGTCGGGCGCATGGGATCCAACATGGCGCGGCGGTTGAAGGAAGTCGGATACGAGGTCTCCGCGGTCTATGACGCGAATCGCGCCCTGGCCGAGTCCGTCGCCAAGGAGTTGGGCTGCTCCGCGCCCGAGACCCTGGCGGGCGTGACGGCGCTGTCCGACGTGGTCATCACCGTCGTCACCGACGACAAGGCGATGTATCGCGTGTTCGCTCCGAGGGGCGACTCCCTGCTTTCCGGCGCCCGCGGACGGGTCTTCATCAACTGCGCGACGCTTTCACCGAAGACCCACGTGGACGTCGAGAAGCTCTCGAAGAAAGCCGGCGCCGCCTCGCTCGAGGCGTGCATGGCGTCCAGCATCACCCAGGCCCGCCAGGGAACCCTCTATCTCATGATCGGCGGCGACGAGGCCGTGCTCCAGCGCGTGAAGGGGATTCTTGAGAAGCTGAGCTCCTCGATGCGCTTTGTGGGGAAGGCCGGAGAGGCGGCGAAGGTGAAGGCGCTGGTCAACATGGTGATGAACATCAACACCGCCGGGTTGGCCGAAGGCCTCGCGCTGGGCCACGCGCTCAAGCTCGACCTCGCGATGCTCCGCGATGTGTTCTCCCAAACCGGGGCGAACTCCCGCGTGTTGGCCACCGATGGCGAGGACATGCAGAACCGCGAGCACTCGTGCTTTTTCTCCGCGTCGCACGCCGCGAAGGACAGCGGCATCGCGCTGAAGCTCGGGGCGGCCGCGGGCCTGAACCTTCCGCTCGCCACGGCGACCAAGAGGCAATTCGATCGCATGATCAAGGAAGGCCTGGGCGAGCTCGACAAATCGGGCATCGCCGAGCTCACGTTCAAGGGACGCCACAAATCCAAGGCGAAGAAAAGGAAGTAGCCCCCCAATGGATTCCGGGGCTGGGCGCCTCCACGGCGCGAAGCGCCCAGCCTTCCTCGGATCCACCCCCATCATGACTGCTATGAATCGAATTGTGACGCGTTGCCTGTGCTCGGCGGTTGCGTTGCTCGGCGGGCTCGCCGCCGACGCCGCGCAGGCGGGACCTCCGATGAAGGAGCTGCTCGCCAGCGGACGCGTCGTGTTCATCGGCGACAGCATCACCTACAGCGGCCAGTACGTGGAGTACATCGAGGCCGCGCTGCGCCTGGACAATCCCAAGGCGAACATCGACTTCATCGACCTGGGCCTGCCCAGCGAAACGCTCTCCGGGTTGAGCGAGCCGGGACATGCCGGCGGCCAGTTTCCGAGACCCGATGTTCATGAACGCCTCGCCCGGATCCTCGATAAGGCGAAGCCGAAAGTCCTCGTCCTGTGCTACGGGATGAACGATGGAATCTACCATCCCTTCTCCGAGGAGCGTTTCGGCAAGTTTAAGGCCGGCATCCTGGATGTTCGCCGCGAGGCCGAGGCGCGGGGCGTTCAGGTCGTGCACGTCACGCCGCCCGCCTTCGACCCCCTGCCCTTGAAGGGCAGGACGCTCCCGGCCGGGCTGCCGGAATACCGATCCCCCTACGCGGGATACAACGATGTTCTCGACCGCTACTCGGAGTGGCTCGTCTCGCAAAGATTGAGCGGATGGCGCGTCCTGGATATCCACGGTCCGATGAACCGGCACCTCGAGCAGAAGAGGAAGAAAACTCCGGACTATCGCCTCGCGGGCGATGGCGTTCACATCAACGAGATGGGCCACTGGCTGATCGCTCAGGAGTTTCTTCGCTCCCTGGATCTCGGCGTTCTCGCTGAGAACGCCGATCCGACGGCCGCCTTCGCAAGCCTCCCCAAGGGCAAGCAGACCCTCGAGCTGGTGCAAAAGCGGCAGCGTGTTCTCAAGGACAGCTGGCTGACGCATGTGGGCCACGTGCGCCCTGGCATGGCGTCGGGCAAGCCGCTCGACGAGGCGGAGAAGGAAGCCGCCGAGCTGGACGCGAAGCTCAAGTCTCTATGAACCCATAAAGAGCGCGACGGAGATCCACCATGACGAAGCCCCGAAAGCTCAAGGCCGCCGAAATCCGGGAAAGACTGAAGTCCACGCCGGGATGGAGGAAGAAGGGGGCCGCGATTCATCGACGCTACGAGTTCGATGACTTCGTTGACGCGATGAAATTCGTGAACGCCGTGGCGAAGGCGGCGGAGCGCGCGTGGCATCACCCGGACATTGACATCCGTTGGAACCGCGTCTCGCTTTCGCTGAGCACCCACGATGTCGGCGGTCTTTCCGAAAATGACTTTGAGCTGGCCGCCGCGTTGGATCGACTCGCCCGGCGATAGCCTCCGGCGTCAAGCCAGCGAGATTCACCATGATGACAATATCGCCTTTTCCCAGAACGACGCGGCTTGTCGTTCTTCAGATCCTCGCCATCCGCCTGAGATGGGCGGCGATGGCGGTCGCTCTTGCGATCGCTCCCTCAGGGACCCTCGCCGCCGAGCGCCCGCCCAATATTGTCCTCATCCTGGCGGATGATCTCGGGTGGGCCGATCTCGGCTGCTATGGCAGCGCATTTCACCGGACTCCGCGGCTCGATCAAATGGCGAAGGAAGGCCTGCGCTTCACCGATGCCTACGCCGCGTGCACGGTTTGTTCTCCAACGCGCGCGGCGTTGATGACGGGGAAGTATCCCGCCCGGCTGCATCTCACGGATTTCATTCCTGGCCGGGACCTCAAGACGGACCAGAAGCTCCGACGCCCTGATTTTCAGCAACAGCTGCCCCTGGAGGAGGCGACTCTGGCGAAGAAGCTGAAGACGCGTGGCTACAAGACCGCCGCCTTCGGGAAATGGCATTTGGGTGGAAAGGGTTTTGGGCCGGGCGATCAGGGGTTCGATGAGTTCACTCCGGACGCCGCCGGGTTCTCCCGAGCCGCGCCTTTCACCCAGGCCGGCAAGAGCGTGGAAGGCTTCGATCCCGCGAGCCCAGCCGAGGAACTCACCTCGCTTCTCACGCGCAAGGCGATTCGATTCATTGAGGAGAACAAGAGCGTCCCCTTCTTCCTCTACCTGCCCCAGGTGGCGGTTCACATCCCGCTCTACGGGCGGCCTGAGTTGATCCGGGAATACCGGGAGCGTTTGAGGGTCGTCCATGGAACGCAGACGAACGCGGTGTACGCGGCCATGTTGGAAAGCCTCGACGCCAGCGTGGGAGCGATCTTGTCGAAGCTGCGCGCCTTGAACATCGAGTCCAACACGCTGGTGGTGTTCGTGTCGGACAACGGAGGCCTGAGCGTCCGCGAAGGCCCGAACACCCCGGCCACATCCAATGCGCCGCTGCGCGCGGGCAAGGGATATCAGTACGAGGGCGGGCTTCGCGTGCCGATGATCACGTGGTGCCCGGGCCGGATCGCGCCCGGCCGTGAGTCCCGGGACCCCGTCATCACGATGGATCTCCACAGCACTTTCCTCGAGTGGGCGGGCGTGGATGTTTCCGGAACGCCCCTCGACGGCCGGAGCCTGGCGCCGATCCTGCGCGGAGAGGCTGTTCCTGCGGCGCGAAGCTTGTTCTGGCACTATCCGCACTACAGCAACCAGGGCGGCAGGCCCGCCGGCGTCGTGCGCGAGGGCAATCTCAAGCTGATCGAGCACTATGAGAGCGGGCATCTTGAGCTGTTCGATCTCGCGACCGATCTCTCGGAGACGCGCGACATCAGCGGGGAACAACCCGAAAAAGCAAACGCGATGGCGAAAAGGCTGGCAGAGTGGCGGCGGTCGATCGACGCGCAGATGCCCGCCCCGAACACCAACTACATCCTTGTGCCTCTCCTCGCGCAGTCGGATGGCGTTTTCCTTCTTCCGGCGCACGAGGTGACGATCCATGGCGTCAACGTTCGATACGAGCCTCCGGCGCACAAGAACACGATTGGCTACTGGACGCGCGTCGAGGATTGGGTGAGCTGGGAGATCGTCGCTGAACGCGCCGGGGCGTACGCGGTCGAGGTCCTGCAGGGATGCGGCAAAGGAAGCGGCGGGAGCGAGGTGGAGGTTCAAGTGGGCGATGCCAGCGCCCGTTTCGTCGTCCAGGACACGGGCCATTTCCAGAATTTTGTTCGACGCGATGTTGGAACCGTTCAGGTGAAGGAGGGGCGCCAAACGGTTTCAGTCCGGCCGCTGTCCAAGCCAGGCGTTGCTGTGATGGATCTTCGCGAGCTTCGCCTGAAGCCACGGTGAGCCTGGGGGGATCCCCGATGCTTTATCCACGCGGGGGTTGCAAATGGCTCCGAGGGCGATAGCGTCCACGCTCATGCTCAGGCCCGGATGCTGCCGACTCCAAGGTGATCCCCGCTTTCGATCGGGAGCGATCTTTCCCCGCCCGCTCGCGCGATTCATCGCTTCGCTCCTTCTGGGGTTCAACCTGACCGTCCACGGCTCGCCGCCGGAACACGCGGCATTGGCCACAGTCCATCCCATCGCTTCGAGGATCGCCGCCCGTGTCATGCAGGACGGGGGCAACGCGGTGGACGCGGCGGTGGCGGCGGGATTCGCGTTGGGCGTCGTGGATGGGGAGAACTCGGGCATTGGCGGGGGATGCTTTTTGCTGATCCGCACGCCGCGCGGCAAGGTGATCGCCATTGACGGGCGGGAAACCGCCCCCGCGCGCGCCGCTCGCGACATGTTTGTTCGGAATGGACGAGTGGATCCGCGTCTGAGCCAGACGGGACCGCTGGCGGTGGGCACGCCGGGCGCCTTGGCGGCCTATGCGTACGCCGCAAAACACTTTGGCAGGCTGGGATTGAAGAAGCTTCTCGAGGCGCCCGCGATGGTGGCGGAGCACGGATTTCCCATTCAGAGGACTTATGCCGAGCGTCTCCTCGAGGAGGTTCGCGCGGTGGAGGCGGATCCAGGGAGTCGCCAGATCCTGCTTAATGGCTCGGGGCGGCCCTGGGCAACCGGCGAAGTGCTGCTCCAGCCGGACTTGGCCGCCAGCTATCGCTCCATCGCGAACCAAGGCGAGGCGTGGTTCTATCGCGGACCTTATTCGCGCGCCGTTGGGGATTGGATGTCATCGCACGGAGGCGTGCTTCGAGGGGATGATTTTTCCCGCTACCGCGTCCAGCTTCGCGAACCCATTCGCACGACCTATCGCGGATACGAAATCCTTGGCTTTCCGCCGCCGAGCTCCGGCGGCGTGCATGTGGGGCAAATCCTAAACATTCTCGAATCCGTCGATCTCCGGTCGAAGGGGAGAAACTCCGCCGAGTTCATGCACTGGGTGACGGAGGCCATGAAGCTTGCGTTCGCCGACCGCGCCTTCTGGCTGGGCGATCCGGACTTCGCCCGTGTGCCGCGCGGCTTGGTGTCGAAGCGTTACGCGGCGGATCTGGCGTCCCGCATCCGGCCGGATCGATCGGGCGTCGTCGCCGGTCACGGCGTTCCCGAGAACTCGGATCGTGAGTGGTTTGGCAAGCACACCACGCACTTCTCCACGGCCGACGCCCTGGGGAACTGGGTCGCGTGCACGGCGACCATCAACACCACTTTTGGCGCGAAAGTGATCGTTCCCGGAACGGGGATCGTTCTGAACAACGAGATGGACGATTTCGCCGCCGCCGCGGGCGTGACCAATTTCTTCGGCCTGGTGGGCGGGGACGCCAACGCGGTGGCGCCTGGGAAGCGGCCGCTCTCCAGCATGAGTCCAACGCTCGTCCTACGCGACGGAAAGCCTGTGCTTTCGGTGGGAGCGGCCGGAGGACCCACGATCATCAGCCAGACCTTGCTCGCGATCCTCGGGGTGGTGGATTTTCAGATGTCGGTGGAAGCGACGTTGGCCGCGCCTCGATTTCATCATCAGTGGCGCCCCGATGAACTGCTGATCGAGAGGTCCGCAGGCTCCGATGTCATCGCGAAGCTCAGAGCCCTCGGGCATTCCGTGCGAGAGTTGGACTCGCTCGGGGCCTGCCAGGCTGTTGGACTTCACCCCGATGGCCGCTTCGCCGCGGCCCACGACCCACGAGTCGAGGGCAAAGCCGTGTCCTGGTGACGTCATCAGAGGCCCCTCAACTCTTGAGCTTCATCCTCATCGGGCCCAGCCGGCCCGTCACACATCGCAAATCTGGACGCCCTGCTTCAGCGAGCCGAGCGCGTCGGGACGCTTGGGGATGAACTCCTGCGAGACGTGCCCCTTGAATCCCGTGTCCACGATCGCCTTCATGATCGCGGGGTAGTGGAGCTCCTGCGTCTCGTCGATCTCATTCCGGCCTGGAACGCCTCCGGTGTGATAGTGGGCAAAGTACTGGTGGCTGCGTCGGATGGTGGCGATCACGTCGCCTTCCATGATCTGCATATGGTAGATGTCGTAAAGCAGCTTGAATCGGTCGGATCCGACGCGCTTGCACAGCTCGATTCCCCATGCGCTGTGATCGCACTGGTAATCGGCGTGATCCACGCGGCTGTTCAGGAGCTCCATGCAGATCGTGACTTTTTTTTCCTCGGCGCGAGCCATCAAGCGCTTCACCCCCGTCGCGCAGTTCTCAAGGCCCTTCTCATCGCTTAATCCCGCGCGATTGCCGCTGAAGCAGATCAGGTTGGTCATTCCCGCGTCCGCCACCTGGTCGATGTAGCCCAGATAGGCCTCCACCAAAGTGTCGTGATGTTCGACGCGGTTGAACGCTTTGGTGATGCCGCCGAGGCCTTTCACGGAGGGCCCGCTGACCATCGCGCAAGTGAGGCCATGGCGCTTCAGCGTGGGAAAGTCAGAGGGCTGCAGCAGCTCGATGGAGCTGAGGCCTATGGATTTCGCGGATCGGCACAGGTCCTCGAGGCTGATCTTCGGATAGCACCATTTGCAAACCGAGTGATTCACGCGGCCTTTTGTGGCCGCCGCCGCCTCGTCCGCGGCGGAGAGGCGGGAGGCGATCGCGGTGGCGGTGACTGCGACAAGGGCGGCGGAAGCCTTGAGGGCGTCGCGACGGGTGATGGAGTTGGCGGTGCTCATGTGGATGGGGCGTTGTGCTGTTGTGTGCGGACGTGATGGTCTTGAGTCGAAACCTAGAACTCCGGCTCCGGGGCCGTCAAACGCGAAAAAGGTCGACCGCTTGCCGCGGAGGCGCGCGCCTCCGTTGCTCATGCTCTCCATCCGCTGTTCACTCGATGGAAGGCCAAGCCGCGCCTCGAATGGATCGTCGCATCGCGAAGTAGGCCGTTCCCATGAGCAAAGCCTCGATAGCGAGGAACCAACCGAGCCGTCCCGCCGACCGCGCCCAGAGGGCCAAGCTGGGGATGGCGGCTGAGAACGCCATGACCGCTATGGCCCGGACGCCGCGTCCGGCGGAATGCGCTTCCTCGGGCGGAAGGGAGAGGGGGACTGCCTGGCCCCTCAGGCATGGAATCATCGCGAACACAGGCAACGCGAGCATGCCCGGAAGGATCAGGATCAGGATGCTGGGCTCGCGGGATAGCGCGAGCGCCAGGAGGGCGTAGATGAGAACGGCGGGGAGCGTGATCAGGCAGAGCACCGCCCGCCGCGCGCCATGGCAGAGCGGTCCGGGACCCGGAAGAGGCGCGGCCCTGAAGATATCCGCCGCCTGCCATTGTTGAGAGTAGCGAAGGAGATTCAGGCCCTCCATCGGCGCCATTCCGAGATACACGCCGCCGAACGCGATTCCGAATCCCTGAGCCCACGTCGACGAGTCCTGGTTCCAGAGAATCACGGGCATCACAAAAACCGGGGCGAGCGCGGGAAAGATCCGAAGCTTCACGTCGCGGTCGCGCGCGAGGTAGGCGCCGGCCAGGAGAAACGAGGCGCGCGCGACGGAATCCTTCAACCACCAGCGGAGAGGCGCCGAGGAGACGAGCGCCGACAACCAGCGCCTTGCGCCGCGGGGCTTCACCGCGTTCGCCCTTTCATTGAGCGTTTGCAGCCCTTGCTCGTAAGTCGCCGCGAGCTTGCCGAACGCGAGAAAGCTCACAAGTCCTGTGAGCGCCACCCCGAGGCCCCCC
Organism: Verrucomicrobiota bacterium; assembly: GCA_016199985.1. Lineage (GTDB taxonomy): Bacteria > Verrucomicrobiota > Verrucomicrobiia > Limisphaerales > UBA11320 > UBA11320. The sequence continues at coordinate 61,670 of JACQFQ010000034.1, read as the reverse complement.
AGGGCCCACGACCTTGCGGCTCCGCCGCCTGAGAGCGCGTCATCCAGGCCTGCGAACCACGCCGGAGGAAGGAAGGGCATCCACCAGGTGTCTTCGCGAATGAACACGCTCTTCCCCATCCTGCCGATAAGCCGGGGCGCCAGCTGGCTGCCCAGCACCGTGGCCATCGCGAGGAGCACCTGCGCCGTGGTCATGAGCCCGTCGAGCCGCTCGCGACCGAGCCATCGCAGGCACAGCTGATACATCAGGACCACGGATCCGGCGCAGAACAGGGCTTCGAGAACCGTGGACGCCGCGTGCGCGAGGGGATAGCTCCACCCTCCGTCGGAGGCGCCGATTCCCACCATCAGAGCGCCGAGGTTCAACGCCCCCGCCAGCCACAGGGCCACTTGGAGAAGCACTGAGATCTTCGCCCACAACAACGCGCGAGACGGCACAGGACGATGCATCAGGATGTCGGCCTCCTCCTTGTTGAACAACACCTCGCCCGCCGACGAGGCGACGAACATGGCGAGGAACATGAGAGTGGTGGAATGGATGTAGAGGCTCAGGGCGAAGACGGGTTGTCCCATGAATCCCACGCAGAGAAGTCCGAGGATCACATAGAAAAAAAGCGCGTAACCCAGTCGCGCCCGGACGGACTTGGGGGCGCCGCCCTTCTGGACGCCGCGGGAGCTCCGTCCACGAAGGAAGAGTTTGAGGTAAAGTTGGCGGAGCGTCCCGGAGATCGACGGCGCGACCGCCGATACGCGGAGAGAGGGGGGCAGGGGAGGCGGCAAGACGGCGTCGCTCATGACCTGAAAGTCTTCGCGAAGTCTTCGGCGCGTCGTTCCAGCCCCGACCCGCCTGTGAGCTGCGTGAAGAGTTTTTCCAACGTCCCTGAGCCATGCGCGGCGACCAGCGAGTCGGGACGTCCGTCCACGATCAAGCGTCCCTTGTCGATGAGGATGACCCGGTCGCAAACGCGCTCGACGACGTCCAGCACATGCGAGCTGTAAACGATCGCCTTGCCTTCGCGCGCGAGGGTTTGGATGAGCGTTTTGAAGCCCACTGCCGCGTTGGCGTCCAGTCCATCCAGAGGTTCGTCGAAGAACACCACGGGCGGGTTGTGGAGGAGCGCCGCCGTGATGACGACCTTCCGCCTCATGCCCTTCGAGTACGCGCCTAGCAGCTTGTCGCCCAGGGTGTCCATGCCCAGATCGAAGAAGGTGATGAATTGCTCGATCCGCGGCAGGGCCGCCGCGGAACTGATCCCATAGAGAGCGGCGACCATCTCCAGGTATTCCAAGCCGGTGAGCGATTCGAACACCGCTCCGGAGTCGGGGACGAAACCGACATGCCGTTTGACCTCCAACGATTGAGTTCGGAGGTCGAATCCGCAAATCGTCGCGGCCCCCTCCGTCGGTTCGAGCATTCCCGTCAGCATCCGCAGCGTCGTGCTCTTGCCAGCCCCGTTCGGACCCAGAAACCCGACGATCTGGCCGGATGGGATCTCAAAGCTGAGGGCATCCACCGCGGTCTGAGTCCCGAACCTCTTGGTCAACCTCTGGAGGGAAATCATCGTTGACCGCAGGATGTAACCCCGCCCTCGGTGAGACGCGACAAAAAAGCACGCTCCCCTCAATGAGCCACGGGATTCGGCGGCCGGTGGGGGCGCTGCGCCCTTGTTGGCAATGGACCTGTCCCTCTATTCGATGCCTGGAAAGGTTGAAATTGGCGGGGGGCTGTTCATCCTCCAAGCCCATGGAGCATCAAGAGTTGGTTTTGGTGAATGGACGGATGAGCAATCGCGGTTTTTTCGAGAGCTATGCGCGTTCAGGATGCGTGGGGCTTGTGGGAGGAACGACGTGGATTGATAAGGCGATTGTCGGCGCCCAGCGCGGACTCGATGAACGACGGCGGCTTAGCCGATGGTCCCATGCTTTCTTGATCACCGAGCGCCGGCTCGACGGACATTGGTGGACCCTCGAGTCTGACTTGGAGATCCACCGCAAACACATCCGGTTGGGAGCCCAGGAAAACCGGCTCGCCAAATACTGGGACCCCGAACTCCATTCCACGCTGGCGATTCTTGATTTCCACCTTCCTCCGGACCGAGTCCGGGAGATTGTCGCCGGCGGTTTGGACCTGGTGGCGGGTCATGCCAAGTACTCTCTACGCGAGATCCTGGGAACGTTGATCGCTCTCCGGCATCCCAGCCTGCGCGGGAGGGAAAACCTCATGGCTCGCGACCGTTCGTTCTATTGCTCCGCCTTCGTTCAACATCTCTTTCGAAAGGCGGGAGTGGATCTGGCGCCGGGGATTCCTGACAAGCAAACCACCCCGGAGGACCTGTCTCGAACTCCTGTGCCTCACACGCTCTATCTCCTGGAGCGCGAGGCGGCCCGAAGCCGTGTGGCGGATGTCGCCAGAAGACTCAAGGCGCGCGTCCGACTCCGACTGCGATCCCGTCGCGAGAAAACCTAGGTCGTGCCTAAGGCCTTCGCAGCCGGTAATAGCGGGCGCCCGGTCCTGTCGAGGGAGTATCCGAGAGGATCTCCGCGCGTCCGGCCGCGCTGGAGGCCAGCGCTCTGAGCGTTTGCCAGGGCCCGGGATCCAGCGTTGCCTTCGTCTCGAGGACGTATGCGCCGTCGCCTGGAATGACCAGGCGAAGCTGGAGCTGTCCCAGCTTGTTGAAACCCGCGATGCTGACGCTCGGCGGAATTGACGCGACGCCTCCGGGCGTGCCGCCCCAAGCGGGGCTGGCCTGCCAGTTCGAGGGTTGATTCGCGTTGACGTCCGCGGACAGCCGTTCCAACGAGGCCCCGTCCCCGTCGGCCTGATACGGCCAATCCCCGGCGTCCTTGTAGGTGATCTCTTCAATCACCGCGCCCAGGGAATCGACGAAGCGAAGGGTTTCCCCGCCGTTGTCCAGGCTGCCGGAGTAAACGCCCGCGATGTAGTGTTCCCCGGCATAGCGTGTTCTGAAGGCGGCGAGGTTTCTGACGACAAGGACGCGTTGCCCCGGCGCGAGCTGCGACGCGGCGGCGCCGTCGAATGTGAACTTCACGCCCACCGTGAAGCGAACCCCCTTCAACGCGACAGGGACGGGGCCTATGTTCACCAGCTCAATGAACTCGAATTGCTCGCCATCCGCGAATCCCGCTTCGAGCTCCGCGGATGTGGGCGGCGGCGGATGATACATGATCTCTGAAATCCGGAGGTAGTCGTGTTGCGGCCGTTCCGTGATGTCCGCCACGATCTGAACGCTGTCGCTCCCAACAACTCCGCCCTGACGGTCGTAGGCGGTGAAGGCGAGGTCGTTGGTCCCGGGGGCCAGGCCGATCAGCGTCTCCCACTTCTCCGCATCGATCCAATGAACGCCGATCTCATTCGAGGCGCCTCCGAGCGTGATGCGATAGACATCAATCCAACCACGGCCTTGCAGGGTGATCGCCGCGACGTTTGTGGAGAAGGGCTGGCCTCCGTTGCTGAGAATCTCGAACGGGAATGTCTTGGGAAACTGCGTTCGGGCGAAGGCGGAGCGCTGCGAAATATAGTCGAGGTATTGAACATAGTCCTCGCCCGCGAGGAAGCTGTAGTGCTGCGCCCAGCGGGCGGCGTAGGCGCGGTTGAACGTCGTGTTCATGAGGTCGAGGATCGCGCCGTAGAACACCCGTCGATAGACAGGAAGGCTGAATATCTTCGAGAGATTTTGCGCGCCAATGAGCGGCTCGGAGCTGCCCCTCTGGAAGTAGAAGCTCCAGTCGTTTTGCAGCGCGAGCAGTCGCCCGTCCGAGGGCCTCACGGCATAGCCGAGGTTGTGCGGGTTCTCCACAGTGTACACATCCACCACGCCGCAGAGAGTCTGGAGACCGAAAACCTTCGACCATTCCTCGATGTCCATCACGTTGGGAGCCTGCTGCTGGAGGTTCGTTCCCGACATCCCAAACACCTTCGCCATGGCGATAAATGGCGTGTAGTCGTCCTGGTCGCGATTGTTGGAGATCAGGTTGGTCCAGCGATACTGCTCCTTGTCATCCCCCTGATCCTGCAGATCATACTCCTGAATCCATCCGATCGGCATCGCCACCTTGTATCCCTCGGCCCCTCCCGTGTCGGTGGTTGTGAATTCCCGGATGCCCTCGAGCTTGTACACTTGCGCTGAATGGCCTTCGAACTGCGATTTGAGCCAGATCGAGTCGTCGTTGCCGATGATGACCCGCGCCAACCCCGCGTTGCCGATGAGCGGCGAGACCAGGTAGATGAACTCGTCATAGTTGCCCGGGACGTTCGAGGCGTTGGCCAGCATGTGACGGGTCAGGATCTCCCCGTGGTCGCGCCTTCTGAAGATCACCGACGCTCGTGTGCCTTTGTAGAGATGATCCTCCGGAAACTGAACGTTGAATCCCGTGGACTCCTGGGTCTGGCGGCTCCACATGCTGCCGTGCAGGCGGATGCCGCCGCCGTAGACGATCTCCTTGTCGTCGATGATGAAAGTGCATTCCAGCTGCAGATCGCTCAGCAGATTCGTCAGCGGCATGAGGCCTTGCGCCTCCTTGGGATCCGCCAGCGCGCGAATGATCGGAACCCGGCTTGCGAGGGCGGCGCTTTCCACCTTCACATAGGCGCGTGAATTTGTTCCTCCCGGCGGATAGACGCTGCTTGCGCCGCGACCGTCCAGGCCGGCCACGTAGTACTGGATCTGCACCGCGTTGCTCTGGCCCGGAAGCGCGGTCCTGTAATACCCGTCCGCGGCCAGCGGCATCTCCTGCTTCAACCAGGGCTTGGCGGAGATGGAGTAATAGAGATCGACGGAGGCCACGCCATCGGGATCATCGGCCCGGACCTGCACTGTGATGGGCTGCCGGAGCCTGGGCACGACGGGCGCGTGCGAAAGTCCGTGAAATGTCGGGCCGAGGTTGGCCAAGAACTTCGAGTTGCGCCGGCCTGGCGTGCCGTGCGCGGGCTGCTGGGCCAATCGCGCCGTCCCGACCCATTGGTTGTAGTACAGTTCCCATCGGAGCATCGGCGATCCGGAGATCCACTTGGCGTCGAAGGAGATTTCGTATTCCTTCCCCGGAACGACGCCGACGATGCTGTTCCCGCTCTTCAGCGTGGTCTCGATCAAATTGTTGAGATAGCTGCCCGCGCCCTCGGCGACAAGATGCAGGACTTTGTTTCCCGGATGATCCGGGTCGTCGTCGGCAAAGGAGCGGATATGCGTCCCCATCTTCCGCCACTTCGACAGCCCGGCGTCGAAGGTGGAGTTTTGGATCAGCTGACGGGGCGTGAACCCCGGGTCCTCGACGACGGAGACGTTGTCGATCAGCGCCTCTCCCGCGTCGAGCAAGCAAACGCGGAGCTCCTTGAACAGGTCGGTGGACGGCGTGTAGACGGGAGTGATCGCCTTGCCGCGCATGCTGTAGTGCTGCCAAGTCGATCCGGCGCCCTCGTCGCTCGCGGCCCAGGCCTCCGCGACGGAATTGTCGGCGCGCGGATCGCGCAGTTCCAGGCTGGAGCCTCCGCCATGCGCGGCCGAAGGCCAGGGCCGATCGGAATAGTAACGCACCTCATCCGCGACATTGAGCCGCGGGTCCAGCAATCGGATGCGATCCGAGTTCCTCGACAGCTTCCCGCCGTAGTCTCCGACGATAGTGATCCCGGGAAACTTTTGTCGCAGCGTGGCCGCGTCGCGCGAGACCACCAGGTAGCCATCCGAAGGAATCTGCGCGCTGCCGGGGAACGCGAAATCCACGGCGTCCGCCAGGCGCCAGCCCGAAAGGCTGACCGCGTGATCCGAGCGATTATAGAGTTCGATCCACTCCTCATCGCCCGCGACATAGGGTTCCCCGGGAATCCCGGGCTGAGACTCCTCGCTGAAATGGAGACGCGCCGCCAGGATGAAGTCGGCCGCTCCATTCGTCACCGCTTGATGCACCTCCACGGCCAGCGTGTTGAGACCCTGACGCAGAGCCTGGATGGGCAGCGCGAGGGGCGCGCTGAGGCGGATGCCCAGGACGTTGGAGGCGGCCTTCGTCAGATATCCCACGGCGCCGTTCGTCATGTTCACGCGCCGCGCTTCCTGGCCGTTCAGGTAGAAAATGGCGCCGTCGTCCAACACGGTTGTCAGCTGCAGCGTCGCGTTGGCCGGAGGCGCGGCGACGTTGAATTGAGTTCGAAAGTAGAACGTTGTTTTGCCATTTGCGGGGACGGGCGTTTTGAGGGCGAGCGGGAGATTGCCTGTCGCTGTGCCGAGCGGCGCGGCCCCGGCGGGCCAGGCGCTGTCGTCGTATCCGGGTTCCTTCCAGGAGTCGCCGAGGTCGGCGCCCGTGTTGTTGTACTTCCACGACGCGTCGAAGGGGAGGATGACCGTGTTGCTGTCGACAGGCGGTCTGGAAACGAGCGGGAACCGGGGAGGCGCGGCGTACATGATCTCATTGATGACGATCTCGTCGCGCCACTCGAAGGAGTTCGCCGCTCCCGGCGTCGGGGCGGAGGGATACGCCCATTCACCGCGCGGAGAGGCCTCGGTTCTGCCCAAGAGAACGCCGCCCAGCTTGATGGAATCGATCAGCTCGGCGCCGTCGCCGGACAAGAGATCAAACCGGTCGCCCGAATGCGCCGTGGTCCGGATGTCCTGCGTTGTCAGAACCGCGAACCCCTTCGCCGGAATGAGGCGCGACGGAAGGGGAGCCTCCGTTCCTCCCGAGCTCAGGAGGTGGAAGTCGCCCAGGTCAAGCGACGCGTCGCCGTAGTTATACAGCTCGATCCAGAACGGCGTCTCCTGAGCGGGCGGCGATTCGTGAAAGACGAGAGACACGCGATCGGCGTCGTGGGGGATCTCGCGGCTGCGGAGCCGGGACGTGAACAGGAACTGGGTATCCTGCGCGGTGCGAAGCATGGGTTGGACGGCGAGAACGTTGCTTCCAGGGCGGAGGGCGGCGATGTGGTTGGAGAGATCGATCGTCTCGGTTCGCAAGAGGTCGTTGAGCGCGCGATCCAGCGGGGCGGCGCTGTTCCAGGCGAGCGTCTCCGGCGCGTTGCGGCGCGCGATCTCCTCCCCGTTCAGCCAGGCGACGAATCCATCGGCGTACTGAACATCCAAGAACAGCTGGTCGTAAGCTCGGCCCGGGGCGATCTGGAACGACGACCGGAGCCAGAGAGAGCTGTTCCTGCCCGCGAGATCGACTCTGACATCGGAGCCGTAGGACCCGAGCAGCCCGTTCAGCAGCGGGGGCGACGCGCCTGAGGCGAGCCTCGCGATATCGGGGGCGGTCAGCTCCTGATGCCAAAGAGCGAACTCCGAGATCTGTCCATCCATGAAATTGCGGCCGTCGCCCGAGTTGCTTCCCAGCCGCCATTGATCGCCGGCGGCCCAGAGGTTGCCCACGGGACGATCGCTTCCTTCCTGAAGCCCGTTGACGAAGAGACGCATGACGCCGTTCGCGCGCGCCGTGATGGCGACGTGATACCAGTTGGAGCGGACCGCAATCGTGGATCCGGTGATCAGCTGGCCGCCGCCGTCGTAGACGTAGTGCTCGAACTTCCCAGCGGCCGTTGCGCGGAGTTGATGAGACCAGCTTGCGGTGGGGCCGCCGGCGTCAGTGCGAACCACGACGCTGCAGGCTCGCAAAGTTTCGAAGCGAACCCATGCGGAGATGGTGTAGGCATCGGGGTCGACGGGGTCGCTGATCTGCACGGACGTCGTGGAGCCGTTGAAGTCGCCGCTGCGCTTTCTTGCCAGTTTCGGGGGGGCGTTGGTGGAGTAGACAAAGCTTGAGCCTGAGGCGACGCCGTTGAGCGCGTTGCCCGACTCGTCCAGGAGGGATCCTTCCAAGGGCAGGTAGCATCGGACGGGAGTCGGCGTTCCGTTGGGCGGCGCGGAGAGGTCGAAACCGACGCTGGCCTGCCCGGACGCCCAGGAAGAGTCATCGAACTGAGGCTGGCGCCAGATCTCGATGTCATCGCTCGCCGACGGCACGTGGTATCGCGTGTCCGAGCTCCTTGAAACGAGCGACGGCGTCGCGGGCGGAGCGCCCTCCAGGCCGGGGAAGTTGACGCGTCCCGGAGTGCCGCCGATTTCGGAGCTGGCCCGCCAATTCTCGGCCGGTCCGCTTGGAGTCAGTCTTCGAGTCTTGGACAGGGTCGCGCCCGACCCATCCGCGCCGACCGGCCACGGCGGCCCGTCCTGATAGGCGAGCTCATCCATCAGCCGGCCATTGTGATTGCGGAGCGTCAGGGTGTCGCCGGAGTTTCGGAGCTTGCCGGTCCACGGGCCGAGGACGGTGTCGAGCCCTGTGTTGGATCGCAACAAGCCCGGGTTTGCGGCGAGGACCAGGTAGCCTCCCGCCGGAATCACCGTGCCAGCGGGGAGTCGGTATTGCGCCGCGCCTTCCAAAGACCAGTTGGAAAGATCGACGTCGACGTACATTTGGTTGTGAAGCTCGACCCACTCGAGCTGAGGATCGTTGTTCCGCGGATGGTAAAGAACCTCGTTGAACACGACCACGTTGTCGGCGGGCGCGGTGTTGGGAGCGGGGCCCAGCGGCGCCGCGTGCGCGCCGGGCGCCTGGATCAAGACCATGAGGATCAACCACGGAAAGACGTGCGAGGGTTTGGACAGAATGCTCACGGCTCAGTTGAGATAGAGATAAGTGTGATCGGGTCGGGCGATGAGCAAAGAACGTAGGGGTTTCCTGGAGGATTGGAAGCCTCAGTTGCCGCCAAGTCCTATACTTTCATCGTCAGGTCCGTGGCGGTGTAAGCGGGCTTCAGCGTCAGGCCTCCTCCTAGATTGACCCCGGTGATCGAGGTGAAGACTCCCGCATGCGAGCCAAAAGTCATCAGCTGAAACGCCTGCCCCAGCGCGGGCTTGAATCCATTCGTGAGCGGCAGGTTCAGGACGCCGGCCAGGGTCGCGGATCCGGAGACGACGACCTGATCGAACTGATTCGCGCCGGCTCCGCCCAGCTCCAGATTCATCTGACCGACGCTGGTCTGGGTGTAGTTGCCGGTGATGTTCAGAACTCCAACCGCTCCAACGCCGCCCACGTTCAGAGTGGCTCCGTTGGTCAGGTTGCCGACGAAGGTGTTGGCGGAGCCGAGCCAGTCGAAGGTTCCGGCGTCGAGCGTGAGCTTGGCGGGATCGGCGACGGTCCACGCGCCGCCGGTTGTGCTGCCGCCGCGATGCAGTCGGAGTTCGCCTGAGACGACGGAGATCGCGCCGGAGTTCACCACGGAGACGTCAAGGGTCACGACGCCCGTCCCGACGCTCTTGCGCAGGGTTCCTGCGTTGAGGAAGACGTTTCCGACGCCGGAGCTCACGAAGAACGCGGCGGTCGACTGGAGGTCGTAAACGCCAGACGACGCGTTGTTGACGGTCGCGGAGCTGAGCGCAATCGCCCCGGATCCGGTGTGCTGCGCGGTCCCCTGGTTGTTGAAAACCCCTGAGAGCGACTTGCTCGAAGTTCCTGAAATCGTGAGCGCTCCGCTATTCGTGAATCCCCCCGCCAGCGAGAGGCTGCTCCCGCTCCAGTCCGCCTTTGCTGTGTTGGCGGCGACGCCGGCGCCGTTCAGGGACCCGGCGATCAGCGCCGAGCCGCCCGTTGCGAGTTGGAAGAAAAGCTGCGAGCCAGCCGAGGTTGCCATCGTCCCTCCCGTGAGCCTGAAGGCCCCGTCGCCCTGGATGCGCACGGTTCCATTGATGGCCAGAGTTCCGTTGTCGACGACCAGCGCGGCCTGGCTGGCGATCTGGAGGTTCTGGTCGGTCAACGTTCCGCCCCCGCGCAACCAGAGCTCCCCGGAGTCCACAGCGCACGTTCCCGTGGAGTTGAACGCGACGTTGATGTCCACGCGCCCAGAGGACGTGGTGCGTTTCCAGGCGCCTTGGTTGACGATGAGGTTGCCCGCGCCCGAGCTTGAGAACAAGCCCCCGGTCGACTGCTGCTCATATGTCGCGCCGACGAGATTCGTGAGAACCGCGCCCGTGAAGGCCACAGGGCCGGATCCGGAGTGAATGATCGCGCCAGCGTTGTTCAGCGATCCACCCAAGGCGCGGGAGCTTGTGCCGGTGACGCTCATCACGCCGTTGTTGGTGAACCCTCCCAGCACCGAGAGGGTCGTCCCGGTCCACTCCGTCTTGCCGTTGGCGGCGATCGCGCCGGCGCCATTGAGCGTTCCGCCGAAGAGCTGAAGTCCGCCCGTTCCAAGGCTGAAGGTCGTTTTGGACGCGGCCGCCGCCGTCACCGTGCCTCCGTTCACCCTCACGAAGCCATTGCCTTCGAAACGGACCGCGCCGCTCAATGTCGTTGTGCCATTGTCGAAGATCAGCCCGCTCGCCGTCGCGATCTGAACCGTTTGGTCCGCGATCGTTCCGCCGCCTCGCAACCAAAGCTCGCCCGCCGCGATCTCCAGTAATCCGGTTTGAGCGAGCGCGACGGTGATGTCGGCGCGTCCGGTGTTCGTTGTCTTTCGCAGCGATCCCTGGTTGACGAACGAGTTCGACGCGCCTGAGCTGATGAACAGGCCGCCCGTGGATTGAATTTCGTAGAAGGCGCCCGGGAGGTTGGTGAACGTCGTGTTGTTGAACTGCAGCGATCCGCTGCCCGCGTGAAGCGCCGTTCCGGAGTTCGTGAACGCTCCGGTGAGAAGATGAGCGCCGGTTGTGGAGAGCGTCATGACGCCCGCGTTGGTGAACGATCCGGTCGCGCCCACCGTGAGGCCGCCCGTGGCCCAGTCCAGTTTTCCGGAGCTTGTGGCGGATCCGTTGGAAACCAGGGTTCCTCCGTTGATCTGCAGGCCGCCCCCCGCGAGGGCGAAGACCACTTGGGCCCCGGCGGCGACGGTGACCGTCCCGCTGTTCACCTGAACCGCGCCGTCGCCCGTGAACTGGTCGGCGCCGCTGATCGTGAACGCGGGGCTGTCGAACACCAGCCGTCCCGTCCCGTTCGTCTGAAAGGATTGATTGGAGGCCGCGCCCGCCCCGCGGATGCCCAGATCGCCCGCCGTGACGAGGATCAGGCCCGTTGATGTGAAGGGGACATTGAGGTCCACGCGGCCAGTGGAGACCCCCTTGCGGATTGTGCCCTGATTGATGAAGGAGTTGCCGGTCCCCGCGCTGACGAAGAATCCGCCCGTGGATTGCATCTCATAAACCGCGCCCGCTTGATTAGTGAGCGTCCCGGCACTGAACCCCACACTGCCGGATCCGGTGTGCTTGGCGGTCCCCGCGTTGATGAACGATCCGGCGAGGCTGTGCACGTTCGTGGTGGTCATGCTCAGCTGTCCGTTGTTGACGAATCCCCCCAGGACTCCAATGGACCCGGCGGCCCATTCGAATCTGGAGGCATTGAGCATGGCCCCGGCGCCGTTGAGCGCTCCTCCGAGCAGCTGAAATCCGGCGCCGGGCAGATTGAAGGTGGTAACGCCCGACGCCGCGGCCGCGAGAGTTCCGCTGTTCAGCTTCACCAGGCCATCGCCCGAGAAGGTCGTGGCGCCGCTCAGCGTGAAGGTCCCGCCGTCGAAGACCAAGGATCCCAGAGGGCCCGCGAGCAGCGCGCGATCCGTCGACGAGCCGCCGCCCGTGAATCGCAGTTCGCCCGTCCTCACATCGACGGCGCCGGTGTTGTTGAACACGGGCCCGAATGGGATTGACGCCGCGGAGACTGATTTGCGCAACACGCCGGCGTTGTTGAACACGTTGACTCCGCTTGAAAACAGCCCGGAGGTTCCCTGCAGGTCGAAGAGCGCTCCCGCGCGATTGTTGAGGGTCGCGCCCCGGAAGTAGAACGTCGCGGCGTTCGTTTGGACGATCGTTCCCTCGTTGTTGAGGGTTGCGGAGAAGTTTTTTGCGGCGGTCCCTGACAAGGTCAGCACGCCGCGGTTCGTGATCGTGAGAGGCCCCTTGATCTCACCGTCGATCCATGAGCTGTCGCCGGCAAGAAGCAATGAGCCGGTCCCGCCGAGGGATCCGCCGTTGATTTCCAGCGATCCCGTCCGCGCGGTCCCGTTGATGACCATTGTTCCTGCGCCTCCCGATCCGTCGCTGGTGAGCACCGTCTTTCCGGCGTTCTCGTAGTCGCCTGAGACGACCCACGCGGCGTTGCCGCCCGCCGAGCCCAGCGCCAGCACGATCGCGCCGGCGGCGGCGGACACCGACGATCCCACGCCGATCGTGAAGGAGCCGAACTTCACGCTGAGCGTCGCTCCGTTGCGAACGCGGAACTGGGTTTGAGTCGCAGTTCCATTGGTGAACTGAAGCTCGCCCGCCTGGACATCCACCACACCGCCCGCGCTTTCGAAGGGAACGCCGAGGTTGGCGCGTCCTGAGCCGCCGGAGCGCCGCAGCGTTCCCGTGTTCACGAATTTTGCGGTGGTTCCGCTGAAGTAGTGCATTTCGCCGCCCGATCGGAAGTCGTAAACGCCGCCGGGCAGATTGTTGAACACGCCATTCGCGAAGCCGAGCCCTCCCGAGAATGTGGTGGCAATGTGAACAACGGTCCCCTTGTTGTTCAGCGTTCCTGGCGAGCCGGTGAACGGATCGCCCAGCGACTTGAACGCGTCGCCGGCGATGACGAGCGTTCCCACAAGCGTCGCGTTTCCGGTGATCTTTCCGTCGATCCATGTGCTCACTCCCGACAGCGTTGCTCCGCCCGCCGCGTTCAGAAGGCTGTTGCCGGTTCCTGTCTCAAAGGACCCCAGGTTGACGCCGCCCGAGAGAGTGGACGCGGAGGTCAGAGTCAGCTTGGCGTCCCGGATGGAGATGCGCTCCTCGCTGAGGAGCCGCTTTACGGTGAACACGTCCGCGACGCTGTGGAGCGTCACCGTCACCTTGCCGGGCACGCTCACGACAACCGTGTCGTCCGGGCCGGGCAGGCGATTCAGGTTCCAGTTGGCGGGATCATCCCATGCCCCGCCGTTCAGGTTGATCCATGCGATGCTGGCGTCCACGACCGTGAATCGCGACGTCACAACACCCGCGCCGAGCGCGTTGCCGGCGAGGTCCGCGATCTTCGGTCCCTGGACGGCAAGCGCGTAGGCCCCGGCGGGAACGCCTGCGAAGGTCAGCTCCACACGGCGCCCATTCCCGCGCAGCGCGACGTTGTTGGGCGACAGCACCGCGCCATCGCCGTCGCGGATCAGGGAGTAATTGGAGGCGTCGATGGCGCCCGGATCGAGCGCCTCCGAGAAGGACAGCGTGATCAAGTTCTGGCCGCTGGCCCGCACGCTGCCATCCGCCGGGTCCACGATCAGGAGCGCGGGGGCGAACGTGTCCTTCACCAGGTTGAGCCTCACGGGGGCCGAGACGCGCGTGTTGCCGCCGAGGTCTTTCGCGATCGCTTGCAGCGTGACCGTCGAGACTCCCGCGCTGATCTTGGGCAGGCGCGGCTGGAAGCTGTAGGGATAGCCGATCCCTGTTTCCACCGGGCGTCCGTCGAGGAGCAGTGTTACTTCCCGGATTTGCACATCATCACGCGCCTCAACATCGACCGGCAGCACTGAGCCTTCCTGGACCTGGATGCCCGAAGTATTCGGATCCAGGTCCGGGAGCGAAGGCGTGATGGCGACCGTTGGCGCCTGGCCTCGGACGTCGTAGGGCAGGAAGTTGATGATCTGCAGGCCCGACGCTCCATCGGCGACGAACGCCCGTCCGGCGGCGAGGATGAGGTTGTTGGGGACTGAGGGCAGCGTGAACCGGGTTTGGAACTGAGCCGTCTGCGCCGGATCGGCCGCGTTGAAGAGATCCACCACCGGGGTGGGGCCGAAGTTGCCCCCAACGAGCGCGATCCCGGCCCGGTTGTACACCACGGCTTTCCCGGCCAGGTTCGAAGTCGATTTGCTGTCGCTGATCAGTTTGAGGTTCGCGGGATCGGCGATGTTCACCGTCGAGTAGCCGCCGAGCGGGTTCGATGAGGCCGCGATATACGCAATGCCATCCGACACGCTCAGCAGTCCGCCGCCGTCCTTCAACACGAGGGACCCCCGGCTCGACATGCCGCCGCCAGTGATGTCGACGGCCCTCAGCGTGCGCCCGGCGTCCATGGTGAAGAGCGTCGCGCCGTCGCGCGCGATGTCCGTGATCACGCCCGACCCCGTCACGTCGAGAGTTTGGGTGATCTCGCCGAGCTCAAGATCCACCTGGATCAGCGAGGACTCGACCGCGACGTAGGCAAACCCATTATAGGTTTCCAAACGACTGGCCGTCCCCGGCATCGAAAGCGTTTTGACGAGCGCGGGCTGAGTGGCTTTGCGGACATCCACCCAGTGGAGTCCCGCGGAGCCCGCGGCGATCACCGCCAGCTTGAGGTTCGCGTCGTACGCGACGTCGTTGTTTTCGCCTGGCAGCTTCAGCTGGCTCAGGATGATCGGATTGTCCGGGAAGGTTGTGTCCACGACCGCGAGGCCGCCTGTGCCCGTGGCGATGTAGGCCAGCTGGATCGTGGGGTCCTGGATCGAAGGTTCGACGACGACCTCCCTGGCCTCGCCGTTCAACCGCACTCCGCCCACCACGCCAATCGGAAGACCGAAGCCGCCGAGCGGGTCGAGGCCCAGTCGGATTTCTTCCAGGTCGCCGATGCCATCCGCGTCGGTGTCGGCCCGCTTTGTCGACGTGCCCACCGCAAACTCGATGTCGTCCGGCAGCCCGTCCCCATCGCCATCCGGCGCCGTGCTCGCCAGGAAAGCCTGGGCCGGAAGCTTCGTGGTTTGTCCCGCGCGGCCTGTGATGTGCGCGCCGCTGGCGATCAGGCCGCTGGCGGGATCGAAAATGGAGAACAGGATCGGCTCGTCCGCCGGAAGGAAGAGGCTCCAATCGCCGTCGGCATTGGCGCGGGTGCGCAGCTCCTGGGAGCCGCCAACGAAGGGCGTGGTCATCACCACGTAGTCGTGCATGCGCTGAGCCGCGGTTCCCGCGTTCGCCAGGCCCGTGCCGACGAGCTTCTGATGATAGCTGGGCGTGTCGGCGTCGTTGGAATCGATTTGGATATCGCCGGGCCGGAGGCCAATCACGTCCGGATCGAATCCGACATCGAGCGTGATCGTGGCCCCGGCGGCCAGCACGAGGGGCTGTCCGGGTCCAAACGAGGCGGGCAATCCTCCGAGGCTGAACTCGCTCGAGACAACGATCCGCGTGATGGTCAGCGACGCGGCTCCCGCGTTGCGAAGCGTCAGCGCGCCCGTCGCGATCTTCACCCCCCCGGCCACGGTCTGGCCGCCGAGATTGTTGTTCCCGATCTCCGCGCGGAGGTCCCCTCCCGCGCTTTGGCCGTCTCCCCGGAGGCGGATTTGCCGGGCAATTGCCCCGGCGTTCGTTTCGAGTGTCAGAACCGCTTCGTCCAAGCCGCTGGTGGTGGGATCGAAGGAGAGGGAGAGAGCCACGCCGCTGGAAGATCCCGGGGAGAGCACAGTGTTGGAGGGCAGGGGAACAAGCGTGAAGGCGCCCGAGGCGCTTTCAAGGCGAACGGACTTGATCGTCAAGTCGGCGCCGCCCGCGTTGCTGAGAGTGAGCGTCTGGGCTCGGAGCGCGCCGGCGGGGCCGTCGACTGGCGTCGCGCCAAAGTCGATCAAGCCGCGAATGAGGGATCCGTCCGCGTCGAGGATGACCAGATAGGGTCCTGTGATGACGGGCTTCGTCTGCACCGTTCCGCCTCCAACCTGCCCACCGCTCTGGACGCCGAAAGCGTCGAGCCCGTAAACCTCGATGTGCCCCAGGTAGGCGGCCTCGGCGGCGGCGCCGTCTTCGCGGGTCCAGTCGGCGCCCATGCCCATCTTGAGCAGTTCCCTCGACAATCCCTTCTTGAACGCGAGTCGCCCCTCGGCGTCCACGGCCCCCGCCGCCATGATGTCATCGCGTCCGGAACTCCCGCCGAGTCGGAGCTCCCGGCGCGCTGTTTGAGAGCGGTTGGTCATGTTGGTCTGCATTTCGGCGACATCCACCGCGCCGAGCGTATGCGCGATCTCGTGCGCCGCGGTGGTCGCGAGGGCGTTTGCCAGCTGATTGCGCGTGAGTTCGGGGTTGCTCCAGAGATGCTTCTCCAGGAAGACCACCACATTCGAGCGCAGGCTGAGGTTCAACGCCTGCGAGAGGGTGTAGTTTCTCGCCGCCAGCGTGACGAGATGGTCGGAGAGGTCCAGCGCTTCAGGGATGAGATCCGAATCATCCACGCCATCGCCTCCCACATTCCCGCGGACCGCTCCGCTGTCGGCGAGCTTGCGCTTGGGATCATCGGGGCTTTGTGCGGGCGCCGAGCTCCCGAGGCTCAAGAAAAGGTTGCCGAACGTTGGAGGCGGCGGCGCGACTCGTGGCGAGGCCGCGTTGTCGACGGACGCCGGCGCCGGGTTCGCGCCGGGGCCGGCCGCGCCACTCGGGTTGCTCGGCGGCGTTACGGCGGTCTGAACGACGACCGAGTTGTTCGCGAGGACAGGGTCGAGCGTTGTGGTGGTCGCGCTCCAGGTCATCAGCAAATCGCTGGATCCCTGGACACGGACCAAGAGCGCCACTTTCTCCGAGCCTCCCGGCGCCAGCGAGCCGAGGTCGAGTCGAACGGTGAGCGTGACCTCGTCGAAGGCGAATGTTCCCTGCGACGCCGAAAAGTTCAGCAGTTCAAGGCCGGGATCCAGCGGCAGCGAGAGCAGGACGCCGGCGGCGATCGATGGGCCCGTGTTGGTCAAGGTGGCCGTGTAGGTGATGTCGCTGCCGGTGTCGACCGGGGCAGTCGGGCCGACGAAAGTCATCGCGAGGTTCGCGCTTGGCGCCTGGGCCGTGACGTTGAAGGCCACCTGGGACTGCGCCTTCGGATCGGAGCTCGACGTGAGGGTCGCTGTCACTTCCTCGTGATCGCCCGGAACGGCCGTGTTGGGGATGTTGAAGACGAGCGTCATGCTCCCTCCCTCTCCGTTTTTCAATGTCAGCGGCCGCGTGGCGGGGCCTTCGAGCCAGCCGAGCGGATCGGTGATCTGAACGGTGATGGTGTCAGAGGGGAACTGCCAATTCTGGAGCGCGAGGATCTGGGTTGCTTGCGCTCCGATGTCGCCGAGAATCTCCGACGCGCCCACGGAGCCGACGAGGGCGCTTTGCTGCGCAAGGAAGTGGGTCACCGTGACGTTCCCGAGGACGGGATTGCCGGTTCCTGGGCCGCTTCCGCCCGGACCGCTTGCGTTTCCCCACCAGTTTCCGTTGGCGATCACCGCTCCAGCCGCCGCGAGCGCGTTGAGTCCGGCGCCGGTGTTACCGGCGATGTTCGCCTGGCTCACCGTCAACCCGGCGCCCAATTCCCATTGGATCCCGGGGCCGCGGTTGTTGCTGATCGTTGCGCCGAGCACCGAGGAAGGCTCGTCCGCGGGCGGGAGCTGCGCGAGAGCGAGGGCAAGCTCTTCGGATTCGACCTCGCTGGAGGCGATGGGAGTTCCGGCGCCGAGGCTGGCAGGTAGGAACTCGCGTCGTCCTTGAACGCCCCCCGATTCGTTGTCGTGGATGCGCACCGCGGCGCCGGCCTTGAGAACGCGCCTCACGACGACGCCCCATCCTCCATTCCCGCTCACGTCGCCGGAGGGGAGCAAAACAGTGTCGCCAACGATCCCATGCTGCGTGTTGTTGCGGGAGTCCGCGCGCACCTTGATCACGATGTCGCCCCCGAGGATGCCGATGCCACGGGTTCCGGCGACGAGGAGAGTGTCCGCCCGCATGATGCCGCCCACCGCGATGGCGGCGATGTGATCGGAGGCGTCGGCGGTGGCGGCGTTGTTGTTGGCGACCATCGTTCCGCGGATGAAGAGGTCGGATCGCGCGAGTATGCCGTAGTTGCCATTGCCCGACACCTCATGGTTGGCTCCGGTGATCGAGACCGTCTGCGCGAGCAGGCCATCGACTGTGTTGTTGCTGAGCCGCGCGTTGCCTCGAATCTGCACATCGCTCCGAATGGAAAACACGCCGTTGCCCACGTTCCCGACCGCCTCGACATCCTCCAGCCGGATGAACCCATCGACGCCGATGCCGCCGATGTTCGCGTTGGTTCGCTGAGAGGCCGGACGGCGGGATCCGTTGTTGTTGGCCTCGATTCGGCCTCGCACCGTCAACGAGCCATTGGGGACGAAGATCCCATCCCAGCCATTGTCGGAAACCTTGTGCGAGGTCCCGGTGATAACGAGATCGCGGTGCGCCCGGACGCCGAAATCCGTGTTCGAGCTGATCGTCGCATCGCCGTTGATTGTGATGTTGCCATCGATTGAGAAGATCCCGTTGCCCTTGTTGCCCGTGACCTCAAGCGCGTCCGTCGTCAGCCCCATGCGGGCTTCAATGCCGCTGAGACCCGCGTTCGACGCCTGATCGGCGGTCCGGCCGGCGCCGTTATCGCTCACCTTCGCGGGACCGTGGATCGTCACTTTGCCATTGGGGGCGTTGATTCCGTTGCGTCCGTTGCGCGTGGCCTGGAAGTCGGTGAGATCGATGGAATTGCCTATCAGGAAAAGGCCGTCGCTCTGGAACGCCGTGATCCCGATGGCCTTCATCTCGGAGCCGTTGCTGTCGAAGATCAGGCCAGCGGAGGATCCGCCGGCGCGGGTTCCCGAGACCGTGATGATGGGTTTGCCGTTGACGTAGCCCTCCTGCGTCGTGGCGTCGAGGGTGACGATGCTTTCGATATGAGGAAGCTCCGAGGTGGCTTCGATGACGAAGGAGCTGCTCGCCGGCAGATCGAAGCTGATGAGGATTCTTCCGGGCCTGCCGTTGGCGGTTTGAATCGCGGAGCGGAGCGTGCTCTCATGGCGCCCATCGTCGGTCATCCGGCCGGTGTCGCTGACCCCGTCATCGGATTTGGCGTCCGGAAAATCGAAGGGGACGTTGACGATGATGGGAATCATCGCGAATTCAGATGTGTCGGTCGGAGCGCCTTGAGCGTCCAGAAGGGTCGCGGTGGCGGAGATGTGGCTCTCCGTCCCCCCGAGCGTCTTGTCGAAAGACGCATTGCCCTTGCCGTCCGTCGTCACCACGACGAACCCGAGATACTTCTCCCCGCCTCCGAAACCGGTTCGGTGCGCGCCATCGTTGTTGGAGAAGAACTCGAGACGGTAGCTTGCGCCCGGGCGGCTGTTGAACGCGCCGATGACCCGGGTGTTTGTCTTCACGAGGGTGAGCACCGGAAAGTTTTGAAGCCCGTTGGGCCCGGCGTCCGCGTCGCCGTCGTCGTTGGGCGTCACGCCGTTGTCCTTGAGGTCGATCCCGAGCCCGATGTTCTTGTAGATCGAGTTGCCGAGAATGGCGTTCGCTGACCCCGCTGAGCGGTCGAGGCTCACACCGGCCGCATGGTTGAAATCGATGGTGTTGCCTTCGGGGTCCGACGTCGAGGTCCCGCCGATCGACGTCGAAGCCGCGGCGTCGATAAGGAACACGCCGTTGACGCCGTTGCCGAGTTCCGCGCGCTCCTTGTTCGTCCCGATCAGGTTGTTCTTGAGGACATTCTTCACGGCGTCCTTCCCCTGGATGCGAACGCCGTTTTGCTGGTTGCCGGAAATGACGTTGTTCTTGAGCGTGTTCTTTCCGACATTGTCGATCAGAACGCCGTTCAAGGTGTTGGCCTGGACGGCGCTGGCGTCGGCGTTGGTTCCTATGAAGTTGCCATCAATCGTGTCCTCACCCAGCGTTCGCAGCACGAGTCCGTTGCCGGCGAAGCGATCGATCGCAAGCCCCTTCACCGTGCTCTTGCCTCCCAACAGAACCAAACCATCGGCTCCGGCGCCCGCCAGGCTTCCTTCGATCTCCACGCGTCCCGAACCGGGCTGGGAGGTTCCATCGATGGTGACCGTGTTTTGCGTGGCGGGGAGCGGTTTGAGCGGGTGAATCACCGGAACTCCGCCGCCCGGGATGTTGAAGAGAATGAGGTGAGGACCGGGGACCGAGTTGGCGAACTCGATGGCGGAGCGAAGCGTGGTTTGCAGCCCATCCTGCTGGAGATCGATATCGGGAGCGTCGTCGATCGCGCTGGCGTCGGACTGGTCACCGCCGTTGTTCACGATGATCGCCCCTACCGGGAACCAGTTGAGGGTGATGGTGTCTTCGCCGGCCTGATTGACGAAGTCGATGACCTTGCTGAATTCGGCGAACCGGCTCTGAACGGCGCTCTTCACCAGGTCGGAGAGCGCCGCGCGATCCGGGGCGGCGCGGAAAAGCGCGAGCTCGTTGTCGGTCAACCCGGTGCTCGGAATGGATCCGTCCGCGATGCCCCCGAGCGTGGCGACGAGCGCGTCGAGGTTGAGGAAGATTTGCGTCCGCGGCAGGTAGGTTCCCTGGAGCTGAATCTCGCCGACTTTGTTGCCGTCGGGGGTGGTCACGCTGACAGGGTTCGTCAAAGTCTGTCGCGTCGAGGGACGGCCGTTTGCCGGGTAGGTTGGGTCGAACACGAACACCTTGCCCCCGCCTGACGAGGTCGTGCCGCTGAGCCCGGGGCCCGCGGATTCGGCGAGCCTGAAGTGCGGCGACGCGGCGTCCGTGAGCTGCAGCGTGGGTTGCGCGCCGCCCGTGGCTTGCAAGACATGCTTCACGCGCTCCGCCCCGCCGGGTCCGTCGTCGGTCGTGGGCTCGAACTTCGTGCCAGAGGTCGACACTGTCTCGTCCGCTGCGAGCTCGAGATCCGCCCCGGCGATGTCCAGGAATCGATACAGGTACACTCTCTGATCGAACACCTCCTGCACGATCGCTTGGCCGTCCTTCACATACGTCGACGTGCCATGGAAGCGGACCTTCACCCCCCAAAGCACCGCCTGAATGTCGAGGGCATCCAAGTTTTCCAGGAGCGCGTCCGATGTGTCCTTCACCTCCACATGGATCCGCTTGCTCTGGCCGCAGGGCAGCTGGAAGGACTGGGAGACCAAACCCTCGAGAAAGTCGCCTGCGGGACCGTCGACCTCGATCGTGACATCCAGCGGAGAAACCTGATCGCCAGGGGTGGGCGGAGGGATTGAGACAATCTCGAAATCAGTCTGATCGCGATCCGCGAAGAACAAATGGTCCGCGGCGCTCACCGAGCCGGAGCAGGGTTGGGGCTCGGGGGGATCCGGATCCTTAGGGCCTTCGACCTTCAGGCCGGGTGGCGCCATGCTGTGCCAGCCGGGATGCTTGATTCCGGTGCCCGGATCGGTTGCGACCGTGAGCCCGTCCTCGGAAACCGTTCCCGTCCCGTCGATCTCCAACCGACCGGTTGTGTGATCGAAGCTGAGGAAGTTCAGCTGGGTGCCCGGGACCGCGTTGAAGACGTTCGGGAAGGTCATCCTGGCTGGCGCCGTGAAATTGCTCACCCCCAAAGCCTGGACGGTGATGTCGAAAGAATGCTGGAGGATGCCCGGCGGGAGCATGTCGCGGACGAGCTCGGCGGGAACGGTGCTGATCCCGATCTGCGCGGAGGTCGGACGCGAGCCATCCGATGCCACCAGGCTCCCGGGGTCGATCTGAATGGTGAGACGCTGGCGCTCCGCGGGCGTCAGGGAGGGCGCGGCGTCGGGATTCGCTTCGATCCTCGTCTTTCCATCGGCCGGCACGGTTTGCAGAATCTTGTTTGCCAGACGCGGGAGGTAGATCTCCGGCATGTCGCGCATGATGTAGTTGAGCTGTCCCACATGCATGACCGAGTCCATCACCATTTCCGGGAAATACATCCCGTCGGGCTTGGTGGTTGCGGTGAGGCCATCGATGACGACTTTCACGTCGCCTCCGGGGACGGTTGTGAACTTGAAACGTCCCTGGGCGTCCGTTATCTGGACATTGCTCTCCTGGCCGATCAGGTAGACGCGCGCGCCGGGAATGGGACGCAGGAACACATCGTCGAAAGTCCCCAGCTGTCCGTCCAGGCCGGGCGCAACGTCGTCGGCTGTGCGCGGCAGGAGATCGGGTCCCGGATCGGCCACGATGCCCGAGAGCGAGGTGCCGTTGAGATTCGTCACGCTGACCGTGGTGAAGTCGAATCGGAGAATCCCCCCGCTCACGCCATCGCCATCCGCGTCGAGAAAGCCCGTCCCGGTCGTCGGGCGAACCGAACCGCCGTCCAGCGTCAGCGTGACCTTCGCGCCGCTCGGCATGGGGTTGATGGGAAAGAGCCAGGCAAACATGCCGTCGTTGGATACAACCACGCGGGTGTCGGCCTTCTGGCCGCCGACGGTCAGGTAAAAGTTGCTGGACGTGAGCGTCGCGGCGTCGATCGGACGGGAGAACAGAATCTGAGGGCGAACGGTGACTCCGATCTCGGCGTCGCCAGACGCCGGCGTGTGGTCTGTGACACGGAAGGCGCCGCGAAAGCGATCGACCTGAACCGCGACATCGCGAGAGGCGATATTTCCGGCCAGATCGGTGAGCTTCAGACGCAGGGTATGGGGTCCGTCCGCGAGATCAGCGATAAACAGCTCGCGGTCAAACTGCCCGCTTGCGGGCACCGACATGGGGTAAGCGGGTTGCGTGTCGAAGCCATATTGCAACAAGGCGATGCCCGAGCCGGTGCCGTCCGCGTTTCCAGTCAAATGCGCTCCGAGCGCGAGGATTCCATCTGTGAGCGGCGATGCCAGGGCCAGCGTTGGCGGAGCTCGCTCGAGCGTGAACGAGAGGTCGAGGGAGTCCTGGGTTCTGCCCGCGGCGTCGAGCGTCTTGAGATGAAGAATGTGAGCGCCGTCGGCCAGCGCGCCGTGATTGATGGCCTGCATCCGCTGCTGATCGAAGGCGAACGCGCCGCTTGCGAGTAGGTCCGTCGACACATCCAATCCGTCCTGAACCGCCCTCCCGTCTATGGAGGCCAGGAATGTCCCCACATCGGCCCGATCGAAAACTCTCCCTGACACGGCGGCCGCCGAGGAGATGGAATCGAGCGCGCTCTGTCCGGTGTCCAGCGAGAGCTCGGCGAAGATGCCGGGTTGGCGCGCCGTGTGAGCGAAATAGCTCGTCGACACCACGGCAAGATCGCCTGCGTCCACGGCGCCGTCGCCGTTCAGGTCGTCGGACGCGGGCCGCTGTTGCGCCGGCTTTCCCAGGCTCTGCCAGATGCGATGCAGATCCAGGTCGTTCGTGACACGATCGCCGTTGGTGTCCCCTTCCTGGACAAAGAACTCATAAACGTCGGAGACCGCAAGCGGGATGCCGGAGTTGTTCCTGACGCTTCCGGCGCGCATCGCCGCTAGATAGTTACCGGCCGGCAGGGACTGGCGGGCGAGCTTGGGGAATGTGAAGGTCGCCGCCCGGGTGACGGCATCGTAGGCGACTTGGATATCCTGCGCCGCGACCTGTTTTCCCGTCGTCAGGTTTCGAAGAACCAGATCCTCGGGCGCAATGCTCGATCCGACCTCATCGCTAAAGACATAGGTGAGCGAGGTAACGCGCGATCGGGAGGCCGCGCCGCCGTTGATCTGATGGTCTACGATCGACGGCGCCGTGGAGGGCGTCGCATCAGCGAGGCCGGGACCTGCGGGAGGAGGCGAAGGTGAAAGCGGTTGCAGTTCAGCCACGCCGAAGATGCTTTCCAGAGTGGCGGCCGTCGTCGGAGCGATCTCCATGGCGGAGGGAGGCGAAATCTCAGAATTGGAGTGAACAACGACAGAGTCCTGCGAGAGGGGAGGGGATGTCGCGGGGGGAGCCGGGACGGGAGCGGCGGACAGCAGGATCCTGGGCTCAAGGAGCTCCAAATCAAACGAGTGAGGCGATCGGCCCGCTGGCGGCGGCGGTCTGGGCGTTACGACTGACATCACTCAGTTCTGGTTTCTCCGTCCGCGTGGGCGCTTCAGAAAGGACGTCGAGACGACGACAATTCAGGGCCGGCAAAAAGGCTTTGTTGAGCGTGAGGAATGTGTGCGATCTATGCGGGAAAGTCAAAAGGATTGGGGGGGGTCGGACAGCGGTGCGCCCGAGGTTGTGGGTGGTTTGCTCCTCTTTTTGCCCCGAGGTCGCTCGTTACCGCTCGGCTTCAGTCTTTGTCGCGCCAAAGTCCTCCTGGGCGAGCCTCTGCGTCCGTTGCGGTTCAACCTTCCGGGCCTCTTCGCACCCCGGACAAGGAGAGTGAACCGCAACGGACGCAAAGGACGCGAAGAAGTCGGGGAAGATCGGGCTAGACAACTAACTCTGCCGCAAAGTAGACGCGCGCTCCCCCATCCGGTCGCCCATTCTGGCGTAGAGCTCGACGCCCGCCCGCGATTGTTCGATGAGATCGGCGTCCAGCCGAACCTTGCGCGGCGGGAAGAGGCACATCGTCAAAGAACCACCGAATCGGAAGTAGCCCTTTTCGTCGCCCTTCTCCACAGGCTTGTCCGGCGTGTAGCAGCTGATGGCGCTTCCCACGTTCGTGGCCCCCACCTCCAGCATCAACACCAGGCCGAACTCCCGGGTTTGAATGCGCGTCAACCAGCGTCGGTTGCGCGCGAGAATATGGACGTTCCTTCGCAGCGCGATCGGGTTGACGGATAGCAACGGCCCTTCCAGCAAGGTCGGGGCCGATGGAAGGCCAGAAACCGGGAAATGGAAGCGATGGTAATCCACGGGACAGAGCCGGGAGATCACCAGCGCGCCTTCTCGATACCCCTCGGCGAGCGCGGGATCGCCGAGCAGTTCCTCGAGGGCGAAGCGCTCGCCCTTCACAAAGATCCCGTCGATCCGCGAGACATCATCGAACCCGAGATGCCTTCCGTCCGCGGGGAAGACGATGCTGTCCGGATCGGCGTGGATCGGCCGGGCCTTGGCCTTGAGTCGGCGGAAGAAGAACTCGTTGAACGTGCGATAGGTAGTGGCCGGCTCCAGGAACTCCTCGGATCGGAGCCCGTATCGGTCGATGAAGGGCAGGATCTTTTTCCGGCTGGCCGGGCGATCCATGCGCCATCCATACCATCGGGAGAACGCGGCGCGCTTCACGAGGGCGTTCAGGACGAGTCGTCCGAGCGGATTGCCATAGACCCAGCGAAGCCATCGTTCTCCGTAGATCTGCTCGCGCTCCAGTCTGCGCTGATATCGGTCAAAGTAATGGACGGGCTCGGTGCTCAAGGGTCGGGTTGGCGCGGCGGCGCCGCCGCGGATCGCACCGGGTTTCGGAGGATCCTTCGTCGGTCGTTTCCACGAGCGGGCACTCTAAGGATCGAGGCGGTCGCATGAAACCCAAAACCCTCCGTTGCAGGTCTTTTCCCGGCAATTGTCTGCTTGACCGCAACGCCCGGCCAACGCAATGTCCGCGCCCGGTTGCCCTGAGCAAATCCCCCTCGAGGGGTTGTGTTTTTTTGCTCCGGTTGGGCTCGGCTCAGATCGAGTCCGTTCTGCCGGAGCGCGTCTTGCGTTAGGCGGCCAGTCGAATGCCGAAAGAAGAACCGATCGAAGTGCAAGGCACCGTCACTCAGGTGCTCCCCGGAACGATGTTTCGGGTCGCTTTGCGCAACGGGCATGAGGTGCTTGCCCATATCTCCGGCAAGATGCGGAAGAATTTCATCCGTATCAGCGTCGGCGACCGCGTTCGCGTCGAGATGTCCCCGTACGACCTCGGGAAGGCCCGCATCACCTTTCGCGAAGCTTGATCCGGGACAGGATGGCTGGCGCGGATTTCCCCAGCAGTCGTTCCACGTATTTTCCCAGGATGTCCGCCTCCAGATTCACCCACGACCCCGCGCGCTTCTCCGCGAGGTTCGTCACCGCCCAGGTGTGGGGAATGACGCAAACGTCGAACCGGCTTCGCGCGACACGAGCCACGGTCAGGCTGATGCCATCGACCGCGATGGACCCCTTGAACAGCAAATAGGGCGCGACCTCGGGGGGCGCCTCGATCGTCAGCACATGGTCGCCGTCGCGCGTTTCCGATCCCGTGATTCTTCCCACGCCATCGATATGGCCGGTGACGAAATGGCCATCCAGCCTGCCATTGACGGCTAGCGCCCGTTCCAGGTTGACGCTCCGTCCGGGCTCCAGCGCGCGGAAGCTGGTTCGGTCCCAGGTTTCCTGGAGCAGGTCGAATCGAAGCCGCGCGCCCCGGGCGTTGCGACGACGCGCCACAAGGGTGAGACAGCAGCCGTTCACCGCGAGGCTTGCGCCAAGCCGCAGACCCCGCGCGACGGTCCGGGCTTGGATGTCCAACTGGATCGACGCGTCCCTGCGCCGAATTTCAAGAACCTGTCCGCGCTCTTCAACGATGCCCGTGAACATGGGCGCAGCCTATCCGAGGGAGGCGCTGGGGAGAAAGTGTTTGTCGGTCAAAAATGAAAAGCGGCTGTTCGCGCGGGGCGAACAGCCGCTTGAAAGGCAGGATGCTCCGGAAGGCTTAGAGGCCCTTTTGGATCATGAACTTCATCAGGTCGACCACGCGGTTGCTGTAGCCCCATTCGTTGTCGTACCAGCTGACCAGCTTGAAGAACCGCTTGTTCAATTCGATGCCCGAGCTTTTGTCGAAAATGGACGAGGACTTGTCGTGGATGAAGTCGCTGCTGACGACCTCGTCCTCGGTGTATTCGAGGATCCCCTTGAGGTAGGTCTGGCTGGCGCGCTTCATGGCGGCCGCGATCTCCTCGTAGCTCGTGTCCTTGACGGTGCGGACCGTCAGGTCGACGACGGAGACGGTTGGCGTGGGAACCCGGAACGCCATGCCGGTCAGCTTGCCCTTGACCTCGGGGCAGACGAGCCCGACGGCCCGGGCGGCGCCGGTGCTGGACGGGATCAGGTTCACGGCCGCGGTGCGTCCGCCCTTCCAGTCCTTCTTGCTGGGGCCGTCGACGGTCTTTTGGGTCGCCGTGTAACTATGCACCGTCGTCATGAGGCCTTCCTCGATGCCGAAGCCTTCCTTCAGCAGCACGTGGACGAGCGGCGCGAGGCAGTTGGTGGTGCAGGACGCGTTGGAAATGATGCGATGCAGGGCGGGATCGTACTTCTCGTGGTTGACGCCCATCACGATGGTGATGTCCTCATTCTTGCCCGGGGCCGAGATGATGACGCGCTTGGCGCCGGCGGAGAGGTGACCCTTGGCCTTCTCAGCCTCGACGAAGAGACCGGTTGACTCGATCACGAGGTCGACTCCGAGTTGTTTCCAGGGAAGGTCGGCGGGCGACTTGGCGCTCACGACGAGGATCTCCTGTCCGTTGACGACGATCACGTCGTCCTCGAGTTTGTCCGCCGTGGACTTCTTCGAGGAAACCTGGCCTTGGAAGCGGCCCTGGGTCGAATCGTATTTGAGGAGATAGGCAAGATTGTCAGCGGGGACGATGTCGCCCACAGCCACCACCTGAACATCCTTGCCGAGCAGGCCCTGCTCGACAATCGCACGAAACACGAGGCGGCCAATGCGCCCGAAACCATTAATACCGACTTTGATTGCCATAGATTCGCTATTGAGTTGAATCGACCCCTGCGGATCGAAGGCGCGGATCCTATCGCCGACGCGCGACGCGTCAACGATGATTTGGGGGCTCTTGCGCGAACGTCGTTCGCGCAAGCGAGGCTTCGTCCGAGAAACCGGATTCCCCTTGGCATTCCACGCAAGCCACCGAGCCCTCTCCGCGTTCGCAGTCGCCGACGATCCGGGTTAGGGAAAGGGGGGCGTTCCTTGTCATGGGGAGCGGGCTATTGTCCGTGTGCCGCGGTTGGGCGTGCATTTGGGCGAGGTTCTGTTCAGCTTCGGCGCATGAAGACCTTTTTCCTGACGGCTTCGCTCGTCATGGCCTGTGTGATCACGGGCTGGGCGGCGGAGAGCGATGGCTTCGTGTCCCTGTTCAACGGCACAGACCTGACGGGCTGGATCAACGCGAACTGCGCGCCTGAGACCTGGAGCGTGAGCGAGGGCGTGATCCATTGCACGGGGAAGCCGACCGGCGCGCTCCGCACCCCGCGCCAGTATGAGAACTTCATCCTCGAACTGGAATGGCGGCACCTGAGCAAGGGCGGGAACTCCGGCGTTTTCATTTGGGGAACCCCCATCGCCGCGCCCGGGGTGCCGTTCCTCCGCGCGATTGAGGTGCAGGTTCTCGATCACGGTTACGCCGAGCAGTACGAAAAGGAAAACGGAAAAAAATCGGAATGGTTCACCACCCACGGGGACGTCTTTCCCATCCACGGCGCCCACATGAAGCCCTTCGGCCGCCACGCCGGCGAGCGCAGTTTTCCCTCTGAGGATCGCAGCAAGCGCAGCCCGGAATGGAATCAGTACCGTGTCGTTTGCAATCAGGGCGTCCTTCGGTTGAGCGTCAACGGCAAGGAGGTTTCCGGCGGCGAGGATTGCAATTACCGCAAAGGCTACCTGGGCTTGGAGTCCGAGGGCGCGCCCGTGGAGTTTCGCAACATACGGATCAAGGAACTGCCCTCCACCGACGCCCCGCCCACCCACACCGCGCCCCTCGACAGCGGCTTGCGGACGCTTTTCACGGGCCTGGACTTGCGGGGATGGAAGACGTCGTCGGCGGTCGAGCGGCGCTGGGCCGTGCGTGGAGAACGGATTCACCTCAACGCGGGCGAAGCGGATCCCGGCGCGACGCTCTGGTCGGAGAAGGAATACGCGGACGCGGAGTTTGTGTTGGACTGTCGTTTGGAGAATGCGTCGGAAGGCGCGTCCGCGGCGCCGCCGATCCTCGTGGTGAGAGGCGTGGAGATCCCGCTGACCGACGTGGTCGCGGGCAATCATCAGCGTTACTCCGTTTTGTCGGCCGGCGGGGAGATCGTGGTGAAGCGCGGCGACACGGAAATCCGCCGCGTCACGATTCCGGCGAACGCCAAGCCTCGCGGCCCGCTGGGTCTTCGGGACACCGGCGCCGCTGTTGAATGGATGAATCTTTACGCTCGCGAACTCTAGGCCGGTGTGTCTTTTCAGATTGCAGTTCCTTCGCGGTTTGTGCACCTATTCCGGCCGAACAGCCTGAACTTGTCCCTGCCTGAGCCCTTCTTGGCCTCGGCAGGATTCAACAAAATCATACAATGAAGAGAAATCAGTATATCGCGGTAGGAACCCTCGTTGCGGCGATTTGGATCGGCGGCGGCCTGGCTTGGCAGTCCCACGCGGCCGACGCCGGCAAGGACGCCATCAAAGAGGTCATGAAGGCCTACCACAAGGCGCCCAAGGGCGTTGATCCGGTTTGCAAGAGAGCCGTTGACGGCAAGGCGAGCGCCGAAGAGCTCAAGAAACTAGTGGCCGGTTACAAGACCCTGGCTTCCGCGAAGCCTCCCCGCGGGGACGAGGCCAGTTGGAAGGAGAAGACCGCGAAGCTTCTTGCCGCCTGCCAGGCTCTGGAGAAGGGCGAAGAAGGCGCAGCGGCCAAGTACAAGGAGGCCTTGAACTGCAAGGCTTGCCACTCCGCCCATAAGCCCGAGTAGGCTCGGTCGCCTTCTATTGTCCTTCCCGACTGCCACCGGGGCGGCGGTGGACGCGGCGTTTTACCAACCGTCGCCTGCGCGTTACACACGCGCGGCGACGGTTTTGCTTTGCCGGCCTCGTCCCTCCCGTTTCAGGGAGCTCCTCTGCGAACGACGTTGCTTCAGGCGCCGGACCGCCAAGCAATCCGGACGTAAGCGCCTGCCTCGAAGGGTCTCGCGACCCATCAATGCCGCGCGACGAGCTGTGGACTTGTGCCGCGGACAGCCGCCCGTAGGTTGGGGCGAGGGCGCGCAAAAACCTCTTGTTATTCAGCAGGTTTCTGCGAGCTTCTCCGCCCGTTGGCGCGGAGGACATTATGATCCCGAGCCTTGAGGCGCGGGAATTGCTCCCGCAGCGGACGCCCTTGGGGCGGACGTCACGATTCGAAACGAAACGCCGCAGAAAAGAACAAATTGATGAAGAAGCTTTTTCCACGGATTCCCTGGCATGCTGTGAGCTGGAAGAACAGCGCGTTCCTGATGCTCACGCTGGCCCTCACCGTGACCGTTGTTCCCATCTACCTTTGGACGCATGGTCTCAGCGCGTTCCAGGCGATCCTGTTCCTGTGGTTCTTCATCGCCACGGGATTGAGCATCACGCTGGGCTACCACCGCCTCTTTTCCCACCTGAGCTTCAAGGCGAGCTGGCCCGTTCGGTTTTTCACTCTGTGCTTTGGAGCGGCGGCTTTCGAGAACTCCGCGCTCGTGTGGTCGGCCGATCATCGGCTGCATCACAAGTTCGTGGACCACGAGGATGATCCCTACAACATCAACGAAGGTTTTTGGCATGCGCACATCGGTTGGATCATGATCAAGCTGCGTCCGCAGCCCCCCTACACGAACGTCTCGGATCTTGAGCGCGATCGCCTGGTGATGTGGCAGGACAAGCACTACGTCTCGATCGCCCTGTTTGTCAGCTTCGTGCTTCCGGCGCTGATCGGCCTGGCCTGGGGCGGGTGGGGCGAGGCGCTCGGAGCGGTCCTTCTTGCGGGAGTCGCGCGCGTGGTGTTTGTGCAGCACATGACTTTCTTCATCAACTCCCTGTGCCACACCATCGGCCGACGCCCCTACTCGAGCCGCTGCACCGCTCGGGACAGCGCCCTGATGGCGCTGTTCACGTTCGGCGAAGGCTATCACAACTATCATCACGAGTTTCAGCACGACTATCGAAACGGAGTGAAGCCCTGGCAGTTTGATCCCACCAAGTGGTCGATCTGGATTCTTTCGAAGCTCGGGCTTGCGACTCAGCTGCGTCGCGTTCCTTCGGAGCGCATCCTGCTCACGGAGATCGCCGAGAAGCAGCGCCAGCTCCAGCAGAGGATCGATAATCACCAGATGACGCTGCCTGAGCAGCTCAGCGCGGGACTGCACGCGGCCCAGCAACAGCTTCACCTTGCCGCCCAGGCCTGGGAGCAGAAGAAGACCGAGTATGGCAAGGCCGTGGAGCAGAAGCTCGCCGAGTCGCGGCTCAAGGTGGCCGCGCTCAAGCTTGAGTTCGATCAGGCCACGGCCCGGTTGCGCTCCGCCATCGAGCACTGGCAGCAACAGCACCAGCTCGCCTCGGCGGCGCTCGCTTGACCGCCTCCGCGGAAAGCGAGGGCTCTGGGTTGGACCCTTTTGCCCCGAGCCCATCCTGACGCGTCCTGACTCGACCCGACTCGTGGCTCACATTCACGACAAGATCGATTTCACCGTCGCGATCTTCTTGATCGATCAGGGCCGAGTCCTTCTCGTGCTTCACAAGCGGCTCAAGAAATGGCTCCCGTTGGGCGGTCACATCGAATTGGATGAGGACCCCGAGACGGCCGCGCTTCGCGAGGCGAAGGAGGAGAGCGGATACGATATCGAGCTGAGCGGCGAGCGTCCTCCCACCACCGAGCCCGGAACCCGCGCGCTCATCGCCCCGCGTTTCCTCGACATCCACCGGATCCACGAAACACACGAGCACATCGGGATGATCTACTGGGCGCGTCCGACCGCGGGCGCCCTCCGCCGCGCCGAGTCGGAGCACGACGACATCCGATGGTGCTCCGACGTCGATTTGGATTCCCTCCAACCTCCTTTGAGCGGCGCCGTGAGATGGTATTGCCTCAAGGCGCTTGAGGAAATGCGCTAGTCCGACGAGGGGTCGAAGATCAGGTTGCGCTCCGAGTCCGACAGCGTTCTCCACGCTCCTGGCGCCAAGTCTACCAACGGAAAAGCGCCGATCTTCATCCGTATCAACCGAAGCGTCGCGTGCCCGATGGCCGCGGTCATTTTTCGCGCTTGGCGGTTTTTCCCCTCGCTCAGTTGAAGGCTCAGCCAGCATGTCGGCACGGATTTCCGAAATCGGATGGGTGGCTCGCGTTCCGGAATCGTAGGCTGGGGGTCGAGGATGAAGGCGTCGCAGGGAAGCGTTCGATAGCCCTGGATATCCACTCCGCGCCGCAGTCGATCCAGCGACGACCCCTCGGGGACGCGTTCGATCTGGGCCCAGTAAACGCGCCGGTGGCCGAACCGGGGATCGAGCAGTCGCGTGTTGAGTCCGGGCTCGTCGCTGAGAAGAAGCAAACCTTCGGAGTCCGCGTCGAGGCGTCCGAGCGGATACACGCGCTTCGGAAAACCGAATCCGGATAGGGGGCGATTGTTGGAGCCGTCTTCCGTGAAGGCGGAGAGCACTCCGTAGGGCTTGTGGAACGCGATCAACATGGTCGCCGCAACGCGCTCATTCGAGCCCGTGTTTTTCAATCCACGACTGGGGCAGCGTGCCGAAGGAGAGCAGCCAGTCGTTGAATCGTCGGAGGCTCCAGCCGCGGCCCGTCATCAGGCGTCGCTGGAGACGCTCGTTCTCCAATCGCCCCAGCCAATAGCTCATCGGAACGCCGGGGGAGGCCGTGTACCAGTTGACGTCGGCCTCGGCTCGCGCGCGCGTGAAGCCCAGGTGGCGCCGCAGGTGTCGCGCCGCTTGCTCGTAGGTGTAGCGGCCCGTTTGCAGCCGCAGATCGACCACCACCCGATGCGCGCGCCAGAGCGCGTCATGGAGCTGCTGGATCGGAAGCCAGGAGGATCGATCGATCCGCAAATCCACCATCATCTGCTCGCACCACAGCGTCCACCCTTCGTAAAACACGGCATGCGCGAACAGCCGACGCCATCGACGCGGATGCTGGTTGGCCAGGATAAACTGCAGATGGTGTCCGGGATAGGCCTCGTGCGCGCAGGTGAGGCTCAGCCCGAAGTGCTGCTGACGCTCCCGCCGCTTCGCCTCCTCGGTCGCCTGGGTCAGGCTGAGATCGTTCACCCAGAAAATCCCCCGCTGCTTCCGCGCGAACGGCCCGGGCGAGGAGTAAGCCGCGGTGGGATAGAGATGCCGCATGAACTCGGGCACCATCCGCACTTCGAGGCTTTCGCCCTCCGGGAAGGTCACCGCTTTCGAGGAGCGGAACGCGCCGGCGACGCGACGCGTCTCCGCGCGGTAGACCGCGAGCAGGTCTTCGCCGGGATCCCAGGCCTCGCGCGCTTCCGCGACGATTTCATCCGCGCTCTTCTTCGCGCCGAAGCGGCGGCAGGCCGACTTGAGCTGGCGGCGCAGCCGCTCGGCTTCGCTCTCGGCGAGCGATTCGATTTCCCCCAGCGAGTAGTCGAGGCCGAGCTCGTCGCGAACGCGGCGGGCGAGGCTTGCTCCCCCTATTGCGAACGAGCCCTCGGGCGCCGCCGGGCGCCTCATCACGCCCCGGTGATACCTTGCGCCGGCTCGAGACGCCGATGTCAGCAGCCGCGCGTCGCTCTCATGCGAGCGATGGCGCTTCAGGAATTCCGCCACCGCCGCAAACAGCGAGGGCGAGCCTTGGAAGGTGCGGTCGAGGATGCGACGCCATACCGGCTCGGGCTTCCGGATGAGCGCGAGCGACGCGTCGAGATAGTCCGGCGCCTTCCGCAGGAGCGATCGGATGTTCGCCGCCGCCCGCGAGGGCTCGTCGTCGCCCCGCTGGAGCTCGTGAAGCAGGAGGTTGAGCAGGGAGTCCAGGGCCGATGGATCCATCTGTCGACGCCCCCGGTGATGATCCTCGCAATCCCGGAGCAGCTGGCTGCGGAGAGCGAGGCGATCCAGGTGTTGCTCCCCGGAGAGCTCGCGGGGGTTCACGCCATCGAGCGCCCGAATCGTCGCGAGGCGTCGTTTCTGTTGGGCGGCTTCGAACGCTTCGCTCACAACGCCGAGATCTCCTTCCCCGGACTTCAATCCAGCGTAGGTCGCGAAAATGGGTTGGTGTTCGAGAAGCGTTTCGAAATGTCGGTCGAGGATGCCTTCGAACTTTCGGGACGATGCGTTCATGCTTTGAACCATCGTCGAACGAGGCCGCCCCTGGGGGGAAGCCGAAAAGGGACCGCTTACAGGGCCATAGCGGCGCCCGCGTTGCGAGATTCAGCGCCGCGAGGCTGACGTCGCGCGCTGAAAGAGCGGGAATCCTGGCCTCGGGCTAGGGTTGCTTGCGTGACGCCTTGCGGCTTTCCGAGGGGAGCCAGAGCCGGAGCGTGGTGCCCCGCCCCGGGGCGCCTTGAAGCGTGAGATCGCCGCCGAACCTCAGGACTTGCTCGCGCACGCCGCTGAGACGGGAGGATCGCGCGTCGGTCAGCTGGCTCTCCGAGAGGCTTTGTCCATTGTCCTGGATTTCCATCACCAGTTTTCCGGACTCGCGGCGAAGGCGCACCTCGATCGCGGTGGCCGACCCCTGGATCGCCACGTTGCTCAACGCCCGCTCCAGGATGGGGCAGAGCCGCGTCGCGGGAGACACGCCTCCGGATTTCTCGCGCAGCTCGGAGGAGAGAACGCATTGAATGCCCGTGCGCTTTTCAAAGTCGCGGGCCTGCGTTCGCAGCGCCTCGATCGCGGTGAGCCGGGACGCTTCGGCGTCTTCGGTGGCGACGTCCAGCGCGCGGCCCGTCTGTCGGAGCGATTGAAGGGTGGATTCCCAGCGACGTCGGAGGGCTTTGTCGACGTCGGAGGGCGCGTCGGAAAGGCAGGACTCCAAATCCTGTGTGGCGCGTCGGATCGATGACGACAGCTCCTTCCATCCTTTGTGCAATTGATTCAGCGATTCCTCGCGGCCAGCGGCCAGCGCGCGCCATTGTTCGCAAGCGCTCTTCACCCGATCCTCGCCGCGCTTGCGCGCGGTGACGTCTCTCAGGATGACGAGGTGGCAGGAGCCGATGCAGTCGGGCGTAATGGAGAATTCCAGATCGCCCACCCGGCCGTCCGCGTTGACGAACTGGGCCTGCCCTTCGAGCAAGCCTTGAGCGCGCCAGCCTTCCCAGCGCTGAGGCCAGTCGTCGGTTGTGATGAGCGTCTCGCTGAGCAGGCTGCCGCGGAGCTTTTGGAAGGGACGGTCGAGAAGTCGGGACGCCGCGGAGTTGGCGGCGAGGCAGCGGGCTTGATCGTCGACGAGGAGCATCGCGTCCAGCGCGTGGTCGAAAACGGATCCATAGCTCCGGGAGCTCGCGCGGGACGCCGCTTCCATCCGCTGCTTCTCCACGA
Organism: Verrucomicrobiota bacterium; assembly: GCA_016199985.1. Lineage (GTDB taxonomy): Bacteria > Verrucomicrobiota > Verrucomicrobiia > Limisphaerales > UBA11320 > UBA11320. The sequence continues at coordinate 26,853 of JACQFQ010000034.1, read as the reverse complement.
TGTGCTGAATCACGCGGGCGAGGAGCGAAGGCTCGATCTGTCCCTTCACGAGGACATCCTTGGCGCCCGAGGCCACGGCGTGCTGTCCGAGCGTCGGATCGTCCACGCCCGTCATGATCACAATGGGGATCTGCGGCGCAGCGCGATGGAAGCGTTCGAAAGTGGCGAGACCCGCGCTGTCGGGCAGGTTGAGATCCAGGAGGATCAGATCGATGCGTCCGCGTCCGAGGATCTCCAGGCCTGAGGCCAGCCGTTCGGTGCAAACGAGGTCGAAGCGATCATACAGGTTGGCGCACAGCCCTTCGCCGATCGCGCGCGCGTGCGCGAGATTGTCTTCGATCAGCAGCACTCGAATGGGATGGTTTTGCATCACGGGAAAGCGCGGCGGCCGCGGGGGGAGGGAATGGAGATCATTTGTCCTTGAGGATTTCTTCGCGCACGCGCTCAACGCATTCGGGGCAGACACTGTGGCTGAAGCGGACGTCGGCGTGGCTCACAATGTAGCTCTCCACCTGATGCCAGTAGTTTCGATCATCGCGAATCTTTTTGCAGTAGGAGCAGATGGGCAGAAGCCCCTGGAGATGCTTCTCCCGGGCGATCGAGGCTTCGAGCTGGGCGACGCGCTCGGCGAGTTGCGACTGCAGCTCGATGATACGCAGGCCGGCCTTGATGCGCGCGCGCAGCTCGTCCTGGTTGAAGGGCTTGGTGATGTAGTCGTCGGCGCCGGCTTCCAGGCCGTTCACGACGTCCTCCTTCTCCCCCTTCGACGTGAGGAGAATCAGGTACTTGGAGCAGAGAGACGGGGATCGACGCAGTTGGCGGCACACATCCACGCCCGTGAGCTGGGGCATGAGCCAGTCGAGGATGGCCAGCTGGGGGCTGTCGGGGCGCTCGAGGATCTCCAGCGCTTCCGCGCCGGACTCGACGCTCTGGATCTCGTGGCCCCAGCGGCGCAACACCCGCTCCAGGAGCCAGCGGGACGTGGCGTCGTCCTCGGCGACCAGGATCCTCATGCCGCCTCCCGGTGGCGATACTGCTTCAAAGCCGCCGCAAGTCGCGCGACTTCATCTTCCAGCCGCGGAGTCAGCGATATGGCCAGATCCAATTGTCCCGCTTTGGCAAGGGTCTCGACGCTCAAGGCCGCCTCAGTGGCGCGATGGGCCACAAAGTTTCCGACGGCGCCCTTCAAAGTGTGCGCGGCTCGCTGCAAGGCGGCTTGATCACGGCTCGCGGCCGCTTGCCGGAGCTCGGCGATGGAGTTTGCGTAGTCGTCGAGAAAGATGTCGATGACTTCCTCCAGGAGCGGCACATCGCCGTCCATGCGCTCCAGCGCGACGTTCAAGTCGTAGATCCTCTCCGCTCCGCCTGACGGCGTCTTCGGTTCGTGGGCCATAATCACTGTGTTCTCTGCGGTTTCGCTTCTGTCTTCTGTGCCACGGTTCGCTGGTTCCGGCGTGACGACCGAGCTTAACGATCTAGCAAGTCTCGTTCCCGGCGCGATTTTGTTCCGCGAGCGGGGGAAGTCCCCGCCGCGTCTCTCGGGTCGGAAGCCATTCAGGCCCACAAACCTCTCAGAAATCAGATCGGCTTGGACGAGGGGGACTGGAGGGAGATTCTCGGCGACCGGCGAGGAGTCCCAGGGCCTACGGCGGAAACTGCCGACGACGGCGGCAGAACACGACTCCGCGACCTCCGTTCCCTTCGGGCCTTGAGAGCGCCGGATGAGGCGCGATGGCACGCCGGACCGTTGCTCGGAACCCCCCGCGGCAGGAGCTGCGCGCCGCGGTCCAGCGCGCTTCACGCGGCGCCCGAACGAGCGAAAGGCAGGATCCAGGCCGGCCTCCGGACGGAAAGCGCGCGCTGCGCGTCGGCGGTCGCCTGGATGGTGAAAGTGCGTGCAAAACCTTCCACGACTCCTTGAAATGGAGCCGTGACAAGTTCCCAGGATTTCCTGCGCCACCGCGAGCTGTGCGCCGCCATCGCCCGGCACGATCACGCCTATTACGCGCTGGCTCGCCCTGCCATCAGCGATCGGGAATACGATCGTCTCATGGGCGAGCTGCTCGGCTTGGAGCAACGATGCCCCGATCTCGCGACCCCGGACTCTCCATCGCAACGCGTTGCCGGACGACCGCTCTCTGAGTTTAGGCCCGCCCAACACGCGGTTCCCATGATGAGCCTCGACAACACCTACTCCCAGTCGGAGGCGCGCGAGTTCGTCAACCGGCTGATCAAGCTGCTGCCTGGCGAGACGCTCGAATGGGTCGTGGAGCCGAAGGTGGATGGCGTGGCTGTGAGCCTCCGATACGAGAACGGCGTGTTCGAGTTGGGCGCGACCCGCGGCGACGGGACGACAGGCGATGATATCACCGCGAACCTTCGCACCATCCGCAGCCTGCCCCTTCACCTCCTCGGGCCTGATGCTCCTGAAGTCCTTGAGGTGCGGGGCGAGGTCTATATGCCGACGGCTGGGTTTCAGAAGATGAACGCGTCCCGCGTCGCCCAGGGAGAGGAGCCGTTCGCCAATCCGCGGAACGCCACGGCGGGATCCTTGAAACAGCTGGATCCGCGCAGCGTGGCGGCAAGGCCTCTGGCGATTGTTCTCTACGGCGTCGGCGAAACGCGCGGATCGTTTGCGCCAACGACACAGCTCGAGCTGATTCAACGGCTCGCGGCGTTCGGGTTGCCGGCCCCGCCTCGAACCTGGTTTTGTCGCACAATGGAGGAGTTGCTGGAGGCGATCGACGAGCTCGACAAGGTTCGGGAATCCTTCGGCTTTGAGACCGACGGGGCCGTCATCAAGCTGAACGACCTTTCGCTTCGAGCCCGCGTCGGCGCGACGTCCAAGGCGCCCCGATGGGCGATCGCCTACAAGTACGAGCCCGAGCAGGCGCGGACCTTGCTGAAGTCCATCACGATTCAGGTCGGACGCACAGGCGCGCTCACCCCTGTCGCGGAGCTGGAGCCGGTGCTCGTTGCGGGCAGCACGGTCTCGCGAGCAACGCTGCACAACGAGGAGGAGCTCGCCCGCAAAGATATCCGGGTCGGCGACACGGTGATCGTGGAGAAGGCCGGCGAGGTGATCCCCGCGGTGGTCGGCGTTGTGATGGAGAAGCGACCCGCGGATTCGGTTTCCTTCGTGTTTCCCAGGAGCTGTCCGGAGTGCGGGACGGCGGTGTCCAAGACCGCGGTGGAGGACGGCGCCGACGCCGGCGCGGTCTGGCGTTGCGCCAATCAGGATTGCCCCGCCCAGGCGCGAGGGAGGTTGGAGCATTGGTGCTCGCGCGGCGCGATGGACATCGAGGGGGGAGGGGAAGTTCTCGTCGCGCAGGTTGTGAAGAGCGGGCTGGTTCTGGATGTGTCGGATTGGTATCGGCTGACGATCGAGGAGCTTTCGGGGTTGGAGCGGATGGGCAGGAAGTCCGCGCAGAACCTCCTGGACGGCATCCAGGCCAGCAAGTCGCGCGACCTCTATCGGCTCATTCTGGGCCTGGGAATCCTGCATGTGGGCGATGGCGTGGCCAAGATTCTCGGACGGGAATTCGAGGACCTCGACGCGCTCGCCGCGGCGGGCGAGGAGCGACTGCTCAGCGTCGAGGACATTGGAGAGGCGATCGCGAGGAGCGTGGTCGACTGGTTTTCCGATTCACGCAACCGCCGCCTCATTGAGCGGCTGCGAGCCGCGGGATTGAACTTCAAGTCGGCCTTGTTCCAGGCGCGCGCCGCCCCAGGGCCCTTGAAGGGAAAAACCTTTGTGCTCACCGGGACGCTCGAAGGCATGACGCGCGACGAGGCCGCGGCCCTGGTTGAGTCGCGAGGCGGCAAGGTCAGCGGGAGCGTGAGCAAGAAGACGGACTACGTTGTCGCTGGCGCCGAGGCGGGCGGCAAACTGGAGAAGGCGCGCAAGCTCGGGGTGAAGGTTATCGACCTCGCCGCGTTCCGCGACCTCGTCGCCGAACGGTGACGGCGGTTCGGCGGTTCATCCCCATAACATCAGGATTGCTCTCCGGCCTCGCGATGGGTAAATCGCTGTTGAATGTGGGTGATCAATCAAATGGAACGCTTGATGCCGGAGGCCGCGTCGGGGTGGCTGACGATCGTGTTTGCGGTCCTGTCCGCGGGATTCTGGCTCTGGATGTTCATCGACGCGCTGAGGCGCGGGGAATACATCTGGGCTGTCTGCATGTTCGTTTTCAGCTTCCTGACCACCCTGCTTTACTTCTTCCTGGTCTATCGCCCCTCCTCGGCGTCCAGCGTGCGGGGATTTGAGCTGCCCGGGGCGCAGAGCCGGCAGAGGATCCGCGAGCTGGAGGCCCGGATTCATCATCTGGACAAGGCGCATCTGCACTCGCAATTGGGCGATGTGTATTTTCACCAGGGCAAGCTCGCGAAAGCCGAGGCCAGTTATCGCGACGCCATGCAGCGGGATAGCGAGGATGTTGAAACGCGCTCGCATTTCGGGCAATGCCTCATGCGGCTGAACCGTCCCGCCGAGGCGCTGCCGCTTCTGGAAACCGTGCATAAGCAGGATCCGAAGCATGAGTATGGACACACCAGCATGGCGTTCGCGGAGTGCCTCACCGCCCTCGGAAAAACGGACGAAGCCCTCGAAGTGTGGCGGAAGGTGAACGAGGAGCACGGCTATGCTCGCGCGAGGGTGCAATGGGCCGAGCTGCTCATCGCGCGAGGGCGCAAGGAGGAGGCCAAGCCGCTGCTGGACGAGGTGATTGTGGAGGACAAGCATCTCCCCGCATTCCAGCGGAAGAAGGAGCGCGTCTGGCTGCGCCGCGCTCGCGCGCTGCGGCTGCGGATCAAGTGATGGGCGAGGAGCCAGGACGACCCAGTTCGACGCCGCCGCAAACCCCGTCGAGCCTTTTTCGCGCTTCGGCGGCCAGGCCGGCCAGGGTCTCGTTGAGCTTGCTTGTCAAGGCGTCGTATTCGTCGAAGCGCGTCACGATCTCAAGCAGCAGGCGCACCATGCCCTGGGCGTCCGGAAGCGAAACGTATTCCTCCAGGATGCGGTGGTCGGATCCGCAGTTGTGGTAGTTGCCCAGCGCGACGCAGAGCGCGACGACGCGGTAACCCGCCTCCTGAAACGGCGTGGCTTCGCACGTGCCGCCGCTCATGAGGGCGCGCTGAAATCGGAACGCGGAATCCTTCTCCTGAAGCCCCGTCGCCACCTGCGACAAGTATCGCAGGCCGCGGTTGTCGAAGATCGACGCGCGGTCTCCCACGCGCAGGATCACTCCCTGGCCGATCTGCGCGGGCGGCAGCTCGCGGCTTGTTTCCAGGGACACGACGAGGGCGTCGCGCGGGACGAGGCCCGACTCCGCGAGAAGAAGCGTGCCGTGGAAACCCACCTCCTCGGCCCGCGTGAACAGCCCCCGGACGTTCGCGCGCGCGCCGGATTGCTTGAGTTGGATGAGCGTTGCGAGGGCGCAGGCGACGCCCACCAGGTCGTCGCAGGCTCGCCCTTTGATCCGTCCCGATTCCGCCGAGAACGGAACAAGATCCCAGACCGCTATTTGGGGCGGCGAGACCGGCGCGACGGGGAACTCGATCTTGAACAGGAGCTCGGAGGCGTTGAGCTTTTCACCCAGCAGCGCCGTTTGTCCGTCGGGGTAGCAACGAAGGGGGAGTCCGGGCCGGAAGTATTGGGGTCCGACGCCGCCGAGGAACCTCGCCTCCCAGGTGCGCTCGCTCAGGGGACGAAGCGCCTCAAAGCCCGGATGGTCCATGTGCGCCAGCAGCGCGATCGGCGGGAGATCGGGAGCGGTGTTCACGGTCGCGACGCGGTTGCCCACCGGATCCGTGAAGCAGTCCAGCCCGTGCTCGCGGCACAGGGACTCGACTTCGCCGATCACGCGCTCTTCGTGGTAGGCGACGGCGGGCTGTCGCATCAGCCGCTCGCAGATCGTGAGAAAAAGATCCGAGCTCATCGCAGCATCATCTCCGCCGCGGAGTCCGCGAATCGCAGCCCGGCGTCCGTGAGCTGGAATCGATCCGGCGTCGCGCGGCCCCATCCGCGCTCAACGAGGTCCGCCACCTCCCGCTTCCACCCTTCGCGCAGATCGAAGCCGGTGATTTCCTGGAACGCCGCGAAGGGCCAGCCGGGCCGGGTTCTCAAGCCAAAGGCCGCGATTTCGCCGGCGCGGGAGAGAGGGGAGAGCGTCTCGCGGGATTCGACCGCGCGAACCCCCTTCTCCAGTTGCTCGCAATAGAGCTGCGTGTTGGACCAGTTCTTGGTTCTCTCGCCCCGCACATAGCCTGTCGCGCTCGGACCCAGCCCGTGGAACGACCCGCCCCGCCAGTAGTTGACATTGTGTTTGCACGCGCGACCGGGGAACTCCTCCTCGCCCTGGCTCGGATCCTTCGCGAAATTGGCCACCTCGTACTGAACCCAGCCTCCCGCCGCCGTCTCCTCGACGAGCGTGTCGTACATCGCGCAGGCGAGATCCTCGTCCACATCGCACTGTCCCGCTTTCATCTGGTCGTAAAGCACGGTGTCCTCCTCATAGATCACCTCGTAGCTCGAAAGATGCTCGGATCCCAGCTGCCTGGCTTCGCGCAGGGTCTCCCGCCATATCTCGAGGGTTTGGCCGGGGATGGCGAACATGAGGTCGATGTTAATGTTGTCGAACCCGGCCGCGCGGAGGACATCGAAGGATTTAAAGACCATGCTTCTGTCGTGGACCCGTCCGAGCCGGTCCAGGAGGCCTTCATCCAGGGACTGAACGCCCATGGAAACACGATTCACGCCGTGATCGCGCCAGAGCCTCGCCTTGTCAGGGGAGACGGTCGCCGGGTTGCACTCGACCGACCATTCATCGGTGCCGAGCCAGCCCGCGCTGTTAAAGGCGGAAAGAATTGCGCCCCAGTGCCGCATATTCAGGATCGAAGGAGTGCCTCCGCCAAAAAAGACGGTTTTGGGCCGAACATCGTTGGCCACGAGAGCGATCTCCCGCGTCAGGGCGCTGACGTATCGATTGATCAACTCGCCGCTCGAGGCTTCAGAATAGAACGCGCAATAGTGGCACTTCTGCGCGCAGAAGGGCACGTGAACGTAAAGGGAGGCGATTGGTTTCGTTTCGTCCGGGGCCACGACGAAACCTTACGCCACCTACAACGCAACAACGCAACTTATTTTCTGCCGTGAACCCCGCGAGGATTGCGGGGAGGACGGCAGTGGAAATTAAGTTTTGTTAAGCCCTCGGTTGAGGGCTGCCGGGTGTCCGCTTCACATTGAGAGCCTTGGGTCCCTTGTCGCTGTCCACGAGTTCGTAGTCGACGGTCTCGCCTTCATTCAGCGTCTTGAAACCGTTTCCGTTGATACTCGTATGATGCACGAATACGTCCTGCCCTGCATCATTCAGAATGAACCCGTAGCCCTTCTTGTTGTCGAACCATTTAACTTTGCCGCTGGCCATAAGTTAATTTCCTTCCATGTTTGAGCCGGCCGCTCCGACGGGACACACAAGCCAAACTCAAAGTTACTCACACGGTGGTTTATGTGGAGCGCCGTCAGTTTGTTTCCAAGAGTTGACATTCGTCAAGGAGTAGTTTCAGAAGCGTTGCATTTTCATTTTGCGACGGAATTCCGGGAGGATGAGCGGGGCTTTCCGGCCCGCAGAACGCGCAGCGTGTGTCCGCGTCCGTTTTCGAAGGGCTCCACCCGGGCGGTGATTTCCAGCACGGGATAGCGGACGGTCGCGAGCCCGTAGCTCCGATAGGTCGCGGCAAAAAGCTCCGTCTCGACCATCCCGGTCCAGTCGCACAGGGTCAGAAATTTCATGGGCTCGCCCGTGCTCTGATGATGCGTGCGTTGCTCGATCACCAGGCCGCAGGTTGTCACCTCTTCTCCGATGTGCTGTCCCAGCCGGCTCACGGGGCAATAGGTGTTCCAGGCGATGTCGGGATACAGCTCCAGCGGATGCCCGCTCGCCGTGAATCCCAGCAACTCGGTCTCCCATTGCAATCGCTGCAATCGGGTCGGCTCGGTGAGGGTCGCCTCGGGCAGGCGATCCAGGCCCGGCGGCGGCAGAAGCCAGCCTTGCGCGGGATCCGCGCCCGATCCCAGGGCGTGATGGAGCTGCTGCCATTCCCAAAAGAGCGCGGTTCTCGAACGTCCCCATCCGTCGAAGGCGCCGACTTGCAGGAGCGCCTCCATCTCCTCGCGGCTGGGTCGAACGCGGAGGAAGAAGTCGCGCGGGGACTCGAAGGGCGCGCGCCGGCGCTCGGCGAAGAGGCGGTCGCGCGTGGCGTCGGAGAGATGCTTCACGCGCGACACCGGGACGCGGATGGAGCGGGATCCCGTGGCCGGATCCCGGAGCGCGGTGAACGCCGGGCCCGGATCGTTCACGCAGGGCGATCGCATGGGAATGCCGAGACGGTGGCATTCGAGGACATACACCAGGGGACTGTAGAAGCCTTTGCCGTGCGTCAGGACCGACGCCATGAACTCCGCCGGAAATCGCAGCTTCAGCCACGCGGACTGATACGCCTCCAGGCCGTACGCCGTGCTGTGGGCTTTGCAAAAAGCGTAGCCGCTGAATCCAGTCGTCAGCTCCCACACCACCCGGATCGACTCCGCGGAATGCCCGCGAGTCTGCGCCGACGCGACGAAGGTCCTTCCCATCCGCTCCACCTCGTCGAACTTTTCCTTCACCAGCGCCCGACGCAGCATGTCCGCCTGGCCGCCGCTCAATCCCGCGAACGCCTCGCAGATTTGAAGGATGTGCTCCTCGTACACCACCAGCCCGAAGGTGCCGCGCAGGCAGGGCTCGAGCGACGGGTGCGGATACTCCGGCGCCTCCAGCCCCTGATAGCGTCGCGTGAACCGGATCTTCTTCTGCTCGTTCGCCGCGCCGGGACGGATGACGCTGACAATCGCGATCAATCCATCGATCTCCCGCACCTGGGACATGCGGCAGAGGCTCGTCATCGCGGGCGACTCGATGTGATGCACCGCCCGCGCGCCGCCCGAGACGATCATCTCCCACACCTCGGGATCCGACCACTCCGTCACGGGCGATCCGTCCGCGCGTTCCGCCGGCGGCGTCGCCGGATCCGTCGCGCTGACGATCTCGGACCGCTCGCGATCGATGCGCACGCCCTCGCTCCGCAGTGTTTTCTCCACATCCCGCATCACCGCCAAGCCGCCCTGCGCGAGGATGTCCATCTTCACCAGTCCCATCGCCTCCACCGCGTCCATGTCGTAGTGCGTCGTGGGATATCCCTTGCTCGACAGAAAGGTGGGCGCGAGCTCGTGGATCGGCTGGCGCGACAGCACCACGCCGCAGGGATGCATCTTCGGATAGCGGGGAAATCCGTCGAGAAACTCCGCCATCAGCAATGTGCTTCGATAAGGCTCCTCGTCGAGCGGAAGGTCCGCGCACTCCGGGATCTCTCGAAGACGGTCCACCCAGGGGGGGGCGGGAGCGCCGGGGTCGCTGTCCTGGGGGCGTCGCGCGGACGACGAGGGGAAATGCCATGGGAAATGCTCCGTGAATCGGCGGACCTGATGTTCCGACACTCCGAGCGCCTTCGCGACGTCGGCCACCGCGCTGCGCGCCAGAAATGTCGAGAATCCTCCGACCACCGCGCAATGGTCCGGCCCGTATTTCTCGAACAGCAGATCCACGACGTCGTCCTTGCGATCGTGCGCGAAATCCACGTCGATGTCGGGAAGCTTGTTCAGCGCCATGCGCTCGGGGTTGAGGAAGCGGCGGAAATAAAGATCGAAGCGGATCGGGCAGACGCCGCTGATCTCGAGGCAATAGCAGACAAGGGAATCCGCCGCCGACCCGCGCGTGATCCACTCGATGCCGCGACGCCGGCATTCCTGAAGCAGATCCCACACGATGAGGAAGTAGTCCTCGTAGCCCACGGCGTGGATCATCTCGAGCTCCGTCTCCAGCTGCGGGCGGACCGCGTCGGAGCGCGGCCCGTAACGACGTCGCACCCCCTGGAAAACCAGCTGGCGCAGAAAGTCATGGCCTGACGCGCCATTCGCCGGTCGATACGGCGGAAATTGGGGCGGGCCAAAGGGAAACTGGAACCCGGCGCAGCGCTCCGCGAAATCGCGGGCGCCTCGGAGCGCTTCCGGATGATCGCGAAACCGCGCCTCCATCTCCGCCGCCCCGCACAGATGGAAGGCGCCTCCCAGCTGCTTGTCCGGATGCTTCTGTCGAAGCAGCGTGAGCGTTCGGATCGATTGCGCCACGTCGTATTTCCACCGATCGGAGGGCTTCGCGTAATGCGCGGGACGCACCGCCGCCACCGGAATCGAAGCGGGGATCGGGCGCCGGCGCAGCGCTTCGGACGAGGTCGCGGGCGCGTAGAAGCGGTCCGGGAACAGATCCGCCCAGTCCATGTTCGATGAAAGAGCCAGCAAGCCTTCGGTTGCGTGCTCTTCGAGTCGGAGCGCGCCGCGATCGGGGCGCGAGAGGAGGCGGCAGAGATTCGCGTAGCCCCTGGCGTTTTCCACGTACAGCTGGATGCGGCGCCCTCCGAGAGTCAGCTCCGCTCCGATCGCCGTGGGAATGCCCGCCGCTTTGCCCGCCGCCGCGAAAGCGGCCGCGCCATGCAGATGCCCCTGATCGCAGAGCGCCACGCAAGGCAGCTCCTGATCCCGCGCCCAAGCCACAATGGCTTCCGGCGACAGAGTGGAGTTCAGAAAGGAGTAATAGCTGCGAACGCTCAACGGCGCGAAGAGCGCGGGCTTTCGGCAAGGCGGCGCGACGGCCTTGGGCTTGGCTTGAGCCTCGGCCTGGGCCTGGGGCGCGGAGGAGGGCAGGGCGGCGACGGGCGACTCCGCGAGCGCGAATCCACGCGGCTCCGGCGCGCGAGCGGATGTCGATGCGGAGGCGGGCGGGGCGGCGTTGCCGGGCGGCGGGGGTTTCACGAAGTCGTGGCCGCGCCGGATCACCTGATAGCCGCGCTCTTCGCGCAGCGCGTCCACGGTCCGGGCCAAGCGACGCCGGGCGTCGTCCTGCAGCGAGGAGCGATCCAGCGGCAGCGCGAGACGGAAAACGCCCGAATGCACATTTGTCAGCTTGAGCGAAACGCGTCGCAGGCTCACGCGCCGCCGCCACGCCTTCCGCAGCAGAATCGCGAGCCTGCTGTACACATCGGTCTCGAGATCCGTGGGCTCCGGGAGGCTTTCGCCCGCCTGGTCCTCATCCATGTCGTTGTAACGCACCTGCACGGTGACCGTGCGAACGCTCTTGGCGTCGGAGCGGACCTTGGCCATCAGGTGGTCGGCCATGCGGCGCAGCGTGGCCTCGATGAACGGCTCGTCCGTTTGATCCTGCGCGAAGGTTTCCTGCTGGCTGTACGATTGGGCGGCGGGCCGCGCGGCGAGAATGGGGCGATCGTCCCTGCCGAGGGCGAATTGACTCATCCCCGGCGCCTGCGATCCGACCAGCATCTCGAGCAGCTCGACAGGCGTTCCGGCGATCTGGCCGATGCGCGCGAGCCCCGCCGCGTTGAGCCGTCCCGCCATCACGGGACCCACCCCCGGCAGCCATCGATTCGGGAGCGGACGCAGGAAGCCCGCTTCATGCCCGGCGGGCACCGAGGCCAGCGAGGCGGGCTTGTTGAGCTTCGACGCGATCTGGCTGACGAGCTTGTTCGACGCGACGCCTTCGCTGACCGTGATTTTCAACGACTGCCGAATCGCGTCACGCAGGATTTGCGCGATGAGGAGCGGGTTTTTGCGGGTCGCGGTGAGGTCGAGATAACCCTCGTCGATCGACGTCACTTCCACGTCCGGCGTGAAGTCGTAGGCGTAGCTGAACATCCATTGGGAGAAGCGCTCGTATTTCTCGTAGTCGCCGGGAAGAACGATGAGCCGCGGGCAGAGCTTGCGCGCGCGGCTGGTCGGCATGGGGGTGTGGACGCCGAATCGCCGCGCCTCGTACGACGCCGAGGCGACCACGCCCCGCTGCTCGCCGCCCACCGCCACGGGCAGCCCGCGCAGCCGGGAGTCGGCGGCTTGCTCGACGGACGCGAAGAAAGCGTCGGCGTCCAGATGAACAATCGATCGCATGCGCTGCGAGCGGCGAATGACGGATGGAAAAAAACGTCGCGCGGCGCTAGCCCTTCGAATCCACTTTTCGAATCAACGCTTTCATGACGCCCTGGATCACGAGCTCCTGCGCGGGGATGAGGTCGGGGTATTTGGGGTTTTCGGCGCGCAGGAAGGGCTTGTTCCTTTGCACCAGGTACGTTTTGAGAGTGCTCTCGTTGTCGATCAACGCGGCAACCACGTCGCCCGGACGCGGCGACATGCCATGCTCCAGCACGACGATGTCGCCCGAGACGATGTGGCGTCCAATCATCGAATCGCCCTGAACGCGGAGGGCGAAGGTGCGCGGGGTGGGGCGGATCCCGAGGCTCGCGATGTCGACGGAGACGCAGCCTTCAGCCTCCTGCGATCGATCCTCCGCGAACCCCGCCGAGATGGATCCGAACAGGGGGATGTGGGCGATGGGATGTCGCAGCGCATGGACGGAAGGCCGGGGCGCGAGAGCCCGGGCGCGACGGGGATGTCCGGCGAGCGCGCCTTTGCGCTTGAGGGCCGTGACATGATCGGCCGCGGCTTTCATCGCCTGCTGTCGGTGAGTAAGCGGTTTCATAAAGACTAGTCAGATGAATAGTAGTGTGAGGAACTGTGTTGGCAATGAAGAAGACTTTAAAAGAAGGGGGACGAAGGGGCGGGTTATCCGTGGATCACTTCACTCTATTCCAAGAAGATTTTCCAAGCGGCGCATCAAGCCGCAATGGCGCGGCGTTGTTTGACAACCCCTTTCTCCCGGCAACCGGACTGACGCGACCCGGATCTTGCGCTCAAACCAGTGTGGCCAAACCTGCGGAGAGGTGGCAGCCTGCGCCGTGGTTTTCAAATGGCTGCCCGCATGAAGAAGAAGATTCTTATCATCGAGGACCAGGCGCCGATGCGCCGAAACATCGCTTTGTTGCTGGAGATCGCGGGGTATCAGGTATTCGTCGCGGAGAATGGCAGGGTGGGGGTGGACGCGGCCCGCGCTCATCATCCGGACCTGATTCTCTGCGATGTCATGATGCCTGAGTTGGATGGCTATGGCGTGGCGCGGGCGCTGCGAGCCGAAACCGCCTTCGCCGCCACGCCTTTCATTTTCCTCACGGCCAAGGGCGACCGCTCCGACATCCGGGCCGGGATGAACGCGGGCGCCGACGACTATCTCACCAAGCCCGTCCCCCGCGAAGAGCTCATGGCCGCGATCGACTGCCGGCTGCGCCGCGCCGAGGCCATCGAGCAGAGAATCCAGGAGGCGGCTTCATCCGCGGGATTTCATCCGGACTTTTCGTCGTCCGTTCCCTTGCAATCGGCGTTCGGACTCACCCCGCGCGAAGCCGAGGTCCTTCTCTGGGTCGCGCAGGGGAAGTCCAACAGCGAGATCGCCACGATCCTCGGCAACAGCGAGCCTACCGTGAAGCAGCATCTGGGCGTCGTGTTCCAAAAGATCGGGGTCGAGAGCCGCAACGCCGCGACGCTCCGCGCCCTGGAGGTGCTGGGCGCTCCCCGGAATCAGGACACGAGTCAAACGAGCTCCTGAACAGAACGCATGGCCTCTCATGTTTTCTTCAACGGCCGCATCGTCCCCGAGGCGGAGGCGCGGGTTTCTGTGCTGGATCGCGGATTTCTTTATGGCGACGGGCTTTTTGAAACCATGCGCGTCGCCCACGGACGCGTCTTCAGCTGGCCCGCCCATGTCCTGCGATTCGAACGCGGCCTTGAAATCCTTCGAATGCGTTGTCCTTTTTCCGCCGACTCGCTTCACGCTTCGGCGCTCGAGCTCATTCGCTGTTGTGATGTGAGCCGCGGATTGGCCCGGCTTTCCGTGTCGCGCGGGGTGGGGATCCGGGGTTACTCCGCGCGCGGCGCCGATCACCCCACTGTCGTGATCTCGGTGTTTCCCTCCGAGGCCGGGCCTCGCGCGGAGCCGTTGCGCTGGCGTGTTCACGTGAGTCGTCAGCGTTTGCTTTCGGGGCAGGATGTCAGCCGCAGCAAGACCTCCAGCAAGCTCGTCCAGATTCTCGCTCGCATGGAAGCGGAGGACGCGGGCGCCGATGAAGCGCTGCTGCTGAACGAGCGCGGCGAGCTGGTCGAGGCCGCGGGCGCGAACTTTTTCTGGATCTCGGACGGACGCGTTCACGCCCCGCCGTCCGATGCCGGCGCGCTTCCCGGCGTGGCGGCGCGGACGCTGGAGAGAGTCTGCGAGCGATTGACGATCCCCTTCGAAAGAGCCTCCCTGCGTCCCGAGGGCTTGGGCGGCGTTGAAGGCGCGTTTCTCACCATGAGCTCGCAAGGCGTGGTGGAGTTGGGGTCCGTGGACGGAACCCCGCTGCCGCGTTCCGACAAGGTCGCGAAACTCTGGCGCGACTTCGAAGCGCTGGTCGAAGAGGAGACGAAGCCGGCGCGGTGAGGGGAGGGAAGTGCCAACGCCGGCCGCGCCACGCAATGGCCTTGACCGTCTGGCGCTCTATTTCCCGGTCGGCTCCGAATCCCAGCGCAGGGTGACAACGACCTCCCCGCCTTTGCCGGAGAAGTAAGCCGCCTGTTCCGCCACGTCGTCGTAGCAGAAGCCGTATGCTTTGTTGCCGAGACTGCGCTCGTGAAAGAACTTCGCGTACCAGTTGCAAGGTTCGGCTTTGTAGAAAGCGTCGGCGTTGTGCCAGTCGGCGGGATCGGCCAATACATGACGGTTGATGGCGGCGCAGAATTGGGGGTTCGTCGCGAGCACGCCCGTGCCCATGAAGGCGTCCTGCGTGGTGGGTTTGCGGGCGCACATCACCGGCTTTCCGGCGCCGATGGGCGAGAACGTCAGCGCTCCGTCCACGACCTTGCCGATCCATTTGCCGCTCGGCGTCTTTCTTTCCTGCGCGTACTTCGCCCACACTTCGTCGATGTAGGCGTCGAAGTAGCGGGCGTCCGCGCCCCCGGCGCCGAACGTGGCCCGGCACGGGGAAAGAATCCACGCATCGCCCTTCACGCAGTTCTTGAACGGCGCGGGCGCGTCCTTGCGGAACAGATCGAAGAGCGCGCGCCTGGACCCGGCGATGCCGACTCTTTTGCCGCCCATCTCGATCGTGATGGGGATGCAGAACGCGTCCACCTGGGTGGTGTTGCCGTGCCACGTCTCGCTATTCTCCGAGGCGTACTCGATGAAGTCCCAGCGGGCGTCGCGGTCGTCAAGGTTTCGGGGCGCGGCGCCGAGGCGGAAATAGAGACGTCCGTTGCCATGCGGGCAAGTCACCGTGGGTTCCTGGGCGAAGGAGCGCCATTCCTTGCCGTCGTTCAGGCTCCAGAAGCACTCGGCATCGTCGAACTTTCCGGTCCGATTGACCAGGCGGTAAAGCGGGCCGTGGTCGGCGGCCGGTTTCTGGGGCGCCTGCGCCATGGCCTGGGTTCCCTTCGTGAGCAGGCAGAGAACGGCCAGGCCGGGAACGATTGCGCCGCCAATGATGTTCATCATGGGGAGCAACCCTACTCGTCGAGTCGGCGATTGACCAGAAAGCGCGTCGCGAACGGCGAATTCAGTTTGATCCCGCCGCGCTCAACGACTCGCCGCTGAGCCCGGGGCTTCGGCGGGGAAGTTTTCTCGCTGCTCCACATTTCTTGGAGTCTTAAACGGCCGCCGCCACCATGTTCGGTTTTTCGCGGGCATTCTCAGGGTTTTTTCCGAGCGGGCTTTGGCGGTTCCGAATCGCGGGCTTGCGGGCGGGGCTGGGGTCGGGTATTCACGTTCCCGGCATTGCCGGTTGTGGAGCGCGCGCGTGGCGAAATGGCAGACGCGGCAGACTTAGGATTTCAGCCTTGCCGCTTTCAAGAGGTCTCACCGCGTTTCAATAAAAACTCACCAAACCACTGGTTCCATTGATCATTGTCACTGTTGATGCGTGAGGAAGCGGCCCAGCCGCCTCAGGGTTATCAAGCCGTTTGCTACAGTGAAAGTGTCGCAATTACTGTAGCAGACTTCCTCAACGAAACTTCGATCCGGCGGGGAATCTTGTCTTTGAATACTGGAGATCCTGTCCTCTGGCTCCGGGCAGATCACCCATCACACTACTTGATTGCCACTCCCAGGCCTC
The DNA here is from genome assembly GCA_016199985.1 of Verrucomicrobiota bacterium. Taxonomy (GTDB): domain Bacteria; phylum Verrucomicrobiota; class Verrucomicrobiia; order Limisphaerales; family UBA11320; genus UBA11320. Next base: position 10,719 of record JACQFQ010000034.1, on the reverse strand, counting down.
AGCCTTGCTCGTCCCTCGCGGCGGCTGGTCCTTCCAGCTCCGTTCCGCTGACTGTTCTGCCTGAGCCTTGCCCGCCTTAGCTTCCAGCGGCGGCGGGTCACCGACCTGGGGCGAGGACGACACGGAACCCAACGGAGTGGCCCCTGATGTCCGGGTTGTAGTCGTAGCGGCGCGCTGCGCGGCAGTCCCTGCCGGAGTAGCCCCAATGGCCCCCGCGGATCACGCGGCCGTCGCCCGACGTCGGACCAACAGGATCAGTGACTACGCCAGTCGGATAGTTCCCGTACCAATCCGAGCACCACTCCCACACATTCCCATGCATATCGTAAAGTCCAAAGGCATTGGGAGCATAACTACCCACTTCAATCGTTCGATAAATCGGAACATTCCCAGGTTTGCTCTGGCTTCCGACGGCCGAATCATACTCCTGCAGCGTGTAGAAGTTCGCCATCCCTTGTCGAATGGCCGTCCCAAAGCTGAAAGCATTCGTTGTTCCGCCTCGACACGCATACTCCCACTCTGCTTCCGTCGGCAGGCGGTAAGCGTAGTCCACTGGGATAACGCCAGCAGCTCGATCCCTTTGCGTCAGCTTCCCACAGTAATTCGTTGCATCAATCCAACTCACTTGCTCCACGGGATGACGCAATTCATTGGTCACCTTGCCCCCTGTGCCGGGTGAGAGAGCGTTTACTCCATTCTTGAAGTAGCTTCGATTGCTGCCGATCACAGATAGAAACTCCCCTTGCGTTACCTCCCTCTGCCCCATCCAGAAACCCTTCGTCAGGATGACTGCATGCTGGGTCTCAGCGGAGTCTCTCTCCTTCTCTGAAGCTGGACTCCCCATCACAAAAGTCCCTTGCGGAATGAAGACCATTCCGGGAAAATGCGTCCCTGACTCCACACGGCGGTAGTAACGATGTCCGTGAGTTGGTGTCGCCAAATCCACCACCTGGGCCTGTGCTGTCAGCAGGGTGACATTGGTCAGGTGTGTCCACACGGCCTGATCATCCAAACTCTCAGCCCACTGTATCTCATGAACGCTGCCCAAGGCTCCTCTCACCGTTAACCGTGCCACGAGATCAATTTCCATCGAAGCGGGGGGATCGATCTCGACCACAGGAACCGCCGTGTAATTGCTTCCCGCACTTGTTACGATGATTTGGATCACCGCCCCCGATTCTACGAAAGCCGCAGCCGCTGCACCGCTGCCGTTGCCTCCTGTAATTCTCACAGAAGGAGCGATTGTGTATCCGGCTCCTGGGTGAGTGACGGTGATGCCCGAAACAAGTCCTCTGAAAACCGTGGCGATCGCGGTGGCTTGGTCAGCACCCGCCTGAGTCAGGCTTGCCAGAAGCGTGATCAGTGGAAAGATCAGAAATCCTCTTCTCATAGTGCTTTTCCATATGACAGCTCCGCTGCCCAAATACAAGCCATTGGCCGGAGCGCTTACCTGGGAATTCTGCGGTCACCCGGATGAAGAGAAGCGGGGCTCGTGGGCTTTGCCTTCATTGGCCGAGAGCGACAGGTTAACCCATGGCCCGCGAGATGCCCCATGCTTGAAATTCTGGTGGAACAAGGTGCGCCTCTTGGTTCCATTTCTGGATATTCACGAAGCCGTTTTTCGCCGCCATTATACTTGAAACGAGGGGACAGAATGCGCATATCCTGAAGTGTTCCGTTTCGATCGGGGAAGAGAAGGCGACGTAGCCTAGAACTGCAACCCGAGGATAATTCCTTGTCGGCTATGGAGGGGTTTGCCTGTTCAGCGGTAATTGAATTAGACGATGAAAACTCAATCCCAGCCCACGAAGACCGGCTATTGGGTAGCTCGCATTGTCATTGCAATGCTGGTTCTGTTGTGCGGCTCTAAGCCGTTCGCAGCAGAGGTCGAGCCCAATGACAACCGCCAGCAAGCCAATCTCCTCAACCTCAGCCCCGGTGGTGCGGCAATAATGAGTGGTCGCGTCAGCCCCCTGAAGGATCTCGATTTCTATAGCATCTCGATCCCTGCCTTGGCGGGCCCGGGCACGCTGGTAGTCACGATGACCCCGACTGGCTCGGATCATGAGCTTGATGCTCGGGTGCAGTTGTTGAATGCAAGCGGGGCGGTCTTGGTCGACAAGGATGACGGCTCCGACAACAGGGCGGAGACCTTGAGCTACTCCTCAGTCGCAGCAAACTCGATCTACTTCGTTGTTTGCCGGAGTGCGGACCTCTTTATCGCTGGATCAGGAGAATATGATTTGCGTGTCGAGTTGCTTCAGCCAAGGCCGAACCTTGTCTGGTACCAACCCTCTGGATGGTCTGACAAGTTGGTGGTCTCCAAGACAGTGGGCACATCGATGGACGGCTCGAATCTGACGACAACGAACATACTATTCCTGGATCTGGCACTGGCGAACATTGGAGCGCTGGCGACTGCTGGTCCCTTCAGCCTCGACTTAATGCTTGATGGAACAGTGATCAAATCGTGGTTTGTGAACCAATCTGTTGCCGTGGGAGGAATTCTCGGCGTCACCGACTATCCGCTGGGACCTTTGGCCGCGGGCAATCATACACTAAAGTTGGTTCTGGATCCTGCGGGGAGCATCGGCGAGAGCATCGAAACCGACAACGAGTTCAGCAAGTCGATCCTCGTAGTTGATGATGACCCCGATGACCAACTCGCGGGGGCCCCTGACTTGGGACAGGTCCTCAGGACATTGACGCGCAGCGGGACTGTGAGTTCACCGACCGACGTGAATTTGGTCTCCTTCACCGTGGCCTCAGGCCAGCGTCTCTCCTTTGATCTGGATGATGCCGAAGGGTGGGATCCGTATCTGCGCCTCTTCGACTCGAAAGGTGTGGAACTCGCGTCAAACAACGACGGGCCAGGGCCTGGGGAAGAACCGACATTGGAAAGCTATATCGAATACACCTTCGCCGTTGGAGGAACCTATTTCGTAGGGGTCTCGGGGGCGGGGAACAGGAACTATGATCCGATTACGGGGAAGGGTGATACCTCCGGAAGCACCGGCGGCTATAAGTTGGTTATCTCGCCTGGGCTGGCTGGAATGATCACCCCGCCTGGGAGTCAAGTTGGGAAGCTGGTTGATGTGCTGAGGTTCGGGGTTCCTCCAATGCGGATCTCCGTGACGCAACAGACATGGGTGGTCATCCATGGGTGGACCAGTTCACGGGATGCTGAGAATATTTCCGATTTGACGAGCGCACTTGCCCAAGCGCAGCCCGAAGATCAGGTGTTGACGTTGGACTGGAGCCAGGCTGCTGACCTGCTTGTGGGTCCCTTTTCTGCAGAGAGCGCCATCATTCCAGTCGCGCAGTGGGCGGCAGCAGCACTCACCCATGCTGGCTTCCATGGTGCCAGCCTTAACCTAGTAGGCCACTCCTTCGGTAGCTACGTTGCGGACGAAATTGCCAAGAGGATTCCTGGAGGGGTCCACACGATCGTGACTCTCGATCCCGCGGCCGATGTGCCGGGTGGTTTCAATCCTACGGCCAACGATGAGATCGATTTCAACCGGGACTCATTCTTCTCCTGGTCGTTTCATAGTTCTTCCGCCGGCAATGAGTTTACTCCAGCTACGGCCGATGAGGCGTTTATCGTCGAAAGCGGGTTGAACACGCTGAGTGCCCACGGGAACGTTGTCTTCCTATTTGCCTATATGATCCTGCATCCTGACGAGATGATCAGCCACTTCTTCCGGCTGTCCGCATTGCTCACCGGGACACCAGGTCCCTGGGTTCCGGATCAGTTTACATCTTCCTTCCTGCTCGATGCACCAGTTACGGGATACGAGGCGAAGCTTACGAGCAAGGATTCCGGCAAGGTCCCCAGCCTCCTACAGTTCGTGCCACTACCTTCAGTTTCTATCTTCATGACTCGGGATGGTTTAGCGGTCGCCTGGCTCGCAAGCTACACGAACTTCGTTCTCCAGAGTTCTCCGGTCGCTGCCCCGACGGCCTCGTGGGTTGATGTCAAAGCAACTCCCGTCGACATTGATCAAGCAAGAGCAGTCTTGATCGATCCATCGGGCGCGGGTCGATTCTTTCGCTTGAAACAACGTTAGGTGTGTCGCCGAAACCGTCCTCATCAAGGGCAAGAGCTATCGGATGAAGGACCAGATCCAGGATTTCAGCCTTGCCGCTTTCAAGAGGTCTCACCGCGTTTCAATAAAAACCCACCAAAACCCCTGTTGCTATTGATCATTGTCACTGTTGATGCGTGGGGAAGCGGCCCAGCCGCCTCAGGGTTATCAAGCCGTTTGCTACAGTGAGAGTGTCGCAAAAAGTGTAGCAGAGTCTGCTGAGTAGAATTTATCTCCCGGCTGCTGTTCACTGTCTCATTTCTGGCTTGCAAGGCACTTCAGACTGGTTAGAAGTATACCATAATCTGCGTAGTGGTTTCGCGCGCAACCGCTTTTTGCGTCCGGGTTTGATCGCGAGTCCGCATGCAAAGAATGAGAGCTCGTTTAAGATGTCATGGCCAAGAAGTGCGACGCGTACGAAGGGTATCCCTATCCTTCGCTGTCTGGATGTTTGCGTCGGCTTGGTTTACCTCAACTTCTTACGGCTTCATGCCAGGTATCTTCTCGCACGGAACAACTCCAGCACTCTCCCAGGAAACGCACTGGAGTATCACTACGAATGCCTTGCGCGGGATGCGGAGTATTTCGTTCCCAAGCGGTGCCGCCCCTCACCGGCTTAATCCACAGGATCACGCGATATGGGCGATCGCACTCGCCAATGCTGAGGTTGACATCTTTCAGTTTTATGAGGCCGGACCACATGTAGATGGAGAATCCTTTGCGATCGCTAACGAGCGGATAGATGATCTCTATAAAAAGTGCATTGCGGCCCTGAAAGAATGTCCGCCAAACATCGTCGGTGCCAGGCTGTGCTTAGGATATGCCTTGCACACGGTGCAGGATTTTTACAGCCACAGCACTTGGGTAGAACTGACTGGGACTGGCGAGCCCCACCCTGACTTTGGCACACAGTATCCAGAGCACTTTTCTTGGCGGTGGGCGGGGATCATCGACAGCACCTGCATCGGCTCGCACCTTACCGGTCCAGGGACCACACTCGTGACTAGCGGTTACTTCTTCTGGGAGAAGGGTACCCAACCGATTGAGGATTTGGATTTTGGTCCAGTAGAGAAGTGTTGGCACGGGGGCAAGTATGACATAGGCCATACCGATGGGATAAACAAGGATACGCCGGAATCTGGTCACGGTATCTTATGGCATCAGGTTGCTGCACGCGCAGCGCTGTTAGCGAGCATCCGCTTCCTAAATGAACTCAACTCCGAGTTCAAGTATTCTGATGAAGTCTGGAAGCTCGATGCCCTGTACGGAAGCAACGAGAGACTATGGATTGCTCCCACATTCGTTCTGAGTACTGAGTCAGGTGGGGTTTTTGATTACGCCAGTAGTTTTGATTCGGCAGGGTTTCAGGAGGGGGGACATGTTGTTCTGGGGCCGAATCAGACTAAAGTAATTACTTTTCCAGCCTGTGAGCCGTTCACGTATGGCTTTTGGACGTACCTGAGCACGGATCACCCCCTGACCTACCCGCAATTCACTCTTTCGATTATTGGTCCCTGGGAATTTACTAACTATGGTGACTGGGCGCGCATGATTGCCATCGGCTCTTCCACCTCTAAGAGATTGTTTGGACGGTTCAATCTGTATCCGCAGTCAGGCGGGGTTGACCTTTCTGTTCGTTGGACTGGAGAGACCTCGTCCTCGCCTCGCGCGGCGATGACCCAGCAGGAGCCGTTTCAATCGATATTGACTGTAACAAACTCAGCATCGACTGCACCTTCGACTAACGCCTTCTTCGTCGAGCCTGCAATGAGTGACTTGCAAATCATCATCGCAGGCCCTCCTCTGCGGATTGTGCGACCCGACTCATCTGAGGTGACAGAAACGGATTTGGGAGTGTCCGTGTTTAGTTCTGCAACTGGCACCACTTACGTCCTAACAAGCCCACATGCCGGGCGCTGGAACCTGATTTCAACCCAATTAGGGAATGGTTCCATCAGCATTTCCGGGCGCTCCCCCATCGCCCTGACCTCCATCGCTATGCTTGCTGAGCGCGGTCGCCCCGGACATTCTGGACTGTTTCCGCGGGAGGGGCTCCCGTTGGTCGGACAGGATAACTGGGTGCTAGCAACGGTTGTTGGGGTAACGAATCGATTGCGCCTCCAGTTGCGGGCGATGGACGGAACCGTGCTCGATACGAGGGAGCCGGATGACACTCTCTCGATGCCCGCCGGGCAGTTTCTTTTTGCCAGCAAGTGTCCAGAAGTTCCTTTCTCCATTTCCGTGATTGGAATGGATGATGATGGCAACCCTTACCAGCGAGCGTGGGTTCAGGCCATAGAGCCCACAAGTATCCTGATCGAGGCTTTGACACAGGAACCACTTACGTCGGGCCGGAGCAACGCCATAATGTTTAACGTAACAAACTTCGGACCTGACGGAGATGTATCATTTAGCGCGACGAATGAGACACCTTCAACCGTTCAAATCATTACGAGTTCATCGTTTTTGCACCAGAACGAATCCTTGGAAGTTCTCGTGAAAGTTCGTCCGCCTCTGCTTGTTGCCAATGGCTCTACTGATCATATAACCCTCACCGCCCGACGCGCCGGTCCTGATCCTACGACCACGTCTGCTACCGTTTTGGTTACTGCATTTCGGCCTGATCCAATGCCAACCATCGTGTTGGCGACGCCGCCCGGAAAGCAAGCCTACGTATCGTGGGCCGGAGGAGACCTGCAATCCGCAGACCAAATTGACGGCCCGTGGGTTACGCTTCAAACGGGAGCTGGTTCACGTTCTGTTAGCATAACAGGCCTCGCCCGCTATTACCGAGTGTACAATGAGTAGCCCAGGGTGTGCGAAATCACCCGGCGGGCACCCCCCCCGGCTGGGCCTCTGAGTGTACGGGGACGCCTCGCTCCCAACCGCTACGTCGATCACGGGTGCCAGCGACTCGCGCTCGTCCGCGAAACGCTGAATCACGATTTCAGCCTTACGGTTTTCAAGGGATCTCTTCACGTTTCGACTATGATCCACCATACCCCTATAAACACTGATCAAAACAGCGATTGCCCACTGCTGCGACTCCTATTGCCCCAGAGATGTCTCTGTCTTGGCAAGATCCTTGAAGTCCCTTGCGCCGATGAACTCCCACGTGCTTTGATGCGACCCTATGAGCGAGAGGGCGATGACTTCAAAAAGGCAAACGTTTCCCATGCTGCTTTTTCTGGGAGTGATCGCGATCGCCGTTGCATCTGTCGCTCGTTGGCTGATCCTCTCCGTCTCCCCGGACTCCTACGTGCGGTATCCCAATGGAGACACGAATGTTTGGGTGCGTTACGCGTCGACAACATTTTTCACTGCTCCGTACAAAAGCGAAGCCGCGATGTGTGTTACGGAGATCCTCGAGGACCTTGCAGAGATGGTTCTGCGTGCTGCGGAGGGAAGAGCGCCCGAACCCGGAGCGGTCCAGGTGCGCGTGACTGAGGAAAGTGGCAGTCGACCACGGCATCCTCGCTACCGTGTCGACTTCACGCTCCGCGGGAAAGCGGCCCACTTGTCGCTTCCCGTGGAAGTCATGTGGGACCACGAGACCTACGGGGAGGCGTGTAAGGCAATGCTGGCACTCGCGGGGAAAACCTCATCCCAGGCGAAGCGTGCGCCAGAGTCTGATGCAGAGTCGCTGGCGATGTTGGAGCGCCTGCTTGATGCGGACGCCGTCACGATTGTACGGGAGAGCCGGCTTGTTTCGGAGGCGCTGTCTCAGGATTTTGTGGATCCTGCCGCCCACGAGCGGGCGGCCTTCCTTCACGGTGTCCTGGTGCTCAGGGAGCAGGCCGGGCTGTTTTCCGATCCCCGCTTGGGCCTCTGCCGGCTCGCGGCTCATCTCGCCATGGCTCGGAACCTCGATCAGCGGACTCAGGGGGTTGCTGGTGATCTGGCCGAAGCGATCGGCCTGGTCGTCATGCGGCGGCAGACCGAGCTCGTTCAGCGCCTTGGCGATCCTGCGATCGAGCCCAACGCTCCAGTGGCTGCCTGGATCCGGATCCTGCGAGGGGCGGGAACTGGCGACTACCGCGGGTTGGCGAACCCGCGGGCCAGGAGCTTGCTGGAGCAGATAGCGTGGCTGCGAGCTTACTCGCTTTCCGTCGGGACCAGGTCAGCACTCGCGATCGTGCCTTATGAGACGTTGAAGGACATTCCGGATTTTGTGCGGACGCTCAGGGCGGCCAATTGTGAGCAATTGGTCCAGCCGCTGGCCCGGGATGGAATGCGATGCGAGTTGCAGGAACAGCAGCGTGTCTTCCGGGAATACTTCGGCACGGCATCCACGACGGAACTCTCAGCCAATCAGCTCAACGTCCATCCGGGACATTGCTTCAGCACGAATGGCTCTGTGCGGATCATCGATTGGGGGCACTGGGCTGCGTTTTTCCAACGGCATCTCTTGAACGATGTCTACAGGCGCTACCAGGCCAAGGATTGGCTGGGATCTGGCGCTGACGATGTGCTGAAGGCAGCCAATCAAGCCCGCACACAATACGCCGACCTCGTCCTTCAGCCGGTTTTGCTTCAGCAGATGCGCCCCGACTGGATGTTCAAAGTGGATCGCTTGGACGAAGCAGTGGCGCTGGCTCGAGCTCATCCAGAACTCATCCCAACAATGCTCTGGGGCAAGCTCGAGCCGGTCTACCGCGATGCCCCTTCTGTGCTGCATGACCAAGTCATGCTGGCGACGGCCGATTGGTTTCATCACTATCCGCTGCCCGGAACCGGCCTCGTCATGTTCGACTACAGGGCGGATTACGGAGAGCATGGAATGATTGGGGATCAGGGTCTGCTGGAAGAGCTCGGCCGCATGGCGCCTTACGATCTGCAAATCCTGCGCTTGCGCGACCCCTTCCATGGGGCGGTCGGGCTTGTTGAAATCGTGGAGGGTAGGCCTGGGCCGGATCGTCTCAGGGCGCTCTGGGAACCCGCTTCGGAATACATGATCGGCGCCATGCGGGAGATGGCGGATCTGAGCCGCGACCATCCCGATGATTATGAGAGGCGTCTCTTGGGCATGGCCCGCCTTTCCCCTGCCTACTACCTCGATCTTGGGTTCTACTTCTCGGAACGGAAGAACACGCCCAAAGCAATCCAGTATGTCGAGACTGGTTTCGCTGTGGTTAGTGATTCATCCACACTGGCACAATATGTCGGACGGGCCGTGGAGTTGGAGTTGGATGCCGGCCGTGTGGAGAAAGCTTCGGAGATGGCCCAGCAAATCAGTGAGGGTGGATGCTATCAGGGCCTGGCGGCCCAGGCCCGAATCCACGAGCGAGCTCATCGACTCCGCGAAGCCTACAACCTCTACGCTCGCGTCGAGCAGGAATATGGAGAGCAGGAACCCTTGATCAGCTTTTGTGCCCGTGCGGCGCCCGTTTCTATCGGCACGGCCGCAGAACCGCTCATTTTCGAGGCGTTAGAACGGTTCCGGCCCAAGGACTGCGAGCGTGTTTCAGTCGCCGACTTCCATGGGCCTCCGGAGGAAAACGAGGGCGTGGATATCATTGGCGCCAATCCCATCGTGGCACACTATGGGTTCAAGGAAGGGGATGTCGTGGTGGCTCTCGACGGTTTGCGGGTGCGAACGAGGGGCCACCTCGAACGACTCCGTCAGATCGGGTTTGGCCCGAAACTTCGGTTGATCATCTGGGATGGAACCCAGTATCGAGATGTGGTCTGCGAGGATTCGGACCGGTTGGATGGATTCCCGTTCGGTTTTATCTCTCCACGACGACAGTCTCAACCCCTTAGGTGAGGACTCGGAGCGCCATCGACATCTTTGACATATGATCGACATCGTCCTCGTGGGTTTGGCTTGATCGCCCTCTACTTCGGCCAGGAGTTCCCGGATGAGGTCGCGCGACAGATCGTCCAGCCGTGACCGCTGATGGATTCGTGTGTTCCGAGAATCAGGAGTCATTTGAGTCATTTAAATGTCCTGATGCCTTATTTCCTGGTCGGGCGCATGGCTACCGCTACAGTGAAAGTGTCGCAAAAAGTGTAGCAGACTTCCTCAACGAAACTCCGATCCGGCGGGGAATCCTGTCTTTGAATACCTGGAAGTCGCTACCAACTGCTCGTCTCCAAGGACAGGGTCTCCTGGGACCCGTTGGATCCTCCATTCCTGGCGGATCGGGAGTTGGTGACCAAGGAGTACGATGTCCTTCAGAACGGTGAGTTTTTTCGGGTTGTGCAAGTGCCTTGACCGACTCGATGGCCCATTTCTGTTCCTGTTCCAAAAGCCAATCATCTTTTGCCGAGGGTCTCGCCCCTCGTCGTTATCCGGAACGCACCTCCTCCATAATTACCGATCTCCAAACTTTCGCAATCCAGGCTTTGCCCTGTTGGCAAACCGGCATCAGCCGGTCGAAGTTTTCTCATTGCTCTACATTTCTTGGAGTCTTAAACGGCCGCCGCCACCATGTTCGGTTCCCGTTCCCATCCTATTTCGCGTGGGTTCGCGTCCACGTTCTACGTAGCAAGCTTTCGCGGGCATTCTCAGGGTTTTTTCCGAGCGGGCTTTGGCGGTTCCGAATCGCGGGCTTGCGGGCGGGGCTGGGGTCGGGTATTCACGTTCCCGGCATTGCCGGTTGTGGAGCGCGCGCGTGGCGAAATGGCA
>JACQFQ010000011.1 GCA_016199985.1 Verrucomicrobiota bacterium | reverse complement strand
CATCCGATCCCCGTTGAACTCCAGAGCGCGCACGACCGCCAGCTTCGTGAGCTGGTCGAGGAGGAAAACAACCCCCGCCAGTAGTGCGATCCGTCGATCCTGCTGAAGCAACTTCATGGGCGCGCGCAAATCATCCATGCCATGCTCCTAATAAGCGCCAGCCTCGCAAGACAAATCGTCTCCGTGTCGTCTCCAAAACCATCAGGTCGCGCCTCCCCCCACTTCATCGTTGTTGCGCCCCAGGCGAGCCGATATGTATGCGCGGTGCACCTGGCGCGCCTTCGACTTCGCGATTTCCGCAACTACGCCAAGCTGGACGTGGACTTCACGCCCGGCTTTCACGTGCTGCTGGGCGACAACGCCCAGGGAAAAACGAACATCCTCGAGTCCATCTACCTGCTCGCAACGCTCCGCTCCTTCCGGGGGGTGGGAGGCGCTCAGATGATCCGCCACGGACAGAAGGGCTACTTCGTCGGCGCCCGCGCGGTCAGCGAGACGGAGCACACGATCCGGATGTTCTGGTCCAGCGCGGAGCGCCAGCTCACCCTGGACGACCAGCCGGTTCGTCGCTTGACCGACTACCTTGGCGTCCTCAGGACGGTGGTGTTCTGCTCGGAGGATCTCCAGCTCATCAAGGGCACAGGGCGGATCCGCCGACGATTCATGGACCTCCTGCTGTCGCAGACCCACGGCGCCTATCTCCCGCTGCTGCAGCGCTACGCCCGGGCCCTGCGATCGCGCAACGCGTTGCTCAAGCAGCGCGCGCCCGACGAGCAGGCGTTGGACAGCTTCAGCCAGGAGTTGGCGCGGCTCGGCGGCGGCGTCCTGAAGCTCCGCCATGAGCTCGTTCCGCGGCTCTCGCCGCTGACGCGCCTGGCGTATCGCCGCATCTCCAACGACGCCGAGGAGCTCCGCCTGGAATACGCCCCGAGCGTGCAAGGGGACCTCGCGGTCGAGCTGGCGAAGAGCCGCGCTCGCGAGCGGCTCTTTCGCAGCACGCTGGTCGGGCCTCACCGCGACGACCTCAAGCTACTGCTCAACGACAAGTCCGCCTCGCAGTTCGGAAGCGAAGGACAGAAGCGGTCCATCGCTCTCGCGCTGAAGATGGCGCAGGCGGAATACCTCACCGGTCTCGCGGGAGCTCCGCCCATTCTCTTGATCGACGACGTGATGGGGGAGCTGGACGCCAAGCGGCGGGGCGGCCTGCTTCCGCTTCTGGAGCGATCGCATCAAGCGCGAGGACAAGTGTTCATGACGTGCACCGAGGAAACCTGGCCCGCCGAGCTGGGCCGCGATCTCCATCGGTGGACTGTCCAATCCGGCGCCCTCCGATCAGGCTCCTGAAACGCGTCCTCCCCGGGGCCAAGATTCTCGCTGCGTCCCGGCGCGCGCTCTGGCAGCGTCGGAACGGCTCACTCCAAGACCATGGCGCACGCAACCTTCATCCTGCTCTTGCCGCTGCTGGCCTCGGCCACGATCGCGGCCATAGCCAGCCGCCTCACCTACTGCAACCCCGTCGACATCGACTACCAATACAACTTCGAGCAAAAGGCGCGGGGCATCTCGTATCGATCCGCGGCCGATCCCGTGATCATCACGCACAAGGGCGAGTACTATCTCTTCGCCACGATTTCGGGCGGCTGGTGGCGCTCGAAGGATCTGAAGCAATGGCGCTACGTTAAGCCCGATGTCGCCCCCCACTCCTGGCCCAAGGAGGATATGTGCGCGCCCGCCGCGGTGTCGGTGGGCGACCAGGTCTATCTCTTCCAATCCACCTTCGAGCGACGCCCTCTGTGGGTCACTTCAACGCCCGGGACCGGACGGCTCACGCAGTTCAACCCGCTGATGCCGCAGGTTCCCGGCGCCGCCGGCCCATGGGATCCTGCGCTCTTCCATGATGACGACACGGACCGCTGGTTCATGTATTTCGGGTCGTCGAATGTGTATCCCCTCTACGGCATTGAATTGGACTTCGCGCGCCAGCTGAGCTATCGCGGCACAGCGGGCGAGCTGGTGGGGCTGCGTCCGGAGCTGCACGGATGGGAACGCTTCGGCCCGAACCACACAAGCTCGATCAAGCCCTTCATCGAAGGCGCGTGGATGACGAAGCATCGGGGCAAGTACTATCTCCAATACGCCGGCCCGGGGACCGAGTTCAACGTCTACGCCAACGGCGCCTATATCGGCGACGGCCCTCTTGGCCCCTTCTCCTACGCCCCGAACAATCCCATCTCCTACAAACCGGGCGGATTCGTGACCGGCGCGGGCCACGGGAACACTTTTCAGGACTTGCATGGCAATTTCTGGAACACTGGCACGCCTTGGGTGGCGGTGAACTTTGACTTCGAGAGGCGCATCGCCCTGTTTCCCGCGGGCTTCGACACCGAAGGCTTGTTGTTCGCGAACACCCGATTTGGCGATTTCCCGCACTACCTCCCCACCGAGCGCTGGACGAACAAAGACGCGCTTTTCACCGGATGGATGCTTCTGTCCTATCGCAAGCCCGCCGAAGCCTCCTCCTATCGCGGCGTGTTCTCGCCCGCCAACGCAACCGATGAGAACCCGCGCACCTACTGGGTCGCCGACTCGAACAAGCCGGGCGAATGGCTCGCCGTCGATCTTGGACGCGAATGCGAAGTGCGGGCGGTTCAGGTGAACTTCACCGATTACAAATCCGGAATCTACGCCACCGACCACACGGTCTACACACAGTTCAAGATTCAGGTGTCGTCGGATCAGAAGACCTGGCGGACGGTGGTGGACCTGACCAGCGATCCGGAGCGGCGCGACCGCGCGAACGCCTACCAGCAGCTCGCCCAGCCGGAGCGGGCTCGATACGTCAGATATGAACACGTTCACGTCGCGTCGCCTCATCTGGCTATCAGCGACCTTCGCGTCTTCGGCCACGGCCGCGGCCCGGCCCCGGCAACGCCCGCGCGCTTCGCCGTCCGACGCGACGGACAGGATCCCCGCAACGCGTTCGTCACGTGGGACGACGTTCCCGACGCGGTCGGCTACAACATCCTCTGGGGCATCCGGAGCGATAAGCTGTATCAAACCTACCAGGTCTTCGCCGACCAGCGCCCAGCCCTGGAGCTGCGCGCGCTCAGCCTGGGTCAGGGCTACACTTTCGCCATCGAAGCGTTTAATGAGAATGGCGTCTCTCAACCCTCCGAACGAACGTCGGTGGAATGAGGAAGTCCGCATCCGACTGAAACCGCGACGATCCGATGGAACTTCGCGAATTTGCCGAACAAGTCCTGTTTGCCGCTTCGATTGAGGAGAAGCTGGCGTCGCCGCGCGATATCACCGACGACGCCCCAGGGGCGGCCATATCAGCGCCCGCCGCCCCGGGCCGGCCGGCCCATCTCACGTTCAAAACGAGCGGCGAAGCCAGGTCCTCATTTCCCAAGCTGCGCGAGCTCGAAAGCGAAAACGAACGCGGACGCCTGCTCCACTTTTTCGCCAACCATGAGCTCCTCGCCACCGAGCTGATGGCCCTTGCCCTCCTCCGCTTTCCCGACGCCCCCAAAGCTTTTCGGCGCGGCGTTCTTCTTACGCTGCGGGAGGAGCAGGAGCACACCCGCCTCTACATCGAACGGATGCGCCAATGCGGCGTGAGCTTTGGCGAGATCCCTGTGAGCGGCTACTTCTGGCGCTCGGTGTCGCCCATGGAGAGTCCGATGGACTATGTCGCGGGACTGAGTCTCACCTTCGAGCAGGCGAATCTCGATTTCGCGCGGCAGTTTGCCGAGGGCTTCGCGACCGTGGGCGACGCCGACAGCGCGACGCTGCTTCGCAGAATCTACACGGACGAGATCGCGCACGTGGCCTACGGTCTCCATTGGTTCCGTCGGTGGAAGGACGCGGGGCTCAGCGACTGGGACGCGTTCTGCCGGCAGCTGAAGTTCCCCCTGTCGCCACAGCGGGCAAAAGGCCCCGGGTTCAACGCCGAGGGCCGTCGTCTCGCCGGCCTGGATGAGTCGTTTATCTCCGAGCTGGCGGTCTATTCGCGGTCCAAAGGACGCACCCCCAGCGTTTTTGTGTTCAACCTCTTCGCCGAGGGCTTTATCGCCCAAGGCCGCGCGTTCTCGCCGAACAAGCACCTCGCGCAAATCGCGGCCGACTTGGGGAACCTGCCGCAGTTTCTCTGTCGCCAGGACGACATCGTTCTCGTGTCAGAACGCCCTTCGAAGCCCTTCCTGGAGGAGCTGCGGAACGCGGGTTTCCCTTTGCCGGAGTTCGTCGAGTTGGGCGCGCAAGAGAGCGGGTCGAAAACTCCCCCGGAGGCAATCCAGCGACTGGCGGTTCGCAAGCTCGGCCGACTCCGACCCTGGGCCTGGAGCCCTGACAGCCTCGAACTTCTCGCGCCGCTCTTCGGCAGTCTCACCGGCGAAACTCGCGCGCCTGATTCCGCCTTCAACCAAAAGATCGCGCCTCTCTATTCCAAGGCCTGGAGCGCGGACTTCCTGCGCGAATGGATGGCGACGACGGCTGGCGAATGGGATGACGACGAAATCGCGAGCGAAGCCGATGGGGACGAGCGCCGCGGGTTCTGCGCGCTCGACGAAGTAGGCGAGCCCGTGACAAACGCTGACGAAGCCATGCGGGCCATTGACCGCATCCGCGCCCGAGGCCATCACAGAATCGTCGTGAAGGAAGCCATCGGTCTTGCGGGCGGCAATGCGCTGCGACTCTGGGAGCCCGGGCTCCTCGAAGGACAGAAACATTGGATGGCGAACGCGTTTCTCGCGGGCCGAACGCTGGTCGTTGAGCCGTGGCTCGAGCGCGAGCACGACTTCTCGATCCAGTTGGAGATGGGCGCCGAGGGCCTCAAGATCTGCGGGCATACCGGCTTGGTGAACGACCTGAAGGGACAATTCATCGCCAACTTCGCAGGGCCAGATTCCGCGCGACGTTTTCCCGCCGCTGTCTTGAAGAGCCTCAGGGGCTGGCGGGATCCGGCGAAGCGGCTGCATCGCATCTACGAGAGCATCCGCGGCCGCCTGGAGATCAAGCTGCGGACCGTGGGTTACACAGGGCCGGTGGGCATCGACGCGTTCGTCCACCGAGCCCGTGATGGCCAAGCTCGATTAAAGCCCGTGGTGGAGATCAACCCGCGTTACACGATGGGACGACTGACGCTGGAGCTCATGCGACGCTGCGCGCCCGGCGGCCACGGGGAGTTTCGACTGATCAACCGAGCCGCCCTCCGCGACCAGGGGTTCTCGGATTTCCAAACATTCCTCGACGCGTTGCGTGAACAGCGTCCTCTCCAATTCGAAGGCGCGCCCATTCCAAAAATCCAAGAGGGGGTCGTCTGCTTGAACGATCCGGAGCGAGCGCAAGCCTGCCTGGCGATCTTCACCATCAGCAGAACCCCCGCCTGGGAAGGCCCAAGGCAGGGGCTGCGCGAGAGCTAAACGCCCGCGCTGACGAAGCGCGCGGGCTCAGATCCGTCATGGAGCCGAAGGATCCGTGTCGGGCACGATCCGATAGAAACGAATCCCCTTGCTCGTCGCGTCGGGATCGACGTAGTGAACGGCGCCATCGGCGGTCTCCACTGGTCCGGCGTCCACCCAGATCCGCAGGTCGTCTGAAATCTCCAACCGATACTTCGCTCCCTCGATCCCGGGGAGGCAGATGTGGAAGTGTCCATCGGAAAGCCAACGACAAGGAGGTCGTGTTTGATCGTTGTCGAGCAGGACCGCGATCGCGGAACTCGGACGCCCCAGACGATAGGCCGGCCAGCCCAGCTGAATCTTCGCGCCGCCCGTGTCGGGAGGGAGAAGCTCCACGATGATTGTCTCGATGGCCTCCGCTTCCGTGTCATCGACCGGCTTGACCGTCAGCTTCACGTTCCGCTCGCCGGCAGGGATCACAACTGCGTCTGGCAGCGACTCGTAGTCCTTGCCTGGCGTCGCCGTCCCTCCGACTTTGAGTCCGACGGTTACGGCGTCGTTGGTGGGTCCACGGCGATGAATCACGAATGTGGCCGTCGGCGAAGCCCAGGGAACCTTGCCCTCGGTGGCGATCGCGTCGGGCGCGCTGATCGTCAAGGTCGGACGCAGCGAAGCGTTAGGATCGTTGTCGTGGATGACGCCCTTGGCCGCCCCCGCGCCGTCGGCGATTGTGTAGCAGCCGGGCTGCGGCTTCGCCACAGCGAGACAGATGGGCAAATCCAACGCCACCACAACGGACTCATCGCCCTCGACGAGGTCATCGTCGATGGGAGTCACCATCAGCTTCACGGCGCTTTCGCCCTTGGGTATCTCGATTCGGCCCGGGAGGAGGTCGTAGTCGAGGCCGTTCTTCGCCGCGCCTTCAACATGGTAAAAGACCACCACGGGGACGCTCAGGTCTCCCTTCCGGGATATCTCGAACACGAGCGGATTGAGAATGGTCGGGCGGCCCATGCCCGGCGCCACGGGATCCGGCTCGGCGCCTTCGGCGTCTGTAGCGACAATCGACACAACCGTCCGGATCGAGTTCTCAACCACTTTGATCACCACGGCGGCTGTCCTCGTCGATGCCCCGCCGTCATCATGCGCCACGGCCGTCAGGCTGAATTCGCCAACTCCCGAGGGATGCCATGGGAGCGAATGAGTGATCAGCGTCCCGGGATCCGGGGCTCGGAAGAACTCGACGCGCGAGTCGCCAATCTTTTCTTTTCCCGCGAAGAACTCCACCCACGGCACGTAGCCGTCTACGTCGGCGGTCTGGACCTCAATCTGCACAACATCCGTCAGATGGAACGTCGCGCCGCTGGCGGGATGCGCGATATCCGCTTTGGGCGGACGGTTCTCGAGAATCAGGCCATTGTCATGGATCACAACCTTGGCGGCTGAACTGGCGCCGATCGTGTAGAAGACCCGCGGCGAGTCGATGGCGCCCAGCAGGAACGGCGGTTGAACGATCCGAAGGACGACCGATTCGTCCCCCTCCTTCACCCGGTCAAACAGCGGAAGAACTTCAACATCGACCGACGAAAATCCCGCGGTCATCACCGCCACGCCGGCCAGCGGAGCAAAGTCCTGTCCAGAGGTCGCCGTGCCCTCGAGCGTGTAATAGACCGCCAGATCGTTGGCAGGCTTGCCCGTTCGGGTGATCGTGAACCGTCCGTCATCGATCTTGATCTTCAC
Source organism: Verrucomicrobiota bacterium (assembly GCA_016199985.1). Taxonomy (GTDB): domain Bacteria; phylum Verrucomicrobiota; class Verrucomicrobiia; order Limisphaerales; family UBA11320; genus UBA11320. The sequence goes on along the minus strand of JACQFQ010000011.1, from coordinate 93,063 downwards.
GTTCGGGTCGCCGGTGGGAGGCTCGGTTGCGTCCGGGTCGCTGGCCGCCACGTTCACCTCAGGGATCCCAAGAGGGCCTTCCCCATTATCGAGGATCTTGATTGCGGCCGTGGCGTCCTTGCCGATGCGGTAAGGGGAAAGGACAGGGCCGATGACAATCCCAGGGATGACCGGTGGATCCACAACGGACGGATCGGACGCAACGAGCGGGTCAGGGCTGCGAGGAGGACGCGGAGGAACGACGGGCACGTCCAGGGGCACGAGGGTGATCTCGACAGTCTCGGTGGGCTCGATGACCTGATCATTGATCGGATACACATCGATCGTCGCGCTGTTCGTGCCCTCGGGGATGACGACCCAGTTGGGCAGGCTCTCGTAGTCGAGTCCCATGGACGCGGTTCCGCCGAACTTCATCTGAACGGTCAACGGCCCATCGGTCGGTCCCGACCGCGTGATTGTGCATTGACCCTTGTTGATTGCGAACTTCTCCCAAGGGAGCGGCGTTCGCGGCTCGACGGCCTCGGGATCGGTGGCCACGATGTTCACCTCCGGAATGGCTGAGACCGGCGTCACCTTGATCACGACCCCGGACGATCTGCTCTCCGCGCCCTGGTCATCGTGCGCGAGCGCGATCAACTCATGGACGCCGGTCGGGGGCGCCTTCCACAAGAAGGAGTGGGTCAGGACAATGCCCGGAGTGGGGGCCTTGACGAACACGATCCGAGACTCCCCGATCTTCACGCCGTCGGAAAAAAACTCCACATAAGCGGCGTAGCCGTCAGCGTCCACCGTCTGCGCCTGAACCAGGATCGAATCCGGGGCCTCGAAGATTTCGCCCGACGCCGGCTTTGTGATTTCAACCTTCGGGGGAAGATTGTGGATGGTTGGCGTATCGAGGATGACGGCCTTGGCCGCCGAATGATCGCTCAGGGCATAGCATTCCCGGAGGGGCGGAAAAATCGCGACGCAGATCGGCGCCTCCAGGATGATGGCCACGGTCTCCGTGCCTTCGACCAACGAATCAGCCAAGGGCGTCACCTCGAGCAGAGCCGAGCTTTCGCCCCTGGGAAGGACAATCAGGCCGGAGAGCGGCTGGTAGTCCTCTCCGTTCTTTGCCGAGCCGTCCACTCGGTAGCGGACTGGGAGATCGAAATCGATCGGTCCAACGCGAGAGATCTTGAAGCTCGCGGTGTTCGGTTTGATGGCTGCGCCCACGCCGGGGGGGAGAATCGGCGGTTCAACCGCTTCCGCGTCCACGACGGTAATGGAGACGACGTCGTGCTCGGGTGGGAGTGTCTGCGCTTGGCTGGGGCCGGCGCTGAGAAAGGACAAGGCCCAGGGAAGGGCAAATAATAGAGGCAGGAGGCTTCGAGATTTCATAGTCTTACGCTCTGTAATGACTGAGGGCCGCCCGGATCGCCTCCGGGAAAAGCTTGCGCGGCGGCTGGCTCAGCCAGATTCACGAATGAACGAATCACCCTTAGCATGGCCGTCCCGCGGGGACAAGAGACGGTTTTGCAATAAATCGTTCCGAATTTGCCAACCTCAGGGTCCGTCTGTGAAGATCATCATCACTATGCGCCTCAAACCTCTCCCTCGAACCCTGCTCCTCAGCCTCATCGTGGTTCTCGCCACGCCGGGACTGACGCCCTCCCTCAACGCCGCGAATCCCATCCCCAACGATTTCAAGATCGCGGGATTTGCCCTCGGATGCCAGGCCTACACCTTCAATCGCTTCACCGTCTTCGAAGCCATCGAGAAGACCGATCAGGCGGGCGGCAGGATCATTGAGTTCTTCCCCGGGCAGAGACTGAGCAAGGAAGAGCCGACCATCAAGTGGGACCACAATTCTCCCGCCGAGGTCGTCGCGAAGGTCAAGGCGAAGCTCGACCAGCATAGGATCAAGGCGGTGAACTATGGCGTGGTGGGGATCTCCAAGGACGAAGCCGAGGCTCGGAAGGTTTTCGAGTTCGCCAAGACGATGGGGCTCTACGCCGTCACGACGGAGTCGCTGGACGCCCTCGACACCATCGAGAAGCTGGTCCGCGAATACGACATCAAGGTGGCCTACCACGAACACGCGAAGAACCCGGGCAACCCCAACTACAAGATATGGGATCCCGTCTACCTCGCGGGCATGCTGAAGGGCCGCGACATGCGGATCGGCGCCTGCGCCGACACCGGCCACTGGGCGAGTTCAGGACTACAGCCGGTCAAGTGCCTTCGCATACTCAAGGGACGGATCATCAGCACGCACTTGAAGGAGCGCGCGACGATCGGGTCGCACCTTCCCGACCAGGTGTTCGGGACTGGAGTCTCGGACATTTCCCAATGCCTTCAGGAGCTGAAACGCCAGGGTTTCGAAGGAAACATCTCGCTGGAGTATGAGAACAACTGGGATCACTCCGTGCCTGACGTGGCCCAGTGCATCGGGTTCGTCCGCGGGTGGGGGAGCTCGAGGAAGTAAGAGCGAGCGAGGAGCGAGCGGAACCGCCTGCCGCCGCCGCTTTCGTCAGCGGGGCCGGCGGTTGAGGCACTCGAGAAACAGCAGGCTGCCCAGCGCCGCGGGCAACGCGGCGTTCAGGTCCTCCATCAGATCCTCGATCTCCGCCGCGCTGATGGAGAATCGCGTCCCGGCCATGTGGATGAATCCCCGCATGACTTGCTGGGCGTAGCCGAGCAGACCCTGGCGCAGCGGGACGGAGTAGATCGCGAGAGTGAGCCCGAACACGCAGGTGTGCCAGCCTTCGGCGTGGCCGGAATCCACCGCGGCCAGATACCGCTGAAGGACGCGAACATCGCGCAAGGGACGCAGCCGTCGAAGCTCGTTCTGCCCGACGCGGCGGCTCGATTGAAGAAACTGCTGAAGAGCCTCAACAGACCCGACCCGCTCGTCGAGATCGATCAACTCCTGCGTCCTGTGCCCCGCGGCGTGCAGGTAGGATTGGTGGATGATATGGAGCTCGATCGGCATCAGGATGCGGCTCTGATACGCGTGGAGAAAACTGCGAAGGCTGGCGGAGTCCGTGACGGGCGCGCCCCGCAGGTGATGCGAGACTCTCGCGAGTTCGTGAAGCCCTTCAACCGATCCGAGCTGTTGAACGAGCGGATGATGCTCCCCGAGCAGGGTGATCTGCGGCTCAGACGTGACTGGCAAAGGCTTTTGCATCCGAAAAACCCAGGCCGTTTCGTTGATGGCGGCCCGGCCGGGCATCGCTCTTTGGCTATATCGGCACGACATCCAGGAGCCAACAGGAAAACTTTCCACAACGACTGATTTTTTAGTTGCGCGACCCGGCAGACCCTCTGACCCGCCGCGCGCCGGTTGCGGGGGCGGCGCCCTGTCGCGATGTCCGGACGACGACCGGCCGACCGGCCGCGCTCACGGACCCTGACGATTAGAGATGCGGAAAGATCCGGCGGACTGCTAGCGTCGCGCGCATGTCGAAGAAGCTCTTCCTGCTGGATGGCATGGCGCTCGCGTACCGAGCGCATTTCGCCTTTCTTCAGCGGCCGATCCGGACATCTCGCGGGCTCAACACCTCGGCGTTGTTCGGATTCGCGTCGACAGTCCTTGATCTCATCGAGCGCGAGCAGCCCACGCATCTCGCCGTGGCCTTCGACACCCCCGCGCCCACCGCGCGTCACCTCGAGTTTCCCGAATACAAGGCCCAGCGCGAAGCCATGCCCGAGGATCTCGAGGTGGCGCTGCCGAATCTCGGACGCCTCTGCGACTCCCTCCGCATCCCCGTGCTCAAGCTGGACGGCTACGAAGCGGACGACATCATCGGCACCTTGGTGAAACAGGCGGAGGGCAAGGACTTCGTTTCATACATGGTGACGCCGGACAAGGACTTCAGCCAGCTCGTCGGCGACCGCGCTCTGCTCTACAAGCCCAGCCGCGGCAAGGACCCCGCCGACATCCAGGGAGTCGCCGAAGTGCTCGCCAAGTGGGGCGTTCAACGGACCGACCAGGTCATCGATGTTCTCGCGCTTTGGGGCGATGCCTCCGACAACATCCCAGGGGTGCCCGGCTTCGGAGAAAAAACGGCGTCCAAGCTGATCCTGCAGTACGACAACCTGGAAAACCTGATCGCCCACGCGGGGGAGTTGAAGGGCAAGCTGAAGGAAAGTCTCGAGGCGAATATCGAGCAAGCGCGGCTGTGCCGGAGGCTGGCAACCATCCAGCTGGACGTTCCACTGAACACCGATGTGGATTCGCTCGTGAGAGCCGAGCCGGACGTCGCGGCGCTCCACGACTTCTGCACAGAGTTCGAGTTCAACTCGCTCGGCAAGCGGCTGCTGGGAGACGCCTGGAAGCTTGGACCCTCAGGATCGGCGCCGGTCGCCGGAGCGACGACGACGCCCGCGTCGCGAAAGGCGCCAAGAGCCAGCGCCGGCGACGAGCTGAATCTGTTTCCGGCGCCGGCGCCGGAGCCTGAACAGGCCGCGCCGGACACGACGCCCGCCGAGTCGCCGCCGGCCGCTTCCGGTTACCTCACCCTGGACCAGACGCCGCATCTCTATGAAATCGCGGACACCCCCGAACGGCGCGCCGAGCTGATCCGTCAGCTTCAGTCGCGGCGATCGTTCTGCTTCGACACCGAAACCACGGGCCTGGATCCCAAGGACGCCCGCCTCGTGGGCATCGCCTTCTCCTGGGAGGCGCGAACGGGATGGTATGTCCCCGTCCCGGCGGATCCCGACGAGGCCCGCGCGGTCATCCGGGAATTCGCCCCGGTACTCGCGGATGAGCGGATCGAGAAGGTCGGTCATAACCTGAAGTTCGATGTCTCCATCCTCCTCTGGCACGACGTGGAGGTGCGAGGCCCGCTCTTCGACACCATGATCGCGCACGCGCTCATCGAACCGGAGATGCGTCATGGGATGGACTACCTGGCCGAACGCCACCTGGGCTACTCGCCCATCCCTATCAGCAAACTGATTGGCGAGGACGGCAAGGGAAACATGGCCGACGCGCCTCTGCCGCAGATCGCGGCCTACGCGACGGAGGACGCGGACGTCACCTGGCAGCTTCGCGAGCTCCTCGGCCCGAGGCTCAACGAAAAAGGCCAGGAGCGGCTCTTCCACGAGGTGGAAACCCCGCTGATTCCAGTGCTCGCCCGGATGGAGAAGGAGGGAATCCAAGTGGACGCGAAAGCGCTCTCCGATTTCTCCCGGCTCCTCACGGCGCAGATTGAGGAGCAGCAGCGGAGGATCCAGGAACTCGCCGGCGTCTCCTTCAACCTGAATTCGCCGAAGCAGCTGGGCGAGGTGTTGTTTGATCGGCTGCAGATCGCCGAGAAACCAAAGAAGACCAAGACGGGACAATACGCCACGAACGAGCAGACGCTGCAGAACCTCGCGTCGAAGCACGAGATCGTGCGGCGTATCCTCGAGCATCGTGGAGTCACCAAGCTGAAAAGCACCTACGCCGACGCTCTCCCGGGAATGATCGCCCCCAGGACAGGGCGGGTTCACACCACCTATCAGCAGAGCCTCGCCGTCACGGGTCGGCTGAGCTCGCACGATCCCAACCTTCAGAACATCCCGATCCGAACCGAACTGGGGCAGGAGATCCGCAAAGCGTTCGTGCCGGGAAGGCCGGGCTTCCAGCTCATGTCGGCGGACTACTCCCAGATCGAGCTCAGGATCATCGCGGCGCTGAGCCAGGACCCCGGCATGCTGGAGGCGTTCGCCAGCGGCCTCGACATCCACACAGCCACCGCGGCGCGCGTCTATGGCGTGATGCCCGCGCTGGTTTCGGACGAGATGCGACGCAACGCGAAGATGGTGAACTTTGGCATCGCCTACGGCATCTCGGCCTTCGGGCTCTCGCAACGCCTCGGCATTCCTCGCGGAGAGGCGGCGGAGATCATCGAGAACTACTTCAGGCAGTACAGCGGGATCAAACGCTACATGGACGCCACTCTGGAGTTCGCCCGGGCGCACGGTTATGTCCAAACCGTGCTCGGACGCCGTCGCTACCTGCCGGACATCCGATCGGCGAACGCGGCCGTGCGCTCATCGGCGGAGCGGAACGCCATCAACATGCCGATCCAGGGCACGGCGGCGGACATGATCAAGGTCGCGATGGTGCGGATCGACGCCGAGCTCCGCCTCCGGAAACTGCGCACGCGAATGCTGCTGCAGATCCACGATGAGCTCCTGTTCGACCTCGATCCCGCGGAAACACAGGAGGCCAAAGCCATGGTCGTCCACGAGATGACACATGCCCTGCCCCTGCCCGTCCCGATCGAAGTCGAGGTCGGTGTGGGCGCCGATTGGCTGGAGGCGCATTGAGAGGCGGCGGCGGCCGGAAGTCGAGCGCGCGGGGCTCCGTCCGGACGGATGACAGCCGGGCCGCCAGAGGATTTCCACCAGGCAAATGGTCTGTAACCTTCCCGGATCGACCGTGTCCTAAGAGGGCATATGCCTCGTTTCCCACAATCGACAGGAAAGTGCGCGATGCTGCTCTCGGCGATTTGGATGGCCGCGAGCCTCACCGCCTGCAAGCCGGCTTTGACGGAGCCCGAAGCCGCCCGATCCACGCCTCCGACGCCCACGACGGCGGCCGCGGAACCCATCGCCGCGGCTGAGCCGACGCCAGCGTCAAAGGCCGCGTCAAAGCCCGAGCCGTCTGACAACGTGGCGGCGACGAAAGGGGAGAACAACCGGGTGCTGATCTTCCGAAACACGCGATCCTGGAGGCGAAAGTTTGACTTCGAGGAGGCCTTGGGAGAGCTCAAGGTGAAGTTCGAAGTAAGGCCTTCCATCGCCATCTCCAGCACCGAGTTGAACGGAAAACGGTTGATCATCATTCCCGGGGCTCAGTGGTCGCAGAATTTCTACGCGGACTACGCGAGCAACCAGGGACGATTCGACGACTATGTGAAAGGCGGCGGCGTCCTGCTGCTCGAGCTGAATGGGGCGGAAGACTCGGACGTCGCGCTGCCCGGCGGCGTCAAGATGAAGAAGCACGGAGCGATCGACAACGCGGTTCTCATCCCGGATCACCCGGCGCTCAGCGTGTTTCCCCATGCGAAGATCCACGCCAACTTCGCGAGCCACGGGTATCTTGAAGGGCTTCCCGAATCGGCGATGATCCTCGCGAGCGAGTTCGCGGTCGATGATCAGCCGGACGAGAACCGACCCACCTTCGCTGAATACAGCCACGGCAGCGGGCGCGTGCTGGCGGCTTGCCAGTGCTTCCATGACCAGGATGGCTCAGGTCGTCAGCCCCTGATGGCGGCGTCGATTCTTTACGCCCAATCCCGCAAATGGCACGCGCCCAAGAAATAGATTCCCGGAGCGGCTGTCGGGGGAGCGGCTACGAGCCGAGATTGTGCAGCGTCAGATAGATCTCGCGCACCACCTGCGACTTGTCCGCCGCCTCGGCCTTCATCCGAATCTTCATCTGCATCACGGGCTTGATCTGGGGAATCTTGAGAAACACCTTCCGCCCCTCGTCCGACACCTCCACGCCCGAAAGCTCCACAGTCTCGTGAGCCTTCACTCGCGAATCCGTGGTGCTGACTTCTGGTGATCCGTAGTTCGCGGACCAAATGTAGTTCCATTGCTCCAGGCCCCAGTTCGCCGGATCCTTCAGGCTGTCCGAGGTGAGCGCCGAGCTGAACGTCAGCTCGATGCCGTCCTTGCGAGCGTGAAAGCCCACGGGCCAGTAGGCCGGCTGGTCCACGTAACGCACCCTGAAAAACCCGCCGTCCCGCACGCCGGCGGTCTGCCACCCGCGAAGACCTGTCAGATAAAGCTGGCCATCCAACGGGCTGAACCGCGCCCGCATCACGCCGGTGGGAAACCGGAACGGAAAGGGCACAACGCCGCCCTGGACGCGTCCGTTGACCTTCTCCTGAAGCACGCTGAAGAGAGAGGCCTTGCCGTAGGACAGGAAGAGCATCGAGCCCTTGAGAGGCCCCCAACGATCGCTGTTCACCCACACCTGCCCGCCGCTGGAGTTGTCGATGCCCTTGGGCAGCCAGCAAATCGGCGGCTCAAAATCGCTCGGAGGCGAGGGCCTGTGCGCGGCGGGGGTCATTCCATAGAAAAGGTTGCCGGGTTGAATGTAACTGATCTTGCTGGTGGGAATGAAATGGCCTTCGTTGTCGCTGAAGGAAATCTCGTTGTGCGGTCCGACGGCCAAGCCGTTCGGCGCCCGAAGCCCCGTCGCCACGATCTCAAGTTGGGCGCCATCGGGGCTCACCTTCATCGCGACGCCTTGATGAGGAGAGGTCACCGTAGGCGGCCACGGCGCGCCTTTGGCGTAATAGAAGTTCCCGGCGGAATCGGTGTCGAGATCGAGGCAGAATTCGTGGTAGTTGGGGGTGACGGTGGTGTCGTTGTTGAAGTTCTCGTAGAAGTCCGCTTCGCCGTCGCCATTCAGGTCCTGCAGCCGCACCAATCCGTCGCGACACGTGACGTAGATCCTGCCGGCGACGATCTTTAGGCCGAGCGGCTGGAAGAGACCGCTGGCGATCCGCTTCCACGAGACGCCCTGAAGGCCGGCGTCCAGGCCGCTGACCACCCACACATCCCCGTGGAACGTGGACACCGCGGCGCGGCCGTCGGGAAAGAAATCGAGAGCGCTGAGGAAGGTCTTCGTGTTCCACGGATTCGGAAGCGGCTCGGCGATCACGTCCACCTGGTAAGGACCCGCGTTGCGGCCGGGCGTCCCCTTCACTACAACAGGAACCGTCCATCGCGCAGGACCGCCGTGCGTCAGCTTCGACAGATCGGCGGGCGCGGACCAAGCCCCCGCCGCTTTCTGGAAGCTCTTCCAGCTCGCCCTGGCGCCGGTCCAGTGGACCAGCTTGAGCGTCGTGGAAGCGGCGAGCGCCGGAAGCTGCAGCACAATCCGATTCCCGGGTTGGAGGGACCATTGAGCCTGGGCGGGGCCAGCCGTGAGTTGAACAGCGGTGAGCTCATCGCCGGAGGAATAGAGCACCGCGGCCTTTTGCGACGCGGACGCGGATCCCGACGAGCCCGCGACCGCGGGCTCAGGCTGCTCTCCGCGCGGATCCGAGAACCCTGTCGCGGCGGGCGTCGCGGCTTCCCCCGAGGCCACCAGGAGATCCAGAGGCTCGCTCGTGGGTCCGATCTGAATGGTCCGCGTGAAGACGCGGACATCCCCCGTCGCTTCCAGCTCAGGCAGCTCCAGGACTGCGGCCGCGCCTACGTCGTAGCTCAGGACGACCCGATTGCCGTTCAGATAGAGCCCTCGATAGTGAGCCCACTTCCTCGGGAGCGGCCCCTGACGACCCTCGCGAGGATCGGTCGTGTTACCCCGCGGCGCCCAACCGGGATCGGGCCGCGTTCCGAACCGCGCGATACCGGCGACATCCGCGGGCTGCGGATGCTCGATGCGTTCACGGGCGCGGTTGGGAAAATTGAGGAACGCGCCGGTCCACAGCAACGACACGCGCAACAGATCTTCGTCGTAGGCCACGTAGTCATTGTCGTTGTCCCCGAGCTTCACCACGATGCCCTTCATGGTGGAGTTCGCGGGCCAGGAGCGATTCATCACGGTTCCCAGATACACCGGCCCCTGATCACGGGTTTCCGAGCGGAACTCCTGCGCCGAGGAGACCGACGGCAGGCCGACGCCAACGACAAGGCAGAGGATCGAGAAACGAAGATTGAGCCGACGACAGGTTGCGTTCATGAGATCAGAAAAGGCAGGATTCAACGGGGCCCCCCGATCCGTGTCCAGCTTTCGTTTGGCGGCTCTGCGCGCAACTCCCCGCTCCTGATAAAGATAAGCTTTCACAGTAGGAGAATGCCCTGAGTTGTGCTATGAGAAGCCATGCGCTTTCGAGTCTCCGCGTTCGTCCCTCTGGCCTGCTGTCTATGGATCTGGATGGCGTCCGGAACCCCTTGCGCCGCGGTCGCTCCCATCGCTTCCCAGTGGGATTTCAATGGGAACAGCTCGGCAACCGTCGGCGGCGTTTCCGTAAACGTCACTTACGTTGCCCCCGCTCTGAAGGCCGGAATCGCTTACACCAATGTCGTCATCGCGGGGCAACCCGCCCAGGCCGCCCTCCTGACCCGCGGCTCGCTGCTCAGGGCCAATCACCGGCTCGATCCCAACGGAGGCGGCCTACTCGTAAACCAATACAGCATCATCCTCGACGTCATGTTTCCGGACAAGCCCGCCGGCCTCATTGCGCTGCTGCACCCCAGCACGACGAGCAGCGACGACGCTGAGTGGTTCCTCAACAGCGAGGGAGAAATCGGACTCAAGGGCGCTTTCGGCGGAAAGATCGGCTGGGGGGAATGGCATCGTCTGGCGTGGGTCGTGGACGCGGCTCGCCCCGGCTTGTGGATCTATGTCGACGGCGCGCTGGCTCAGCAAACAACGCAGGGCATCGCCCTCGACGGTCGCTACGCCCTTCCCACGACGGCGATTCTTTTTTTGGACAACAACAAGGAGAACGGAACCGTCGTCATCAACAGCCTGCAGATCCGCGGCGAAGCCATGTCTCCCGAGGAGGTCAATGCGCTGGGCCCCGCGACGGCGGCGGGCATTCCCATCCCCGCCCCCACCTCGCTCGCGCTGACGTTCCCGAAGGGCGGCGAGACGTTCACGGCAGGACAAACGAGCGACGTGACCTGGTCGGTGGAGCATCCCATCGGATCCGCGAAGATCGAGTTGTGGAAATCGGGAAAACTCAAAAGCGCGCTCGGAACGACCTCCATTCGCTCCAACTCATTCGTCTGGCGGGTGGATCGCTACCTGGGCGACGGCGCCGACTATCGGATCCGCGTGACATCGCTCGCGGACACAAACCTCTTCTCGGTCTGCGCCTCGGATTTCACGATCCAAGGGAGCGTCGCCCTGAACACGAACTATGGCGTCGCTCTGCAGCTGAACGGCGGCTTCGAGGAAGCCCTCAACCACTGGACCACCGTGGCCGGCAACCCCATCACCCTGCTCGCCACGCAAGGCAAAGGCAGCCCTCATTCCGGGAAGCTGTTCCTCCACGGCGGCAAGGCGACGACGGCTGAGGAGAGCGTCGTCAGCCAGGTTGTGGACCTGGCCGCCGCCGGATTCAGCCCCGCCGACATGGATGATCTCTCGGTGGCGCAGGTCGACGGATGGCTGCGGAACAAGTACGAGGCCGGCACGTTTGACGACCAGGTGTTCATGCGCCTCCGATACCTCGACGCCCAGGACGCGGAGCTCTCGTCACTGAGAAGCCTGCTGCCGGTCACCGGCGCCTGGAGCCATCAGTTCATGGGCGGGCTGCTCCCCGGAGGAACGCGCCGCCTCAGCCTCGAGGTGGTGGGAAAGCATCGCGTGGATCCGGACAACGACAGCATGGCGGATGATCTCATCCTGAAGCTGACCCGGCCGACGACGACCCCGCGCGCCGTTACAATCTCCAAGCTGCCCATGCTCCAGGATTACCGCCAGAACGCGATGACCATGATCTGGGAGACCGATGGCAACGTGGCTTCTCATCGGATCGCCTGGGGCCGCGTCGACACGAGCGAGAACAGCGAGACTCGAATCGCGACGCTGCAGATCGACGACACCCACTTTGTTCATCAAGGGACCTTGACCGGCCTCTCGCCGGAGACCCGCTACGTCTACCGGGTGATCAGCGGCGAGAGCTCCACGCCGCCCTACTCGTTCTCGACCGCTCCGAAGGCGGAGTCGCCGTTCGCGGTCGCGTGGTGGGGGGACAACCACGACGGCACGACCACGCTCCGCACTCATGTGTCGAATATCCTCAGCCACGCTCCAAACATGATTTGCGTCGCCGGCGACATGGTGAACAGCGGCTCCTCCGCCAGCGAGTGGAATGACTATTGGTTCAAGCCGCTGGAACATATGAACGCCGCGCAAACCACGCCCGTGCTCTTCGCCCGAGGCAATCACGACGGCGAACACGCGCTCGCTTACGCCTACAGCGTTCTGCCCGGCAACGGCGCGTGGTACAGCTTCTCCTACGGCAACTCCTGGTTTCTGTTCCTCGACACCGAGGCGGATTCCTCGGCGGTCCCAGAGCAGTTCGCTTGGTTGAAAAAAGAGCTCCAACGCCCCGAGGCGCGCGCCGCCGCGTTCCGAATTGTTTGCTTCCATCGCCCGCCGTGGACGGATTTCTGGAATGGCGGCGGTTACACCGGCGAGACCTGGGTGCGCGATCTCTGGACGCCGCTCCTGGCGCAGAGCGACGTCGATATCGTCGTCAGCGGCCATACGCACGCCTATTGCCGGGGCGCCACGAACGGGGTCACCTACGTGGTCAGCGGAGGAGGAGGAGGCGTCGTGGACACCGAGCGCGTGGCGACATGGCCCATGTTTCAGTCCGAGTACACGGACACCCATTTCGATCTCATGGAGGTGGACGGCGCGCGGCTCGACTGGCGCGCCTTCAGCGTGAACAACCAGCTCATTGACCAGTTCCGCCTGCACAGCCGGGCCGCTGAGCTCGATCTGGCGTCCGTCGATCCCAAGAGCGGATCGGGCGCGCTCGTGATGACCGGCCGAAGCGGACTCCGATACGCGCTGGAGCGCTCCTCGAACATGATCCACTGGGATGCGTTCGCGACCAACGCGGTTTCGACGGCGGGATCTCCCATCACGAACACGATCCCGCTCGCCGCCTCGCGGGATTTTCTGAGAGCGAGAACCCTCCCCTGATCGAAGGATCCCAGTCCAGGCAGGGCGGGAAACGACGCGGGAGAGCCCGAACACAGCCGCCGTCCTCTGGGCGAACCTGCCCCGCTCCTCAGCGCGACGTCTCGCTCCGAAGAAAACGAGGCGCGGCAAGACCCCGGCGGGCGAGCTCGTGGAGACACCACTGATATTCCCCGACCAGCTGGTCCACCACGCTCCGATTCTTCATCTCTCCCGGCATGACCTCCCACGTATAGGTTTCCATTTCGAGATGGCTGCAGGCCCCTGTGTTCGCCTTCAACCAGTCGAGCGTCTGCGTCACATGCTCTGACGTGGTGAGCAGCGGAGACGCGGGAGTCGCGTGCAAAGGCACATGAAAATGAATCCGCCACTCCTCGCTCAACGACGGCGGCAGATGGTTGTGCAAAGCCAACGCATCCGGGAGATCCCTGAATCGCGTGATCTTTCCATGATCGTCCCGAGCCACCACCTGATGAAAATAGGTGTCCTCGGCGAAGGCGTGCAGGGCATGACGCGCTTGAGGATCGGGATGAAGCCGAAGGGCGGAGCTCAAGTGGACCTTGCTCAGGCGAATCCCGCACTCGCGCAGCTTGGACAGCGACACCGAAGCGGTCTCGAACTCCACGGCGAGATGACAGCAGTCGTAGTTGACGCCGAGATGCTCGGCAAGGCGCAGGTCGCCGGGACGGTCGGCGCGCATCCGATCGAAGAACGCCACCGTCTCGGGCGTGGTCTCCAGATGGCAGAGCGGCTCCGGCTCCAACCCGAGATGCAAGGTTTTGCCGGTCCGCCGCGTCAGCTTCTCCAGGCGCTCCACGCACGCCCACAAATGGCCCCGGGCCACAGCCTCCTGCCGCGCCTCCTTCATGAACTCCTTGAAGGACACCGGAACGGTGCTGACGCTGCCCTCGACACCCAAGGGCACGAGCTGGGAAAGAATGTCGAAGAGAAGGCAGGTGTATTCCAATCGCTCTGGCGCGGTCCAATCCGGGGCGTACACCTGCTCCTTGACGCGCGCGCCGTGGAATTTTCCGTACGGAAATCCATTGAACGTGAAAACGTAGCACTGATGCCTCTCGAGCCACCGTTGAAAGGCGAGGAGCGCGGAGGGATCGGAGAGCTCCTTCGCGGCCAGGACGCCGAGACGGAGCCCGATGGCGTAGGGCTCGTCCGGGGCCACGCGCTCCCGGACGGCCAGAGTGTGGCGCTGGAGATTGTCGAGCGTCTCGGCCCACGACTCACCTCGATGGATGTTCGTGCAATACGCGAGATGGAGACCGTGCGGCAGCTTCATCGCGCGCCATTGAATAGAAACGCCGCGAACACGGGAAGGAAGAAGCTCAAAGGGACGCTCGCCTCATGGAGAATCGGCCTGGAACGCTGGAACCGCGAGGAACGCCGCCCACAACGCGGTCCCTAGTCCTGGCTTCCCAACCACGCAAGCGCCTTCGACAAGTCCAAGGCGTCCTCGATCTTCAACCGCTCCGACGCCGAGGCCGCCTTGTAGATCTTCGTCACGAACGCCTTCCCGGAATCATTCTCGCCGGCAAGCCAGAGCTTTCCCGGAGCGCTCAAGGCGAGCATCCCGGGAAGATCGCCGTACTTGGCGCCTCCGGGCAAGAGGTCGGGATGACGGATGTCGCCGACGTCGATGAAGCGAAAACCGCGAGTGTCGATGATCGCGTGCGAGACGGCGGTTCCGGCCACCGCGCGCGCCGCAGCCGCCCAATGTCCCGCGCCCGCCAGTCCGATAAGCGCGACCGATTTGGGCTGCCGCTCGTGGTGACGGACAAACGAGACCACGCGAAGAATGTCATGAACCCGTTGCGCAAAGACGGAAGGATTGTATCCCAGCGTGTAAGCCGCGGACTCCCGGTTGTTCCGCACGCGCGGCGTCTGGGCCAGAGGCTTGCTCGGGTCCTCGAGAAACTCGCCCTGGTGCACAACGTCCATGGCGGCGACGGCCGTTCCCTCCCCAAGCAGCCGCTCGACTTCGGCGTTCGGACGAAACGCGTTCGCGTCGCTCGCGTCGCAAACACCGGCCTTCCCCTGCGCGTGAGCCCAGACGATCACGCGTCCGTTCCACTGCTTGGGATGGAAGAACAAAACGGGTGTTTGTTCGCGTCGCTTCTTTTCCTCCAGCACCCCGCCCATCACCCAATACTTGTCGGTCTCCTGCTTCACAGTCTGGTCGTACGTCACCTCGCCCGCCTCGGGCAGGCCGCGACCCACGATCGCCCGGATCGCGTCGCCGTAGACCTCCTGATATCGGGGCAGGCTGACCTGCGCGGAGGTCATCTGCTGTTGCGCGTCCTCATGCCACCAGCGCAGAAGCCGACGCTCGAAAGCCGCCCCGCCCTCGGGCGCCGGATGCCCCTTGTCCCAAACCGTCATCTCCGCGGTGCTCAGCCGTCGATAATCGCGCTCCACCACAGGCTCGGCGGCGCCGAGCTTGAGATGTTTGTTCATCCAGGCGTACATCACCTCGCGACTGGGGGAATTGTAATTGTGGCCGAACTGATTGAGCGCGCGAAAGTGAACATTCTCCGGATGCCCGAGCGTGGTGTAGAGCTGCCGCAGCTCCGGATAGCCCTTCGTGGACATCTCCTTGGTCCAGTCGTCGGCGCCGGTCATTCCGAGAGGCTTCGGAGCGAACAAACCCGCAAACTCCACGTTCCCGGTGTCGATGCGCAGCCCCGAGGCGTTCTCGCAGGTGCAACCTCCCTGCATCGCGGTGCACACCATCACGGCCGGAAAGGCGACCGTGGGACGGGGATCGACAGCGCAAAGCATGAACGTTTGGGTGCCGCCTCCGCTGGCGCCCGTGACCCCGATGCGGGACGCATCGACGTCCTCCAACCCAAGCAGGAAGTCGAGCGAGCGAATCGAGTTGTAGGTTTGCAGGCCCATGATGTTTTGCGCCTGCGACTCGGCCTGCGGGCTGTACAAGCCCCAATTCTTCGCCCCGATCATCTCCGGACGCTGCTTTGAGAATCCGTGGACGATTTCGAGCGATAGCTGCTGGCTGTCGGCGTTGCCCAGCATGTCATAATGGAACACCACGCAGCCCATGCGCGCCAACTGCACGCAACGCGCCTGCAGAACGCTGCGTCCCCCCTCCTCAAATCGCTCCGCTCCGCGCTCGATCTCCTGGCGCACGTTCTTGTTGTCGTAGAACCGCCCGTCCTGCCAGTGGCCATGCGGACACAGCACGCCGGGCAGCTTGCCGGCGCGCCCCTTGGGTCGATACAGGTTTCCGGTCACGAAGAATCCCGGCATGCTTTCGAAATACACGCGCTCGACGGTGTAGTCTTCGCGATCGATCCGGCCATGAATCACCGGATTCATCGGGCTTCGCGTCGGCATCGGCCAAAGCCCGAGTGAGACGAGAATCTGTCGCCGCACTTGTTGGGATCGCTGCTCCCAGGCGGACACGGACTCGGGCGGCGTGAAAGGGAAGTAGCCATCGAGGTCCTTGGGCGGGGCAAGCCGGTGATCGGTTGGACGCTGGTCGTTGGGCAACACCCGGGGCAACGCCAGGGAAGATCCCTCCCCCGCGCACAGCAAGAGCCCCAGGGCGCAGCCGACCAGGGCGGACGACAGAGCGCGGGACACGGAGGAGGCGACGGCGGTGAAGAATCGATGCGAGCGGAGTGGATCGGTATTCATGGAGATGCGCGAGGGTTGACGAGGATGAAGGCGGGCGGATTCACGGGATCTTCAGGGCAAACGTTTCATCCCGATCCGGCGGACCCGCCCGGTGGTTGTGGGTTCAAATGTTGACGCAGACCGCTTTGGTCTCGGTGTAAAGCTCCAAGGCTTCCTGGCCCATCTCGCGTCCCCAGCCGGATTGCTTGTATCCGCCAAAGGGAAGGGCCGCGTCAAAGATGTTGTAGCAGTTCACCCAAACGGTTCCCGCTCGCAGCTCCGCGGCGATCCGATGCGCGCGTCCCACATCGCGGGTCCAGACGGCGGCGGCGAGCCCGTAGGAGTTGGCCTTCTCCACCGGAAGCACGTCGTTGATGTCCTTGAATGGAATGGCGCAGACCACGGGGCCGAAGATCTCCTCGTCCATCACTTTCATGCCCGGCTTGGTGTTGGTGAGAACGGTGGGCTTCACGAAATAGCCGCTGTCACCGTGCCGCGATCCGCCCACGACCGTTTCGGCCCCTTCGACCTGGCCGGAGCGGAGGAATCCGAGCACGCGGCTCAGTTGCTCCTCGGAAACAAGCGGGCCCATCTCGGTGTCGGCGGCGTGGCCGGGTCCGACCTTGATCTTCTTCGCCGCGGCGGCGACGCCTTCCACCACCTTGTCGAAGTGCCTCTTTTGAACATACAGGCGCGAGCCGGCGCAGCAGCACTGACCGTGGTTGAAGAAAATGGCGTTCGCGGCCCCTGGGATCGCGGTCTCGAGATCCGCGTCGTCGCAGATGATGTTCGGCGACTTGCCGCCCAGCTCCAGCGACACCTTCTTCAGGTCGTTGGCGGCGGCGCGGACGATGATCTTGCCCACTTCGGTGGATCCGGTGAACGCGATCTTGTCGATCCCTGGATGCGAGGCGAGCGCCGCGCCCGCGGTCTCCCCGAATCCGGTGACAATGTTGACCACCCCGTCGGGGATGCCCGCCTCCTGAATCAGCTCGCCGAGACGGATCGCGGTGAGCGGCGTTTGCTCGGCGGGCTTCAGCACGACGGCGCAGCCGGCCGCCAAAGCGGGGCCCAGTTTCCAGGCGGCCATCAGCAACGGGAAATTCCAAGGGATGATCTGGCCGACCACGCCGATCGGCTCGCGAAGCGTGTAGGCGTGAAACCGCGCGCCGGGGGCGTAAGGGACGGAGAGGGGAATGGTGTGGCCTAGGATCTTGGTCGCCCAGCCCGCCATGTAGCGAAACAGGTCGACGGCCAGCGGCACGTCGGCGACGCGCGCGACGGACTGGGGCTTGCCGTTGTCGAGGGACTCGAGGGCCGCGAACTCGTCGGCGTGCTTCTCGAGAAGGTCCGCCAATCGCCAGAGACACTTGCCGCGCTCCGACGGGGTCATTCGCCGCCAGGGGCCATTCTCGAAAGCCTCGCGCGCGGCGCGCACAGCCGCGTGGATGTCCGCCCTGCCGCCCGACGCCACCTGGCAGATCGCCTGGCCGGTCGCGGGGTTGTAGGTGGGAAAGGTTTCGCCCGAAGCCGCGGGAACCCACGAACCATTGATCAACATCTTTCGAGTCTTGCCGGTCCCGCGCGGCGTGGAAGAACGGGAGGAGGAAGCGGGGCGGGCGCGACGGGAGGAAGGCAGTTTCACTTTCATGGCGGATTCAGGGGTTTGGTGTTCGAGCCCGAGTGAAGCACGCGGATGGCGAGGCGCAACAAAAAGTTTCCGGTCGACCGCGCGCGACCCGAACGCAATGATGCGGGCATGTCGGCACCGACCATCCGTCGCGCGGCAGAGAGCGATCTGCCCGCGATTTCCGCCATCTACAATCACGCCGTCCTTCACACCACGGCCACCTACGACTACGAGCCGGAAAACCTCGAACGCCGCGTCGCCTGGTTCGAGGAGCATCGAGCGCTGGGGCTGCCCGTCTTTGTGGCGGAGCGGGACGGAACCCTTCTCGGCTGGAGTTCGCTGAGCCCGTACCATCGCCGGCCCGGATTTCGGTTCACCGTGGAGAACTCGATCTACGTTGCGGAGGCGCACCGCGGCAAGGGACTTGGCGGATTGCTGCTCGCGCCGCTCATTCAATCCGCGACCGAGCAGGGATTGCGATCCATCATCGCGGCGATCGACGCGTCCAACGCCGTGAGCGTGCGGCTCCACGAGAAGTTTGGTTTCCGCGAAGTAGGACGCTTCCCCGCCGTGGGATACAAATTCGACCGATGGCTCGACGTGGCCTACCTCCAACGCGTGCTGACACCCTCCAATCACTAATGCGCTAGTCCGAACGGGTCTAACCAATCGACGGGGCTACTGCTGAGCAACGCGTGAAGATTGATGCTCTCCTGCTCCCTGTGGTAGCGGGTATCGAGGCATGCTTGGACGTGCCCGACGGACACCGGCCAACTCGCCTCCGCTTCGCTTGAGGAGCATTGAACCGACCTCAAAATCGTCGAACGAAGGCCATTTGCCCAAGAACTTAACAAGCGCCTCGTAATTTCGAATAGCGGTGTAGGAAGAGTCCATTATGCTCCAGCAGGCTTTTGTGGGACTGGACATCCGATGCGGCACGCAGTCACAGGGCGGGCTTGCATTTGGTCCGTTGATCAGTAGCCGGTATCTGATTGTATTCATCCATCATTTGGACAACGACTATCATTCCTTTCCAGCCCGTCAAAGAAAGCGCAACAACAAATCACGGTCCCCCAGGTAATTCATGCCCAGGAACTCGTCCACCCAAAGAGCATCGTGGATTCTCGTCAATCGTCCCAATCGTATAGACGCCACCTCCTGGGCAGAGGGGTACCTGCTTCATGCTTTTCGCCGGCCCGACCAAATCCGACCAACCGGGGGATGCTCCTGATCCTCCACGAACATCCACGGCCCACTGAGCTTTCACAGCTTCGATGGATCGAAGGTTGCTACCACACGACACAGAGCCCATTCGCCGGCCCTTGTGGATCAGATAGGCTCCCGAAATAATCACGACTACTACTGCTAGCGCGAAAACTGCTTTCCACATCGTCACATAGAGGTTCGATCTCAGTTCTTTGTTCTGAGGGTCTGGGCATATCTAGCCGGAAACCCGTGACGGTTCTTATCAGACTTGTCAACATCCTCAATGAGCTGTTCATCCGTGGCATGATTCAATTGATCTAGCAGACCCGATATTGGCGTGTCGGTTTCTTCAAGTTCACGCGAACGAACGAGCCAATACCGCCACTTGATCAGTGACACCTGGGCCTCTGTGGGATGATCAAGCCTTTTTTCCAGTGCAAAGAGTCGAAGGTTAAGGCCAGCAAGTAAGAGGGCCTGTCCGCTCGGATGCAACACTTGTGATTCCTCCACCAGTTTTACATTCCTCTGTAGACTTCGCTTGGCCTGAAGAGCATCACCTTCGAGGTACTGCCGATCAAGCTCGGCGCTTTGTTGAAGCACTCGCTCCCTTTGTTCACCCGGACTGGATCGGGGTCCGCAACCGCATAGCAGTAAGGCCAGTACAGCTGCTCCCCCTTTGCGTACCGCTAGGTTCTCAGCAATGACAGTTTTCCTGAGCATCTCTTGTTCTTTTTTTGTTAATCACAAAGCTTCTTATTTGCACGCCCGCCCTCCGGTAGACGTGCGCCGCTCGCCGCTTACCGAATACCTATCGACCTCTGACAATTGCTCCATAGCCAAGACTCGGGTATGGGTCGAACCCCAGTCTGTTTTCAATAGGCTTAAACTCGAGTTTAGCGCCAGATAGAGCAGCTCTGGACGCCCGCTGAAGCTCGGTGAGAGCTGATTTATTTCGATCGTATGCCTCATGACTTTCAGGGAAATAGGCGTCACAAAGCCCTGCGCGTTTTGGCCGAAGGGGCCAGTGTCGTGCTGCCGCGCACAAGCGGACCTGTCTTTGCGGCAAGATACTGTTAATCATGTTTGACCTCCTCCAGATAAACTTCCTCCACGGTGTAAGTTCCAAGTGGTTTTCCAGCGTCATCAACAATCTCCACCTCATAAGCTGGCGGGCTACAAGGATGGACGATGAGGATCGCCCCTTTAGTGCCTACCTGTAACGGGATCGTAGGCGCATCTCGTTTTAAGCGAGCAACTGCGTATTCTTGAATCATGGTCTATTTTTCAGGGACTGCGGTAACCAATCTCACAACGCCATCTGACCCGCGTATCGGTGCGATCTTAACCGGTATTGCTCTACCGTTAGCTCCAACAACTTTTCTTGTTTGATTAAACCTCGTACCGTATTGGGTCACGGCAGTTTGGACGGCTTTCGACTTATCGAAGACCAACTGTTTTGCCAACTCGCCTGCATTGTCGCGAGTGTATCACGCACGATTCGTTTCCCATCGCTTTCCCATCCGTGGTATCCGCGCGATCCGCGGTTTCATTCCCCGCCTGCGCCGCGCCCCCGCGCCTCTGGGTTGAATTCGCTCTGCGCTCCCTGCTCCATGGCTTGGCGGGCGGCAAGAAAGTACAGAACTCTGCGCGTCACGGGCCGATGATAGATGGCCTGGAGCGCATGCGCATAAACCGCAATTTGCGTCCGATAGTCCCCGGCTCTCGCCGCCACTTCCTCGTCCTTCACGGAGTCTGTCTTGAAATCCACGAGCCAGAGCTCCTCGTCGAGAATCACAATGAGGTCCATCTGGCCTTGCACCACCACGAACTCGTCATCGGCGAGATCCGAGTCGATCCCCAGCGCTCCGATCCGACGCAAGTCCCCCACGGAGACTCGGGCGGTGAAGGAGGCCTCGCGATGAACCTTCTCCCGGCGATCGCGTATCGCGCGACCCAGCTCCGACGACCAAAACGCCTCGAGCCCGCGGAAGTCGAGAGCCTCCTCCTCCTCCTCCGTCAACACGCCCGCGGCCACAAGCCGATGGGCCTCGTTCCTCAGGTCCAATGCGCTCTCGGCGCGACCCAGATTCAGCCACTGGAGGAAGGCATGATGGGCTGTGCCGCGCTCCGCGGCGGACATCGCGCCCGACGAGGCCCTTTGAGTCGATGGACGCGGCCGGGCATCGGACCGGGAAACCCACGCCGACTCCGCGGCGTCGGAGTCCAGATCACGCCCCCGACGTCGTAGGGCGGACACAGTCGTCTTGGCCGGTTCACGCGCGGCGCTCGCGTGAGGATAGGTCCAACTCAGACGCGCCAATACCTCCTCAAACTCCGGAAGCGCGGCTTCCCCGACGCTGCGGGCTTCACGCGGATCCTCGTCACCCCCTGGGGATGCCGCCTGCTCTTCCGCATCGACAGCGCTGACATGCCATCGGAGATTCCGCGAAGCGCCAATCATCGCGTCACCCGAAAGGAGGCCTTGTCGTTCTCTTCTCCACCACATCGCGAGCCAGTCGAGCGTCGACTTCGCCCGGTCTATATCCACAACGTCCGCCCGTAGTGGGTCATGGGCCTCCACGGCGGAAGGATCGGCTTCCTCGTCCTCCGGCTGCCAGCCTTTGGGCTTGGCGGACCCGACGAGGATCAGGCGATCCTTGGCTCGCGTAAATGCGACATAGAGCAGACGGATTTCCTCGCCCAAGGATTCGCGTCGGCCTCTCCGGCGCGCCAACCACTGGGCAGGGCTTGGAAAACGCAATCCGGAAACAGGGTCCACAACGCGGGGCGACAGACCCAACTCCTCATCAATCAGGATTTCCTGGGTCAGATCCCTCGCATTCCACTTCCTGGCGAGATCCGCCACCACGACAATCGGGTACTCCAGGCCCTTGCTCTTGTGAACGCTCAGGAGCCTGACGGCGTCCATCGCCGCGGCGGCGCCGTTCTCCTGGTTCGGGTCGCTCTCCTCTTGCGCCTCGATGAATCGGAGAAAACGAAACAATCCCTGTCGTTGGTACGGATCGAACTGGCGGGCGAGATCGAGCAGACGCCTCACATTTGCCAGACGCTCCTCCCCGCGCGACTGGGCCCGCAGGAGGATTTCGTACTGAGTCTCGGCCAGGATCGATTCCAGGCAGGCGGACAACGGTGAAAAGCGCATGGCTTCGCGCCACCGCGCGTGCTGCCGAAGAAACTGAACGCAACGCTTCGCCGTATCCGACGCCTCAGGGTCGAGCTTCGCGGGCGGGCGCTGCGCCAGCGCCATCAAGGCCATCCAGAAGGGCGCCTTGCGCTCCACGGCTCGAACCTCGCTCAACTGACCCAGCGTGAATCCCACAAGCGGAGATCGAAGCACGGCGAGCAATGGAATGTCCTGGAGCGGATTGTCGAGGATGCCGAGAAGGGAGAGAAGATCCTGCACCTCCTGGCTGGCGAAGAAACCGCCGCGTTCCGCGATGAGGGGGATGCCCGCGCGATGGAATTCCTTGGCGAATGCCTCGACCTTGCTGCCAGGCGCGCGAAGCAGGATCACCATGTCGGACCACCGCGCCGGACGAAACGCTCCCGTCTGTTCCTCCCAGACCGCCTGAGGATCCAGCCGCATCCTCCTGAGCCTGCCAGCCGTCCAGCGCGCCTCGCGCTCCACGCCTTCCACATCCACCGCTTCCCCATCAGGCTCCCCCTCCGGAGCCGGCGCTCCCTGATCCGTCGAATCGAGAGGATCGACGGGCAGGAGGACCCGCAATTCGACGCAGGGAAGGCGCGGCTCCGCGCCGAGCTCAGCGCGAAGCGCCGCGCTTCCGAACCGCAGCCGCGCCTGCTCATCATAGGCGATGCCGCCCAGATCAGGTTGCATCAGGAATCCAAACAACGCGTTCGCGGCGCTCAAAATCGCCTCGCGGCTCCGGAAGTTCTCGCGCAGAGCGATCACCTGGCCCGGGGCGGGGATCGTCTCCCGAGCCCAGGCTTCCTGATACCTTCGAAAGACGGCGGGATTGGCGAGCCGGAAGCGGTAGATGCTTTGCTTCGCGTCGCCGACCAGGAACCGGTTGGCGTCCGTCCCCTCGCGGCTCACAGCGCGAATGATCGCGTCCTGGGCCGCGTTGATATCCTGGACTTCGTCCACGAAGACGTGACTGAAACGTTCCCGGCACCGCAACGCGATTGAGGTGGGCTCGCCGTCCTCTCCGATGAGAAGGCGCAGGCACTTCTGTTCCAAGTCCGAGAAATCCACCCCGCCCCACTCTCGCTTGGCGCGCTCGTACTCGGCTCCAAAATCACGGGCGAGCGAAACCAATAGCGACATGGCGGGACGCACGGCGCGCCAATCCGATTCCCACAGCGGGGAGCCATCGGAGGCCTGTCCGCACAGGGAGCCGAGGAACTCCACGTCGCGGAAGAAAGGCTCCAGAGGCCTGCGCACAGTGGTCTTGCGTCCCTTCGGCCACGCCAAGGCGTCGGCGACGCTCAGCTGTTGCAGCGCCTGATCGATCAAGTCCCATACGAGACCGTCCTTCGTCAACAATTGGAGAGCGCCCAGGCTGGTGGCGACCGGAGGACAGCGCTCCGTCCTCTCGAGTCGCGGCAGCCACTCGCGCGCCCACTCGCAAACCCCCGCCACCAGCCGCGCCCGCCACAGCGCAGGATCTTCGGAAGCGAAGGACCTCAGCTGGCTCTCATACCAGGCGATCGGGTTCGGAAGAGCTTGGGCGTACCGATGGATCTTCACAATCACCTCGCGCAACTCGGCCACAGCATCACTGCCGAACTGCACGAGGAGGAGCGCCCAGGGCGACTGGGCGTCGGTCGGGGAGCTGCGCTCGAGCCACGGATCCAGTAATACGTCGAGCGCTTCGCGAATCATGGGCAGCGTCTGGGCCTCGTCGAGGACGATCACCTGAGGATCGATGGCGAGGTCGTAAAAATGATCTCGCATCAACTGCAGGCAGAAGCCGTGCAAGGTGCCGATGCACGCGCCATCCAGCAGGGCCAGCTGCTCGTGCAGGTATCCGGGCGTCGTCTCGGCCGCGGCCTTCGCCTGCAACGCCGTTCGCAGACGCGCCTTCATTTCGGCGGCTGCGGCCTCGGTGAAAGTCACGAGGAGCAACCCGCGCACGGGGTGGCCTTCCTCCACCAGTCGAACGCAGCGCTCGACCAGCGTTCGGGTCTTGCCGGTTCCCGCGCCCGCCGCGACAAGCACATTCCCGTTCGCCGCGATCGCGCGCCTCTGTTCCTCGGTGAACAAAGGATTCGAACCCTCGTTCAAGAGTCGCCTCCGGGAGTCGCGGCGAGGTTGAGAACGCGGAATCGATCCACCCAGGGATCGAACCTGCAGATCGAGCGATAATCACAACGATCGCAGGCGCGCTCCGACTTCACCTCCACCGGCGAAGCTTGCGTTTCGCCCCGGAAAATCGCTTCTCCGAAAGCGCGAATCTGGTCCAGCGCGCGATCCATCAGCCGGGTCATCTCGCCGGATTCCACGCCGTCGCCGCCGCGCCTGGAGAACGAGCCATCCTTGTTGAGTTGGAAGGAAAACTGGCCGGGCATGGGCGGACATCGACGATCGAGCAGTTCGATCCATCGCTGATCGAATCGCCCCCGATGCTGCAAGGCCTTGGGACCCCGCTCATCGTCCCCGTTCGCGCGGTCGCCGCGATGCTTGACGCCTGAGCTTTGAGGGTTCAGGCAAACGTAGAACGCGCCGGCCGGTCGCAGCAGCTTGTAGCCGAGCCGGGCCGCGGCCTCCGGAGTCCGGGTGGCGACCGCCAGGTAGGCAAGGAGCTGCAGCTGCAATCCATGCTCCAGCTTCAATGGCTCCAGCTTTCGTCCCGAGGATTTATAATCGACGATCACCACAAACCCGACGCCCGCCTCATCGGCGCCTCCGACATCCACACGATCGACCCTACCGCGGAGATACACAGACCGCCCATCCGACAGCGGGAGCTCCAGTCCGGGCGTTCCGTCGGGAGTCATCCCGAAGTCCGCCTCGACCCACTTCGGATCGAGCGAATAGTTCTCCATCCAACGCACAAGCGCCTGCACAACCACCGCCGTGCGATCGATCAGCACACGTCCCTGAGCCCTGGCCGCGGCGGAGGAGTCGAAGAGCCCGCCTCGATAGGATGCCCTCATCGCTTCGCCGAGCGCGCGAACGCGATGGGCGGCTTCGGCGGGGACGATATCGCGCCACCGCTTCGACTCCGCTTCGAGGCTTTGGTGAAATCGTTGCAGCAGCTCGTGCTGAAAGCTGCCTCGTTCCCGATGATCCGGATCGTAAAGCTCGCGCTCACGCGCCCCGAGCCCCCGAGCGACGAAAAACTTGAAGGGGCACGCCGCATAATCCTCGAGCGCGCTGACCGACGTCATCAGGCGCGTTCCATACAGCCGGTTCACGGCGTCCGCGCTCAAACCCAGGGAGGCGCCCTGCAACTCCCCCCACCGCGAGAACAGGGGTCCCCATCGCAAACGATCGATTCCCTGGCGCGCCGTTTCGGAAGGGATGCCCTCAAGGCAAACCTCCCCGCCCTTCACCACACGGGAACGCGCAAGCCAGTCGGAGGCGATTTCATGAGGATGCTCGGAGCTCGACCAGTCCACGCGCCCCGAAAAATCGACGGGGCGCAGCGTCGGAAAAAGGGCGCGGACTTGGTCGACGAACGGCGAGGGGAGCATCGCGCCGCCGGAGGCATCCGTCGCCGACCAACTGAGCACCAGGCGCTCCGAGGCGCGCGTGCACGCGATGTAACCGTAGTAGCGCTCATGGCCGACCTGCCTTCGAAGCCCGGCGCCGAGGAACACCGACTCGGCGGCCAGGCGTTCCCTCTCGATCTCGGTGAGCAAATTGCCGCCTTGCGCCATCGCGGGAAACACGGAGTCGTTCATTCCCAACACCACGGCAAGCCGCAGCTCAGGATTCCGCGAACGATCCACGGCGCCGACCAACACCTGATCCAGAGCCGGAGGCACCACGCCCACCGTCAGGCTGCCCAGGCCGGCCTCGAGAATCGGAAGCCACTCGCGCATCGGCATGGCGCGCGTCCCAAAGGCCCGCTCCAGATTATCCAGCCAGGACTGCACCTCTTCCCAGACGGTCAAATGCACGCGTGTGGGCTGCGACCATCGAACCTCCTCCTTCTCGCTCCACCGCTCAAGTCGCTCCAGAACGCGAAACTCCTCGTAGAGCTCGCGCAGCGCGGCCGCCAGCTGGGATCCCGAGGGAGGCGACGATCGCGGATCTCCCACGCGCTGGCCCAGCTGGCGAAGCACGGGAACAAACTCGTCGCGCGCGCGATCCATCCAGGACGTGTCCGCCGTCGCCGCGCCAGCGGCCCAGCGATAGACGCCCAGCCAGTCCTTGTCGGTCCAACCGTTCGACAGCGCGGCGTTCTCCAGGCGGTCCACGTGGGCTTCGTCCAATCCCGTCAGACCGCTCTTCAACGCTCCAAAAACATCCTCATGTCGCCAGCCGAACACGACGACGCGGAGCGCGCTCCGCGTGAGCTCGGCGAGCGGGTGATGGCTCGCGGGAGAACGGCGGTCCATGAAGAAAGGGATGCCATAGCGTGAGAAGACGCGTCCGACAGTCGCGTGATAGTCCTCCAACGATCTCACCAGCACCGCGGTGTCGCGAAACCGAGCTCCCCGTGAACGCACGAAGCGCAGGATCTCGCGCGCCGCCATCACAGCCTCGGCCTCGACGTTCACGCATCGGATCAGCGCCAGCGAATCCTCCACTCGTCCTTCGGCGACGTCCTCGATCGCCTCTCCGCCGCCGGCGGCCCCTCGCGTCCACTCCGACTCAAGCCGTCGCAGCGGCGGAGACGACCGGTAGCGCGACCGTCCCGCGTCGCGGCCCAGCACCTGGAGCGTCGTCTCCGCTTCAGGCAACGAGTGGACGCGTTGCCAGCAACGTCGGAATGTTTGTCCGACGACCGCCCAGGTCGAGAGCCAGGAGGGATCGTCCTCGGGCGCGTGATCGAGGCAGAAGGCGAGGGTCGAGCGCCGGGCGTAAGGGAGGAGAGCGGCGAGAAAGTCGAGCTCCTGCGGCGTCATCTCGGCGAAGCCATCGAGCCAGACGCCGTCGAATCGCAGAGGAGCTCCGGATTGAAATCCGCTCGGCCCGAGGGCGGCGGACGCCCGAAAATCGCGCAATCGCGCCGTCGCCAGATCGATGAGCTGTGAGGCGTCGCGGAG
The DNA here is from genome assembly GCA_016199985.1 of Verrucomicrobiota bacterium. Lineage (GTDB taxonomy): Bacteria > Verrucomicrobiota > Verrucomicrobiia > Limisphaerales > UBA11320 > UBA11320. Next base: position 65,716 of record JACQFQ010000011.1, on the reverse strand, counting down.
CCCCTGGCTCTTCAGCCACTGTTCGTAGGCGTCGAGGATGAGAGCCAGATCTTCGAGCTTCGCGCTGATCGCGCCCGTCGTGGAACGGAGACTCTCGCTGAGCTGGAGGAGCCTGGCGGGCGACGTTTGTCCGCGCTGACACTCCCGCAGCAAGGCGCTGAGCTGCCTCGCAAAACCAGGGAGGCGCGCCGTGGCGTGGAACACGGCAAGACGAGGCTGCAGCTCCATGAGGAGCGCGCGCAACACCATCACCCGGCCTTCCTCCTCGACGAGCGGAGGCGAAACGCCGTCCAGATTCTCCAGCGCCAGCTCGGCCAGACGCTCAAAGGACAGTATCTGCAGGCGCGTGTATCCGCCGACATCGGGAAAGGACAGTATCTGGCGCTCGATCTGGAAGGTGGCCTGTTTGGGGGCGAGCATCAGCAACGGGGCGCCAGAAGGATCGGCGAGCGCGACGCGGATCTCCTCAAGGCAGCGAGTCGTCTTGCCGCTGCCGGCGGGTCCCAGGAGAAAGTGCGCGCGCATCGGGACCGATACTGCCGAGCTCGGGAGGCTGGGGAAGGAAGAACTTTGCCGCAACTCTTTGTCCTTCACCCGTGTCCTTTCCCTGTGATGAGCTGGACGCGCTCCGCGGCGCCCGATGGATGATCCGCAACAGTTCGAGGCTTTCATGAGAGCCTATCAGGACATGGTGTTTGGCACGGCAATCCGCCTTCTGGGCGACTTCGCCGAAGCCCAGGACATTGCCCAGGAGGTTTTCCTGAAGGCGCACGCTCATTTCGATTCTTTGAGCCGCAGCGCCACAGTGGGCGGATGGCTGAAGACAGTCACCCGCAACCTGGCCCTGAATCATCTGACGCGGCATCGAGCCCGATGGCAGACCTTCTCAGACCTCGTGAAGCCGGGCGATGAGACGTCGGATCCCGTCGCGAACCTGCCCGCGCCAGACCTCGCCTCCGAGCGCTGGGACGCCGATGCCCGGCATCAGTGGGTGGAACAGGGCTTGGCCCAGCTGCCGGCTCTGCAGCGGGTCCCCCTGGTCCTGTATCACTTTGAAGAGCTCAGCTACGAGGCCATCGCGGAGGAATTGGATGTGTCGCTGAGCAAAGTGAAAACAGATATTCATCGGGGCCGCCAGGCGCTGCGGCGCCACTTGCTGCGCGCGCAGCTCCGGCCCGAGGGCATGACGCCGGACACTCCGTCGTGAACGCCGAAGACCGCGGAAAACAGAAAGAGAACCGACTGAAACCATTTTATGTCTGCTCCATTTGACACGCCCGAGGATCCCTTGCTGCATGAGTATCTGAGGCGGCTCCCCGCGCCGAAGGCCCCGCCCTCGCTCGCGCCGCGCGTTCTGCGTGAGATCGCGGCGCGCCAGGCTGTCCTCCCTTGGTGGCGGAAGCCGGCGGCGGATTGGCCCCTCGCCGCGCGAGCGGGATTGATGGGAGCGTCGGCGGTGGTCGCGCTGTTGATTCTGAGTTGGATCGAACGCGGCCTCGGCTCATGGAGCTCGCTCTCAGTTTCCGCAGGCGCGGTGTATGGGCCTGAGTCGGTGCTGGGTTCGGGCTGGAATATCACGCGCGTTATGAGCGAGGCGGCGGCGACGATCCTCAGAACCATTCCCTCCACGATCTGGTGGACCCTCGGTGTCGCCATGGCCGCCGGCTACCTCGGATGCATCGGAGTCGGAGGGTGGGTCTACAGGCAGTGGGCAGCTCCCGGACAAGAACAATAAAACTGGGCTGACGCATGGCTTTCACGACAACAGCATTCGATCCGATAGATCACGACCGAAGACCCTCAAGCTCGGTCTCCGCTTGGCCTGAAACGAGGCGGGTCCGGGGCGAGTTTGCCGGCTGGTTCTTGCCGATGACGATGGCATTGGCGCTCATGGGGCTTCTCAGCGAAGGCCTGCGCGCGCGGGCGCAGGATGGACCCGCGACACCGATGGCTCACCTGCACGAAGTGGTCCAGATCGGCAGAGACGCCGTCATCGGACCGAACGAAAGCGTCAAATTCGTCACCGTCATCAATGGGGATGTGCAGGTCGATGGCGATGTGCGCGAGGCGGTGGTGGTGGTCAACGGCAACCTGAGAGTGAGCGGACGGATCCGCGGCGAGGTGGTGGTGATCGGAGGCGACCTGGACGCGCTGCCCACCGCGATACTCAAACGTCCGGCAACCGTCATTGCGGGGAAAGTGACGCAGTCGCCCGGGGCGCAAATGCGCTCGGACAACCATATCTTTTCGGCCGACACGACGCCGGTGCTGAAGGGAATCACCGATTGGGCGCTCCAGGGCGCGCTCTGGCTGCGACCCCTCCCGCCAAGAGTTCCCTGGGTCTGGACCTTCCCCGCGGTGTTCTTCTTCTTGTATCTGTTGATGGGTTTGGTGCTGCCCGGCCCAACTCGCGCCTGCGTCAGCGCTTTGATGGATCGCCCCATCCTCTCCTACCTGATCGGCCTGATCGCGCTGTTCTTCCTGCTCCTGCTGACGCCGCTTCTCGTGATCCTCGGAGCCGTGGGGATCGGATTCCTGCTGCTGTTCGCGGTGGCGCTCGGACTGTTCTTTGGCCGGATGGTTGTCGTGCAATTCGTCGGCCTTCAGGCCACGCGCGAACTCGGCTGGCCCTTTCTCCACCGGCCGATCGCGGGACTGCTCGTTGGGTCCGTCGTGTTCTGCCTGCTGTACATGGTGCCTTTCCTTGGGCTCGTGATCTGGTTTGGGATGCTCCCGATGGCGATGGGATCGCTGCTGATGGCGACGGGTCGGGCTCTGCGCCCGAAGCGCGCGCCTCAAGCGATGAGCGCCGCGGTTCCTTCAGACGCAGGCGCGGGCACGTCGGCTCCGACGTCGAGCCTCCCCCCCGCCTTTCCGGCGTTGCCCGCGGACGCGATGCCTCCCGTGGGGTTCTTCATGCGAACCGTCGCCACGCTGCTCGACTTCATCCTCATCGCCGCGGTCGCCCAGGCTGTTGGACTTGAAGGGAAGTCCTGGATGCTCCTCTGGATGGGCTATCACATCGCGCTATGGACCTGGAGCGGGGCGACGATCGGAGGGAAGGTCATCGGCAGCATGCTCTGCGAGAGGGATGGATCTCCGATTCAATTCAAGACCGCGACCACCCGCTGCCTCGCCGCGTTTCTCTCCGCGCTTCCGCTGGGGCTGGGGTTCATCTGGGCGGCATGGGACACGCGCAAGCAGTCCTGGCACGACAAGCTCACGGGCGTCTATGTGGTTTGGAAACGGGGAAGACAGCGATAGCCGACGGCAACAGCCCAAGCCCCGCAGGAATTCCACGGGTCAGCGGACGGCGAAGCAGAAGATCAGTTCCTGATCGCGGAGGAAGAGCTTGCCATTGCTCACAACGGGGTGAGTCCAGATGCGTCCATCGCGCTTTCTCAGGGTGGTCTGGGGGGCCAGGGTGAACCGCCCCTTCTCGCTCCAACCCTTCGGCGACGCTTCGACAAGCGCCACGGTTCCCGACTCTTCTTCGAGGCAATACAGCATTCCATCGGCGTACGTTACCGCGCCCTTGCCAAAGGCCTTCGAGGACCACACCTCCACGCCCGTTTTGAAATCCTGACACACCCAGCCGGATCCGTCCGAGTAGCCGTACAGATGGTCTCCCACCAGCACGACACCGCCATGGTGATTCTTCATGACCTTGTTGGCGAACACATCGGCAACCTCGTTCCCGGCGCCCACCTTGACCGCCTTGCATCCGGCGCCGTATCCCGAGGTCACATACACTTGACCGTCTCGCTGGATGGGCGTGGGGATCACGGCGGTTCGACCCTGCCAATCCGACTGCCAGAGGACCTGGCCATCCTTGGCGTTCACACCGGTGATGAACTTGGGCGTAAGCTGGATGAGCTGATGCTGGCCGTTGATGTTGGCGGTGATGATCGACGAGTAGTGGGCATCGTCGACGAAAGCCTTCGCCTGCCACACCACGGCGCCCGTTGACTTGTTGAGCGCCGCCATGGCGCCCTGGCCACCGCCAGGAGTGCAGATCAGTTTATCGCCATCCACGAGCACCGACGCGCAATAGCCCCAACCGGGAACCTTCCCGCCGAGACTCTTCATGGTGGCCTTCCAGACAGGCTTTCCGGTTGCGGCTTCAGCGCAGATCAGGTCGCCTTGCCCCCCGAGAGCATAGACGCGATCACCGTCCACAGTGGGCGTGCCCCGAGGGCCATCGCCCCAGTTGTTGACATACAAGCCGCCGATAGGGGTGGCCCAGAGCTCATGGCCGTCCTTTTCGTCGAGCGCGATCAAATACTCCCGCTGGCTGTCGCTATCCGTGCGAGCCCCCATGGTGAAGACGCGCCCTTTCACGACCGAGATGCCCGAATAACCCAGTCCGGCATTCTTGATGAGCCAGACCTGTTTGGGCCCACCGGAGGACCAAAACTTCAGAAGGCCGGTTTCGGAGGACTTGTCAGAGCGGTCCGGCCCACGGAACTGAGGCCAATCGGCGGCGGAGAGCGTGGGTTCAATGGAGAAGGCCAGGGCGAGAAGAGCGGCAAGAGTGAACGGGTGCATAGACATAAAGAATGTAGTCGCGACAAATGGACGCACAACGCCAGCCTGCGCTTCAAGGCGAAACGGCGCGATCGACAGGGGCGAAGCACGGTTACCGACAAAGCCGGCGCCGTGGTGATTCTGGGACGGGAAACGCCGTGCGGCGTGTCAGGCGCCGCGATAGCGTTGTGGATCGACAACGGGCTCCGCAAAGAGCGCGGGATGACCGAAGTCATGTTTCCAGTCCTGACGATGTCCCAGCTTCCATTTCGTCAGCACTGCGCAATGAGGACCATCGGGGTCCGGGAGCTTGCCCGCGAAACACGCTAAAAGCGCGAAATGGGAATGGATCGAGGATGTGGAAGCACCGGTTTTCTGTCCCGCCTCTTTCGCGTCTTTAGCGTATTTCGCGGGCAACCTCATCCGTCAGCCGCCCAGAGGCAGAGGGGTGCGAGGGTTGAAGGGGCGCACGCTCTGACTCTGGACGTTCCGCACTCCACAGCGGACGGCCGAACGCCTGAAGAACGACCCGCTTTACGCCCCCAGTTCGGGATGGGCCCCGACCCGATCACTCTACGAACCGGGCGGGGATGCGGATGCGGACGCGGAACCGGACGGGTCCGGCGGATCGACGACATGACCGAGCCCGCGCAGGCGATGCAGTTTGTAGAGCAGGTTCCTCCGACTGATGCCCAAGGCCTTCGCCGCCTCCGTCCGATTGTAATGATGCTGCGCCAACGCGAGCAGAATGGCCTGGTTCTCCACCTCCTCCAGCTTGGCGGAAGCGCCCGCGACGACACGCGCCGTTGCGGCAGAAGCCTGCCGCGGCTTGGTCGGCAGATGATCCGGAAGAATCAGCTCCCCGCCCGACAGCAACGCCGCGCGCTCCATGGCATTCCTCAGCTCCCGCACATTGCCAGGCCAGGCGTAGGCGAGAAGACTCTCAGCCGCGGTCGGAGACAGCCTCGCGCGCCCTTGCGTCAGCTGCCGGATAAAGTGATGCGCCAACGGCAGGATGTCCTCCGGCCGCTCCCGCAGAGCGGGCAGATTCAACTCGAACACGGTGAGCCGATAGAACAGATCCTCCCGAAACAGCCCCTTCTGCACCTCCTCCTCGAGGTTTTTGTTTGTCGCGGTAATCAGCCTCGCGTCGCTGCGGATGTCCACATTCGAACCCACGCGCTGAAAACATCCGTCCTGTGTCACGCGGAGAAGCTTTCCCTGAAGGGCGGGCGCGAGTTCCGCTATTTCATCGAGAAAGAGAGTGCCGCCGTTCGCGGCCTCGAAGCGGCCGATCCGCTGCTGCGAGGCGCCCGTAAACGATCCCTTCTCGTGTCCGAACAGCTCGCTCTCCAGAAGATTGGCGGGGATCGCCGCGCAGTTCACCTTCACCATGGGCTTGCTCTGACGCGGGCTCCAATAATGGATCAGGTCGGCGAGCACCTCTTTCCCCACGCCGCTCTCGCCGGTGATCAGCACCCGGCTGTCGGATCCGGCGATCAGGGCCGCGTCGCGGAACGCCGACTCCATCAGCGGGCTCGCCCCGACGACCCACGAGGGAAGCCGCAACCCTCCGTTCAATCGCAACCCGTCGCCCGTCGGAACTCCAATGGCCTTTCGGACGGAGCTGAGCAGCTCATCAAGATCGATGGGCTTGCTGAGGTAGTTCACCGCGCCGTCGCGCATCGCCGTGACCGCGTCCCGGATGTCCGCATAGGCCGTCACCAGGAGAACGGGGACGTTCAGGTTCTGCCGCCGCGCGGACCTCAGAGTCTCCAGGCCCGAAAGCCCCGGCATCCGGACATCCGAGATCATCAGCTGGATCGGGTGCAGTTTCAGGATGGAGAGCGCCGCCTCGCCGGAGTCGGCGGTGAGCGTTTGGAAGCCTTGTCCTTGCAGAAAGGAGTTGAGAAGGCTGCGCTGACCGGGATCGTCGTCCACGATCAACACAAGCCCGGCGGATCCGGGTGCTGGCTGCGCGCTGGCTGGCATAAGGATCAAGTCGCCGTCGACGCCAGCTTGATATCATGAATCCGAAACACGGCGCCGCGCGGCTCGTTCGCAACACACTCGATGTCCCATCCGTGCGCAAGGACAATTTGATGCACGACCGCGAGCCCCAAACCGGTGCCCTCGGAGCGTCGGGTGAAGTAGGGCTTGAAGATCGCGCTCCGGTCCGACTCGGCCACCCCGGGCCCGGTGTCGCGAATCTCAAGGAAGGCGAGCGACGGCGCGGATCTTCCGGAGGAGATTTCGATCTGGTCGTCGGGCCCGAGCGCCTGGATGGCGTTGATCACGAGATTGAAAAGCGTCTGCCGCAGCATCTGGTCGTCGGCGATGATGCGCAGGTCGGCTCGCAGGAACGTCAGGCGGATCCGCTTCTCCTCCAGGTCGGCGCCCAGCGCGCGCACCACTTCGTCCACCACGCGATCGAGAATCACGATGGAGCTCTTCACGTCCCGCGGCTTGGAATAGTTGATGAACTGGTTCAGCTGGTCGGTGACGCGATCCACCTCGCTGGTGATGTCGTAGGCGCGCTGCCGGATCTCCTGCGGCGCGTCGTCCCGCTTGGAGATCATCTGAGCCAGGCCGCGAACAATGTTGAGCGGATTGCGCGTCTCATGCGCCAGTCCCGCTGCCGCGATGTTCATTTCCCTCAGATGATTGTTCAGCTCGCTGGCGCGGAGCAATCGCAGCTTCAACTGCGCCGAGTTGGCGGTGTTCCGCCAAGCGAGCGACACGCCGGCGACCGCGACGGCGCCCAGGATGGCGACCACCGCGCGGGCCCAGAGATCGGCGGCGATGGCGCGCTCGACCGAGAGCGTGGAGAGCACCACGACGAAGCTGTGAACGCCCTGGCGAGTGATGAGCTGCTTGTATTGCTCCTCCGACATCCACGGGGGCCGGCCAAACCCGCGACGCCCCGGGCCTTCCCTGGGTCGTTCGGGCGGGGGCGGCTCCGGGGGGCCTTGCCGGGGCGGGCCGAAGGGCGCGAAGGCAAAGAGATCCGGCCCGTTTGTGTCGGGAGGCCGGCCACCCCTCCACGGAAAGCGAAACGGATCGCCTCCGCCCAGGGCGTTCGATCCGCCGGGGTCGCGCCGGGGCAGAACGATGATGGGCGGATCGTCCTCCCTATTCGTCGCGGAGCGGGTTCCCAAATCCATCAGGTTCACCACTGTCACCGAGTGTGAATCCCAGCGCTCCCCCTGACCGGCGGGGGAGCGCGCGGTCAGGTCGAGGGGTCCGCCGGCGGAGGCGACCACCACGTCCGACTTGTTCAGCAAATGGATGGACTCCACCTCCGCCGTCTTCACGAGTTCCTCAAGGGCGGGCTCGATGCGATCCTGGAACACGCTCCCGAATCGGCGCTGCGAGCGAATCACCAGGCCCAGCGTCGTGGTGATGTCGCGGCCTCGGCCCAGGAGGCCTTGCCTCGCCGTTTCCCGAACACGAAGATGTTCAATCGCCTGCCAGCCCGCAATGGCCAGCCAAGCCGCGGCCAGAATAAAATGGACTGCCGCTTGGCGCCCGCGAACGCCCCGCCACGCCACGCCGTGTCGCTTGTTCTCTGTCTCGTTCATCTTGTGCGCTCGCGCCGGTCGACGCGAACCCGAGGCCTGCGAACCGGGGCTTGACCCAGCCTAGTTGCGCTCTTGAGGACGCAACGGTTTCTTGGACGGCTTGGGCGCCGGTTCCGGCTGCTTCACAGAAAGCCCATCGACAAAAGCGTCGAGCTCCTTGTCGGTAAAAGCCTTTGGCGCGAGCTGCGCGCCGCGCTTTTCTGTCTCCGTCAACCTCGCCAGCTGGCTCGGTTCCTTCACAATGTGGGGCGTCAAAAAGATCAACAGCTCGGTCTTCGTGTTCGCCTTCACCTTCCGTTGAAAAGCCAGTCCGAGGATCGGGATGTCGCCCAGGATGGGGATCTTGCTCGTGGACTGCGTCTTGTTGTTTTGCATGAGCCCGCCGATCACGACGGTCTGGCTGTCGGGCGTCACCACGACCGTGTCCGCCGACCTCTTGGCGATCACGGGCGCGGTCACGCCGCTCGAAATGGTGACGGTCTGGTCGGTGAGAGAGGAGATTTCGGGGGCGAGGATCATTTCAACCAAGCCATCCGAAGTGATGTAGGGCGTGACGCGCAGAATGATTCCGATGTCCTGGTACTGAACCGTGTTGATCGCGTTGCCGTTGACGTCGTAGCGGACGTTCGTGATGAAAGGCAGCGTTTGACCGACGGTGATCGTTGCCGGCTGATTATTGCGGGTGAGAATGGACGGACGGGAGAGAACCTCGGTTTTCCCGGCCGAGGCGATCGCTCGCAGCGTGGCCTGGAAATCGTTGCCCAGAATCTGGTAGATGCCCGCGCCCGGGGGGACAGGAAGAGCGCCCGCGGTTCCGAGGCCGAACAGATTGGACACCGCGCCGAACATGCCGCCGCTATCCATCTTCCGCTTCAGGGAGCCTTCGATGCCGATGTCCGAGCCGTCGTTGTGGGTCACCTCGAGAAACACGACCTTGATCAAGACCTGCGGCTTGGGGCGGTCCAGATTGGTGATGACCTGGCTGATATACTGGCTGGTCTCGTCATCGGTGATGACGATCAGGCGCCGGCTCTCCGGATCGCTGGAGATGAGGGCTTCGCCAACGGTGCCGTTGCTGTAGTACTGCCGGCTTTGCGTCCCGCCCCCCCCGCCGCCACCGCCACCACCGCCAAGACCGCCGCCGCCGCCCCCGCCAAAACCGCCGCCCCCGCCGCCCGCCCTCTGCGCCTGCGCGGAAACCGCCAGCCCAAGCGCCAAGCCCATAAGCAAGGAAATCAGTCCCGTCCGCGTCATTGATCGTGTTGTCATGTGTTTCAAGATTGAAAAATGGATGATCGAGACCGCTCTCAAGAGCGGCAGGAGCTTCTGGTCAGGGCGTGTTTCGTCCTCCGCCGGTCCCGCCTGTGCCGCCAAACCCGGAGCCCGTGGAGCTACGCGAAGAGCCGACGCCCGTCGCCTGGCTGGACGTGCTGCGGGTTGTGAGAACGCTGTCCTGCTGGGAATTGTTCCGATTGTTCTGCGTGGTGGTGCGCTCGAACATGCCCCGCAGCACTTGCTCGACTTCCTTGGTGTCGGCGTTCTCGAGCGAGTAGACGAAGACCCGCTGGCGTTTCGCCGGACTGGCATCGAGCTGCTCGATCATCTGGGCGATCTGGATCATCAGGTCGCGCGACGTGCTCACGACCAGGGAACTTGTTCGTGGATCCGCGACGGCCAGCACGCGCCCCTTCTTCTTGGCTCGCTCGCTGTTGGCCCCTGCGGCCGCGGTCTGTCCGAAAGGATTGCCGCCGAACGGGCCGCCGCCGAATCGCACTTGCTGCCGGTTGTTGGCGTCGCCCGTGCGTGTGTCGTCAGGGAACAGGTTCGCGAGCATTTCCGACATCTCAGTGGGATCCGAATTCTTCAGCCGGAACACGCGCACCTCCGTCACATCCTGAACCGGAGTGTCCACGCCCTTCACCATCTCCTCAATCGTGGGCATCACATCGTCTGGCGCCGAAACGATCAGGGAATTGCTGTATTCGTCCGCCGAGGCGATGACGCGCGACGCGCCGGGGCGTCCTCCGGTGTTGGCCGTGGAAGCGGCATTCCCGCCGCCGCCTGCGCCGCCACCGAAACCCCCGCCGCCGCCGCCAAAGCCGCCAAAGCCGCCAAAGCCGCCCCCGCCTCTGCCGCCGCCCCCGCCGCCGCCGGCTTGCGTCCCCGTGGAGGGAAACAGATCGCGAATCACGGCGGAGAGCTGCTTCGCGTCGGCGAATCGGAGCGCGAACACCTTGACCATCGAAGCGCTGGAGAGGGAGGTGTCGAGCGCGCGGATGATTTCGGCGAAGCGATGGATGTTGATCTGGGTATCCGTGATCACGAGCGCGTTCCCGCTCTCATTGGCGGTCATCGTGGCCTTTTCCGAGACGAGCGGCTGCAGATCCTTGGTGAGCTGCGCGGCGTTGATGAAGCGAATCGGGAGAATCTGCGTGACCATGTCGTCGTTGCGCGGGATCTCGGAGGGGTTGCTGCCGCTCTTCACAGGGAGGTCGCGCTTCTTGGCTTCATCCTTCGTCACGATCGTCAGTGTGCGCCCGTTTCGGATGGCGGCGCAGCCGGCGCGGCTGAGCGCGGAGTTCAGGATGGTGAGGGCCTCCTCCTGGGACACCGCCTGGTTGCTCCAGGCGTCGATCTTGGTGTCCAGCTTGCCCTTGGCCTCGGGCTCAATGACGATGATGTAGCCGGCGGCTTCGCTGAGGTGATTCAGCACCATTTCGAGCGCGACGCCGCGGAAGTTGAGCCGCATCGGCCTTGCGGCATCGGGAGGAGGGAGTTCCTTCCCCGCCGCGGCCGGGGGCGCGTCGTCCTTTTCCGGTTTGGGATCCTGCGCGGACAGGGATTCGGCGCCGAAGAGGATCAGCGCGATCGCGAAGCAAAGGCGCGCCGCCATCCACGCGTCGCCGGTTGGGTGAAGATTTCTATTTTTCATTTTTTGACTCCTGCTCTCGCTTTTTCAAAAGACGTTTCAACACATCATCCTCGCCGCCCGAGGCCGACTCGCCGCCGGACTCCGACGAACCCGTTCCTGTCGCCGCCGCGGAGGCGACTTTCGCGGACCCTGTCGCCACCTCCCAGGGTCCTTCCTCAACCCGCTTGATCTGCCCGCCCACAGGGAGGCTCACGGACTTCCCAGCGATGCTGAGTGTGACCTTTTCGGGGGCGATATCAACAATGAGATGGCCCGCGATTTTTTCCTCCTTCTTCAGCGACTTGCGAAACTCGCTGTCCGACCCGTCGAAAAAGGCGAAATCCCCCTTGGCGTACGACATGATCCCCACAAGTGTCGCGTGTTGAATCTTGGGGGGCTTGGGCTTCTCCGTCTCGGAGCCTCCGCGCGAGGCGCGGGCGGTCCGGTTCGGATTGAAGATGTTCCGGTCCTGGATGATTTTGAACGACGCGTAGTCGAGGATGACCGGAGCGTTAGTTCGAATAATGGGGGCGGGATTGTTGGTTGAGACCGCGGGTTCCGGGGCTCTGCGATCGGACGGCTCAACAGCGGCCATGGCGGCGAGCGCGGCGAAGCCAGCCGCCAGGGCGACCAAGCGGCGAACGGCCCAACGACACACGAACTGAATGGAATGGTTTGCCTTCATGGTTGCGCGCGTCCCGTGAGTTGCAATCCGCTCACTGAAAGCCCCAGGGTCACTTGCTTTCCCTCATTGTCCCTGGCGCCCAGCTCCAGCACGTCGATCCGGAGCGCCATGGGATCCTTTTCAATCGCGTGGAGGAAACGCGTCACCGTGCCGAGGCTGCCGAAACCATCCACGCGACATTCCAAAGTGGCGTGGTCGTCCGCGGCGTGCTTCCACTGCGGCTTAATCGAGGTGATGCTGACACGGCTCTCCTGCGACCATCGGTCGAAGGCCTTGAGCACCCTGCTCTCGGCGACCGAGGCCTCCTGGGGAAGCGTGTTGGTGCTCATCTCATCCCAGCGATCCTGGATGATCGAGTCCCGGCCGAGAACGAGGTTCCCGTGTTCCACCTTCTTTCGAAGGTCGATGATCCGGTTCCCGCGATCCTTCCAGGAGGCGATAAGAGGCGTGACCACCAGCTTGTCCCCGATGAAGAGGACGAGCAGCGCGACGGCCGCGATGAGCAAGGTGCGTTGGCGGGCTTGAGGATTCATGGTTGTGCTTTTTCTCCCCAGTGAAAGCTGAACGTGAACTGGCGCGACGACTCGCCGCGAAGCTGGTCGACGGTGACATCGGAGACGTCCTTGAGGGCGCGGAGTTGATCCAGCATCTTGTAGAAGATGGGGGCGTCCTTCGTGGTGCCCCCGCAGGTGACGACGTTGCCATCGCGGATCTCGACCGTCTTGGCCGTCACCGATCCGTCCTCGGGAAAGACCTCGGTCAGGCGCTTCAGGATCGTGAGGTGGCGCACTGAGGCGTCGAACCAGGGCCGATACTGCTTGATGTCCTGCTGCAGCGCCTCCAGTTGCTCGACGCGCGGGGCGAGCCTCGACCACTCCGTTCGGAGCCGCGAGAGCTGCGCCTCCTGGTAACCAAAAAGCCCGATCACGCCCAAGCCAAGGAAGGCGATGGCAAGCGCCGCGTAGGTCAGGCTCTTGCTGGAGTAGCGGGTGCTGAAGCGCTGCCACGCGCTCACCCGAGGCGGGAGAAAGCCGGGACTAATGTCCTTGCCCGCCAAAAGGCACGCGGCCAGCGCCGTCTCGGGATTGGCTTTCGCTCCCGCGGAGAGAGTGATTCCCAGCCGCGTCGCGGGCAAAACAGCGACGCGCTCCACGCTCAGCCCCAGGGCCTGAAGCGGCTCGCGCAAATCGTGTCCGATGCGGTCGCACCACGGGGCGGACCCGAAAAGACGCAGCACACGGATGGCGGTGCGCAAGGCCGGGGGAAGCTGGGCGAGAGTGACCCTCAGCTCTCGCACGAGAGCGGCCAGGTTCACCTCGCGTTCGGGGCCTTCGCCCTCCAGCGCGTTGTCGAGCGCGCGCAGCGCGGCGATGCCGTCGCCCTGCCCCACCTCAAGGCTCAGCGAGTGCTCGCCCACGAGCAGAGACAGCGAGGCCTCGTCCGGCTTCGACGCCAGCTGATGCATCGAGGGCATCCCCAGCGAGAACGCGATAGGATCCAGCTTCGCGGCCCTGAGGATCGCGTCCAGGCGCTCCAGGTGGTTTCTCGGAATCCCGATCACCGTTGCGCGCTGCTCGCCGCCGGGCAGCTGAAATCGCGAGATTCCCAGCGCAATGGCGTCGGGGCCGGTCGAAAACCCGCGCTCCCCCTCCATCTGGAAGAAGCTCTCCAGATCCGCGTCGGGCAGGTCCGGGACGTCCACCTGCATCGTGAGCGCCCAGTTCTGCGGCAAGGCCACAACGCAACGACGCTCGCGAACGCCCGCGGCCTGCAGCTGCTGACGAATCTCCTGCCCCACCAACTCGGGCTCGTGGCTCAGGAGGTTCAGCGAGAGGTTCGCGTTGATCACGGCCGTGACTTCGGCGGATCCGTTCGAGCGACGGAGCGTGACGCCGTCCATCCGGCTGCCGTCAAAGCAGAGGCTCAGCACGGAATTCGATCGACGTTTATTGGAAGCGGACTTCATGGGTTCCTTTTCACATTCATCGCGGTTTCGCGCGCATCGCGCCCCAACGCCCATCCGAGCGCGGTCAGGTCCTGCCGCGACATGATCCGGGGAGCGCTGCCGCTGAGGTCAAAAATGAATCGTTGGCGCCGGTAGCCCCGGCCATGCCCGCCGACCGCCGCGATGTCCGCGCTGAAATACGCGCTGGCGTTGGTGAGATACGCGCGACCCGCCTGAAGCGCGGCGCCGGTAAGGGCGTTTGTGAACCATTCGGGGGTCGCGAGCTGATCGGTGTGGCCCTTGCGATAGGCTATCAGCGCCGAGGCCCCGTCCTTGCCGATTCCTGGAATGCATGTGAGGACCGCCTCGCTGGCCGTGCTGGCGTTGATGAGACTCACAGGCCCTCCAGGCCCGTTCACGATCGGCGTCGCAACGGTGAGATACTCGATGATTCCCGGATCCAGCTTGCCGTCCTTGTTGTCGGAGGGAAGCGATGTGTCGCCGTCGTTTTCGTTGGGATCGAGGATCCCGTTTTGGTTGGCGTCCTCGCCGTACAACACATCCATGTCCATGCCGAACACAAGCCGCAGTTCCTCGAGGCTCTCAAAGTTCGAGTTCTTGGCCCTATGCGGAGGATTGCGACGAAGATAGGTTTCGTCCTCCGCGCCTCCCGTGCTCAGGTCGCTGTTTGTGTCGCGCCAGTCGATGATGGCGGCGGCCAAGCTGGAGGTCATGCGGGGCAGGGCTTCCAACATTTCCTGGGACGCGGAGTTCACGTTGATTTTCGCCGATTCATCCGTGAGCGCGAAGTAGGGCAAGGTCGGCGACGCTTGATCCGGGTCGCGGCCCACGAACCAGAACGTGGCGTCCCCGACAGGAACCGCGTCCTGCACGTAGCTCTGAACGGTCGGGAGCACGCCCGGGGTTTGCAGATTCGACAAAAGGTGGACCGCGTAGCGCGCCGCGCCCTGGACCGCTTGGTCCGCCGCAAGGCTTGCCATCCGGTTCTCCGACACCTGCAGCTCGAGCGACATCGAGTGCCCAAAGTAGAGCGCCAAGCTCACCAACCCGAACGTCACCCAGAGAGTGATGATCAAGGCGCCGCCGCGTGTCGCGACCGATTTGAGATAAAGCTTCTGAGTGGAGAGGATTCTCATTGTCCACCTCCTGGACGACCGCCACCACCGCCGCCGCCGCCGCCGCCTCCGCCACCACCACCACCGCCTCCGCCACCAGTGGCCTGTGTAGTCTGGTTCGTATTTGCGGCCACCAACACGGGACAGACAATCTGGAGAGGCAAGGTCGCCTGACGCCCGCTCTGCCGTGGACGCGCTTCGCCATCCTCGTCCTCGTTGTCCGTCAAAGTCATGGATAGCCGCACGGCGAGCGGGAACACCGAAGTCTCGGTCGTGGAGTCCCACGTATTCTTCCACTGGGCGCCATCGTAGAACTCGAACTCAAGGGATTGAACGCCCTCGAGCAAGTGCTGCGGCTCCGGCGTCTCCTGGGTGGGCGACAAAAGATTGCGCGTCACGACCCGAACGAGATCCTTGCCGCTTCGGGAGGCGGCCACCCGATTGGTGGACTCCATGAGTAAATAGCCCACGCGCTGGATATCGCCCCACGGTTGCAGATCGGTGAGCGTCCCCGTGTTCGAATAAAACTCGAGTCCGGCGTCGGAGGAGCTCACGCCCGTGACCGTCCCCGTCTTCAGGGAAACAGCGAAGGCGCCGCCGGGCGGGACAAGTCCCTCCAGATCCCTGCGAACCACGAGGGAGGCGTGCTCGATGGGCAGGATCCGATCCAGGCTCTGGGTGGTTTTGTTGCGCAGCCGCAAGGCGCCGAAGAGCACGCCGTTGATCGCGGCCAGCACGACCGCGAAGATCACGATAGACAGCATGAGCTCGATCAGCGTGAACCCGCCCCTGGCGAGTTCGCGCCGCGACCCCAAACCTTCTGTCGTTCGTTGCGTCATCTTCGTTCTGTTCCTTCTCATTGCGTGCTGTCGACCAGGGTGCTCAAGCGCACCGAGTATTCCTGGCCCTGCACGACATAAAACACGTCCAGCCGCATCACCTGCATCGCGTCCTGATCCCAGCTCTTGTTCTGGATCTGCCAGCGGTACGTCCGCCGGCCCTCCTGCGTTGTCCCGCTGGTGGCGGACTGCTGCCACTGTTTCGTCGCGACCAGCTCGCCCATGATCCGCGCGCCGGCGCGAGCCGCCTCTTGCTTGCGCTCCGCCACCTGGCCCGCGCGATTGGCGACCCGCACGCCCTCCACCGCGACCGGGATGACGATCGCGAGGAACGCCAGGGCGGCCAGCGCCTCGGCCAGCGTGAACCCGCGCCGCCGCCGGTTAGCGCCGCGTCGCATAGGCGGTGCTGGGTTGAATCTCATAGCCGGACGCCGTGCGGTTCGGCGCGATCAGGATCCCGCCTGAGCCGCGGGACGACGGGATCGAGTCGCTTTGCGGCAGAAGGACAATCTGCTGCGGATTGAGCTCGCCCAGAAAGCCGTCGGGAGAAAACCGCATCTGGATGTCCGCGTTCGCAAATCGCCCGCCCTCGGACCCTCGAGTCGATCGCGCGTTTTGCTGCGGAGTCGTGATGACTTGAATCGTCAGGTCGTCCCCCATGAGGTACTCCACCACCCGGTCTCCGGTGAGCGAAAAACTGAACTCGGGCTCGACGCCGTAGAGGCGACGACGGAGGTCCACCCACAGAATCATCGGCGTGCTCTCGGCGGCGGCGCGGCTCTGGGCGTAGCGGGTGAGCGACAGGAAGCGACGCGCCTCGGCCTCAAGCGTGCGGCTTTTGAAGAAGCCGGACAACGACGCTCCCGCGAGGGACAGCACGATGAGCATCATCGCCATCACAAGGATCAGCTCGATCAGCGTGAACCCGCCTCGCGGCCGGCTACCGCTTGGGCTGGTTCTGGAGTTGCCAGTTCGAAATATCATCATCGCCTCCCACGCGGCCATCCGGCCCCATGGACATCAAATCATACGACTTCGCGTTCCGCTTTCCCGGATACTCGTAGATATAGGGGTTGCCCCAGGGATCGTTGGGGATGTCGTTTTTCATGTACGGCCCCTTCCAGTTGGCCGCGTCGCGTGGCGGATCCACCAGGTCCCGCAGGCCGTTCTTGCCCCGCGGATAATAGCCCATGTCGACTTCGAAGGCGTCCAGGGCTGTGCCGAACGTGGAGATCTGGGATTGCGCGGCGGTCGTGCGCGCCTGCTCGGTGCGCCCGGCGAACTTGGGGATCACGATCCCCGCGAGAATCCCGAGGATCACAAGCACGAGGAGCAGTTCAATCAGGGTGAAGCCCCGCGCCCGCCTGGCGGGCAGTCTGAGAGAGTTTCGAGGTTGTGTGTTCATGGCTGGTCGATTTCAACTTCAGTTCGGTTCCGTGTCATTCCGGTCAGTTTGGGTTCATTGCGCCGCGCGTCACTTGATGTGGTCCTGTAGAGAGAAAATGGGGATGACCATTCCGATGAAAATGGTGCCAATAAATCCCGCGATCAGAAAAAGCATGAGAGGCTCCGCCAGCGCGACGGCGGTCTTGAGCTCGCGGTCCAGGTCGGACTCCGTCACGTTCGCGATCCGGATCAGCTCCACGTCCAGCTTTCCACTCTCCTCGGCGACCGAGATCATCTCGAGGACCGACCCCGAGAACAGCGAGCGGCATTCCCCGAGGCTTGGTCCGAGGGGCTTGCCCTCTTTCACGCGTTCGATGCTGTTGCTCACAGCGTCCACCAGAATCTGGTTCCCGATCGAGCGACGCGCGACGTTGAGCGCGTTGACCAGCGGGACGCCGGCGCTCAGCAGCGTGCCGAGCATCCGGCAGAAGCGCGACATCGCGAACTGAGCCACCAAAGGGCCCACGATCGGGGCCTTGATGATCAGGCCCTCCCACATGCGGCGGCCTTGTTCCGACACCAGCCAGGTGCGGAACGAATAAATCCCCAGAGCGATTCCGAGCGCGAGGAAGAGCCCGTAGGAGCGCAGCACTTCGCTGACGTTCACGATCATCTGGGTGAGAAGCGGCAGCGACGCGCCGAAGCTGGCGAACATGGGCTGAAACCGCGGAATGAAAAACACGAGCAGGAACACCAGGACGCCCACGGCCAGGATGAGGAGGATGGTGGGATAGAGCAGCGCGGTCATGACCTTCGACCGCATTTCCTTTTCGCGGGCCTGGAAGTCCGCGATCTGCGCGAGCACCACGTCGAGAAACCCGCCGGTCTCGCCCGCCTCCACCATGGCGACGTACACCCTGGGGAAGGTTTTCGGCGAGCGGCCCATGGCGTCCGCAAGGGGCAGTCCGTCGATGACAAGGTCGTGCACGGACTTCCATTGCGCCGCGGCCGCCGGCGTGGCCGCCTCCTTGCAAAGAATCACGAGCGCGCGACTCAGCGGCACTCCAGCCGCCAGCAGGCTGGAGAGAAGACGGGTGAAGTTCTCGAGGATTCGGGGCGTGATGCGACCGCCGCCCACGGGCGCCGTCGCCTCCCCGGTCCGGGACTTGGCGGCGCCGTCCTTGGCGGGCTGGGAACCGTTCACCGGCTTCCCATTCTTCGCGCCGTTGCGCTCCGAGAGGCTGATGGGGCGAAGGCCGAGCCCTTCCATATGCCGCAGGGCCTCCTGACGTCCGCCGGCGTCGAGCTGCCCTTCGGCAACCCGGCCGTCCCGCTGGAGCGCTTTATATTGAAAGGTCGCCATTCGATCTCATCCCATCGCGCGTCAGGCCCGCCCTGTCCGCGCCGCCGCAGGCTGCCCAGCCGCCGCTGACGCCTTCTCCTCCATCTTCTCGTCCAGCGACTGCTCCTTCGTCGTTCGCAATACTTCCTCAGGGGTCGTGATTCCCAGGCGGACCAAACGCCATCCGTCCTCCGAAAGCGAGGTCATGCCATGACGGCGCGCGACCTCGCGAATCTCGCCGCTCGACGTGTTCTTGAGCAGCATCCTTCGAATATCCTGCGTCGCGTCCATCCATTCGTAAACGCCATGACGCCCATGATACCCTGTGCCGCGACAGGCCCGGCATCCCACCGCGCGATAGACCACCGCGTCGCCCAGCGCGTCCACCTGAGCCTTCAACCCCAGAGTGGCCTCGGATTCATCGATCTGCCTGCAATGCGGACAGAGCCTCCGCACCAGTCGTTGGGCGAGCACGGCCTCAAGAGAGGAGGCGACGAGATACGGCTCCACCCCCATGTCCACGAGACGCGTCAGCGCTCCCGGGGCGTCGTTGGTGTGAAGCGTCGAAAAAACCAAGTGCCCCGTAAGAGAGGCCTGCACGGCGATCTGCGCGGTCTCGCGGTCCCGGATTTCGCCGACCAGCACCACATCGGGGTCGTGGCGGAGAATCGACCTCAACCCTCGCGCGAAAGTCAGTCCCGCCTTCTCCGACACCTGGATCTGGTTCACTCCCTTGAGCTGATACTCCACAGGATCCTCGATCGTGATGATCTTTCGAACCGAATCGTTGATCGAGTTCAGCGCGGTGTAGAGCGTCGACGTCTTGCCGCTGCCCGTCGGCCCGGTGACCAGAACGATGCCATGGGGCAACGCGAGCACACGGAGAAAGGAGTCCAGATCGCGCTGGGCCATGCCGAGCTCACCCATGCCTCGGAGGCTGGAGTTCTGGCGCAGGAGACGCATCACCACGGCCTCGCCGTGAAGCATGGGGATGACGGAGACGCGGATGTCGACCTCGCTGGCATCCAGACGGATCTTGATGCGTCCGTCCTGCGGGAGGCGCTTCTCCGCGATGTTGAGATGGCTGAGGATCTTGACGCGGGACACGATGGCCGGCTGGAAGCGCTTGATCTGCGCGGGAACCGGCACGTCCTGTAGAACGCCGTCAATGCGATAGCGGATGCGCATCTCGTCCTCGAAGGGCTCGAGATGGATGTCCGAGGCTCGGAGGTCGATCGCGTCGCGGAGCACCTGGTTCACGAAACGGATGATGGACGCGTCCTCGGCGGCGTCATCCAGGTTGTTGTCCTCCTTGCCGTCCTCATCGACGACCTGGAACGACGCCTCGCCCTCGAGCGTGTCGATGGTGTCCGCGCCGACGCCGAGCCACTTCTTCATCTCGCGCTGCACGGCCTCGCTCGTCGCGAGGACGGGCTTGAGACGGAGACCGGTGAGGGTCTTGAGGGTGTCCAACGCCTGAGTGGCGAACAAACGGCTGGTGGCCACTTCCACTTCGCCGTTGTTTCGACGCAGGGGCAGGAGCTCGTCCTTGAGCAGAAGCCGCGCTGGAAAAAGGGAGAGCAACTGCTTGTCGATCTCCACGGAATCCAGGGCGGAGTAGGACACATCGTACTCCTTCGCCACCCACTGAAGCGCCCCTTCCTCCGTGGCGACAGCGCCGCCGCCGCCTTGGGAGCTCAGCGCTCGGAGAGCGTCCGCGTCCGAGCTGGAGAGCTGCCTGGCGGCAAGCATGCGCGCCAGGAGCTCGTGGAGGGCGGAATCTTCAGGAGTCGGCATGTCGTGTGGGGACAGACGCTGCGGATCGCGCGATGGTTAGGGGCCTACTTGAGGAGACCGTTCAGGACAGCCACCGCCTCTTGACGGGCCGAGAGGACCTGCTTCAGGTCTGCCTGGGCTTTCTCGAGAGCGGCTTCCTTCTTCTTCTTCGCTTCGCGATAGGCGGCAAGCTTGGCCTTCAGGTCATCCGCGGGGGCCTTGTCATCGATCGCCTTCTGCAGAGCCTCAGCCTCGGGTCCCGGGTCGCCTCCGAAGCCGCCGCGACGTCCGCCGCCGCCAGCGCCGCCGGGGCCGCCGGGTCCGCCAGGTCCGCCAGGTCCGCCACGACCACCCCGACCGAATCCACCAAATCCGCCGCCCACTTCGCGACGAGCTTCGCTGACTTTCTCAACGCGCGCCGAGATCAGCTTCCACTCCGCGTCATCCTTCACATCCAGCTGTTCCCGATAGCGCTCAAGCATCCGCTGGCGCATTTGCTCAGGATCAAAGTTTCCCCGCCCGCCGCCCCCCCCCGGAGCCGCCGGAGGAGTGTTGTCCTGCGCTGTCAAAGCGCTGCCACCTAAAGTAAGAAGGGCGACCAAAGCCCCCATCCAGTAACCACGAGTCATTGTTTTCATATTTGCTGCTGAAGCGTTGTTGTTTTTAGCCTCAGGCCAACACAAGCCACCGTGGCTCGGTCCCTGAAGCTAGGCGGACCGGCTTAGCAGATGGCATACCAGTGGAGTGAAGAGACTCTATGACGAAGGCCAACTCCCAAGCGAAAGCCCATAACTGAAGCAAAGGGTCAACGAACACTAGGGTTCTCAAGAGGTCGCCAGAGGAACCGCGAATCCGGCGGAGACGCAAGCCACACGGTCCTCCGCGCATGGATTGCGCAAGCGGGACAAGCCCGGTGCGCAAGCGCTGCGCAGGCGCGAGAGGGCGAATTGAGGTCCCGGGGGAAGCGCTCATTTTGCGACTCTTGCCAACGGCATGTCCCGCTTGGCCCAAAAGAGGGCCACCAGCAGGAGCAGGAGGCCTCCAGCCGCGTAGGGCGCGCTGCCCCAGGCGATGTAGTGGCTCATATTGTCGATCTTGCTCCCGTAGGAGCCGTTGTCGGCGTACCACCCCGCCATCTTCGTCCCGAGAGCGCCACCCAGCCAGCCGAGCG
Source organism: Verrucomicrobiota bacterium (assembly GCA_016199985.1). GTDB lineage: Bacteria > Verrucomicrobiota > Verrucomicrobiia > Limisphaerales > UBA11320 > UBA11320. Next base: position 44,417 of record JACQFQ010000011.1, on the reverse strand, counting down.
TGTTCATGAGTCCGGCGGCTGTGGCGCGGGCTTCGGGCGTCACAACATCGTAGAGCGACGCGAAAATCCCGGAGTCATACAAGCCCTTGCACAAGCCGAAGCCGACCATCGCGTAGAGCAAAGTCGACTGCGTTTGTGTCAGGCCCACCGTGGCGATAAACAAGGCGCCCGCGAGCAACCCGGCGCACTGGACCCAGAGCCGCCCGCCCGCCCGTCGGCTCGAAAGCCAATCCGCGCCCCATCCCGCGAGCGGAACCGAAACCGCGCTCGCGAGGTGGATGAACACCGTGCCGCTCAGCCCCGCGGTGGTTAATGTCAGATGGAACTTCTCGATCAAAAACTTGGGAGTCCAAAACAGAAAAACGCCGGCCACCGCGTTCGCGCCCGCGAAAACAAGCATCAGGACCAGGGCCGTCCGCGTGCGAAACACGGCCCGAAAACTCTGCGTCCATGGAATCGCGTCCGCGCGAGGCTTGTGTTGAACGGGGCTTGTCTCGCTCGCGCCGCGCTGCGGCTCGCGGAGGAAGGAGTAGAGGACGGCGGCCAGAAGCATCCCCGCTCCGCCGAAGATATAAAATCCCGAGCGCCATCCGTGATGCGCCGCGAACCAGGCCCCCATCGCGCTGCCCAGGATCGTCCCCGCGTAGACGCTGGATTGATGAATCGCCATCGCCCGCGATCGCGTGGCGGGCGAATGGTAGTCGCTGACCAGCGCCATCGACGCCGGAAAGTAAAACGTCTCGCCCAGGCCTTCGAGCGCGCGCACCGCGACGAAGTGCCAGAACTCCCCGCAGGCGCCCGTGAGCAGGGTGATAAAACTCCAGAAGAGGCAGCCCCCCAGAATGAGATGAACGCGGCGAAAGCGATCGCAGATCAGTCCCGCGAAGGGCGCCCCGAGGGCGTAGACCCACATGAACGCGGAGCCGATATCCCCCAGCTGGGTCTCGCTGAAGCCGAACTCCTGCTGGAGGGGCTTGGAGACGGCGCTGATGGCCTGGCGGTCCGCGTAGTTGAAGAAACAAACCCCCCACAACATCGCCACCACCCACCACGCGTACCGACGATCACGCGCACGAGAGTCGGCGGACGCGGCTAGAGGAGATTCCATTTTGAGTAGAGCGCCTGGAACTCCGCCTTCAGCCGCTCGAAGCGCGAGAGACTGGCGACCGACGCCAGCATCTTGGAAGCGCCGAGATCGAATCCGCGCGCGGCGAGAGCCGCGCCCACGTTGAAGGGAAACTCCATCGCCGACAGCTTGCCCTCAATCTCCGTCAGCCAGGCCGCCTCGGGAATCTCCGCGCGTCCCCTGCCCTGCGACACCCCTTGATAAACCTTCACCACCAGATCCGCCAGGGCGTTGGACAGCCCGCTCACCGTGCCGACGACTCCCAGCGCCATCGCTTCGGGAAGCGCGGTGTCGCTGCCCGTGAACACGACGAAATGCTTCTGCCGTCCGAGGGCGACGAGCTCCTGATGGTAGGCGAACTCGGCGCCGCTCTGCTTGATCCCGAGCATCGGGGCGCGATCGGCGAACGCCGCGGCGGTTTCGAGCGAGATCCTATAACCAACGCGCTCGGGAAAGTTATAGAGAAACGCGGGAAGCCCGGCCGCCTCCGCGGAACGGAGGAAAAACTCCAGGAGGTCTTCCTGCGAGAGGGTGAAGTAGTAGGGGGGGAGCAGCGAGATGGCGTCCACGCCGAGGTCTTTGCAGAATCTCCCCAGCTCCGCGACGACCCGCGGGCGAATGTCGCTGATGTTCACCATGAGCGGAAGACCGCCCGCGCGCGATCGGGCCGCTTCGACGACGCGCTTTCGCTCCGAGACCTCAAGGTGAGGGAACTCGCCCGTGGTCCCCAGCACCATGAATCCGCTGACCCCGCTCCGAATGCCGAAGTCAATGAAACGGGCGAACTCCGGCTCCAGGAGCCGTCCGTTTTGGTCCGTCGGTGTCCAGAGCGCCGGGAAGACGCCCTGTTGCAGGCGGTGAAAGGCGGTGGCGCTCACTCGTGCCAGCCGTGATTCTCCCGCACTTGAATCATCGACGCCAGGATGTCGTTCCAGGTCTGCTGCTTCATCATCACGTCGTTGGGAAACATGCATCCGTCCCAGCAGATGTGGCGGAACTTCTTGGTCACCTTGCCGGCGTCGTCGCGCATCCAGTATCCGGCGTCGCGGGCTATGTTGAGCTTGCCGTTGGGATCGGTCGCCAGGCAGTGACGTCCCGTTTTGTCATGCGACCCCGAGCCCTTGACCGTGGCGTCGTTTTGAGCGACGTGGAAATCGAGCGTCCAGGGCCGCAGCGCCTTGGTGAGCTTCTTCATCGCGGCGTGGAATTTCTCGGGCTCCCAGTTGAACTTCTCGGGAACGATCCGGTGCTCGGGGGCGTTGTATCCGAGCGTATAGAGGAGCGTGTGCGCCATGTCGGCCTGGAATCCGACCAGTTTGGGCTGGCCCACTTCCTCGAGCAGCTGAATCATGTATTTCCAGCTGTGCATCGCGCCCCAGCAAATCTCGCCCTCGGCCGCCAGACGCTCGCCGTGGTCCTTGGCGATCTTGCCGCCCTCCTTGAATGTCCTGGCGATGAGCTTGGTGTTGTTCTTCGGATCCTTGGCCCAATCGTGGACGCCGGCGGCGGAGTCGATGCGGACGATGCCGTGAGGACGGATCTTGAGCTGTCGCAGCTTCTGGGCGATGCGGCAGGCTTTGCGAACGGCCTCGAGCCAGTTCTTCCGCTTCGTTTCGTCGCCCATCGCGGAGCCGTCGAACCACACCGGCGCCACCACCGACCCCACGACGAACCCCTTCGAGGCGACCTTCGTCGCCAGCGCCTTGATGCCGTCGTCCGTGATGTCGATGCTCACGTGCGGATCGTAGAGAAACAGGTCGACGCCATCGAAGCGCGCGCCATTGACCTCAGCCTTCGCGGTGAGGTCGAGCATGGTGTCCAGATCGATGCTCGGCTCGGCGCCCGGGGACCCTTTGCCCACCAAGCCTGGCCACATCGCGTTGTGAAGCTTTGGAAAGTTATTTGCTTTGATGCTCATACGCAGAGTCGTTTGTTGAAAGTGTCGATTTGTTTCTCACAAGGCGAAGGAAAGTCATAGCGAAAAAGACGCGCGGCGATGAAATTGTCCCTCCGGATGGGTTGCCGCCGATCCCGCCAATGAGTAGGCTCGATCCGTGCTGCGCAAACGCTCCACCATTCGCAATGTCAGACGCCTCGAAGCCGGCGACGCCCGCTGGTGGCTCCTCGGAGTGGTGGCGCTCTCGGTTCTGGGCTGGATCTGGCTGCAGCGAAGCCCGTCGCCCTCATCCGAAGACCTCCCCGTCTCCACTCCACCCGTCCTGCAAGCCCAGCCTCCCGGGGCGGAACAGAAGCCCAAGCGCGAAACCTCGGGCCCCGGCGCCGCCTCGAACCCTTCAACCTCCACGAAGGAACCGCCGGCTCGTCAACAGCCCGCCGCCCCGCTTGACCTCACTCCGGGGGCGAGCAATGAGCTGGGCGTTGTCGTGATTCGCAGCAATCGCCCGCCTCCCGCGGCCGGGGGCACGAACGCCGCGGCGCCGGGGGCAGTCGAGGGGAGCGCGGCGGCCGCGGCCGGGCCGCTGAAGGACATGCTCAGCGTTCAGCTTTCCCTCGCGCGACACGGGATATCGCCCGGATCCCTCGACGGCAAGCACGGCTCGCAAACCCGGAGCGCGCTCCGGGCGTTTCAGGAGCGAGAAGGGCTCCCCGCGAGCGGGATCCTCGACGCGGCGACACAGCGCGCCCTCGCCCTCGATGTCGAGCTGACCTCGCTCTACCTCGTGCTGCCCGACGACCTCGCCCGGCTTCGTCCCCTCGCCAAGACCTGGCTCGCGAAATCGGAGCAGGATCGCATGGACTACGAAAGCGTGTTGGAGCTGGTCGCCGAGAAATCACAGTCCCACCCCGCGCTGATCAAGCAGCTGAATCCCGCGGTGGACTGGGACCATATGGAGGCCGGCGCGACACTCGTTGTTCCGAACCCCGATCGTCCGCCGCTCAAGGGCCGGCCGGCGGTCGTGAAGATTTCCCTGGGCAACAAGACGCTCCAGGCCTTCGACGCCGACGGAAAGCTCATGCTGCACTTCCCCTGCAGCATCGCGCGCGACAAGGAAAAGCGGCCCGTCGGCGAGCTGCATGTCGAGAAGGTGGCGGTGAATCCGAACTACACCTTCAACCCCGACGTCTTCCCGGAGTCTGAGGAGGCGCGCGAGCTCAAGCGAAAACTGGTCCTCCAGCCCGGGCCGAACAACCCGGTCGGCGCGGCGTGGATCAGCCTCGATCGTCCCGGATACGGCATTCACGGAACGCCCAACCCGGAGCAGGTCGGACGCACCGAATCGCACGGATGCTTCCGCCTCGCGAACTGGAACGCCGAACAGCTCGTCCGGATCGCCTGGATTGGGCTGCCGGTGCAGGTGGATCCGTGAGCAACAAGTTCATCTTCGAATTCCGCAGCGAGGATCGACGCCGGCCTCTGCCTCACAAGCTGATCATCGGCCAGAATGAGAACGAGAGCGCGCGCCACACCGTGCTGAAGCTCCTCGGCTTCGTCCTCTTTTATCGCGAACGATTGGAGGTGGAGGGCAAGGTCCACAATGACAGCATCCCCTTCGAGCCCGACCTGGTTCAGCTCGACTACACGCTGCGACCGCTCCTTTGGATTGAGTGCGGCGATTGCGGCGTGAACAAGCTGCACAAGCTCGCGGTGAAGGCGCCCGAGGCGGAGATCTGGATTCTGAAGGGCTCGCCGCAGGAGGCGCGGACGCTTCTGGCGTCCATTGAGAAAGAGGAGCTCCGAACCGATCGCTATCAGATCATCGGCTTCGACGCCGAGATGATCCAGGAGATGTGCGGGATGGTCCGCGCCCGCAACGAGCTCTTCTGGCTGACCGGCGGCTTCGACCCCCCCGCGATGCAATTTGATTTCAACGGCCTCTGGTTCGACGTCTCGTTCGCCCTCCTCAAACACTGAGGCTTCGCGCGGAGCGCGAAACCTTAAAGGGCAGCTAGGCGCTCGACCACTTGCAGGTTTGGTATCTCGGTCTTTAGGACCGTGGAGATCCGACTGTGATGCACGCCGGGCCACAGTTCCACTGGAAGCTGCGATCGATGGCCGTGCACATCCACCACAAAGACCTCAGCGATCGAATAATCGCGGGCGTTCATCTTGAACTTCTGTCGCGGCAATACGATCTCAAGTCTCTCGATGGCTCGCAAAGCGACCTTCCCCTCGGTCGTCTCGCCTGACTCCTTTCCACGAACAGACCACACAAGCCTCTCCGCGGTGACGAACAATCTTCTGACCCATTGTCGACAGCATCAAGGAAGGCGCAACCTTGGAGAGTGGACAGGAAGTTGCGACCTTGAACCTGACAGGAGACATGGTACCTTCGCGGGACGCAAAAAGTCCGTTCAGATTTCCGCCACGACAACATGACTGCCTCAGAAAAAATTCTTGGCCATATCCATTCGCTGCCGGATCGCGATTTGCGGCGCATGATCAAACGCGAATGGTCTCGGAATAATCGAAGGCCTCAGGGCCGTATATTGCGAAGCGCGGGGAGGGTTACCAGAGAATGGATGTCGTGGGAGGAACTGCTTGTGGGGACCGATTACGACGACAAGATCGCGAAACTTCTCGGACGCACGTCAATGTCAGTCGCGCGCAAGCGCCAACACCTGGGCATTGTCGGATTTGGACATCGTGTGGTGACCTGGACAAAGGAGATGATCAAGGTTCTGGGTAAGGAGCCGGACAGTGTGGTGGCCAAAAGATTTAATATTAGCCGTGGGACGGTCTCGATTAAACGCAGGCGACTCAACATACATTATCTGGCGCAAATCCAGCGTTCCTGGACCGCAAGCGAAGACCAACTTTTGGGACGCTATCATGATGAAGAGGTGGCGCGCCGCACCGGCCGTCCGCTGGGTGGTGTGCGTCGGCGCCGCATCATTCTGAGAATTGAAAACACGCATTCAAAACTTCCCAGATGGACCAAAGCTGAACTTTCTCTTCTCGGAAAAGTTTCCGACATTGAGGTTGCGCAATTAACCGGGCGCGCTCGTGGTTCGATCGAACGGAAGCGTTTGGAAATGGGTGTTGCGTACACGGGCGCCTTGCTCCACAAGTGGACCCCGGAAGATGATGCGCTGCTGGGGAGATTACCTGACGAACAAGTCGCCAAAAAACTTAACGTTTCGAAACAGGCTGTGGTTCACCGGCGCTGCCGTCTTGGCATCAAGATCACCAATCGTCGTGTTGGCAGAAGCAAGGAGTTCCATCTGCTGGGAAAGATGAGAGACTGGGAATTGGCGAAACTATCCGGGCGCACAATTCAGTCGATCCGAGGAGAGCGAGCGATCAACGGAATTCCCTCTTTGACGCATCAAATGCGTATTTGGAGACCAGACGAATATAAGCTGCTTGGCACGATGCCAGACAGCGAAACGGCGCGTCGACTGGGCCGCACGAAACTTGCAGTGAGTATCCGCCGCAAGCAACTCGGGATTGAACGGTTTCGTATCCGGCCTTGATACGCAAAACCATTTCTCTCGGAAAAAGGCAAAACCACCTTGGCCAAGATAATGGGAAGTAACAAGGGGGCAAGCGCGAAGGTTTTTGAGACGAGTGATGGTCGTTTTCGAGGAGGCGCTACGGACCGTCTCGCGCTTTCAGCTATGATCTGGATGCGCGCGACTCGGAAGAATATGTTATGACAGCAGAGGAAATGTGCGCCCGATCCCGGCTTCTTCCATCGGCGTCGCACGTTACGACACCATCACCCGTTGATCCGGTGAGGTGGAACCTGAGTTTCGGGAGCGTGAGTCGTGTCGCATCCCGAGTCAAACATCACATTTGATTTACAATGTACATACATTTCTTAGGAGATTCCCCGGTTTTTACCCGTACGTCTTGTGGGTAATTGAAAGGCGAGATCACCGCTTACGTTGGGTCGGCGTCTGGAGAAAGTGGGATGAATCCAATCCTGCCAGGTCTTGGGATGGAGGCAATTCGCTGGCGCTCCTCTTCATTCGATTGCCAGCGCGCAAAAACATAGAGGACGATGCCTGCGCTCACTATCGCCAGCGCCACCGTGAAGAACAATTTCGAATTCGAAACCGAACACACTATGAAGAAGCTAATTGGCCTCGCGTTGCTTTCAACCCTGCTGACTTCTTGTGAACGCTCAGATCCCCACCGTTTCTGGGTCCGTGACCTCAAAGTAAGTTCTCCTCTGGGGTCATTGATTCAAAAACGCGCCGAGTGGTTCAAACAATGGGGTCCACCTCATTCAGTCCGGAAGAGGTCAAATAAACCGTCCACAAGATCCGAAGAATCCTTCGCATTTTCGGCGATCCGTGGTTCAGAAATGGGGAGAAGTTCATACTTCCGCAATAACACCGGAGAGTTACACTCGACGTAGCTCAATAAAACGGGTCTTTTGACACAATTTGCAATAGTTAAACCGTCTCGAATGCGTCGCGGATCTTTCGGATGTCCCATTGTCGTTCTACCCAAGCGCCGGTTGAAGCGCGTACTGCCGGCAGAGCTCGAAAGGGTCGTGGGCAGTACTGACCTTGAGGATTTCTACCTGGAGTAGCCCTTGGAGCATCGTAACTTTGTTTAACAAGGTTGATGAATTCCCACTCGGAACCCGGGACATACAGAAAATCACTATCATCTTCCATGCGTTCATAGACTGAATGGTGAACCTTCATTTTCCAACCGGTATGCCGGACAGGAGCTAGGTGGCAAGCATCAAGCGGCATGCCTCTCAAGTGCTGTGCCGGGTCCGGTTTGACTTTCAGCGCAGCCGAACCGAGAATCTCGCCGCGAACCCGGAAAGCTGATCGACGATACAACGGGCCAACCGAAAGGTCGTGTCGAGGCGATTTGATGTCCTCGTAAACAGGAGGCGGAACTGCGCCTGGACCGAATAAATGAGGACCCACGCGCTCGAGTAGCCAGTTCATACTAACACCGGCTAGGTCTTTGTCACCGTCATGACCACCACCGATATCAGAATGGTCGCCTGCGAACCACACGAATTCATATTCCGCTGGCTGCCCTTGAGCGTGATCTGGAAGCTCGGCCAAGAAGGTTTGGCGTTGTTCATCCAGTGACAAAGCCATTAGGCACTTCTTGATGCTACGATCGAAAGCATAAGCGTGGAAACGATGTCCCTTGTGGCGTCCAAACTCGGAAACGTCACTAACAGACCAAGCGACCTTTGCTACCGGATAAACCGTCCCTACCACTGATTCGACGGGATCCCACAATCCCAGAACAGCTATTTCCGGGCGAGGTCGCTCCGGATGACTCCAATACGGTTTCTGTTGCAAAGTTCTCCAATAGGTTGCCCTCCACACAGCCGCCCGCAATTCCGGAGGATCCTTCCTACAGCCTGCAAGCTGCCGGTCAGCCACTTTCGCAGAAGCTAGCTCAGCTTGGTGGATCTCCTTGTAATGATCCTGTGCGACTGCCCTCGCTCGCTCGTGACGCTCGGTCCACCGATCCCGCGAAGTCTGCGAAAGATTTGGCAAGCCACAACGGGTAAGCAAAGTCGCGAGTACGCCAGCCCCGAATGCCCCGCGACTAAACCCAAATAGATTGATCTCGTCGCCAGCTCTCCAATTCTCGACGAGAAAGGTTAATGCATTGACTAGACTACGCTGAAAGCCATATGCGAACGGCCCACCTAGATATTTATCTCGAAGCGAAGCGCCGGTTCCTACGCCTGGGTCATAAAAGGTTAGGACTTCGGGCCGGTGGTTAGAGGTGATCATCTCGTACAGTCGTCGTACGTTCGTGCGGGTACGAACGTCATTACCCGTTCCGTCTATGAATAACATCAATCTTCGGACGCCTGATGAACGACCCCAAGCTCGACTCTTCAAATGGATGAACTGCTGTGATTGGTCCTCCTTATCCGTACTAGAACGTGAGAAAAGTCCCATAAAATCCTACTGTGGGCAGCATGGGATTTGTCCAAGGTATTTGTCTAGCCTGGATTGTCGAAACTCACAGAGTCTCAAACCATTAGCGAGCCAACCATCGAGCCTGACTGTCGCGTTTGCTCGCCTTGCGGCACGCAGGCTTGAAACAGAACTTCTGGTGGTGGAAATGACGTCGATCCGGGCGGAACATCTCCTGACAGCCCAGGCGTTTCATGGGCTTGGAAGAAGATCCCAACCCGGGAGCCCCACGGTGAGTCCCCTCTGGAAGATCTCCCGCTGAAGGAAGAAAAGCGCAGGCATAAGAAGCGGCTCTGGTGAAAGGGCCGCCATCAATTCGGTAAAATGCGTCAGCGGATGGAAACTGGCTGTTCATCATTTTCAGCGACACCGAGGGTTTGCGCGTTAACGCATTGTATCGCGCCGATGATTCGATGCCAGAGGTAAACCGAAGTCCGGTATCTGACGGGCCAGAACACCACCGGCTCTGCCGATGGATGAGGTCGCCCTTTCACCCTGAGAGGTTGAGGTCGTCCAGGGGAGAACAACGCGAGTTAGACTCTGCGGGCCGGGGTGAGGGAGTAGCGGGAGGTTTCCTGGGCGTGAGTCAGCGCGACGGCGAGGGCGTCGGCGGCGTCGGGCGAGGGCGTCTCGGACAAACGCAACATCCTTTGGACCATTTTGGCGATCGCAAGCTTTTGCGCCCCGCCGAATCCGACCACCGCCTGCTTCACGCGCCGGGGAGCGTGCTCATACACATCCAATCCAGCCTCAGCCACCGCCACCAGGGCGGCGCCGCGCGCCTCGCCCATGATCAGCGCGGTCTGGAGGTTTTGGGCGAAGAACAGGCCCTCGATCGCGCACACGGACGGCTGGTGCTTTCGAATCACTTCACGGAGCGTCCGCGCGATCTGCGCCAGGCATCGCGATCGCTCCCAGCCCGCGGGACAGGAGATCGTGCCGAAGGCCAGGGCCGTCGGATGCGGCTTCCCGAGCCGCACAACGCCATAGCCCGTGCCTCGGAGCGAAGGATCGATTCCTATCAGCACCTCATGCGAAACGACGCGCGACGCGGGAGTCGGCGCCTCAGCGGGCGCCGGGGTTCGCTTCGGCTTCGAGACCTTCTGCCGCATTGCCGCAAACTGTTTCGGAGTAATGCCCACACGCGCACCCTGACAACACAAAAGCCCCCATGGAAGCCCGATCCGAATCTCCGTCTCAGCGGGGACGCGCTTCCAGGTTCTGGGTGAGTTCGTGAATCGCGCACTTCGACCGCGACGCGGTCAGGCGACCTGTGATACGGCCAGCAAGGGCCACGCTTCGGCTGGGGCGCCAGAAGGCGCATGAACGCCGGGGCTGTCGACATTCTTGAAAAGAAGCCGCTTCGGGAAACAAGGGTATGTTGGAATAGCTGATGGAAGGGACAATGATCCTTGAGTATTCAGACCGCCTGCGGTTTCCGTACCCGGAGCTCTCCCCCTCACCTCGTCCTTCCTCTGGGCGGCTGGGGGAGGAGGTTGCCCGCGAAACACGCTAAGCACGCGAAAGAGGCGGCGCAGAAACCCGGATGCTTCCACATCCTCGATCCATTCCCATTTCGCGTTTTTGGCGTGTTTTGCGGGCAACTTCCCGGACCCCGGCTCCTTGTTACGTGGAAGCTGGGACATCGTCCGGACTGGAAACATCACGGAGACTTGACTTGATGAGCTTTCGCGCCCCGGGCGCGAAAGCTAGGCGCGCTCCTCCGGAATCCGCATGCAGTAGAACGAGCGGTAGACGAACACAAGCGCGATCAGGAAGAAAACCACCGCGATCATATGGCGTGTTCCGGCGTCCTTGGTGCCCACCGCGATCTCAACGGCGAGGAGCCCGAACAAGGTGGTGAACTTGATCACGGGATTGAGGGAGACCGATGACGTGTCCTTGAACGGATCGCCGACCGTGTCGCCCACGACGGTGGCCGCGTGAAGCGGGGTGCCCTTCGCGCGCATGTCCACCTCGACGATCTTCTTCGCGTTGTCCCACGCGCCGCCCGCGTTCGCCATGAAGATGGCCTGGAACAATCCGAAGAACGCGATGCCGATGAGGTATCCGATGAAGAAGTAGGGATTAAAAAACGGCAGGCCCAGCGAGAAGCAAAAGATCACGATGAAGATGTTCGTCATTCCCTTCTGGGCGTACTGGGTGCAGATCTTCACCACCTCCTTGCTCGACTCGATCGAGGCGGTGTGCTGATCCAGCTTGATGTTCTCCTTGATGAACACCACGGCGCGGTAGGCCCCGGTCACCACGGCCTGCGTTGACGCCCCCGTGAACCAATAGACGACCGAGCCTCCCATCAGAAGGCCCAGCAGCACCTCGGGCTGAACGAGGCTGAGATGCTCCACGACGTGGCCGAATGTTCTCTCCAGCATCATGATGATCCCGAAAACCATGGTCGTCGCGCCCACCACCGCGGTTCCGATCAAAACAGGCTTGGCGGTGGCCTTGAAGGTATTGCCCGCTCCGTCCCCCTTCTCCAGCTGCAGCTTCGCGTTCTCAAAGTCGGGCTTGAATCCGAAGTTCTTCTCGATCTCGGCGCTGATGCCGGGCTGCGCCTCAATCTGGCTCAGCTCATAGACGGACTGCGCGTTGTCCGTCACGGGGCCGAAGCTGTCGACCGCGATGGTCACCGGGCCCATGCCCAGAAACCCGAAGGCCACGAGGCCGAAGGCGAAGATCGGCGGCGCGAACGCGTAATCCGGCATGGCGCTCAAGACCGAGGCGTGCTGGGAGAAGAGATAGCCGACCAACATCAGGCCCAGGACCGTGATGCCGATCCAGAACGCGGAGAAGTTGCCGGCAACGAAGCCGGAGAGGATGTTCAGCGACGCCCCGCCGTGATCGGAGGACGTTGTGACCTCCTTCACGTGCCGCGACGTCGTGCTGGTGAAGACCTTGGTGAACTCGGGAATCAAGGCCCCGGCCAGCGTGCCGCAGCTGATGATGCTCGAGAGAACCCACCACAATCCCGGATGGGCCTGGCCGGATCCGAGAAGGAAGTAACTCGCGGCGAACGTGACCACGATGGAAATCACCGACGTCAGCCACACGAGGTGGGTGAGCGGATCCTCCAGGTTGAAGTCCTTTTTCGAGCCGTACCAGGCGCGGCTCAACTGCTCGTTGATGAGATACGCGACCAGGGACGTGATGACCATCAGGATCCTCATCGCGAAGAGCCAAAGGATGAGCGTGGCGCAGAGAGCGGGGCTCTTCGCGAGGGCGAGGGCGAGGAAGGCGATGAGGGCGACGCCGGTGACGCCATACGTCTCGAAGCCGTCCGCGGTCGGTCCCACGCTGTCGCCCGCGTTGTCTCCGGTGCAATCCGCGATCACGCCCGGGTTCTTCGGATCGTCCTCAGGCAGCTTGAAAACGATCTTCATCAAGTCGGCGCCGATATCCGCGATCTTCGTGAAGATGCCGCCGCAGATGCGCAGCGCGCTCGCCCCCAGCGACTCTCCGATCGCGAACCCGATGAAGCAAGGCCCCACCAGGTCCAGATCCAGGAAAGCGAGAATCGAGATCATGAAGAACAGCTCCACGCTCACCAACAGCAGCCCGACGCTCATGCCCGAGCGCAGCGGGATCAGCAATGTTTCCAGGGGATTCCCCTTGAGAGCGCTGAAGGCCGCGCGGGAATTCGCCACGGTGTTGATGCGGATGCCGAACCAGGCCACGCCGTAGGAGCCCAGAATTCCCAGCACAGAACAGGCAAGGATGATGAACATCTTCGCGGGGCTCTCGTGTTGCAGCCCCATGAAGTAGTAGGTCATGCACGCGGCGATCAGGCACCACAGCAGAACAAGATACTTCCCCTGCTGCCAAAGGTAGGTCTTGCACGTTTGCCAGATGATCTCGCTGACATAGGCCATGCGCTCGTGAACAGGCAGCGCGGCGGTTTGTCGGTATTGAATCCATCCGTACGCCGTCGCCAGCACGCAGACGCCGAGACCGAGGTAAAGCAGCGTCATGCCGGGGATCACGCGGCCCAGAAACTCAAAATTCACCTTGTCCAGAGGGGGGATCACGAGGTCGGCCTCGCCACCGAACGCGGTCGAGGCGGTGAGGAGAAGAAGGAGACACCAGAGAAATGCGTTAGGCACTCTGCTCATCATAGGTGCGGAGACTAATGCCAGACGCACGATTGCCTTGCCAAGTAGTTTCGGTCATAAACGCGAATCACTATGGATTTCAAGGCCCGCGCGGTGGTTGTTCCTCATTCTCCTCCGATGGAATCGCGGGCGCCCGCCGCCCGCCGCGACCCTCGACGACGCGCGACCCCTCGCGGACGCTTCCGGATGCTTCCTCCAGGAATGGCCGCTGTCGCGGCGGCGTGGGCGATGTCGGGATGCGCGGACGCGCCCGTCGACATGCGCCCAGCGCTCGCCGTTGTCGCCCCGGCCCCCAGCGCAGCCAGCCCTCTTGTCGACGTCCCCGGGTATCGCGCCGATGGCTCGGTTCTCCTGCCCAACCAATGGTCGTTGAGGCCCGCGGGAACCCAGGTGGCCCTTGGCGACTTTCCTGAGACGATCGCCATGCATCCGCGACAGGATTACGCCGCGATCCTTCACTGCGGATACGGGCAGCATGAGGTGATCATCGTCGACACGAAGAAGGCGGAGGTTGTCAGCCGCGCGTCGCTCCACGAGGCGTTCTACGGCCTGAGCTTCAGCGCCGACGGGACTCGACTTGTGGCCAGCGGGGCTTCGCACGAGGAGCTGCACGTGATGCGGTTCGCGAAGGGGTTCGTCACGGAGCGCGAAACGGTGAGCCTGCGCGATCCGAAACAGCGGGCGATCCCCGCGGGCATCGCGCTCGCCTCGGATGGCCGACTGGCCTATGTCGCCAATCTTCTGGGACAGCGCGTCAGCGTCGTCGACCTGGAGGCGCGGACCAACCGCCACGAGATCCTGCTCGGCTCCGCGCCGCTGCAGCAGGCGCTCCGGGAGGAGAACGAGGCGCGCGACGAGGACAAGGACGCGATCACGAAGCGGGCCGAGGCCCTCCTGGATATCGAAAACAAGGACGCGCCCTATCCGTACGCGGTGGTTCTGGACGAGCGTCAGCAACGGCTCTATGTCAGCTGCTGGGCGCAATCGGCGGTTCAGGTCATCGATCTCGCGACGCGACAGCCCGCCGGGCGTTTCGCCACCGACGAGCACCCCAACGAGATGCTTCTGGACCGCTCCGGGCGGCGCTTGATTGTCGCCAACGCGAACCGAAACACCGTCTCGATCATCAACACGCGAACGGGAGAAACCGTGGAGCGACTCGTGGCCGAGCTCACGCCCCAGTCGCCTCCGGGATCCACCCCCAACAGCCTCGCGCTCTCGCCCGATGAGAAGCTGCTCTTCGTCGCGAACGCGAACATCAACGCCGTAGCCGTCTTCGACCTGAGCCAATCGGGCAAGAGCCGCTCGCTGGGATTTATCCCGGTGGGCTGGTATCCAACATCCGTGCGCGTCACTTCGGATGGCAAGCGCCTGCTCGTCGCCAATGGCAAGGGGCAGACCTCCCGGTCCAACCGGCACGGTCCGAACCCGGGGAAGGAGCCGCCCGCGTCCGTCAAGGAGTACATCGCGGGACTGATGCAGGGGACGCTGAGCGTTATCGACATTCCCGCCGAGTCGAAGCTGGAATCCGCGATGAAGGAGTGGACGGCGAAGGCCTACGCCGGGATGCCTCATGCGGCGCGAACGCCGCAGCCCGCCCTCGAAGCCGGCCATCCGATCCCCGTTCGACTCGGCGACGCCACCCCCATTCGACACGTGATCTACATCATCAAGGAGAATCGCACCTATGATCAGGTGCTGGGCGACCTGCCCCAAGGCCACGGCGATCCGAGCCTTTGTCTCTTCCCGTCGCCGATCACGCCGAACCACCACAAGCTCGCGAACGAGTTTGTGCTTCTGGACAATTTCTATGTCGAAAGCGAGGTCAGCGCCGACGGACATGAGTGGTCGGTGGGGGCGTACGCCACGGACTACGTCGAGAAAATGTGGCCGCTCACCTACGGACACAATCAGCAGAAAAAGTACTCCTATCCGGCCGAAGGAAACTTCCGCATCGCGGAGCCGGCGGGAGGCTATCTGTGGGATCGAGCGCGGGAGGCCGGCGTGAGCTATCGGAGCTACGGCGAGTTCGTGACCAGCCCGAAGAACGCCCGCACGCCCGGAGTCGCGAAGGTCTCCGGGTTGAAGGATCATATCGACCCCTGGTACCACAGCTTCGACATGGACTATCCCGACGCGAAGCGCGCGGACCGTTTCCTGGAGGAGTTGCGGCGATTTGAGAAGGAAGGCGACATGCCGAGCCTGCAGATCGTGCGACTCCCCAACGACCACACCTCTGGAACATCGGAAGGCAAGCCGACGCCCCGGGCGTATCTCGCGGACAACGACCTCGCGCTGGGACGGGTGGTGGAGGGGGTGAGCCGCTCCCGCTTCTGGGCGAAGACCGCGATCTTTGTGGTCGAGGACGACGCTCAGAACGGTCCGGATCACATCGACGCGCACCGCACCATCGCGTACGCCATCAGCCCCTATGTTCGTCGTCGCAGCGTGGACTCCACCATGTACTCCACGGCGAGCATGCTGCGAACCATGGAGCTGATTCTGGGGATGCGTCCGATGTCCCAGTTCGACGCCGCGGCGCAACCCATGTTCCATTGTTTCCAGGCCCAGCCCGACCTCTCGCCGTATCAGGCCGAAACACCGCGCGTGGATCTGGAGGAAAAAAACACGAAGCAAGCCTGGGGGCGCGAGGCCTCGAGCCGGATGAACTTCGCGAAAGAGGACGCCGCGGACGACCTGCTGCTGAACGAAGTGATCTGGCGATCGATCAAAGGCGCCGATTCAAAGATGCCTCCACCCGTGCGCGCCGGCTTCGTCCTCTCGCGTCGCGTGGACAAGGACTGAACGCCCGACGACAGCGGGCGTCTCGCCCCGCTCTTCATGGTTGGAGGCTGTCATTCGCCCTCCGCCACCCGCATCGCTTCCGCATTCACCCAACTTTTTTCCGGAAAAGTCCACCCCCACTCCGCTGGCGTGGCTTCGCGCGCTTCGTGCCATCGGGGCGTCTCACACCAATCCAGAAACTTTCGCAGCGACGCGCGAACCGTCTTCGACGCCCCTCGTTCCACAAGCCTGCGCGCCATGGATCCCTGACGCGACCCGTGACTCACCACAGCGTTGAAAAGCGGGGTATGCCCTCCGAAACCGTCCGCGTCCACGTTCGCCCGCGCATTCACATCCGCGCCGTGCGCCAGCAGCAGCTCAAAAACCTCTTCCTCATCGAAGTCGATCGCCAAGTGCAGCAGCGTCGTTCCATCGATCGGCGTCCAGTGCATTCCGGATCGTCCATCCTTCGCGCAACCCAGCTCTGGCGGATAAATCTCAATGGAACCGAAGCGTCGCTCCGTCAATCCAGGATCGCGCCGGAGAAAATCCTTCAGCCGCTCCAGATCGCCTCGATGAAACGCCATCAGGGGTTTGTCCGGCAATATGTAACCTTGCCGCGCGAGAATCTCCAACACCGCGCGCTTTCCTGTCGGATTTCGCCCGTAGGTTTCGAGGACCATTGCCAGCGGCGCCAGCCGATTCCCTTTGTCATCCGTGAATGGCGCTCCCAGATCCGCCAGAAAACCGAGCCCGGCCGGGTTCAAACACTCGCACGCCCCCATCACGATCCCGGGCGCCAGCTTCGCGCCCTGCTCGTGCAGCCATCGAGCGGATTCCAGTTTCCCCTGCAGCACGGCCCGATCGAACGCATGCTGATGATCCCTCGCCCCGAGCGCCGCCACCGCCTTGATAATCTCCAGCCTTCCGAGATTCGCCGCATGACTCATCGGCGGCCCCCAATTGCCGCTCCACAAAGGAACATGCAGCAGAGTGGGATTCGCCCGCAGCAGCCGCGCCACCGTCTCACGATCATCGTTCTGGATCGCCTCCAGCAAGAGGCCCGTCACGGTGTTGGCGTCGATCCGCTGCTTTAACTGCGCCCAGTTCGAGAACCCATACTCCCGCGCAAGGACCAGCTGCGCGTCACTGAGGAGGAACCGCGCCGTCGAAATGGCCGCGGCGTCCGCGTCGCGAAAACCGGGATGCCGCTGCCGAATACGATCGAGCGCCGCGGGCGATCCCGCCCGCCACTCCTTCAGCAACTCGCGCGCTTCCCGCTTCGGAACATCAAGATGGGGCTTCTCGGGCAGCCCCCGTGATACTGTCGCCATAACCTTCCTTCCTCAATTGCGCCCGTGGGTCCGCCAGTTCAGGGCAAGAAAGTCAGGCTTCGCGTTCGACAAAAGCGTTTCGAGCTCCGCCTCCCGCGCCCAGCACATCAGCGCGCGTCCGACAAACTTGGCCTGGATGTTGAGCAGCATCCGGATGTTGTCCTGCGGGTCCGGTCCCCGCGCGCGCCGTTGTGTCAGATCGTCGTGAAGCAGCTCGGTGAACGAGATGGAATGCTCCAAATAATTCTCCAGCACCTCGCGCGAAATGCGGCCGTCGAATCGGTAATCCAACGGCGCGGGCGCCGCAGTCGACAAGGACTGTGGCCACGCCGTCGCGAGGAGAGCCAAGCCGATGAGGGCGAGAGTGTGGGAAGGGGATCGGCGACGCGTCGGGTCCGACGAATTCGAGCTCATTGGGCGGGCGTGGTCCGTAGACGGCCCCGATAGACATAATCCAGTTTGGCCCCCGCCTTGACGTGGCACTCGGCGCACGCGGCGGACTTTTGCGGCGGCGTCAGATGACGGCCGTCGGCGCTATACTCCACATACTCCCACTCCGCTGTGCGGTTCGAGCCGTAAGCCGCGCCGAAATCCTTCTCGCGCCGCATGACGTGCAGGCCGGCCACCGGGCCTTTGCGGAGCCTGCCCTCCTTGTCGAGCAGCGGCTTTCCCAGCGCGTTTGTGACCACGCCCGCGGTCTCCATCACGATGATCGATCCGTAGGGATAGGGGAGTTGCGCGGCGTTGGTGACCGACGCCGCCGGCCCGTTGCCATACACCGTGACCATCTTCAGCTCCTTCTCCTTGTTGACCGTTCGCAGCACTTGGAATGTTTCCGCGTACGCTTTCGGGAACCCGACCCGATCCGACGTCGGCGCGGGCGCGGGCGTGCTGTCGGAATCGGCGGCGTGGATGAATGAAGCCAACAGGCTCAACAGCAGAATGGCGTTGCGTCTCATACTCGAGTGGTCGTGTAGCGGGAGACTATGGACAGGGAACCCACGGTCAAGCGAGGACGCACAGGGAGCGGCGCCATGGAGCGTAGCGCGCGAAATCCAGCCCGGCTGAGCGGGGACGAAAAGCGGCGCGGGGAACCGAGACCCTGCAAGGCACCCGATCCCGGTTTGCTTTCCTGCTTTTGCCGGAGGCGGGAACGCGCTTAGGGTCGCGGCGGTGAATGACGACCTGTCAGAGTTGCGGGCCCGATATGAGCGGCTCCAGTTGCTGTACGACGTCAGCAACGTGATCCGGTCGAGCCTCGACCCCCAGGAGGCCATGAACCTGATCGTCGCCCAGGCGGTGCGCGTCACCCAGGCTTCCAGCGGCTCGGTGGTTCTCGTGAATCCCACCACGCTGCTGCTGGAGATCCACGCCTCGCATGGATTGCCTCCGGACGCCTCGCGGCTCCGATTGCGGGTCGGCGAAGGGATCACCGGCTGGGTCGCCGAGTTCGGAAAGCCCGCGCTCATCGGGGATGTGCGGTCGGATCCGCGCTATGTGGAGGCCCGGGCGAACGTTCGCTCGGAGCTCGCGGTGCCACTCGAGGTGCGGGGCGAGGTGCACGGGGTCCTGAACGTGGACTCCGACCGCGAGAACGCCTTTTCAGAACAGGACCAGGCGCTGCTCATCGAACTCGCCGGACAGGCCGCGAAGGTCATCCACGACACCTGGCTTTACGCGCAGCTGGGATTGAAGGCGCGGCTGTTCGAAGCGCTGATCAAGGTGAGCCAGACGATCAACACCACCCTAAACCTGGATGAAGCGCTCGATGTCATCACGCGACAGGCGGCGCTGCTGATGGAGGCGAAACTCTGCTCCCTGCTGCTCGCGGATCCGGAGAAGCAGTGGCTGGACCTGCGCGCCTGCCATGGCGGAGGCGTCGCGTATCGCGAGAAGCCGCGGCTCAGCGTGACCGAAAGCCTGATCGGCGTGGTGTTGCGACGCGCCAAACCCCTCCAGGTCGAGAACGTCCAGAAGTCCAGCCGTTATCAAGAGGCGGGCATCGCGCACAGAGAGGGCCTCGTCTCGCTGCTCAGCGTGCCCCTGGTCTACGACAACGACGCCATCGGGGTGCTGAACATTTATCGCGGCGAGCCCTACTGTTTCTCAAACGAGGAGATACACATCCTCTCGGCCCTGGCGGAACTCTCCGCCGTCGCCATCCGCAAGGCTCGGCTGTATGAGAAGGTCCTGGAGGCGGAGGAGGCCTTGCGACAAAACGAAAAGCTGTCCGCGCTCGGGCTGCTCGCCGCGGAGGTGGCGCATGAAATCCGGAATCCGCTGACCGTGATGAAAATGCTCTATCACTCCCTGGACCTGCGATTCCCCGACAACGATCCCCGCCAGAAGGACGCGGAGATCGTTCGCGAGAAGATGGATCACCTCAACCGCATCGTGGAGCAGATCCTCGCGTTCGCCCGCAGCGCCGAGCCGAACCTCGAGTCCGTCGACCTCAATCGCGTCCTGAACGACCTGAGCATCCTCCTCCGCCACAAGCTGAGCCAGCAATCCGTGGAAGCGGTCCTGAATCTCGCTCCCACCCTCCCCTCGATCGACGCCGACAAGGTTCAGATGGAGCAGGTTTTTCTGAACCTTTCCCTCAACGCGATCCAGGCGATGCCCAAAGGCGGGTGGCTGGTCATCCGAACTCGAAGCGAGCCCGAGTGGGCGGTGGTGGAGTTCGAGGACAACGGGCATGGGATGACGCAGGAGGAATCCCGCAACGCGTTCGATTCCTTTCTGCAATCGAACAAGCCCGGCGGAACAGGCTTGGGACTGGCGGTGGTGAAACGCGTGCTGGACGCCCATCGGGCGACGATCGCGATCGACTCCACTCCCGGCAAAGGCACGCGCGTCACGCTGCGGTTCCCGCGCTGAAGAAGGGGCGCTCGCCGGCGTCAGGCCTGGTGGCGCCGCAGATACTTCAACGCCACGGTGAGATCCTTCGGCCAGGGCGCGCGGATGTCCACCGACACTCCCGTCATCGGATGATCGAAGCTCAACTCCTCCGCGTGCAAGGCCACGGTTTGAATCAGGGGACGCTCAACGCGGCCGTCCTTCAGCTCGTATCGGGGTTTGAGGCGGGAGAGCAGCAGGGGCTCGCCTCCATACAGCGAGTCGCCGCAGATCGAATACCCCGCGCGCTGCAGATGAACGCGGATTTGGTGCGTGCGCCCGGTGATCGGGTGGCATTTCATCCATGAGTAGCGATCGAATCGCTCCACCACCTCGAATTCAGTGCGCGACTGCTTGCCACGCTTGGGGTCCACGCGCATGAGGCCGATCTGGGTGGGATGCTGCCCCAGGGGCGCGTCGATCACGAAGCGATCCTCCGCGGGGCAACCGCTGACCAGCGCCGAGTAGGTTTTCCGGGGCCTATTCTCCCCGAACAAAGCCGCAAGCGCCACGAGCGTCGGCTTGGATTTCGCCATCAGGAGAATCCCGGTGGTCTCGAAGTCGAGCCGGTGCGCGTTGGAAAGATAGGAAAGCCCCCGGGAGGCCGCCCAGGGCTTCGCCGCCGCGATCCCGTCATGAAGCAATCGCATCAGGTTCGGACGATGGGGATCGTATCGATCGGGGGAGGTGAGCAAACAGGCGGGCTTGGAGAGCGCGAGCAGATGCTCGTCCTCAAACAGCACGTCGATCTCCCAGAATTCCCGGGTGCTCGGCGCGGACAGCTTGATCGTTGGGCTTGGCATGGGACGTCCGGGAGCGCTGCGCGGTGGATCGTGGCGAGGGCCTGAATCGCGCTCGCTCCGCTTCGCGACGTGTGAGACTCGACCGACCGACCGCCGCTAGGATTTCTTGGCGGCGGCGGGCTTGCCCTGCGGCGCGGAGCCCTGGGCTCGAGTCTCCGCAGGACGCTGCAACTTGTCCTGCTCGACCTTCTGGAACCAGCGCATCAAGGAGTCGTTCGCCTTGGTCGATTTCTCGCGCTGCAGGAAAGCGGTGTATTTCTCCTTGCGAACCTCGTCCGCCAGCGCCCGGCGTTCGCGAAGTCGCGCGACCATCCCGCCATCGCGCGTGTAAATGAATCGGCTCACCGCGCCATTTGCCAGGCTCTGAACGGCGTTCTTGAGCTGGGGCAGATCCGCGCGCCCCTCGAGCTCGGGAAGCGAGTCGGTTCCCAGTGAGAAGGGAGGAAGCGCCTCCACCTTCAGGCGGCTCGCGGCCGCGGCTTCGGTGAAGCTCTTGCCCGCGGCGAGCTGGTTGGTCAGGGAAGCGTAGAACGCTGTCCCCGCCTGCGTCGCCAGATCGCGGCCCTGCGACCGCAAATAATCGCCCGTCACCCGTGATCGCACGACCTCAAGCGGCTCCACCTGCGAGGGCATCTGACGCTTCACCGCGGTCAAATACACGGCGTCCTCGCCCATGATGGGAGTGAAAAGGATCGCATCGTCGACATTGGTCAAACGGAACGCCCGGCTGGCGAATTCGGCGCTGACCCCCTTGAACTCCACCGGGGCGAAGCTGTGCTCAAACGGGCTGGACGTGGCGGTCGGGATCTTCGCGGCGGCCAAGTAGGACTCGAAATATTTCGCCGAGCGGTTCGTGTCGCTCATCATCTTGTCGGCGACGGCGCTGGCCGCGTTGTAGGCGGCGGTCAGGGCGATCTGGCCGCGGACATCCGCCTTGATCTTCTCCTTCGCGTCCTTCTCCGACAGCAACACCGCGGGATTGTTAGGGTCGACGAAATTGGTCGCCCCCTGCCGCTGATACATGTCGTTGAGGATGGCGGCCAGGTTCGTTTGCGCCGCGAGCTTCTGATCCGCCTGAGGGAAATAGTTTGTCTTCGGAAACGCGGCGTACGCGACCTGGAGTCGCTCCTCCAATCGATAGTTGGATTGATAGTTGGTGTAGTAACGGGCAATCGCCTCCGCGGTGAGCGCCACGGTGTTGGTGTAGCTCGGGGCATTGAAGAACACGGCGTCCACAACCATCTCCTGGTTCTCCTTGCGGAACTTCTCGTCCACCTCGCGCGGAGAAATCAACTGGGTGCCCGAGGTGATCAGCTGCGTCAGCTCGCGGAACCCGGCCTCGTGCTCGAGAAAGCGGACGAAATCCTCCTTCTGCAGGCGCACGCCTTGCTCCTTCGGCATGGATTCGAGAAACTTGCCGATGTCAGGAACGCCAAAAGAGAGGGCGACGCGGGCCACGGCTTCCTGGCTCGGATGGATGCCATGCTCCTTGATCTGTTGGCCGATGAGGAGAACCTGGTACGCGAACTCCCTCAGCTGCTCGGCGGAATGGTCGCTGTTCCGATCGGTGTAAAAACGCATCCGGAACACGGCTTCGCGCTGGGCGTCCTGGAATTGCGCGAGGGTAATGGGCTCCCCGTTGAGCCGGCCTAGATCGATGTCCTCCCCGCTCATCTTGAAGAGCGAGCCCCGTCCCGAGCCCGGGGTAAAATACGAAATAAAGAGAGGAATGATCATGATGGCCACGACGGGCCAAATGAATCTTTGATAGCGTCTGAGGCCAGCAAACATAGAGTGTTCTTTAAATTAAGAACGCGCAACGTAGCCCTGAACCCTCGGGGGGGTCAAACGCAAAAGCGGCCGGATTTCCGCTGGCCTTTCGTGATGCCCCAATGCAACGGTTGTCCAATGCCTGAAGGTATGGAACCCATGCAGGCCATCGAGGCGGCGCTGACCCGGATTGCCCGACGTCACCAGATCGCCAAGGCCTTCCAAGGCGTCGCAGCCGGGATCTTGTTCGCTTGCGGCCTCGTGCTCCTGTCGGAGTGCGTCCACAAGCTCGCGCCCGTTCCCACGGTTCCTCCCGGCCTCTACGCCGCGATGCTCCTCCTCTGCGCCGCCGCGGGCGG
Organism: Verrucomicrobiota bacterium; assembly: GCA_016199985.1. Taxonomy (GTDB): domain Bacteria; phylum Verrucomicrobiota; class Verrucomicrobiia; order Limisphaerales; family UBA11320; genus UBA11320. The sequence continues at coordinate 21,338 of JACQFQ010000011.1, read as the reverse complement.
TCTGCGGCAGGCGATGAAGCGTCCCAACCTGGGACAGGTGGCGAACTGGGTCGACCAGGAGCTCAATCTCCAGGAGAGACTGAGCGCCGCCTGTGAAATGAGCGCGCGGGGCGCCGCCAACGAGTGGAAATCGCTCGTCATCCGCGACGCGGCCGTCCATGCCTCGACTCTCAACCCCCAGGCCCTCGTTCCCTTCCGGCCTCCGCGCACCCTGCCCTGGATCGCGCTGGCCTCCGGCCTAGCGCTGGCGCTGGCCTTCGTCCCCCCGATTCGATCCGCCGCCTTCCGCCAGAAAGAGCAGGACACGAAGGTGATCGCCGAGACCGCAAAGAGATTCTTGGAAGTGACTCGAAAGCAGATTGAGCAGAGGCATCCCGCCCTTGAAACCACCGAGAAGGCGATCAATGAGGCCCTCGAGTTCGGCCAGCGTCTGTCCGAGGCGCGGCTCACCCGCGGGGAGGCCATCAAGGACCTTGCCAGCCTGACGCAGAAGCTCGATCAGGAGGCGCAGCATCTGGCGGATCGTCCCGGCGTGCGATCGCTGGAGCAGGCGGCCCGATCCTCCACGCCCGCGTCGGGCAAAGGCGCAACCGACCTTCAACAGCGCATGCAAGCCTTGAAGGAGGCGCTCGGCGCCGCCGAAGGGAAGGACAAGCTGCTGGCCAAGCTCAAGCAGGATCTCGAGGCCGTCCAGAAGATGGCTGAAAAGCTCCCCGGCGCGGGATCGCCCGAGGCCGCCGCCGCCCGGGAGAATCTCGCCAAGGCGCTCGAGAACGCGGCGCGCGAAGCGGCGGAGGCGGGCATACCGCTGGAAGGCCTCGACGAAGCGGTCGCGGCGTTGAAGAACGCTCAGACGGACTTTTTCCTGCGCGACATCCAAGGCGCCCTGAGCTCTCTCGACAAGCTCCAACAGCTCGCTCAGAGCCTCCAGCAACTGCGACAGGAGCAGGCGAAAGAGGCCAAAACGCTGCCCGACCAGCTCAAGATGGGCCAGGCTCAGGCGGCGAAGCAACGCCTTGAGGAGATGATCCGGAAGCTGCGGTCCGGCCCGCTTTCGGCGCCCGAACGTCAGGAGATGATCGACGAGCTGCAGAAGTCCATCGCTCCCGCCGAGCAATACGAAAAGCTCCCCGAGCCGCTCAAGAAGGCGCTGCAGCGCGCCGGATCCGGACAGCCCAAGGATCAGGAGGGAGCGGCCCAGCATCTCGCGGAAGCCGCGAAGGAGCTCGATCGATTGCAGCAGGAGCTCGCGGACTCCGATCAGATCGCCGGAGTCGCCGACCTCCTTCGCGACGCGCAGGAGGCGATCGCCGCGGGACGCGGCTTCAACGAAGGAAAAAACGAGAGCAGGCGCGCGCGCGCGGGCCAGGGCGGCAAACCGGGACGCGGCGTCGGCACTTGGGCGCAGGACGCGCGCTTCGAGGCGCCTGAATCTTCCGAGGGGTGGGACAACTCCGGGATCACCCAGCAAACGCTGGACCCGCGCAGCGTCGAAAGCGAGGACGCGCCGGAAAAGAATCCGAACCTCGCCCCCACGCGCGTGAAGGGAAAGATGTCGCCCGGCGGCTCCATGCCCAGCATCACCTTGAAGGGCGTGCACATCAAAGGGCAGAGCGCCGTGCGGTTCACCGAGGCCGCCGCGACCGCGCAGGCCGAGGCCCAGAAAGCGCTGAACCAGGACAAGGTTCCGCGCGCCTACCAGGATTCCGTAAAAACCTATTTCGACGACTTCAAATGACCACCGAAGAACAGATCGCGAAATTCAAAACCGTCTGGAACGACCTGCGCGCCGAGGTCGGAAAGATCATCGTCGGCCATGACGACATCGTCGAGGGCACGCTCATCGCCATCTTCTCCGGCGGGCACGTGCTGCTCGAAGGCGTCCCCGGGCTTGGAAAAACGTTGCTCGTCCGCACGCTCAGCGAGGCGCTCGACCTTTCGTTCAACCGCATCCAGTTCACGCCCGACCTCATGCCCTCCGACATCCTCGGCACGAATCTCGTCGTGGAGTCGCCCGAGGGACGACGAGAGTTCCAGTTCCAGCGCGGCCCCATCTTCGCGCATCTCCTGCTCGCGGATGAAATCAATCGCGCGACTCCCAAAACCCAGTCGGCGATGCTCGAGGCCATGCAGGAAAAGAGCGTGACCGCCGGCGGAGAGATCCGCCGTCTGGCGGAGCCCTTCTTCGTGATGGCGACGCAGAATCCGATCGACCAGGAAGGCACGTATCCGCTCCCCGAGGCGCAGCTCGACCGATTCTTCTTCAAGCTGGTGGTGGGCTATCCCTCCGCCGCCGACCTCACGGAGGTGCTCAACCGCACCACGGAAGGCGACAAGCCCACCGTGCGGCGCGTGCTCGACGGGGCCACGCTCATGGAGTTTCAAAAACTCGTGCGCGGCGTTCCCGCGCCGACTCCGGTGAAGGACTACGCCGTGCGCCTCGTTCTCGCCACGCATCCCAAGACCGACACCGCCCAGCCGATCACCGACCAGTATCTCCGTTTTGGAAGCAGCCCGCGGGGCGCCCAATCGATGCTGCTCGCGGGCAAGGCGCGCGCGCTCACGCAGGGGCGGTTCAACGTCAGCTTCGAGGACATCCGGAGCGTCGCTCTCCCCGTGCTCCGACACCGGCTCATCCTGAATTTCGAAGCCGAGGCCGAGGCCGTCACCTCGGACCATATTGTGCGGGAGATCCTGAAGAAGGTGCCCAAGGCGGCCGAAGCGCTGCCCGCCTGAGGCGGAGACGCGAACCCGGAACTCTCCCATGCCCGAGCCCCTCCTCGAGCCCAAACTTCTTCGAAAGCTGGAGCAGTTCCAGCTGCGGACAGGACGTCGCGCGCGCAGCTCGGCGCGTGGCGAGAGGCGGAGCAAGGCCCATGGGCAGTCGGTTGAGTTCGCGGACTATCGCAACTATGTCGCCGGGGACGACCTGCGCTATCTCGACTGGAATCTCTACGGCAGGCTCGATCGGTTTTTCCTGAAGCTCTACGAGGAGGAACGCGAGCTCTCCGTGACGCTTTTCCTCGACGCGAGCGAGTCGATGACCTTTGGCGAGCCTTCCAAGTTCTCCTTCGCGCAAAAGATCGCCGGGGCCATCGGCTACGTGTCGCTGTGCGGATTCGACCGCGTCACCCTGACGGCCTTGCCCGACACCGCGGTGACGCCGGCTCTGCGATCGGGGCTGCGATCCGTGCGCGGCAGGAAGTCGTCGCTGGGATTCCTGCAAGCGCTGTCGCAGCTCGCGGCGGGAGGAACGATGACTTTCAACGCCGCCCTCCGCCGAGCGGCGCTGGAGACGCGCCAGCCGGGAGTCGCGGTGGTGCTGAGCGACTTCCTGGATCCCGCCGGCTACGAGACCGGGCTGCACGCGCTCGCTGGACGGGGATTCCGAATCCATGCGCTGCAGGTCCTGTCGCCGGAGGAGCTGGCGCCCGCGCACGCCGGAGATCTCCGGCTGGTGGACTCCGAGACCGGCGCGGAGCAGGAGGTCACATTCGGCCGCTATCGGCTGAAGGCCTACCAGCGATCCACCCAGAACTACATCCAGCGGCTTCGCGAATTCTGCCGCGCGCGCGGGATCTCCTTTCTGAGCGTCTCCTCAGGCGCGCCGATGGAAGCGCTGCTGCTGCGGGAATTCAGGGAGACCGGGCTTTGGGGATGATCCGACAATCCAGGCGCATCCGGGGCAACCCTGACGCGCGATCGAGCGACGCCGACTTGAAACCGTGAACTTTCTCAATCCCATCGCGTTCCTGTTCGCGCTCACGATGCCCGCGGTCGTCCTGCTCTACCTGCTGAAGAAGCGCAGAAAGTCGCGCTTGGTTTCCAGCACGGTGCTCTGGCAGCGATATCTCGCCGACACCCAGGCCAACTCGCCCTTCCAAAAGTTCCGCAACCACGCGCTCATGTGGCTGCAGCTGGCGCTGCTCGCCCTCGCGGTGGGAGCGCTCGCCCGTCCGTTCTGGCGCGGGAGCGCGGCGCCGTCGCGGCTGCGGGTTCTCGTCCTGGACGGATCAGCGTCCATGCAAAGCGTCGACGTCCGCCCCTCGCGCTTCGAGTCGGCGCGCGCGCAGGCCCGCGAGTGGATCAACGGGCTGCGCGACACGGAGCAGGCGATGATCCTCCTGGCGGGCGCGGTCACCCAGGTGAAGCAATCCCCCACCCGCGACAAGGCCGCGCTGCGGCGGGCCCTGGATTCATGCGCGGCCTCGGATAGCGGAACGCGCCTGGCCGAGGCGTTGCAAACCGCGGCGGCGTTCACCTACGAGAAGAAGGGCGAGGAAACCCGTGTGAGCGGCGAGATTCACCTGTTCAGCGATGGAGCCTCCGTGGACCTGGGCGAGCTGGCGAACAAGAACCTGCCGCTGATCTACCATCGCGTGGGCGGCGAAGGACGGAACCTGGGCATCGTGTCGATGGACGTTCGCGCGGATCCCGAGGACCCGACCCGCCGTCTTGTGCTGGCCAATGTTTTCAACGCCTCGGCGTCGCGCGAGCTCGCGCAGGTGGAGCTGCTCTTCTCCAACCAGGTCGTGGAGGCGAAGTCCGTGGAGATTCTTCCCACGAACAGCGCCGCGGCCTTGTTCAGCTTGAAGCAGCCGGGCGACGGCGTCTTGACCGTGCGTCTGCTCGCGCCGGACGACCTCGCGGTGGACAACAGCGCGTCCACCTACAGCTTCCTTCCTCGCCCGGTCTCCATTCTCCTTCTCACACGCGGAAATCGATTCCTCGAAAAAGGTCTCCGCGCGGCGCCGCGGTCCCAGGTCACCGTGGCGGCTGAGTGGACGGGACCTACGGACGCGTTTGACCTGACGGTGTTGGATCGGACCACGCCGGCGACCTGGCCCGCGACGAGCGTTCTGGCGATCGGTGTCCAACCGACGAACTGGTTCGCCGCCGTCGTCGTGGAGAAATCGCCGCCGATCGTGGACTGGAACCACGCGCACCCGGTGCTGCGGCAGGTGAACTTGGACAACGTGGATCTGGCGGAATCGCAGCTCGTCGATCCTCCGCCCTGGGGCGTGAGCCTCGCGCAATCGCAGCAGAAGGCGCTCATCGTGGCCGGCGAGAGGGAGCGCAAGCGCGTGATCTGGGTTGGATTCGATCCGCTCCAGAGCAACTGGCCGCTCCGCATCTCCTTCCCCATCTTCCTGGCGAACGCGGTGGAATGGTTGAACCCGGCGACCCAGCAGACCGCGGATCTGCTCCTCCGCGTCGGCGAGCCGATTCGCCACACTTCGCGCCAGCCGGTCACGGAGGCGGTGGTGACGCGTCCGGACGGAACCTCCGCAACGGTTATCGCGCAACGCGACGGACACGAGATTTTTTACGGCGGGACGGACCGCGCCGGAGTCTACACCGTCCGCGCGGGAACGAACGTCGCGACGTTCTGCGTCAACCTGCTCAACGCTCCCGAAACCCAGATCGCCTCGCGCACCAATCTCGTGATTGGCCGCTATGCGGGCGTCTCCTCTGTCAGCACAAGCTCGGCGCCGAGCGACCAATGGCGCTGGTGGGCCGTGGCCGCCCTCGCGCTGCTGATGTTCGAGTGGTGGTTCTACCACAAACGAACCGCATGAACTCGCACGAGCATCGCCCGAATGGGGAGGCGAGGGTCCCCCTTGTGGTGGAGCCGGGCGTCTCATCCGACGGTCCCGGCCTTCTCCAAGCCTTCGCGCCTTCGAGCGCCGACTCCCGCTTCAGAATGACTCCGAGGCGGCGAGCGGCGACCCGCGCGGCCCTCGTCCTCATTTGCGCGCTGTGGGCGGCGACCACGGCATGCGAACCCCAGGGACGTTTCGTAGTCGTCTACGCGTCGCAGGACCAGGTCTACGCGGAACCGCTGCTCCGGCGGTTCACGGAGAAAACGGGAATTGAAGCGCGCGCCGTTTACGACAGCGAAGCGGTGAAAACGGTGGGGATGGCGAATCGGCTCATCGCCGAGCGCGAGCGCCCGGTGGCCGACGTCTTCTGGGGAAACGAGGAGCTGCGAACGCGCCAGCTGGACCAGATGGGATTGTTCGAAACAACACCAGGATGGGCGTCCATCGGCTGGCGAAGCCGCTGTCTCATCCATCACACGAACCTCGCGCCGAATCCTCCGCTCACGCTTGCGGAACTGACCAACGCGACATGGAAGGGAAGGGTCGCCCTGGCCTATCCCATGTTCGGATCGACGGCGACTCACTTCGTGGTTCTGCGGCAGCGATGGGGCGAGGAGGCTTGGCTTCGTTGGTGCCGGGCTTTGCAAGCGAACTCCCCGCTGTTGCTGGAAGGCAACTCCCAAGTCGCCCATGCGGTCGCGGCGGGACGCGCCCACATCGGCCTGACCGACACCGACGACTACCATGAGGAAACGAATGGGCGCCCCCATGTCGCGAGAGTTCCCTTGTCCTCCGAGTTCCTCCGACTTCCGAACACCGTGGCGATCGTCAAGGGCGGCCCGCATCCGCTCGAAGCGCGCGCGCTCCAGGAATTCCTGCGCTCTCCGGAAGTGGCGAGCCTCCTGGTCAGCCAGCATGCGCTGGAGGGGGCGGAGGCCGAATCCAAAACATCGCCCCCCATCGATTGGCCAAGACTGGTGCGAGAGCTGGGCCCGGCGATGGATCAACTCGGTCAGGTGTTTCTCAGGTGAAGAAGCCAGGCACAACAGGGCCGTCGGCCCAAGGCGCGCGATGAAAGGGACGTTTCACGACCACTTCTCGTCCATCGCCAACCGTTACGCTGAGTTCCGTCCGCATTACCCGGCGGAGCTGTATGACTATCTCGCCACGCTGGTTTCGCGAGGCTCGACGGTCTGGGACTGCGCCGCCGGGAGTGGCCAGGCGACAGGCGGCCTCGCCGAGCGCTTCGAGAACATCATCGCCACGGACGCGAGCCGAGAGCAGATCGAATCCGCGAAGCCCCTCCGCAACGTGGCGTTTCGCGTGGCGCTGGCCGAGCAGAGCGGGCTGCCTGACGCTTCCATGGATCTCATCACGGTGGCGCAGGCCTTGCATTGGTTTGATTTGCCGCGTTTCTACGCGGAAGCGGGGCGAGTGCTTCGGCCGGGCGGAGCGCTGGCGGTCTGGGCCTACGGAGTCACTACGATCGAGGGCGACGCGGTGAACGCGTTGGCGCAACATTTCTACGCCAACGTCGTCGGTCCCTACTGGCCGCCGGAGCGGAGGCTTGTGGAAGAAGGCTATCGCGGCATTCCATTCCCATTCGTCGAAATCACGCCGCCTCCGCTTCGCATGGAAGCGCGGTGGACACTCGATCAGCTGATCGGTTACTTCACGACGTGGTCGGCAACGAATAGGTGCATGAAGTCAACCGGGCTCAACCCAATTGAACCCTTGTCCGCGGAGCTATCGCGGATCTGGGGCGATCCCGGCGCCGCCCGGCTTGTCACTTGGCCGATGGCTCTGCGAGTCGCGCGCAAGTGAACCGCCATTCCCCGACCCCGTTCGGCCGCGCGATCAAGCCCTCGGGAATCGAAACATCCCCCTCACTCCTCAAACTTCAGCTCTCGCGTGTCGCGCTCCAGCCCCGTTCGCACAGTGAGAGGCGCGTAGAGCTCGGGGCGCCTCGCGCGGATCCAGCTCCGTCCCGTGCACTCGGCGAGCAAAGAGGCGTCCAGATCGGCGATGACCATGTCATCGCCAGCCTTCGACGTCTCCGCAAGCGCCCGGCCGTACGGATCCAGGATCATCGCGTTGCCGGTGCGGATCTCGTCATCATCGACGCCGACGCCGTTGCTGAAGATCAGGAAGAGTCCGTTGTCGTGGGCCCGACTCGGCAGCCAGCGCATCAGCCAGCCCCGCCCCTTGTCGCCCCGCAGCTCCTGTTCGACGGCCTGGGGATGGGCATGGCGCTCGTCCCAAACACGTCGCTCTATGACTCCCATCAAATGCGGATTGCGCGAGCGGCAGCCGCCGGTCTGGTGCGGCGCGATGAGGATCTCGGCGCCGCGGAGCGCCGTCATCCGGACGTTTTCAACAATGTTGCAGTCGTAGCAAATCAACACGCCGACGCGAAAACCCCCTGGAATGTCGAAGACCGTGAGCTCAGAGCCGCCGCGAACCAACGAGTGCTCAAACGCGTGAATCTTCCGATGCCGTCGCGCGCTGCCGTCGGGCATGGCCACGACATAGCTGTTATAGAATTCCCCCTCGGTTCCCGCCTCCAAGAGACCCGCCCCGATCGTCATGTCATATCGCTTGGCGAGTTCCGCCAACCGTTGAGAACTGGACCCCTCGAAGACTGGCTCCGCCAGCCTTGTCAAAGCGTCCGCTGAGAGGTTCCGAATGAACCAGTAACCCGTAACGCAGCATTCGGGGAAAACGATCAGACGAACGCCTTCGCTCGCGGCGCGCTCGATGAACGACTCCATCGCGCGAAAGTTGGCGTCCTTATCCCCTGGCAGGCTTTCAAACTGGACCGACGCGACACGCAGCGTTCGCTGGCTTGTTGACTCTTGGCTCATAGAATCGAGAGGAGGATGACAAATCGCCTCATCGGCGCGCAACAGGGACTTGCGAGCCTCTCAAACAAAGAAGTCGGGAAGGAGCTTCGCGCCGGGATCCACGGCGTATTCGGAAAGATCGATCCGCCCCGCTCCGCGAAGCACCTCGTCGTCGATGAAAAAGTTACCGGTGACGTCGGCGGGCTTCCCGAGGATCTCGTACGCGGCATCCGCCATGATGGACGGCTTCCGCGATCCGCGGATCGCCGCGTCTCCGCCGAGGAGGTTCCTCACGGCCGCCGTTGCGATCACCGTGCGAGGCCAAAGCGCGTTGACCGCAATCCTGTCGCCCTTGAATTCGCCCGCCATGCCAAGGACGCAGAGACTCATTCCAAACTTCGCCATCGTGTAGGCCGCATGCGGCGCGAACCAACGCGTCTCCATGTTGAGCGGAGGGGAAATGTTCAGGATGTGGGCGACCCCGTGTTTCGCCGCGGCCGCGCGGAGATGAGGGACGCAAGCCTGCGACGCCGCGAAGGTTCCGCGCGCGTTGACCCCATGCATCAGATCGTAGCGCTTCATCGGAGTGGCTTCGGTGCCTGTGAGGCTGATCGCGCTGGCGTTGTTGACGAGGATATCGACGCCTCCAAAGGTCTCGACGGCCTTCGACACCGCGGCCGCGATCTGCGACTCGTCGCGGATATCGCACACGCAAGGCAGAGCCCGGCCGCCCGCATCCTCGATCTCCTTCGCCGCTGTGTAAATGGTGCCCGGGAGCTTCGGATGCGCCTCGGCGGTCTTTGCGGCGATCACGATCTGAGCGCCGTCCCTCGCCGCGCGCAGCGCGATGGCCAAGCCGATTCCGCGGCTTGCGCCGGTGATGAACAGTGTCTTTCCACAAAGCGACATGGGCGAAGGGTAGAGCAATGCCAGAAGCGGAGTCACGCCATCGCTCCGGTCTGAGACCGGTTCCCGGTCCGCAGGTCGCTTTCAAGGCGAAATCAGCCGGATCTGGGCAGTCCGGCGCCATAAAAAGGACGCCGGAAACGGCAAGGGATCTGCTTTGAAGAAAGGCCTCCCGGAAGCACTGCCCCCGCCGGAAGTTGGGCTCACGTCGGACCCTAAACATTCCCTGCGATTTCGCTAGACCCGCATTGTCCTTTCCCGTTTCATATCGCAGCCAAACCAGAGCCGCGCAGCCCCCGCGATGGGTGTGTCTTTGTGCTGCCCTGATGAGGCGAAGCCCGTAGTAACCTCGGAATCAGAAGTGCCAAAGCCTAAACGAGTATCTTCCTAAGTTCAGGGCGCGATAAGCCTGAACCCACGCTCCGTTGCCAGGATCGTGCTCATTCCAGGTGGATTCGCGCCCTCACATCACCGAAACCAAACCCGAGTTCACCCTAATCTCCGACTGTGCCCGGCAGTCAGGCGTTACCAAAGGTTCTCAGCGAGCGGCTTCCGCTTTCTGAAGTTCCAGGACGACTGAACCTTAGCCAGACGGATATGCACCCACGCCTCACTGAATTCCGGACTTCGCTCCGGCGTACAGCTCGCGCCCTTTGCGCCGAGCTCTTGCCCCTTTTTCTCCTTTTCATTGGATCCTCCATTCAGATGGAAGGGGCCGCTCTCCTGACCTGGGATCGTGTCGACTCACCGGTCGTGAAGGAATACCGCGTTTTCTCCGGAGCCGTTTCTGGACGCTACACCACAGTCACGAACGTGGGGAACGCCAACGAACTTCCCATCGAGAACCTCAAGGAAGGGTCTACCTACTTCTTCGCCGTGACCTGTCGAACGCGCGATGGGGTCGAGAGCGCTTTCTCCCAGGAATTCCGATACAAGGTTCCCGTGACGACGCCGATCACCAATCCGCCTCCGGTGCATCTGCCTCCGACCCTGAACATCACAGGGAACACCAACATGCTGGAGGACCTCCCGTTTGAACTGCAGATCCAACTGAAAGACGGAGACACAGCGGCAAGCAACCTGGTTGTCTTCGCCTCGTATCCCGAAGGATCCGTCTTCGGCAAGAACCCCATCGTGCTGACGGGATCCGGCGAGTACCGAACGCTGCGGTTGATGCCCGCAACGAACGCATTCGGCGCAACCGATCTCAGCCTCTCCGTGACGGACGGCACAACCACAAACACCCACAAGATCCACATGAGTGTGGTGGCCGTCGACGATGCTCCCGTCCTCGCCGATCTTCCCAACCTCAGGCTGAGGCCCGGGGAAAGCTCGGGACGGATCGCGCTCGGCATTCTGGACCCCGACACGCCGCCGAACAGACTGAAGGTGTGGGCGACCTGCGCCGATCCCAACCTGCTGCCTGCTGAGGCCCTGATCATGGAGGGAGTCCCAAGCGTGAACGCCACACTTCAAATCAACGCGCCAGCCGACGCGCTCGGGATCAGCGCCATTCGCGTGGGCGTGGCGGACGATCTTTCCACGAACTGGACGAGCTTTCAAATCACGGTCGAGCCCACCAACACACCACCCGTCGTCGACATGAAGTCCATAGAGTGGGGATACGTGCAGACAACCATCCGGCTTTCTGTGGATGTCCAAGACGATGGCGTGCCTCTGTCCCCGGGAAAGCTCATCTATGGTTGGTCCCTGGTTTCGGGACCGGCTCAGGTTCTGATGTCGGCCACGAATACCGCGTCCGTGGGCGTGCTGTTCGGCCTGCCAGGAAGATACGTTCTCCACTTTGACGTTTCGGACGGCGAGCTGTCCGCTTGGAAAGAGTGCATCGTGGACGCGCTCCCCGCGCTGTCCGCCGAGGTTCACGCATTGGAAATGAATCGCAGGCGGAATGATCCTTCAGCGCCCCATATCCTGGAGTTCGACGTCGTCAGCATCAGCGACTCAAGCCTGACGGTGTCGTGGCGGACGGACACCGCTTGCGACGGGCGCGTCGAGTGGTCCGAAGTAGGGGCCTTGAAACCCGCCAGAACTCCGCCGGCGAACCAGTGGACCACGCAGCACAGCGTGACTTTACAAGACCTGCGACCCGGCAAAGATCACACCCTCCGCGCATGGTCCAGGAACCTATCGGGAGGAGAACAACTCTCGGATCCGCTGATCGTGAGAACCCTGAATCGCATCCAGTTGTACCAACCGCTGCCGGTGCCCCAGGCAACACTAACGGCGCCGCTGATCTTCGGCCGGGACGACCAGGGGCTATGGGGGGTCACGCCGTCCGCCGACCTTCCCGCGGGCGCAGGAGAAATGTCGCTCTCCTTCGGCGCGATCCAGCCGGGAAACTACAACCTGTGGGCGCGCGTCCGCCCCGGGCCTTCGATGTCCTTTCCCGCCGCCGCCACCCTGGATGCCACGGATCTCGCCTTTGATGCTTCGAACGCGACGCCGAACGGGACAGGTTGGATTTGGGCGCCGCTGCTGCCCATCGGGCAGGATCGTCGGCCCCTGCCACTGCGGATCGAGTCCGGCGAGCACCAGGTCTTGATTGGAGGCTTCGGGCCGGGGATGATCCTGAGCGACTTGATCCTCACGATGGATCCCGATTATCTCCCTGAAGACATCATGCCCATCGCGGGGTTGCTCTCTCCCGCAGGCCTGGACACGCCCATTCTGGTTCGCGCGTTGCGCCAGGGCTGGAGCCTGCTGGCGAATCCGTTCCCTTTGGTCATGGCGCTCCCCGGCGCATCCATCCCCAACGCTCCGCCAGGGACTGAGATCCATCGTCTCGGCGGCCGAAACTCGGATGTTCTCTCGATCTCCTATGACGGGATCGACTGGAGCGGGGAGATGCGACTGGACTTCAGGCAGGCGGTCCGGGTTTTCAATCCGTCCTCGGAGCCCCTGTCGATTCTCCTCAACGGCGTCGAATCAACGGATCCCACACCGACCAGCCTTCCGGCCGGCGAAAGACTATTCACGCCAAACCAACTCAAGGGGGGCTTGCTGCGGGACCTGATGCCCGGTTTCGTCTTCAAACGGGGCGACACTGTGAAGCGTATCGACCGGGTCACCGGCGAAACGCTGCGCACAACGTACAACGGCCAAGGATGGGATGTTGTCCCCGCGCTGAACGCCGGCGAGGCGATCATATTGGATCTGGTCCCCCGCTAGAGGGCGCTGCGAGCGCTGAGACGCCTTCCGCGAAGCTCCGTCCGACAACAGATCCAGTTGGATGACCCGAAGCGCGCTCCAGGAGGCAATGCGCCGATGCGCTATTCTCAACTCAATTGCGGCTTGAGTTCCTGGCAAGCCCCAGTTTAATCGGCCATCAGCACAGCTCCGTCGCCGCACAAGTTATGTCAAACCACACATCGCCTCACGAGTGGGTAGCCTCGTTCATCGCCGTCATCGGCCGACTCGCGCCCTCAACGCCCGCGCTTTGCCTTGGCCTGGGTTTAGGCTTGTCCCTGGTCGGAGGGGCGGGCGCCGCCGATTGGCCTCAGTGGCGGGGGCCCCGGTTTAACGGTTCATCGCCCGAGGACGCGCTGCCCGCCGAGCTGAACCTGGAGACAGGCCTCGTGTGGAAGGCGGCGCTGCCCGGGCCCAGCGGAGCGACGCCGGCGATCCAAGGCGACCATGTGTTTGTCTCCACCATCGACGCGAACAGGAATCTTCTCCTTCTCTGCTTCAATCGAAAGGACGGATCCAAGCGATGGGAGAAAAATGTGGCGGTGGGCGCGCAAGTCGGCGCGAGGAACAATATGGCGACGCCCTCGCCCGTGACCGACGGGAAGAAGGTCATCGCCCTTTTCGGAACCGGCGACCTCGTCGCCTTCGATATGGACGGCAAGAGCCTCTGGTCCCGCCAACTCGGCAAGGACTACGGCAAGTTCGCCATCATGTGGATCTACGGATCGAGCCCGCTTCTTTACGACGGACGCCTCTACGTGCAGGTCCTGCAACGCAACCCCCGTCCGGCCGACTACACACACGCCCAGGATGATAAGGACGCGCGCGAGTCCTACCTTCTCTGCCTCGATCCCGCGACCGGCAAGGATCTCTGGCGACATGTCCGCCAGACCGACTCCACCAAGGAGTCGCAGGAAGCCTACACAACGCCCTTCCCTTACGCGGGGAGCCAGCGGAAGGAGATCGTCGTTGTGGGCGGCGACCATGTCAGCGGGCACGACCCGCGAAGCGGCGAGGAGTTCTGGCGCGCGCGCCTTTATGAGAAACACGACGATTGGTACCGCATCGTCGCGTCCCCGGTGGCGGCCAACGGCTTGATCTACGCAAGCGGGCCGAAAGGGCAGCCGCTTGTCGCCCTGAAGGAGGGAGGCAACGGAAACGTGACCGAGACGCACATCGCCTGGAATTCACGCGAAGGCCATACGGACTGGAGCACGCCGCTCCTGTACAACGACAAACTCTTTGTCATGGATGGAGGGAAAAAGTCCCTGAGCTGCTTCGATCCGAAGACGGGCGCGAAAAAGTGGGGAGGCAGCCTTGGCGTGGCGGAGACCGTCTGGTCATCGCCGACCGGGGCCGATGGGAAGATCTATCTGGTGGGCGAACGAGGGACTGTCCTGGTGCTTTCGGCGGGCGATGAGTTCCAGCTGCTGTCGAAGCTGGAGCTGGGCGAGGATCCCGTGAAGTCATCGGTGGCGGTCGCGCGGCATCAGGTGTTCGTCCGCACCGCCAAGACGCTCTACTGCTTCGGAAAGCGCTGAAGAGTGTCCCTGCCCCACAAGATCTCCACGCTCCTCTACGTCTTCGATCCGCACGATCGGATACTTCTGCTGCAGCGGGCGCAGGAGCCGAATCGCGGGCTATGGAGCCCTTGCGGCGGAAAGCTGAAGACCGAGCTCGGAGAATCGCCGCACGCCTGTGGCTGCCGGGAAGCGCGCGAGGAGATGGGCGTTCATCTCGAGCCCACCGACCTCCATCTCACGGGTGTCGTCAGCGAAACCGGCTATCAAGGAAGCGCGCATTGGTTGATGTTCCTCTTCGAGGTAAAACAGCGCCTCGACAGAATTCCGCCTCCCCACGCCGAGGGACTCTTCGCGTTTTTCACGCGCCCGGAACTCGAGCGACTCGCGGTCCCCTCGAGCGATCGCGCGATGCTCTGGCCGCTCTTCTGGGAACATCGGGGCGGGTTCTTCAGCGCGCACTGTCGATGCGAGGAAGGGAAGCCGGACGCCTGGAGCGTTTACGAAAGTCGTCAAAGGCCCCCGCAGAGCCGGACGTAGCCCTCAGGAAGAGCGAGTCTTCTCGGCGGCCACAGGATCCTTCGGGCCGCTCCGGGCAACGAAGAACATGCCCAGCCCCATCACCGAGGCGAGCCCGAATCCCCACGACCACGGAACATAGGTCATCTCGGAGAACCCCCACTTCTTGAACCACTCAGGCTTATGGAGAACGGTGACGAGAAGACTGTTGTTGATTGCGTGGATGATCATTCCCGTGAAAATCGACCGGGAACGCCAGGCGCAAAACGCGATGATCATTCCCAGAGTGAAGGTGGGCAGCAGCCGATAGATCGAGGAATGCGCCACGGCGAACAGCAAGGAGGACAGGAGCCAGGCCGGCCACCGACCCATTCCGCGAAAGCCGCCCATGATCAATCCGCGGAAGAACAGCTCTTCGCATATCGCGGGAGTCGCGCCCAGCAGGAGCCACACTCCGATCAGCGGCACATTCATGCCCTCGAACAGGAGCACCTTCTCCAGCCCCTTCGCGAAGGATTCCGGCGGAGGAAAGATCCGCGTGACCAGCCCCGCGGTCACCCCCCACGCGCTGAATCCGATCAGGATCGCGCCGATCACGGCGGAGAGAGCCGGACGCCGCAGCAGATAGGTGTCCTTCGCGGAAAAACGCCACCGCCAGGCCATGAGCGCGTTCGGCAGCAGGAAGAATCCGTATTGGGTCGCCAGAACGGCCACGATGGTGTTGGCGCCTTGAAGGAGCTGGCTGACGTAGAAGACCATGACGAACACGGCCGCGAACGCGGTCCAAGCGAACGCGGGGCTCGGGCGGTCCCTCGCGATCGGGGCGGAAAACCGAAAGAGCCCCTTCCATGAATCGCGTCCGCCGAGCAACACCTGCTCCTGCTGGAAGACGCGCGCCGCGAACGAAAGCGCGAGCCCGGCGTAGAGCACGGAGCTCAACAGCGTGAAGAAGATCAGCTCGGGCTTCGCCTCCGCTATGAAAACCCCCTTCATCAGCAGAGCGATGTTCACCAGCGGGACCGCGGAGGTCCAGACGTTGAGCTCCACATCGGGCAACATCGTCGCGCCCAGAGGCATGGTGAGGAGCATGAACATGGGAGTGAGAAGATTCTGGCCGTCCTTGAAATCACGGGCGAAGACCGCGATGGACAGGAAGATGGCGGTGAGCATGAAGGTCGCCGGAAGCAACACAAGGAACGCGAGCGCATAAGTGCTCACCGACGTCTGAAACCCGCCCGAGCCGGCGAAAATCCGCGCGAAGGTCGCCGCCATGCTGGCGAGATTGGCGAGCGTCGTGATGAGCACGATCACCCAGGCCGCGAAGAATTTCCCCACGATGATCTCCAATCCCGTGAGAGGCGCGCAAAGAAGCGTCTGCAGCGTGTTGCGCTCCTTCTCCCCCGCGGTCAGATCGATCGTGGCGTAGAGACCGCCGGACGCCGAAAGCACAATCAGGAGAAAGGGAAGGATGGAGCCCAGGAACTTTCCTGTCCGTCGCTGCTTCGGCGCGAGATTCCGCTCCTGCACCTGGAGCGCCTTGGAGAATCCGGGGGGAAGCCCGTGGGCCTTCTCCCTCCGAACGACCTCCTGCTTTCGCAGACCTTCCAAGGCTTGGCTCAGCCTCTCCTGCGCCTTGCCCGAAGCGTCCCGAACCGAGTCGTACAGCACATGAACGCGAGCCAGTCCGCCCCCGGACACCTGCGACTGGAACTGCGGATCGAGCACAAGCACAGCGTCCGCTTTGCGAGCGCCAACGAGCGCCTGCGCCGCGACGATCAGGGGATGCTCGGCAACCGCCGCCGCAACCTTGTTCGTGGCGCGCCCGCTTTCCGACGCGCCGGCCTCGTCCTCCTGCTTCGCGGAGGGAATGGGCGGCAGGTCGCCGGCAAGCATCCTCGCCTCAAGGCCCGCCTCGAGCCCTAACCCCGCGAAGAGATCCAACTTGTTCGATCGCTCCAAGTCCGATTTCAGTTCGCCCGGCAACCGTCCCCACACCGCGATCTTCAACCGGACCGCCTCCTGGGCCTCCGCCCGGGACTCCTGAAGCTTGGTCAGCGCCATCGCGATCAACGGATACAAAAGAATCGGAAGCCCCACCGCCATCAGCAAGGTCTTGCGATCCCTGAGCGTCTCGGTGATCTCCTTTTGAAACAGCGTGAACGCCAGGCGCCATCGGATCATCGCGGGCCTCCGGTGTGAACGACCGCTGACTGGTGGGCCTCGGATTCCCGGGCGCGGTTGAGGAAGGCGTCGGTGAGATTGGCGCAGCCGGATCGCTCGAGAATCTCGGCGAGCCTGCCCTGTTCCACAAGACGTCCGCCATGGACCAGATAGATCCGATCGCACAGATACTCCACCTCGCTCATGATGTGCGTGGAGAAGAGGATCGCGCGTCCGGCCGCGCGCTCGCGACGGATGGCCTCGACGATGAACTGGCCGCTCCAGACATCGAGCGTGGCGGTCGGCTCGTCCAGGATGAGCGCCCGGGGCTCGTGCAAAAACGCGCGCGCAATGTTGGCGCGCTGCTTCTGGCCCGACGACAGCGCGCCGCAGGGACGATCGGCGAACGAGGCCATGTCCAGCTCCTCGATCAGGCGATCGACTCGCCGCGACAGCAGAGGCTCGGGAACCTCGTAAAGCTTTCCAAAAAAGCGAAGCAGCTCACGCGGAGTCAGGCGACGATAGAGCTGCGTGTCCCCGGATAGAAACCCCATCCGTGCCTTCGCCTTCAACGGCGCCTCCCGCAGATCAATCCCATCGATGCGCACGCTCCCTTCGGTGGGGGTGAGGATCCCCGCGAGCATGCGTAGAGTGGTGGTTTTCCCGGCGCCGTTCGGACCTAAAATGCCCACGACCTCGCCCGCTGAGACGCTCAGCGAGACCTGGTCCACGGCCGTGAAATCGCCGAAGCGCTTCACCAGTCCTTCCGCTATCAACATCCCTTCCATGATTGTTCAGCGCGCTCCGTTCATCCGGCCGTTCGCGCCCAACGTCTTCGCCCGACCTCCGATCCTCGGAGCGTCGACAGGCCGTCGAGGGCGCCATGAGTTAGATTCACTGACCTCTGGATCGTCATGATGAAAGGAGACCTTAGGGACGTTGAGAGAATAACTTCTGGGCGGAGCCGGATG
Organism: Verrucomicrobiota bacterium; assembly: GCA_016199985.1. Taxonomy (GTDB): domain Bacteria; phylum Verrucomicrobiota; class Verrucomicrobiia; order Limisphaerales; family UBA11320; genus UBA11320. The sequence continues at coordinate 3,609 of JACQFQ010000011.1, read as the reverse complement.
GGCAGTTTCTTCCGACCCGCCGGGTTGCCGCGGCGCGGCTCACAGCTTGTGCTTCTCCATGAGACGACCGAGACGCTCGATCCCGGTTCGAATGCCTGACTCTTCGCTGCCGCCAAAGCTCAAGCGCATCGAAGATCGAGAAGGACGACGCGACCGGTCGGAGGCGTAACAGAGATCCCCGGGGACGTAGAGGACCTTGGCCGCCAAGGCCTGTTTGAAGAAGCGAGACTGGAAGCCCGTGGGACATCGTGACGGAAGAGTCGCCCAGACATACAGGCCTCCCTGAGGATCCTCCCACCGGACGCCCGAGGGAAATCGCTCGCGAATGGCCTGGGTCATCACCGCGCGCTTCGAGGCGTACCGAGCCCGTAAACGCGGTAAATGCTTACGGAAATGCCCGCGCGCCAAGGCCTCAGCAAGGAGTTGCTGCAGGAAGTTCGAGGTGCCGAAGTCGTGGTTGCCCTTGATGCGCAAAACAGCCGTGAATACCGGCTCCGGCAGCAATCCGAAGCCAACGCGCGCGCCCGACGCAAAGGGCTTGGAGTAAGTTCCGGCGTAGAGCACGCGGGAAGCGCCGCGCGGGGCGACCAGCGCCGAGCTCACATCGTCGCCCGCGAAACGCAGCTCGCGATACGCCGCGTCTTCCAGGTAGTAGAGCGGATGCCCCGCCGCGGACTCGTAACGCTTCAATAACGCCAGGGCGGCCTTCTTCTTGGCGAAGCAGGTGGTGATGCTGCTGGGATTCTGAAAGTAGGTCACCGAATAGATCATCTTCAGCCGCCGCAGCTCGCCCGAGGCCTTCATCGACTCCAACACTTCCTCGAGATGAGCGAGGTCGAGGCCATCGGCCCGCATCCGAACGCCGCGGGCTCGAACGCCGCGGCTCCTGAGAATGCCCAGGTACACGAAGTAGGTGGGATCCTCCACAAGAACCCAGTCCCCTTCATCGCATAGCGCCTCCGTGCAAAGATACAGCAGCTGCTGCGAACCGTGCGTGATCAACAATCGGTCGGGCGAGTAGAGAGATGACGGCTGGGGCTTCCCGGACGCCTCCATGTCCGAGGCGCGCAGATGCTGGGAAGTGAGGTCGCGAAGCGATTCATCGCCGGCGGTGCTGCCGTATTGAAGAGCCGCGCGCCCCAAGCGTGGGCGGGCGAGCACCGACTCGACGATCTCGCGGACCGCCTCGACAGGCAGGGAGAGATTGTCGGTGAAGCCCGCCGCGAGGGACGCCATCCCCGGCTGGCTCAGGGTGAGCTTCATCAGCCAGGAGATCGCAGGCTCCTGGATGCGTTGACCGAGACGAGAGAGACCGGCGCGCGACATCCGCGAACCCTCGTCATCGCACGACGGGGGGACAAGGAAAATAGCGGTCGAGAAACGCGGCCAGGCCCGCGCGATAGTTCGCGCCGTCGCTCGCAACGAAGTCATTGTGGCGGGCGTTCAGCGTCCAAAACATCTTGGGTTCATTGGCGGCCGCGAAGTTCTCCTGCCCATGATGAAAAGGCATCAGCTGATCGCTCGGGCTGTGCATGATCATCACCGGAACGCGAATGCCTGAAAGTCTCTCGCGGGTCGGATACTGGATCGACCCCGCGAGCCTTACCGGCAGCCAGGGGAAGCGCTCCCTGCCAATGTCGGGCAAGGTGGTATAGCTGCTCTGGATCACCAGCCCCCCCACCCGCCGCGCCGAAGCGAGATAACTCGCAACGCCGCCGCCCAACGACTCCCCATGCGCGATGATCCTCGCAGGATCGAAACCGCGATGGATCAGCCAATCGTAGGCCGCCTCGGCGTCCCGGTAGGTTCCCCTCTCGCTCGGCCTGCCTTCGCTGCGGCCGTAGCCGTGATAATCGACCGCGAGCAGGTTCACGCCGGTGGAGAGCAGGGCCTCGAGAATCAGCGGCCTCATGCTGAGGTTGCCCCCATTGCCATGAAAGTAGCACCAAACCACTCCTGCCCGCGGCGACGTTTCGGCCGCGGCGTAGAACAGGCAGTGAATCTTCACGCCGTCGCCTGTGGTCAAGAACACGTCCTGCGCGGATCGCCCGGCCGCCGGCTGATCCGTCAGCCAGACAGAAGAAGGATGGTAGACTTGCTTGTACTCGAACCACCGAAGGAACAGGAATGCTCCGACAACAACCAGGACGAGCTTAACGAACAGGGGCATCATGCGCTTCGTGGCTCGTTGCGGGACGTTCGGAGCGGCGGCGGGATTGGATGTCATCGCGAGTCATCGGACGATTCATTCGCCACCGGCGTCATTGGACGCCTTAGCCCGAGGCTCGACGCCCGCCTGAACGCGTCCTTCGGCCACGATTTCGGCGCCGTCCCGCTTCCAGACCTGGAGGCTTTCGAACTCGCCCTTTTTGGCCGATCGGAAGAGCTCGGGAAGATTCCGCTTGCTCACCCGGCATTCTTGAACGCCCGAAGCATCGCAGCCCAGGACAAGAGCGTGCGCCTTGTAAACGCGGGGACGACCGAGAACCCGCGCGGCGCCCTCGGGCAAATCGTTCACAGGGCGCCTGTCCAGGACGAGATAGCTGAGGGGCAAACTGCGCAGATCAATCCCCATGAGCTTGGCGAACGCGGCCCAATGCGGAGAAGTGAAGGCCTCGGGCGGAGGCGACGCGAAGTGATGGCACCAATCATGAGAATGATCGGCCAGGGTCAGCCCGCACTGATCCGAATGAACGCAAGGCGCCACGAGATGATGCGTGTCTCGGAGCCGCTCCCGCGCCTCGATCAGCTTGCGACTGGCGGCGAATGTGCCGGGCTCCACCCAGACAATAGCGGCAGCGAATCGTATGACTTGAAGCAACTCCGCGAACTGAGCGTCGCTCAGTTCGGTGACGACATGGCTCAGCAGCACCACGCCCGTCGCGCTCTGCTCCGGCGACCATGGGCGCACACTCAGCTCCTTGAAGGCCGCCTGGGCGCGCCGCTCGGCGTAGCCCATCGCAGGAGAGGAGCGATCGTAGATTTGGAGGCCGCCAGGGATGGCCGCGGGGAAAGCGCGGAAAAAGCACCGATGCGCCACGCCAGTGCCGCAACCCCAGTCAAGGATCGGGGCATCGCGAGGCGCCCATCCGCGCCGCTTCAACTGCTCCCCAACATAGTCCCACTTCCACGCGACACGCTGGGCGAAGGTCTGATCGTAGCTGAAGAGGTGGGACTCGGATTCCCAATAGTCCGCCTGCCCGGCCGATTGCTCCAGAAACCGCGCTCGCATGCGGTCCAGAGCCGCCCAGTCAATTTGTTCCCAAGGATCAGACACGCGTGAGCTATACTCAACCTCGCGCGCCCCTGACCAGCCGTCATTGGGCGGGCAGTCACGGAATGCGGGCTCGATAATATTTCTGCAGGCTGTTTGCGGGCGTCGGATTCGTGAACAGAAGCGTGCCCGGGAAATTGTTCACCGTTCCGCCGGATGGCGAGCTCAGTCCCTAACGCCTGGCTGGAAACACTGTAAGCGGTGATTTTTCGACCCCTCCCGGCGTGGCACGAGAATCCCTGGTTCGGTCTGGGAATCTCTACCGACAGAAGAACTACGCCGCTTGAGCGGCGGCTTTGCGCCGCGACTGCTTCCACCGCCGTGGCGTCAGCTCT
>JACQFQ010000036.1 GCA_016199985.1 Verrucomicrobiota bacterium | reverse complement strand
GTTACCCTCGCAACCTCCACCGAAGATCACGGCGGCAAGGACAGTGGCTTTGGCGCCGCCCGTGTAGTGGCGACCTTTGAGGTTCAAAACACCTCTATCAACAACTTGCAATATTTCGCATCGCCAGTAGCGGAAGTCGGGCTAGACAAACCAAGACTATGAGCCATTACCACGACTCAAATCGCATGCGTTGCACTCTCCGCTTTCACCGAGTTCTCGTGGTTGTGGCCCTTTTCGTCAGCAGCGCGCGCCATGGCTTTGCCCAAGGTTGTGTCGCCTCTCGCGGCACTGGCATGACCACATGCCAGTATGGGACCCATCTGGCCGGGGATGGCGGCCACGAGGCAGCCTCGGGTTTTCAGGGGTCGTTGGGCTATCGCTGGCTTCACTCCGACCGGATGTTCATCAATGACGTTGAGCAGAAGCAACGCGCCGCCGAGGGAAGCCAGGAGATCAATGATTCCACGTTCCTCGATCTCGGCGTCACCTACACCTTCAATCCGCGTTTCAGCGCCAGCCTGACGCTGCCCTTTTCAGTGCAGGACCGTTCCCAGGTGGTCCGCGCGTTGAATCTTCAACGGACGATCATCGAACGGTTCCATACCCGCTCCGCTGGCATTGGAGACATTCGCATGGAGGGCAACGTCTGGGTGCTGGATCCTGTGAAGCACATGAAGGGGAACGTGCTCATGGGCTTGGGCGTCTCGCTTCCCACCGGAGATCGGAATGTGCAGGGCGTGTTTGAAATCCCCTTTGGCGTGACGCCGCGGGCGCAGACCCATGCCCTGGATCAGTCCATCCAATTGGGCAACGGGGGATGGGGATTCATTGTTGACCTCTATGCGTATCGGGAAATCTTCCCTCGCCTCAATGCGTTCTTGAGCGGCTTTTACACGATCACCCCTGAACAGAAGTACACCCCCAGCGCGAGCCTCTCGGGAGCTTATTCGATCGCCGATAGCTATCTGGGCCGTGGAGGATTTGAGTACATGGTTTGGCCGAAGCGCTCGCTTTCGTTAAGCCTCGCAGGACGCATCGATGGAGTGCCCATACATGACCTCGTCGGGGGCAGCGATGGCTTCCGGCGTCCCGGGTATTCCGTGTCGATCGAGCCAGGGCTCAGGGTCGAGTACAAGTCATACGCTCTTACGATAAACACCCCGATCGCGGTGTATCGTAACCGGGAACAAAGCGTTTCTGAGCGATCGGCCGGGATCGCTCCGGTCGCGGCGAGCTTCGCCGATCTGATCGTCACTTTTAGTCTTACGAAGAGGTTTTGAGAGTCCTTCACCGGGTCGATCTGGCCGCCTCCGCTAACGCCTCGGCCAGATCGGCGGCCTTCCATTTGTTTCCGTCGAATTGACGGTGAATGCGCCGCTGAGTGTCGAGTACCACCGTCCGCAGATTGTGGACAAAACTTCCCGCCTCATTCACAAACCGGAAGTCCAGGCTCGATACCATGGCGGACATCGCGTTCGTGGACGCCGAGGCAAAGAGCCAGCCATCGGCCGCCTGGCCGCGATAGCTGTGAGCGTAGCTTGTGAGCACTCTCGGCCCGTCGAACTCAGGATCGAAGGAGATCGAGAGAAACTGCCAGTTCGTCGGGCCGCCGGGCCTCTGAAGCAACAGTTCCCGCGCTCGGTTGAAGTGCTGGTTCATGCGGGGACAAAAGTCGGGCAGCGGACACCGCGTGAAGAGAAACGTAAAGGCCAGCGCTCGTCCTTTGAAGTCCGAGAGTTTGATTGTGCGCCCATCCTCGGCGAGCAACTCGACATCAGGCATGGTGTCTCCCGTCTTCAACCTTGCGATGTGAGGCAACGAGGATGAAGACGGGTCGGAACGCGGGATCGAGATCGATTCAGTAGCGGCGGCGCGTCTCAGCCCTTCGATCCAGCTCTCGGTGTCGTTTGCCTGCACACGGAAGGTGATCGTGTCCCCCACCGCAAATCCTCCCAACTCATTGGTGTCCCTCAGATTGAACTCCATGGTCATCCGAGGCATGAATCCGGCAATCTCCTCGTGTCGCACAACTACAGTATTCCCGTTGACAGGGAGTTCCCGGATGACTCCGCGCGCTAAGAACGACCGCAGGGTCTTTGTGGCCTCTGGCAGCCTCGACGGAGTTTCGACGGAGGTCGTCCTCGTGGCCTGGGCATCGACCTTCGAGCGGGATGGGCCCGGCTTCTCCCATGCGCAGAGCAGGAGGGCTCCAACCATCGCCAAAGCGAGGGTGCGGAGATTTGCCGGGTGGCTCACGATGGATGCTGTGTGCTGCATTGTCGAAATCTAGCCCGGGATGGAGAACCCCCGCCCGGCTTGAGGGGTATGACGGTTCGATTGTGTCCTGAGCCGGACTGCCGGTCCATTGAACGGGCCCGTGTTGCAGATCAGTGCTTGCGCGCATCTTCTTTGGAGGCGGCGTCTGGACACCATTTGGCCACCTGAATGATCGCATTTCGCGCCCGTTCACACTCGCAGGCGCGGAGTTGGCCCCTTCTGTTGGGTTAACTTTCACCGACCCGGTAAATTGGTTTGCAAATGAAGGACTCGAAGCGTCTCAGCCGGCCACCTCGGGCGACAATGACCTCCACCGGCAAGCCACGTCGCGCTGTTGCGTCCGTGACGAGGCGACTGCCAGGCGGGGTAGCCATTGGGTTCTTCGCCACCGTCACTCTGGCTCTTCTTGTGACGGTCAGAGCCACCGGTCAACCCGTCACGACTCTCGCCCCCAGCTCTGCCGCTCCACCCGCCTCGAAAGCCACCAATGCGCTGGTTGTGGGGTTCGAAGGCCTGATTGCCCTGGATCCGATTTGCAAGACGATCGACCCGCCTTCACCACTCCTGGCGCCGGGGAAACCCGCCCCGGGCACCCTCCGCATGGCGAAGAGGCTTGCGGATATCTTCGAGAAAGCTTCGCCTGAATCGATGGCCTATCTCAGCGACCGTGTTGCCGCCATCCTGGAGCAACAGGCTGCCAACGCCACCCAACTCAGCGAGAAGTTTCGGCTGGAATTCAACCTCGGGGTCCAGCAAATCAACGCGTCCCGGCCGGATGCGGCCCTGAACACATTTGCCGACATGGAGCGTCTGGTCGCTGAGAGCGGCGGACGACTGGACAATCGCACGCGCACGGAGCTGCGCCTTCGCAAGGGATTAGCTTTCTTCCGTCTGGGGGAACAGGAGAATTGCCTGGCCACGCACAACGCGGATTCGTGCGTGTTCCCATTGAAACCCAAGGCTTATCATCTTCTGCCCCGTGGGTCGCGGGGGGCCATCTCCTTGTTTGGCGCCCATCTCTCCGAACATCCGGAAGACTTGGGCACGCGGTGGCTTCTCAACCTCGCCCACATGACCTTGGGCGAGTATCCCGAGAAGGTGGAGCCCAGGTTTCTCATCCCGCCAGAACGTTTCGCGTCGGAGTATAACATGCCCCGCTTCATGGATGTGAGCGACGGCCTGGGGCTGGATGCGGATGATCTGGCGGGTGGCTGCATCGTGGACGATTTTGACAACGACGGGTTCTACGACATCGTGATCTCGGCCTGGGATGGGAAGGGCCAACTCCGTTACTTCCATAATAATGGCAACGGCGCATTCATGGAAAGAACCAGCGAGGCAGGCCTCGTGGGCGAGGTGGGCGCTTTGAACATTCAACAGACTGATTACAACAATGACGGCTTGCTCGACATCTGGATGATGCGGGGAGGCTGGCTGGGCAAGGCGGGGCGAATCCCAAGTTCTCTTCTGCGCAACAATGGCGACGGAACTTTCACCGACGTCACCGAGGAGGTCGGGCTCCTGCGCCTCCATCCCACGATGGCCTCGCGATGGTTCGACTATGACGGCGATGGATGGTTGGATTTGTTTCTCGGCAATGAGTCAACCGATCCGAAGGATCCCGACTGGTGCGAGCTTTTCCACAACAACGGAAATGGCACTTTTACAGAGTGCGCGTCGATCAGCGGGATCAAAGTGGCGGAATTTGTGAAAGGGGTCGCCTGCGGCGACTACGATAACGACGGACGTCCGGATCTCTACCTCTCAGTGCGCGACGGCAAGAACATTCTGTTGCACAACGACGGGCCTATCGACCGCATCCCGCCACTGGCTCCGCTCTGGCAGTTCAGCGATAGGACCGCGAGGTCTGCCGTGGTCGCGGAACCGATCCTGAGCTTTGGCACGTTCTTTTTCGACTACGACAATGACGGGTGGGAGGATCTTCTGGCCTTCGGTTACGGGCTTCCTAACGGCGTCGCGGATGTCGCAGCAGACTATCTTGGGCTGCCCAATGCGGGTTCCAAGCCGCGGCTCTTCCATAACAATCAGGATGGAACCTTCACCGATGTGACTGCCGAATCCCGCCTGAACCGGATCTGTCACACCATGGGCCACAACTACGGCGATCTCGACAACGACGGATGGCTGGACTTCTACTGCGGCACCGGCGACCCGGACTTCCGGACGCTGATCCCCAACCGGATGTTCCGGAATGCGAACGGCAAGTTTTTTCAAGAGGTCACCACCGCCACCGGGACCGGACACATCCAGAAGGGCCATGCGATCGCGTTCGCCGATCTCAACGATGATGGATGCCAGGACGTCTACAGCGCTCTCGGCGGCGCCTACGCTGGAGACTTTGCGCGAAACGCCCTCTTCCTGAATCCAGGCAATACCAACCGCTTTCTCAAGTTGAAACTCGTGGGCACAAAGGCAAACCGCGCCGCGATTGGCGCACGGGTGAAGGTGACGATCCAGACCTCCGCGGGCGTTCGTGAGGTTCACCGAGTCGTGAGCAGCGGGGGATCCTTTGGGGCCAATCCACTGAGACTGGAAATCGGACTGGGCGACGCAGTCGCGATCACTGGGGTTGACATCCGCTGGCCTGGCTCCGATACGCGTCAGCATGTGATGGGCCTTGATCTGAACCGCAGCTATCAGATTGTAGAGGGCGATGCCGCCGCCTTAGCGCTGACGCTCCACCCTGTGAATCTACAGCACGCGGCGTCGACTCATGCCGGGCAGTAGCCGGGCCAAAGGCAGCTCGCGCGTCAGCGGAGTAGCGTGGTGTGCCTGATCTGTCGCTCGATAGGGAACGAACCCGGGGGTTCGCCTCAATCAACGAGCCTACCCACACGTCTCAGAAACCCCTCCCTGTAGTTCCTGCTGGCCGTGAGCTCCTTCCCGTCTCGCAGGACCACCGTGTAGTCCCCATGGGACTTTGCGCGGAGTTCCTTGATATGCTCGATGTTCACCATCAACGATCGGCTGATGCGCACGAACAGAGAGCCAGGCAGCAACTCCTCAAGAGCCGTCATGTTTCGTCGGAAGAGACGCACCGCATTGCCAAGGTGCAGCTCGCAGTAGTTGTTCGCGCTTTCGATCCAACCGATGTCCGTCAGCTTGATCAAGGTGATGCGGCCATAGGATTTCACGGCTAACCGATCGACCAGTGGAAGAGGCCGCTCGCGAGAGTCGAGCGGCTGGGGGGCCGCTGGGAGGGATACGGCCTCTCGAACGCGTTTGACCCTTGCGCGGGCTCGGCTGACGGCTTCGGTAAGGCGTGCGCGGTCAAATGGCTTGAGGAGATAGTCCACAGTTCCCGCCTCGAACGCGCGGACCGCGAACATATCGTGCGCGGTCACCAGGATAACGGCTGGTGTTCTGTGCGGGCCCATGCCCTTGATGACTTCAAACGCGTCGAGCTCCGGCATCCGCACATCCATGAGCACCAAGTCTGGCAGGTGGTCGTGGATCGCCTGGAGCGTTTCAGCCCCCGTGGCGCACTCCGCCACAATTTCGAAGTCTGGTTCGTCCCGCAAGAGTCGACGCAGCCGCTGGCGCGCCAGGGCTTCATCGTCGGCTATGATGACGCGAAGCCTCATGCCATGGAGCTGAGGCCGAGCGTCCCGTGCGCTTCAGTCGGGCGCCGCCCAGGGGGAATCGGGGCAATGCGCGCTCTGCAAACTCCGTTTCGCCCGGGAGTTCTTTGTGCCGGTTGGGCGCTTTCCAATCTCATCCATTCCAGTGTCAGCCGAAAGGCGATGCGCCGACATAGAATGTGGACGGAATGTAGGAATCCGAGTGCGGCGCGGTTCGAGGATGTGGCGAGTGGGCATGGGTGCGGCGCTCAGAATGGATTGGCGATTGTAGAAGCGGACTCTGCGGACGAACGCCAGCCCAGTTCCATGGGCCGAGGACTGCGCCTGAATCTCGTCCCCAAGCCCTTCCTTTACCGGCCGGGCAAGGGAACGATTTCGATCAATCGCTGAATCACCTGCTCGACCGTCATCCCATCCGCTTCCGCCCGGTAGTTCAGCAGGATCCGGTGCCGCAGAACGGGGAGCGTCAAAGCCTGGATGTCGGGCGCGGTCACGTGCGAGCGGCCTTGCAGAAGCGCCCGCGCCTTGGCGCCGAGGATCAGATACTGGCCAGCTCGCAACCCAGCGCCCCAGTTGACCCAATCGTTGATGAAGGCGGGGGTTCCTGTTTGACGAGGCCTGGAGGTGGCGGCAAGTCGCACCGCATAGCGAACCAGGTCCTCCGCCACCGGAACCTTGCGAACAATGTCGTGGAAGCGGCGGACATCTTCGCCCGCGAAGAGCGGTTGAGGGGACGCGCTGGAGTGGGTCGTGGTTTGGGCCACGACGCGCACTTCGTCGTCTTCTGGAAGGTAGCTGATCACGACGTTGAACATGAAGCGGTCCAGCTGCGCTTCAGGCAGCGGGTAGGTGCCCTCCATCTCAATCGGATTCTGTGTCGCGAGCACAAAGAAAGGCTCGTCCAGCGCGTGCCGCGTGCCCGCCGCGGTCACCTGATGCTCCTGCATGGCCTCAAGCAGGGCCGCCTGGGTTTTCGGAGGCGTGCGGTTGATCTCATCCGCCAGGACGATGTTCGCGAAGATCGGCCCGCGGACAAACGTCATCCGTCGTCCCTCGGGGCTGGCGTCGAGGATCTCGGTGCCGGTGATGTCCGCGGGCATCAGGTCCGGCGTGAATTGGATGCGCTGGAAGCGGAGTTGGAAAACCTGGGCGATGGACTTTACGAGCAGGGTTTTCGCCAGCCCCGGCGCGCCCGTGATCAGGCAGTGTCCTCCGGAGAACAGCGCGAGCAGGATTTGCTCGATCGCCTCGTGCTGTCCGACGATCACCTTGCTGAGTTCCCCGAGGATGCGCACCCGCGCGCCTTGAATTTGATCCACAGCTTGTTTCTCCGCCAACTTCGAGTCTTCAGCAACGACCACAGTATGCCTTTCTTAGAGATGAAACGATATTCTACGGCGCGCCCGCGGCGGCCAGCGACCCAGACGCCAAGACGATTGAGAAGGTGACGCTAAGAGTGGTTGGAGTAAAAACCAAGCCCAAGAAGCGGAAAAGCGAACTAGATATCCTCAGGGCTCTCCAGCGCCTGGAGCGCGCGGCGGTCTTTCTTGTTGGGACGTCCCGCGCCTCGGGGGCGCGGGGTGTAGCCGCTGTATTGCGCGGCTTCCCGGGCTTTCGCGTAATCCTCTGGGGGCGTCAGGTCTTCCAGATTCGCCGCGACCTCGCGGGCGGCGACTCGCCTGTCGATAGGTTTTAGGACACGGACGGTGCGTCGGAGGCCTGGAGCGACCGTCGTGATGACGTCGCCGATCCGAACGGAGCGGGAGGGCTTCACGGGCCGGTCCAGAACCAATACCCGTCCATTCTCGCATGCCGCGATCGCCTGGGACCGCGTCTTGTACAGACGCGTCGCCCAAAGCCATTTATCCATCCTGACCGCTGTCGCCGTGGCGTTCATCGGAATGAGAAGGCGCGGAGGAGGCGGATCCCGACGACCCGAGCGGTTGCGAGGGGCTTGCGCCTGCGCTCGCCGAGCCGGTCGAGGAGCCGTGCCGACCTCCGTCCCGGTCCCGATCCCTATGCTGCGGGCGGGATGGAGGTCTCGGATCCCGCTGCATCGGTCGCTGCTGATTCAACCGCTGCAGGGTCTGTTTGAGGCGATCGATCTCCGCCTCGTCGGACTCTTTCTGCGTCTGCGCGGACTCCACGATCTCCATCACTTCCTCCAGCTCTTCCAGGACGTGGTGCAGTTCGGCGGTGATCCGTTTGACCTCCTCCATGGCTTCCGCCACGGCGCGAGGCGGAGCGGGTCGAGGAGGGGGCGGCGGCTGAGCGGAGCTTCGCTGAGGCCGGGGAGGGCGTTGCTCAAAGCGCCGCGGACGGTCCTGGGGAGGACGTTGTCGCGGGTCGCGCTGCATGGGCGCGGGATTCTCCGAGGAGGATCGCTCAGGCCCCGCGGCGCTCTCCGACGAACGAGCGTCAGTCTCGGACGCTGGCGCGGAATCCTGGCGATGGGCGGGGGAGGAGGGTGTCCCGCGCCGCGCCGAGCCTTGGGCGGTTTCTTCCGAAGACTCCTCGGGCTCATTCTGGCTCTCGAAAAAGCGCTCCGTGTCGTGCTGGGGCGATGATGCCTCGCCTTCGTTGGCGGCCTCCTCGGCGCCCTCGCGCGAGTCCTCGGCCTCCGCCTCGGTGTCCGTGAAGGTGTCGCTGTCGGCTTCGCGCTCCGGGCCCTTTAGGTCGGCGCCCTGGGTGGGCGCCGCGCCCGGCGGGCCTGGGCGTCGGCGACCGCGGCCTCCGCGCCGTCCGCGGCGTCGAGACGAAGAAGGGCGACCACGGCCTCCGCCGGGGGTTGCGCCAGAGGGGCCGCCGAAGGCGGCCGAAGAAGAATCGTCGGGAATCATTTTGGATGGGGCGGAGCGACGGGCGCGTCCGCGCGGAAAATCATGTTTGAGAGCCTGGGATCACAACGCCACCGCGGCCTTCACGCGAGACCCACGGGTCCCGCGGATCCATACGCTCCGCGATTGGCGACACAAGAGTCACTTCTTGAAAAAGGAATCCACTTCAAGGCGGAAGGTGTTTTCAGCCACCTTGACTATCCCCATTTCACGCTGCGCGTTCGCCTCCGAGTCGCTGGCGTGCGCGGCGTTCACCATGATGGTGGAGCCGAACTCGCGACGAATGGAGCCCGGAGGCGCCTTGGAAGGATCGGTGGGTCCGAGCACGTCGCGAATCTTGGAGACCGCCTCGACTCCTTCGTAAACCAACGCAATGCATCGTTCGCTGCCGGGAGCGCTCAGCTGCTCCGGAGAGCATTCCGAGGGCGCGCGCCCCGACATGAACCGCACGATGTTGTCGAACTGATTATCCCCATATAGCGGCCCCAGCAGCTCGCCCAGCTGCTTGGTGTCGCGGTCGGGGATTTGAAAACCCAGCACCTTCTCGAGGGCCTCTTTTCCCTGCTTGGCCACGACGTCCTTCAGTTTGGTTCGCAGAACATCGCGAACCGGCCCGTAGAATTCCATGGCCTGGCTGACGCTCATCCGATGGAGCTTGATGCCGACGATGTAGAGGCCGGTGCGTGAGAAGAAGTCGATGACGTTCCCGGGCCTGCCGGTGGGGAAACGAAAGTTGTCGGGCTTGATGAGAACCAGCGTGCGTTGGACTTTGTCCCCCGGCGCGTACGCGATGGTGTTCTCCACTACGCCTCCGTCGGTGTCGGAGTAGCGCGCCCAAAGCTTGAGCTTGAGCTCCGCCTCCTCGGCGTTGGGGGGCGCAAGAACAGCGGGCTCGAAGTAGCGGACGTTCCCGTTGTCGTCGAGAATCATGTCGCCATAGGTGTCGCGAATGGTCTCGCCTCCGCGGCGGTCCGACCCGAGGTTCCCGACAACCGAACGCAGCGTGCGAACCGCGTCCTCGCCCTTGAAGAGCAGCATCATCACCCGGCGGCGACGCCCCGCTTTTGGATCCGGGTTGAGGTTCTGGGCAATGTAATCCCTGAGAAGTTCCTGCACGCGCCGGTCCTGCGGATCATTGGCGGACACGATGGCTTGCGCGTATTCCTTCACAAGGTTTGCGCTGGGAGCGAACATGCGCGCCCCCACCAACTCGAGACGGGTGCGGGCGATCAGTCGCGCAAGAATGCCGCCCGTGCGGCTTTTGTAGAGCGAGTAAGGGGTGATGATGGCGTAAGCCAGTTGTTCTGCCATAGAGTAGGGTTCAGTTCGAAGGTGTCGGCGGGTTGCCTGCCGGTGGCGAGGTGGATGGCGCGCCGCCAGCGGCCGGAGGCGTGGCTTTTCCGCCGAGGATTTTGAACATGACCGTGCTACAAGTGGGACAGGTTCCCTTAATCGCCTTGCGGCCGTTCTTCATGACTTCTTCCACGGCATTGGCGATCTCTTTCTTTGCTTTGCATTTAACGCAATAACCTTCGGGCATACAGTGCCTTGCGATCCGGCCGAAATGGCCGATATGAGTTCGGCTACCTTAGGAAGCCGTTGAGAACCCAGTCAACCGGGAAAAATCCAATAAAATCGAAGCCATCCCGGAGGCTTTTCGATCAACGCGCGCGATCCGGGAGCAACTTCCCCAGATGCCCCATCATCAATTCTGTCTCCGATTTGTCCACTATAAGGCCTCCAGCTTGGGTCAAACCGAACGAGTCGTAGCCGAAATCCAGGCGCTGAATCACGATCCTGCGGCTCGCTCCATAGGTGTCCACCGAGACCCCGCGGACCTGGTCCAGGAGCAGTCGCTTCACCACTTCATAAGCTTTGCGCGACGTGTTCCACTGCTCGAAGAAGATCGCCTTGTCGGTCAAGGCCACGAGTCCCGTCTGCCGGCTGACGGGCGAGAACGGGTTGCTGCGAATGTCGTTGAACCCTTTCACGTTCGGAAACCACTCGCCGGGCGCGCTTCGCAACAGAGTCCCTGAATCGTCGGGCAGCGCCTGGTAAGCGAAGGAGGGCAATTGGTCCGAGTTCGCCGGACCCCGGGTCGCGCACCCCGAGAGCGCGACCGACGTCAGCAGGAGCAGGATCCAGGCTCGGATGCGTCGATGCATACGGCCAGAAAAGACTGATCCGCGCCAGGACACAAGACTTCTGCGTCAGGAACGAGCGAACGCCTCCTCCGGGGAGCCGTGGAAGTCGACCTTGCCTTCGACCATCACGACTCCCTGGTCGGCGATCCGAAGCGCCTCCCGGCGGTCGTGAGTGACGTAGATCATAGGAACGCAGAACTCATCCCTGATGCGTTCTAGCGAGGGGAAAACACGGTCCTTGAGCGCGGCGTCCAGGCTGGCGAGAGGTTCGTCGAGCAGGAGGAGCGACGGAGAGGAGAGCAGCGCGCGTCCCAGGGCGACCCGATGCTTTTCGCCTCCAGAGAGCGCGTGGATCCGTCGATCCACGAGGCCTCGCAACTCCAACGCGTCCACAATCCGATCCCAGTCCGCCGACAAGCCGCCGCTGGCGACGCGACGCGCGCCGTAGAGGAGATTATCGCGCACCGCGAGATGCGGAAACAGGGCGAGGTCCTGCGGCACATAGCCGATCCCTCGGTGACGCGGCATGGTCACCACTCCGCTGGAAGCGTCGGCGAGGATTCTATCGCCCAGCCGAATGACGCCCGAGACGACGGGGCGCAACCCCGCGATCACGTCCAGCAGAGAGGTCTTTCCCGCGCCGGAAGGTCCGACGACGGCTATCGCGCGGCCGGAGAGCTCCAGGTCGATCTCCAGCGAAAAGTGGGCGAGGGGCGCCGAGATGTTTTTTAGGAGCAGTCGCATGTCAGCGGGCGCTCCGGCGGCAGAGGGTTTCGCTCAACCATACCGCTCCGAACGCCAGAACAACGGAAATCCCAAGCAGGCAATAGGCATGGCCGTCCTCGCCGAGTTGGACCGACTGGTAGATGGCGAGCGAGAGCGTGGTGGTCTTTTCAGGGATGTTTCCCGCGACCATGATCGTGGCCCCGAACTCTCCGAGCGCCCGCGCGAAGGCGAGCAGCAGTCCACCCAGGATCCCCCGCATCGCCAGAGGCGCCGTGATCGTGCAAAACACTCGCCACTCGCCGGCGCCCAGTGTTCGGGCGACCTGCTCGAGCCGTGGGTTGACGCCCTCGAACGCCGTTCGCGCGGATCGCACCAGGAGCGGGAACGACATGACCCCGAGCGAGACAAAAACCGCTTTCCAGGTGAAGACGATGTCGATCCTCGCGACGTCCTGGAGCCAAGCCCCCAACGGGCCGCGTCGCCCCAGGAGCTTCAGGAGAATCAGCCCTGTCGCGACAGGGGGCAGGACCAGCGGGAGGGAGACCAAGGTTTCCACAAAGGATTTGCCTCGCCATTCGAATCGGGCCAACACCCAGGCCAAGGCAACGCCGAATGGCAAAATGGAAAGCGTGCTCATAGCCGCCATGCCAGCTGTAAAAGCCACGATTCTCCAATCCTCGGGCGTCATGGGACGGCTGATCGGGGCAAAACGATAAAGCCGGAGGGGAGAAGGATCCCGGCGGCGTCAGTCGAACTGAGGTATTGAACAAACCGCCGAGAGGCGGCCAAGGCGGGAGAGTCGCGCAGCGCTGCCCCAGGATGGCGGATGGCCAGCGCGTTCGAGCCCGCGATCTGAAAGAAGGATTTCAAATCCCTGAAGCGTAGGGCATCGACGCGGTACGTGGTCGACGCATAGGCGTTAACGTTTGGCGCGCCAACAAGACCAATCCACAAGGAGAGCCACCGCATGAGCGCGATTCTCATGGATTCCCTTTAACAGGTTTCCCAGCGGAGGAGCCATGGAATTCCGGCGGAGATGGATGGAGGATGAGGAGAGAAAGAGTTGGCGGCCAGGGCCACATTCCTGGCCGCCCCTACTTCTGACGAACGGATCAATGGAAGGTTCCCCAATTCCATTTTCAAAAATCCATGAGATTGGGCACGAAAACAGATGGGAACGCCTCAAGGACGAGGAGGGTTTTACGCGAGTTAGCACAAGGCGTCCAGCACGGTTTTCGAGATTCTTTTGGAGGGCAACTCCGCAGGCGCGCGCGCCTCGAGCTTGCTGAAGGGGTTCAACTCTGATTAAACCCTCGCCGCATCCGATTCGTATGACTCCTATTAAATTTGGAACCGACGGTTGGCGCGCTGTGATTGGCGAGGATTTCACGTTCGCCAATCTTGACCGCGTCGCGCAAGCCACCGCCGATCATTGGCAACAACATCCTGTCCCGGGATGCGAGCGCCTGGTGGTGGTGGGTTATGATCGGCGCTTTCTCTCGGATGAATTCGGACGCCGAGCCGCCGAGATCCTGTCGGCAAACGGTTTTCAGGTCCTGCTGACCTCCCGCCCCACCCCCACGCCGGCGGTCTCCTACATGGTGAAGCGCCAACGGGCCGTGGGCGGGATCATGATCACGGCGAGCCACAATCCTCCCGCGTTCAATGGATTCAAGCTCAAGGCTCACTTCGGAGGCTCCGCCGAGTCGTCCCTGTGTCAGGCGATCGAGGCGCAGCTCGACCGATCCCCCATCCGCGCCACTCCTCTCGATGAAGCCGTCCGTTCGCGCGTGATCCGCGTTCGGGATATTCAGCCCGCCCATTTCAAGGCGCTCAAGCGATTGGTGGACTTCCAGGCGATCGCGCGTTCGCCCATCCGTCTGGCTCACGACGCCATGTACGGCGTTGGCGCAGGCTGCTTCGAGGAGCTCCTGGCGGGAACGCGCTGTCGGGTGACTACCCTGAACAGCGCGCATGATCCGTCCTTCGGCGGGATCAACCCGGAGCCCATAACCAAGAATTACGCGGCAAGCTCCGCGTGGCTGCGGCGGCATCCTCAGGACCTGTGCGTCGTGACGGATGGCGACGCGGACCGCGTTGGCGGGATGGATGGACATGGGCGGCCGGTGTCGACCCACCAGCTCATTTGCCTGCTTCTGACCCATTTCATCAAACATCGCCGGGAGAAGGGCAGGATGGTGAAAGCGCTCACCGCGACCTCCATGATCGAGAAGATCTGCTCGGAGTTCGGGCTCGAGTGCTTGGAGACGGCCGTGGGCTTCAAGTATGTGGCCGCTGAAATCCTGAAGGGGGGAGTGTTGATTGGCGCCGAGGAGAGCGGCGGCATCGCGTTCCCTGGGCATGTGCCCGAACGCGACGGCATCCTTGCGGGACTCATGCTGCTGGAGATGCTGGCGATCGAGAAGAAACCGCTGACCCGGATGCTCGCCGCGCTCGAGAAGCGCTATGGTCCGCATCGCTATGCGCGCATCGACACCCAGTTCCCCCTGGAGAAACGAGCCGCTCTGATGGAATTCTGCAAGTCCAACCCGCCCGCCAGGCTGCTCCGTTCTCCTCTGGCCGACGTGAAGTCATACGATGGCGTGAAGTTTGTGGCCCAGGACGGTTCATGGCTGATGCTGCGCGGATCGGGAACGGAGCCCATCCTCCGCATCTACGCCGAGGCGCGCTCAGACGCCGACGCCGCGAAGCTCCTGAAGCTCGGGACTCGCCTGACAACCCAGGTCTGATGTCGCGGCATAGCCGAACGGGTCACTGAGGTTTCTGTTCTGGAGCGGGCCGCTCCTTGAGGACGCGCGCCAGCAGGTTTGTTGCGGCGCGATGGCCGGGCTTGAGGCGCAGGACCTCCTTGAGCTGCTGGAGCGACTCGTCCCATTTCCGTTGGTCGAAGCAAACTTTCGCCAGATTGAAACGTGTGGCGGCGTCTTCGGGACGCAGCTGCACCATCTCCGTGAACTGAGCCTCGGCGTCCTGCAGGCGCGACCTGTTCGCGAGCTCGATCGCCAGGCGATTCCTCGCTTCCAAGCTCGAGCCATGGCTCTGAACGAGCTTTTCCAACTCCGCCAGCGCCGCGTTGGTGTCGTGGGTTCCGTAGTAGGCGTCCACGAGCATGAGCCTCGTGGGGAGATTTTCCGGATGCTGCGCCACGACGTGCTGGATGTGCGGAATGGCGCCGGCGAAATCCTCGGTCTTCAGCATCAATTGCGCGATGCTGACTCGCGAGTTCAAGTGGTTGGGATTGTTCTCGAGGATGGCGCGAAACTGCTTGATGGCCTCGGGGAGGTTTCCCTGCGACACCAGCATGTTTCCCCAGGCGGTCCGCGCGTCGGGGGATGTGGGACGCAGCCGGATCGCCTCCTGATAGCAATGCTCCGCTTCGGGGTAGCGTTTGCGCGTCGCGTAAGAATTCCCCAATTCCAAATGCGCCTCGGCAATCTCGGGACGCAGGGCGATGGCTTGTCGTAGGAAGGGTTCGGCGGCGGCGACAGTGCTCTTCTGATTCAGCAGAGCCCCCAGTCGAAACCAGGCGAGAAAGTGATGCGGCGCCATGTGGATCACCTGGCTCCAGGCGTTGCTGGCTTCCGGGATTCGATTGAAGCCGGCGGCGAGTCGCGCGTATTGGTCCTGGAGGGTCCAATCTCGCGGCGCGCGGGCGATCGCGGCTTGGTATTGGCCTGCCAGCGTGTCGAACATCTCAGGCCGCCGGGCGGCCTGCAGTCTCGCAATCTCGTCGCGCAACGCCCGGTCGTGGCGCGGCCCTGTGCTTTGCGTCTTGAACGGAAGCTGGCTCAAGCGCGCTCTGAGGCTCTTCGCTATTTCCAGCCGGTTCCAGTCGGTGAACCCCAGCCGTTCGCCGCAGGCTTCCTTGCTCAGCCAGGCCCTGGATGTTCCGGCGGGCGCGGACGACACCTGCTGGGCCACCCGGTCAGCAAGCGCCACGGCGACGCGATAGTTCCCGTCGAAATTCAGATGCACATACTCGAAGAACTCTTCGTCGCCGGGCGCCCCGGAGGCGTTCTGGTTGGCGAGGAGAGCCGCCACGTCGACGAGGTCCGCTCTTGATTGCTCCTGGCCGCCGACTTTCCGGATGACCTGATTCAGCCGGCTGTCAGTCCGGAATCGTAGCGCGTCGAGATCGCAGGCAAGCTGAAGCTCCGTCCGAGCCTCTTCCTTTTTGTCGATCGCCAGGAGAGCCAATCCGAGCTGGTAAGGGACCTCGGCGTAGTCGGGGTCGATCCGCGCCGCCTCCCTGAGAAGTTGGATCGCGTCCAGCATGTTCGTGGCCGCAACTTTCTTTTCGGCAGCGTCCATCAGGGAGACGAAGCGCCGCGACGAACTCGCCGAGAACCCTGGGGGATGGATCGACGCGAACGGGCTGCTGTCCTTCAGGTTCACGCCCACGGTGCAGAGCAGGGTTTGAGACGAGATCGAGCGGCACACCGACAGGATATCGCGAAGGTTCTCCTCAAAAGATCGATACACCGATTCCAACCTCTCGTCCTGCGGGTGCATGGTTTTTTGCATGAACATCTCCAGCCCTTCCCAGGACCTGGGCTCCGCTGTCCTTGAAAACGACGCTCTCAGCTGGTCCAGCAGCTGTCCCGTTCGCCAGCTCTTCAGCTCCAGGCTCGCCCGCAGAAGCCGCAGGTTCGCCACGCTGTCCCCAAAGACGGTTCCGGGCCCGAAGGGTCCCATCACTTCGTTGTTCCCCATATAGATCACGCAGACATCGGGGCGGAGCCGGGCGCAATCGCGGACGATGGGGAGTATCGCGTGGGAGTTGATCGCGGTGACGGCGGCATTCAACACCTCCACCTGCTTGGTCGGGAATTGCTCCTGGAGGAGCACCTGCAGGATCCGGCTGAAGCTATAGGCGGGCTCCGGTTCGCCCCGGGCGGCCGATTCTCCGAGCACCAGCACGCGCAGGCTATTGGCTGGCTTGGCTTCCTCGACGAGCAGCGGTAGCGGCGCGCGGGCCATGGCGGCCGGAAAGAAGCGACGACCGAACAGAGGATTCTCTCTGAGCTCGCCAGGTTTTCGTCCGGTTGGGATGAGGAAGGAGGAAGGGTATCCGTAATGGACGCTTCTTAGAATGCCTTCGGTGGCGAGAAGCACGACCAGAGGCAAACCCAGGGCGAGGAGGATCCGGAACACCCGTTTCTTGACAGGACTCAGGGTATGCGGGGACTCTAAATGGCGATCCATCACCATAGGCGTAGCGACGCGGGGCTTCGACTGCAAAGCCTATATCGTAAAGTCTATCCTAAACTTGAGATTGCCAGACGCCGGGAAGGGTCTATCTGACTGAAAAGAAAACATGAGAGATTCCTTCATTAACCATGTAATCAACCGATGCACTCCAGGAGGGTATTGATGTTCTTCATTTACTCCATAACGCTGTTTTTGTTAGCGGCAGGCACGGCTTGGCCCGCCGCTCCAGCCACAAACGCGCTCAACCCGATCCTCTATCCCGACCGACCTCGGTTCAAAGTTTTTAATACGAACGAATTCCGGAAGGTGGTCCCGGAAGGCAGGGATATCAAAGTCCTCGCGAACAATATCAACCGATTTACCACTGGGCTCGCTTGGAACCCCAGGGAGAAGTTCCTTGTGATCAGCGAGGTGCCTACAAACACCCTGTTTAAGTATGTCCCGGGGGCCGGGCTGTCGATCTTCAGGCATCCCAGCAACTTCGCCAGTGGCAATGCCTATGATTCCTTGGGACGGCTGCTGACCTGTGAGAACGCGAACGGTCGTATTGTTGTCCTGCAAGAGGATGGCAGTCTTGAACCTCTGGTCTCTCAGTTTGAGGGAAAATCCCTCAATTCACCCAACGATATTGCTCTGAAGTCCGATGGAACCGTGTGGTTTAGCGATCCGGACTACGGTCTTTCCCAGACCCGCACCGGGCAGCAGGGAGGCAATTTCATCTATAGCTACGACCCCCAGTCGAAGATATGCCGACGACGGGCCGGACCTTTCGAGAAACCCACCGGCCTTTGCTTTTCGCCGAATGAGAAGTGGCTCTATCTCTGCAATTACGGTCTCACCAACCTCTTCGAGCGCATCGACCGGTTCCAGATGCTTGCGGACGGCTCCTTGAAGGCCGGGGAGGCCTTCATCCAGGTCAAACCCCCCAGCCCGGGGGCTGTTCGATGCGACCAGCAGGGTCGAATTTACACGTGCGCGGCCAATGGCGTGCATATTTATGGCGCGGACGGCAAGCCCATCGGTCAAATCAGCACATCCCTCTCTCCGGCCGGACTTTGTTGGGGGGGCGAGGGGAATCGGACGCTTTTCGTGGCCGCCCGCCGCTATTTGTACGCTTTGGAGACACTTGTCGTCGGAGACCACGCGCCGGGAGCCGCGGAGAACTCGGGAAAGGCCGTAAGGTAATGGAAAACCCCATGACATGCGGCTCCTTTCAAGCGCACTTTTTCGGCCATCTCACGACATTTCGTTTGACCCAAGTTTGTCACTGCGGTAAAAAAAACCATCCCAATCATCAAGATATGGCCCGAGCAGTACGAGTAGTAATAAAACGCGGGAACTTCTGTTCTTCCGACTTCATTGTGCATGCGTGTGTACAAGACAGCCGTTCCATCTATCGGGCCATAACTACATAACTCATCCTATGCGTGTTCCTATCCGAAAGGCTGCGATCACAGCTTTTGCCCTCCTCGGGACAGCTGTGATCCAATCCTACGCCGGACATTACGCCAACAACTTCGACACGGACCCCAGCGCTGATCTGGTTCTCCGTGGCAATGCGAAGTGGCGTCCGACCGGCGGCCAGGGAGAAGACCCCTCCGTCTCCGGCTACATCTCCATCACCGACGCCCTCAACGGCCAGAGCGGCAAGATCGTTTTCGACGATTTCGATTCCGGTCAGGTGGTCGCAGGCTTCAAGTTCGACATCGATCTGCGCGTTGGTGGCGGTACTTCCAGCCCTGCTGACGGTTACTCCATCAACTTCGCCCGTTTGGGCGACGGTTCCCTCGACAATGAGGGCAACCCTGATGGCAACGATTGGGCTTCCAGCCCGACCGGTGAAGGCAACCTTCCTGAAGAAGGCGTGAAGAATGGAATCTCGGTTTGTATCGACGAATGGTTCTCCGGTGGCGCCGATGTGATCGGCATCACGGTTCGCGTCGACAATGACATCATCTTCAACAAGTCCTATCCGACGCTCAACGGAAACGTTGACGACCGCTCCTCCCTTCAAACGGGACCTGCGTCTCGTCCCGTCATTCCCGATGGTGGCGACGGCATCCCGGGCAACGTGAATGATCACGGCTGGGCGCACCTCAGCATCGGCGTGGATCCTGATGGCACCGTGGACGTCTCCTACAAGGGCGAGAAGATCCTCGACAACTTCCAAACCCCGTATGGACCCAGCCCAGGCCGCATCGTGTTCGCTGGACGAACCGGCGGTGCGAACTCCAACCATCATGCGGACAACCTCGACATCACCACAGTCCCGTCTGCTACCGCAGTCGTCGGCGGCGCCAAAGGCACCGCTTGCGAATTCTCGGTTCAGGTTTCGGACTCTGGCGCGAGTGTGCTGGATCCCACGAGCGCCACATTCAAGTTGGATGGCGTTGCGATCGTTCCCAAGGCAACCACCAAGGTAGACACAACCACGACCTTCGAGTTTGACGCTCCGGCGCCGCTGCCCTCGGGCTCATCACACACTGTGGACGTGGCTGCTAAAGATACGAGCAACAACGATGTTGCCGGTCAACGGAAGTTGCAGACCCCGACTTACGCTCTTGCTCCGGCGGGGTTGGTCTCGGGCTTGGACAACAGCATCGAGCGCGGCTGGAAGGCCAAGACTCATTGGTTGCAGAATTCACGTTATCCTACGGATGACGTCAATAAAACGACTGCTGCCGAGCGACAGATCGCAGAGGGTTTCCTCGATGCCGACGGCAATCCATTGGCGAACATTCAGGACTCTTCCGCGGTCGTCGATGGACGCACCTCCTTGGATCATGACAACGTCTACAATGTGGATGGCGTCGTGAACATGGATCAGGCGGCCGGCGGCAACGGCAACTTCCAGGGCGGCGATTACAAGGAAATCATTTTCCCTGGCATCCCCTCTGGCGACAAAAACAACATAGCGATTGAGTTCTCCGCCTATGTTGAATTGCCTGCCGGTTGCTACACGTTCGGAGTGAACAGCGACGACGGCTTCAAGTTCAGCATGGGCCGTGGTCTGTCCGACGTATTCGGCACGACGCTCGGTGAGTTCGATGGCGGCCGTGGCGCCTCGGACAGCACCTTCAACATCCTCGTCACCGCAGGCGGCTTGTATCCTATACGTGTCCTGTGGTGGGAAGGCGGCGGCGGCGCAAACTTGGAGATCTTCTCCGTGGACAAGAACGGCAAGAAGCATCTGCTGAATGACGACGCTGACCCTGATTCCATCCGCGTCTATCGGGGTGGCGTAGCGAAGTCGTACGTGGCTTCTGTCATGCCGGTGCATCGCCAGTACGGCGGTCAGCAGCCCGAAAGTCCTGTGATCGTCAAAGTGGTTGATGGCTCTTCACCCGTGGGTGCGATCACTCTGACCATTGACGGTGTGACACAGGCTGCGAGCGTGTCAAAAGACGGCAATACCACGACGTTGCGTGTGGACTATCCGAACGGACAGGTTCCAGGACAGCACGTGGCAAGCGTCGCGTTCGATGGCCTGAACTTCGGCTGGGAATTCAACATCTCCCGTCTGCAGAAGTCGGCTGGAAACAATAACTTCGTTATTGAGGCTGAGCACTACGATTCCTTTGGCGATGCGCCAGCGGAGGTCAATGCCATGCCGCTCGACGGCACCTTGATGGCTGGCCTTGATGCGGCTCTCCACAAGGACTACTACGACGAAGACAATGGCGACTCTCTCGGCCACCGCGGCATGAAGAGGGTGAACATGGATAAGCGAATGGGCAATGGCGTCAACGGTCTCATGAACAATGAGAATCGCGGCAGCTATGACCTGAACAACAACTACAAGATTGGCTGGATCGGCGCAGGCGAGTACTTCCAGTACAAGCGGACGGTTCCCGCGGGAGACTACCTAGTTGTCGCTTCGCTTTCGTTCGACAACCAGGATGACCACAATACACGCGGTCGTTTGTCTGTGGGCGATGGCCAGGCTAACCCCACTATGCTAGGCTCCTTCGACGGCATTGGCACGCACGGTTGGGGTGTCAATAACCTCCTCACTCTCCGCGATGGCGCTGGCGAGGTGGGAGTCTACACCAGCGATGGTACCGAGAAGAACTTCCGGTTCAACGCGGATCAGGGCGATTACGACTACTTCGCCTTCGTTCCTACTACCGACGCGTCTCTCGGACCTGTGGTCCGCGCGGCCGGCGGCGCCACGGCTCGTGGCGCATGGACCGCTGACGTGGCGAATCGCGTTGGCAAGGTCGTTGTGGGATCCATCAAGGTCAAGATCGACGGCGCTTCCGTCGCGGCCTCCGCCGCGGCCTCCGCTGGCGGCGCGAGCGTGAGCTACACTCCGGCTGCTGATTACGGCGCGGTTGGATCCAGCCACACTTACGAAGTGGCCTATAGTGACAACAACGGAGCGTCCTACGCCAAGTCAGGAAACTTCACTGTTGTTGGCAACTCCTTCTACATTGAGGCGGAAGACTTCAACTACGGCGCAGGCAAGAACCTCGCTGTGGCGAGCCATATGCCTTACTACGGCGGCGCCTATGCCGGCCTGAACGCGATCGAAGGGATCGACATCGACAACCACGACGACGATTCTTCGAACGTCTATCGTATCGGTGAAGAGAACATCGATGGCACGCACGCGAACGTGAACATCACGGGCCAGGGCGACTTGGGCCGCGATGGCTGGACCATGACCCAGAACTTCCGTTCTGGCTGGACCGGCGGTGAGTGGGGGAACTTCACCCGTAATATCCCTGCTGGGAATTACGAGGTCTGGGAAGCCCTCTCCTTCGATGGCCATGACCCGCACCAGCTGCACGCCAGCTTGGGCCTCGTGACCAGCGACCCGAGCCAACCGAACCAGACTGTCCAACACCTCGGAACGTTCGACGCTCCGGGCTCAGGCGGCTGGGGTAACAACAACTACGTCCAGCTGACGGATGACGCAGACGGCCTCCCGGCCGTGGTCACTATCGGCGCTGGCCCAACGACGCTCCGCTCGTATAATGACAGCGGTGACTTCGATTGGATCAAGCTGGTTCCGACGACCCGCGCCCGCCTGCAGAAGGTGGTCGACCTGGGCGCTGGCACCATCACCCTGAGCTGGAACAACGGCGATGTGCTCATGCAGTCCGACGCAATCGACGGCGTGTTCACCAAGGTTGTGCCGCAATCCAACGGGAGCGCCACGGTTCCGATCGCCTCAGTTGGCAACAAGTTCTACAAGCTGGTGCATCAGTAACCAGAAGCAGAACTAGTTAATACCAATTCGCACAAGAGGCCGGAGCTTGCTCCGGCCTCTTTCTTTTGAGCGAGCTTTCCGGTGGCGTTCTCGCCGTCCTGGACGCAATTGGTCTTGCGTTCGGATGGGGGGCCTTGCTAGTCGATGACCGTTCCAATGACCACGATCCTCCCTGATTCCGTCCCGGCTAAGCGTCTTGAAAAAGCGGGCCGGGGGTAGTGTCCTAATTTGGAGACCGGCCTTGACGGTTTTGCAGATCTCGCTAGTGTCGCCGGTCTCGTTCGGTGCAGCTGGCATTTCCGCTCAAGTGATTCAACCGGCTGCCGACATAACCAATCAGTAACGAATCAAGCGAATGAAATCGATTATTCTCACGCTGTGCATGACGGGCGTCGCCGCCAGCCTCTGGGCCGCCGAGCCCGCCGCCGAAGCACCCGCAAAGTCCGACAAGAAGAAGGTCAGCTACAGCTTTGGCCTGAACTACGGAAACTTTTTCAAACAGAACGGCATTGAGCTCGATATTGACGAGTTTGCCAAAGGCATCAGCGACCAGATCGCCGGCAAGCCCGCGATGACGGACCAACAGGCGCGGGAGATCATGAACGCCTTCCGAACGGAAATGATGGCCAAGAAGGCGCAGCGCGACAAAGAGCAGGGCGATAAGAACGAGAAGGAGGGCGCCAAGTTCCTCGAAGAGAACGCCAAGAAGGAAGGCGTGAAGAGCACCGCGAGCGGCCTGCAGTACAAGGTCCTCAAGGAGGGCTCAGGCGCCAAGCCCGGGCTCACGGACACCGTGGAGACCCACTACAAGGGCACGCTCATCGATGGAAGCACCTTCGACAGCAGCTACGACCGCGGGACTCCCACCAGTTTCTCCGTCGGCGGCGTTATCAGTGGTTGGACCGAGGCGTTGCAGATGATGACCGTTGGTTCCAAGTGGCAGCTCTTCATCCCCAGCAAGCTCGCTTATCGTGAGCGTGGCAGCCCGCCGAAAATTGGTCCGAACGCGACGCTCGTCTTCGAAATTGAGCTTCTGTCCATCAAGAAGGCCGAGCCGCCGAAGCCCGTCACAAGCGACATCATCAAGGTCCCTTCCGCTGACGAACTCAAAAAGGGCGCAAAGATCGAGGTCATCAAGGATGTCGACGCTGAGATCAAGAAGCAGAAGGAAGAAGCCGCCAAGAAGGCCGGAGAAGCTAACAAGCCGAAGTGATTCCAGCCGACGAGGCTTTTCCTGTCTCTTCACTCGTTTTGCAGAAACCCCGATGCGCTGAGCGTCGGGGTTTTTCTTTGAGCGCTCCCGACCGGGATCTCCTGCTCAACACGGGGCGAGCACTGAAGATCCCGGAGTGAAGAGATGGGACCAAAGGCTTTGACCGTGAAGAAGCCCGACGAGAGGGAAGATCGCCAGAATCACTAGGATGAGGTCTATCAAAAGCCTTCAATCGTTTAATCATGATAGGATGATTTGACAGAGGTTTGAGGGTTTGCCAAGTTGTGGATGCCCTGGATGGCCTGGGGTTGGCTTGTGTGGGGCGATGCGGGTTGGGCTCTTTCGAACCTGGCGTTCTTGCCGATGAACGATTGATACGGATCGCGATCACAACGCGAACCAGAAACTATGGATATTGCCGCGAACAACACACGAATCCTCGAACTGCAACGCCTCCTGAAGGAGAGGATCGTGTTTCTCGATGGGGCAATGGGGACCGTCATCCAGACGTATCGGTTGGGCGAAGCGGATTTCAGGGGGGCGAGGTTCCGGGATTGGAAGGGGAAGGACCTCAAGGGGAACAATGAGCTTCTCAACATTACGCGGCCGGATGTCATCCAGGAGATTCATCGGAGCTACTTCGAGGCGGGAGCGGACATTGTGGAGACCAACACATTCAACGCCCAGGTCATCTCGCTGGGCGATTATGGAATGGAGTCGTTGGCGTATGAGTTGGGTCGGGCTGGCGCGGAGTGCGCGAGGCGGGCCGCGGACGAAGTGATGCTCGCAAGCCCCGGTCGTGTGTGCCTTGTCGCCGGAGCGATCGGCCCGACCACCAAGACCTCTTCGATCTCCACCGACGTCAACGACCCTGCCGCGCGGGGGACAACCTTTGACGCCCTCGTGTCGGCCTACTCGGAACAGGCGCGAGCCCTGCTCGACGGAGGCGCCGACATCCTTCTCGTCGAAACCATCTTCGACACTCTCAACGCCAAGGCGGCGTTCTTCGCCATCGATCAGGTTTTTGAAGAGCGGGGCCTGACCGCGCTGCCCTGCGGAGGGCAGCCCGAGGCGGGGAAACGGATCGTTCCGCTGATGGCCTCGGTCACCTTCATCCAGAAGGGCGGAAATCGCGGCGTCACCGCCCAGACCGTCGAAGCTTTCTGGAACTCCATTTCCCATGTGCCCTTGCTGAGCGTGGGGATGAACTGCGCGTTGGGTCCCCAGGAACTGCGGCCGCTGATCGAGGAATTCTCCAGGCTGGCGCCGATCTACTTCAGCGCCTATCCCAACGCAGGACTCCCCAATCCGCTGCTGCCGACGGGATTTCCCGAAACAGCCGAGACGCTCGCCCCCCAGATGCGCGAGTGGGCCCAGGAGGGAATGCTCAACATCGTGGGCGGCTGCTGCGGAACGACCCCGGCTCACATCCGCGCGATCGTCTCCGCCGTGAAGGGGTTGCGCCCGCGCGCGCTTCCGGAGGCGCAGCCGCTTCTTCGTCTCAGCGGCACGGACGCGCTGACCCTGACGCCGCTGATGAATTTTGTGAACATCGGGGAGCGCACCAATGTCACGGGATCGCCCAAATTCGCGAAGCTGATCCTCGGAGGCCACTACGAGGAGGCTGTCGCGGTCGCGCGACAGCAGGTGGAGAACGGGGCGCAGATCATCGATGTGAACATGGACGAGGGCTTGTTGGACGGCGCCGCCGCCATGACGCGCTTTCTGAACTACATCATGACGGAGCCCGAGATCTCCAAGGCGCCGATCATGGTGGACTCCTCGAAATGGTCCGTCATCGAGGCGGGCCTGAAGTGCATCCAGGGCAAGGGAGTCGTGAACTCCATCTCCCTGAAGGAGGGCGAGGACAAATTCCTCGAGCAGGCGCGGTTGGTGCGTCGATACGGGGCGGCGGTCGTCGTGATGGCGTTTGACGAGCGGGGGCAGGCGGATTCCTATCAGCGGAAGACCGAGATCTGCCGGCGTTGCTACGACCTCCTGACTCAAAAGGTCGGATTCCCCCCCCAGGACATTATTTTCGATCCGAACATCCTCACCGTGGGAACGGGGATTGATGAGCACAACAACTACGCGGTCGACTTCATCCGGACCGTCGAGTGGATCAAGAAGAACCTGCCGCGGGCGAAGGTGAGCGGCGGCGTCTCGAACATCTCGTTCAGCTTCCGCGGCAACAACACGGTGCGGGAGGCGATGCACAGCGCCTTCCTCTACCACGCCATCAAGGCGGGGCTCGACATGGGCATCGTGAACGCCGGAATGCTCGAGGTCTATGAGGAGATCCCCAAGGAGCTCCTGGGCCTGGTCGAGGATGTTCTTCTGAACCGGCGCGCCGACGCCACAGAGCGTCTCGTGGCCTACGGGGAGTCGTTGAAGAAACAGGGCTCCAAGGACACGGCCGCCGAGAAGATCGACGCGGAGTGGAGGCGAGGCTCTGTGGAGGACCGCCTGTCCCACGCTTTGGTGAAGGGCATCGTGGAGTTCATCGACATCGACACGGAGGAGGCGCGCCAGCAATACGGGCGGCCGCTTGCCGTGATCGAAGGCCCGCTCATGGCGGGGATGAACATCGTCGGCGACTTGTTCGGGTCGGGAAAGATGTTTTTGCCGCAGGTGGTGAAATCCGCCCGCGTCATGAAGAAGGCGGTCGCCTACCTCACGCCCTTCATGGAGACCGAGAAGGCCGAGGCCGCCGCGCGCGGACAATCCGTTCGAGCGCAGGGCAAAGTGCTGCTCGCGACCGTCAAGGGCGACGTCCACGACATCGGAAAGAACATCGTGGGCGTCGTGCTCGCCTGCAACAACTACGAGGTGATCGACCTTGGAGTGATGGTTTCGTGCGAGAAGATTCTCGAGGCAGCGCGGTCGCATCACGCGGACATCATCGGCCTGAGCGGCCTGATCACTCCGTCGCTGGACGAGATGGTCCATGTGGCGCGCGAGATGGAGAGGCTTCAGTTCTCGCAGCCCTTGCTCATCGGCGGCGCCACCACGAGCAAGGCGCACACCGCGGTGAAGATCGCCCAGCATTATCGTCAGCCCGTCGTGCATGTGCTCGATGCCAGCCGCGCGGTGCCGGTCGTGAGCTCCCTGCTGAGCGCGGAGCAGAAGCCCGCGTTCGCGGAGAAGGTGAGGGCCGAGTATGAGCGGGTGCGCGCCCACCACGCCGGGTCGTCCCAGAAGTTGATCCCTCTCGAGCAGGCGCGCGCGCGCGCCCCGAAGCTGACCTTCGATTCCCCGCCCCAGCCCGAGTTCGTGGGCGCGCGCTCATTGTCGAGCGCCGACTCGGGAGCGGGGGCCGATGGGGCTGAAAAAGTTCGCCTCGAGGACGTCGTTCCTTTCATCGACTGGTCCCCTTTCTTCCATACATGGGAGCTTCGCGGGCGCTATCCGGCGATTCTCAAACACGAGACGTATGGGGAGCAGGCTCGGAAGCTTTTCGCTGACGCTCAGGCCCTGCTGGCGACAATCGTGAGCGATCGCTCCCTGACGCTGCGAGCGGTCTACGGCTTGTTCCCGGCGAATCGCGAGGGCGATGATGTGGTGGTGTACGCCGATGCCGCGCGAAACGCCGTCGCCGCGCGATTTCACTTTCTGCGGCAGCAGGTCGAGAAGCCGGAAGGGCAGGCTTACTGGTCGCTCGCTGATTTTGTCGCGCCGGCCAGAGCGCCCGACTATATCGTGGCCTTCGCCGTCACCTCGGGCTGCGGCTTGAAAGAGTTGGTCGCGCGGTTCAAGGCCGACCACGACGACTACCAGGTCATCATGGCGGAGGCGTTGGCGGATCGATTGGCCGAAGCGTTCGCGGAGTATCTGCACCAGAGAGCGCGGAAGGAATGGGGCTACGGCAAGACCGAGAAGCTGACGATCGAGCAGATCATCGGAGAGGAATACAAGGGGATCCGCCCCGCAGCCGGCTACCCAGCCTGTCCGGACCACACGGAGAAGGGAACGCTTTGGGATCTTCTGCAGGTGGAGAAGCGCGCCGGCATTCAGCTGACCGAGAGCTTCGCCATGCTGCCCGGCAGCAGCGTGAGCGGACTCTATTTCGCGCATCCGGAATCCAAGTACTTTGCGGTCGGGAAGTTGGGCCGCGACCAGATCGCCGATTACCGGGCTCGGAAGGGGTTGTCCCAGGACCAGGTCGAGCGCTGGCTGGGACCCTACCTGAATTACGATCCCGCGAGCCCGCCGAACCCTTGAGAAGGGCGCGCGCCTCGCCCAGGGGTGGGATGTCCTGCCCGCCGCAGGGGAGAAGAATGATGACGAGCATGTCATGTTCCTGTCACTTGACTTGATGTTGCTCGCAACCTAGGTTGCGAACCTATGCAGCCTCTGCAGTGTGGGCCTCGCCGTGGGTTCACGCTTATTGAACTTCTCGTCGTGATCGCCATCATAGCGATCCTTGCGGCCCTTCTTCTTCCCGCTCTGGGACGCGCCAAGGAGCAGGCTCGGGGCGCTCAATGCGTCAGCAACCTCAAGCAAATTGGTCTCGGGTTGAAGCTTTTCGCCGAGGATCACAACGCTCTCTATCCCTGGCATACGCAGCCTGCGGAGGGCGGCACCTATGGCCCGAATGCGGGCTTGGCGTGGATGGACTTCAGGGCGGCTTCCAATCAACTCGCCACCGCCATGCTCCTGGCTTGTCCCAGCGACCGGGACACACGAGGGCTGCGGGTCTGGGGCTCGGGCCCGGATGGGCTTTCCAACGCCGCCAACCAGGGGAAGGCCATCAGTTATTTCGTGGGCCTCGACGCCTATGAGATCTATCCCCTGACCATCCTGGCTGGCGATCGCAATATGGTTGGCGGCGAGGACCAGCCCTGCAGGAGCGTGGCGCCAGCCCCGGGAGTGTCGGCGACTCTTCTGGATGAGGCGGATATCCTGAGTTGGAATTCCACGGTCCACAAAGGCAGGGGCACCATCGCCATGGGGGACGGCAGCGTGGCGCGGCCTCAGAGCCGCGACCTTCATGATATGGTTCTTCTGGCCCGTCATGAGTTGGAGAGCAAGGCCATCATGACTCTTGGCGGCGCGGCTCCGAATAGCCACATCCTCATGCCCCGCTGATCGTCTCTCCGCCTGCCACGTCTTCGCGCTGGCCACGGCATCTCGTTGCGCGTAGAACCCCCGCCATGCAGCAGGTTCCGCTTGGCAGCAGCTCGCTCCAGATCAGTCGTCTCGCCTACGGATGTTGGCGTATCGCCGGCTCGTGGGATCCTTCGGAGGTGACGCCCGCCACCGAGGCGGCGGGCCGTCGCGCGATCTGGGCCGCCTTCGAGGCCGGCTACACCGTGTTCGATCACGCGGACATTTATTGCCGCGGCGTGGCTGAAACCCTCTTCGGAAAAGTTCTCCAGGAGGCTCCTGGAACGAGGGATCGAATCGTCATCCTGACCAAATGCGGCATTCGCCCGCAGAATACCCCCGCTGCCGGAACCCCCACCCGCTATGACTTTCGGGCGGACTATATCATCGATTCTTGCGAGCAGTCCCTGCGTCGGCTTCGGATCGAAACGATCGATGTCTACCAGCTGCATCGACCGGACTACCTCATGAATCCGGAAGAAGTGGCGGGCGCGTTCGATCGTCTCCGCAAGGCGGGCAAGGTTCGCGAGTTTGGCGTCTCCAATTTCCGCCCATCGCAGTTCTCCGCGCTGCAGAAAGCATGTCCGATGCGGCTTCTCGTGAACCAGATCGAGATCAGTCTATCCCATCTCAGCCCCTTCGAGGATGGATCGCTCGACCACTGCCTCCAGGAGAAGATCACGCCGTTCGCGTGGAGCCCTCTCGGGGGCGGACACCTCGGCGACGGCGCCAGGCGCGTCCTGCCCTCGCAGCAAGGCTACTTCAACAGCCGCCTCGTCGCCGCGCTGGACCGCGTGGCGGATGATCGGGGCGCGACCCGCCCCGTGGTGGCGCTTGCATGGCTGCTCAAGCACCCGGCGGGCATTGTTCCCATCGTCGGCTCCACCGATCCCGAGCGCATTCGCAACGCCGCCGCGGCCGCGTCCCTCCATCTCAGCCACGAGGAATGGTACGAGCTCCTCACCGCCGCCCGCGCTGAGCCGCTGCCCTGACCGGGGGGGGGCTGCAGCGATGAAATCCAAGCTGGCGTTGATACGGCGAGTTCGTATAGTCCGCACACGTATTACTTCTGCCATGAACACGGTTCCTCACATTCCGGTCCTCCGCCTCGGGCGGGTCTATGAAAGCCTGGACAAGATCCAGGTCGTCGATCATCGAACAGGCGAAGCGCGCGCGCAGGTCTCCACCGTCAACGCGGGGATCATCCGCAAGGACCTGCAGAAGATCGGGCAATCCAGGGCGGCGCTGAAGCGGTTCTCCACCACGCAGCTCATCGAGATGAGCGCCAAGGCGGGGGAGCTTTTTCTCAACGGAACGCTGCCTCTGGGAGACAAGGGCCAGACGCAGTCGCCGCAGGAGTACATGGCGACGCTCAGCGCCACCAGCGGATTGCCCCATGTGATGGTTCAGAGAAACATGGGGAAGATTCATCAGGCGCTCGCGCAGATGAAAACGGTTCTGAACGGCCTCACGCGCGGGCTGGACCTGGGGATCATCGACAAGGGTTACGGCTTGGCGAGCGGCTCCCCCTGCAGCTTTTATCCGACGACACAGGCGCTGGGCTTGGTGATGCCCAGCAACTCGCCCGCTGTGAACTCGCTCTGGTTGCCGGCGATCGCCCTGAAGATTCCCGTGATCATCAAGCCTGGAAAGGAGGAACCGTGGACGCCCTATCGCCTGATCCAGGCGTTTATCGTCGCGGGGATTCCAGCCGAGGCCTTCGGCTTCTACGCCACCGACCATGAGGGCGCGGGCGAGATTCTTCGGAGCTGCGGTCGCGCGCTGATTTTCGGGGACAAGAACACCACGCAGCAATACGCGAACAATCCGGCCATCCAGATCCACGGCCCCGGCTTCAGCAAGATCCTGATCGGCGAGGACCAGATCGAGAACTGGCGCGATCACATCGACTTGATGGTCTCCAGCATCGCGGAGAACGGAGGGCGTTCGTGCATCAACGCCAGCGCCATCGTGGTTCCCCGGCACGGCGCGGAGATCGCCGACGCCCTGGCCCAAAAGCTGGGGCCGATCGAGCCCAAGCCCAATGAGGATCCGCAAGCCCGGCTCTCGGGCTTTGCGAACCCCAAGATGGCCGACTTCATCGAGGCCGCGATTGAATCCGACCTCAAGATTCCCGGGGCTGAGGACGTCACGGCGCGCTATCGATCCGGACCTCGCAGAGTCGTCTTCCAAGGCGGGACTTATCTTCGCCCCACAATCGTCCGCTGCGACTCGTTCGCCCACCCCTTGGAGAATCGCGAGTTCCTCTGCCCCTACGCGAGCGTGGTCGAGGTTCCTCAAAAGGAGATGTTGCGCCAGATCGGCCCCAGCCTGGTGGTCACGGCGATCACCCGGGACGCCGCGTGGTCCGAGGAGTTGCTCGATAGCCCGTTGATCGAACGCCTGAACCTGGGTCCGATCTCCACCATGAAAATCTCGTGGGATCAACCGCACGAAGGCAACATGTTCGAGTTTCTTTACAAGCGCCGTTCCATCGACCGGGCCTGAGATCTGATGGACCACCGCGCGCTTCCTTGAACACGCCCTCATCCAGCCCCGTCTGAGTGACTGACCGCACATGACGTTCAAAAACGATGCTGCCAGCGCCCAGGGGGGATTTGATCACGTTCCCCGCACTCGCCTGATTTATGGCGAAGGGACAAGCGAGTCCGCCGGCGAGCGCGCCCGCGAGCTCGGCGGCGCGCGGATTCTTCTCGTCACCGACCCGGGGATCGTGCGCGCCGGCCATGCCGAGGGGGTGATCAGTTCGATCGAGCGCGCGGGGTTGAAGGCGCATTTGTACGATCGGGCCCGGGAGAATCCCACCACGCGCGACGTCGAGGAATGCGTTGTCGCCGCTCGGGCCGCCCAGGCGGATCTGCTCATCGGATTGGGCGGCGGCAGCTCGATGGACACCGCGAAGGGCTGCAATTTCATTCTCACGAACGGGGGGCGGATGAAGGATTACTGGGGCGTAGGCAAGGCCACGCGGCCGATGCTCCCTCTCATCGCCATTCCCACCACGGCCGGGACAGGCAGCGAGTGCCAGTCCGCGGCGCTGATCGCCGACGAGTCCACGCATCAGAAGATGGCTTGCCTCGATCCGAAGGCCGCGGCGCGCGTGGCGATCCTGGATCCAAGACTCACGCTCTCCCAACCTCCCCGCGTCACCGCCTGCACCGGGTTGGACGCGTTGGCTCATGCCCTGGAAACCGCGGTCGCCACGCAGCGCAACGCGATCTCGATCATCTATTCCCGGGAGGCGTTTCGTCTGTGCGGAGAGGCGTTCGAAAAAGTCCTGCGCAGCCCCGGTGATCTTGCCGCGCGCGGACGGATGCTGTTGGGCGCCGCCTTCGCGGGAACCGCGATAGAGAACTCGATGCTGGGCGCGGCCCACGCCGCGGCGAATCCGCTCACAGCCCACCATAACATCATTCATGGCCATGCTGTGGGCATGCTCGCCGCGGCGGTCGTCGAATGGAACAGCGCCGACCCGGATGCCGCGGCGGGCTATCTGGAACTCGCCCGCGCCGCCCATTTGGCCGGCGTTCAGGATTTGGTCCGGCTGATCCGGGCCTCCTTCCAGCTCAGTGGACTTCCGTCGACGCTCAAAGCCTGCGGCGTTCCGGAACACTCGCTCCCGGGGCTCGCCGATGAGGCCGCGTCCCAATGGACCGTCCGGTTCAACCCACGCCCCGCCGCCAGCGCGGACTTCCTGCGGCTTTACCAGTCGATCTGGAGCTGACTCCGTTCCTGGGTTCTGGCGAGCTCTATTCGAACAAACCTTCCGCCTTCCGGATGTCCAGGGCGATCTGGGCCTGCAACAGTTCCAGGGAGCCGAATCTCATCTCGTCCCGAAGCCTCTCGATAAAGAAGACCTCCACCTCCTCTCCATAGATGTCTTGGGTGAAGTGGAGCAAGTGCGCTTCGACGCGGAGGGATGTCGCGCCCTCGGACACCGTAGGTCGATGTCCGATATTCAGGACGGACCGATGATCCACGCCGCGAACCCTGACGTGCGCGGCGTAAACTCCGTTGGGCGGGAGAGTGAGTCCGGTCACAGCCAGGTTCGCTGTGGGGAATCCCAGTCTCCGACCCAGATGCTCGCCGTGCACAACGCGTCCCGAAAGCGACCATGGGCGTCCCAACATTTGATCCGCCGCGTCCAGGCGTCCGGATTGAATCGCATGGCGAATACGCGTGCTGCTCACGATCTCCCCATCCAAGGCGACCGAGGCCAGGCCATGGACGACGAAGCCAAGCTCCTTTCCGAGGACCTGGAGAACCCCGACGTTTCCGCTCCGCCGGTGTCCGAACGCAAAGTCGATGCCCACCGAGAGACTGTGGAGCGGAGAGAAATCCGCCGCGAGTCCCCGGATGAACACATCCCCGGGCGTTTGACTGAAAGGCGCGTCAAAGGGGATCAGCCAGGTCGCGTCCACTCCCATGTCCTCGAGGGTTCGCAGCCTCCTGGCGTTCGTATAGATCATCGGAGGGGCTTTGTCGGGCGCGAGCAAGGCGCTGGGGTGACGGTCGAAAGTGATGACGACTGACAAGGCCTCCCATTGGAGCGCGTCCGCGAGGGTCTTCCGAATGACCTGCTGGTGTCCCAAATGCAGCCCGTCGAACACACCGATCGCGGCGCAGACCTTTTGCGATCCAGGTTGAAGCTCCTTTGAGTGGGTGATGACGCGCATGCCGGATAACTTTCGTCGAGAAGACGGACCGACGACAACCCAGAACTGCCGATACGAGGACGGCCACGCCCAATCTTGCCTTGCGCCGCGGCCGGGGTCGCGATCACATCGCGTGGTCATGCTCCGCGTCGACCCCTGGCGCGCCCATCCGCATCATGGCCGATAATTTAACGTCCAACGAGCGATCGAGAGTGATGGCGGCGGTGCGTTCTCGAGGCAACCAGTCCACGGAGCTTCGCCTCGTCTCCCTGCTGAGAGCCCATGGGGTTCGCGGTTGGCGGCGGCATCCGCGCCTGGCTGAGCATCCTGACTTCGTCTTCCCTCGCGAGAGGCTGGCGATCCTTGTCGATGGCTGCTTCTGGCATGGATGCCCATGGCACTGCCGCCTGCCGAGGACGCGCGCGCTTTACTGGCGACGAAAGATCCGGCGCAACAAGGCCCGGGACCGGATCGTGTCGAAGGCTCTCTCGAAAAAAGGCTGGCGCGTTCTGCGGGTTTGGGAACACTCGCTGCGTTCGTCGGGTCCACTCTTGAACCGTATCCAAGCAGCCTTGAGAGCGTCCGTTCGCGATCGCAAGCGTCCTTCAAAACCATGAGCCACACAGAAGACCGAACGTTCGCCGAGTTCTTCGCGGGGATTGGCCTCATGCGGATGGGGCTCGAGCGCGCGGGCTGGAGGATTGCTTTCGCGAACGACATCGACGAGGACAAGTTCCGGATGTACCGGGATCACTTCACAAACGCGGCCGAGTTCGTCTTGGGAGACGTGCATCATCTCGAGGCGTCCAAGGTCCCCACTGTCGCGCTCGCCACCGCTTCCTTCCCTTGCAACGACCTGTCTCTGGCCGGCGCCAGGAAAGGGCTGGCTGGCGCGCAGTCTTCCGCGTTCTGGGGGTTCGTTGGGATCCTGGAGAAGCTGGGTGGGAGGCGTCCGCCGCTTGTGCTTCTCGAGAATGTCACCGGCTTCCTGACCTCGCATGACGGCGCCGATTTCCGCGACGCCCTCCTCGCCTTGAACCGCCTGGGATACGCGGTCGACGCTTTCATCATCGACGCCGCGCATTTCGTGCCGCAAAGCCGCCGACGCCTGTTCGTGGTCGGATCCCGGACGCCCACGGCCTCCACCCTGGAGACGTCGCCCGCCCCGCTCCTGAGCGAAGCGCGCCCGCGAAGCTTGGCCGAGTTCATCGTGGGGAACCCCAAGATCCGCTGGAACATCCGGCGACTGCCGCCTTTGCCGGAGCGTTCGCTGCGTGTGGACGACATTTTGGAAACCCTTTCCCCCAGCTCCGGCATGTGGTGGAAGCGCGAGCGCTGCGACTACCTCCTCGGCCAGATGAGCCCCAGGCACAGGGCCGAGGCGGACGCGATGATCCAGGGGAAGGCCACGTCTTATGGCACGGTCTTTCGGCGCGTTCGCAACGGGAAGTCGATGGCCGAGCTGCGCACCGATGGCGTCGCGGGATGCCTCAGAACGCCGCGCGGCGGGAGCGGTCGACAGATCGTTGTGGCGGCGGGTCGGGGGAACTTCGCCGTTCGTCTCCTCACGCCCCGCGAATGCGCGCGCCTGATGGGCGCCGATGATTTCACGATCCAGGTGTCGCTCAACCAGGCCCTCTTTGGGTTTGGCGACGCCGTCTGTGTTCCTGTTCTGGAATGGATCGCCCAGCGCTACCTGAACCTCGCCTGGTCGGAGATTCATCCGCTGGCGCTCGCTTCTCCTCGTCGCTCCGCTCCCGCTCGCCGGACCCAAGCGTCGGAGCGAGCGCCGTCCCGACGCGCCGCTCGGCCGGCGTCGCGCTATTGAATCGCGATCTCGGTGCGGATTCCGAATTTGTCGATCCGTTTTCGGAGCGTGGCCCGGGTGATGCCGAGGAGCTTGGCGGCCTGGACCTGGTTTCCCTGGGTTTCTTTGAGCGCCTGGATGATGAGCTCGCGTTCCACGGCGGGAATCACCTTCAGCTTCGATTGCGCGCGGGCGAGCTGGAACAGCGCGCGAGCCAGGGCCGGAACATCCTCGGCGGTTGGCGCGGAGAGGTGGGCGCCCGCCGCCGCTCCGCCGCCGGACACGGGGGGCGAGGCGGACGGGTGTTCGGAGGCGTGCGGCCCTCCCAAGGCGGTCCCGACAGCGACGCCGCCATACACCTCGGGCGGGAGATCCGCCGGCAGGATCACGTCGCCTTTGCAGACCACCATGGCTCTCTGCAGCGCGTTCTCGAGCTCGCGCACATTGCCGGGCCAGCTGTGGCTTTCGAAGAACCGCAGCGCCTCTTCGGAGATGGCCTTCGAGGCCAATCCCTGTCGCTGCGGCAGCTTCTTCAGGAAGTAGTCGGTCAGAAGACGAACATCTCCTCCGCGCTCGCGCAGCGCCGGCAGGTGGATGCGAACCACATTGAGGCGGAAGAACAGATCCTCGCGAAACTGCCGCTCGGCCACCGCCCGTTCGAGCGGACGATTCGTCGCCGCGATGACGCGGACGTTCACCTGGATCGGCTGGTTGCCTCCCACGCGCTCGAAGCCGCCGGACTGGAGGACGCGCAGGATCTTCGTCTGCGTTTGCAAAGGCATGTCGCCGATCTCGTCGAGAAACAGCGTTCCGTTGTGGCATTGCTCAAACTTGCCAATCCGTTGGTGCGTGGCGCCGGTGAAGGCGCCCCGCTCGTGCCCGAAGAGCTCGCTCTCGAGAAGGTTCTCGGGAATGGCGGCGCAGTTGATCGCCAGGAACGGCTGGCTTCCCCGGCGGCTGTGATGATAGATGGCGCGGGCCACGAGCTCCTTGCCGGTCCCGCTCTCTCCCGTGATCAGCGCCGTGGCGTCCGTCGCGGCGAGCTGGCCGATGAGCTTGAACACGCCCTGCATCGGCTCGCTTCGACCCACGATCCCGAGATCGTAGTCCTCCGACTCGAGCAGCGGCTGATAGGAGACCACTTTGCGCATGTCGCGCGACGCCTTCATCGCGGCGCCGATCACTTCCTTGAGCCGCGGAATATCGAACGGCTTGTTGAGGTAGTCGTAGGCGCCAAGCTTCATGGCCTCGATCACCGTCTGCGTGCTGCCGTAGGCCGTCATCATGATGACCGGCAGCTTGGGATCGAGCGCGCGGAGTTTCCTCAATGTTTCCAACCCCCCTATTCCCGCCATGCGGATGTCCATCACAACGAGGTCGGGATGAATCTCCGGGACTTGTTCGAGCCCCGCCTCGCCGCTGGGCGCCTCGAACACGCGAACCTCCGCCGACTCGAAGATCCGGCGGAACGAGTAGCGGACGTCGGCCTCGTCATCGATCAGAAGTAGCTTGTCCATGGAGGAGGTCTCAATAGGTCCGGGGAATTGGGGCGTGTCGCATGGAAACGCGGGGATTCACTTCCGTTTCTTCTCCTGCTTGCGAAGCTTCGCGTGCACCAGGGCGACCTTGCCCATGTAGTCGTCCTTCGACGCCAGGGCCGCCGCCTTCTCGGTGTGCTCCGCTGATTTCTGCGCGTCTTTGTGCGCTTCGTAGTAGAGCGCCAGATAAAGGTGCGCGTAGAACAGCTGCCGATTCAACGTCGCTGGGCTGGGGTTTCCGGCGGCGGCGGCGGCCATGATTTTCTCCTCGCTGCCGGAGCCTTGCAGCAGCGCGTAGATCTCCATCATGGGGACCCTGGAATCCGCGCTCACGGGCAGGAGCAGGACGCGCGCTTTCTCCGGACCTTCGAGCCGGCTGATACAAAAGTAATGCCAAGCCGCGTTTTCGACATCCTGGGCGTTGACGGTTTGGTGCTGCTCGAACTGCTGCCGTCCTTCCGCGAACTTGTCGCCATAATACAGGGCGATGCCCCGTTGCCAGTCGTAGGGCGCGTGGCTTGGAACCAGGGTCACGTACTGATTGAAGTCGGTCACCGCGTCCGCGATGTGGCTCAACAGGAAATGCTCAATCGCCCGGAGCTGATAGCTGTCGGCGTCGGAGGGATCGAGCTTCAACACCTTGTCGAAATCTTCGACGGCTTTCGCCGATTCCCCCTGGCCGGAGTGGTATCGGGCCCGTGCGAAGAAGACCCTCGAGTTGTCGGGGGCCATTTGAACGGCCTTGTTGATGAGCGAGAGGGCTTGCGCCTTGTCGCCCCGGCCGTAGGCGGTCTGAGCCTCTCGCAGCACCGATTCCGCGGTGATGACAGGCTTCTCCTCCTTCGGTCGCTTCTCCGCGCCGCTCGCGTTCGGGAGGTGGGCGAGCAGGCACCCCAGCGCCGCGGCGAGGCCGAGCCCCAAGCGAATCAGTCCGGACGCGTTCAAGCAGAATCTCATAGCGGCTCGGACCCTAGCCCGTGTCGTCCCGGGCCTCAACCACAATGGCGCGGCGCGTTCAACGCGGGCTTGCGGCCGGTCCCAGCCCCATTTTGGGCCTTTTCATTCGCGAACGCTTCGTGGTTAACTCCGCGCCGATGAAAGTGACCAGCATCTGGGACTTGTTGACCAAGTTCGTGCTCTTTCTGTTGTTTGTCGCGGCGGGCGTCGGAATCTTTTTCTGGTACCTCCCCCTCATCCAGCAGAACCAGCGGATGCGCAAAGACGTCGCGGTCCTGGAGAGTGAGATCCGCGCCGAGGAGAAGGCGCGGAAGAGCCTCAGAGCGCAGACTGAGGCCGTGATGAACGATCCCCGCACCGTCGAGCGCCTCGCCCGCGAGCGCCTGGTCTATGCCCGGACCAACGAGACGATCTTCGTGTTCGACGCCCCTAAGCAGCCCCGCTGACTAAGGCCCCGCTCGGTTCCGCGCATTGCGAAGCTGACGACTTCGTTGCAGATTTTCTTGCCGTTGGCTCCTTCGCCACCCCCCCGATTGTCGACACGTCTTCGAATGGTTCTGCCCTCGTGACGGGCGGCGGAGCCAGAAAATGTAGCCGTCTTCGGTGGCCCGAGCTTTGTGTTGTCGCCTGATGGCTTCTCGCACCCGCACCCGGCAGATTGCTTGTGAAGGGGTCATAGCTTTGATTCAGAGTACCAGGGGATGTGAGACAAGGGCTGTCCAAGGCGGGCGCAGGAAGAACTTGCCCAATTGGCCTTGCAATAAACGAACCGGCGCTCATACATCCTGGAAGGCAGAGGCTGTGGGTGAACGACTTGTGAATAAATGGATAGGAGAATTTCCGGCGGGGACAAACGACTGGCCGTCGCATAACAAATCGCTCGAGTGAACGGCCTGGATCTCACGCTTCATCACCGGTTGCCTTAGTCATTATGCTCCCTGGCATTCTGGCCGTCTTGGTCGTTCGAGCGGGGCCGTCGCTCAGCTCAGAAGCGTTAGCCAGTCGGAAGCCACGCGGGTTATGAACAATCGAGAACTCAATGGTCGGACTGCTCTCGTGACTGGCGTCACAAGACGCGCAGGGATTGGGGCTGCGATTGCGCGCGAACTGGGACGAGCCGGAGCAAGACTCTTTGTGACCTTCTTCCGCCATTACGACCGCCAGCAAGCCTGGGGAATTGAACCCAACGAGCCGGAATCGCTGCTCAGCGAGCTTCGTTCCATCGCCGATGATGTCGCAGGAACAGAGATGGATCTCAGTCAGCCTGGTTCGCCAGCGGAATTGTTCCGTCAAGCTCTGCAGCGCTTTGGGTGTATCGACATTCTCGTCAACAACGCCGCGCACTGGGAAGCAGGAGGAATCAGCGACGTTCGCGCCGATCAGTTGGACCGCCACTACGCCGTGAATGTTCGCGCCGCGGTTCTGCTGTGCGCCGAGTTCGCTAGAAACAAGAAGCGAAACACGCCGGGCCGTATTATCAACATTACGTCGGGACAGAACTACAATCCAATGCCGGGACAGATCGCCTATGTGGTGACGAAGTCGGCGTTGGATGCACTGACGCTCACGCTCAGCTCCGAACTGGCTGAATGCGGCATCACTGTCAATGCAGTAGATCCCGGCCCTACGGACACAGG
The DNA here is from genome assembly GCA_016199985.1 of Verrucomicrobiota bacterium. Taxonomy (GTDB): domain Bacteria; phylum Verrucomicrobiota; class Verrucomicrobiia; order Limisphaerales; family UBA11320; genus UBA11320. The sequence continues at coordinate 35,934 of JACQFQ010000036.1, read as the reverse complement.
CTGGATTTCTGACGAACTGAGATCAAAGCTCCTACGAGAGTCGCCGGACGGGATTTCGTCGCCCGAAGGGATAGGCCGTTTAGTGCGCTTGCTTGCGGGCGATGATGTAGCGTCGATCACGGGGCAGGTCATCAGGGCTCAGGCCGCAGGAACGGCTGCTCTCTTCCCGAAAGGCAATGGCTAACCAACCGGGTGCAGTGAACGGCGGGAGTGCGGTTGTGTTCCACGTCGAGCGCCTTCGGCCCGCCGTCACTGACCCGGAACGTTGAGGTGGCGGTACACCCGTTTGCGCCATGATTTCGGTTGCTCGAAACTTGTGGCAGCAGGTGGTCGTCGGTGCGAGCGGCTTCGATACCGATCCCGGGTAATCCAGCCTGAGGCTGAGCGGTTTTTTCAGGAATTGGTCAGTAGCTGCCCCCACCGCGACTGTTCCATTCATTTGGATCTCGGAGCTGCTGTGGAAAGATATCCCCTTACCGCCTCGATCAGGGTGCGCCCGTTAAGCTTCCGGGCAGACTCGCAGTATTCCAAGATGCCGGCCAGGAGGGACGCCTTTCGCCCAGTGGTCTGGTAGAATCCTTGGAGCCGTTCCAGCGCCGCCCGGGCATCATTCCGATTCGCAGTCGTGCGAGAGTCCTTCGTAGTAAACTGCACCGTCATCATCCAGAAGACGCGGGGCGCACTCACACAGGGCAAGTTCGTGACACCCCATGGGACCTGCTTTGATCGGTCGGGAAACCTTGTTGTGGTGGAGTGGGTAGAGATCGGGCGGATCACGGAGCTTCGACGACTGGGGCAATCGAAGAAAGCGATGAGGGAGGACTGAAGATGAAGAGCCTGCCTGGATGATGGTCGACGACGCCGAAGTCCGCGTTGTGACACCATCCTGGTGATCCTCATGGCGGCAGGGAGTAACGGTCCACGGTCCGCGTCTCAGAGTGGACGACCCAGAGTTCCTTTCCTGACGATGCGAGAAAGCTATCGTGCATGTTTGCATGCCCTTCCGGTGCCCATCGGAACTCTGGCGTGCCGTCTGTTTTGGCCCAAAGCAAGCCAGCGGCTGTGTGGTAGATGAAGTGTGTGCCGTCGAACAGTATGTTTCCGTAGGAGGTGCCACGTGCCAGAGGCGCGGTTGCAAGAGCATTTCCACTCCTGTCAAACAAAGTCGCGTAGCTTCGCCATTCTCCCGCCAGATCTGAGCTGCTGCGCAGTACAAACCGTCCGTCCCCAACAATGTAGTTTCCCTGCACCATTTCCAGCCAGTTCCCATCCGCACGACGCTCGATCCAGCGACTGGGTTGTCCGTTCCGCGGGGAGATGACGGCGTTCTCATACTCTGAAAGGATCAGGTGATCTGGAGTCTCCGAAGGGATCGCGCCGTGACCGGCTGTATTGGAAGCAGTGGGGGGAGGCTTGTTCGGCATGCGGCTCGTCGGGTGATTCACCGGCGCCGACAACGGCGGCAACGGGAGCCATTCATCGTCTATCGAAACATAAACATGGCCTTCCTGGGAGAGGGAGAGATGCGGCTGCGTCGAGGCTGACGGCGAGCCTGTACGCGTGAATGTGTGAATGCCGATGCGCCGCCCGCTTTCGTTGAAGCTATGAACGGTTGGAGTTCGCTCATCCAGAACATGGATTTGGTTGAAAGGATCCACGACTACTTGGCTGAACGCGGTAAGCTCCAGCTCGGAGGGTGGGGGGCCGATCACAAGATCGGTGGTTCCGTTCGCATCCAGTCTTGCGAGTGAGTGTTGGTCCGTCACCCAGACCCTCCCATCAGGCGACAGTTTCGCGCTTCGCCCATTCACCAACTTCCGACCCTCCCGGTCCTGTGGGGAGTACTGTGAGATGATCCTGCCACTCGCCGTGGTGCGAACAATCGAGTTGGTGGCATCGAAATCCTCGAAGAGAAGCGTTCCATCAGACCCCGCCCAGAACCCCGCCAGGTATTTGTGCCTCCGTCCCCACCTCTCGTCTACAGGCCAGCTCTGGGTGGGCCTTCCTTGAGTGTCAAAAAAGGCGACCTCATCCATTCCGAGTAACGCAATTTCGTTGGAGCGGGTGAGGGATATTCCTTCGCTGGCAATCATCTCCTGCCCCACCGCTGAATCGCCATGAATCCTGTTTTGAGACCATTTTCTCCGCCCATCCCGATCGAAAGCGATCAAATCGGCCTGGGGTGCGAAGGCTTCAGTCCAGCCCACGAGCATTGCAAACCCTCCGTCGATCCAGCGGCACACGTGACCGACTCTCCCCCGCCCAAGCATTGGAAGTTGGACAACCTTCCGACTGGCCATGTTGACGATCCAGGCCAGGATGTCTTCCTGATGTTCCTTGGAACTCCGTCCGTGGACGAGCCATTGATTCCCTTCAAGCCAGGTGAGGCTGTCCGGTCGCCCGAGCTCCACATCTGCGAACTGCTTGAGGTTGATCTTTGTTACCTCCTGGCCCTGGGTCGTTATCAAACTCAGCACCCCAGCGGATCCCTGCTTGGGTTGCAGAACTCCGATTCGACCCGGAGCATCGAAATCAAAGGACCAAACCGAGTGAATAGGGGAGGGTGCGGCTTGTTTGACTCTGTCCAACGTGAAGGAGCCCAGCCTCTTCAACCTTTTCTCTGGGAGATGCTGGAGAGTTGCTTGGGAAGGAATTGGGTTCGTGGAGCTCTGGAACATCTCCACGTAGCCAAGATCGCCCTCAGGACGAGGAACGCGCGCGACCTCCCTGACGGACCAACCGCCAGGCTCTGTGGCATTCGTCGTAATGCTGAATCGGAAGCCCAATTTCTGAGCATAGCTCACGATCTCGAACGTATTGGTGGTTTCACTCGAGGCCAAACGACGACGGTTTAGAAACCTCATGACACTGAAGGCATTTGATTCGTCTTCCAGCGACACATAGTCCTGTATGAACTGCTGCGACCAAACAACCCTTCCATGCGTATCCACGAGGACAAAGCGCGCCGAATCCGTGGTGGGCCAGCGGGAGATCCAACCCTGCACAAGGACGAGCGAACTTCCGCGTACGGGAATCGGGTTTCTTAGGATCAGGTCGGGGTCCTTGCTGACCATCGGCTGGGTTTCACCGAGATATTTGCCATCGGAGAGCCGGTATTGAGACCAGCTTCCGTACGATGGCGTCAGAAACACGACGCGGTTTTCTTCGTCTTGAACGAACACCCCTTGGCAGTAGGGCTCGGGTCCGTGGTGCATTGCGATTTCTTTGCGGGGGACGGACTCATTCAGCAGAACTTTTCCCTCTTTTGTAAGAAGAAGCTGCAGGAGCAAACCGCTGGATTTGTCCTTGGGATCGAGACCAAAGCCCTCGAGACCGTTGCTGTAGGCGTAGCCGGCGAGTTTGCCATCTTCCGCGATCGCTGCCTCTTGAACGGTGAAGGTCAGGTCGCCTTCCCAAACCGGGGTGCCTGCCTGAAGGACCTTATAGTGCGCGGGGCCTCTACCGTGAAGGTCTGTGGGAGTCACCACCCAAACATAACGACCGGAAGGGGAGCGGTAGGTGCAGGGATTCACGACGCCCCGTCCTCGGCAGACGTTATTGGTCAACAGGAGGAGGAGCAGGCAGAGTGAGGTTCTCTTGGTGTGTCGCATCCGGTTGGCAAGTTGGACGGTTCCCATGCGGAAAGCCAAGAACGAAGCGGATGATAAAGGCTTCTGGAGTAATCCCAAAATGGTCGGGGCGGTGAGATTTGAACTCACGACCTCTTGTACCCGAAACAAGCGCGCTAGCCAGACTACGCTACGCCCCGAACCGGGGGGTATACCTGCCCTGTTTTTCCCTGGATTGCAACGCCCATTTTGGCTTTTAACAGCCCGATCCTCCCTGCATGGTGCCCGATTGCGGGATCCTAGCATCCCCGCCCCGGACAACATCCATGGCGACCCTGCTGGCGATCGAACGCATTCATGCACGAAACAGTTTCCAGTCCAACGAAGACCCGGGTTGTCCTCGGCATGAGCGGGGGCGTCGATTCTTCAGCCGCCGCGTCGCTGCTCCTCGAGCAAGGATACGACGTCGTCGGGATCACCCTGAAGCTCTGGCCGCAGGATTGCCTGTCCCGCGCGGAGGACAAGTGCTGCGGCCCGCAGGCGGTCACCGACGCGCGCTCCGTCGCTCATCGCCTCAACATCCCTCATTACCTCATCGATGAGGCCCAGGATTTCCAAAACCAGGTGATCCAATACTTCGCCGACGAATACCGCGCCGGACGCACCCCCAATCCCTGCGTCATGTGCAATGAGAAGCTCAAGTTCGGCAACTTGCTGTCGCGGGCTCGGCGGCTGGGCGCGGACCTGATCGCCACCGGCCACTACGCCCGCGTCGAGCGCGATCCCTCCACGGGACGCTTCCTATTGAAGCAGGGACGCGACCTCCGAAAGGATCAGAGCTATTTCCTCTTCAGCCTCCGACAGGACCAGCTCGCGCACGTGCTTTTCCCCCTGGGCCATCTCACCAAGAGCGAAACCCGGGAGGTGGCGCGCGAGGCCTCCCTCAAGACCGCGGAAAAGGAGGAGAGCATGGAAATCTGCTTTGTCCCGGACAAGGACTACGGACGTTTTCTCCAGCAGTCGCGCCTGGTCGACAAACATAAGGGCGACATCGTCGATGTTCACGGGCGCAAGCTCGGCGAGCATGACGGCATCGAGTTCTACACCATCGGGCAGCGCAAGGGCCTCGGCATCTCCTCGCCGGATCCGTTATATGTCCTCGAGCTCGACCCGGAGCGAAACCAGGTGATCGTTGGCGACGACACGCTCCTGGATCGGTCCGAGTTTGTGGTGGAGCGATGCAACTGGATCCCTTGGGAAACGCCGCCCGCGACGGTCGAGGCGTGGGTGAAGATCCGCTACAACCATTCCGGCGCCCATGCCACGATTGAGCCGCGTCCGGATGGATCCGCGCGAGTCGTCCTTCACACGCCCCAGCGCGCCGTCACGCCCGGCCAGGCCTGCGTGTTCTATCAGGACGATCTCGTCGTGGGCGGTGGTTGGATCACCCGCTCCGCCACACAGCCCCGGCCTCAGTGACCCGCGCCGCGCCGCAAGAGACGCCACGCCGACTTGACCCGCCAACCGGATTGCTCCAGCGCGGCTCGGACATCATCGTCGCCCGCTCCCGTGAGTTCCTTGAGGATCCGCGCCGCGCGATCCCGCAGCTTCGTGTTGGAGGGATTCAAGTCGATCATGAGGTTGCTCGCCACTTTTCCGGACTTCACCATCGCCAGCGTGGTGAGGATGTTCAGCACGAGCTTTGTCGCGGTGCCTGACTTGAGCCGCGTGGATCCGGTCAGAATCTCCGGGCCGACGTCGATGGCGATCACTCCATCAGGCTTGTGTCCCGGTTGAAAACGGAGATGCGGGTTGCAGCAAAGGAGGACCGTTCGGGCCTTGCGACGCTTGGCCTCCGTGAGCGCGCCCCAGACGAAGCGCGTGCGTCCGCTCGCGGCGATTCCCACCACCACATCCCTGGCGGCAACGCCCCGGAAACAGATCGCATGCGCTCCCGCATCGAGGTCGTCCTCGGCGCCTTCCACCGATTCCCACAAAGCCCCGGCTCCGCCCGCGATGATTCCCTGGACCTGATCGGCGGGCGTTCGAAATGTGGGAGGACATTCGCTCGCGTCCAGCACGCCCAGCCGGCCGCTCGTTCCCGCCCCAACGTAAAGGAGTCGTCCGCCTCGTTTGAACGCGTTCACGATCCATCCGACCGTTCGCTCAATCGATCGGCGATGAGGAAGGATCTTTCGCGGCAAAGCCTGGTCCTCGGCCAGGAAGAGTTCGATGGCCTTGCCCACGGACATTCGATCCAGGGTCATCGACTTTGGGTTGCGTTGTTCCGTGGGCGAAACGCGCGTGGCTATCGGTAGAATCGCGTGGGCTGAATCGCGCGAGGCGGCCGCCGGAGCTGGGGCGCCATCCTCCTTCGTCTTCGACGCGCCGTCGCGGCGCGAAACCTGGGGCCGCAGCGCGCGGGCGAGCTCCAGCGCGCCCAGCACACTCGGCTGCTTGAGCGGGGTGATGATGGCGTGTTTCCAGCCGGCGCGAACACGGCGAGCCACGTTCGCGGCAAAGCGTGGTTGTTTGAGCAGCGCGCCGCCGGCGAGGACGAATTGAACCTGTTCGCCCGGCTTGCTGAGACGCCGCGCGCACGAGATGGCGTCCCGCGAAAGACTGGACGCGGCGCCGTCGAGAATGTCCTTCGCGATCCGATCGCCCTGGGCCTCGGCGGCGAACACCTCCAGCGCCAGCGCGGCGACTTGCTCCTTGGGCGCGCTCCGGACCCACTCGATCAGGTCGTTGGGCTCGTTGAGCAGCAATCGGCGGAGGAGAAGCCGTCCGAGCAACGACCATTCCTGATCGCGGTCAAGATAGAACACGACGGCCTTGAGCGCGCGAATGCCAATTTCGTAAGCGCTGCCTTTGTCCCCGAGGATGTGTCCCCATCCGCCGACCTTCGCGCTGCGTCCCCGGGGAGTGCGTCCGAGGCAGCAGGATCCGGTGCCGCTCAGGATCAGCACCCTTGTGAGGCGCGGTGTTTTTCCGTCGCGCGCGGGCGTTGGCGCGGCGGCCAGAGCGGGCTCCAGATCGTGGGAAACGTGGCAGGGGACCTTGGGCCAGACGCGATGGATCAGCTGCCGGATGCGCTGGATGTCCGCGTTGGTGCGAACGCCCGCCATGCCAATCGCGATGGCGTCGGGCGGCGGGAACGCGTTGTGGATGGAGCGGAAATGACGGAGGTGTTGAGAGTCGGAGAGGAGCCGAAGATTGGACGGGCCGCCTGACCACTCGGATCGTTTCCCTGTCGCGCCGTCCTCGAACACCGCGGATGTTCGTGTTCCGCCGCACTCGATGCCGAGCAGGGAAGGTTTGAGATGCGGAACATCGTGTCGACTCATGGCGCGCCCGATCATCGAAGCGGTTTCCTCGATTTCAAAGAAAAAAGGGGGCGTGCGTCCCACGCGCGTCATGGGTGTCATGCTCCAAATCCGTTGCGCTCCCGCCGAGTGTTATGCAGATTCCCAACCCATGGCGACCTCCTGCCTATCTTTATCCCTGAGAACCCCCGGTTCGCTCTCCTCCTCCCGGCCTTCGATGCTCGCGATAATCCGCTCGATGCTCAAGGCCTCCATTCCCTGGACCGCACTGGCCTTGCTCGCCGCGGCGGCCAGGATCGCCAACGCGGCGGACCCCGAGGCGCCGCGGGGCTACTACCGGTATCCCGCTCTTCACGGGGACACGATCGTGTTCACGTCGGAGGGCGATCTCTGGCGCGTTGGGGTTGCCGGCGGAGTCGCGCAACGGCTCACCACGCACGCGGGAACCGAATCTCATGCCGCGATCTCGCCCGACGGGCTGACTCTGGCGTTTGTCGGAGAATACGAAGGCGCGCGCGAGGTGTACACCATGCCGATCTCCGGCGGTCTGCCGACGCGACGCACCTTTCGCGGCAACAACTCCCGCGTGGTCGGCTGGACGCCATCGGGCCGCATCCTGATCGCGACCGACGCGTTCTCCACGCTGCCCAACGTTCAACTCCTCGCTCACGATCCCGCCACCGGCGCCGAGGACCTCGTCCCCCTCGCCCAAGCCTCCCAGGGCTGCTACGACTCCGACGGTCGCGTTCTCTACTTCACCCGCCTGACGAAGCAATCCAGCAGCACGAAGCGGTATCAGGGCGGATGGGTGGAGAACCTGTGGCGGTTCGAGGGAACGAACGTTGAAGCGACTCCGCTGACGAGCTCTTTTCCCGGCACCAGCCGAAGCCCGATGTGGTGGCAGGGGCGCTTGTATCACGTCTCTGACCGGGACGGCATCATGAATCTGTGGTCGATCAAGCCCGACGGCGCCGACCCCGTCCAGCACACCCGCCATCGCGACTACGACATCAAGTCGCCATCCCTCCAGGGAGGGCGGATTGTGTATCAGCAAGGCCCCGATCTCCGTCTGTACGACATCGCGAAGAGCACCGACGCGACCGTGGACATCCGCCTCGCTTCGGATCTCGATCAAAACCGGGAGCGCTGGGTCCACAAGCCCATGGACTATCTGACCTCGGTTCACCTTTCTCCGAATGGCGATCGCATCGTACTCACCGCGCGGGGCCAGGTCTTCGTGGCGCCGGTCGAGCAGGGAAGGTTTCTGGAGATTCCGCGAACCACGGGAGTGCGGATGCGGAACGCGCGGTTCCTGCCGGACGGGAAATCGCTCGAGATGCTGACGGACGCGACCGGAGAATATGAGTTCTGGCGTTATCCAGCGAATGGCTCCGGAGCGCCGGAGGCGTGGACGACGCAGGGGAAGGTGTTCCGCTTCGAAGGAGTTCCCTCCCCCGACGGAAAGAAGCTGGTGTGGTCGGACAAGGACCGCAAGTTCTGGATCCTGGACATCCCGTCGAAGGCGGTCTCGCTCATCACGGACGCGCCGCATGGGGATGTGAACTCCCCCGCGTGGTCGCCCGACAGCCAGTGGCTGGCTTATGTCATGCCCGCGACGAACCAGGTGTATCAACTGCATCTCTTCCGTCCGTCGGACGGCAAACGCGTGGTCGCGACGAGCGATCGCGTTGACAGCTTCAGCCCCGCGTGGTCGCCCGACGGAAAGTGGCTTTACTTTCTGAGCGACCGCGACCTGAAATCGCTGGTCGACAGCCCGTGGGGTCCGAGGCAGCCCGAGCCTTTCTTCACCGACACCACGCGCATCTTCGCCCTCGCCCTGACCGCTGACGCCCAATGGCCATTCGCTCCGAAGACGGAGCTCCAACCCGACAAGCCGGACGAAAAGAAGGACAAGGAGACCGTCGAGAAGGCGCCGGAAAAGGCCGCGGGCGACGTCGCGAAGACCGAGAAGGGCGGCGACAAGCCCCCGGTGGCGGGGGAGAAAAAGGCGGAGACGCCCCCGGCGGTCAACATCGAGTTGGACGGACTGGCCGCGCGACTGCACGAGGCGCCGGTTCCGTCCGGCAACTATCAGTCCCTGGAGGCCACCGCGAAGCACCTCCTCTGGATCGCCCGCGACACGGGCTTCAATTCGAAGCGCCAACTCAAGCAGCTCGAGATCACCGCGAAGGATCCCAAGCCCAAGACGCTTGTGGAAGATGTGCGGAGCCATGAGCTCTCGGGCGACGGCAAGAAGCTTCTGGTGCGGAAGGGCGATCAATTCTACGTCATCGCTCCCGACGCCGCCGCGCCGGCGAAGCTCGAGGACGCGGTGAGCCTCGATGGCTGGAAGTTTGCGGTCGCTCCGAGGGAGGAGTGGGAGCAGATCTTCGCCGAATCGTGGCGGATGATGCGCGACCACTTCTACGATCGAGGGCTCCATCAGCTCGATTGGGAAAAGACGCGCGCGAAATACGCGCCGTTCGTGAGGCGGGTGAACGACCGCGGCGAGCTCAGCGACGCGATCTCCGAGATGGTGGGCGAGCTCTCCACGCTTCACATCATGGTGGCCTATGGCGACGCCCGCGAGATTCCCGACCGGATTCCCGTCGCCTCGCTGGGCGCGAGGTGGACGCGCGATGAGAAGGCCGGCGGATGGCGGGTTCAGCATGTCTATCGCGCCGATCCGGATTATCCGTCCCATCTTGCGCCACTGGCGAAGATCGATTCCCTGGTGCGGGAGGGCGAGGTGATCACCACGATCAACGGTCGACCCACGCTCGGCGCTTCGGATGCGCAGGCGCTCCTGCGCAACACAGTGGGCAAGCAGGTGCTCCTCGAAGTGAAGTCGCAGGACGGGAGCAAGACCCGGCAGGTGATTGCGCGCCCCATGGACGACGACAAGGAGTCCGATCTGCGCTACGACGAGTGGGAGCTGACGCGCCGCGAGATCGTGGAGACCCTGGGGCAGGGCCAGATCGGATATGTTCACCTGCGCGCCATGGGCGCCGCGGACATTGAGCAATGGGCCCGGATGTATTTCCCGGTCTTCCAGCGGCAGGGCCTGATCGTCGATGTGCGCAACAATCATGGAGGGAACATCGACGCATGGATTCTCGAGAAGCTCCTGCGCAAAGCCTGGTTTTTTTGGCAGCCGCGGGTTGGGGATCCGACGTGGAACATGCACTATGCGTTCCGCGGGCACATGACGGTGTTGTGCAACGAGAAGACCGCGAGCGACGGCGAGGCGTTCACCGAAGGCTTCAAGCGGCTGGGATTGGGCAAGGTGATCGGGACCCGCACCTGGGGCGGCGAGATCTGGCTCTCCGCGCAGCGATGGCTCGTGGATCATGGGTTTGCGACCGCCGCCGAGTTTGGAGTCTACGGCCCCGAGGGCGCATGGCTGATCGAAGGCCACGGCGTCGATCCCGACATCGTGGTCGATAATCTTCCGCACGCGACTTTCCGAGGCGAGGACGCGCAGCTGTCCGCGGCCGTGAAGCATTTGCAGGAGCTCATCCGCCAGGATCCGCGCCCGATCCCCGCCGCGCCACGCTACCCCGACAAACGATTGCCCTAGGAAAACAGCCCCGAGGGCGGGGCTGTTTTCCTAACCTTCAGGCCGCGACCGGCTTGATCCGAAGGGAGGATCCTGACTCCTGCCGAAAAGGGCTCGAATATCGGAGACCGCTCGAACAGTCTATGGTTCGCGCGTCGCGACGGCGCGCGTCGATTTACATGAAACCCTGGTATGAAACGGGCCTGAAGAAGGCTCTCTTTTTTTGTGTCTTGAGTGGCGGCCTGCTTCTCCGCGCGGACGATGAGTCTTTTGGGAGAAAGGGGCTTATGGGCGACAAGGTTTTGCCGGCAAGCCAGGAGGCTGAGCTCGCGATCAAGAAGTTCCGGCTCGCGCCCGGGATCCGCGCCCAGCTTTGGGCGGCGGAGCCTCTCGTCGCCAACATCGTCGCGTTCCAGTTCGACGACCAGGGCGGCTGCTACGTCGTGGAGACTTTCCGACACTCCCAAGGCGTCACCGATATTCGCGGGCACATGAACTGGCTGGATGAGGAGCTCGCCTCCCGCTCGGTGGAGGATCGCGCCGCCATTCTCAACACGCATGAGAAGTCCCGCATTGCCGACTACTCTCGTTACGGCGATCGCGTTCGTTTCGTGTGGGACAGCGCGGGCTCGGGTCGTGCCGACAAGGCTTCCGTATTCTCGGAGGGTTACACCGGGATCACAGAAGGCCTCGCGGCCGGGGTTCTACCGTGGCGCGGGAGCGTCTACTTCGCCAACATCCCCCATCTCTGGCGGCTTCAGGACAAGAACCAGGACCATATCGCGGAACAAAAGGAGTCGCTGCTTTACGGCTTCGGAGTCCGAACCGGCTTCATGGGACATGATCTTCACGGTCTCACCATCGGACCCGATGGAAAGCTCTACTTCTCCATAGGGGATCGCGGCGCCCACATCGTCACAGGCGACGGACGCACTGTGTCGAATCCTGAAACAGGAGCGTTCTACCGATGCCAGCCGGACGGCTCCGGACTCGAAATCATCTCCCGGGGCCTGCGGAATCCGCAGGGGATAGCGTTCGACGACTACGGCGATTGGTTCACCGGCGACAACAACTCGGATGGCGGGGATCTCGCCCGGTGGGTCGCTTTGGTCGAGGGCGCGGACAGCGGCTGGCACATCGGCTATCAGTTCATCGAGAAGCCGAATTCCCGCGGCCCGTGGATCGCGGAGAAGATGTTTTATCCCGAGACCGCCGGCCAGCCCGCGTATATTCTTCCACCGATCGCGAACATTGCCAGCGGGCCTTCAGGACTTGCCTACTACCCCGGAACAGGATTGCCCGATCGTTACAAGAATCACTTCTTCCTCACCGATTTTACGGGAGGCCGCGGCAGTTCCGTCCACACTTTCGCCGTGAAGCCCAAAGGGGCCGGATACGAGCTGGTGGATCGGGGCTCCTTCATCTCGGAGCTCCTTGTCACCGATGTCCGCTTTGGGCCCGACGGGGCCGCTTATGTCTCCGACTGGGTGGAAGGGTGGGATAAGACCGGCAAGGGCCGGATCTATCGGCTTTCGGACACCAACAGCGCGGCGGACGCTGTGCGTCGGGACGTTCAGACGTTGCTCAAATCGGACTGGACGCGACATGCGATCCCGGAGCTGTCGTCGCTCCTCGCGCACGCCGACCAGAGGATCCGGCTCCGCGCGCAGTTCGCGATGGTGGATCTGGGCGCGCCCGGCGAAAGAGCGCTGAAGGAGGCCTTCCGGAAGTCGAAGAGCCAGCTGGCGCGCATCCATGCGCTGTGGGGCCTTGGGCAGCGCTTCGAGAAGAAGACCCAGGACTCTCAACGTCGTGAGATCGCTTCGCTGTTCGTCTCGGGGCTGAAAGACTCGGACGCCGAGATCCGCGCGCAATCGGCGCGGCGGTTGGGCGAGGCGCGGTGGAAGCCCGCTGCGGAGATCCTGGCAAGCCGCATGACGGATGAGAGCCCTCGTGTTCGCGCTGTGGCGGGCCTCGCGCTGTCGAAGCTGGGCGCGTCGGGGGTGGAGAGCGCGTTCATCCAGCTCGCCGCCAGCGATGAAGCGGCGCACGACCCCTACATCAGGCACACGGCCGTGATGGGCTTGAGCGCGGTGGGCGGCGAGTCGATGCTCGCTGGCTTGGCGACGCATGAGTCCGCCGAGGTTCGGAGGACCGCTGTAATCGCCTTGCGGAGACTGGAAAGCCCGAAGATCGCGTTATTCCTCAAGGACAAGTCGACTGACATTGTCACGGAGGCGGCTCGAGCGATCAGCGATGTGCCGATTCCCGCGGCTCTTCCCGAGCTTGCGTCGATCTCGAACGCGCCCGCTTCGGATGCCGCGCTGTGGCGGCGGGTTATCAACGCTCATCTCCGCCTCGGGACAGCCGTTGACGCCGAGGCGGCGGTGCGTGTCGGCCGTCAGGTCGGGATTCCCATCCCTGTTCGGCTCGAGGCCCTGCAGTGCTTGATGGAATGGGAGAAACCCTCCGGTCGCGATCGCGTCACCGGGCTGTGGCGCCCCTTGCCCGCTCGATCCGGGAAGCTCGCGTCCTCCGCGGCGATTCCCGCGCTGGAGGCCCTGCTTGCGGACAAGTCCGCGCCCATCCAGGAGGCGGCTATCCGGTTGGTGGAAACATGGAAGGTCGCGTCCGCGAGCGAGACGTTGTTCTCGCTCTTGAAAGCGACCTCGACAGACAAGGCTGTCCGACGCGCGGCATTGTCCGCGCTGAGCGCGATCAAGAGCTCCCGCGCCAGCGAAGCGATCGACCTCGCCAGCGAGGACGCCGATGAGGCGCTGCGGCGCGAGTCGACCCGTTTGCGCGGGGCCTCCGGCGATCGCGACGCGCTCGAGAAAACCGTCGCCACGCTGAAGCGGGGCTCCCGCGGCGAGCAACAGGCCGCGCTGTCCGTGTTGGGCGACGCCAGGGAAGCGCGCGCCGACGAGATCCTGCTGGATTGGGTGGGCCGCCTGAGCGAAGGGAAGCTCGCGCCGGCATTGCAGCTTGATTTGTTGGAGGCCGCCTCGAAGCGCCCAAGCCCCGCGCTGAAGAAGCGCGTTGAAGCCTTCGAAGCGGCGCGCAACAAGGAGGACTCGATCGGCGCCTACCGGGAGTGCCTCGAAGGCGGAGACGCGGCCGCGGGCCGAAAGATCTTTTTCGAGCGCGCTGACGTCGCTTGCATGCGTTGCCACAAGGTCCGGGGCGAGGGAGGCGAGGTGGGGCCGGATCTGACCGACATTGCGACGCGGAAGCCGCGGAACTATGTGCTGGAGTCGATCGTCGCGCCCAACCGCGAGATCGCCGCTGGATTCGAGACGGTGCTTGTGAAGTTGAAGGACGGAAACACCTACGCGGGCCAGATCAAGAAGGAGAGCGACGTCGAGTTGGAGATCAACTCGCCGGAGGACGGGATCCTGAAGATCAAGAAGAGCGAGATTGTGGAGCGTCAGCGCGGGCTCTCGGGCATGCCTGAGGAGCTGCGGCAGATGTTGAGCAAACGGGACCTCAGGAACCTCGTGGAGTTCCTTTACCAACACTGATCGTGAGCGGGGACGTCGATCGGAGGCGCAATCAAGGCTTCTTCTTGAACAAGTCCTTGATGCCGCGGCCCGCTTTGTCGAGGCCCTCGGTCGCGGTCTTGCCCACATCCTTTGCGGCGTCCACAGCCGCGCCACCGAGCTTTTTTACCGTGTCCGTCACCACCTGAGTGACGCTCCCTGTGATGGAAGCGATGATCCGCTTGGAGAGCTCAGCGGCGGTGATGCCGTCCGGGCCCTGCCCCAGGTTGGAGAGATGAATGTCGGGCAGGCTTACCGTGGTGGTCTTCCCACCCAGCATGCCCAGGGTGAGCGAGAGCTCGGAGCGCGCAATGACGAGGTCGTCCACCTGCAGCTTCTTGCCGGCGCCCGACGACTTGGGCGCGGCGTTCGACGATCCGGACATGAGCGAGTTGAGCGAGGCTTCGACGTTGCTTTGGATTTTGGTCAGGTTGTTGTCGGTGGCTGAGCCCTCGACATTGATCTTCGCGCCATCGATCCTCACGGCTCTGACGATGACTTTGTCCGAGAGGAGGGACGAGGGCTCGACCTTGAGGTGGAGCTCTCCCGCCTCAAGCGCTGTCCGGGCCTTGTAGCCCGCGGGGTTGCCGATCACGAGGCCTTTGATCGTCGCCGACCCGTTCAAAAGCGAAAGGCTCACGCCCGAGAGGGCGACCTCGGTCTGGGTGATTTTAGGGCCCACGGCCTCAACACCCGACTTCACGATGTTCCCCAGGAAGGCGGCCACAAGGAACACCACGACGATGGCGATCAGGACTGCCGCCATCCCGATCCTAAGAATCCATTTCTTCATAATCTTATCCTTCACCGCTCCGCGCCGGCCGGGGCCGAGGCGAGGCTGTTATCATTTGAAATTCACCGCGATGGCGTTGCGCTCCAGAATCTCGCCCTGGCTTTGAGCCACCTGCAGGCGGGCCTTGTTGTAGTCGACGGCCGCGTGCAGGGCTCCGAGCTGGGCTGTTGTCAGGCGTCGGCGCGCTTCGACGACGTTGAAGCTCGTCGTTTGCTGGAGAAGAATCTTGCCTTCCTCCGACTGGAGAACCTGCTCGGCCAGATCGCGAGCCCGCTTCGCGGGCTCAATACGCCGCCATGTGGTCGTCAGCTGCCGGCCGGAGTTCTCGACGTCCGTCAGGATCTGCATCTCCAGCTGCTTCATCTGAAGCACCGCCTGCTTTCGCCCCTCCTGGTCCACCTTGTATTTGCTGCGAGCGGTTCGATTGCCGAGGGGGATGGTGAAGATGGCGCCATAGCCGTAGACGCTGTGGCTCGCGCGTTCTATCCGGGTCACGGTGTTCTCCAAGCCCGGTTGGACCGCGTTCAACCCGTATGTGCCGCTGATGTCGAGGCTCGGATAAAGCTGGTTGCGATCATAGCGCAGCGCGATGTCCTGCTTCTCCAGGTTCAACTGCATCTGAAGGACCTCGGGTCTCTTGGTCATGGCGTCCCGCCAGCTCTCGATTTGGTTGAATTGTTCCTCCACCTCGGGGAGCTTGTCGGTGACTTCCAGCCGCGCGCCGACCCAATCCTTGAGATCCTCGGTCAACAGGTTCCGGAGGGAGGCCTGGGCGTCGCCGTCCGCGCGCTCCGCGGACACCACGTCCTCCGCGAGGCTGGCGACGTCATAGTCGAGCAGTTTCTCCTCCAGCGCCGGCATGGTGCCCGCCTGGATGCGAGCCTGGACGTCGCCCAGCAGCTTCCGCGTTTTCTCGTATGTGGCGCGTTGGATTCTCAAGGCCTCGCTGGCGGAGATCGCGTCGTAGTAGGCGCTCTCCACGTTTCCGATCGTGTTCATGATCGTTTTCAGCAGGGCGAGCTCGGAGATTTTCAGGTTCTTCTTGTTGACCTGGATCACCAGACGATCCGCGTCTATCCAGAAGTTTTTCAACAAGGGCTGGCTCAGGGTGAGCATGGTTGTGAAGCCGTACTCGTTGGTTCGGATGGGAGGCACGAGTCCGCCAAAGTCGCTGAAATCCTTCCATCGAGTGAGCATTCCTGACAGGTCATAGAAGCCGCCCGTCGGGAGCTTGCCTCCGATCCCCGCGCCGTAAGTAACGGTGTCGATGTCGTATTGAATGTCCCCGCTGACCTTCCTGGGATTGAAGATGTCCGGCGAATCGAGGTGATCCTTGCGCGCGTTGAAACGGAACAACGGGTCATACACTCCGTAGGAGCCGGCGAGCTGGATGCCCTGGATTCTGTTGTTGTGCCGCTCGATCTGGAGGTTGAGGTTGTGCTCCAGCGCCAGTTGGAAGCAATCCCCCAGGGAGAGCTTGCGCGTCGCGGGCGGTGCGTCCGCCGGCTCGGCGGCAGGGACGGCGACGCTGGCCAAGGCCAGCCAAGCGACGAGTAGGAGCTTGCGAATCATCGGGTTCGAGCAGGGCGCTTTCAATGTGTCCATGATCAATCGGGCTGCGGCTGGTTTAGCATCGCCGTCCCGCGGATGTCGAGGAGCATGTCAGGCGCTTTCGATGCCCTGTCCCCGCGCCATCGCGGCGAAGAGACCGCCGCGCTTCAACAGCTCCTTGAACCCGCCGTCCTCGACAATCCGCCCCTGCCTTAGAACGATGATGCGGTCCATGTTGGCGAGAGTCGACAGCCGGTGAGCGACGCATACCACGGTGCGGCGCTCGGACAGGGCGTCGATTGATTTCTGGACCTCGGCCTCGGCTTGGGTGTCGAGCGAGGCGGTGGCTTCGTCGAGAATGAGCAACGGCGCGTTCCGGACGAAGGCGCGGGCGATGCACAACCGCTGGCGTTGTCCCCCGGATAGGTTCGCCCCACGCTCGGTCACCCGCTCGTCATAGCCGCCGGGCTTCTCCCGAATGAACTCGTCCGCGAACGCCGCTCGGGCCGCCGCCTCGATCTCATCGCGGCTCGCGCCCAGCTTTCCGCACGCGATGTTGTCCGCGACGCTTTGGTCAAAGAGCACGATCTCCTGGCTGACCAGGGCCATCTGGCGCCTCAGGTCGTCCGTCCGCAGCGACCGGAGGTCGACGCCGTCGAACTCGATGCTCCCGGAGGTCGGATCGTAGAACCGAAAAAGGAGGTTCAGCAATGTGCTCTTCCCCGACCCGCTTTCGCCCGCGATCCCCACACGCTGGCCCGCGGGGATGTCGAGGTTCACGTCGTGGAGAATCGTCCTGTCGCCATAGCCGAAGCTCACGTTCTTCAGCCGCAGGCTTCTGGAGAACGCGGGGATGGCGGAAGCTTGGGCGGGCTCCGCGACCGTGGGGCGTTCCTGGAGAATCTGTCCCAGGCGGCGCACACCGGCGCTGGACTGCTCGAAGAGCACGTGGAGGCCGGCGATCTTCTTGAAGGGGGTGTAGACCGCCACCAATCCGATGATGAATGGCATCATCTCCTTCGGCTCGCGTCCGCTGCTGAAAAGAAAAATCAGCAGCACGCCAAACACAAAGGCCGTGACCGTCTCGATGATCGGGTTCACAAGCTCCTTGGCCTGGACGCCTTTCACGCCATGGCGCACGAGATCCCTGGCGTAGTCGCTGAACCGATCGGCCTGGTACGCCTCCAGGTTGAACGCTTTCACCACACGAATGCCTGTCAGGATTTCATAGAGCAGACTCGACTGCGACACCTTCGTCGTGACGCTGCGGTCCGCTGCCCGGCGGATCTTTTTTCCCAGGACGATCACGGGAAGAATGCAGGCCGGCAGGAGCACCAGAACGAACAAAGTCATCTGCGGATCCATCGCGAGCAGGCACAGAAACACGAACAATACCGTGCTGGGCTCCTTGACCAGATCCGACAGGCCCAGGTTGAGGCTGCGGTGCAGCCAGGCGGTGTCGCTTTGCACGCGCGCGGTCAGGTCTCCCAGCTGCGACTTGTTGAAATAGTCCAGCGATAGCGAATGCAGCTTCTTCAGCACATCCACCTGCATGTCGTTGATGACGCGCTCCGTCACCCATCCGAGGCAGTAGCTGCTGAAGTATCCAGTGAATCCTCGAAGCGCCATCAGCAGTGGGAGCAGGATCAACACGCCGACGGCTTGCTTCCAGTCCAGTGGGCGACGCGCTTTCGGAAGCCAGGGGTCCAGGGCTTCGAACGCGGCCTCCTTGGACTCGCGAGCCCATTTCTCGACCGGCGCGCGGATCGAATCGAACGGAGTCTTGTAACGCTCGGCGATGGCCTCGGCGGGTCTGGGTGACGTCGGAGGATCGATCCGATTCATGACCAATGAGGCCGCGGGCACCAATGCGCCGCTGACCGCCGAGAATACCAGCCCAAGAAGAATGCCCGCGAAGAATCGCGCGCGATAGCGTCGCAGATACGGCCAGCCGAACCGCAGAATGTCTCTCAGGTTGCCCATCGGACGGCCCATTACCCCGAAACCCCGACCCCGGAGTCAAGGAGGATGCGAACTCCCGGTTGGCAATTGTCTTCCATTCGTCCCATGCTTCGCCGTGCCATGAAAACGCCGCGCCGCCTCCTCGCTTCCCTTCGACTCATGACTCTCATCGCCGTCGGGATCCTCCCTCTTTGCCGCGCCATCCCGGCCGAGCCGGAAAAGCCCGGGTTTCGCGACGCGGTCGATGAGGTCCAGAAGGCGGCGCATGCGCTGGGAGACGCAACGCCCGGCTATTACGAGTCGCTCGAGGCGGGGTTTCTTCGGGTTCAGAAGGATTTCCCCGGCGAGGATGAGGTTTACTCCGAGCTGCTGTTCGTCGCCGACCGCCGCCCCAAAGACGCGGCGATTCCACTCGCCCAACGTGTGATCGATTGGCCCGCCTCCTCGGCCGTGAAAGAGAAGGCGCGGGGGTTGATTCGGAAGAAGGAATCCTTGGGCAAGCCCCTCGACTTGAAGCTGAGCGCCATGAAGGGCGGTGAGATCGATGTGGCCTCGCTGAAGGGGAAGGTGGTGTTGGTCGACTTCTGGGCGACTTGGTGTCCCTCGTGCCAGGAAAAGCTGGGCGAGCTCAAGGCGCTTTACTCCGAGCACCAAGCCCACGGCCTTGAGATCGTGGGCGTCAGTTTCGACGACAAGCCGCGCAGGCTCCAGGTGTACCTGGATGTCGAAGGCGTCGCCTGGCCGCAGCACTGCTCGGGCGAAGGCTGGTCAGGTCCGAACGCCAAACTTGCTGCGCGCTTTGGGCTGACCAGCCTTCCCGGCCTCTGGCTGGTGGATCGGAAGGGGAATCTCCGGGACCTGGACGCTCGGGAAAACCTTGCCGCGAAGGTGCGAGCCCTTCTCGCGGAGAAACCCTGACTTGCGGGCGCCGCTTACTTCTTGCCCTTCGCGTCCTTCACTTCCACTTCCGAGGCCACCATCGTGTAGTACACGGTGACTTTGGCCCCGACCTTCACGTCGGCGGGCGCTTTGGTGCGCTTGTCGCGGGCGATCTGCCACTTCTCCTCGCCCTTCTGCACCGTGATGCTTGTGGGAGTGACTTCCAGAACGGGGCCGGTGACCTGGTAGGTCTTGACGTCAGGCGCCGCCAGGAGAGGAAGGGCGGCGAGGGCATAGACGGCGACGAGGGCGAGCAGCCCGCGGGACAGAGTTTTCATGGCGTGATGAGGTTGGTTGGTGTGAGCGACTGTGATGTTTGTTTTTCGAGCCGGCGACCATGTCCGCCACGGGGCCGGGCCGCGCGGAGTATTTCCACAGGCCGCGCCTTTTTGCAAATCGCGCGAACGCCTTTGAATGGGGGGGGTGAGACGCGGCGTCAGTATGACATCTCTAGGGTTGACAGCCTACGGTGTCTCCCTGGCAAGAATTACATATGACCCAACCATTAGACTCCTCGTCGCCTCTGGCGACTCGACGCGATTTCATCAAGGGCGCCGCGGGCTTCGCCGCGGTGTCGGCTTTGGCCGGCGTTGCCCTGCCTCCCGTTCACGCCGCCGGCAGCAGCACTGTCCAGGTGGCGCTCGTCGGCTGCGGCGGCCGCGGCACCGGCGCGGCCTCCAACGCCCTCTCGACGCAGGGCGGCACCATCCAGCTCACCGCCATGGCGGATGTGTTCGAGGATCGGCTGGAAACCAGCTACAAGGGGCTTAAGGAAAAGCACAAGGACTCCGTCGACATCTCCCCCGACAAGAAGTTCATCGGCTTCGACGGCTACAAGCACGCGATCGACTCCCTGAAGAAGGGCGATGTCGCGATCTTCGCCACGCCTCCCGCCTTCCGCTGGGTCCATTTCCAATACGCCATCGAGAAGGGCGTGAATGTGTTCATGGAGAAGCCCGTGGTTGTGGACGCCGGCAGCGGCAAGCGGATGCTCGCGCTCTATGAGAAGGCGAAGGAGAAGAATCTGAAGGTGGGCGTCGGCCTCATGTGTCGTCACTGTCGCATCCGTCAGGAGCTCTTCCAGCGAATCAAGCAGGGAGAGATCGGCGACATCATCGCTCTTCGCGCGTATCGCATGCACGGACCCGTGGCTTCCGCCTTCTCCACGAAGCGGCCCGAGAACATGTCCGAGGTGGAATACCAGATCCGCCGCTTCCACAGCTTCCTCTGGGCGAGCGGCGGCCTCTACAGCGATTTCTACATCCACAACATCGATGAAGCCTGCTGGATGAAGGACGCGTGGCCTGTGAAGGCGCAGGCCTCCGGCGGCCGTCACTTCCGCGGCGATTACGTCGACCAGAATTTCGACAACTACTCCGTCGAGTACACCTTCGCCGACAGCACGAAGCTGTTCCTCTACGGGCGCACCATGGTCGGCTGCAAGGACGAGTTCGCCACCTACGCCCATGGCAGCAAGGGCCTGGCGGTGGTCTCCAGCGCGTCTCACACTCCGGCCCGCAGCCGGATCTTCAAGGGGCAGGCCATCAAGAGCGAGGACCTGCTGTGGAAGGGCCCGAAGGAAGAGCCCGATCCCTACCAGCTCGAGTGGCAGGACCTGCTCGAGGCCATCCGCAACGACACGCCCTACAACGAGGTAAAGCGCGGCGTGGAGGCGAGCCTGGTCACGGCCATGGGCCGGATGGCGGCCCACACCGGCCAGGAGGTCACCATGGAGGACATGATGGCCGCGAACAACGAGTTCGCCCCCAATGTGGACTCGCTGACCAAGGACGGCCCCGCTCCGGTGATGTCGGACGCTCAAGGCCGATATCCCATTCCGAAGCCCGGCGTGGTCAAGGATAGGGAATACTGAGCCGCAAGGCTCCGGCGCGAGAGAAGTCGCGAAGCGCTTTGGAGCGCGGCAGCCCACTGCCGCTTCTCTCCCGTCGTCCTCTTGGGCAACGCGCTGGTCGCATTCAGGGGGCGAGCATTCTCATGCCGTCCCTACGCGCAGCAATGATCCCACTCTTGTGAAGTGCGCGGCGTCAAAGCCCATTGCTTTTTTGAGCTGAAAGTCCCTTTCGATCGCATTCCGGATCCCGCGACACCGCCAGTAATCGCGGAAGCTGATGATCCCGCGCGCCCAAGCCCAAAGGCCTTGGATCGGCACGGGGAAGTCGCTCCCGTGGATCAATCGTTCCTGGATCCCCGGCCGCAAACACTCGCGCGCGTGGGCTCCTCGGGCCGGGAGATTGAAAGCGCTCGTGTCGCCGTACAGGCGAGGATAGCGCTGGAGCATCTCAACGAAATGGGGGAAGTAGTCTGGATCGCTCCACCCGCTGCGTGTGGCGCAGTGAGCCGCGATCACGGTGACGCCGCATTCCAGGGGCAGGCGCAGAATCCGCGGGTCCGAGAACTCCGCGCGAACCACCGGCACCGTGTGCTCGCCGCCGGTGTGGGCCAGCAAAGGAAGCCTCAGCGCCGCCATTCGCTCCCAGAACTTGCGATAGCGAGGGTCGTTGCAATCGATGTTATGGCAGTTCGGGAGACACTTCATCATGACAGCCCCCGCCTCGGCGCATCTTTCGAGCTCGTCCAGAGCGTCCGCCCGCGCCGGATGAATCGACACCGCCGGCAGGAATTCGGGATGCGCCCGCGCCCGCGTCAGTACTTCGTCGTTTGGCACGTAGAACGAGCCGACGCCCTCCATCCGCCGTCCGTCGGAGTGATACACCTCGTCGTGCGCCAGCAAAACGACCCGGCGTACGGATGACTCGCGAATCCAGGCGAGCAGGCGGTCCGTGTAAATGCGGTCGAAGTCGCCCGACAGCGCGTCGCCCGGCATCTGGATTTGATGGAGCATGAAGCGCGCGAGGAATCGGTGCGGTCCGCTCAGGCGGATCCAGCTGCCGCCTCCCGAGCTTCCGTTGCCCGCCCAATGGACGTGGGCGTCGATGTTCACAGAGGTCATTCGAGTCCTCCAAATGAAGAGATTCGGCTCCCGTTCGTCGATCTTCCATTGCAAAATCTTCGCATGACACCGTCGACATCTCCTCGCGCCGCGGCCGCTGGCGCCTGCTCCACCGCGATCGTTCTTCTCGGATTCGCCGCGATCTCCGGGATCGCGGCCGCGACTGATCCGTTCGCGGAGAACGTCCGCACGACCGAGCCCCTAACCCCCGCCCAGCAGCAGCGAACGTTTCATCTTCCGCCCGGTTTTGTCATCGAGCTGGTCGCGAGCGAACCGCAGATCGCCAAGCCGATGAACATGGCCTTCGACGCCCGGGGGCGCCTGTGGGTCACGACGTCTTACGAGTATCCGTTCCCCAAGAAGCCCGGCGAGCCCGCGCGGGATTCCATCAAGATCTTCGAAGACACCCGCCATGATGGGCGCTACGACAAAGTCGCCACCTTCGTCGATAATCTCAACATCCCCATCGCGGTGCTGCCGTATGGCGAGGGCTGCATCGCGTGGAGCATCCCCAACATCTACTATTTCCGGGACACCGACGGCGACGGGCGCGCGGACCGCCGTGACGTGGTGTTCGGCCCGCTGGGCTGGGAGCGCGATACGCATGGCAACATCGCCAGCTTCCGACGAGGCAACGATGGCTGGATCTACGGCACGCATGGCTT
Source organism: Verrucomicrobiota bacterium (assembly GCA_016199985.1). Lineage (GTDB taxonomy): Bacteria > Verrucomicrobiota > Verrucomicrobiia > Limisphaerales > UBA11320 > UBA11320. Next base: position 13,060 of record JACQFQ010000036.1, on the reverse strand, counting down.
CAACAACAACTCCACCTTCAAAGCCAGGGACGGCAGCGCCATCACTCTCAATTCCGGCAACACTTATCGTTTCCGGCCGGACGGTTCTCATGTGGACCAGTTCACCTGGGGGCAGGTGAATCCGTTCGGAATGTGCATGGATGAGCGCGGGTACTTCTATACCGCCGATTGCCATAGCTCCCCCATTTATCAGCTGGTTCCCGGCGGTTACTATCCGAGTTTTGGAAAGCCAGACGACGGCCTGGGATTCGCCCCCACCACCATTCAACACAGCCACGGATCCACCGCGATCGCCGGTATCGTCGTTGTCCCGGAGCAAGGTTGGCCGGCCGATCTTCAAGGCAACATCTTCATCGGAAATGTCATGACCAGCCGCATCAATCGCGACCGGGTGGAGTGGCATGGGTCGAGCCCTGTGGGCGTGGAGATGCCCGACTTTCTGAGCACGGACGACCCGTGGTTTCGTCCGGTGGACATCCAGCTGGGACCGGATGGGGCGCTCTACATCGCCGACTTTTACAACCGCATCATCGGGCATTATGAAGTGCCGCTGCAGCATCCCGGACGTGATCGGGAGCGAGGACGGATCTGGCGTGTGCGGTATGCCGGCGCGCCGGCATCAATCATGCCCGACCTGACGAAGGCGGGCGTGGAATCGCTGCTTGTCGAGCTGGGCTCGGGGACGCCGGCCCGTCGCCAGCTGGCTTTGGAGGAGTTGGTGGATCGAGTGGGCGTATCCGCGTCGAGTCTCATTCGCGGCGCTCTGGCGGACGCGAAATCGTCCCCGTCGCAGCGGGTGGGCGCGCTCTGGGCGCTCCACCGTTTAGGCAGGCTGGACGCGGAGCTTCTCAGGGACGCGCTCTCCCATTCCGCTCCTCTCGTGCGCATGCACGCGGCCCGAGTTGTGGGCGCCGACCCTCAACCGACCGCCGCGTTTTTGACAAGCCTCGACCTGTTGCTTGAAGACAAAGATCCGCACGTTCGTCGGGCGGCCGCGGAAGCCCTCGCTCTTCATCCGAGCGTTCAGCATATCGACCCTCTTCTGCGCGCTCGCGCTCGGGTCCCCGGCGATGACACTCACCTGCTTCACACTCTCAAGATCGCGCTGCGAAACCAGTTTCGAGCGCCGGGCGCGTTCGAGTTTTTCCAGAAGCGTCCCGCCGTCGAGGCGGTTTGGAAACAGGTGGCGGAAGGAGCGCTGTCGATCTCCTCTCCGGAATCCTCCAGCTTTCTCGTGGAGCACGCGCGACGGTTCCGGGAATCGCCGGACGTTGTTGTGCGAATCCTGAAACAAGCCGCCCGTTCCGCCCCTGAAGCGGAGGCGTCGAGACTGGTGGAGTTCGCACGACAAGCCACCTCCAAGGACCTCGGACAGCAGTTCGATCTGTATCAAGCGGTCAAGCAGGGCCTCGCCGAGCGCAGCATCGCGCTGCCCGCGGCCATGCGGTCGTGGTCGACCGAACTGGTGGACGGGCTCCTCAGCGCCGCCGCTCGAGGCGCGGCCGGATGGGAGAACGTGCCGTGGGAGAACGCGAAGGACGCCGGCAATCCCTGGACCTTCCAGCAGCGGCGCTCCGCCGACGGAAAATCCACGCGAATGTTGAGCAGCCTTCCGGAGGGCGGCGAAGCTCTGACCGGAACGCTGCGGTCGCCGGAGTTCGTCGTTCCCGGGACTTTTCGGTTTCTGCTCTGTGGGCATGATGGTTACCCGGATAAACCGGCGCAGCGCCAGAACCTGGTGCGGCTTCGGGAATCCGGAAGCGAGCTCGTGCTGATGGAAACGCTCGCGCCGCGCAACGACACCGCGCAGGTCATTCAGTGGGACTTGTCGGCGCATCGCGGCAAAAAGGCCCGGATCGAAGTGGTGGATCGCAACACGGAGGGCGCGTACGCGTGGTTGGCCGTCGGAGGCTTCGACCCCGCCTTGATCCCTTTCCCTGAGATCGCGCCTCGCGACGTCGTCGCGCGCATCCGTGGCGTGACGGAGCTGGCGGAGACCGCGGACCTGACCGCGTTGTCCGCGAAACTCGTCGAGTGGACGCGAAACCCCGCGACCGAGATTCAAATCGCTTCGGCCGCGGCCCGAGCGCTCACCGCTCGGTCGAAGGGCGATGGACTCGCGTCGCTGGCATTGCTTGTCGATGAGCCGTCGCTGAACGCCGACCTTCGTCGCTCCCTGTGCGCGGCTTTGGGCCAGGCCGACGCGGCGCGCTGTTTGGACGTCGTCGGCGAAGTCCTAAAGCAAGGGGCGTGGCGAACGCAGGCCCGCGTGGCGGAGATCCTTGCCGGCCACCCTGTGCTGGCCGTGCAGCTGGTCGATTGGGTCGAGCAGTCCAAGGCGAGTCCACGACTGCTCGTCGAGTCGAAGGTGGGAGGCAAGCTCGCCGCAAGCCTTCCAGCTCAGAAGGAAAGGGTGGCGAGATTAACGGCTCAGGCGCCGAAGCCGGACGCGAAGCTGCAGGGACTCATCGATGAGCGTCGCGCGGGCTTTGGCGCCGCCCGCCCGGATCTCGCGCGAGGCGCGGTCGTCTTCGCTCAGAGCTGCGCGGCCTGCCATCGGATCGCCGGCGTTGGCAACCTGGTGGGGCCGCAGTTGGACGGCATCGGCAGCCGCGGCGTGGATCGCTTGTGCGAGGACATCCTCGACCCCAATCGAAACGTCGACCGCGCGTTTCGCGCGCAGCTCATCGTTCAGAACGACGGCGAGGTCGTCACTGGATTGCCCCGACGCGAGGAAGGCGATCTCGCGATCTTCGCCAACTCCGCGGGCCAGGAGTTCTCCATCGCGAAAGGCACAATCAAGGAGCGCCGCGATTCCGCCCTCTCGCTCATGCCCGAGAACTTCGGAGAGATCCTGAGCGTCCAGGATTTCTATCACCTTTTGGGATATCTAGGTCAGCAGCGCTCCGCGCAGGCGAAATGATTGGGGGCGCGAAGCCCTGCTCGCCGGGCCACGAAAGGCCGTCGGGAACGTCACGCTTCGGGATTTGCCTTTTCTCCTGGTCGGATTGCGCCGATAAACCAGCCGGATGATTAACGCTGTCTTGTTGCTGGTCAGTCCGGGTCCGACGTGGAAGCGCCTCGCTTCCGCGAACCGGCCGGCATGGGCTGTTCTGTTGTTCTCTTTCCTGCCCGCCGTGTGCATCAGCTGCGCGATCGAAGCCTGGGCTCTCGCGGCTCACGGAACCTATGAGCCGTCGTTTCAGCGTGTGCTCAAGATAGATCCGACTCTGGCGATGCGCTACGGAACGTGCCAAGCGGTCTTCGCCCTCGGTTCCCTGCTTCTCGCGTCGATGTTCATCCGAAACATCGCCGTGGGCATCAGCGTCCGATCGAGCTTCGGGCAGATCTTCAAGACCGTCGCCTACGCGCTCAGCGCCGTCTACCTCTTCCGCATCGTCGACGCCTGGGACTTCCTGAACACGTGGCTCGTGTGCGGAGTCGCGGCCGTTTTCGTCTTCGGGGTTCTGTACACCGCGATGCCCCATTTTATCCGCCCGGATCCCGCCAAGGCGTTTGGTCTCTATCTCACTTTCGCTGTCATCGTTTCGGCCTGCCTGATCGCGTCGCACATCCTGAGCTATCTCGTCCTCGAGGAAACCCTGTTCAAGGGCGGATTCGGGCTGGGGTTTCTGGGCTTCTAAAACTAAAAGGCGCGGAGAAATCCGAGGACCTCCCTGTCCCACAGCGCGGGATTGCCCGCTTGCAAGGCCTCATGGCCTCGTCCCTCGAACACGCGGAAGGCGCATCGAGCTCCGAGCGCCCGAGCGATGCTTCGCGACTCCTCCAGGGAAATGGTGACGTCCTTGTCTCCCTGCATCAGCAACGCGGGGCATCGAACAGTCGCGGCGAACTCCACCGGATTGTGCCTATACGGGTTGAACCCGCTTTGAATTCCGCCCCAGCACAGGATGAGGTCCAGCATGGGGAATGTGGGAAAGCCCTCCCGGCGAAAACGGCTGGCCACCGTGGTGCGTAATCGATCAAAGGGACACTCGAGAATGAGGCCCTCGGGCTTGAGCTCATGGACAGCGACGGATCTCAAGATCGCGGCCGCCCCCATCGACGCTCCAAACAGCACGACGGGCTTGCCAGTTGACCCTCGCGCGACTTGATCAAAGGCGGCTTTTACGTCTTCGGCCTCGTGCCACCCGATGCTGGTTTCGTTGCCCGAGGACCCGCCGCTGCCATAGAAGTCCACCAACCACGTCTCCCAGCCCCATTCATGAAACCGGGCTGCAACCGATAGCAGGCTCTCCTTGCTTCCCGCGTGTCCGTGGAAGGCGATCACCGTCCCATGCGGGGAGGCGTCGCTCGGGATGATCCAGGCTTCGACGCGCTCGCCCTGGGCGCCGGGGAAGGTTCGGGTTTCGAAGCGGAGGCCGACATCGCGGGGATTCCGTTTGTTGACAGGTCGGGGTATTTCCACGCCCAGCAAATCGGCCTGCCAGCCTTGGCGTCGTGGCGGTTGGTCGGAGGGCGCGAATCGAACCAGCCCCCGGCTCTGTCGGCAGGCGACGAAATTGAGAAAGAGGAATCCGGCCATAACCGCCATGCCTCCCCAGCGCAGCAAACGCTTCCGGAATTGCGAGCTCACGGGAGAACCCTGCGCGGACCGAGGAGGCTTCCAAGAAAATAAATCACATTATCTGAAAGGTTGGCCTCTGTTCCCCCGTAGTAATAGATGAACAGAATGAATGCTCAGCGACAGGATGAGATGATGAAACCCGAAAGCGGGTTGGGATATGGGATGGCTCCCCGGTTGGCGGCCACATTCGGCGACACGCCGCCGAGCCAGCCGGGGCGCTCCCTGATCCGCCTGGGCGACACACAAGCTTTTGCGCAAACACTGCGAACCAATTCCTGCCAAAACTTCTCGTCGGCCTATTAGCACGGCTGACTTTCAACCCTCATGGAGGCGCTTCCCTGGCGACTCGCTCACGCGAGCCGCCAGCCGGTCTTTAAACGTGAGAATTTGACTCCCAGGGCTCAACGCCGGGGCGTCACCAGTCCAGGTTCCTGGTCTCGACGGCCGGCGGCTTCCCGCCAAAACAATCTGGCTGATCCGGGATGCCCTTTTGGGCCGCCGACCTGCCATGATCAGCAGGACAGACAAGAGTCTTGGGGTGGGTCAGTTCGTTGGATAGGGCTCGGAACGCGTTCGCACGCACTCCCAAGTTCTTTCCCACCCTGTAGGCGGGCGCAGATCGCCCCGCTTGAACCTAGGCGAGGATCGGCTTCACCACCTCGCCATGCACATCCGTCAGGCGATAGTCGCGGCCCTGGAATCGATAGGTGAGCTTGAGGTGATCGACCCCGAAAAGATGGAGGATGGTCGCATGCAGGTCATGCACATGAACCTTGTTCTCGACCGCGAAGAACCCCAGCTCATCGGTCTTGCCATAAACCGTGCCTGGCTTGATCCCACCACCGGCCATCCAAACGGTGTAGCCATGCGGATGATGGTCGCGGCCGATCTGGTCGGGCTTGGGGCTTCCTTGCATCATCGGCGTGCGACCGAACTCGCCGCCCCAGAGGATGAGCGTGGAATCCAGAAGACCCCGCTGCTTGAGATCCTTGATCAGCGCGACGCTGGGCTGGTCGGTTTCCTGGCAGCGCTTCTTGAGATCGTAAACCAGGTTGCCGTCCGGGCCGCCATGGTGGTCCCAGCCGCGATGATACAGCTGCACGAATCGCACCCCGCGCTCCACCAGCCGTCTCGCGAGCAGGCAGTTGTTCGCGAAGGACGCGCGGCCCGGGGTCGTGCCATAGAGCTGATGGATGTGCGCCGGCTCCTTGTTGATGTCCATGACATCGGGAACGCTGGTTTGCATCCGATACGCGAGCTCATAGGCCGTGATCCGCGCCTCGATCTCGGGATCCTGGACCACGCTATATCGCATCTGGTTGAGGTCGCGGATGACGTCCAGCGATTGCCGGCGTCGCTCCTGCCCCATGCCCTGGGGATTGCCCACGAACAGCACGGGATCGCCTGATGAGCGCAGCTGCACGCCCTGGTGCTGGCTGGGCAGAAAACCGCTTCCCCACGCGCTGTTGGTGAGCGGTTGGCCGACGCCGGTCATGAGAACCACGAAGGCGGGAAGATCCTTGTTCGAGCTCCCGAGCCCGTAGCTGAACCAGGAGCCCATCGCGGGGCGGCCCGCCAGCTGCGCGCCGGTGTTCATGAAGAGCGTGGCCGGGTCGTGATTGAACGCCTCCGAGTAGAAGCCCTGAACGAAACACACGTCGTCCACCGCGCCTTGCAGGTGCGGCAGCAGCTCCGACAGCCACATGCCGGACTTGCCGTACTGCTGGAACTTGTATGGCGAGGCCAGCACCGCGGCGTCCTTGCCGATCTGCGCCAGCCGCACCTTCTGCAGAACCTCCGCCGGCATTTTTTGTCCGTGGAGTTTTTGCAGCGCGGGCTTCGGATCAAAAAGGTCCAGGTGCGAAGGCCCGCCGGACTGGAAGAGATAGATGATGTTCTTCGCCTTCGGAGCGAAGTGAAGCGCTTGGAGCGCGTCGGGGGCGGCAAAGAGCTTCTCGTCGAGAAGCGACGCCAGAGCCATCGCGCCCACGCCCGCGGAGCATTGACGCAAAAACCGGCGGCGCGTCGCCGAGCGGAGCGCGTCGAGAGTCAGGGGGTGGTCGAGGGAGGAGCGCATGGTTAATTCTTGTTGAGCACTTCGTCCAAATTCAAAAGCGCGTTGGCCACCATCATCCACGCCGCGCGCGTGGCGGGGTCGAGATCAGAGGCTTCCACGGCGGGCGCCTCGCGGAGAAGTTGCGCGGCCGCGGCCCTGTCCTTGCGGAAGCTCGCGATCTGCTGAGAGAGAAACTTGACGAGTCGATCGCTCTCCGATGTCGTGGGACGGCGTCCCGCGCTGAGACGAAACGCGTAGTCGATTTGATCCGTCTGCGAGCGCCCCCCTTCACGGGCCGCTTTTTCTCCCAGCGCGCGCGCGCACTCCAGCAGAGTGGGTTCGTTAAGGCTCGCGAGCGCCTGCAGTGGCGTGTTGGTTCTGGGGCGACGCGAGAGGCAGAGCTCGCGGCTGGGCGCGTCGAAGGTCGACAGCATCGGATACGTGCAAACGCGCCGCCAGAATGTGTACACCCCGCGACGGTACAGGTCCGGCCCCTGGCTTGCGGGCCATTCGTCCATGCCCAGCTCCGGCCGCAGGAAGCCGATCTCCTTCCATAGGTTGGGGACCTGCTGCGGATACACGCTCGGCCCTCCGAGCTGCGGGTTCAGGAGGCCGCTCGCGGCGAGCGCTTGATCGCGGATCATCTCCGCGTCAAGACGGAACCGCGGCCCGCGCGACAGCCATCGGTTGTAGAAGTCCTTCTCGCGCTTCTCCAGCGTTGTGTTCGACGACTGACGGTACGTGGCGGACAGGAGCATCTTCTTCTGAAGCGCTTTGACATCCCATCCGGATTGGACGAACTCGGCGGCCAGCCAGTCGATCAACTCCGGATGGCTCGGCGCTTCGCCCATCCGGCCCAGATCCTCGCTGGTCTTCACAATCCCTGTTCCAAAGAATCGCTCCCACAAGCGATTGACGGTCACGCGCGCGGGCAGCGGGTTGGCTGGATCCATCAGCCACCGCGCCAACGAAAGGCGATTCGCCGGCTCGCCCGCCGGGAGGGGCGGCAGAAACCCGGGAACGCCCGGAGTCACCGTCTTCCCGTGGTCGAGGAAGTTTCCACGATTATGGATGTAGGTCTCGCGCGGCTTGTCGGATCGCTCCTGCATGACGAGCGTTGAGAACCTTGCCCCGCGAACTCGCGCGATCTTCTCGGAAAGACGAACCTTCTCGCGCTCCAGACCGCGAATCCGCGGCGAGACGGATCGATATTGCTGCGCGATTCTCGCGGCTTCAGCTTCCGAGCGTTTTGCGGCGGGCTTTTTGAGTATGACGTTGACCTCCTCCGAAGCCGGCCACAACACGAGGGTGTCCGCGGCGCGTGCAACGTTGGCCCGCCACCGTCCAATGACGTGGCTGCTCCCATGGTAGCTCTCGAAGCGAAAGCCCAGCTTCGTGCCGGTCGGGGCTTTCAACGGCTCCTTGAGGGTCACGATCAGGAAATGCCGCTGGCCGAACTTGGGGCCGATCGCCCACCCGGTCTTGGGGTTGCGGTCGATGGCGTGTTCGGCGCGATAGTAGTCCTGCTCCCAATCCGCCACGGCGGACGCGAGAGTCAAATTCGTGTTCGCTCCCCAGCGAGATTGATCCTGGCTCTTCGGGATGACGTACATGGATAGTTCATCCAGAATGAAATTGCCCGTTTGACTCCATCGCCCCGGCCCGTTCTTCGGCAGCGAGGGATCGGGCAGCGTCTCGAGGAGAATTGCGGTGATGCCGTTGAGCTCCGTGGACGCCTCAAAGGTGATCGTGTCGTAGATCGGGTTTACGTTCGTCGCCAGGATCGACCGATCCGGAAGCGTGAGATAGCTCGAGCCGCCGGTCGAGTTTACGTTGGTCAACGCCAAAGACTCCCAGACCGATCCAGCCGACAGGAGCTTCTTTTCCCAGATTTTCGTCTCGGCGGGCGCCTGCTGTTCAGCCAGCCGGAGCTGCCGCTCGGTGGCCGCGAGCTGAGACTCCAGATAGCCGAGGGTTCCTGTGATAGAGTTGGAAGGCGAGGCGACCGAGAGCGTGGGCTCGGTGCTGTAGTTGCCGCCATCGGTGGTGTTGTTGAAGACGCCGTAGAATCGGTAGTAGTCCTCGTGCGTGATCGGATCGTATTTGTGCGTGTGGCATTCGGCGCAGTTCATGGTGAGACCCAGCCAGGTTGTGGCCACTGTGGCCACGCGGTCTTTCACGGCCTTGGTCCGATATTCCTCCGCGTCGCCTCCGCCCTCGTCGTTGATCTTGGTGTTGCGATTGAACCCTGTGGCGATGCGCTGGGCCGGGGTGGGGCTCGGCAGCAGGTCTCCCGCGATCTGCTCCACGGTGAACTGGTTGAAGGGCAGGTTGGCGTTGAAAGCCTGGATAACCCAGTCGCGATACGGCCAGATGGAGCGTGTGGAATCGATCTGATAGCCGTTCGAATCGGCATAGCGCGCCAGGTCCAGCCACCATCGCGCCATGTGTTCGCCATAGTGCGGCGAGGAAAGGAGCCGATCGACGAGATGCTCATACGCCTCGGGGCTTGCGTCGCGCGCGAATCGATCCGATTCCTCCGGGCTCATCGGCAGGCCGGTGAGATCCAGGGAGAGCCGGCGCGCCAGGGTGGAAGGATCCGCGACGGGGGCGGGTCCCAAGCCCTCCTGCTCCAGCTTGGCGAGGATGAACGCGTCGATGTCGTTGCGCGCCCACCCCGGGGCGCGCGGCGCGGGCGGCGTGGGCTTCGAAACGGGTTTGAAGGACCAATGCCGACGCGGGTCCCATCCAGACCATTCCGCTCCCGCGTCGATCCAGCCGCGGAGCAGGGCGGTTTGGTCGGAGGTGAGTCGCTCGCCTTTGGGCGGCATCATCTCGTCGGGGTCCAAGGAGGTCACTCGCCGCCAGATCGCGCTCTCGGCGGACTGGCCGGGAACCACGGCGGGCTTGCCCGACTTGCCTCCCAGGAGCGCGCTCGTCCGGTTGTCCAGGCGCAGCTTCGCCTTCTGTTGGTCGGGGCCATGGCATTCGTAGCAGCGCTTGATCAGGATCGGCTCGATGTCTCGGCCGAAGTCGGGGGAGGCGGCCGGGAGGATTCCCGGAAGACACGCCAGGACGGCGGGCGCGATCCGTCCCAGGAATGAGGCGGGCGTCCATCGCCGTCGCGACCGAAGTGTGATGCCAGAGGTTCGACTGTTCATGCAATCAGCCATGAGCCCGTGAATTGATCGAACGCTAGAGGACCCCGAAGGAATGCTAAAGGCCAAATCTTAGTCCGGTTTTGGCTTCGTTGACTCCGCCCCACGTTGCGCTGGCCAATAGGCGCGCCGCCGTGTTGCAATTCCCGCGCCGCGCTTCACCGCGCGGAACTGATGAAGATCAACCGAATCCTGGCCTATCGAGTGGAACTGCCGCTCCACGAAACCACCTACAAATGGTCGGGCGGGAAGTCCGTCAACGTGTTCGACAGCACGATCGTTCGCGTGGAAACCGACGAGGGAGTCGCGGGACACGGGGAGGTTTGTCCGCTGGGACCGTTCTATCTGCCGGCCTATGCCGAAGGTGTTCGAACGGGGTTGCGTGAGCTCGGCCCCCGCCTGATTGGATGCGACCCGCGCGAGCTGACGAAGTTGAACCGCGTGATGGACGCGGCGTTCAAGGGGCACCCTTACGTAAAGAGCGGGATCGACATCGCCTGTTGGGACATTCTTGGGCAGGCGACGGGGCTTCCTCTGTGCGCGCTGCTGGGCGGACGTTACGGCGCGGACTTTCCCCTGTATCGAGCCATTTCGCAGGAAACCCCGGATCAGATGGCGGCCCGTGTCGCGGGCTATCGAGAAGAGGGCTATCGGCGGTTTCAGCTGAAGGTGGGGGGAGATCCAGACGTCGACATTCAACGCATCCGCGCGGTGGCGGCTCGCCTGTCGTCGGGAGACCGTTTGGTGGCGGACGCGAACACCGGATGGGTTCAGCACGAAGCGCTGCGCGTCGCGCGGGCCGTTCGCGATCTGGACGTCTACATTGAGCAGCCTTGCGCCACGTATGAGGAGTGCCTGGCTGTTCGTCGCCTGTGCGGCCTGCCCTTCGTTCTGGACGAGAGTCTGGACGACATCCACATGCTGCTCCGAGCCCTGAACGACAAGGCCATGGACGTGGTGAACTTGAAGATCAGCAAGCTGGGCGGTCTCACGAAGACGCGACAGGCGCGGGATCTTTGCGTGGCATCGGGAATTGCGATGACACTGGAGGACTCCTGGGGCGGCGATATCGCCACCGCGGCGATCGCTCATCTTGCGCACAGCACGCCGTCCGAGCTGCTGTTCAGCACCACGGACTTCAACAGCTACGTGACAGTGAGCACCGCCGAAGGAGCGCCGCAACGCAAGGCTGGCCGGATGTCAGCCTCTGACAGTCCCGGGTTGGGGATTCGTCCGCGGTCGGAAGTTCTTCGCGATCCTGTGGTGACGATCTCATGAGGGAGGCGCGCTCCCGAGAATCCTCTTACCCCACCGTCACCCGGAATGTCGGGCGAGCGGCGGGCGGGCGGGCGGGGAGTCGCCGTATCCAGTGTCCGCTGGCAAAGAGACTTTTCTGGAGGTAGTCAACGCGCTGCGAACGTCCCTCCGACGGCGGCGCCACCGCGGGCTTGAACGGGATCGCGGGCTCCGAATCCTTTCGGTTCGGCGGAGAATCCTTCATGGATGTTTGGGCATCTCGAACTTGTGGATGAACGTGTCGGGCACAACGGAGACTTCCGTGGTGAACTTGAAAGGATAGGGCCCGCTGCTGGGAAACGTCAGTTCCACGACAAACGCGGTCCACCCAGCCGCCGGCTTGGCCACTCTGCCGACGTAGTCGCCCTTGCCCGAGCCTTCGAGATCGGAGCCCTGCCAAGCCTTCCCGATCATCTCCATCCGGAAGTCGCGGGCCTTCTCATTCGTGGCTTGCCACAGCTTCACGGAGCTGGGGCGATCTGTGGTCTTCACGCGTAGGGAACCGTCTGAATCCTTGGTCCAGGAGAAGCGGGGGAGCTTGGATTGCTTCAGGATGGCGTCGTAGAACGCGGTGACGCTCTGCCAGGCGTCCGATCCGCGCAGGGAGTGGTCTGCGTTGGGCACGTAGCGGAGGTATTTCGTTCCTGGGAGATCCTTGAAATAGAATTGAGAAGAATCGGGCAGGAAGAACTGATCGCCGCAGGCGTTGACCATGAGCTTGGGCATCGTAAGACGGTCGCGGTATTCGTAGGGCTCTTCGATCTTCATGAGCTTTGCGTATTCCGGGGTGCCGGTCCAATTCATGATGCCCATCGCGACATAATCGCCGACCGCGGGCGCCCAAAACCCATAAGCCTCCCAGTGATGCTGGAAGCTGGGGACGATGTTGAGCATGTCGATCACGATGGGAACGATGGCCACGACGCGGTTGTCTACGATGGCGGTGGTCCATGTTGTCCATCCTCGCTTGGACCCGCCGGCGACGACGAATCGATCGACCTTAATAGATCCCCCTTCTTTGCCTGCGCAAAACGCGGTCACAGCGTCCATGGCTCGGACCGCCGATTTGGTCATGGGCAGTCGCGCCGGCCACTTCTCATCGCCGGTTCGCAGAAATTTGTCCCAGGAGTAGGAGATCAGCTCGTCCTCCACTCGCCCCTTCTCCTCGCCCTTGAACACGAGGGGTTGGTTGGGCACGTTCTTGAGCTCGCTGACAACAGAGCGAGTTTCCAGGGCGGTGCGCACGATGTTGTCCTCCGGCTTTTTCGGGGGCCCGCTCTTGCTGCTGCCTCCGGTGATAAAGAGAAAACCCATGCCTGGCTTGGCGTCGTCGGGCCTGATGATCGTCAGCCAATGCTGCCACAAGGGCCGGTCGACCTCATTTGTGGTGAGCCAGACCTGCGATGTGAGCTGCAGGACGGTCGTTGTGTAATTGCTGCCCTGGGTTGACGAGACGACCGACCAGCTAAAGTTGGTATCGGGCGTGGCGACATAGCGGTCCAGGGCTGTTGGCGGATGCTGGGCGGAACGTCGGGCTGTTGACGATTTGATTTCGGCGCCCTGAGTGGTGTCACTCAAAGTCCAAGTCGCCGAGACAACGAGAGCGAGAGCGATGGAGAGGCGGGAACTCGAGAGTGAGCGATGGGGTGTTTTTGCGCAGGCCATGCTGAATGGCTAAACGAGCACCCCTTCGCATCACAAGACATTTCTGTCGTCACCAGGGGACGGGCGCGTCTGTCGACACCCGGCTGTCATGGCTTCGTAAAACGATCCGCTACAGCGCAACCTTCATTGCTTTCGGGAATCCAGCGAGTTTCTGAGGCGCCGCCTGTTCGCGCCCCTGGCAGCTCACCCCCAGAGGTTGAGTCTGAGATCCCTGAGGCAGAAGAGGGACAGGGACTGGACGCCGCGCAGGCGTCTGGCGCCGGTCTTTCTCTTGGGTCCGAAGCGGTGGCGATGGGC
>JACQFQ010000045.1 GCA_016199985.1 Verrucomicrobiota bacterium | reverse complement strand
ATCAAAAGACGAAGCTGCAGGAACGAATCAAGATCGTTCGAGGCGTCTGCTCAGTCCGTGCGACCGAGCCCAAAAAGTGATGAACCAATTTGGGAACACAAACATTTTGTCTCTTGACCCAATACTCCAATGGGTGACCCCGATGGACCATTCGAACCAACGAGTGTGATGGGGATGCCGCTTGCAACTCAGGAACGGGGTGCTATACAGGCTCGTCATTGCCGGGGCAGAACGAGAGCGGATGAACCTACTCGACATGGAAGGGCAGTTCATCACTGCGGCGAAAGGACTCAGAACTCACTCTACTTTCTGGTGGATGCACACAATCACCAAAATAATTTCGAGGAATCTATGAGCACCGCTCAACGAAGTATTATCTGGAGAACACCCCACTCCCATTTCAGCGTCCTGGCTTTGCTTTTCCTGCTCGCTGCCACCCTCATCACTTCATTTTCGCTCCACGCTCAGAACTATTCTGATGCATTGGAAGATATCCTTACTTGGACCAGCGGCGGCACTGCCCCCTGGTACGTGCAGGGATCCTATTTTCACAAGGATAGCGCGGTGTCGAGTGGTGGCATTGGAGACAACCAAGAGTCGTGGCTCGAAACGATCGTTGAGGGTCCTGGCAACCTAGCTTTCTGGTGGAAGGTTTCATCGGAAGGTTCCTATGACTTCCTCAGCTTCCTCCTAGATGCAAAGGTTGTGGACTCGATTTCGGGAGAAGTGGATTGGCAGGAACGGACGATGCCGATCTCCAGCGGTACCCACACCTTTCGATGGCGATACACCAAGGACAAGGCCTTCACCACAGGTATGGATCATGGCTTTCTAGATCAAGTGAGATTTGTCACCCCTGCAGCCGTCATCACCGAACAGCCGGTAGGAACACATCAGAAGCAAGGGACTCTCTTGCGCCTCAGCGTCGGAACGACTGGGGACAATCTCAAATACCAATGGCGTCGCGGTGACCTGGCCGTGATTGGAGCGACCGACGCCGTCCTGCTCATCACCAATGCGTTGGCCACTCACTCCGGCCGATACGATGTCGTCGTTAAGAACTCGTACAACTCTGTGACCAGCCAGCCAGTCTCGGTGGATATCTACATTCCGTTGCCAATGCCTTCACGCCCGACGCTCATGGGTACGGTGGTTGCCCTTGGCCCAACACCATACGGTGGCCCACCCGCTGACATGACCAATGCAGTCAGCGTGGTCAGATCGGTGAACTACATGGGAGCAGCTCTCAAGAGCGATGGAACAGTTGTTCCCTGGGGATGGAGTGGGAACTGCCTTTTTTGCATACCAGGTGATCTAACAAACGCGGTGGCACTCTCGGCTGGTTACGACTACATCATGGCGCTTCGAGACAATGGAACTATCACTGTTTGGGGGCAGCCCAGTTCTTGCCAAGCCGGATGCATCCCCCCCGGACTCTCAAATGTTGTGGCGATCGCGGCAGGCTATTATCACTGCCTGGCTCTTCGAGACGATGGAACAGTCGTTGCATGGGGCGGAAATCAATGGGGACAGGTCAGCGTGCCCAACGGTTTGAATGATACAGTGAGTATCGCTGCTGGCTTCGGACACAGTTTGGCAGCGCGGCGGGATGGGACTGTCGTCAGCTGGGGACTCGATGATAGCGGCCAGGTGTCCGCACCCCATGGGCAAGTGGGAGCAATTGCAGTAGCTGCCAGCTTTCAAGGGCACGCCTCATTCGCTCTCAAGCGGGACGGAACGGTCTTGGGGTGGGGCTCACTCGACGGCAGTCCAACCCTTGTTCCCTCAGGTCTCCAGGGCATTGTTCGACTGGCCCCCGGGGTCAACTACTGCGTAGCCCAGAAACTCGACGGTACGATCGTTGCATGGGGAGCTGGCATCCCTCCAATCCCACCTTCATTGAACAATATCCTCAACATCGCAGCCTCGGACGGAGGTTCTTCCCTAGCAGTTGTGACCATCCCACTAACAAATCCCAATGACCTCGTTTCAGCAGAAGGATCTCCCGCCTCCTTCACCGTCGTCCCGCAAGGCCCAGGTCAATTCTCGTTCCAATGGTACTTCAATGGAATCCTCATTCCGCGGGCGACAAACAGCTTACTGACTTTAAACAACTTGAAACTGGAGCAGGCAGGCACATACACAGTTGCAGTGCTCACGGATCAACGACGAGCAGTGTCCCGTCCTGCCAAACTCACGGTCACTCCAAAGAACGATTCTTTCACTTCCGCAACGGTGATCACAGGCGGCGGCGGGATCTACCATAACTCCAATTCCAGCGCGAACAGTGAACCGGAGGAGCCCAACCACCTTGGAGCCTATGGAGGTCATTCCATCTGGTATCAGTGGACAGCTCCGGCAACGGGAACCGTGACGATCGATACGATCGGGAGCACCTTCGATACCGTCCTTGCTGCCTACATCGGGGATTCCCTCTCCTCTTTGGAAGCCGTCGCGGCCGATGACGATGGCGCGAACTTCAATCACAACAGTCTCCTCACCTTCCCCTGCACTGCAGGAATCACCTACCACATCGCTGTCGATGGATTCTCCGGAGCCTCGGGAGGAGTTCAGCTCACCATCAATCCCTTGTTGGAAATCATCGCACAAACCCTGACCGCGCCAGGATCGCTTGAAATGAAAGTGTTCACTCCCATCGGCCAGCGCGTGATCCTCGAATCCACGTCGGACTTCCGAACCTGGGTCCCTGTCAGAACAAATACCTCGCCCGCCAACGGGATTCTGGTACTCGGCGGTGTTCCGCTGCTCAAGTCCTCCGAATTCTACCGCACGAGACTCCAATAGGTTCCAGGCGGTTTGGGGGAAGCGGCAGCCACGGGCGAAACTCCGGTAACGGCGGCTCGCGGATCGCAGGACTCAAAGCCCGCTCCCTCCTCCTCGCCCTCCCGCCACGCAATGTTACGAGCTCAGGGACCCGACCATCTCCCCTCGACCAGTCACGTTTGTCCCGGATTGTTCAATGACAAGATGCGACCCCGATGGGCCACGGACCACGCAAAGAAGGGGCAAGCAGCGGAGGTCCATGAGGCGATGGACATTCTGTTCAACCTCCTGGATCGCATCGATGAATGCCGTGATGACATCATCTTCTTTGCGGATGAGGGGGGATCCTGGCAGGTCGGGGTGGACTGGGACGAAGTCTTGCCGGTTTGGTTCAAGATTCTCTCCGCCACGGTCGAGCCGGCGGAGTATGCGAAGCGGATTATTTCGTTACTCTCAAGCCACTACAGCTACGGGCGGGAGAAAATGCTTACCATCGCTCACCAAACAGCCACCGAGCCCCAACGGCAGGCTCTCGCGGAAGTAAAAAGCTTCAAGAAGAAATGACCGCAATCAGGCTCAGACCTCCTGAGGTCAGGAGGACGTTTGGCGTGTGAGGAAGAATCAGGTTGAGACCGGCGGTGAAAGATCATGTGTCCAGAACCGATCCCCAAAAGGGAATTGCAACGCAGACCATGCATTGTTGGCAGTCCTCTTCGTACGCCGATCTCGTCCCAATACCCAATCCTCGTTGAGAGTTGCAAAGAAGCAGTCGGACAACCGTCCCCCTCGTCCCAATTCCCAATTCCCTTCTGGTCTGCGTCGTTGCGCCATTGCGTTTTTACGAAGAACTCAACGGAAAGCACGTTGCACCGCTCGATGAACCACAACGGACCATCACCCACTCACCAAGCTGTCTTCACTGCTGGCAGGCAGGCCCAGCTTTGATACCAGCACGTTGAGCGATTCCTCCGATCCGAGCTCGGTTTCCTAACCTCCGGATGTCAGGCCCTACAGAGACCCAGAACAGGATGTAGGCTGGCTGGTTCGTTTGGAAAATGATGGCGGAGCAGCGATCAGAGCTTCGGAACCGTGCGGCGAATTTGTTCCAGCAGCGCCCGTGTGCCGTGCCGTTCGCACCAGCCTTCGACGTAAGGCCAGTCGAGGTTTTCCCCCTGTACGCCGATCACCGCGCGAACATCTTCCTGGTCACGACTTCGCGCCCAGCGGAGCTTCATTACGATGACGTCCTCCGCCGTCGGCAGCCAGATTTGTCGCCCATAGGCTTGGACCGCGACCCGGCGTTGGAATCGAGCCTGGTCGTGCGGATCATTCGAGAGCAGGAACAGTTCGACTTTGAAGGGGCTGCTCGTGTGTTGAAGAAGCTGCCGGTACGTCCCCGTGTTGGTCTCGAACGACAATTGCGGATCGACCTCGAAGTCCGCCCCCAACCGATCCATGAAATCACGTCCCACTCCGCCGCGCAGCTCGACGACAAAATCCGCATCCTTTGTCGAGCGAGGGATGCCGTAGAAATTGCTCGAAAAGGAGCCAGCAAGAAGATACGCGACGCCTGACGCCGCGAGCGCATCGGCCACGCGCACCATCAAGCTCGCCTCCGGCGTCACGCGCGTCCCTCCAGCTTGCGCTGTAACGCGAGCCGTTGCTCGAGGATGCGCCGGCGCTCCACCTCATCCGCTTCGGGAAACTGATTCTGGATTCCTGCCATCGTGATCGAGCACGCGTAATCAAATAGTTCCTCACCCAGCAGGAGCTTCTCCTGCGGCGTCATCGCGCGCGCCTCGCGCAGTTCCTGGCGATACAGTTCATCAATCAGCCGCTGCGTCTCCGGCGGCGGCGCGTAGGGCGGGGCTTGTTCCCTCAGGGCGTCAGGCTCATGGTCGGGCGTCATTGGTTCATTTCAGCAGGCCCAAGCAACACCCGCAAGCATCAGCGCCGCGATGCTGAGATCCCACCCGAGCGGCTTGAAACCCCTCCTGCCTCCAGGGCGTGAAGGCATCGGCAAAAAATGAGTCCCATCCCAATAAACCGAGGCTCACAGGCAATCCATCGCGAATGGTTCCATAACAGGATCTTCGTGGCGCCCCAAGCTAATGGCTTGGGGCAACGAGTTGAGTTCTAAAAAATTGTTGCCCTGTGGATCCCTGCTCACTGATCCTGAGGACGGTGGCCCGGATCCCCTGGCTCCTCAGCTCAGGAAACCATTCAGGGCACAACCATACCCATCCGAAGTGGATGCGGTAATCAAGAAGATCAAGCGCGCATGTTGCATCCGCTGAACACATCGATGGCTAGGGCTCAGCTACAGACCATTCTGGTGTTGATCCTTATAGCGGCATTGTTCGTCGGCTGTGGGCGACCCTCTGCTTCCACCGTCGTCGGCGATGTCGCCCTCTTCGATGGGGAGCTCTACGTTCTCATCAACCATGTAGAGAGCGTGAACCACGCCTCGCCGCTGTCTCATTCTGTGGCGCTCGAGCAAACCCGACAGGTCCTTGGGATAGCAAAGGCCTCCATAGTCAATCGACAGGGTGAAAGCTTGTCGAAGCTAGAGATTCTGGCCACATGCGTCCTGAACAAGCCCCCTTTCTATGATTTCGGTGGAGTTCAACTCTGCGCTACTAACCGGTGTGTGGCAAGTGGGGTGCTTGGTTCGGCCCCGGAGGCAACCATGTTCACCGATGGGCTTACTTTTGGAGCTGAGACGAGCTTGAAGCAGAGCATTCAACCCTTGCGAAGAAACGTGCGATTTACTGGATCTCGGAAGCTTTTCTTTGGTTGCAGTTCGAACCTGCTGATCGTGGATTCAAGGACCTTCCAAGTTGTCTCCAACGCGATTTTATATCGGATGGGAGCGATTCTCTGTGATGATTGGCTGGAGCGAGCGCATTGGAATGATCTTGCGGTTTCCGACGATCTACACACTCTGGTTCTTAAGCATCATTCCTGGGATCCCCCGCAGCTGCAAATCCTCCGCTTAGCAGATTCCATCCAAACGAATCGACTCGACTTACCGAATCGAACGTACGACCTAGTCGGCTTTTTCGAAACAAAGCAAGGCAGCCGCCTGCTATTCACGTGTCGAACCGGAGAAGCCGTCAATCAAGCTGTCATTTTTGATGGCAATGGGAAGGAGGTGGGGCGATGCCAACTCGATGGGGCTCCGGCTGCCAACGCTGACTGCACCACAATTGTTGCTCTCGATCCAAAGCAGCGCATGGCTCTGGACAATGGGAAACGTTTGCCTCTAAAGGTCTGGCTTCCCGACTCACAGCAAGAGTATACGCTTTCGCTGGACACGTCATCAGTGCTCAAGGCGATGAAGAGGAAGTGGTTCTGAGTCCATGTTTGCCATCTCCACGACTCACTCGGTCGCACGAATTTTGAAGCTGAGTCTTACTAGTCGCGCTCCCTGCTAGACCCAGATCGCTCATATGAAAACCGCAATCACACTTCTCATAACATGTTTCGCGCACACCTTAGCCAGCGCTGAGGAATTCACCATTTCCGCCAAGGAGCCGGTGATCGTGGTGGCACCTAGCCAGTGGAAGTCCACCATGGAAAAATCGCCAGGCAGGGCCTTCCCTGTTAATGGCGGAATGAAAATGGGGGTGAGCACATTCACTCCTTTGGGTTCTTGAACGGGTAGAGAAACTGCTGGATGTAGCCTTTGGGTACGGGGTGGCCTCCGACTCCATAGCCATTGGGCCATCGTTCTTCCGGCAGATGGAAAGTGCCGAACAATTTGTCGAGGATCGGAAAGTGGATGGCGAAGTTCACATCAATAGACTCGTCCTCCACACCGTGATGCCAGTGGTGAAAGCGTGGAGTGACGAGCCATCGTTCCAGCCAGCCAAATCGCCATCCAATGTTCGCGTGGATGAATGTGGACCAGAGGTAGACCAGGAAGATGTAGACCCCGACGGCGTTGGAGTGGAATCCGAGCAACATCATCGGAATGACGGTTGCGCCGCGCAGGGTGATGATCTCGAGAAAATGCATCCGTGCTCCTGCCATCCAATCCATGGCTCGCGCCGAATGATGCACGGCGTGCAAGCCCCACAGAAAGGGGATCCGATGGAACGCCCGATGGATCCAGTACTGCGTGAAGTCCGTGAGAAACATGATCGCGATCACCTGCACCCAGAGAGGGAGCCCGGCCACCCTATCCCGCAAGTCGGCCCATGAGGTGTGGGAAACCATCACACGGCTCGGACCGAGGCTGAGCCAGGAAAGAATCTGAACGAGCATGCTGCTCACCAGGTAGTAGAGGAGATCCTCCCGCCACTCGGCGCGGAAAAGCGGTTGCTCCGAATGTTTTGGGAAAAAGGATTCCAGTGGAATGAAGAGAATCCCAGTGAAGAGCACGTTGATGACGAAATAGTCCAGGCCCAGGTACAGAGGTGTGTAATCCTTGAGCAAAGGGGTGGCGCCGGTTCCTCCCAGTGCCGCCGCGAGCATGGTGAGGCAGACTCCTGCCGTGCCGAGCGACCGGGAATCCCGGAGCAGGAGGCTCAAAACGGAGCTCGTGAAAGCGAAGAGCAGGACGGTCATCTCGAGCAGGCGGAACCACACAGCGGTTCGAAATGCGCCCAACTCGGGCATGCTGAAAACGCCCGGGAACCGGGCAGCAATGACCAGGCCCAGCGCCACGATTCCAAGGCTCAACCCCGCGACGCCGCTGATCCAACCTGTTCCAAATTTTCTCAGAGCTGGCAGGGCCTCCAGCTCATTCCGGATTCGGTTCCTTGATTTGCGGATCACGTTCATATCTGGGAAGAGGGACGCTGTCTTCCCTTGAGCTCTTTGACAACCGCCATTTGGGAACCGTTCCTAGGGTCCTCGCGTGTCTCACTGGTTTGAATGCTTCGTTCGTGGAGTCTGTGGATGGGGCGATTCACTGGGCGAGTCGGAAGAAGCGTTTTGGCTCCACGATCGCATTGCTGAAGGTGAACCGGCCGTCGAGGATCTGCGGGGCAACAGGCACATCCGTGAACTCCGACGTCCCCGCTATGCCGAGAGCAGCCGCGGACTGCAAACGCCAGGTCGGATAAGCAGTGCTCCATTGAACACGACCTTCGCTCGATCCCGCTTGGTGGGTCAGCTCAATCCGAGGGCTCGCACAGGGCAGTCCGAAGAGCTCCACCTGATAGCTGGGACAGAGAACGGGCGATGCATTCGCAACAATGACGATCTGGAACTGAGCGCGCGCCGGGATCCGAAACGAGAACGGTGGAAAACTTCCCGGACCTGAGGCGCCCATGTCACCCAGGTAATTGGAACAGGGATCTGCGGATCTGTAGGTGTCGAGGCACGCCACGACTGTGAATGCATTGGCGCCCGGGTTGGGGCAGTCCGGTTGGAAGCGTGCGGTAACACAGACCGTGTGATCGGTTGTGTTGGTCAGTGTGTGAACAAGGAACGGGGCAGGGGCCAGCGTGGCATCAATGCCAGGGCAGGGCTTGGCAGGAAAGCAATCCGACGGCGCGCTGTGATTGAAGAGCAGAGGGGAGGCAAGGGGATCTGCCGCACTGAACCGTCCGTTCAGCACGAGGCAGCTTTCGCATCTTCCACTCGGCTTTGCGCAATCGTTGTCGGCCGCAGGACTGATCCCCATGGCATAGGTTCCCTCACCCTGGACCCCCAGCACCAGCTCCAGTTGGATCGGCGTGCCGCAGGGCAGGTTGTGGTCGGTGCTGAATTGAAATGGCGTCAGGTTTGTTCGTGAGGCGCCGGCAGGAATGACTGGATATACGGACTCGGCCAACGTCACGGTGACACCGGGACTCGTTGCATGCAGAACCGCACTGGTCACGGTCAGCGAAGCACCACCGCGACGATTCGTAACGCCCACGAACAACAGATTGCATTCATCAGGTTCCACGATCTGATCCCCATTGCCACCGGCCAGGCGAATGCCTGCGGATGCCACGGGAAGATTGGTGACGGTCAGCGTGAAGTCATTGCCGTCGCCGCCACGATAACTCGCACGGACACTGACATCCCCCACCTTGCGAGTGGCGCCCTCCGGCCAGCCGGAGAAAACGCCGGTGATGGCTCCTGCTGAGATCTTCCGAATGAGTGTGATGACATCTCCGTCGCGGGGTGGGTATTGGAATCCGACCGACAACTCTGGATTGGACAATCCCACGGTTCCCCGAGCGACAAGGAGGTCGTTGCCGCCGGTGGCGGAGGGGCCAAAAAAGGTCAGCCCCAGCACGCCCCCCGGCGACAACGACAGATCCCCCGCTTCAAAATCACCCCCATTCCTTCCCGGAACATTCGAGTCGGCGAGGATCAGGCTGTTCTGGCCTCCAGCCACAACGTTCCCCACTGCCCCTGCGCCTCGAAGAATCGCGCTGGGCTTCACCGTGATCGGGCTTTTGCGCATATCCCCATCCACTTTGAGAGTTCCATCCGACACCGTGCATGTGCCAGTGAAATTGGGACTGTTGCCTGACGCCAGCAACGTTGCTGGCCCCAGCTTGTTCAGAGCTCCAGAACCGCTGATATCGCCCGCGAATTCGAACGAAACGCGGTTGCTGATGACGAGGGTTGTGTTCGACCCCAGAATCAGTTTTCCCGAACCTGGAACCTGTCGCACAAGTGTCACCGACGGCGTGGGGCGGGCGGTGAAGTCCAGAGTGCCCTGCTTCGAGAGGGTGATGCTGGCCTTCGTGCCAAACTGTTGTTCCTCGAGCGACCGAATCATTGCGGCTGGTGAACCGGGTAGTCCAAGTCCGACGACGCAGTCGCCTGGAATTGAGATGCGGTTCGGGCGCGCGACCTCCAGTGTTCCTTCCTCGACGAGGGTGGAACCCTGGTAGCTGTTTCCTGCAGTGCCCAGGAATCGCAGTGTCTCAGGGCCCCGTTTGATCAAATCACCCGCCCCTGAGATGCTTCCAAGGATTTGAAAGGATCCGCTAAAGACGCCGATCCGCGCGTCCTGCGCCAAGGTTACCGAACCCGACCACACATTGGATCCATTGAACGTTTGAACCGCCGTTGGATTGCTGCTGCTGAGGACGAGCGCTTCGCCGGAGATCAAGCGTCCGCCATCGATGACCAGCGCGCCATCGTTGTGCAGTTCGGTGCCGTGGACTGGGAGTCCCAGCGCAAAGTTGTTGGATACGATCAGTGTTCCGTGGTTGATCGTCACCAGCCCGGCGAAGCTGTTGCTTCCTCCGAGACGCAATGTGCCGCTGCCCTCCTTGATCAGGTCCGCGTCCGAGGATGTCTGACTGATATTCGCGGGAAGCTCGAGTTCGGGGATGGGTTGCGAAAGAAGGATGGGACTGCCCACAACGAAGCGGTGCGGACCTGGATCCATGCCGATGTGACCCGTGATGCGTGAGCTCGTGCTGACTTGTCCGGGATTCACAATGACATCGCCGCCCACAGGCAGAAACAACGTTCCACTGCCCGTGTCAACGTCGCCGCCCTCGTTCAGTGTCAACGGTGGCCGTCCCTCAAGCGCCGGGATGCTGAAACCTTCAGCCTGGCCAATCAGGCTCCAGGAGCCTGAGCGATTCACGGTGACACTCCCGACAATGGTGAAGGAGCTGGTCTGATCCACTCGCGCGATGGGCCGAATGAACCCGGATCCAAGACCGATCGTGAGGTGGCCAGGGATGGCGGCGATGCCAGTCGCTTTTTGCAGGCGCAGCAACCCTGTCTGAACGAAGGTCTCTCCTGAATACGAGTTGTTGAGAGGTCCAGCAAAGATCAGGTTGCCTGGCCCTGTCTTTGTCAGGGGTCCGGTTCCACTAATTGTGGATTGAATGAAAAGTCCTGAGCTTGTGTCGTCGGAACGAAGAGTTGCGGGAGCATCCAGGTGGAGGGGGGAGTTCAGCACCGATCCAATACGACAGAATAACGCGCCATTTGTTCCGTTTCGGCCATTTCCAGCAATCCGAAGAGGCTGCAAGAAGGTTGCAAGACTGCTCAGCTCCAATGTCCCTCCGTCCGTGACCGTGGTTCCCGTCACTGCGGAACCCAGTGCCGTATCGTTGCCGGCGATCAGCACGCCTTCATGCACCTGGTTGCCTCCACGAAAGGTGTTAGGCGCGCTGAGCATCAGTTCACCGGCGCCAAGTTTTTGAATGCCGGAAACAGCACCATCCGAAACAACAGCGTTGAGGATCAGGTCCGGGTTCGGAGGGCCGTCGGCGATGTTGAACGTAAGGAGACCTCCCTCGAGGCTGACAAATCCATCGATGAGCGCCGGAGAATCGTCAGCTTCGGACGTGACGGTGGTGAGGAGTCGCGCCACGCCACTTCCGGTTGTCAGGTGGCCTCCGTGAAAGCGAATCGGACCAAAGGTCTCATTGTGCCCATTCAGGTTCACGAGTCCGTTGTGCTCCATGGAAACCAGCGTGGTTTCCTTTTGGGCGTTCGCGAGCCAGCGGACTTCGTTGATCACCCCGGGCCCGCCGCCGACGAAGAGCTGTCCTCCGAAGGCATCACGGCCTGCGGGCATGTTGAGATCCAGCCGTGCGCCTCGCACACGGGTTGCTCCGGAATAGGTGTTGGCAACGACTCCCGCCAGTTGGGCGTGGGCGCCCTGGAATTCGATTCCGCCCGGACCGCTGATCCTGCCGCGAAGAGCGGTGTCGTCACCCAGGACCACCAGGTCGGTTTGAAGCGTGATCGGTCCATCCCAGCCGCTTGTCCCCACGGTGAAGAGCAGGGATCCGACGACCCCTGGGTCCAGGGTTGATTGGCCTTGAACGTTGAGAGGTTCATTGGGGATGGAAGTGTTGCGAAGGGAGATCACCCCGCTTCCCACCAGAGTGGTGCCCGCAGTCGAAGCACCCAGGGCATTCGGATGCACCAGGAGAAGATCTCCTTCCTCCACGATGACTTCTCCTGTGAACGAGTTGCTGGCGTTCAGGACGAGTGGAGCGGGACCTATTTTTCTCAAATCTCCAGGGCCCCCTAAATGTGCTGTGATTTCGAACAAAGCTGAGCTGAGCGAGTTGCTGATGTTCAGGATGTGCTCTCCAGGACCGAGGACGATGTTGCCTTTGAGAAATGCTGATTTTGAGGACTGGAGAGTGGTCTGGGTGATTCCTCCCAACACCGTCAGTGACGCAACGCCGGTGTCGAGATGGGCCCCGATGGTGTCTGAGGGGTTGTTGATGAGGACAAGATTGCTCAGCGTTTGACTGAATCCGTTGAACCGCAAATCGGATACTCCTCCGACAATCTCCAAGGTCAGGTTGTGTCCGAACTGGCCGGGATGCCCCAGATTGTACACACGGGGTGCGTCCTGAAACTTGTCTCCCAGAACTAAATGGTCGTTCACGACAGCTCCCGTTTGCTTGTTGAACGTCACGGGGGAGTAGGAGTCCAGCCTCAGTGTTCCGTGAAACGTGTTGCCTTCCGGTCCGTCGAAAATGAGATCGGCATCGCCAGCTACATTGGAATCGATGTCACCCGTTCCCACGATGCGGCCAGAGAAGAAGAACTGGTCGCCGTTGAAGCCTCCGCCACTTTCTAGAGCCAAATGCTGACCATTCAGGTCGAGTTGGCCTGTGAGCCGAAGGACATTGGGATCGTTGAGCAGGTTATCAGAGGGACACATGGAGAATTGCGCGCCCAGATCCTCCAAGACCATATCACAGTGAATGGCGACGGTTCGCGCGTGCAGGTGGCTCGAACAAACTGTGATGCCACCGACCGTGAACGGCTTTCCCGAAAGATCGTAGTCATCCCCGCTGTTTTCAAAGTCCAGACCCACATGCAGTCCAGCGAGGTCGTTCTGCATCGATCGGTTGTCTCCATCGGCAAAGCGAAGATCATCGCCGCTATGAGGAATGCCGACAGGGCTCCAGTTCTTGGGGTTGCTCCATAGCCCGCTCGCTTGCCCCGTCCAGGTGCGCAGAATCCCGGCGCCTGCCGCTGTGAACTCAACGAAACCAAGGAGCCCTCCGACCAGCAGCATCCACAAAAAGGTCGGTCCGTGCCGTTTGGGCGCACGGCAGCCACGTGGGCGAATCGAACCGAGACCGGGATCTGTGTCCGGATCATCGGAGATCTGCAATACTTTCAAGCGGGGGAGGGAGGCGGACGTTCTGATGCTCATGCTTCAGGTAAGCCTCCCGAGGGACGGGATCTTTCAACAAAGGTGATAAAACCACCGAAGCCTTCGGAATGCCTCAGGGAGCCTTCTGAACCGCGGCTACTCCGCCCAATCCAGTCCCAGGCTTCGAAGTCGGTCGCGAACCACATTCAAATCCCACACCTGAAGGCGGCGGGCATCCAGGCTGATGGCGAGGTAGCGATCATCCCGGCTGAGTGTGATGGGGAGTGCTCCCAGGGGCAGTGGGAGAAGAAGCCGTTCGCCATGGTCGGTGTAGAGCCCGGAGATCCGAAAGTCGCGACGCAACCACCAGTGCCGACCGTCTGCCCCATAGAACAAGCCAACCGTATTCGTCAGGGTGCCGATCCGTTCCCACGTCGTGGTGCTCCACCGCTCGACCCCCTTGAACGAAGCAATTCCCACTTCATCTCCGCGCGGTGAGAATTCAAATCCGGCGATGCTGGCGCGATTGGTGAGGATTCCAACGAGGGACAACTCAGGGGTTCGATAGACATGCAACGAGTTCCTGTAAGGTCCATAAATCCCCAGCCAGCGTCCGTCCGACGATGCGCCGCTCAGCCCCTTTATGGTCGGAGTCCAATGCGCAGGGTCGGCGGCAAGGCTGGATTGCGGAAGCGTGGCAGTGCCCTGCGTGCCTGTGATGAGAACCTGATTGGAACTGAGGCACAGGGAGGTAAACCCCCGGGGTTGGATCCGGACCATTCCCGTGAGCTGAATGGGATCGTGAGGACCAGCTGGCTTCAGCATTCCTGTCCGCAGCGCCTGTTGATCGTTGCTGGCATAAAGCTCGCCCGACTCGGAGAACATCAGCCGGGCATCCGCCAGATCTTCAAGGATCGCTCCGGGCCCCTGCTGATCCATGCTCCAAACTCCAACCCGCTTGCTGGCGGAGGCGGCAATCCAATGCCCGTCTTGTGAGAACGCAGCGTAGTGCAACCGAGGACCGAGGTCCTCTGGAAATTCCCGATGTCCGTCCGGCAGTTCAAAGGCGTACACCCGCACGGTTCCATCCGAGACGATGGCACACCAGCGTCCGTTCGCACTGAACTGCGCCCGATAGTTGTTCAATCCGAGCGTCAGGGCGCGTTCGCCCCGACGCAGATCCCAGCAGATGAATTCCCGCTCCCAGCCCCCGGTCAGCAGGTATCCGCCATCGGGAGTGAAGGACGCATGGACGGCCTGGACCTTGTGCCGACCAAGGACACGGACCGCACCTGTTGCTGAGTCGATGAGCTGCACGACACCCGCTTCATCCACGCCTCCCACCCAGGAGGAATCCTTTGGATCCCAATCGATCTCATTCATCCAGTCCGGGTGCACATGGGTTCGCAAGACGACGCCATCGGATGTTCGAATGAAGGCGAGGGTCGAGTTTGTTGGGTGGCGAAACAGGGCGGCAAACTGATCCCCTTTCGGTGAAAAGCTGAGTTGCCAAGGCGAGACGTTGCCCAGCTCATACCGGGAGACTTCGCGACCCAGGTTCAGATCCCATAGCGTCGCGATTCCATTCGTGAGTCCGACCAGAATCTGGGGAAGGCTCGGATGGTAGCTGATGCTTCCTGATTCCAAATGTGGCAGCAGAAGCAACCGTTGCACGGTGTCCACATTCCAAACCTCTACATCGACGTGGTTCTCAGGATCCTCACGGTCCCGTTTGATCGCCAGAAAGCGACCGTCGGGACTCCAGCGCGCCAGCCGTGCCGCGAACGCCGCGCTTGCGGCGAGGGGTTGGAGGACATGTCCGTCGGAGCCGGAGCAGATCTCCACATCCCCTTTCCCACGGCAGAGGGCCACGCGTTGGAAAGTGGGATCAAAGCGGAGTCCCGTGAGAGGTTCGGTCCTGTGGAGCTGACGTTCAAACCGGAAGTCGGGCAGCGCCATGGCAGACATGGCCACACCGCGAAGTTCAGCGGTGTTGGTGATGACGGCGGCGGAACGAATCGCGTCCAATGCCCTTGTTCGTTGCCCCATCTCACCGCTACGCACCGTGGCGCGGGCCTGTTCCAAAAGGGCGGTGTACAACTGTTGGCGGGCTGCGTGTTCTGCGGCTTCAGTGCGGGTCAGCGCCTCCTGGGTTTGCTGGCGCAGCTTCGCCTCCTTGGCACGATTCTCCGCCGCCAGCTGGGCACGGTAGTTGGCAAACACCGTCGCCACCAATGCGCAGATCAGGACGACGGCGCCCAGGACCAACACGGTTCGCAACCGGGCGTATCGGCGCTTCATCACGCGCATCTGGCGTAGGCTCTGACCGCTTTGAAGCAGCGCCAGATCGGCCTGCATCTCCTCGGCCCTTTGATAGCGGCGCTCGCGTTGTCCTTCGCAAGCCTTCTGAATCACCTCCTGAAACTCAAGGCGATCGTCGTTTCCCTCCGTGAGCCAGTGGGTCGGGATGTCCGGAAAACGGTCGGGAGGCAGGCCGGTGTTGCACTCGTAAAGCACCATCCCCAGGGCATAGAGATCTGCTGCCACCGAGCCAGGACCCTCTGGAGGGATGTAACCTTCGGTTCCCACAAAGGTGCGTCCTTCGCCTCCAGGGGAGATGAGCCCAATGTCCGCCAGCTTGGCTCGTCCGTTGACATAAATGATGTTGGCCGGCTTCACATCACGATGAACGAGATCCCGATGATGCAGTTGTGCGAGTCCTCCGACGATGTCCAGGCCCAGTCGAACCGACTCTGTCACGGAGAGCGGCTCTCCGCGCCTCAGCTCGGCCCGCAGGATCCTCGGATGATAGCTCTCGACATCAAACCCGGGCTCATCGGAGGAGGAGAGCGCTTCTGGGGTGACGTTTCCTGTTGTCGGGCGTGGACACGGCAACGGATCCGCGAGCTCCATGACGTAATAGAAATATCCTTCGGCCTCATTTCTTCCCACATGCAAGACATGAACCAGCCCACCGGAACTGCGTGAGACAGGCTCATAGCGCCGGATGCCCGCAAACTCGCGTTCGAATGGTCGATCACTGTTGAACTGACGTCGCCAGATGAGCTTGATCGCCCGAAAGGTGCCCATGACATTGCATGCCAACCACACCTCGCCATAAGCACCCCGCCCGATCGGGCGGAGGAATCGATAGTCGGGAACCGTGGGCGGGCTCATGGATCAACGAGGAATGAAGTGCTGCTCTGACTCAAGAAAGAAAGGAGGATGACGAGGTGGAGGACCTCACTCGAGCTCAGCCCTGAGACGTTTGAGTTCGGCCTGGAAGAGTTTTCCAACGCGGTGCCGGGCCAGATAGATCTGTGGCACACTGACCCGCAGCTTTTTTGCAACCTGGCTGGCCGGCGTGTCACTGAGCGTGCCAAGACGGAAGATGAGCAGTTGCTGCGAACTGACCTTCGACCGCAGACGCTGAAAAGCGACCGTGATGAGGTTGTCCTCCCACTCGCGTTGCCAGATCTCATCGAGCTGATCCGAAGCGGGATCGGGGAAGGACTCGATGAAGTTGGACGCATCGTCCTCGTCGCTGGGAGATGGATCACGGATGAACTGACGTTGCCGTTGTTCCGACCTGAAATAGACCTGGATGCGGGATCGGGTGACGACCCGGAGCCAGGATTTGTAGGAGCCACGTGTTCGATCGTAGTGGAACTTTGGCATCTTCCTTGCCAGGTAGACGAACGTGTTTTGCACCACCTCCTGTGCCTGAATGTCGGAAAGGCCGGCCTGGCAGGCGACCTTGTAAATGAGACGCCAATAAGTATCGAAGAACTCGCGCCATCCAGCCTCATCCTGCCAATCCCGCAATCGGGTCAGAAGGCTCTGGCGGGTCGGCAAAAGTGTGTCACTGTCGGCATCCACGGGATCGCGCATTCATCACCAGTAAGCCGGCAGACCCCCGATTCTTGCAACGAATCTGCGCGGGTGCGCAGCCGTTCCTTGTTTGCGGAACGTGGGGCAGGTCTCCGGCCTCCCGGTTCGAGGAGGCTCTGACTCCGTGCAGGGACGGAGCCCCCTCGAACTGCCAGACCTGGAGGTCTCCCCCCGATTCCTTCCAAATGAGTTGCCCTGGAGCGTCCGGGCATCTCGTTTTGTGGGGGGTCTGGGGTCTGATCTGAATGGCAGTTAGTTAGGCGCGCGAAGATCTGATACCCCAAAAGCTTTCTTGAATTCCTACCCGCCGCAAAGTTATTCACAACCTCACTGTGCTTGGCTTCTAGCGCCCGCTTCGCTCGGCTGTGAATAACTTTGGAAGCGTGTCTTGGGCTTTGTTTGGGCGCGAGTCACGCCCCGCCTTCGCTTCGCTTTCCCATCCGTGGTATCCGCCATCCGTGGTTTCACTCCCCGCCCGCGCCGCGCCCCCGCGCCTCCGCGTCCACGTTCTACGTGGCAACCCCTGCGTTAAAGTCCTCTTTGCGGAACAACCTCTCGAAGACATTGCGTCATCCAGGGTCCAGACTCGCGCTCGCCATCGAAGGAGCCCAATCACCGGGCGGGGGCGCCCGACCCTCTTGCAGCGCGGACTTGCCACGTTCCAGGCGAGGAGAGGAGAGGTCCCGACGCTACTTCGGATCTGGGGTCTGCTGCTTTTTCTTGAACAGGTTCAGCAGATTGAAGCTTTTCGACGGGGCGTTGGTGGTCGTGGCGTTCGTGTCCGCCCGCCTCGCCCCCAGAAGATTCCCCAGGCCTCCCACCGCTTTCCCCACTGTTTTGCCCGCGGCGCCCACCAGATCCGTCGCGGCGCTTCCCGCCAGCCCCACGGCCGCCGACGCCGTCAGCCCAATGATCCGCGCGGTGTCCGTCTTCGTCTCCACTTTCGCGAGCGTCCCGCCCAGGCTCACGAAGGACGGCAGCTTCGAATAGGCTTCGTCAGGAGGCGGAGAGAATGAAAAAAACTTCACGCGCTTCGTCAACTCGCGCGACAGCGCGATGTCGATGGGAATGCTCAGGGTCGATTGGCCCAAATCCGACGCGATCTCAACCCCGCCCGCGGCCGTCGCCAGAAAGGCCTCGCTGCGAACCGCCGCCTCCTCCAGTTGGATTCTTCCCTGGCCCGCCTCAATCTTCAAACGAACGTCCGTGACCGGCGAGCGAGTGAGCTCCTTCAAGTTCAGCAAGGCGGCGATGCGGTTCAGGTCCAAAGGCAGGATCCAGACTCTCTTGCCCGTGGTCGGAATCAGGATCGTCGCATTCGTCAGCAGAAGGCTCGCGTTTCCCGCCAGCGATCGCCTGAGATTCGCGCCCGTGACGCCGACGCCCTTCACATTGGCCGCGCTCGTCAAATCTCCCTTCACCGTGCCGCGCATCGCGGGATTGAACACATTGACGAAACCCTCGATCGGGATCCGATCCGCGCGCCAGAGGATCTCGTACGAGAGGGGATCCGATCCGATCCGCAACATTGCGGAAGCCTCCACCGCGCCGTCGCCGACCTTGCATCGAAGGGGTTTCACTTGAATCTGGCCCCCCTGCGCCGACGCCTGGGCCACGAGATCGCTCAAGGCCGCATCGCCGCAAAGCAATCGCGCGACGCTCACATCGCAGCGGATCGATTTCACGGGCCATCGCGAAGCGGCGGGCTCGGACCGCGGGAATGCGATAGGCGCGTTGGTTTCCGTCTGCGCCTCCGACTCGCGTCCGCCGCGAAACGCCTCCCACAGGCTGGTGACGTCGAAGGTCCCCGCCTCCAGCGTCCAAGCGCCCTCGAGCGCGTCGGCATGCGTCGCATCCAGGGCGCCCCGCACGCGAACCTGATTCGTCGCCGCCCGCGGCGTCGGGGGCAGCGCGAGGAAGCCTTGGGACAAAGTCAGTTTTCCAGCCGTCTCCCATCGTCCCTCCGCGCTGGCGACCATGGTCAGAAGCTGCGGCGGCGCGGACTCGTTCCAGATCGCCGGCGACAACGCCACCGAGCTCTTCACCGCGAAGGCGCCGTTCGTCGCATCGAATGTTCCCGTCGCCTGCGCTTGGATCGCCGGCTGGCCAGAACGGGAGAGATTTGCCTGAAATCCTTCGATGCTCGCCTGGGTCCAGTTCTGCAGGCGCGCGCGCGCCGCGATTTGCAGCGTCGCGGGCTTGAGGGGAACGTTGCCGAGAGGAAGCGAGAGATCGGAGGCTTCCACCTGGTTCTCGATCAAGATGTCCTTCCCGCCCCGCTTGGCGGTGAGACGGACGGTGGCCTTGGCGCGTCCGGAGTCCGCCCAGGTTCCCAGCCAGGCTCGCCAGTCCGCGAGCGCCACGTCCAGCAGCGCGAGTTCCAGGGTAGCCTCCTTCGCCGCCGCCTCTCCCCCGCCCCAGTTCAGATCCATGGGCGCGCTGAGCGCCGCCTGCAGAACCGGGCGCCCGCCGGAGGTGGCTTGCAGGTGGAAGGGATCAATCCGCCCCTTCCTGGCGGCAAGGTCCGCGCTTCCGCCGCAGCTCATCTCGATCTGCAACGCGGGCGTGGACTTGCCTCCCCGCGACAGATTGAGCTCCTGCGCCCGCACCTCGAGCGTCCAACTGAACGCCTGCCCCGCGTTGGCGACATCCAGCTGGCCGCTCGCGCTGACCACGCCGGCGCCAACATCAATGCCCGAGCTCGCGCCCAAAGCATTCAGAATCGCCCGATCCACGCCGTCCATCGCCAGCTTCAATCGAGCTTCGCGCTTTCTGATGTCCAGGGGTCCCTGCGCGCGCAGCGACGACACAGGCTTGCCCCCTTTCTCGAGTTGGAACAAGGCCTGACGACATTCCGTGGCGGTGAGGGCGACTTGAAGCGACGGGGACAATCCCGCGGCCACCGAGAAACCGCCCGTCGCCCCCAGAATGGAAGCGCGCGCGCCGCCCTCCACTGAATCGGGAAGTCCATCCACGTTGAGCGTCAGCTTCCAATCCGATTGGAACTGCCCTTCCACCTTTCCTGCCTTGGCTTGATCGAGCAGCCATCGAGCGGCGAGCGACACCGTCGCTGGCTTGCCGGTCGCCAGCGAAGCAACGGTGGCCTCGACATTCGAAAGCAACAGGCTTTCTGTCTCGCCCTGGGCATTCACCTGGATCCTTCGGACCGTGAAGTTCTTCACAGACGCTTGCGCGACGTTCATCTCCAGGGCGCGCTTCGACTTCGAGCCTCCCGCGGCGGGAGTCGGCGACGCGGCGTCGCCCGACTTGAGAATGGGATCCAGCGTGGTCTGGCCCGAAGCGCCGGGGAGGATCTCAACCGTTCCGTTCTCGATCAGAAGCGAACTGATGGTGATTCGTCCGCGGAGGATATCCATCAGCGAATACGTCGCGCGAAGGGTCTGCGCCTGAAGCAAGGGAGTCGGAGAGGTTGTCGTGATCTTCAGGTTTTGAATCTCGACCGAGGAGAACGGGCTCAGTCGGACGCGGTCGGCGGCGACCTTGGCATGGATCGCGGCGCCGATTCTCGGCAGCACGAAGCCTCGGATGAACGGATCGCTTGTCGCCACGAAGTAGGCGAGAAGGAAGAGAACAACAAGGATCAGGGCGGCGATACCCACGGTTTTAGAAACAGGCCGCTTCGGAGCGGCGGACGAAACAGTTGCGGACATAGTCAAAAGGAGAGCAGCGCATCTCGGATCCATTTATCACGAAAAGGATCCCACTGCCCGCGCAGGCCATACAGTAGGATCTGCGACGAAAAGTCCAAAACCTATTTCTCGCCTTATGCGAGGGGCTCGCGTAAGGATCGATTCGCCGTGGGGATTCAGTCGTTCCGGGAACCGCGCGTCGCGAACTGAGTAGCTGATCACTGAATCATGGAGATCATTGGCATCATATTCCTCTTGGGAGCCGCGCTCGTCCTGGTGGTCCTGCCCATCGTCAACGCAATCCACATGAGCGAGGGGAGGCGGACGACCAAGAGCCTGGTAGACCGTGTTGAGCTGCTGGCCGCCGAGGTCCAGTCGCTCCGGAAAAGACTCGACGCGGCAGCCCCCGGCCTTCCCAGTTCCGCGGAACCGGGGCCCAAGCCGCGCGCGGAGACAGAGGAACCCGGCGCAACCAGGCGGGAGAAGCCTCCTCAGCCTCAAGACTTCCCCCAGGACGCCACGACTCCTCCGCAGCCGGCGGATGAAGTAACGACGCCCAGCACGCCATCGATCCCGGAGGAAGAATTGATCTCCGGCATGATCGCGAAGGCGCCGGCCGCTCTGGAGGAAAAGCCTCAGGGCCCGCCGCCAATCCCACCCTCGATTCCGCCGATCCCTCCGCGCACGACACAACCGCCGGGACCGAGAAAGCCCGCGATTCAATGGGA
Source organism: Verrucomicrobiota bacterium (assembly GCA_016199985.1). Lineage (GTDB taxonomy): Bacteria > Verrucomicrobiota > Verrucomicrobiia > Limisphaerales > UBA11320 > UBA11320. The sequence continues at coordinate 54,044 of JACQFQ010000045.1, read as the reverse complement.
GACATTCGTCGGCGCCAAGTTGATCATGTGGCTCGGGGGACTCCTGCTCTTTCTCACCGCGGCGTACTTCGTAAAGTATTCCATCGAGAAGGACATGATCCCGCCCGAGGTTCGGGTGACTCTCGGATTTCTCCTGGGGATCGGACTTGTCGTCGGCGGATTCGCTTTGAAGCGCAAGGCCTACGAGGCGGCTTCGCAAACCTTCTGCGCCACCGGAATTGTGATCCTCTACGCGGTGACCTTCGCCTGTCGATCCGCGTACCACTTCGCGGCCTTTACGCCGGGGATGACGTTCGCCCTGATGGCCTTGATCACAACGTCCGCCTTTCTACTCGCGGTTCGCATGAACGCCCTCGTTGTGGCGGTCCTCGGAATGGTCGGAGGCTTCCTGACGCCGGTGCTGCTGTCCACCGGCGTCGACAATCCGCTCGGGCTGTTTGGTTATGTCGCGTTGTTGAACGTGGGGCTCATCGCGGTGGCTCTGGCGCGTCCATGGGGATTCCTGGTCGCGCTGGCCGCCGCGGGCACAGGCCTCATGGAGCTCGGATGGGCGGAACGATATCTGAACGTTGAAAAGCTTTCCGTGGCGCTCTGGACCCATATCGGATTCAACGCGCTCTTCTTCTTCGCGGCCGAGGCGGCTCGGCGTCGGGGCCGCTCGAGCCATTGGTGGATCGGGGCTTCAGCCGGACTGGCTCTCCTGGCCCAGACAACGGCGCTCGCCCTCGGGGTCGATCGGGCGATGGGCAGCCACATCGGACTGCTGGGCTCGATCGCGATCGCGGGCGATCTCTGCCTCCTCGGCCTGACGCTGCGATTCCGCGGCGTGTGGTGGGGTCAGCCGGCGGGCGGACTTCTCATCCATTTGTTTTTCGCGACCTGGATGTCGCGGCATCTCACCGAGCCGCTGCTCTACTGGGCGTTGGGCGGGGTGCTGCTGGTGGCGCTGATCCATGGGTCATTCCCTCTTCTGATGCTGCGCGTCCAACCCGAATCCAGAGTGCCGAACTGGGCGCACGCCTTCCCTCCGGCCGCGCTGCTCCTCCTGCTCCTACCGATATTCAAGCTGCCCACAGCGCCGATCCTGGTCTGGCCTGTGATCTTCGCGATCGACTTGATCGCGGTGGGATTCACGATTCTCACCCGCTCCCTGCTCTCGCTCCTCAGCGTGTTGCTCATCACAGGAGTCGTCGCCATCTCATGGATCTTCTCGGTCCCGGCCCAAGCGGGAGAAACGAGCGTCCTTCTGCTCATCATCGGGGCGATCGCGGTGGTGTTTGTGTTCGCCGGGATGTTCGCGCTTCGCAAGCTCGCGTCCGCTTCCGGGAGCGCCACCGGGTCCTCGCCTGGGAACGCGCTCGGAGGGCAGCTGTCCGACGAAGAGCTCAGAGCTCAGCTCCCCGCCCTGACCGCGCTGATGCCCTTCGTGCTGCTCATCCTCGTTGTCTCGCGCATGCCTCTGCCCAACCCTTCGCCCGTGTTCGCCCTGGCGATGGCGCTCATCGTCCTTTTGCTCAGCGTCGCCCGCGCGTTCGCCCAGAACGCGCTCCCGCTCATCGCGCTCGGATGCGTGGTCGCGCTGCAAATGGTCTGGCATCAAAAGTGGTTTCACGCGGACATCAGTCCTCTCATCTCGCTGGGCTGGCTGCTGGCGTTCAGCGGGCTGATCCTGGCCTATCCTTTCGCCAGCCGGGCGCAGTGCATGAACACATCGAAGCCCTGGGCGGCCGCGGCCCTGGCGCTGCCGGCGCACTTCTACCTCATCTACCGCTCCATCGATGTCGCGTGGCCGAACTCCATGATGGGGCTCGTTCCGGCGGTGCTCTCGCTGCCGATGCTTGTAAGCGCGCTCCAGGCGGCGCGGTGGTTCGCCTCCGCGAATCCCAGGCGCAACGCGGTGCTCGCATGGCTTGGCGGCAGCGCGTTGTTCTTCATCACGCTGATTTTCCCCATCCAATTCGAACGGCAGTGGATCACCGTGAGCTGGGCTCTCGAAGGCGCTGCGCTGTGCTGGATGTTCCGTCGACTCCCGCATCCGGGCGTGCGCTGGACGGGCCTGGGCCTGCTGGCGGTCACGATGGTTCGGCTGACGATCAACCCCGCGGTGCTCGAGTACCACCCGCGCAGCGGCACGGCGATCTTCAACTGGTATCTCTACACCTACGGATGCGCGATCGCGTCGTTCTTCCTCGCGGCGCATTGGCTGGCGCCGCCGCGCGACCGCGTCGGCGGACGCAGCTGCCTCCCCCTTCTCAGAGGGGCCGGCGGGCTGCTCCTTTTCCTCCTCGTCAACATCGAGATCGCCGACTACTTCAGCGCGGTGGGCGAGCGAAGCCTCACGTTCCAGTTCGGCGGCAACTTCGCCCGCGACATGTCCTACACCATCGCCTGGGGTGTGTTCGCGCTCGGGCTGGTGTCCGTCGGCATCGCGTGGAAGACCAAGGGCGCGCGATACTCGGGCCTGACGCTCCTCGGAATCACATTGCTGAAGCTTTTTCTCCACGACCTCGGCCAACTCCCCCAGCTCTACCGCATCGGCGCTCTCGCCGGCGTGGCGGTCGCCGCGATCCTCGCGTCCATCCTGTACCAGAAGTTCGTCGCATCGGAGGAGTCCTCCGACAAAGCCTCTCCTCCCTCAGCGCCATGAATACCCTTCACCCCGCCCGTCCTCCCGTCGGTCTGGCGATGATTCTCGTCATGGCGCTCGCGACGCGCGACGCCCTGGTCGCCGCGCTCCCCGAATGGTCCACGCAGCAGTCGTTCGAAATCGTGTCGCCGGGCCTGGCGCGGGTCGCGCTGACGCCCGAGACCTTTGGCGCCGCGCGGCCCGACCTCGCGGATTTTCGGATCATCGACCCCGCGGGCCTCGAGCTTCCCTACGTGATCGAGACGCAGGACCCGGGATACAGGACGCTGCGACACATTCCCAACCCGGCCTCCACGCTGGAGGAGAAGCTCACCCGGCTGGTCATCCCCCTCAACGAGCCCGCGAAGCTCCAGGCGATCCGGCTGGAAACGACAGCGCAGGATTTCATCAAGGGCGTCACGTTCGACCTGATCCTCCGGGACGGAAGCGTCAGACCGCTCGCGCGGAGGCTGGCGATGTTTCGTCAGCGCGGCGCGGAGAACCTGACGATGAAACTCGGCGGGCTGCCCGCTGAAACCCAATCCCTTCGGGTGACGCTGGACGATTCGAGGACGAAGCCGATCGCCATCGTCGGGCTCGCCCTGCTCGAGGAACAAACGCCGGAGCGCGTCCTGACGCCCATCGCCGCGAGGATCCTCCAGCGCGCCGAGAGCGCCGGCGAGACGCGGCTCACCGTGGATCTCGGCTACTCGCAACTGCCGCTCGCGGGGTTGCGCGTGGAGACCGAGGACAATGTGTTTATCCGACGCGTCTCCGTGCTGACACGCGAGTGGGTCAATGGCGAACTGCGCGATCGCGCGTTGGGCGAAGGCGTGATCCACCGGGTGGCTTTGGAGGACGCGCGCAAGACCGAACAATTGGAGTTCGCCTTTGACGCGATCGCGCCCGGACGCGAGGTCATCCTCTCGGTGTCGAATGGCGACAGTCCTCCTCTCGGATTGCGTTCGGTCGGTTTCCTTCATGCCCCGGCGCATCTCGTCCTCCCGGCAAGGCGGGCGGGAACGCATCGCCTCTTCTCGGGATATCCGCAGGCCCGTCGCCCGAGCTACGATCTCGCCGCCCTCCAAACCTCGCTGCGAGCGGCGGCAAGCGCCCGCGTGGCCCTGGGAGCGCCTCAACCCAATCCGGATCACCGGCCGCCCGAGGGATTGCCCAATATCCCCATTTTTGGCGCCGCGTTCGAACCGGCTGGATGGAGATTCCAGCGGCTGGTGAATGTGGAGTCGCCCGGGGTCCAAAGACTCGAGCTTCCGTTGCATGCGCTCGCCGAAACACGATCCGATCGAGGCGACATCCGCCTGGTGTCCGGCAAACAGCAGCTTCTCTATCTCATGGATCAACCCCGGGGCTTCATGAAGCCGATGGATATCCCGCTGCGCGCGGCTGAACCGACGTCGAAGCGCGGCGTCGTCCGATGGCGCCTGGAGCTGCCTCAGCCCCGTTTGCCAATCCGCCGCGTCCGATGCGACGTGGGGACCACCCTTTTCGATCGCGAGATGCGACTCCTGGAACAGCGCGCCGATCGCGGCTCGGACACCGGAGAGGCCGGGTTGGGACGCGCGCGTTGGGTGCGCACTCCCGACCGATCCAGCGGCCTGTTCGAGCTGGAGGTGGATTCCACGCCCGCCACACGAATCCTCTGGCTCGAGACGGACAACGGCGAGAACGCGCCGCTGGAGATCAAGAGCGTCCAGGCGCTTCTGCCCACGGCGCAGCTTCTTTTCCAGACGAAGGAGGCGGGGCCGGTGGAATTGAGGTACGGAAACGCGGAAGCGCGCCCGCCTCAATACGATCTTTCGCTCGTTGCGCCGCGGATTCTCGCCGCTCCGAAGCACGACGTGACGGTCAACGACGGCGACCCCGCGGCCTCCCTGCCCGGAGTGCCGGCCTCGTGGCTTTTTTATGGAGTCCTGGCGCTGGTTGTCCTGGGTCTTGTGTTTGTCATCACAAAACTTCTCCCAAAGCCCGCCGCGTCCTGATCAACGATCCGCCTGATCATCTCCAGGGAACCGAGAGCGCTGACACACCCCCCGGGCTCTCAAAAACTTGCCCCCGAACTCGCCTGCCCTAGCTTGGCGGACTCTTATGAAAAAAATCCAGCGCGCCAGCATACTGTTGATTGCGATCCTCGCCCTTGCTTTCAGCTACGTTTTTCTTGTCCCGCTTCGCGGCGGGTATCTGGGAAAAGTCGACGTGAGTGTGCGCGGTTATCAGACCAACGCTCTGGGCCAGACGCAGGCGATCCTGTCGGTCACCAACCCGGGACCGCATCCGCTCATAGTAGGAACCGGCATTGAGATTCGGTCGGCTGGAAAGTGGGAGGATTCAAGCTTAATCCCTCATCACAGGCAGCTCACTCTGATCGGGAATGACCCCGCTCTCCGGCCCAACACCGAGCGAACAATCCTCGTCACCGTCCCACAGAACAACACTCCCTGGAGAGCCTTCGCGTTCTGCCAGCTGACCCTCGCTCCGGACTGGAAGGGCCGACTGGCCTTCCTCATCGAGACGCACGTGTTCAAGCGCCGGGTGGCAGAATCTTTCTACACGCCGGAGCTTTCGCCACCACATCCCACGCGCAACTGATTCGATATCCGATTTTTTCCCCTGTTCGATATACGCATAGACAACAACGCGCGGACGCGCGGACTGAATCACAGGATCAACTCTCACTGATAGACCTCTGGGGCCTGCGTCCGTCGCGGAGACTAATCCACCCTGGGTCGGAAGAGGCGCCAAACTTGAAGCTCGCGTCCGCTCCATCTCATCGCTATGGATCGTGACTGTCGCCAAATCCTATGAAGACCTTCCTTGAACTCCCGCTCGTTTTCACTCCGTTGGTTGTCGCGCTCGGCTTGGCCTGCTCCACGCTTCCATGTCGCGCGCTGGACTGGCCTCAGTGGCGCGGACCCCATCGCGACGGCATATCGGAAGAGAAAGGGTTGCTCAAGGAATGGCCCAAGGAAGGACCGAAACTGCTTTGGAAAGCCGAGGACGCGGGCTCGGGTTACTCGACGCCCGCCGTCGTTGGGGACCGCGTCTACCTCCTCGGCAACGAAGGACTCGACAAGGAATCGGTCCGCGCGATCTCCGCGAAAGATGGAAAGCAGATCTGGTCGACGCAGCTCGGCAAGGTCGGCAACCCCGATCAGAAGCCGCCCTTCCCCGCCGCGCGCTCCACGCCCACTGTCGATGGAAACGCGCTCTACGCGCTCGGGTCGGACGGCGACCTGGCATGCGTGGAGGCGTCCACGGGGAAGCTGCGCTGGCAAAAAAGTCTTCGCCTGGATTTTAAGGGCAAACCCGGCCAATGGGCCTATTCCGAGTCTCCGCTGATCGACGGGAACACGCTCATCTGCACTCCCGGCGGCGCAGAAGCAACGCTGGTGGCGTTGAACAAGAACACCGGCGAAGTCATTTGGAAATGCGCGCAACCTGAGGGCGACGAAGCGGCCTACGCCTCGGCGGTCGTTACCGAAGCGGGCGGAGTGCGGCAATACGTCCAACTGCTGCAGAAGGGGCTCGTGGGCGTGGACGCCAGGACCGGCAAGCCGCTGTGGCGCTACGGAAAGGCGGTGAGCCGATACGGCGCGAACATTCCGTCGCCTGTTGTCAGCGATGGCATTATCTACATTGGATCCGCAGGCACGGGCGGCGGCGCGGTCAAGCTCAAGGCGAAGGATGGCGGTATTGAAGCGGAGGAGCTCTATTTTGAGTCGAAGCTCCCGACGGCGATCGGCGGCTCCGTGAAGGTCGGAGAGTTTCTTTACGGGACGACCGCGCAAGCGCTCCTTTGCATCGAGTTCGCCACCGGAAAGGTCAAGTGGGAGCAACGTATCCCGTCGGCGTCCTCGCTGTGTCTTGCGGACGGACGGCTTTATCTTCACGGGGAGAACGGGGATGTGGCCCTGGTGGAAGCCTCCCCGGAAGCCTATCGCGAGAACGGGCGCTTCACGCCCACAGGAGGCCCCAAACGATCGCAGCCCATGGAAAAATCCTGGGCCTTCCCCGTCATCTCAGGAGGAAGACTGCTCATCCGCGAACACAGTTCGCTCTGGTGCTACACGATCCAGTGAGAAGAGCCGACCCAACGAACCTGATTGGGCATCGCCGAAATGAATGCGGCGCAGGTTGGAATCGGCGTTCGATTTCGAGAGCCGGGCTTCGAGCCGGCAGCCTGGAGTTCAGAAGTTAACGAAACCGTCGTCCTTTTCCTTGCCCTCCCGAGGAGCTTCATGCTCACGCTGCGAAGGCGCAGGAGTGGACCGGGACCGAGAGGGGGTCTGGGACGCAGGCGTCGGGCCGAAGGTCGCGGGGGGGAAACCGGCGCCATGGGGAGCTTGGGCCTGAACCGCTTCAGCTCTGGACGATGATGCGCGGCTAGAGCCGTGAACGAGGCGGAGCAGAGCCCCGACAGCGTCGCGTTGACCCGCCACCTCATCATTCAGCTCGAAGGCGCTTTGAGCCGCCACATCCGCCGTGGCCGCGCCCGTCTGGGTGATCTTGTCCATCTGGATCACCGCCTGATTGATCTGCTGAATGCCCGTGGCCTGCTCGCTGGAGGCGGCCGCGATCCCGCCGACAAGATCATCGACAGCGCGCGCCTTTGCGATGATCTCCTGAAGGCTGGCGGCCACGCGCTCGCTCACCTCGACTCCCTGGTGACTCCTCCGGATCGCCGCTTCTATCTTCTCAGCGGTTTCCCTCGCGGCGAAGGCGCTGCGTTGCGCCAGGTTTCTGACCTCATCGGCAACCACCGCGAATCCCGCGCCCGCCTCTCCGGCTCGAGCCGCTTCAACGGCCGCGTTCAACGCCAGAATGTTCGTCTGGAAGGCGATCTCGTCTATGTTTCTGGCGATCTTCGCCACCTCATCGCTTGAGGTCCGGATGCCGGCCATGGAGAGGCTCATTTGCCGCACATCTCCCGCGCCAGAATCCGCCGCGGCGCGAGTCTGAGAGGAAAGCTTCTTGGCCTTTTCAGCGTTCTCGGCGTTTTGTCTGACCATGCTTGTCAGTTCCACCAAGGCGGCGCTGGTTTCCTGCAGGGACGCGGCTTGGGAGCCGCATCCCTGGGCCAGCTCCTGGCTTGCTCCGCTGATCTTCTCCGAGGCCTCAGCCACGTGTGTCACGCCGTCAGCCAAGGTTTGCGAGATGGCGATCAGGCTGCGGTTCATGCTCCTCGCGGTCAGCCAAAGGAGGAGGGATGAAAAGGCCACCGCCAGGCAGAGGAACGCCACGCTCCCGTTGTACTCGCCGCGAAACGACGCCACGCGAGCCTCCAGGAGGACGTCCAGTTCGTCCACCGAGACCTCCCAAAGCTTGAAGCTCGCTTCGCGCGCCTTGAGCGCGGCGGTTTCAAACTCCGCCGCGGAAACCAACGGCTTCTCAGGATCCGCCAGGCGCCCCAGCAGGGCGGTCAGCTCTTCCGCCGCGGCGGTGTATTCCTTGAGAGCGGGAGGCAGGTTTTTTTGAAAGGATCCGCTGATCCCATAAAAGTTTGAGTCCTCGTTCAAAGCCGTTTGAGCGTCTCCCGTGATCCGATCGTAATCCGCCTCCTTCAGCATGGCGGCATGCACGGCAAACTGCGTTCTCTCCGAGGGTGCGAGGGTCTTGCGTTGAAGAACTTCGCGGGCGTAGGCGAGGATTCCGCCCAGGCGGTCCTGAGTCTGCGGCAGGGCGACCAGGGTGATGTCCATCAAGTAGTAGCTGTCAAGGTCGGGATCGAGGATCAAGTTGGAAGTGTCCCCCGCGTGGGCGATCATCGTCCGGACATCCGCCACCAGATGGTCGTGCTGTGATGTGATGGCGTCGGCGGCCAGGTTCTGCGGCTTGGATCTCAGGTCCTCCCACTCCTTCTGAACAAGACTCGCCCTGGCATGGCTGCGCTTGCGCTTCGAGAGCCCCTCGTCCGTGAACTGCAAGGCCGCGCCGAGTCGCTCATCCACCCGCCCCAAGTCGGCGAACGCGGAATTCAACTTCGCTTCGGTCGACAGGAGCTCCGCCCGCGCGGGTTCGTCATTCGTCGACCTGAGCCGCAATGAAAGTCGCGCGTGCGTCTGGAGGTGCCGCAGCAGGGCATCCAGGGGTCTCAGATACTGGTTGCCACGTTGCTCCTGGAGAGCGAAGTCGATGTCTTTGGCGCTGTACTTGTGAAGCAGGTAGAGCGTGCTCGCAAGTAGAGGCAAGATGGCGGCCACGCCGATCAGGACAAGCTTGCGCGAGATGCTGGTTCGCGAAAGCCGGGATGGGGAAGGCATAAATCAGGGGGTTCGGATGGACCGGGGGATGAGCGAGGCTTCGGCGATGCGGGGGGGGACACACGATCGTCGTGCCCAAAGCGGGCTTCAGCAACACCCCAGGCGGGATACAACATTGTATGAATGCTCTTCGTCGACATGAGCTTCTTCGGTCCACGGAGGCTCTTCATGATCGTCATGCGCTCTTCGCGCTGGGCGTTCCGGTCCTATCGCCCTCTCGGACGACGCCCCAACTAACCATCGCAAGAGGAGACGGATACTTGAGCGGCAATCGGTCTTCCCGGCGAACCGCTCATCCGCGCCCGGATCGGGCGAGGAGACGCGCCGCCACCGCCCGCCACGGGCTCGCTTCTCCGCGCTCTTGACAGCGCCGCGACTTCCCGGCAAACACACCGCGCTCTTGTTCTTTGAGATCGGCGGCGTCCTCGCCGCCAAAATGGCGATCGAATGTCGGGGAACCCCGCGAGAATCGGGGAAGGATGCGCCACTGTGACGGGCTACAATCTCCCACCCGCTTGCTCGCTCGCCCGAGAAGCCTCTGAAAGGCCTGAAATGCTCTACGCGCCATCCGCCTTGCTGACCGCCGTCAGCCTGTGCTTGCTTTTTGCGACCGATGCTCGCGCCGCGGAGGCCGTTGAATCCAAGGATGAATTGGCGATCAGCGAAACTTTTGTCTCCGACCCGTTGCGCCACGGTTGGAACGTCTGGGGCGACACAAACCTCTTCCGGTGGGACGCGGCCTCATCCAGGCTGGAAGTCACCTGGGACTCCTCGCAATCCAACAGCTACCTGCGGTTGCCGCTGCGAACCGTGCTCACTCGCGCGGACGATTTTGAAGTGGCGCTGGATCTCCAATTGCGGGACGTCGTGGCGGGCGTGAACGAGGACAAACCCAGCACATTCCAGATCGCGTTTGGGTTCCAGATGAAGTCGGACGCGGAAAAACCAGGCTTCATCCGCGGCGCCGGCGACCGCTCGCCCAATCTGGTTGAATTCAATTTCTTCCCGGACACCGGATTCGGTCCCACGGTGTGGCCCGCCGCGTTTTCATCGGCGGGGAGACTGAGCTACACCGGCTCCGGGGACTTTAGCGTCTTCGATCTCCCGCTCGGCATTGTGATGCGCGTGACGCTTCGTTACACCGGCGCGAACGAAACCGCGACGGTCACCATCACGACCAATGGAATCCCTGTGGGGCCGCTGACAGACGCGCCGCTCGCTCCAAGTTTCACCGGCTTCGAACTCGACACCTTCGCGATCGCGAGCTACAGCGATGACGGTCAGCGCCCCTTCATGCCCGGGTCCATCCTGGCGCACGGCGCGATCGGCGACATTCATGTCACGGTTCCGCCGCCTCCAATACGTTCCGAGCACGGCTCTCTGGTCGAAGGAAGGTGGCAGGCGTCCTTCCTGAGTCGCGTGGGGTGGCGGTATGTCCTGGAAGGCACGTCCGATCTCAACACATGGACTCGTGTGTCGTCATCGGCGGAAGGCGACGGAGGCCCGCTCCTGCTGACCGACGATTCCACTCCTCTCTCCTCGCGGCGTTTTTTCCGCATCGCGGCGACCCGTTTCCAATAAAGCCTCCCCAAACCGCGAGCGGGGGCGACGCCGTGTTCGATTGACGCGCGAGGCAGTGTTGGTAGCGTCCGCGACGCATGACGCTGAGACGCACACCTCTTTACGCCGCTCACCAGAAAGCCGGGGGCAAGTTGATCGAGTTCGGCGGATGGGAAATGCCCGTCCAGTACTCCAGCATCGTTGATGAGCACCTGGCCGTCCGGCGCGCCGCGGGGCTCTTCGACATCTCTCACATGGGCGAGGTCCAAGTCCGGGGTCCGCAAGCGGAGGCGTTCCTCAATCGACTCCTCACGAACGATGTCAGGAAGCTCGCCGTCGGCCAGGGACAATACACCGTCATGTGCAACGAGCGCGGCGGCGTTGTGGACGACCTCTACGCCTATCGTCTCGACGCGCAGGAGTTCTTCCTGATCGTCAACGCCTCCCGCGTAGCCGAGGACGTCGCATGGATGCGGAAAGCCGCGGAGACCGCGGGCCCCGGGCTCGAGCTGCGCGATCGATCGGATGCCTATGGCGCGGTCGCCCTCCAGGGTCCCAAGAGCCGGGCCTTCATCGACCCATGCTTTCCACTTTCGGCGACGGGCGGCAGCCCGGTAACCCGGCCCAGCGAGCTCCTGAAGAACCAGATCGCGTTGTTTGAAACCACCGACGCTGGAACCCTTCTCATCGCCTGCACAGGATACTCGGGCGAGGACGGATTCGAAATCGTCGCGGCGTCCGACAAGATCGAGACTGTGTGGAATACGATCCTCGCGGTCGGCCACGCCCACTGCTGCCAGCCCGCGGGACTCGGCGCCCGCGACACGCTCCGCACCGAGATGTGCTACCCGCTCTACGGACACGAACTGGACGAACACACCACGCCGATCGAGGCGGGCTTGGGATTCTTTGTCGCCTTGGACAAAGGCGAATTCATCGGGCGAGCGACGCTGGCTGAACAAAAAGCCCATGGAACCTCGCGTCGATGTGTTGCGTTCCGCATGGGGGAAAAGACCGCGCCGCCTCGACCTCAGTATCCGATCCTAGACCCCAGCTCCGGATCCGCGCGGATCGGCGTGGTCGTCAGCGGCACGCAGAGTCCTTCGCTCAACTGCGGCATCGGGATGGGCTACGCGCCCCCCGCTTTGTCAGCCCCGGGCACGGCTCTTGAGATCGAGGTGCGCGGACGCAAATGGCCCGCGACAGTGGTGAAGAAGCCGATCTTTCGCAAATAACGCGGAGTCAGGAAAAAGATCTTTGTGCCCGGAAGGTTTTGGGCTATTCGTCACGTCGCTATGAGCTCAAAGGTTCCCGCTGACTTGAAATACGCGAAATCCCACGAGTGGCTCCGCGTCGAAGGCGATACAGCCACGGTCGGCATCACCGACCACGCCCAGCACGAGCTCACCGATGTCGTCTTCGTCGAACTCCCGGCGCAAGGCCGCAAGGTGGCGGCCGGCGAAGCCTGCGCGGTGGTCGAGTCGGTCAAGACCGCGAGCGACATCTACTCCCCCGTCTCCGGCGAAGTGATCGCCGTCAATCCCCAGCTCGCCAGCGATCCCTCCCTCGTCAACAGCCAGCCCTATGGCGATGGCTGGTTCTACAAAGTGCGCCTGAGCAACCCCACCGAGGCCGCAAGCTTGATGAGCCCCTCGGATTACCAAGCATCGATCGGCGCGTGAGATTTCCCTCCCCCGCCAGGCCCTCGCCATCCGGGCCAAAAATTAGCGTTTGACACGAACAGCAAGCTGCAATCATTGTATCCGCATTCGTTGATGGAACGAACTCATTAAGAGTGGTCGAGGGTATGGCCCGAAGACACCACGGCAACCGATCGCCGAGCGTAGGCGATGCCCAGGTGCCAATTCCAGCCTGGAGGAATCTCCAGGGAAGATGAGAAGAGCGCGTTGGCTGCGATTTCCAACCTCTTCTCGTAACCGGGAAGGGGTTTTTTGTTCCCGGTCCGGGTTTCGAACGCGAGAACAAGAACTACGATTATGCAGGCAACGAATGGTTTCATGAAAGCGCTCAAGTGCCGCGAGTGCGGACGCGAGTATCCCCTGACGGCCACGCACGTGTGCGAGTTTGATTTCGGCCCCTTGGAGGTGGTGTATGACTACGCGACCATCAAGAAGTCCCTGACCCGGGAGGCCATCCAACGTCGCGAGCAAACCATGTGGCGCTATCGCGAGCTGCTGCCGGTCGCGAAGGAGCCCACCGTCGGATTTCAAGTGGGCTACACGCCGCTGGTGCGCGCGGATCGCCTGGCGGAGCGACTGGGGGTGAGAGAGCTGTGGATCAAGAACGACACGGTGAACTACCCGACGCTCTCCTTCAAGGATCGGGTGGTGAGCGTCGCTCTCAGCAGGGCGCGCGAGCTCGGATTCACGACCGTGGCCTGCGCCTCGACCGGGAACCTCGCCAACTCGGTCGCGGCAAACGCGGCGGCGGCGGGGCTCCGGGCCTACGTCTTCATCCCCGCGGATCTCGAGCAGGGCAAGATTGTCAACTCCCTCATCTACGGAGCGCAGGTGATCGGGATCAAGGGGCACTACGACGAGGTGAACCGTTTGTGCGCCGAGATCGCGGGCAAATACGGATGGGCCTTCGTGAACGTGAACATGCGCCCTTATTACGCCGAAGGCTCAAAGAGCATGGGATTTGAAATCGCCGAGCAGCTCGGATGGAAGCTGCCGGATCACACGGTCATCCCCATGGCCTCCGGATCGTTGCTGACGAAAATCCACAAGAGCTACCAGGAGTTCATCAAGCTCGGGCTCGTGTCGTCGGCGGACTACAAGGTCCACGGCGCGCAGGCCACGGGATGCAACCCCATCAGCTCGGCGCAGAAGGCGGGGCTCGATTTCTTCAAGCCGGTCAAGCCGAACACGATCGCCAAATCGCTGGCGATCGGCACCCCGGCCGACGGCTTCTACGCGTTGAAGGTCATGCGAGAAACCGGCGGCGCCGCGGAGGACGTCACGGATGCCGAAATTCGCGACGGCATCAAGCTTCTGGCGGAGACCGAGGGCATCTTTGCGGAAACCGCGGGCGGAGTCACCGCGGCTGTGGCGAAGAAACTCATTGCCTCCGGAAAGATTCCGGCGAAGGATTCGGTTGTGCTCTGCATCACCGGAAATGGCCTGAAGACCCTGGACGCCGTCGTCGGCCACACCGGAGTCCCGCGCGAGATCCGACCGAGCCTCCGCGAGTTCGAGGCTCTGCTCACCGTCGACGACATCGCCCCCGTGAACGCCTAAGCGCCCGATTTATGCCAGTCAAAGTACGCATCCCCACTCCTCTGAGGAAACTGACCAACAACGAGGAGATCGTTGAGATCAGCTCCGGCACAATCGGCGCCGGAATCATCGAGCTGCAGTCGCGCTTTCCCGGAATCAAGGAGCGCTTGATCGACGAGTCCGGCGAGGTGCGCCGGTTCGTGAATGTCTACGTCAACGAGGAGGACATCCGCTTCCTCCAAAACCAGGACACTCCGGTCAAGGACGGCGACGAGATCAGCATCATCCCGGCGATCGCCGGAGGCTGATCGCTCAGGCCCTTTCCACCACCCCTCATGCCTGCCCCGCGCAAAAAACAAGCCCCGCAACGAAAGACGCCGAACTCCGCCCAGGAGAGCCGCCGCTTCTGGCTGACCTATCCCCCCAAGCTCATCCAGTCGCCCGTCATCTGGGAGCTGGCCCAAAAGTTCGAGGTCGTCTCAAACATCCGCCAGGCCAGCGTCTCCGACGTTCTGGGAATCCTTTGCCTCGAGCTCGAGGGCCGGCGATCCGTCATCAAGAAGGCCGTGCGATGGCTCGAGAAGCAGGGTGTGAGCGTCGAACCGGTTGAGATCAACGTCATCGAGAGCTGATCCCTTCGTGTTGCCCTCCGGACAGGCGACTTGACGCGCTCGGATCATCCGTCAGGATTCATTCTTTCAAATCTGGATTCATGGAAACCATTCCCCAAGACATCGTCGACTCGATCTGGGATGAAGCGCTGGACACCCCGCCTGAGGAGACGCAGGAGAAGGTTCAGGCGCTTTTCAACAGCCAACCCGCCATCGCCGCCTACCTGCTCTACGTCGAGGAGGAGATGATGCCGCCCGAGGAACGCGGGGTGATCCTGATGATCGGCTACTGCCTGCTCAAGGCGATGCTCCCGGAGGGAAGCGACCCGCGGATCGTGACTCAGGAAGACATCGAGGACGCGGAGAAGAAGAATCTGGAGATGATGGAAAGCCTCGAGGGCACCGAGCTCGACTGGATGAACCAGGGGGTTGGGTTCATCAAGAACTATCGCCAGGGCCCGCTCCTCGGCAGCGTTCTGGAGGCGCTGATGGAAGGCAACGAGGATACCACCGACGACACGCGCGACTATATCGGGATGGTGTGGCTCTCCATGAAGGCTGTCATCGACTGTCTCGACCGCTAGTGTTTTGTCGGCGGCTCCTCCGGTTCAGGCGTTGGCATCCTGCAATCTACGCGGCATTTGATGAGTAGGTCGGAGTTGATAGGCTGGACAATGCGAACACCGAACGTCTCGATTCACACCTATTTGCCGGCCGGAAACAGGCCGGGCAGGAATGCCTCACGCGAAGGCGCGAAGGCGCGAAGAGAGGACCAAGGAGAAGATTATTCCGATTCCCCCTTCGCGGCTTCGCGGCTTCGCGTGAACCCGGATTCCGGGTAGTGTCCTCATATAATTCCCGTTTCCTTGGATGGAGGAATGCGCGCCGGGAAGAGCCTCAAAAGCGACGCCCAACCGAACCCTGAGAACTTCTCAGACGGGCACCGGGCGGGACATACGGCCTGACAGCCACGTTTCTCCCATCACGAACAGGAGGCCCGCCACAATCAGCCAGCGCCAGAGCTTCTGCCGATTCTCCAACTCCGTAGCCGCGAGGATGCGCGCTTTCTCCTGGCTCTGAGCCTTCTCCTGATCGGTCGCCGGCTTCAACAGCGGCAGAGCAAGCTTCTCAAAATGGTCCATCGAGATCGGGGCGGTCCGGCTCTCCTCCGGGGCGAGGTTGACCGCGAATTGCGCCCCGGTCTCCACCACCCGATACAGCCCGGGAAGATCCGTGTCCTCGAACAGGGACCCGGCGGCGATCTTCACCTCCTTCTTGTCAGGCTTCCGAACCGTCCAATCCTGGCCGGTCGCGACCCGATTGGTGGACACCTCCCGGAGCGGGACGCCGTCGCCGATCCCATACAGACCCGGCGCGACGCGCTCCGGGTGACTGCGCTCCACAATGGAGAAGAGAAGAGGGATGAACTTGGTCGACAGGGCGAGCTGGCTGTCGGAGGGATTCCAGCCCGCGGTGAGGACAACCACCGAGCCCTTGCCCACAGGAACCTCGAACACGGCCGGACTCTCATCATCGAACGACGCGAGCACCTTCGCTTCGCGAGGGAGGGTGGATTTGTCGATTTGGCGGTGCTTCCAGAAATGGATCTTTGTGAAATCCCCGAAACGCGCGTCGGCGAACGGGGCGAACAGCGGGCTCTGGTAATCCACCTGGGCGAGCAGGCTGAAGTTCCGTTTTGGCGCCTCCTGGACCTTGATCTCCGCCACGCCGAGGAGCGCCGCCAGGCCCGGAGCCGCGGCCGCGCCGGATACCGAATAAAGGAGGGTCCGTCCGGACGCCACCAGATCGCGGACGATCTTGGCCTGCGCGTCATCCAGCGCCGACGCGCAAACAAGCGCGGCCAACTCGTGCGCCATGGGACCGGACGCCCAAGCGACAAGCTCCGCGGGCTTCTTTGTGACCACATCAAAACTCCGCGCCCGGGTGGAGATGAAAGCCCGGTGCAGGTAGTAGCCGGATTGATTGGGATCCGTGGGGGCGTCGGCGCCGATGTAGAGCACGCTGACGGTTTCGGCCACGGGCGGAACCCAGGCCAGGGAGTTATCGAACCCCGCGTCGTCCCCCTCGAGAATCGCGCGCGCGGACTCAAGGGATGTCGCCAACGTCGTGACGACACGGTTTTGTCCGGGTGGAACGTACACCTCGAGCGCCGACGTGTTCGTTGTTCCGCCCTCCCATCGCAGCCGGAATTGCTCGCGCTGTGAATCCGCGGAATTGCTGACACGGACGCGCACCACCGTTCCGCCCTTCGCGTCCTCGTCCTCGGGCCGCGCGGGGAGGAGATGGAGTCCCGCGTTGGTGACTTGCCGGGCTTTCACGGCCTCCAGCCGGATTGCGAGCCCCTTCGGCCATTCATGACCCTGAAGTCCGTCGAGGCGAGATCCCTCCGCAAGATCGGAGACCACGACGATATGGTGAGCCCCCTCGGACACGCCGGCGCCGTGGCCGGACCCCTCCATGGTTTCGGCCGCGGCGATCAAGGCCCGCCCCAGGTTCGCCGAACCCCATCCCGGCTTCAGCGCGGCAAGGGCCTGTCGCAGCCGCGGCTTCCTCTCGTTCACAGGCAGCGCCTTGAACTGCTCGAGTGAAACGAGCGGGACGAGGCGCTGGTCGAAAGCGTAGAGCCCGAGAAGATCGGCGGGCGTCGCGGCATCGATCTCGCGTTCGGCGGCGCGCAAAGCCTGGGCCCAAAGATCCTCCCGCCGCATGCTCGCGCTGATGTCCAGGAGGAGGGTGGTTTGCTTCGCGCCCGACTGCGACGGGTCGTTGGTCGCGGTTGTTTGGAGAAAGGGCCGGGAGAACGCGAGCGCGAGCAGGCACAGAACGAGGCAGCGGAGCGCCAGGAGCAAAAGGTTCTCGAGCCTGCTGTGACGCGTGACGCGAGGCGGCGTGGGCAGCAGGAACATGAGGGAGCTGAAAGTCTGCTTCTCGCGGATGGTGCGCCGGATAAGATGAAAGAGGATGGGGAGGCCGACGGCCAACCCACCGATCAGGAACAATGGCGCAAGGAAACTCATGACTTCCGATTGGACTGAAGGGAACGCTAGGAGGTTTCATGAAACGCAAGCAATGGCAAAACAGGGAGTCGTCCGCCCATGTTCGGCCGTTGGGGACGCTTCCTCGCAATGCCCCGATCGTCAGGATGCGCCGTTGAGTTGTCGGGTTGCGTCGCGGACGGAGTTGTTCCAGTGTGCGGCCCCATGCATTGCGCGGTTGCACGCCAACTTTCGGTCGCGATCGAAAACCAGCCGGGCCGCCTGGCCGCCGTCTGCCACAAGCTCGCGGAACATCGCATCAACATTCGGGACCTCACCGTCGTCGATAACATCGAGCAGGGCATGATCCGGTTGATCCCCAGCGACGCCGCCCTGTGCAAGCGATTGCTGGCGGAGGCTGGCCTCTATGTCATCGAGGCCGAGGTGCTCGTCGTCATCCTCAAGGACTTCCCCGGCCAGTTGGCCGCGGTCTCGGACGCCATGGCCGGCGCTCAAATCAACATCGACTACGCCTACGGCACCGAGGACTCATCCGAGAAGGAGATGCGAATGGTCTTCAAAGTCTCCAACCTCGCGCGCGCCCGGGAAGTGATTGAATCGCTCCCCGGCTGACAGGCCCAACGTCGACCGTCATGGGACAACTCGCCAGAGGCTCGATCGGCATCCTCCCCGCCGGAGCGCTGGGGGTCAGCTTCTACTATCACCTGACGCGATCCCTCGCCGCCCAGGACGACTCCGTGTTCTTCGTGGAGCGCGCCGGCTCGCGAAGCGCCGCGACTCTCCGCAACGCGGGGAGGCTCCAGATCCTCGACGCGAAGGGCTCTCATCGCGTCGACCTCTCCACGCGGCTCCACGGCGACCTGGAAGCGTGCTCGCGGGAGGGAAGGCTCCCGGAGCTCCTGCTGGTTTGCCCCAACCCGGATCAGCTGCTGCCGTCCCTCTCCGCGTGCGTCGGTCTCCTTGAAACAGCCCACAGCAGGCAGGGCTTGACCCTCGATGATCTTCCCCTGCCCGCGCTCGCGCTCTGTTCGAACGGCATTTACTTTCAACGCATTCGTCAGGTCTTCATCGAAAAGCTGGAGGAGGCGACGCTCATGGGCCGCCTGCCCGATCTCTGGCCCCACCTGATGCCTCGCATCGTGGGAAAGCTGCTCCGCGGAGTCACGATCCAGACAGGGATCCGCGATGGCGAAGGCGCGGAGGCGCAGTATAGTCCAGGCCCTCCGGGGGTGACGAAGATCGCGGGCGGCGACACAGCCACCCGGCATCGCGCGCACGCGTTGCTCCGGGAGCGAGGGCTCCATGTCGAGCTCGCGGAGGGAGCGACGCCCACCCGAGTCGAGTTCGACAAAGCCATGGTGAATCTCGTCGCCAACCTGCTCGGGCAGCTCTCCGCCATCGGGGAGGACGGACGATTCACCGTCGTCACGATCGGCGATGTCCTGAGGATTGTTGGCGCGGCGCGGATCCGATCGCTGGGCGAGCGAGTGGTGGAAATCGGGCGGGCAGTTCGCGCTTACGGAGCCGAAGAGTCGGCGGGCCCGATCATCGAAGAGGTCATCGCCAATCTCCGGGAACATTCCGCCCATATCCCATCGAGCGTTCAGTGGCTTGATCTGCGCCAAGGACGGGGCGAGCCCGTTCGTGAAATCTCGCCCACCGAACTCTGGCTTCTCGACCCGCTCATCCACTACGCGCGCTCCGCCGATCTTCAGGAAGCCGTCCATTACTTCGAGAGCCTGAAGAGGGAGATCCAATCGCGGTTGGCAAAGCTCGTTGTCAACGCCCGCCAAACGCCCGGCCCAACGTAGAAGCGGGAATCGAGCGCGTCGTTTGCAAGATCGTTTGTGATTGCACTGAATCGTCAGACTTTGAAGATCGCTGCGTGCTCGTCGCCGTCATTTCATTGATCCTGTTGGGCGCCTACGTCCTGGGGTCGTTCCCCACGGGCTACCTGATGGCGAAGGCTCGCGGCATTGATATCCGCACCGTGGGCAGCGGAAACATCGGCGCGACCAATGCCTTCAGGATTCTGGGCAAGGGCCCCGGAACGCTGGTCCTTCTCGTCGACGCCGCAAAGGGAACGCTCGCCTGCGCCGGGCTTCCGACGCTGGCGAAGGCCTTCGGAGGACTTCCGCCCGACGCAACGCCAGCGACCCAGGAATGGATGGCGATCCTGGCGGGCGTGGGCGTGGTGCTCGGACACAACTACACGTGCTGGCTCGGGTTCAAAGGGGGCAAAGGCATCGCCACCAGCGCCGGCGTTCTGGGCGCGCTGGCCCCCGTCCCGCTCGCCTGGGTGGTCGGTGTTTTCATCGTGACGCTCGCGATCACCCGCTATGTTTCCCTCGGATCGATCCTCGCGGCGGCGGCTCTGCCTGTCGCCGTCGCTCTCACCGGAGGGAGCGGCCGACTGCTGGGCGTGTGCGGAGTTCTGTCGGCGCTGGCGATTTGCAAACATCGCGCGAATATCGGACGCCTCCTCGCGGGCACGGAAAGCCGCGTCGGAGCCAAGAGAGCGGAGGGCGCTCCGTGAGAGTCGCGATCCTCGGCGCCGGCGCATGGGGAACAGCGCTGGCGATCCAACTCGATCGCGGCGGACATTCCATTCGTCTTTGGGGCCACAGCGCCGAGCACCTCCGCGAAATGGAACAAAGCGGAGCCAACGCCCGTTACCTTCCCGGGGTCGCGTTGCCCCAGGACTGGAAATTCGAGCCCTCGGCGGAGGTCGCTGTGCGAAACTCCGACGCGGTGGTGGTCGCCGTGCCCTCGCGCGCGTTCCGCGAAGGGGTGAAAGTGTTGGCCTCGTATCCAGGCATCGTCGTGAGCGTGACGAAGGGAATCGAGTACGCGACGGGCCTGACCATGTGCGGGATTCTGCGGGAGGTTTTGACCAGCGCGCGGGGCGTCGCGGCCCTTTCGGGTCCTTCGCTCGCAATGGAGGTCGCGCAAGGCATTCCCACGGCGGTTGTCGCGGCAAGCTCCCAGCCGGAGATCGCGGAAGTCGCCCAAGGGCTGTTCACCAACTCGACCTTCAGGGTGTACACGAGCGGAGATGAGTTGGGCGTCGAGATGGGGGGAGCTCTCAAGAACGTGGTCGCCATCGCGGCGGGGGTTTGCGATGGGCTGGGGTTCGGCGAGAATTCGAAGGCGGCGCTCATCACCCGAGGCATTGTCGAGATGCGTCGACTCGGGGTCGCGTGCGGCGCCCAGCCGGAAACTTTCTCAGGTCTTAGCGGCCTCGGCGACCTCGCCGTCACCTGTTTCTCGAAGCTCAGCCGGAACCGGGCGTTCGGTGAACGAATCGGGCGAGGCGAGTCCGCCGCCGATATTCAAGCCGGCTCAGTGAGCGTCGCGGAGGGATACCCCACCTCCAAGTCCGCGTTCCAACTCGCGCGACAGCTCAAAGTCCCCACCCCCATCATTGACGAAGTCCATGCCATGCTCCATGAGTCCAAGCCCGCATTGGAGGCTGTGAAAGCGCTCATGACCCGCGGCGTGAAGGCAGAGTGAGTCGGACAGCGGCGGGCAAGCGGAGGCCGGCCTATCGAAGCGGCAGCGGCGTCAGGCTGCTCGGCGCGGACAGGTTCGTCGAGGCTGTCGGCGCGTCCTGGGTTGGGAACATCGCTTGTCCGGCGGGATCGGAGGATCCGGGCTGCGTGACGGCGAGGATCACCAAGCCGCCCACCAGCACCGCCATCGCGCCCGCGGCGACAGGCTGGAACCAGGACACTGAAAGCAATCGATCCAGCCAGCTCTCCCACCCGGCGGCCGGCTCCTTCTCAATGCCGCGCATCACACGTCCTGACAGCTCATCGAAGAAGCGCGGAGGAGGCGCTTCACGGCGCTTCAGGGCGAGCAGCCGGCTTAGCTTCTCAAAATCCTCGTTCTCAGGGTGGTGTTCCATAAGTCATTTCAGGTAATCCGAAAGCCAGGCCTGCAATTGCTGCCGCGCGTAGAACAGCCTCGATCGCACCGTGCCCACGTTGCATTCCATGATCTCGGCGATCTCTTCATGCGGCAAACCTTGAATCTCATGCAAAGTCACAACCAATCTGTGAGGCTCTGACAGTTTGAGCATGGCGGCGTTCAACTTTTCTTGAAGCTCCGATAACCCCGCGTCCCGGGCCGGTGTTTTGTGGCTGATCAGGGCCACCAGATCCGGATGCTGCTCGGCCGCGCCGTCCAAATCGTTCAGGCTCATGAAGCTTCTTTGCTTCCTCTGCTTCAGAAAGTTCAAAGTGCGGTTGACCGCGATCCGATAGACCCAGGTGTAGAAGCTCGATTCCCCTTTGAATGATTTGAGGGCGCGGAACGCCTTGATGAAGGTTTCCTGCGTGAGATCCGCGGCGTCATCGTGATTCGCCGTCATGTTATACAGCGTGCCGTAGATCCTCTGCTGATACCTCTGAACCAATGTCTCGAATGAGGACGCGTTTCCGGCGAGAACCTCCTGAACCAGCGCGGAATCCTCGGGATCGGGGCGAGGAGCAGGGGCGGACGGCGGCGCAGGAGACGGGGAGGACTCGGGGTCGGGTGCCACGGTGTTGCGCGGGGGGTTCACTACGCGGCGGGGACCTTGGGCGGATCCCCTAACGCCGCCATCTGCGCCGCGAGGAAATCAGTGAGCTCGCGCAGACTCGAGCGGCTTTCGCTGCGCGGCAGCTCTTCCAGGGCGGCGCGGGCGTGGTCGAGAAACCCGGAGACCACGCTCGACGCTCTAGGGAGGATCTGACGACGATCCAAAAGATCGCGCAAGCGCGGAAGATCATGCGGCGCCCAAGAACGCAGCCAGGCCAGGAGGCTGCTGCGCTCGCTCTCCGTGCCTTCCTCCATCATCAACAGCACCGGAAGGGTAGCCTTCCCCTTGGCGAGGTCGCTGCCCAAAGTCTTGCCCGCCTCCCCTTCAACGCCGAACAGATCCAGGCAGTCGTCGTAGATCTGGTAAGCCGTCCCCAGCGCCATCCCGTAGTCGCGCAACGCGGCGCGTTGAGCGGGAGGGGCTTCGGCGAGGAGGCCTCCCAAATCGGCCGAAAGAGCGAATAACTCGCCGGTTTTCATGCCGATCACGCGAAAATACTCCTGGCGGCTGAGGCCAAAGTTTCCGGCGTTGCGATCCTGGAGAATCTCGCCGGAGCAAACCGTATTGGTGGCCGCGGCCACGGCGCGACACACCTCGGGCGTTGGAAACTGCGCCGCCAGCTTCAAGGCATGCGCGAAGAGGCAATCCCCCACCAGCACCGCCAGATGACTGTCCCAGCGCGCCGCGAGAGTCGGTCGGGAGCGCCTCAGTTGTGCGTCGTCCATCACGTCGTCATGCACCAAGGTCGCCAGGTGGACCATTTCCACAATCGCGGCGGCCGAAATGTGCCCATCATTGACAGCGCCGGAGGCCATTCCGCTCAAAGAGACGAGAGCAGGACGAAGATGTTTCCCCTGGGCCGCGATGGCATAGGTGATGTATTCGCGGATTTCCGGCTCGAATTCACTGATCTGGCCGGAGAGACGCTCCACCGCGGCTTGAATGAAGCCGTCAACCGGGCCCACGATCCTCCGCCACGCCAGGGAGCCGTCAAAAGAGGGGGCAACCGAGTTGGCAGGGGGGCTTTTGATGCGCACACCCATGGTGTTGGGAAATCTAGGTAGCAGGCAAAACCAAGTCAACCTCCCCACGCCAAATCATTTCGAGCGGGAAGGGGCGGCCGGTTCGAACCCACGCGCGCGGATTCACGCGCCAACCCCTTCGGTGAGCGCGCCCGGACGCGGGATCCGTCCCCGGATCCTCTCCTGCCGCGCCACCTGTTCCCGCGCAGCGTCAGCCTTCTCGGCGAAGAGCGCCGGGAAGAAAAAGCTGGGCCAAGGGGTCACGAAGGCGAGCGCGGCCGCCTCATCGGCGGCCCAACGGTATTGGGCCTTCAACGCAGGGGTTGTCGCGGCCTCCAATCGCTCCCGCAAGAGCGACTCCTTCAAAGCGCCCAGATCCGCGGTCTCGGGCGTCTTGGGCGCCGGCCTGGTTTCGATCCGCCGTTTTGTGTTCCTGATCGTTTTCATTGTGTGGTCCATTTCTCAACCGCCAAAAGCAAAAACCCCACGATTGGTTCGCAATCGTGGGGTTTTCAAAAAGGAGTGGTTTGCCTTAGATGATTCCCTCCACGATGCCCAGGACGCTCATGCGAGCGCCCGAACAAATCAGCCAGGAAGGCTGACTCTGTTTGACTGTGAGTGAATGCATCATGCCGGTAACCACGTTCGACACCGAACGCGGGCCGTATATGTAGTCGACGCGCGGAAAAAGTCAAACCCGGATCCAGCCGCCCCAAGAAGAATGAGGATGGCGATGAGGATGAGCATGAGGAGTGGGAGCGGATGACGCGCCCTCGAGGGAATCTCGAATCCCCACGCGGATCAGACGGGTCAATGTGGGCTTGCCCACGCCGGGCAACCCTTCCTAGGCTCGCGCCAATGGAACACTCGCCTGGATTCCTCAAACTTGTGACCGAAACGCGCGCGGAAGTTCGCGAGATCACCCTCGACCAGGCCCGCGCCCGCCTGAAGGCAAACCCGAAGGCCGTGCTGCTCGACGTCCGCGAGGACGCCGAATGGTCCGCCGGCCATGCGTTCGAGGCCGCGCATCTGGGAAAAGGGATCCTCGAGCGGGATATCGAGAAACGACTCCCCGATCCGGAGACGGAGATCATCATGTACTGCGGAGGCGGCTATCGATCCATCCTGACGGCACAGGTGGCGCAACGGATGGGATACAAGAATGTGTCCTCCTTGATCGGGGGCTATAAAGCCTTGGTCCAGGCGCAATGGCCTCTCACGAAATGAGCCTCGCGGGATGATCCTCTCCGCTTGATGAATTCCACCGGTCCCCGCGTCCAACCCCCACGATGATGAGAAAACTCTCGCCCCTGCTGATTCTGGCGCTCCTCCCCCTCCTCGCCTGGACGCTCTCTGCGCAGCCCGCCCCGCCTTCTCCCGCAGCGCCCAAGAAACCCGGCGAGGCGGTGTCGCTGAAAGCCGTCGTGATCAAAGGAATCGCGAAACCGGGAAGCGAGATCACGGCGGTCCTCCAGTTCAAGGTCGACGAGGGCTACCATGTGCAAGCCAACCCACCCAGCGAGCCCACTTACATTCCCGCGGTCCTGACCTTGAATCCCGCGCAAGGGGTCCTCGCTCTCCCGGCAAAGTATCCGGCAGGCAAAGAGGAAAAACTGGCTGGGCTGGAAAAGCCGCTCCTCGTCTACGACGGAACCTTCGAAATCACCGTGCCCATGCGGCTCGCGGCCGACGCGAAGCTACCGCTCACAATCTCAGGAGTCCTCGGTTATCAGGCCTGTCGCGGCGCCGTGTGTTACCCGCCAAGGAAGCTGAAGCTGTCGGCCGATATCAAGTAGCGGTTCGCTCACGATCAAAGCCGGCTACTTGACGACAGGCTTCCCAGACTTCTGCCAGAGATCAAAGCCGCCGCTGAAATCCAGAACGTTCGTCAGGCCTTTCTGGTTCATCTGATCCGTCGCCAACGCGCTCCGCTTGCCGCGAGCGCAATGGACCAAGTAGGTCTTCGACGGATCCAAAGAGGACATTTGCTTCGCGAAAGCGGGGTCGTGAACATTCAGATTCACCGCATTGGGCACATGCCCCGCCTTGTATTCCTCCGGGCTCCGCACATCCAGGACCACATGGTTCGTCCTGGCCCGCAACCGATCGAACTCGTCGATCTGAATCTTCCGAGGTGTGCCGGCCGTTTTCGGCGGCGCGCTCTCCGCGGCGTGGATCGTTGAAACGATTTCGAGCAAGAAGGAGAGCGCAAGAATCCAAAAGCAGTTTCGCATCCACGGCAATTACCGGGATCGACCGCCCAATGCCAGCCTCTACTGAGGCGAGCCATCCGGCGCGCGGCGCATATCACTCCCGCCCGCGCTTCGGGATCCGTCGTTCTGGCGCAATTCCGGGGGCGGCGTTCTCATGGCACGAACTGCCCTTGGCGGGAAAGGCCGCTCGCAGAAAACCGTGGCTGCTCCTAGCGCTTGGTTTTCTGCAAGCGGCTTTTCCCGCTGGGTTTTGACTGGCCAAGGCCGCGGGGCCGCGTCAGTTTCCGCCGTCGGGTCGATGAGAGTCGTCCCCCGGTATGGCGTATAACCACATGGCAATATTCTGGCGTTGGGCGGTCGCCCTGAGTTGCCTCCTGCTCTGGCCCTCGGCCGGAAGCGCCCAACTGATCGACGTCACGGCCGCCGCCTCCCCCGATCCCGTGGTGATCAGCAACACGCTCTCGTATTCGATCTCCCTCACCAATACCTCGGGCATCACCCTCACCAATCTGGTCATCACCAACACGCTGGCGGGCTCCGTCCAGTTTCTCAGTTCCTCCACCACCACCGGCGCCGTGTTCCTGGTCAATAGCACCAACCCCGTGATCCTTCTCATTAGCCGGCTCACCAACAGCGGCACTGTGAGCTTCCAGATAAACACGCGCCCCACCGCGCTCGGATTTCAAACCAACAGCATCGACATCGCCGCCACGAACAACTCGCTGCCGCTCACCAACCTGACTCTCGTCTCCGAGGTGACGCTGGGCGTCTCAGATCTCGGCGTCGGAGCGACGGGCCCCGCGCAGACCCAGCTGGTCGGCGATCAGGCGACTTACACCATCGGCGTGACCAACTACGGCCCAGACCCGGCGTCGAACATTATCCTCAGCAATTTCTTCGGCCTGGGCGCGACGGTGTTGTCGTCCTCTGGAGGCTCGATCGTGGGCGGCGCCACCGGCACGAATCTCGCGCTGAATGTGGGAACGCTCGCGCCCTCGCAGAGCGCGCAGCTGAGCGTGTCGCTTCAATTCACCAACCCGGGCCCATTCCAGTTCATCTCCTCGGTCTTCGCCGACAGTCATCGCGACACGAATTCTGTCAACGACGCGGTCACCAACAGCGTCGCCGTCACGAACGCCCTCCCCGGGGTGATGTCGGTCGTTTCCATCCAGGCGTCGCCGACCGTGGACAAGCAAACAGGACTCTTCACGCAGAAGCTCACGATACAGAACGTCGGAGCCACGGCCGTCGGCGCGGTGCGAGTGACCGTCACGGGGCTTTCGCAACGCCACGCGACGTTGCCGGACATCCTCTTCAACGCGGTGGGCACCAACGCAGGCAGGCCCTTCGCGGTCGCGCCTGTCGCCCTCGCGCCCGGAGACTCGGTGGTCGTCACCCTGGAATTCTTCTTCCCCACGCGGCAGCCGTTCGGAGGATTGACGTTCGATGTCGTTGAATCCCCCGTGGTGTCGCTCGGGACCAGCTCCGCGGGAAGCTCCGGGATCAGCCTGACGCGTCAGCTGCCCAGCACGGACATCCTGATCGAATTCCCCGCCACGCCCGGATCGCGCTACACGATTCTCTACAGCGTTGACGTCGCCTTCACGAGCCCCCAGGCGGCGCAGCCCAGCGTGGTCGCGCCGGGCGATCGCGTTCAATGGATCGACAGCGGACCGCCAAAAACCGCGGCCCACCCCTCCCTGGTTCCTTCGCGATACTACCGTGTCCTCCTGGTCCCCTGATTCTCCCATGCGCCCTCGGATTCATCCCACGCTCAACCTTGCCCTCCTCTGCGCAGGCTGGGCCGTTGTTGGCGCCTCTCGCGCCGAGGCGCAGGTGACCGGGGACTGGACCAGGCACTTTCGGCTCGGCTCCGTCGCGGCCCTCAA
Source organism: Verrucomicrobiota bacterium (assembly GCA_016199985.1). Taxonomy (GTDB): domain Bacteria; phylum Verrucomicrobiota; class Verrucomicrobiia; order Limisphaerales; family UBA11320; genus UBA11320. The sequence goes on along the minus strand of JACQFQ010000045.1, from coordinate 27,007 downwards.
TCTCAAAGGCGACTTCAGCCTGGCGGGGTCCTTCGTCACTCCCCCTCGCTCCGCGGGAGCCGCGGCCGGCGACATCCTCTACGACGATGGATATGTGCGCCAGGACGCAACGGGCAACGCCGGACAACTCAGCTCCTACTGGGGGTATCAGGGCGCCGGTCAATACAATGCCGGGGCGGGAACAATGCTCTTCCACAGCTCGAGCTCTTTCACGGCGAACACCCCGTCCTCGCGCGAGGACAATCAGGTCGACGCTGGACTCGAGGCCGGCTACGGCGGAGTGCTGGCCTTGTGGGGACGCACCCTGGTGGGCTGGGATCTCGGGTTCACCTACCTGCCGATCGGCATCAAGGACACTCGGTCTCTTGGGGTCAATCTCGCCCGCGATCTCTTCACCCATGCCATCGGCTTCACGCCGCCCCAGGCGCCCTACAACGGCGGTCCCAGCGGCGTGGGCCCGCTCATCGGCAGCGCTCCGACAGCCGCCGGCTCCGACAACATCGCCGCCACGCTTGTCGGCAAGCGGTCCATCGACACCACGCTGTACAATTTCAAGCTCGGGCCGACGTTCTACTGGGACATGGGTCGACGCTGGTCGTTGCAGGCGGGCGCCGGCGGAGCGCTCGGATTCCTGAACGGCGCGTACAAGTATCAGGAGGTCGCGATCGCGGCCGACGGAGGACAGACCCCCCTGAGCGGGCGATTTGGCAAGTCGAGCCTGACCTATGGAGGCTACGCCGGCGCCATGCTGCTATGGCACACCGCTGAAAAGGCGGACGTCTATCTCGGCGCCCAATACATGACGCTGGGAGGGACCACCTATGGAGGCGTCGGGAGGGAGGCGCGACTGCGTCTCGGGAACGGGATCTACGTGTCGGTCGGAGTCAACTGGCCGTTCTGAAGGTTGATCCCGGCCTTGGTTTTTTCCGAGACACCCAAGTCCACCGGCGCCAACGGTTCCCCGAACACCCGCGCGCGGGGATTCGCATCCTTCGCTTCCCGCAATCGGGCGCCATCCGTCGCAATCCTGACTGGATGATTGGAAGGCGCTGGAGCCGGGCCAGAGCCAATCATCACAAGAGCCCTTGATACGCCAGCCAGAGCGACCGAAAATAGTTCATCACGCGCAAAGGGTCGGGGCTCGGCGGGATTTCCGCGAGCGTGAAACCCGTGAAGCGGATCGCGTCCAGGCGCTGGAACAGCTTTCGAAAGGGATAGTCCTCCAGGTAGATGTCCCTCAAGTGGACCGAGAAAATTTTCCTTTGGACAAGACCGAAGTTGTGATCGAAGCCCTCGCCGTCCAGGTCGGAGGGATTGGAGTTCCAGCAAACGCCGACGGAGGCATGATCGGCGACGTCCATGATGGCTCGGATGCGCGGGAGCTGCGATGTGCCCTCCCCGTGAACCTCCAAACGGATGACCTGGCCGTGATCACGGGCGAATTCGCCCAACTCCCGCAGCGAGCGGCCGATCTGTTCGATCGTCCTTTCGACCGGAATCTCCTTGGGCAGCCCGTTGGGCCGCACCTTCACGCCCGTGGCCCCGACGTCCCGAGACAGGACGATGTATTCCTTGGCGGCCTCGATGTCCTTTCGAAGCTTGGAAGGGTCGGGTGTGTGAAAATCAAAGGCGCTGCCAAGGCCCATCAGTTGCACTGGCGAATCGTGGAATCGCTTCCGAACCTCCGCCCTCTGTTCGCGGGACAAGCCCACCTCCACGCCATGCTTGTGTCCGGTTCGAAGTTCAACGCCCTCGAACTTCGCCGCCGCGCAATTCTTGATGATCGTCGCCACGTCCCAGTCCTGGGCCAGATTGTAGGTGACCGTGCCGAGGTGGAACCTTGAGGGCCTCGCGAAACCGCGCGCGGGTCTCGACGATTCTGCGGCGGGCAGGACAGCGTTGACGACTCCCAGCGCGCCCAAGCCCAATCCAGCCTTTGCCAAAAAACTCCGCCGATGCGTTCTCATTGTGGATAGGGAGCTCTTCGTCATGGTTGACCGGAGCTTCGCGCAAATCCAGGAAATTGCGGGCGCCCTGAAAGTCGCCGTGGCGCGCCGCCCAACGCGCCCCCTCCGACCCGACGCCAACGGGCATTGCCTTGGGGGGCCTTGGCTTCCTCAGAGCCCCCGCCAGATCGTCTCCAACGCAAGCACCGAGTAGGCGCTCGCGAGAACCGGATCCTTCTCCCACCAGCGGGGGTTCGCGTTGACCCATGATCCGTCGCGCTGCTGCAGTTCCATCAAACGCAGCGCGACTTCCTTCCGCCACGCCACGCGCCGCCCCTCCTTCAACTCCAGTTCGTTCACGCCCGCGGCGCTGAGACCTTTGGTAAGAAGGTGCAGATAGTAATAGAGCCCCGCCGACTCCATGCCGGGGTTCTCGCGCAGGGTGTAGTTGGCCTTGAGCCAATCCATCACGGCGACCACGCGCGGATCGCCCGGCTTCAGGTCCGCGTAGATGTAGCTCAGCAGTCCCGCGTAGCTGATGCTGCCGTAGGACCGCAGGGCAACGCGGCCCGTCGTCCCGTTGGTTTCGCCTCCGGCCATGCTGCGGCCCGGCTGATAGATGAAGCCGCCGCGGTCTCGCGCCTCGACGGAAACCCAGGGCTCGGAGTTGCGCTCAGGCAGATTCTGGCAGGTCTGAAGGAACTGGATCGCCGCGTCCCAGTTCAGGTCGCGCGCGCTGGTTTGTCCCTGATCCCGCGTCAGGTGACGGCTGAAATACAAAGCCTGCAGCGCGGTGTAGGTGTTGTTCACGTCCGGGTCCTTCTGAACGCCGCCATAACCGATGCCGCCATCGAAAGGCGTGTCCCTCTTCCCAACAACGCCGCGGTCCTGCTGCAAACCGATCAGGTAAGCCCTCGCCCGCTTGAGCAGCGGGTTGAACTCCGACCCCGGGGCGGAGAGCAAGGCCATCATCGCCAACGAGGTGTTGTAGCTCGGAAGGTCGCGCTGATAGATCCCCCCATCGGGCTTCTCGCAGCCGAGGAGAAAGCCATACGACTTGCGCAGAAAGACCGGCGTGGGTTGGTAGCGTCCGCTGGGCTCCCCGTGGAAAGCGGTCACCGCGAGGGCGGTGACGGCCGGGTGATCCGTCGTCGACCACCACCCGTTGCTGTTCTGCTGTGACGCCAGCCAGGTCAGGCCGCGGTCGATGGAACGCTGCACCTCGTTCCGAAATGAGACGTCCACCTCGGCTCGGACACTGGGGATGACACAGACGAGATTCGCCGCGACAGAGGCGACGAGAGCGATCCGGCTCCATTCAAAACGACGGCACATAGGCGATGAGGGCTGAATCAGGCGCGCTTCGGACGGAAAAGAATCGCCTTCTTGGTCGTTCCTTCCACCTCAACGCTGTGGGTCTCGACGTCCGGATCGTCCTTGATCGCGGTGTGGACGACGCGGCGGTCGTAGGAGTTCAAGGGCTCCAGTTCGATCACATCGCCCCAACGGCGCACTTTCTCCGCCGTCTCCTTGGCCTTGCGGACGAGCGCCTCGCGCGCCTGGGTGCGATAGCCGCCCACATCGACGGTCACCTTGGGCACGCTGTCGTCGCCCTGGAAGAGCATCCGGTTGAGCAGATACTGAAGATCCGCGAGCGTCTGTCCCTGGCGTCCGATCAACCGTCCGGGATCGTCAGTCTTCACGTCGAGCACCAGGCCGTCGTCGATCGTGTGCTCCTCGACGGCGACATCAAAGCCCAACTGCTTGAGCAAGGTTTCCAACACTGCTTTGGGGGCGTCTGGCATATCCGCAATTGATTAGATCCGTATTTGAGCCGTGACCGACCGACCAACAATCGTCGCTAGAATCGCTTTTTCGCCTGAGCCGGACCCGGCGAGCCGGGCGTCGCGGGCTTGCGCGGCACCTTGTCGTCCTGGGTCTTGGTCAGCTTCGTTTGCAAGACGCTTAGCAAGTTCTGCACGGTCCAGTAAAGAGTCAACCCTGAGGAAAAACTGTAGAGTCCCACGAGGAAGATCAGCGGCATGTACTTCATCATGTTGGCCTGCATCGGATCCATGCCAGGCGCCATGGGCTGAAGCCGCGCCTGCCACAGCATCACCACGCCCATCAGCAGGGGCATCGGATTCACGGGAAGCACAAACGAGCCGACGTTGAGCACGAAGAGCGTGTCCGGCTGCGTCAGGTCCGCCGCCCAAAGAAAACTCGCGCCCCGGAGCTCGATGGCCGTCTGAATCATCGCGAAGAAGCCGATGAAAACAGGCATCTGAAGCAACACAGGCAGGCATCCGCCGAAGGGGCTCACCTTGTTCTCCTTCCAGAACTCCATCATCTTCTTGTTCAGCTTCGTCGGATCGTCCTTGAATTTGTCCTGAAGCGCCTTCATCTGCGGCTGCAAAGCCTGCATGCGCTTCGCGGACCGCGTGCTCGCCTGGGTCAGCGGCCAGAAGAGGATCTTCATCAGCACGGTGATCGCCACAATCGTCCATCCGTACGCGATGCCCAGACTGTGCAGGCCGTTCATCGCCAGCAGAAGGATCTTCGCGAAGAACCCGGAGAAGGATCCAAAGAGCACCTGGTCGAATCCCATGATCTGGTCGAGATCGATCTTGAACTGATTTCCGATCCGAGAAAGCGTGTTGTATTCCTTCGGCCCGCCGTAGAGCGAGAAACCGCGCTCCAGCGCCTGCCGGGGCGGAATGGTCAGGCCGGGATAGAGCATGGATGTCTGGTAGGCCTGCGGGCTGCGATTGGCCGCCGGCGTGTCGGCGAGTTCCTCCACGGTGGGCGCGGGGAGGCTCAATTGACGACCGAGAATCTGGTTCGCGGCGACCTGAGGAATCGCCGCCAGCGCGAAGAACTGGTTGTGCACCGCGGCCCAGACGACGTTGCTGCCGCCCTCTTGATAAACGGAACGCGGAGTTCCTGGAAAACATGCCAGCGTCAGGTTCTTGAACCAGGCGATGGTCACATGCTCCACGGTCTTGTCGCGCCCCCAGTAGAACCCCACCTTGGTTCCATCATCGACGAGGGCCATCGGCGTCGCGGTGCCGATCACGATCTCCTGGCCGGGGATGGCGCGAGGGGCGTCAGTGCGATTCTCGAATCGCACGTTGCACCGAAACAAATAGTTGGAGCCCAGAATAAAATCCTTCACCAACGCGAGACCCTCCGGCAAAGCCTTCTCGGCCCGCACCCCGCCCGGGATGGGCGTCAGTTGGAACACGCCGTCGCCTTCCAACGCGGGACCGCCGAACACCGCCATCGCGGGAACCAGAGCCTGGGAGTTCAAGCTCGCGTGCTTTGAGGAAACAGGGGAGGCGCCGGCCTTCTTCTTGCGGGCCACGGTCTCGGGATAGTCCAGCAGTTCCATCGACTTCAGACCGCCTCCTCGCGACGTGAAAACATATCGGGCCACGGCGTTGGACAAGACCAGCGTCTGTTCTGGAATGTTCGTGGCGAGGGCGATCGGCGCCGCGGCCGCCGGGGATGTCGTCGCGGCGAGGGCTGCGGACGGGGGCGACTGAGTCGCGCCCGCGTTCACATTCGTGCTGGCGGCCGCCTCAACAGCGGGCGCGGGCGGCGGAGGATACAAGCGATCGATGAGAGGCCTCCACGTGAACAGCAGGAGGATCGAGAGGGTGATGACGATGATGGCTTTGCGATCCATTAAGGCGTGGCGGGGTTATTGCGACATTCAGCGGAGGCGGGCGGCGGAACCGGGTCGTGCCCCGCGCCGCCCCAGGGGTGGCAGCGGCACAATCGGGCGATCCCCAAGACGACGCCTTTGCCGGCGCCGTGCAAGCGCACAGCGTCGTGCATGTAGGCGGAACAGGTCGGCGTATAACGGCAGCCCAAGCCCGAGGGACCGAACACAGCGCAAAGAAGGGGGGAAAGGAGCCGTTGGTAGCCATGGATCATTCCGCACAGGCAAGCCTGCGGGAGGGATCTCGAGGTTTTGTCCGACTCGCTCATAGTTTCATTTCGTCCATGCTCTCCGACCGATCCTCATCCTCGCGCCTGAACCTGTTTCATGGCATCGAGAAAATCGCGCTCCACGCTCCCGTAAGAACGCTCGGCGATCGAAGGCCGGGCGATCAAAACCAAATGACAGGCGGTGGGAAGCAGGTCCTGGTGTCTCCGGAATACCTCGCGCATGACCCGCTTGGCCCGATTGCGCTCCACCGCGTTGCCTACCCTCTTGCTCACCACGACGCCCAGTCTCGGACCCGGGGGTCTGGGAGCGGTGACCCAATTGACGATCAGGCACCCCAAAGTCAACCTACGGCCTCTCGCCTTGATGCGAACGAACTCGCTGTTGCGCTTGATTCGTCGCCGAGCAGGCAGGGATTGCGATGCTCCAGACGGCGACGGCATGAGCATCAAACAGGGGTGAGACGCTTGCGGCCTTTGCGGCGACGGCGCGCGAGGACGGCTTGCCCGCTCTTCGACGAGTTCCGATTCAGAAACCCATACTGCCGCTTGCGGCGAACTTTGGACGGTTGATAGGTGCGTTTCATGTCAGTCGATTCGTATCAATCATGTAATGGATGGCCACTCCATCCATCGCCTCGACCCCAAAGCGTTAGCCGCCTGAGAACCAGGAACGCGGGAGGCTACCAGCGAAAGGGGGGGTGTCAAGCAACCAACCGGGGGTGAAACACTTCCTGTTTCACCCGAGGGCGCTCCGCGCCGGCCCGACTTGGCCCGGAATAGTGATCAGAATCACTCCCCTCGAGCACGATGGAGCGCGCCGGGAAATGAGCGGATCGATCGGTTCTCAGAACTCCGTGTCATTGGCGAGGCTCCTGAACCACCAGCAGTGTGTTTGCGCTGATGCCACGGGAGACTTCCTGTCGTCGGCCCGATGGCCAATCCACCTGCACCCACTCGATCGTCTCAGCGTCGCCGAGGCCGAAGTAGAGCGGCGTGGAACTTTGGGACAGATACCCGGACTTTCCATCATGAAACCGATTCCATGTCCGCCCCCCGGCCCTCACGCGCACGCTCGCTCCGAGGCCATCGCGATTGGATTGTGTTCCCTCGAGGCGGATTTTCAGGAATCGAACCTTCTTCCTCTCCGAGAGGTTGCTGATCAAGATCTGAGGTCGGTCGTTGAAATCGTTGGTCACGATGTCGAGATCGCCGTCGTTGTCCAGGTCGACAATGATGGAGGATCGACTGCTCAGAGCCCCCTCGACGGTCAGGACGCCGGATTTGCCAGCGCACAGCGGTGTTTGCCGATCGGCCCCGTCGCAATTCAGAATAAACCAGGGTCTCTCGGTGCGCCGATCTTCCCTGGGCTCAACCCCCAGAATGAACTCGCTGTCGTAGAAGCGCTCCCCCGCGTGGTTGAACAGCACCGAGTTGATGGCGTACCGGAAGGGATAACCCATGCCTGCCGTCACAAACACATCCTCAAAGCCATCCGCGTTCAAATCCCCTACACTGATGCCCCAAGGCCAGTACGTTTCAACGCCGAGACCGTCGGAGGCTTCCACGAACCGACCGTTGCCTCCGTTCACGTAGAAACTGTTCCCGAACACGTTGTTCGTGCTCCCCTGCAGGTAGTCCTCGTTCCATTGACGCCCGCAATACGCCTCGCTCTTCGCTTTCTCCATCCGCACCGAGAAATTAAGCGCGCGCTCGGTGTGCTCCTTCGTCATGTCGGAGTGCATATCCGTGACAAAGAGGTCCATGAGGCCATCCTGGTTGAAATCGAAGGCTTTCACGCCCATTGCCCCCCACGAGGTTTTTGGAAAAAACGCGGCGGTCTTCTCGACAAACCCCTTCCCGCGCTGATTCTCATAATAGTGGTCGTCACCCTGCATGTTGACCACGTAAAGGTCGGGGTAGCCGTCCTGATTCAGGTCCAGCTGGGTCGCATCGCCGCTCCAGCTGCCGTCCCGAAGATTCATCTCGCGGGAGACATCCTTGAACCGTCGGCCCCCGAGGTTGTGGTAAAGAATGCTGTACTCGGTTCGCTCTGGATGCTGGTGCCCGGCAAAAGCGTCAGGGAGGGCAAGGTAATACCCTCCCGGACCTCGCTTGTCGCTGGTGTAGACGCCAACGTTCACCAGAAAGAGATCAAGACGCCCGTCATTGTCGTAGTCGAACCAGACCGCCCCGGAAGAGTGCCCCACGTACTCAAGGCCGGACTCCCGGGTGATATCGCGGAACAGACCCTGACCCAGATTCTCGAAGAGGTGGTTGCCGTGACGCACCGTGGTGACGAACAGATCAGGATCGCCGTCGTTGTCCACGTCGCCGAACGAGGCGGAGACAACGATCTGGTCTTTGAGACCTACGCCGGCCTTTTCCGTGATGTTCTCAAAACGGCCCCCTCCCAGATTGCGCCAAAGCTCGCTGGAGCCGAGCTGCGTTGGGAAATAGAGATCCGTGAGTCCGTCCCCGTCCACATCCGCCGCGGCGAGTCCATTTCCATGGTCATAGTGCGCGGCCTGATAGTTCTTACCGGCGTCCTCCACAACGTGATTCGTGAAAGTGATCCGACTGGCGATGATCTGGTCGGAGAACTTGAAATCGTGGAAGGTCGTGTTGGTCTGAGTCTGCGACGCCTGCAGCTGCCTGCGGAGTTCGAGAAGGTTGAGGGTCGCCTGATGCTGGCTCAGATCCGCGCCAGAGGCGCAGAGGGCATGACCCTGGTGGAGCAACGCAAGTCCCCAAGATAGGAGCGGCAGGTAGGATCGAAAGATTAAGAAGCGCATATCAGGGCGGCGACCGCTCGAGGGGAAACGAATCCAGGAACTCGGAAATCGGTTCGCGCCCCTCAGGCTAGGCAGGGAGACAGAGCCTCTCAAGCTTTCCCTGAGCCTTTCACAAGGGAAGGCAAGGATGAAGGCGGCGGATGAAGCGTATCCCCTGCGAACGTCGATCGCCTCAGCGCCCGGAGGCCGCCGGGTTGCGCGCTGACTTGCCAAACGGCAGCGCTGGGCCCTCGCCGAAGAACGGCTTCCGAGAATTGATTTGACCCGACCCAGGTAACGGAGTTGGATCCGCGACAATCTCCCATGGAAGCTCGTCGGTTGATCAACCATCAGCGTTACGCCAGGCAGCAGGAAGCACCGCTCCCCTGCGTTACAAGGCACACAACGAGTCTCGCGATGCTGGACCACACGGCGCGGCAACTCTGGCAGAGCCACACAAAAAACCCAACTCACCTGGAAACCACTATGCACCCTCAAACACCATGGGATCCCCTGATCCCCGTCGATTCTCCCTCGATTAAACGATCGACACAACCGCAAGTTCGGTCCCTCCTCGTCATCGCCCTCCTTTTCGTCCTCGCGTCGGCCCGCGCGTTCGCCGACATTTCAAACGTCGTCTTCTCGGACGACTTCTCTTCCAACACCATCGATCCGGGCAAATACGTCCCCGACGCCCCCTTCTTCGAGGGAGGCACAGGCGACATTCACGCAGAAGCCGCTGACGGGGTGATCAGGTTTGTGGGACAGACCACACAACAATGGTGGTCCGGCGGCACGCTCCGGGTAGTTCCGACTTTCAGCGCGACCGAGCAAGCCAACGCGGTCATCTCCATCGACCGCGTGTCGGAAGTAGGCGTCGGCAGCGCCTCGCGCAGCGCTCTGTGGATCCTCGACGAAACACGGACCAGCTATGTCCTGTTCGCCGACGTCCGGGGCGAGGGCGGCTGGCGCTACAACCGAAAGATCGGCGAGGATGGCGACGTCCCCACGGGCAGCGGCGTCGACATCGGCGCCTTCAATGGAGGCACGTTTGACGACGGCGGCCTGCACCGCATGAAGATCGTGGCGAATGGCAAAACCGTGAAGCTCTACCTCGACGGACAGCTCGGAACCGAGGTGAAGTTCCCGTTCTCGAAAGTGGTCTGCGAATTCGGCAGCTACGCGCGGGCCAACAACGACACCGCCGCAACCACGTGGGACAATCTCAAGATCGAGAACACGCTCCAAACCTCGGTTGTCTTCTCGGACGATTTCAGCGCCAACAGCATCGACGCCGGCAAGTACGCGCCGGACGCCCCCTTCTTCGAGGGAGGCACAGGCGATATTCATCCGGAAGCCGCCAACGGGGTGATCCAGTTCGTCGGACATACCACGCAGCAATGGTGGTCTGGCGGAACCTTAAGAGTCGTCCCGACCTTCACCGCGACCGAGGACACGGTCGTGGCCGCTTCGATTGACCGGATCTCGGAAGTCGGAGTCGGGTCCGCCTCCCGCAGCGCATTCTGGATCCTCGACACCACGGGCAAAAACTATGTCCTCTTCGCCGACGTGCGCGGCGAGGGCGGCTGGCGCTACAACCGGAAGATCGGCGAGGACGGCGACGTCCCCACAGGCAGCGGCGTGGACATCGGATTGTTCAACGGCGGGGCCTTCGACAACGGCGGGCAACATCGGATGCAGATCGTCGCCAATGGAAAGACCGTCAAGCTGCTCCTGGACGGAGACGTCGGCGCCGAAGTGAAGTTTCCCTTCTCAAAAGTGATGTTCGAGTTTGGAAGCTACGCGCGAGCCAACAACGACACAGCCGACACCACTTTCGACAACTTCCTGGTGGAGACAACCGTGCCGCAGACCACCACGGTGTTCGCCGATGACTTCTCGAGCAACGCCATCGATCCCGCTAAATACCAGCCCGACGCCCCGTTCTTCGAGGGCGGCACGGGCGACATCCACGCCGAGGCGGCGGATGGAACGATTCATTTCCTCGGAACAACGACACAGCAGTGGTGGTCTGGAGGAACCCTCCGCGTCGTTCCCACCTTCACGGCATCGGATGAGTCCACCATCACCCTGACCATCGACCGTGTGGCTGAAATTGGGAAAGGAAGCGCCTCACGGAGCGCGCTCTGGATCCTGGATCAAACGCGCACCAAGTATGTGCTCTTCGCCGATGTCCGCGGCGAGGGCGGCTGGCGGTTCAACCGGAAGATCGACGAGGACGGCGATGTGCCGACAGGCAGCGGCACCGACATCGGAACCTTCAATGGAGGCTCATTTGATGACGGCGGACTGCACCACATGAAAATGGTGGCCGACGGAAAAACGGTGAAACTGTTCCTGGACGACCAGTTCGGAACCGAGGTGAAATTCCCGTTCAACAACGTCGTTTTTGAATTCGGCAGCTATGCGCGCGCGAACAACGACACGGGCGACACGACCTTCGACAATCTGAAGATCACCGCCACAGGCGCCTCGACCTTCTCGCCCACAGTGCTCAGCCTCCGCCCCGGCCAGCTGAGCGGCGACCTCACGCTGAGAATTCCTCCCGGCCTGAACGCCCAAAGCGCGGTGACAGTGCGGGTGGTCAGCTCCGATCCCACAATCGCGGTCCCGGAAGGCGGCACAGGCGACACACTGAATGTCACATTCCCCGCGGGAGGAGCGAATACCCGCAGCTTCAAAGCCCGGGGCGTTGCCTTGGGTGGAGTGAAGTTCACCGCTGAAGGGGCCGTCCCGGGCGGCAACACCTTGACCGTCGTGGTCAGTGGAGGTCCTGGGACCCTGCTCGCCGACGACTTCTCGGGCGCCTCCGTCGATCCAGCCAAATGGCTGGTGTCCGGCCGTGGCTTCGAAGGCGGCACGGGCACATTTGATGTCAACACATCCAGCGGCGCCCTTCAGATCAGTGGAACCGTCGACGTCTCCTACTGGCCGGGAGCATCCATCATCAGCGCCAAAGCGTTCACGGCCACTCGCGACTTGCACCTCGTCGTCGACGTGGATCGCGTGATGCTCGACCCCGGCTCCAGCAGCGCGGCTCGTTCGGGAATCTACCTCACCTCCGCCGACCACAAGCAATACTTCTTCCTGTCCCACGACATGAAGGAAAACGGCTGGTCCTACAACCTCGCGCCAGGGGCCGGAGCCACCGGCGGCGGCGCCCGCATGACGCAGTTCAACACCATCGACGACGGAGACGCCCACCACATCCAACTGGTCTACGACGGCGAAGCCGTTGACATTGACATCGACGGCGTCAAGGGGCCTCGAGTCGCGTTCGCCATGAACGTCGGAATCTTTGTTGAGCTCGGCGGATATGCCCGCGCCGCGCTGGATACAGTCACCACCGCCTTCGACAACGTCCTGGTTCAAAACGCGGTTCCCTGCACGACGTTTGATCCGGCGGAAGGGGTTTCATTGACCATCAGCGACGCGGCGAAGCCGGTCGCCATCACCGTGCCGAAGCTTCTCAACGACTCCACACCAGCGACGGTAACGGTGACAAGCCGCGACAAGAGCATCGCCGTCCCGAACGGGTCCGCCAACGGGACCATCACCCTCACGTTCGCGGCCGGGTCCGCCAATACGCAGACCTTCACCGTCACTCCGGTGGGGACAGGTTCAACCCTGTTCGACATCGTCACGGCGCCAGCCTCCTGCGTCGCCGGGCCGCTGGCTGTCGAAGTGCTCGCCATCCCGCAGCTGATCGTCAGCGACTCCTTCACAGGCGACGCTTATGACACCGGCGTTTGGGTGCAATCGGCCCCGGCAAGCACGGGCATCGGCAGTGGAATTCCCACAGACGAATCCACCATCACCGTCGTGGACGGCCAGATCAAATTCGACGTCACGAGAAAAAGCGGCGCCTGGGCGGGCCTGGGGCTTGAAACCGTGAACTCCTACTCGGCCGGATTGACCACGCCCCTGACCTTCGAAATCGACCGGACGCTCCTGGACTTCGTCCTGGTGACCGGCACCGGCGCCAAACAGCGCACAGGGATCTGGGTCAAAGATCCGAATGGGAACTTCGTTCTCTTCTCGGACTTCGAAGCCCACGACGGCGGCAACTTCGGCTGGCGCTACAACATGGTGACCGGCGCTCCCGAGGATGATCCCGCGGGCAATGGAATCAACATCCTCGCCTTCGACGGCAAGGGCTATGACAACAGCGGCAACCACCGGATGAAAATGGTGGTCAATGGCGCGACTGTGCGCCTCTATCTGGATGGGACTTTTGGAGCCGAAGTGCCGTTCCCGTACTCGGATGGACTCACCTTCGCCTTCGGGGCCTACGTGCTGGCCGGCGCCGATGTCGTCCGAGGCAACTTCGACAACGCGGTGATCACGGGCGGATCGGGCTCGATCCTGAGGGCCTCTGTGGACAACGGCATCATAACCATCTCCTGGCTCGGAGGCGGCGTGCTGCAGTTCACCGACTCGCTGAGCGCTCCGGACTGGAAAAACGTCACCCCGGCCCCCGCGGGCAACTCCATCTCAGTGGCGGTGAGCAAAACAGGCAACCGGTTCTACCGACTGCAATAACTCGCCTCAAACCGCGCCCGCCTCGGCGGGAAGCGTGAGGATTCGCAAAGCGGACGCTGGCAACAGCGTCCGCTTTCTTCTTGTTGGCGCTACCGCTTTCAAGAAAGTTGCGTCTTCAACGTGTTCACGCGTCTCCTCATTCTTGTTCTGTGCTGGGTTGCGGTTCGCGGCCAGGCTGCCTCCACCTTCGACCCCGCCTGGGTGCAGGAGCTGGGATTCCGCCGGGCTCCGTTGTCGACGCCCTCGGGAAATCGGAGCGGGTTCACGGAGGTGGGCGCCGCGAGAAGCGGGATCCTCTTCACCAATCTGCTTGCCGAGGCGAGGTCTTTGACAAACCAGGTTTTCCTCAACGGCTCAGGGATCGCCGCGGGCGACATCGACGGCGACGGGCTGTGCGACCTCTACTTTTGCGGGCTCGATTCCCCCAACGCTCTTTACCGCAACCTCGGCGGATGGCGCTTCACGAACATCACGGCTGAATCAGGGGTCGCGTGCGCCGACCAGGCCTCGACAGGCGCGGCCTTCGCCGACATCGACGGAGACGGAGACCTGGATCTCCTCGTCAATGGGATCGCGAGCGGAACCCGCCTCTTCCTCAACGATGGCAAGGGGAGGTTTCATGAAGTCACCGACCGCTCCGGGTTGAAAAGTCGCCAAGGCAGCTCTTCGATGACATTGGCCGACATTGATGGAGACGGAAGACTCGATCTCTACGTTGTGAATTATCGGAGCGACACCATGCGCGATATGCCCGGGATCCAGTTCTCCGTGGAGGTTACCAACGGGGTCTATCGTCTCCTTTCTGTCAACAACCGGCCCGCGACCGACGCGGAGTGGGAGGGACGCTTCAGCTTCGACAAAGCCGGAGGTGTTCTGGAAAACGGCGAGCCGGACCGGCTGTTTCGCAACCTCGGGGACGGACGGTTTGAAAAGGTGGACTGGACCAACGGATCGTTTCTTGACGCGTCCGGCGCGCCCGCAAAGATTCCCTACGATTGGGGATTGTCAGCGATGTTCCATGATGTGAACGGAGACGGGATCCCGGATCTTTACGTGTGCAACGATTTCCAATCTCCGGATCGCCTCTATCTCAACGACGGTCGCGGTCGCTTCCGCGCGGCGCCAGGCCCCGCGCTCCGCCACACAAGCCTGTTCTCGATGGGAGTGGACTTCGCGGACATCGACCGCGATGGCCATGATGATTTTTTCGTGGCCGACATGCTGAGCCCCCGGCATGAGCGCCGACAAGCGCAGGTGATGGATGGCGCCGCCTTCTTGCAGGCGCGCAACGCCTATGGAGAGCGGCCCCAGTATCCGCACAACACGCTATTCCATAACCGAGGCAACGACACCTTCGCAGAGATCGCCGCATGGGCGGGAGTCGACGCGTCGGAGTGGTCCTGGTGCCCCGTCTTTCTCGATGTCGATCTGGATGGCTATGAAGACCTGCTGATCACCACCGGGCATTGGCGGGATGCCCAGAACGCCGACGTTGCGCGGGCGTTGGATCAAGCGAAGAGGGAAGGCAATCTCTCCCCCGCTCAAGAGCTCCAGCTCCGCGCCCGGTTTCCCCGCCTCGACACGCCGAATGTTGCTTTTCGGAATCGTCGAGACCTCACTTTCGAAGAGGTTGGACCGTTGTGGGGATTTGATTCAACACGCGTCTCCCACGGAATGGCGCTCGCGGATTTGGACAACGACGGCGACATGGATGTCATCGTGAACTGCCTCAACGACGCGCCGCTTCTCTACCGCAATGAGGCCACCGCTCCCCGCGTCGAGGTGCGCCTCCGAGGCCGCCCCCCCAACACACGGGGCGTCGGATCGAAGATTCGCGTGATCGCGCCGGGGCTGCCTGCTCAGAGCGCGGAGGTGATTGCTGGAGGACGCTATCTCTCGAGCGATGAAGGCTCGCGAACCTTCGCGGCCGGCAGCCCGACGAACCGACTGACCATTGAAGTTTCCTGGCGCGCCGGCGGCAAAAGTCTTCTGACGAACGCGCCCGCGAATTCCCTGTTCGAGGTGCAGGAACCCGAGGGACCCTCGCCGCCCGGAGACTCGGCCAAGCCGATCGCAGCGACGCTTTTTGAAGATGTCAGCTCACGACTCAACCACGAACACGTGGACGCCGACTACGACGACTACCAGCGTCAACCCCTCCTCCCGCGCAAGCTCAGCCAACTCGGCCCGGGAGTGACTTGGTTCGATTTCAACGGGGATGGTTGGGAGGATCTTTTCATCGGAGCCGGCCGGGGTGGACGTTTGGGCGTGTTCCGCAACGACTCCCATGGCCAGTTCATCAGGCAGCGGGCGAAAGCGTTCGAGACCGTGACGGAACAGGACTTCACCTCGATCCTGGGTTGGCAGCCCGATCCGGGGAGCAGAACGCTTCTGATGGGCCTCGCGAGCTACGAAACGGACGCAACGAACTCCGCGGCGGTGCGGCTCTTCTCGATCAACACCGGAGCGTCCGACGACGGGCTTCTCATGTCCCGAGCCAGCAGCGGCCCGCTGGCGATGGCTGACGTCGACTTGGATGGAGACCTGGATCTTTTCGTCGGAGGACGCGTCGTCCCCGGGCGATATCCGGAGCCGGCCCCGTCGGCGATCCTGGAAAACAACCGGGGCCGATTCCGCCTCGCGCCCGATCCCACCGGCCTCTTCGCGGGTCTAGGCCTCGTCAGCGCGGCAGTCTTTACGGATCTCAACCAGGACGGCTGGCCCGACCTCGTGATCGCTTGCGACTGGGGCCCGCTCCGGATTCTGCGCAACGCCCGCGGGTCCTTCTCCAACTCGAACCCCAGACTCGAGTGGCCAGGAGCATCGAGCGGCGCAAGGCCTCCGCTGAGCATCAATGAACTCACCGGCTGGTGGAACAGCGTCGTGGCCGCCGACTTCGACGGGGATGGCAGGATGGATCTCGC
This sequence comes from Verrucomicrobiota bacterium, assembly GCA_016199985.1. Lineage (GTDB taxonomy): Bacteria > Verrucomicrobiota > Verrucomicrobiia > Limisphaerales > UBA11320 > UBA11320. The sequence goes on along the minus strand of JACQFQ010000045.1, from coordinate 10,849 downwards.
CGCGGGGAATTGGGGCTCGAACAACGCGCGGAGGCGCTTTATGCAACAGCCCATCCGTCTCCACTTCGGATCACAGGAGGGCGCTCCCGGCCTTTCGCTTTTGGAAACTCACTTCGACCCTGCCATGGGGAAGATGGTCCCCGCCCGCGACTGGAATGTGCTGAGCGCGGCGTTCCCGGCTCTGCGCGAGCGATTCGCGAGTTTTGGAGCGTTCAGCCGCGCCAGCGAGCAGGACATTCTGGAAGGAGGCCTCCCGCCCATGTCGCTCGCCTCCGCGGCGACGTTGGAGTCGGTTGTTCTCCTCAATCGCGGGGATCACTTCGAAGCCTATACGCTGCCTCCCGAGGCGCAGATCGCCCCCGTTTTCGGAATGGTGGCGGCCGACTTCAACAACGACGGACACTATGATCTCTTTCTCGCGCAGAACTTCTTTGGCCTTCCTCCGGGCGAGGATCGAGCGGACGCCGGATGCGGCGCTCTCCTGCTCGGCGATGGAACCGGCACCTTTGCCGCGGCGTCCGCGCGGCAGAGCGGGCTCTCGGCCGTCGGCGAAGGTCGGGGCGCCGCAACGGGCGACTTCGACCACGACGGACGCCAGGATCTCGTGATCGGCCAGAACCGCGGGGAAACCAAGCTGTATCGCAATACATCCGCAAGCCCGGGACTGCGCGTGCAACTGAAGGGCTCCGCGGAAAACCCAAAAGCGGTGGGTGCTATCATCCGCCCCGAGTTCAAGGGAGGTCGCCGCGGAGCCTCCCACGAAATTCACCTGGGAGGCGGCTATTGGTCGCAGGATTCAACCGACGTGACGCTGGGGCGTCGCGACGACATCGAGGCGATCGAAATCCATTGGCCCCGAGGTCCAGTGGATCGAGTGCTGGTCAAGCCTGGATCCACGGAGCTCTCCGTGCGACCCAGCGTGGACAGCGAGAAGACTCGTCCCTGAGTCTCACATACGAGGTCGAGGGTCTCCGATTGTCGTCTTATCCCGGCGGCGCCCCTTGCCTGGTTCAAGACGGAGAAGATCCGCGTTTGAGTTTTGGCGGGCTTTTCGCTCTGAATCGGGGATGGATAAAGAACATGTCGCGGCGATCCTCCAGGAAATTGGCGTGCTGCTGGAATTGAAGGGGGAAAATCCCTTCAAGACCCGGGCTTACGCGAACGCCGCCCGGACGCTGGAGGGCTTGGAGGAATCCATCGAGACGCTTGTCAGCGAGAACCGGCTCGGCGGGATCAAGGGCATCGGCGAAGCGCTGCAGCAGAAGATCACCGAGCTCGTAACCACCGGACGGCTCGAATACTACGAGACCCTCAAAGCCTCCCTGCCGGCCGGCCTCATGGACCTTCTCGATCTTCAGGGCGTCGGCCCCAAGAAGGTGAAGGTCCTTCACGACAAGCTCGCCATCGATTCCGTCGACAAGCTCGAAGCGGCCTGCTTGAGCGGCAAAGTGGCGGAGCTCGCGGGGTTCGGGGAAAAGACCCAGGCGAAGATTCTCGAGGCGATCGCGTTTCGAAAGCAGTTCGCCTCCCGGCATCGCCTGGACGAAGCGCTCAGCGCCGCGACTCCCATTCTCGAATCGCTCCGAGGGCTGCCCGAGGCGACGCGTTGCAGCCTCGCGGGCAGCGCCCGGCGCTGCAAGGAGATCATCGGCGACATCGACTTCGTGGTTTCCTCCAGGGAGCCCGCGAAGGTCTTGGACTTCTTCGTCGGACAGCCGGGCGTTCGCCAAATACTCGCGCGGGGCGAGACCAAGGCGTCCGTGGTTCTCGAAGAGGGCATTCAAGCCGACCTTCGCGTGGTGTCCGACCCCGAGTTTCCGTTCGCCCTTGCCTACTTCACAGGCAGCAAGGAGCACAACATCGTCATGAGACAGCGGGCCATCGAGCGCGGGTTCCGACTCAACGAATACGGGCTCTTCCAATCCCAGAAGGAGACGCGCGATCCGGCGCTCTGCCTCCCCTGCCCGACCGAGGAGGCGATCTTCCAGGCGCTCGATCTACAGTTCATCCCGCCCGAGCTCCGCGAGGACGCCGGCGAGTTCCTCGCGGCCGCCGAGGGCCGGATCCCGCGGTTGATCGAGTGGACCGACCTCCACGGCTCCCTCCACAACCACACGAACTGGAGCGATGGAAGCGAAACGCTCGACCAGGTGGCGGCGCATGTTCATGAACTCGGCTGCGACTACTGGGCGATCACCGACCACTCCAAGTCGTCGGTCCAGGCCCGAGGCCTAACCCCCGAAAGACTGCGGGAACAGATCCTCGCCATCGGACGGGTCAATCAAGGATTCAAGGACGAGGGCAGCGACTTCAGGCTGCTCACGGGCAGCGAGGTCGATATCCTTGCGGAAGGACGTCTCGATTTCGACGACGAGCTCCTTGCCCAGCTCGACGTCGTCGTCGCCAGCATCCACAGCGGATTCAGCCACAACGAAGCCGAGATGACGCGCCGCCTCATCCGAGCCGCGGAGAACCGATGGGTGCATATGCTCGGCCACCTCACGGGCCGCCTTCTCCTCAAGCGCGAGAGCTACGCGGTGAACCAGCGGGCCGTGATCGACGCCTGCGCCGAGACGGGAACATGGATAGAGCTCAACGCGAGCCCGCAACGCCTGGATCTCGACTGGCGGCTTTGGAGCTACGCGCGAAAGAAGGGCGTGAAGTGCGTCATCAACTGCGACGCCCATCGCAACGCCCATGTCGGTTATCTGACGCTGGGCGCCGCGGTCGCCCGCAAGGGTTGGCTCACGCGCGAAGACGTGATCAACACGCTCCCGCTCCCTCAACTCCGCCGGGAACTCGCGCGGAAACGGTCATAGCTCCAGCGTCATCGACGCTTCCTCCCTTTCGCGTCATTGCTTTCGGCTGGCAAGGAATTCGAGCAGGTCGCCAGCTTCCTCCAGTGTGAGATTCTCCAGCAGCCCCTCTGGCATCAGCGAAAGGCTGGACTTCAGCAGGGAGCGGATCCCGGAACGCGGGAGCGATTGTAACACGCCGGTCGCGTCTCGCAGGACGACTTGGTCCTTGGTCTGGCTCACGAGAAACCCAGTCAAGGCGTCGCCGTCGCGCAGGTCCGCCACCCACGAGGTGTATTCAGGATCGATTCGCGCCGACGGACGCAACAGCTGGGCGAGGAGTTCCTCTCGCGAATACTTGCGGCCGATCGCGCTGAGATCAGGACCAACGGCGCGACCGCGTCCGCCCACCACATGACAGCTGAAGCACTGGACGCCTCCCTCGGCGAAGAACAAAGCCTCGCCCCTGGACGCCACGCCCGGCTGGGCAAGCAGGCGCTTCGGGTCGGGATCGCTCCCCAGCACCGCGCGACGCAGCCGCCACGGCAACCGCGGCGACACGAGATCCGATATCAAGGGGTGCTTCGTCTCTCGCGCTAGATCCAGGCCGACCCCCGTCCATCTCGCCGTCGGGCTCTCCTCGCTCATCGCGATGCGCAACGCCAGCGCGCCGCGCGGAGTCGACATCAGCTCCTTCCAAGCGGCGATGTCGTCGCTCGAATGACGCGCCAAGCCGCGGGCGCGGGAGAGCGGAGCGTTCGACGCGGCGCGGTCGCCGACGCCTCCAGGCGTCGCTTCAATCCATCGAGCCAGCATTGCCAACCCCTCTTCATCGATCCCTCGCGCGCCCAGATAAGGCATGTGGCCGGCGCCGGACTTCGCAAAGCGGTACAGCAGGATAGACCCGAGCGGATCGCCCGGCGCCACGAGCCGCGCGTTCTCGACGCACAGCGCGCCCTGCGTCGGCTGCGCGTTCATCAGTTGCATCTCGCCCACCGCCATCTGAATGTTCAACTTCAGGAGCACCGATCCCCCGGCCGATTCCCGGTGACAATGCGCGCAATTGGCGTGCAGATAAGATCGGGCGCGCGACGCCAACGGCTGCCCTGTATCGTGGGGATCAATCACGGCGGGAGTCGCGTCGGGCGGCGGGACGAGCAGTCCGAGCGCCGCCAGACGGCTCAGTTCGCTGGCCGCGGCCGGAGACGACCCCAGCTGCGCGGGCTGAAATCCGAGCAAGGTTCCATTCCAGGGATTGTGGCACCTCAAGCACTCCGAGCGGCTGTGAAAACGCCAGCGCACCCGCTCTTCAAACCCGGGCGCCGAGCTGTCGCTGACCACGAACGATTCCTCGGCGCCTTCGTTGGGAACCAGGCTCGCGTCGGTTTGCTCGCGATTCCATCGATAGGTGTAAGCGCCCCAGGCAAGGCCGTCGTAGTGCAAAAGCTGCGTCTCGATCTTGCGCGCGGATTCCGGACGAGCCCGGTCCAAACGCAGGCTGACGGTGCGAGCCCACACAGCGTTCGACGGAGTCAGGTCGCGCGCGGCCTGCCAAAAGGTCCCGACGAATCGCACCGCGCCGTCGTTCGGAATCCCCACCCACCTTCGAGCCTCCGCCCCGTCGGCCCACAGCGACGCATTGGGCTTGAATTCATGCACTCCTGCGGCGGGCGACTGATCCTGGACCGAGGCGAACAGTCCGGTTTCGCTCAGCCGACGAGGGAAGGGCTCGGGTTTGTCCGCCCGCGGATTCGGACTCAGGCAGTAAACGCCGCCCCCGGCATGATCGAGCAGATACAGCTCATGGTCGGCCGACTCGCCGAACGCGACGATCTTCAGGCCCGTTCGCGCAATCTCCTCCCTCGAAGTCGCCACATCGCCTCGATTCCGCAAAGCCCACATCTTCCCGGTCTCCCAGTCGCCATACACATAAGCGCCCTGATAGCCCGGCGTTCGCTGACCGCGATAGAAAACCCCGCCTGTGATGGAGGCGGCCTCCTCGTGTCCATGATCCGCGATCGGTTTCTGGATGGGCGTCGGTCCCATGGCCTGCTCGCGCCGGACGGGCTGACGGCTCTCCACAATCGACCAACCACAGTTGACGCCTCCGTGGTCCATGCGAAAAATCATCTCCCACAATTCCCAACCCACATCTCCCACCCAAAGCGTCGACGTTCCCGGCTCGAAGCACATCCGCCAAGGATTCCGAAGCCCGTAGGCCCACACTTCGGGACGCGCATGGAGCGTCTTGAGGAACGGATTGTCGGAGGGAATGGCGTAGCGAAGCGCGCCGTCGCGGCGATCCACGTCGATGCGCAGGATGGAGGCGAGAAGATCGCTGATGTCCTGGCCCGTCGTGAGCGGATCCGGGGGGCTCGGCGACGCCGCGTCGCCGGTGCTGATGTAGAGCATGCCATCGGAGCCGAATTTCAAGCATCCCCCGTTATGCCCGCCGCCGAGCCAGGTGATGATGATCTCCTCGCTGTCGGGCAGGACACGCGGCGGATCCGTCGCGTCGAGCGTGAAGCGCGCCACACGCGAGCCATCCAACTTGTTGTCGCCCACCACGTAGCAGACATACATCCATCGGTTGCTCGCGAAGCCCGGATGGAACGTGAAGCCGTAGGACTGGTTGAAGCCCGGGTGGGAAGCACGAAGGTCGACGAGAAGATTCGGAAGCGCCGCGGAATCCTTCGGGTCGATGGAAAAAACCTTCCCGCCCACCTCCATCACGAACAGTCGCGACCCCACTGGGGCCGAGCCGATGTCCACCGGCTCCTTGAAAGTCGCCCGAGGAAGGACTCGCTCGACAACCACCGGCGGCGGCGGCTCCGGCGTGCCGCGCACTCGCGAGGTCGTCCAGATCTCGCGGCCCTGACAGGGGGAGGAGCCGTTCAAACACGCGGCCGCCCCTGTGAGACACGCCAGGATCGCGGAACGAAGAAGGGAGTTCTTCGAGAACGCGAACGAGTCCAGGCTCTCCCGAGGCGTTCGAGCGCCTTTGGCGGTGTTAGACATCAGCATTGGGAGTCTGGGGCGTTTCGACGAAATCCAAGGCGATGTCGACGCTGCGCGCCGAGTGAGTCAGCGCGCCCACGGAGATGTAGTCCACGCCGGTTTCGGCGATCGCTCTCACCGTGTCGAGATTCACTCCGCCGCTCGCCTCCGTCCGGGAACGGCCCCGAACGCTCCGCACCGCGGTCGCCATGTCCGCGAGGCTCATATTGTCGAGGAGGATGATGTTCGCGCCCGCGGCCGCGGCCTCCTCCACCTGGGCCAGGGTGTCCGCCTCCACCTCGATTCGCATGTGCGGAAACTTCTCGCGAGCCCGCCGGACGGCCAGGGCGATCGGCGCGTCGCTTTCCGACGCCAAAGTCGCCACATGGTTGTCCTTGATCAGAATCTGGTCGTACAGGCCCATCCGATGATTCTTGCCGCCACCGCAGGCCACGGCGTACTTCTCCAACCTCCGCAATCCAGGCGTGGTCTTGCGGGTGTCAAGGATCTGGGCGGAGGTTCCCCGCGCGGCGTCAACGTAGCGCGCGGTGAGGGTGGCCACGCCGGAGAGCCTTTGGACGAAATTGAGAGCGACCCTCTCGGCGGTGAGGATCGGCGCGGCCGGACCCGTGATCTTCAGCAGCAGGCGTCCCTTCTCCACCGCTTCGCCGTCGGTGGAGTGGCGAACCACCTGAACCGCCCGGGCGCACTCGTGGAATGTCAACTCCGCGAGCTCGAGTCCCGCGACGGTCAGCGGCTCCCGAGCCACCATCACGGCGGTGGTCATGGCTTGGGGCGGCACCAGCGCCTGGGTCGTCACATCGCCGACGCCGACATCCTCGCTGAGCGCGATCCGAACCCACTGCCGCAATTCGTCACCAGAGAGTGCCATCCCCGCAAAATGACCGGCGAGGAGCGCGGGTTGAAGGAAAAAGTGCGGACTCGACTTGAGGCGCGCGGGTGGAAAACATCCCGCCATGTTTCGGCCCTGCATCGACCTTCACGAAGGGAAGGTGAAACAAATCGTCGGCGGATCCCTCACCGACAGCGGCGCCCATCTGCGGACGAACTTCGTTTCCGATCGCCCCGCCGAATGGTACGCCGAGCTTTACGCGCGCGATGGGCTGCGGGGCGGGCATGTGATCCAGCTCGGCGCCGGCAACGAGGACGCCGCGCGGCGGGCGCTGGCGGCTTATCCCCAGGGACTCCATCTGGGCGGAGGCGTGAACTCGGACAACGCCGCCGATTGGCTCAACGCCGGCGCCTCTCACGTGATCGTCACATCATGGGCGTTCCGCGACGGACGTATTGATTGGGACCGACTCGCCGCCCTCGTCGGCAAAATTGGAAAGGACCGCCTCGTGCTCGACCTCAGCTGCCGTCGACGCGGGGACGACTACCTCATCGTCACCGACCGCTGGCAAAAATTCACCGAGGAGAGGCTCGGCGCTTCGCTCCTGGAGAAGCTGGCCGGGCGCTGCGCGGAGTTTCTCATCCACGCCGCCGACGTCGAAGGGCTATGCGGAGGAATCGACCATGTCCTGGTGCAGAAGCTGTCGGAGTGGACGCCCATTCCCACAACCTATGCGGGCGGAGCGCGTTCACTGGATGATCTTGAGACAGTGAGCCGTCTGGGCCTCGGCCGCATCGACCTGACGATCGGGTCGGCCCTCGACATCTTCGGCGGCTCAGGCGTGAAATACGCCGACGCAGTCGCCTTCAACCGAGGCGGTTGCCGGTAGAGTAAAGATTCGCGCGCGCCGCGCCGATAGAAGCGACGGCGTCGGGACTGTGTGTTCTGTTCTCATGTGGCTTTCCTGTTTGAAGGCCCACCGACGCTCCTTTTTTTGCCCCTGGAGTTCCGCTCAGCGTGCTGGGCGAGAGCTCTGGGGGCTTTCGCATTTCAAGGCGCGCGCGCGAATCGATGGCACCCGCTCGAGGTGGTAAAGGAGAAACTCCTGGAGAAACCGCCGCAGCTCCGACGTCTGCGCCGGCGAAGTGCGCACCCGAAAAATCCCATCCCAGCTCTCCGTCGCCAGCCACCGCGCGACCCGCCGCGATCCTTCGCTCAATCGGCTGTCGTCCCAGTCCGGGGAGAGCCCCATGGCGTCCAGCATCTTGATCTCGAAGCCAAGCACGGTTTCCACCTGCGGCGGATGAAGCTCCAGCGGCGTCATCACTCCCTGAAACAGTTGGTAGATCTCGGGAATGGGCGTCTCGGTCTCCGTCGACTGTTCCACCAACACCGCGAAGTAGGCCGCCTGGCCCAGCACATCGATGTCGCGCCGCAACGCGGGATGTGTTTCAAGAAGCCCCACTTCGCGCAAGGTATGCAGATCCGAGCGACGGCTCCGCTGGAAGCTGAATTCGGCCTCGTAGGCGAAGTCGAGCTTTCCGCGGAACGGCGACTTCGGTCGGCGCGCCCCTTTGGCGACGGTGGCGATCCGGCCGAGGTCCGGCGTAAGCCAGTTCACGATCAGGCTGGTCTCGGTCATCGGACGCGTGCGAAGCACCACGCCCCGGGATCGCTCGTCAGCCATGGCGTCAGGGATCGTGTTTTGCCAGCGACGCGAACGCGAACCGCTTCTCAAGAGCGCGCATCAACCGATTCTCCTCCCGCTTCATCGCTCGCCTCAGGGCAGGCTCGAGATCGTCGTAGCCCCGCAGGTGGAGCACCCCGTGCACAACGTAGCGCACGACCTCGGACTGCCATGTCGTTCCAAACTCACGGGCGAACTTCATCGCCTCCACCACGCAAATGAACAGCTCCCCGTAAAGCGGACGCTGAGCCGATCGTGGCGGATCGTCGGGAGAGTTGTGATCGAAGCTGATGACGTCGGTGGAGCCCTCATGCCCGAGATAGGTCGCGTTCACCGCGGCCATCTCCTCGGGCTCGACAAGGTGAATCCCGAGCTCGGCCTCCTCATCGCGAAGAAGATCGCGCAGCAATGTCCCGGCGATCCGTCGAAGCGTCGGAGCGGCGACGCGTCGGGCGCGCTGGCGATTCTGAACAACGACGATCATGTCCGGCTGCGTCGGTGTTCCTCGTACGACTCGATGATCCTTTGCACCAGCGGATGGCGCACCACATCCCGCCGGGTGAACTCCACAATCCCGATGCCCTCCGTTCGGCGAAGGGCCTGAATCGCCTCGTGCAGCCCCGATCGTTTCTGCGAGGGCAGATCGGTTTGAGTCGGATCGCCGGTGATCACGGCCTTGGATCCGTAGCCGAGCCTCGTCAGGAACATGAGCATCTGCTCGGCGGTGGAGTTCTGCGCTTCGTCGAGGATGATGAACGCCTGGTTCAGGGTTCGGCCTCGCATGTAGGCGAGCGGCGCAATTTCGATGACCCCCTTCTCGCGCAGCTTCAGCACATCCTCCGTGGGAAGCATGTCGTGCAGGGCGTCGAGCAACGGACGCAGGTAGGGATCGATCTTTTCGTAGAGGTCCCCGGGGAGGAACCCAAGAGCCTCTCCCGCCTCCACGGCGGGGCGGGTGAGGATGATGCGGCTCACCTTCTCCTCCTTGAGAGCCGAGACGGCCATCGCCATGGCGAGGTAGGTCTTGCCGGTGCCGGCGGGCCCGATCCCGAAGGAAACGTCGAACTGGCGGATGGTCTCGATGTACTTCTTTTGTCCCAGCGTCTTGGGCGACACCGCGGCCTTGCGGCTCGAGACGGCGATCCGCTCGCGATAGAGGTCATTGAGGGCGTCGACGCCCTCTTTGCTGATGATGGCGAGCGCCTGCTGGAACTCCCTCGTTCGCAGCGTGGCGCCGCCTTTGATCGACGATTCCAGCGCCTGGAAAAGCTGTCGCGCCAGGGCGACGTCCGGCTCGGCGCCGTCCAGCTTGATGAACCCGTCGCGCGCCACGGCCTTCACGCGCAGCGTCGTCTCGATCGCGGCGAGGTTGTGGGGATCGTTGCTGAACAACTGCTGCGCGAAGCGGGCGCTTTCGAAATGCAAAGTCTCAGTGGCCATGATGAGCCCGAGGGCTTAGCAGAACGAAGGAGCGGAAGCGAACGGATTTCGCCTGGGGGCCGAACTTCGTCTCATCGCGGTTCAGTATTCGCATCCCCAACGTAGGGGCCGGGGAGGTTTAACCGCAACGGACGCGACGAAGACAGGCAACCCCGGGCCAGGCCCCAAACCTTGCGGCAAGGGAAACGCTCGCTTGCGCATCAAGGAGGAGCTCCCTTCTGATCGTTGGGTTGCGGCTCCGCTTTGGCGCGCCCAACCCCGCCCCTGCGCCTTTTCCCCGACGATAGGAGCTGATTGGCGCCCTCAAGCAATGGACGAGAGCGCCGCGCGCAGCTGGGCCGCAAGCTCCGTCAGCGCCTGGGGCACCACGGCCGTCGCGCCGATGACGGGCATGAAGTTCGTGTCGCCGTTCCACCGGGGCACGATGTGCAGATGCAGATGCTCGGCGATGCCGGCGCCGGCCACCCTCCCCAGGTTGAGTCCGATGTTGAATCCGTCGGGCTTCATCACCTGGCGAAGCCCCATTTCGCAGCGCCGAGTGAGCCGCATGAGATCCGTGAGCTCGTCGTCGGTGAGATCGGGGAGATCCGCCACCTGCTTGTAAGGGACGACCATGAGATGTCCGCCGTTGTAGGGGTAGGCGTTGAGCATGGCGAAGCACGATCGATCGCGCGCGATGACATGATTCCCCACATCGTCGCTGGACTGCGCGATGCGGGTGAACAGCGACACATCGGAAGCCGGCGGCTTGGGCGACAAAATGTATTGGATGCGCCAAGGAGCGTGCAAAGCGTCCATGCGACGAGCCTAGCGACGATCCGCCCACTGTCGAGCCGCCAGGATTGCGGAAGGTTTCGCATCGAAGGTATCCGCTGATGGTGATACTAGGCATGCATCATCGCATCATCGCTCGGAGGCATTTACTCGATGACATCTGAATGGCGGTTAGTTAAGGCATCGACGATTTGCGGTATTTGGGTCCGAAGATACTGTTGAGGTAGTAGCGATTCTGGTGGGAGATCTCCCGGAAGCGGCTTCTGTGACGCATCAGACGTGGGTAGGGCTTGGGTCTGCGCT
>JACQFQ010000035.1 GCA_016199985.1 Verrucomicrobiota bacterium | reverse complement strand
GTCATCGGATCCCCTCCTTGTCTCGGTCCGCCGCAGAACGTCGCGGTCATCAACAAAGGCGTCATCTCCGCCGATGTGCCCGGCCTGGGCATCTCGATCAATGCCCAGCCCTTTAGCAATCAAGGCCTGGCGCAGGCTGTTCAGGGCGGGACCCTCACGATCGCCGGCCGATGGACCAACAGCGGCACCCTCGCCGCGAACGGCGGGACCATTCAAGCTCTCGAGAGCGTCACCTCCCCGCATGGAACAATCCTCACGGGCTCGGGCGGCGGCACGATCTCCTTCTTGTCTGACCTCACACTGGACGCGGACAGCGTCCTCAGCTTCCTCATCGGAGGCCTCAACGCCGCGACGGACTACGGAGTGGTGACGGTAGCCGGCAAGCTAAGGATGGATGGGACTTTGAAGGTTGGATTGACCGTCGGCTTCCATCCACAAATGGGGAATCTCTGCACACCCTTGACCTACGGATCGAGGATCGGCGGGTTCCGTCAGGCTCAAGGCGGGGGACTTGATGGAGATCCTTTTTTCGAAGTCGCTGCCGAGGACAGAAGCCTGTCGCTGATCGCCCGATCCACGCGAAGCGGGGCGCCGCTGGCAGTGATGGGGCTCGCCGATCAAGTGGTGGCGGTCGGACAAACGGCCACGTTTCACATCGACGCCTTTGGACAGGAACCCCTGAGCTATCAGTGGGACTTCAAAGGCGCTCCACTCTCTGGCGCCACGTCGCCCACTCTGACTCTCAACGACGCGCAGGTCGCGCAGGCTGGGAATTATCGCGTGACGGTCCAGGATGCGCTTGGCGGCAAGACCGCGGCGGCGGCCGCCCTGTCGGTGCTCGCGGCCCCTCAGATCCTCACGCAGCCCGCAAGTCAAACGGTCGCTCCGGGCGTGTCGGTCACGTTCAGCGTCGTGGTCGGCGGAGACGGACCGTTCCAATACCAGTGGCGTCTCAACGGAGCGGCCATCCCCGGCGCGACGAATGCGACGTTTACGCTCGTGAATGTGCAACCCGTCTCGGGCGGCAGTTACAGCGTCACGGTGGGCAGTCCCGTAGGCGCGCTCACGAGCGACACAGCCGTGTTGCTCGTGACGAGTCCCAATCTCGGTCTCGCGGACAACTTCGCCGATCGGCCTCTGGTCACCACGGCGGCCGGAGTTGGAAGCGGGACCAATACCGTCGCGACCCTGGAGCCAGGCGAGCCACGTCATGCCAGCAAAGCGGGGGGCCGATCTGTCTGGCTGACCTGGATCGCGCCAGCCGACGGCGTCGCCTCATTCAGGACCCGCGGCAGCTCTTTCGATACGCTCCTTGCGGTGTACACAGGCACGAGCCTCGGCGCGTTGGTGTCGATCGTGAGCGATGAGGATGCCGGAGGGTTCTTCACGAGTAGCCTGACTTTCCCCGCGCTCACCGGAGCTTCTTACGCCATCGCCATCGATGGGCTGGGAGGAGCGTCCGGCAACATCGTTCTCAGCTGGAGCCTGGACACATCGCCGCGACCGCAGCCACGAATCGTTGTCCCGCCGGTTTCTCAGACGATCACCGTCGGGGCAAGCGGGAAGTTCTTCGTCGTCGCGAGCAGCTCGGAGGCCCTGGCCTACCAATGGATCTTCGACGGGTATCTCGCCATCCCCGGGGCAACGGACCCGACGCTCGTGCTTCCCAATGTGAGGCCATCGGAAGCGGGAACGTATGAGGTGGAGGTGACGAGCGCAAGCGGCCTCCGGGTTCGAAGCGCGACGGCCAATCTGGAAGTGGGGCCGGACATGCAGTCGCTTTCCCAGGACAAGCTGCTCGATGTCCTCGCCCAAGGATCCGCCCAAGGGCCCCAGCTGGCTGGGATTCGCCCGGGGCCAGCGTCCCCCATAGTGTCGGCCGGGCAGATCGGCACGCAGATTCTGAACAACTTCAACGCGACGACCGAACAGAGCGAGCCACTCCACGCTGGCGTGATTGGCGGGAGCTCCCGGTGGTTCATGCTCACCGCGGCGGAGAGCGGGACCATGGAGATCGATACGATGGGGAGCGATATCGACACCGTCCTGGCGGTGTACACCGGCAAGAACCTGCTCACTCTGCGCGCGGTGGCAAGCGACAACAATAGCGCGCCCGACGGTGTGCGGAGTCTGTTGCGCTTCGCGGCGGTGAAGGGAACTGATTATCTGGTTGCGGTGGACGGAGTCGGCGGAGCGCAGGGAAACCTCGCGCTCAATTGGCGTCTCGGAACCGCTCCCGTGTTGTTGACGGCGCCGTTACCACGGAACGCCACCTGGGGCGACACCGTCCTCCTGAGCGCGTCCGCGTCAGGGCAGCCTCCTCCAAGCTATCAGTGGCAGCTTAACGGTCGGGAGATTGCGGATGCCACAAACGCGACACTCACATTGGAAAAAGTGACTTCTGCGGATGCGGGAACTTACCGAGTGGCGGTGGACAACCGGATCGAGCGAGCGCTCAGCGCGCCCGCGCTTCTGAGCGTGGCGGAGAAGCCGTTTGTCCTCAGGGCCGGAGGCGCCAGGCTGACCGAGGGAGTGTTCCGGCTGCTCGTGGAAGGCAATCCCAACAGCCAGGTGGTTGTTGATGCGACTTCGAACCTACAGGAGGGAAGCGGCTGGGCGCCGGTATGGACCAACCGGCTCTTCGGCGGCATGGCGGAGTTCCTCGACCCGCTGCTGCCTCATGGATTCAGGCTTTATCGAGCCAGAATAATTCGCTAGCAGCCCGTCGGGGTTGTGCTCGCGAGCGGCGGAACGGGGTCGACCCATATTCGGATGGCGTGTCGGAATACCGACCGCTAGACTCGCTCAACATTTGAGGGCGGCGCCTGAGTCGGACGGAGGAACAAACCATCCGAGACGCTATTCATCACGCGGCCGCAACTTGTTTGTTCACGCTGTCAGAGTGGAAAAAGAAACCATACCGCCTCAGAGCGATCGACCGGCAAAGTCTTTGACCGCTCCTGACGCGCGTTCTTACCGGAGCCTGACCCTGCCTTTGGCGACCGCTCTGGCGGGGGGCCTCCTGCTCGTGTCTCCCTTGGGAAGCGGGTTTGCCAACTTCAGCTACGATCTCCCTTTCTCGATGGGATTCGCTGCGACGCCGGACGAGGCGGTCGTTGTGTACATGGATGAAGAATCCCGGGTTGAGCTGCGACAGTCGGCCACCCAGGACTGGGATCGGCGACTCCACACGCGGCTTATCCGGGAACTCACCGCCCGCCATGCGAAAGTCATAGTTTTCGATGTGCTCTTCGACCATTCATCGGAGGACCGAAGCGTCGACGACGACCTGGCGGCCGCTATGAAAGCGCATGGACGCGTCGTCGTGGCCGCGGATTTGCGATACTCCGCGAACGCGGGACAGCCGCCAGCCGCCAAGGCGCTCCGCGCCATCGAGCCGATCAGCGCTGTGACGCGCTGGGGCGTCGACCAGTTGCCCGTGGACACCGACGGCGCCATCCGCGGCATGTTCCAGGACGCGGACTATGCCAGCCTGGCGGGGCAGGCGGCGCTGCTCTTCTCGAACGCCCCTCCGGACGCTCCGGTTCGCGGGTGGATTCGCTACTATTCGCACGGAGAGGTGATTCCCCGCGTGAGCTACCACCAAGCGTTGGCGACGAATGGATTGCCTGCTGGTTTCTTTGAGAATAAAGCCGTGTTTGTCGGACAGGAACCGACCTCCGGGCATCTCCAGGGACGAGGCGGCGACGCCTATCGAACGGCGGAGAGCCGGTGGTCGGGCTATGCCATGCCCGGAGTGGCGATTCACGCGACCGCGTTCCTTAACCTCGTCCGAGGGGAATGGCTCACCCGGTTGCCGCCTATTGCGGAGTTTGGTCTGGTGATGTTTCTGGGGTGGGGGTTCGGATGGGGGATGTCCATGCTTCGCCCGCGTCCTGCCGTGTGCGTGGGTCTGCTGGGGATCGTCGGCGTTCCGTTGGTCGCTCTGCTGGCCGTGTCAGCGGGGCGGACCTGGTTTTCATGGGCGGTGGTTTCGGGGGCTCAAATACCCCTTGCGATGATCTGGTCGCTCGCACGTCGCGCCGGGCCTCAACTCAAAGCCGCGCCTTCGCTCGAAGCTACTCCAACCGACCGGCCCGCGATCCCCGATCATACCCTACTGCGATGCATCGGAGAGGGGAGTTACGGAAAAGTCTGGCTTGCTCGCAGCGTGATGGGGACCTATCGGGCGGTGAAAGTCGTGTTCCGGGATCGTTTCGAAAGCGACGCGCCTTTCGACCGGGAGTTCTCGGGGATCAAGAACTTTGAGCCGCACTCGCGATCGCACGAAGGGTTCGTCGATATTCTTCATGTCGGGCGGAATGATGCCGCAGGGTTCTTCTTCTGTGTGATGGAGATCGCCGATGACGCAGTGCTGGGACAGCAGATCAATCCGGATACGTATGCCCCCAGGACGCTGTCACGGGAGCTGGCCAAGCATGAGCGGCTGCCGTCGGGGGAGTGTCTGAAGATCGCGCTTTTCCTAAGCTCCGCTCTGGCGCGCCTGCATGAGGAGGGGCTTGTTCATCGGGACATCAAACCGTCGAACATCGTGTATGTGCAGGGCGTTCCGAAGCTGGCGGATATCGGACTGGTCGCTGACGTTCGCGAGGCCAAAAGCTATGTGGGGACGGCAGGGTTCATTCCGCCCGAAGGCCCCGGCACGACGCAGGCCGACATTTATAGCCTGGGGAAGGTGCTTTACGAGATCAGCATGGGGATGGATCGGAGATTGTTTCCAGAGGTCCCTTACGACCTGGGAGAAGGCCCGTTGGACGAAACGCTCAAGGATCTGAACTCAGTGATCTTGAAGGCATGCGCGCGAGCTCCCAGCAAGCGCTACAGGTCAGCGCAGCGGATGTACGAGGATCTATTGGGTCTCTCCGAGAAAGGGAAGACTCCCGCCACACGAAGGCCGAAGAACGGTTAGCTCCGGGCGCAACAGCGCTGACGAACCATCGCCCCGAAAGATTCCTTCGCCGCGCCTCTGGGATCCCGGTGGAAGAAGGAGAGCGAGCCGCGATGCACGAGGCGGAAGTGGGTGGCCTGTGCAGGCAACTCTCCAACGTCCTCAGTTTGTAGGACTGCCGCTCTGATTTTGAGCCAACGGGCCCTGAATGCTGGCAGCCTCGCTTGGATTGACGCCAAGACCGTCAAGGTCAAAGCCTGACATGCTGCTCTTGCGGAACGCTGACTGGGCTCCTCGGCCAAGGGGACCCGATGATCTTGAGCAGAACAGGGTTGGAATCGCGCGCCGGCTCAGTCGCGGAAGTAGTAGTTCCGCAGGCGGCCGTCGTAGCGACCTGAGGCGAGACAGCAGTTCTTGAAAGCTGCGTCCCGAACCGCACGGACAGGGATCCTTGCGTCCGAGTTTCTCTCGCAGCTCCTTATCGCCATGGACAACTCGAACGCCCCGCTTCACCTGGGTTTCGGAAGGGAAGCCTTTTCGTCGCTTGCTGGTGATCTCGAAAAAACGGGCTGTCTTGGTCGGATGATGCATTTGCCATAGTGCCTCCAGGGTTAGGTGTTGCCGACCCGATGGTCGGAATGCGTTGCCGCGCGGCGTCAGAACGGAAGCGCAGCCGTCAGCCAGCCCTGTCGGACTGACTGGCTGACGGCTGCCCTCCCGCCCATTCCATTGCTCAATCCTTCGCGTTTCAGTTCTCTTCGCGACAACTGTCTTTTGGCGACGCAGTAAACGCGGCGGCCATAGATGTCGTCCGCGTCGGAGCGGCAGATCGCCTTTTTGGCGGCGGCGTCGAATCTCCATGGGCTGTCGCCCTTCACGGTCCGACGCGGGAACGGGAGCACGCGACACTCAAACCAACATCCGTTGAGGCGCCTGAGAAGCATGGAGTCGCACAGCCATCGTTGAGTCGACCTCCGTCGCTCGCCCTGCGGATCGCGGCGACGCATCCGTGGACCTTCAGGGATGGGCTGGAGCAAGCGCGTGAGGGGATGAACGAAAAAGCCAGATCGCCGGTAAAGCGCCCGATTCACGGGAACCTCCTGGGCCGGGCCATACTCGACGAAGCACCACACCTCGCCTCCTTTCATGAAAGTATGTCGCTCCACGAACTCGAGCAGGTGGTTCTTGATATGCGCGCGAACGACGCTGTCGGCCCGGATTACCGCGCACGCGTCGCTGTACACGACGTCCCACGGACGCCCTACCTGCGACCGCAGCCAGCGCTCCAGCGGCCCGAGCAAATCCGTAAACGCTTTGCGAACGCGCTAGGAGCGTCTCATGCCCTGGCGCTTGGGCAGTTGGTCGAAAGGCTGATTCCCGACGCGCCCGCGCTTGCCGGGGCCTGGGTTCCAGCGAGGCCGTTCGACGACGACCTTGTGCATGTCTGATCTCATAAGAAGGGTGGGATGTATGGGTTTGACGGACAAAAAAAGCGGGTCAGGAAGCCGGGATTCGCGCCCGGACCGTCTCCTTCACAGGGAGAGATGCTGCTGTTACACCACAAACCTGATGGGGCCTCTGGTCGGACTCGCGCCGGCCAGGACGGAATTGAAGGGCCGGTGGCCCGAGCTGCTTGCATTCGCGGATATGAATCAAATGGACGCCTCGGAGGACGAGGACGCGAAGTCGCTGCTCGCGGGCAGCCGTTAACTCCGCGACCTCTGTTCCTCCGTGGCGATGCAGACACTCTAGCGAACCCGCTTGCGTGTCTTGTAGGTGAGGAGCGGCCGGAAAGTCGCGACCACGGACACCAGTCCGGCATCCACGAGATCTCCGACGACTGCCTCGACGTCCTTGTAGGCGGCGGGCGCCTCCTCGTAAAGGAGGTCTCGCTCCTCGCAAACGACGCGACCGCCCAACGCGGTCCGCTCCAGATGGGACGCGTCGAATCGCTCGCGAATCCGCAAGCGCGCCTCGCTGCGCGACCACTTGCGGCCCGCCCCGTGCGCGATCGACCACGCATGCGTCGGGCCATTGCTCGTCGGCTTCAAGAGGTAGCTCAAGGATCCTCGCGAGCCCGCGAGAACCACGAAGCGACCTCTCGTGGAAACAGCCCCTTTGCGATGAGCCCAGAGGGGGCCCAGCGTCGTTTCGACGCGTTCAATGCTATTGTGACAGCCGTCCCAGAGAGTCTCGGCGGACACTCCGATGGTCGAGAGCAGACGACGCGCGATCACCTCACGGTTCGCCTTCGCCCAACGAACGGCCTCATCATGACCAGCGAGGTATTCCTCGGCCGCGAACGAGTCCACGGGCGTTCCCTGCGATCCGTAGAGAACGACATGATTCTCCAGGACCTTCTCGCCCAAGCCGCGCGACCCGCTGTGAACCAGGGCCACAAGCTGTCGCTTGCCAAGACCAAAGGCCTTGAACCCGCGAGCGTCGTACACCTGCTCGACCGCCTGAAGCTCAGCGAAGTGATTCCCGGCTCCGACGGTGCCGATGGACGCGTCGAATTCCGAGGGGAGCAAATCGTGGTCGGCGAGAACATCGCCGACAGATCCCTCCCACATATGTTCGAGGTTAAACGGCAACCTCGCCCATCGATCCAGCTGAACATCGCTCCGCACAAGGTCGACCTTGAACAGAGTCATGCCGCATCCGATGTCTCCTCCGATCAGGTGCGGATAAACGACCCTTTCCGTCACGAAGGCGGCGCCCACCGGAGTTCCCTTTCCCGGCTGGAGATCGGGAAAACCCGCGGCGATCCTCACGCCGTCCAATCCGGCCACGGCATAGAGCTGTCGAACCGCCTCCCCTTCGATCCAGCTGCGGGCCGAGGCGAAGAGGCGCACTTGAGTCTTGGTGAATGTGTTCATGATTCGATTTCTTTCGGTTGAGGACCCGCGCGAGTCGGCCGAAACACGACATGCGTCCGTCGTGTCGGCCGAAGGGCGAAGATCCGGATGGGCTTGCGGCTCTTTCGGAAGAGCAACTGACTTTGGTAGCGAACGGGGTTTCTCATGAGTTTTCCTTTCTCTTTTGGGGTTGAGTTGCGCGAGGTCCAGTGGACGGAAGGCGTCGGCAACGCTCCGACCTCCGTAAGAACGAATGCCTGATGTGTTCGGCGACGACTGCGGATGAAATGGTCAGCGCGGCAGGACTCGCACCTGCGTTCGCTCGGTCCCAAGCCGAGTGCGTTGGCTGCTACGCTACGCGCTGGAAGATCCCGACGATTTTTGGACAATCGGGACTGGGGATTGCGACGCTTTAGACCTTGATCATGGGCGTCGCGGCAAGAGGGTTGCGGGAGTGGGAGTCACACCCACCTGAGCAGGTTTATGAGACCTGCCTCTGTGCGTTGGTCGAGTTTCCCGCAGTCCCCTGAATCGTTGGCTTGCCGAGCCGTAGCTCAAGCAAGCGCCGCGTAATTCTTACGTCTTGGGTTGGCCGTCGCCCTCCGAGCTCTGACACGACCTCGAGAACAATGGCAGGCCGCCTCGGTGCTGCCCCGAGCAGACTGAGTTTTGGGGACTCTGTTGCGCAAGCTGGCGCGCGGCCTGTGGAAGCTCCTGACGAGCGGCGCGGCTGGCGGGGCGGCATCGCCCCGTTCGATGACAACCGCAGAAAGTGAAAGGGCCGGAAGCGATCGCGCTCCCGGCCCAAGCCATTTCAACAAAGAACAAACACCTCCTGGCGATCTATTCGATCCCAGCCCGCGGATTCACGGCGGCTGTTTCGGTGTTTTCCTTCGACTCAGCGCTTAGCGCTTCGCTCAGGATTAACCCTGAGCCTGTCGAAGGGTTTAGAGGCACACCTCCTCCGAAGCCTTTAGATTGTAAATTGATTCTTCGTCGCCGCTGCGCGCGTTTCCGTCCGCGATGGGCGGACCCCATCGGTGGAAAGCCTCGGCTTCCCAGCGCCCGCGTTCCCATTCGTGCTATGCTGTCCAACATCATCAAGACGTCGCCCGTTTCTTGTTCACCGTTCGTTCACCTTTCGTTGTCGCCATGCTCGCCGCTCGGTTCAGGGAATAAAAAAACCCTGCTCACTCGAGGCAAGCAGGGTTGGAAAATCGGCTATCGATTCGCTACCTGCTCGCCTCCCGGTTACCCACGCTTCCTTCGGGTTTCTGCCCGCGGGATGACATGGATGGCTCCAGGCCAAACGCCCAGCCGGGAACCAACCGGCAATGCCGCGTCGCTTTCGCGACCGACATTGTCGGCCAAATCCTGGCTGATATGTTTAAGCAGGTTTTCATCGAACGCGGAAACCAGTACACGTCGGCGGAGTTGGGGTCCACTTATACTTCGCGGGGGGTTGCATCTTGAATGTTAATATCCGCATTGATTGATCCATGATGGCGGGACGCGCGCTCGATGAGATCAGACGTCGATCGGCGGATTCGGATCGCGGCTTGAGACCGCGCCCGCGACGGGCTTCGCATCGGCGGCCTCCCGCCTCCGTCTCCACAGAGCGAAGGCGACGCAGCCCGTCCACGTGGGCGCGAGGTCGATCCCTGGAATCGCCTCGAGGATGAACCCCGGGAGCAGGACCCAATGGAATCCGATCAGGCTTGTCGTCGCGATCATCGCAACGAGATCCACCACCACATCGGCGACCGCGAGGGGCGGGAGCGTGACGCCGAACAACATGCCCGCGGCGAGAGGAAACTGGATCGCATCGGCGGCCAACGCGACCGCGAACGCGAGAATGATCCGCCCGCGGCTGGGCATCGGCCTGTTGGCGTGGACGTCTGTCATGATCGGTGTTCCAGCATGTTGCGCGCGCGGCGAATCGACGCCAGCCAGGCCTAGCCCGACGCGGCGATCGCGGGATGTCGGGCGATTGCCTTCAACGCGCGGGCGAGGAGCGTTTTCCCAGGCTCCATGCGATGCCACGGCGACGCGCCGGAAGGATGCGGCAACGGAATCACGTCAAACTCCACGCCGGCGCGCGACGATGAGAACCCTTTCCCAATGCACTCGTCCAGCCGCGTCGCGGGCAGGAATTGCGAGATCGCCAGCTTCCCGATCGGAATCACGAGGCCCGGCCGAAGAATCTCGATCTCGCGTCCGAGATGCCGCGAGCAATTCTCCACTTCATCAGGGTCCGGAACGCGATCTCCTCCCGCGGCCTTCTTGCCCGGGAAGCAGCGGCACACCGCGGCGAAATAGATTCGCGAGCGCGTCTCGGTCTCGGACCAACCCAGGGCTTGATCGAACCAGCGGAACAGGGTTTTCCCCGCGGTCCACGCGAAGGGTCGCCCGAGCTTCGGCTCCTTGTCGCCCGGCGCCTGCCCCACAAGAATCACGCGGCTCACCACGGACCCGCCGCTCACCACAGGCTTGTGCATCCTCGGGCAGGTCGCGCAGCCCAGAAGCCTGGCCACGTGATCATCGAGCAGCGCCTGCGTTTTGGAGGCTGGGGCGCTCATCGCTGGGAGAAGTACCCCACCAACGCCGCGCCGCAAAGAATCGCGACGACCAGGATGAAGATCTTCAGCCAGCTCTTGGGATACTCTCCCGCGATTTGTCCGGTGTAGCCATTCACCACCACCTGAAACGATCGCGGACCATAGACGTACGACAGGAGCCAGATGGGGCAGAGGACATGCTTGAACGTTTGACCGCTGTACTCCCAAGAGACCTGGAGGTTTCGGCAGGTGTCGCCCGGCACTTGCCTCGCGCAGAGCGCGCGCGTCTCGGAATCCATCTCCTCGCGCGACCTCTGAGCCGCGGTCCGCAGGTCGATCTGGTACTGCTCCACCACCCAGCCGGCGAGGAACTTCACGTCGTAAGGCGCGACCTCCTGGGTGGGAAAGGGCTCAACCTGGCGCAGCAGCGACTCTTTCACGCCCTTTGTGCCGGGCACCAATTCATCGTCGAAGAAGTGGTTGAGGTTGCCGGCGCTGGGCTCCCAGCGAACGCGCTGGACGCGGCGGGTCTGCATGCGTCCGCCCTGATCCTCGAAGGTCTCTGTTTCGTAATAGTAGTAGCCCGACTCCGCGGTCCATGCCGCGTCGACACGCGCGTCGAAGGTCCAGTACGGCACATAGACCCCCCTCAACGTATCGGTGAGCGCGCGGGACTTGAGCGCGTTGGGGGCCAGCCACCGATTCCCATACCACACCCGGATCTGTTCGCGAACGGCGGTCTCGGTTACCTTGAACGGCAGCAGGCTTTCGGGGCTGATCGGCGCCCTGATCTGCTCGTAGGGCACGAGCTGGGAGGAGCCGCAAAAGTCACAACGCTGTCCGACGTGCTCGGGGTCGAACACGGAGATGGCCTGGCAGCTCTGGCATTTGACGCTCGTCCTCTCGGCCTTCCATCCGCGGTCCTCATCCGGGGTGTCTCGAAGCGCGGTCGCCAGATCATGCTCAGTGACCCGCCCCGTCGCGGGATCGTTCTGTCCCGGCGCGATCACGCCGCAATACGGGCACACCAGCGCCTGCTTCCCAGGATTCCATTGGGCCTCCGCCCCGCACGCGGGGCAGTGGAACTTGTCGCGAGCGGTCGCCTCCTGCATGGCGCCTACTTCAGGAATTCATCCAGGGCGGCCCTCGTGATGCGATAGGCCGCCCCGATTTTCTTGGCCTTCAAATCTCCCGCCGCAATGCTCGTCAACACATCCGCTTCGCTCACTCCGAGCAGCCGGGCGGCGTCCGCCGGGCTCAGCAGGTCCAAAGCGCCCGGGGCCGACGCGGGGCCGCCGGGAAGCGGCGGGGGCTGCGGCTGGATCAGGCTGGGCTGCGATTGCACAATCTGCTGCGCCACGGCGAATCCCATTGCCAACTCCGCCGGAGCGCTGGCGGCGCCGCCGCCCTTCGCGATGCCTTCGCCCATCTGATAGCGAACGTAATCGTTGAGATTGCCGATGGCGGACATGCTGGAGCGCTTGTCGATCGCCTGCTCCACCTCGGGCGGAACACTCACGTTTTCCACAACGAAGGACGTGATCTCCAAACCGTACTTCGAGCGCGTCACCGGATTGATGACGGGAAGCAGGGCGCCGCCCAATTCGGAGTACCGGGTGGCGACATCGAGCACCGGCACCTTTGCCTGCGCGAGGGCCTCGCTGAACACGCTCACGATGCGTGAGCGCATCACATCGGCGAACTCATCGAGGCGGAAATGGTTGTCCGTGCCCGCGACCTCCTTGAGGAAAAGCTTCGGGTCGACAATCTTGAAATCGTAGGTGCCGAAGGCGCGAGCCCGGACGATGCCGAGGTCGGAGTCGCGCATCATGACGGGATTCTGGGTGCCCCACTTGTTCCCCGTGAAGGTGCGGGTGACGACGTAGTACACATCCGCCTTGAACGGCGACTCGAACCCGAACTTCCATGATTTCAGCTTCGTGAGAATCGGGATGTTCTCGGTGTTGAGCGTGTGCTTGCCGGGACCAAAGGTGTCGGCGAACTCGCCGACATAGACGAACTGAACGACCTGCGACTCGCGAACGATCAGCTGCGCGCCGCGCTTGATGGCCTTGTCCTCGTCAGGAAACCGGTAGGAGAGGGTGTCGCGCGAATCGTCGGTCCATTCGATGATTTCCAGCAACTCGCCCTTGATGAAGTTTAGGATGCCCATGCGGGGGAATATGCAGGATCCCGGACGCTCGTCCATAGCAGATTTGAACGCGCCTCTTCGGCCGCAGGTCGCGCTGTTCTCGGTGGCCCAGGCCGCCAAACTTAGCGTTTCTTGGGGCTAAACCCTGGGGGAAGCCCGCCCGACCCGGACGCCGGGGGTTCGATGGGCTCGTCGGCGGGGTCAGGCAATCCCAATCGCTCGCGGGCCTTGCGGGCGGGGCCTGTATTGGGGGTCTCCTCGGCGATCCGTCGCAGCCAGGCGAGCGCCAAATCGGGCTTGTCCAGTTTGCCCGAGTACAGGTTGGTCAGATGAATCGCGGCCCATCCCCATCGGTCGGCGTTGAACTGGTGCTTGAGCACCTCCTCGTACTCCAGGGCCGCGGCCAGATAGTTCTTCAGCTCGTTCTCGTAAATCTCGGCGATCCGGATTTGGGCGTAGATCTCGCGCGGGTTCGCCCCCAGAAACTCGCGCAAGAGCCGGATCGCCTCCATATAGTCGCCCTGCAAAGCCATCTGCTCGGCGTGGTCGTAGTCGGGATTGTGAACGCCCACGGCGTTGTCGTTGTAAAGAAAGTCCGTCGCCTGATGGGCAAACCACCGGGAGACATCGCGGGAAAGAAGGAATCCCAGCGCCGCCAGGCATACAAACCCGGCGAAACCGCAGACGGCCATGCGATGTTGGGCGTCGACGTCGTGAACGGTCCGCCGAGCATCGGGATCGGCCTCGGCCGGCTGGGAAGCCGCGCGCGTCGAGGCACGATAGCCTTGGACGAATCCATACGCCAGCCAGACGGCCATCGCGCTCAAGACGAGGTACAAAGTGAGTTTCAACCAAGGCTTCATGCAAAAAGAGCGCCTGCAATGTATTCGTTTGCGCCGAGGGTAAAAGCGATTTTTCCGGGTTTGATCGGATCGGGCGACTATGCTTCGATGCGGCGCATGCGCATCGAACGTTGTGATTCACTCTCCAAAGCTCTCGTCCTCGCCGCCGCGCTCACGCTCTCAGGCTGCGTGACTTCATCGGAAACAGGCCGCAGCCATCTCGAATTGATGAGCCACGGGGAGGAAACCTCCCTCGGACTCCAAAGTTTCCAAGACATCAAGAAGCAGACTCCCATCAGCAAGGACGCCGCGGCCAACGCAATGGTGCAACGTGTCGGACAGCGGATCGCGGCCGTGGCCCAGATGGATGGCGCGCAATGGGAGTTCGTTCTCTTCGAGAGCAAGGAGCCCAACGCCTTCTGCCTGCCGGGCGGCAAAGTGGGCGTCTATTCAGGAATCCTGCCGATCACCAAGGATGACGCGGGCCTGGCGGCGGTGCTCGGACACGAGATCGCCCACGCCACGCAGCACCACGGCAACGAGCGTATGAGCCGCTCGATGGCCCTTAATGGCCTGGGCAGTCTGGTGGGCCTCAGCATGTCGGCGTCGGGCGCCAGTCCACGAACGATGGCTCTGTTCCAGAATCTCTACACGCCTGGAGTGCAAATCGGGACCGAGCTGCCCCACAGCAGAACGCAGGAATCAGAAGCCGACCTGGTGGGGCTGCGTTACATGGCTCGCGCAGGATACAATCCCGAGGCTTCGCTCGCGTTCTGGCAACGCTTCGCCGAGTTCAACAGCAAGAGCGGCGGAGGGGGCACGCTCTTCTTCCTACGCACGCATCCGACAGACGCCCAGCGCATCGCCCAAATCCAGGCCGCGCTCCCCGCCGCGAAAGCGGAGTACCGTCCGCGATAGAAGCCCAGGAAACAGGCTCCTCAATCGGCGAGGGCTGTAGGCCCGCTCCCTCCCTCCAACCCCCGCCAAGAGGATTCAGGGATCCAGGTCCCTCTACTGCGTCCACCACTACCGCGGGATGCTACTTGGCTTCCGGCGTTTCGCCGAACTCGGCGTCGTAATTCTTGCCGCAGTGGCCGCATTGGGCTTCGCGCAAACCGGCCTCGGGAAGCCATGAGTAGATTTGCTGACAGTGCGGACAACGAACGACATAGCCCGCTCGGGTCGACCGGTACGACTCGATCGCGCGGGACTCCACCGCAGCAAGATCGTCCGCGTCCAGCCAGGACAAGGCTTTCGCGTCCAGCTCGGCCGCCCCCGCCAGTCGGCTCGCCTGGGAGTTGATCACGCCTTCAAATAAGTTCCGCACGAGACGGGCGTTGCCAAAGTTCCCGCCGCGCTTGGAATGCTCCTGGTGGAAATAGTGAACCAGCTTCTCCCTGAGGCCCGGGGTCAGGGCGAGACCGCTCCGACGACACTGAAGGCTGAAGATGCGGCACAACTCGGTCGGGTTGTAGTCGGGGAACTCGATGAACCTCGCGAAGCGGGAATGCAGCCCGGGGTTGGAATGGATGAATCCGGCCATTTCCACAGGATAGCCCGCGACGATGACGATCAGGCGCTCGCGCTCGTCCTCCATCCGCTTGAGGAGCGTCTCGATCGCCTCCTGCCCGAAGTCCTCGTGCTCCTTGACGAGGCTGTACGCCTCGTCGATGAACAGAATGCCGTCGCGCGCCGAGTCGATGACCGCGTTCGTCTTGACGGCGGTTTGCCCCACGTACTCCGCGACCAGCGCCGAGCGATCGCACTCGACCAGGTGCCCCTTGCGCAGCATCCCGAGCGATTTGAAGATCCGCCCCATCAGCCGCGCCACCGTGGTTTTGCCGGTGCCGGGATTGCCGGTGTACACGGTGTGGTAGCTGGCGGGGATGAGCTTCAGGCCTTGCGCGACGCGGACCTGCTGGATTTTCGCGAAGTTCGCCAGCTCGCGGACCTTTGTCTTCACGTCCGCGATTCCGATCAGTTCATCCAGCTCGCGGAGCACCTCGGACAACTCCTCCTGGCGCACCTGGGGCGAGCTCTGCCGGGAGCTGATCTGAAACTCGCGGCACAGATGATTGATCTGCGCCAGGAGGTACTGGTTGAACCGGCTTTCCTTCGGAGACACGGAGCCATCGAGCGCGCTGAACGACTCCAGGACATCCTGCACGAGGTTCTCGTAATAGGTCGCCACGAGCGCGGGAAGGTCCAGCTTGCCGATGACACGGGTGATCTCCTGGAAGGAACGGTCCAGCCCCTCGCGGACGGCGGGGGCGACGACCTCGTGCAGCTTGCCCACCTTCTCCCGCGAGTTGTCGAGATACTCGGAGATCGCGTCCTTGACGTGCAGCGCGCGTGCCGCGGCCGCCGGCTTGTTCAGCGCCGCGAATCGGTCGCGAAAGTCTCGGCGAAAGTAGCCGGGGAAGGTCCCCGCGATCTCCTCGGGGCGGGAGCTGTAGAGACAGGAGACCCAGAAGTGAGCGGAGGCGTCTGTGAGCAGGTTGAACTCCGTGCGCGGGAAGAACACCGACCATGCGCCTCCCACGATCCTCCGAAACGCGTCGAAAAGGCTCTCGAGCAGATCCACTGTGCCTTGCGCGGTCTTCTCATAGGAAAGCTCCGGGGGCGTCAGGATCTCGAGATACTCCGACATCAATTTCGCGCTGATCAGCGCGCGGGCGAGGCTCTGCAGAGGCTTGCGAGCGCAGCCCGTCACATCCGAAAGCTCGTCAAACTTGCCCATCAACGACCGAAAACACGCCACATAGGCCCCGTCCACAGCGAGGAGCCGCTCCGCCCTTCCCGGATCCACTATTCCGAGGTTCTGGAAATACTCAATGACCTCCACCGTGTTCTGCTTGTTGAAGAGAAGGAGCCCGTCAGGCTCGAGAGGATGCGCCCGACGCGAAGCCGGGTCGCCCATGATGACGGCCAGCACGCTTCCCGACGTCAGGGGGTGGGTCTTGAAATCGCGGACGAGACTGTTCATCAGGCTATGACCTTCCACACTCCGACTCCATCGGAACGGGTTGCGGGAGCATTAACGACGAGCGACGGTAAAACCTCAACCAGATTCCCCGGCCGAGTTCTTTCGAAGAGGTTGCGCTTCTCATTCGTCCATTTTTGCGCGATCGTCATGACGTTATGAGCAAAAGCCCCAATGCAGAGCGACCCGCGTCCCCGTGGCAGTGGCCCCGAAGGGCGTTTCTCAAAGGTTTGGGCACGGCCCTTTTCCTTCCCGCGCTGGAATCGATCTCCCCGATCGCGTCCCGCGCCGCGGCCTCTGGAGCGCCTCCGCCCCGCCGGACCGCGTTCGTTTACGTGCCTAACGGGGCGAACATGCCCGATTGGACCCCGAAAGGTCTGGGACGGGACGCCGAGTTCCCCATGATTTTGGAGCCGCTCAAGCCGCATCAGAAAGATCTCCTCGTCCTCAGCGGCCTCGCCCAAGACAAGGGACGAGCGAACGGAGACGGCGCCGGCGACCACGCCCGCGCTTCCGCCTCCTTCCTCACCGCCTCCCAACCCCGGAAAACGCAAGGGGCCGACATCAGGGTCGGAGTGTCCGTGGATCAGCTCATCGCTCAACAGATCGGGCAACAAACACGCCTGCCTTCGCTCGAGCTGGGCTGCGATCGGGGGCAGATGTCCGGCAACTGCGACTCCGGATACAGCTGCGCCTACTCCTTCAACATCGCCTGGAAGACTCCGAGCACCCCGCTTCCGCCCGAGACGAATCCTCGGCAGGTCTTCAACCGCCTTTTTGGCAACGGGCTCCCCGGAGACATCGCGAAGCGCGACGCGAAGCAATCGCTCTATCACAAAAGTATTCTGGATTTCGTGATGGACGACGCGCGTCGGATGCAGACCCGTCTCGGCGCGACCGACCGACGCAAGCTGGAGGAGTATCTCACCTCAGTGCGGGAGCTCGAGCAGCGCATCGAGCGGGCTGAGCGATTCGCCGCCGCGCTTCCCAACCAGGCCATTCCGCAGGGCATTCCCCCCGAGAACGCGGATCACATTCGCCTGATGTACGATCTTCTCGCGCTCGCTTTCCAGACCGACAGCACACGGGTCGCCACCTACGTGGTGGCTCATGACGGCAGCAATCGTCCGTATCCGGAAGTGGGCGTCACCGACGGACACCACGACCTCTCGCATCACGGCGGCGACAAGGAGAAGCGCGCCAAACTCGCGAAGATCAACCGGCACCACATCGCGCTTTTCGCCGAGTTCCTGGCCAAGCTGAAGTCGATCCCGGAAGGGAACGGCAACCTGCTCGACCAAACCATGATTGTTTACGGCAGCGGACTGGCGGATCCGGACCAGCACGCCCACCACGATCTTCCGGTGGTGCTTGCGGGTCGCGGGGGCGGCGTCATTGATCCGGGCCGCCATGTGCGCTACTCGGAGAACACTCCGATGGCGAACCTCTACCTCACATTGATGGGTCAGATGGGAGCCAAGGCCGACCGCATGGGCGACAGCACAGGAGTGCTGGCTCAGTTGGGCTGAGACTGACGGTTGAACGTTGCCCCGCGTCGGTTCCGCTCAAAGACCCCGCGCGCTTTTGCGCCCGCTCAGGCGCGCTTGTCTAGAGACTATCCACGAACCGCTGCATGGCGTCTCGCTTCTCGAGAATGGATCGCACCATTTTGAACTGCTTGCGGCAGCGGTCGAGGTTGTGATCCTGGCGATGAACGCGGAAGTAGTGGTCGCCTTCGAGGTAATCGGTCAGAAAGCGGATGCCGATGGTGTAGGTGATGAGGGCGCCGGCGATGACGAGATAGGATTTTTCCTTGGGAGTGAGAAAAGCGCGCGTCGATTCCACATATCCGCGCGCGAGCTCCTGAAACAAGGGCATCTCGAGCTCCACGCGGTCGAGATAGGTCTCATCCTCCGCCGTGCGGCTGGTGGTGGTGCGCACCATGTCGCCAAAGTCGTAAAGAACGAGCCCGGGCATGACGGTGTCGAGGTCGACGACGCACATCGCCTCCCCGGTCTCGTAGTCGAGCATCACGTTGTTGAACTTGGTGTCGTTGTGCGTGACGCGCTCGGGGATCTCCCCGCGCGCGTGCGCGTTCAGCAGCACATCCACCATGGGCTCCTGATCCAGCGCGAACCGGATCTCGCGCGCGGCGATCCCCGCCCGCTTGACGTCGTCCTTGTCGATCGCGGCGCTCAATCGCTGGAAGCGTTTCCGCGTGTTGTGGAAATCAGGGATGGTCACCGCGAGATCCTTGGCGCGGAGGTCGCTGAGCAGGCTTTGAAAATGCCCAAAGGCCAGGCCCGCCTGGTAGGCCTGCGCCGGCGTTTCGGCGGCCTCGTAGGTCTTCACGCGCTCCACGAAAAGAAAAGTGCGCCAGAACCGGCCGGCGGCGTCGATGTGGAAGGGCTTGCCGTCGCGCGCCAGGATCACCCGCAGCGCGCGACGGTCCAGATCGGTCGCGCTCTCCTGGCTGAGCCGGGAGCGCAGATGTTCGGTCACCTGAAGGACGTTTCCCATCAGCGGAATCGGCTCCTTGAAAACGCTCGTGTTGAGCGTTTGGTGGATGTAGCGGACCTCCCTGCCATCGATCAGGTAGGCGACGGCGAATGTCTCGTTGATGTGCCCGATCTTGATGCGATGAGCCTCCTTGAACTCCCCATCGATCCGAAAACTTTTGCCAACTTTTTGCAACTGGGCGCGCTCGTCAGTGTTCATCAGTTCAAAACTCCAGGATTTACGACGCAACAGGCGGTGCGCCCATGGGGTCCGGTTGGAGCAGCGGAACGCTATCACAGGATTGGCGCGGATCCAGTCTCGAAATCATCGCGACATTCTTCTTGGCCGTCGCGCCCGGGGGTTCCTAAGATCCCGCCCGTGGATTGTTCCGGGACATTGCTTGAAGCGGCGTGGATGCGCGCGTCCTGCGGAGGCTCAGAAGAAAGAAGCCCTCGTCTAACCCCGCTGCGCTAACCCATTCGCATGTCTACCATCCCTTCGCCACCCCCCTCCCCCGTCGAGGCGCCGGACAACCGGTTGAAGATTTTCTTTCTGCCGAATCTTTTCACCGCCGGGAACCTTTTCTGCGGATTCATCGCGCTGACCTACATCGTGGAGGCCAAGCTCGAGTCGGAGGACTTCTCCGACATCAATCTCGCTTTGTTCTTTATTCTTCTGGCGTGCATCTTCGACCTCGTGGATGGCCGCGTGGCGCGCATGGGAGGGCAGGAGAGCCCGTTCGGCCGCGAGTTCGACTCCCTGGCGGACATCATTTCATTCGGCGCGGCGCCCGCCTTCCTCGTTCATCGCATTGTGCTGCGGGATCTGTTCGGCGCCCATCAGGAGATCGGCTGGTTCATCGCGTCCATCTACCTCATCTGCGGCGCGTTCAGGCTCGCCCGGTTCAACTGCCTGGCCGCGATGGCTCATGGCGGAGGGGGAAAGGACTTCCTCGGCTTTCCAATCCCGGCCGCGGCCGGAATGGTCGCTTCCCTCACGCTCTTTCTGATCTGGTGGGAGGAGAAGAATTTCAGCAAAGGTTACCTGCGCTACATCCTGCCGGCGCTGCTCCTCTTTCTTTCGTGGATGATGGTCAGCAGAGTCCGATATCCCAGCTTCAAGAAGGTCGATTTCCGCACCCAGCGCCCCTTCTTCAAGACTTTGCTGGCGATGCTGCTGGTCGGCGCGGTGCTCATTTTCAAGATGCTGCTGTTGCGGTTCCTGCTCCCCGTCGGGTTCACGGCTTACTTGATCTACGGCTTCATCCGTCCGCATGTCTCCAAGGCTTTCCGGAAGGAAATCGAGGACGACGAAGAGGATGACGACGCCGCCGCCGCAAACCCGACGCTCCCCGAATGAACCTGCCTCATATTCCCCCGGTGCCCCTGGCTGGATTCACCGGATTCGTGGCGGGCTTGGTGCTGTGCATTCCCGTCGGCCCGATCAATCTCACCATCCTCAGCGAAGGAGCGCGACGCGGATTCGCGTGGGCGGCGCTCATCGGAGCGGGCGCGGTGACGATGGAAACGATCTATTGCGCGGTCGCTTTCACGGGCTTCGCCTCCTTCTTCGAGAAAGGCCTCGTGAAGGCCACGATGGAGCTGGTGAGCTTTGTCTTCCTATTGTGGCTGGGATTGAGGTTTCTCACCGCAAAGTCGATCGAAGCCACGAACCGCGTCGAGGAGCGCATCGAGGAGCGCCTCAAGCCGCACACGGCGTTCATGATCGGGTTCGTCCGCGTCATGGGGAATCCCAGCGTGCTGCTCGGATGGATACTCATCGCCGCGAACCTGATCTCGCGAGAGTGGGTGGCGCCCACTCTGGAGGGCAAGCTGGCATGCATCGTGGGAGTCGCGGTGGGGGTGGGCGCGTGGTTCCTGATGCTCAGCTACCTCGTGTCCTACCGGAAGAAGCCCCTGAGCCAGGCGTCCCTGCTGCGCCTGGAGCACGGCTCCGGGATCGTGCTCCTGATCGCGGCGCTGGCCCACGGCGGTCAGATCATCTACCAGATGGCGCACACCCGCCTCGGGCACTGACGCCCGTCGAATCAGAACGCGGTCTGGCGCAACTCGGTCTTCAGCACCTTGCCCGTCGCGTTTCGCGGCAGCGAAACCAAGGGCACCACGCGCCGCGGGACTTTGTAGTCGGCGAGCTTGTCCTTCAAAAACGCGACGAAGAGCCGATCGTCCCATCCGAGGCCCTCCTCATGAACCACGAAGGCCACCGGCATCTCGCCCCTTCTCGGATCATGAATCCCAACGACCGCGGCCTCCTTCACGCCCGGATACTGATAAATAACCTCCTCGATCTCCCGCGGATAGACATTGATCCCGTTCACCAGAAGCATGTCTTTCTTGCGATCCGTGATGTAAAAGAATCCGTCGACATCCCGATGCCCCACGTCGCCGGTGCGCAGC
>JACQFQ010000032.1 GCA_016199985.1 Verrucomicrobiota bacterium | reverse complement strand
GCCGTGTTCCAGGCCCATCGCCACCGCTTCGGACCCAAGAGAAAGACCGGCGCCAGACGCCTGCGCGGCGTCCAGTCCCTGTCCCTCTTCTGCCTCAGGGATCTCAGACTCAACCTCTGGGGGTGAGCTGCCAGGGGCGCTGACTCGCATCATTTCGATCACCCAACGCGCGGCGGTGATCGGGCTTCCCGCCGGACGGCCGCGAGCGATCGAGCGCGCCGCATGCCCTCCTTGCCGTCCGCTCGGGCCGGCAGGTTCCGGACTTTACCATTGATTTCAAGCGCCAGATCCATTGAGTTTGCTCCATGCAAATCTCACTGGGTTCGTTTCGTCGATGCCTTTGGGCGCTCTGCGCCTTGCTCGCAGCGTTCAAACTCGAGGCGCACTCGGCATCGGAAGAGATGACCGACGCGGCCGTCAACCTCCTGGCCACCCTGACGCCCGAACAACGAGCCAAAGTCTCCTTTGATTTCGGATCCGACGAGCGCTTGAACTGGCACTTCGTCCCGCGACCACGAAAGGGCCTCCCTTTCAAGGAAATGACCGCCGCCCAGCAGCGCCTCGCCCACGCCCTGCTCGCCTCGGGACTGAGCCAGCGGGGCTACGCGAAGGCCCTGACCATCATGAGCCTCGAACAAATCCTCCGCGAGATTGAAGCCGGCAAGACCGGTGTTGTGCGGGATGAGGAGCTGTACTTCGTCAGCATCTTCGGCGCTCCCGGAGATTCCAAGGCTTGGGCCTGGCGGGTCGAGGGCCATCATCTGGCGCTGAACTTCTCGATCGTCAACGGGTCCCTCATCGCCAGCTCGCCGTCGTTCTTCGGCACGAATCCCGGCGACGTTCTCGAAGGACCTCGCAAAGGGCTCCGTGTGTTGGGCGAGGAGGAAGACCTCGGTCGGGCGCTGGTTCAATCCCTGACGGACGAGCAGCGGAAGTCCGCGCTGATCGCGACCAACTCGCCGAAGGAAATCATCACGAGCAATGACCGAAAGGCGAAGCGATTGGACCAGGCGGGCATTGGCTTCGCGCAATTGTCCAAGGACCAGAAAGCGCAGCTTCACAAGCTCATCGAGGAGTATGCGCATCGCTACCGCCCCGAGCTGGCCGCGGCCGACTTGGCAAAGATCGAGAAGGGCGGATGGAACCAGGTGCGTTTCTCATGGGCCGGCAGCTCAAAAAAGTATGAGGCGCACTACTATCGAATCCAGGGGCCGAGCTTCCTCCTCGAATACGCGAACGTGCAGAACAACGCCAATCACGTCCACACAGTCTGGCGGGATTTCGACGGCGATTTCGGCGAGGACCTGCTCAAACGGCACTACGAGCAATCGCATCGCTGATGGAAGCGTTCGTATCGTCGGGGGAGCCGCCGCAGGTGGGGCAGTCGGTGGTTCTCAGCATCCATGACGTCGGTTTTGGCGGCGAGGGAGTCGGACGACACGGCTCCTTCGTTGTGTTCGTCCCAGGCACGATCCCGGGAGAATCCGTCGAAGCGGAGGTCACAGAGGTGAAGAAGCAGTTCGCCCGCGCGCGTTTGAAGGCGATCGTCCAGCCCTCGCCGGATCGCGCCCAGCCGCGGTGCGAATACTACGGACTGTGTGGAGGCTGCCAGTATCAGCATGTCTCCTACCCGCGCCAGCTGGAGATCAAGCGCAAGCAGGTCCGGGACCTCCTTCAGCGGATCGGAGGATTCTCGGGGGATGTCGTTGCGCCGGTGCTCGCCTGCTCGGAACCGTACGGCTATCGCAACCGGATCATGGTGCGGAGCCAGTGGAACAAGCCCGAGCAGCGGCTCAACATTGGCTTCCTTGAGGCGGAGAGCCGTCTCGTGGTGGATGTGGAGCGATGCGCGATCGCGGAGCCCACGCTGAACGAGCAGCTGGCGCTCACACGAAGGAATCCTCCGCCCAAAGGGGGGATCAAGGTGATGCTCCGGGTGGCGCCCGAGGGATGGTCGGTCGGTCGGGACTCGTTCTTCCAAAACAATTTCTTCGCGCTGCCGCATCTCGTTCGGGCCGTCCGGGAAATCGCCCTGGACGCGGGATCGCGGTTTCTCATCGACGCCTATTGCGGGGTGGGCTTCTTCGCGCTGGAGCTGGCGGACCTGATGGAGCGCTACGCGGGCGTCGAGCTGGACGCCGCGGCGATTCGGTCGGCTCGCGAGAACGCGATTCGACGGGGGCGACCGAACGGCGAGTTCATCCAGGGACGCGCGGAGGAGAAGTTCGGGGAGCTGACCGCGCTTTTTCCCCCGGATCGGACGACTGTGGTTCTGGATCCGCCCAGGACGGGCTGCGCGCCGGAGATCATCGCGTTGCTCCGCGAGCTTCGCCCCAGACAGGTCATCTACGTCTCCTGCCATCCGGCGACTCTCGCCCGGGATTTGAACGCTTTCTGCGCCGAGGGTGTCTTTGGTCTTCGGCAGGTCATTCCCATCGACATGTTCCCTCAGACTCAACATGTCGAGTGCGTGGCCGATATACGTTCATCGCGCGCTTTGCCGCCTTGCCAAGCCTAGGGCGATGCGGTGAAGTGGCCCGACCAACACTCTACGATGCAAATCTCGAATGAAGCGCGGACATCGCCTTCACCGCTGCGTTGGCTCCCCTGGGCCGCCGTGGCGCTGGTGGCGATCCTCTACCTCCTGACCCTCGACAGTTCCTTCAGTCCCTGGAGCCTGCCCCTCATCCATCATGTGAATGGCTGGGAGTGGCGTCCGCTGTCGATGCCCACGATGCACTGGTTGGGCGTTTTTCCCGCGTCCTTCCTTCCCGTTTCAGCCCAGCCCGCGGCGTTCAGCTTGCTCGCGATCTTTTATACGACACTCTCGGCGATCCTGCTGGTGCGAACCGTGATCCTCCTCCCACAGGAGCGGACCCGGCTCCAGCGGCAGCGGCCCCTGCAGCCGGGAGGCATCCTGCCCGCGACAACGGCCTGGCTTCCCGCGACGCTGGCCGCGCTGGTTTTCGGGCTGCAGGCGCCGGTGTGGCACAACGCGATCCACTACACGGGCGACCTGATCGACCTGCTCTGCTTCGCCTATGTGGTCCGGGCGCTGGCGGAATTCCGCGTGGACCAGCGCGACCGGTGGCTGCTGAAGGCGTCCTTCGTCTTCGCCCTCGGGATAACGCAGAACTTCGCGATGCTCGCCTATCTGCCCCTATTCCTCGCGACCTCGGCCTGGCTCAAGGGCTGGTCGTTCTTTCAAGCGCGGTTCCTCATCCGTTTCGCGCTGCTTGGAACCCTGGGGCTCCTCGCCTACCTGATCTTCCCGGCGATCTACGCGTCCTCCGACATGGCGACGGAGGGGTTCTGGCGCGCGCTCCACGACTATCTCGCTATCCAGAAGAATCAGCTGCTGGGCTACCATCGCGTCACGGCGCTGCTGCTCTGCTCCGTCTCGATTGTTCCTTTGCTGGGACTGGCGTTTCGCTGGGGAGAAGCGGGCGGCGACGTGAGCGGGGCCAGTCATGCCGTCACGGCGTGGATGACCCACTTGGTGGCCGTTGCGTTTCTGGCCTACTGTCTGGCCGCGGCGTTCGAATATCAGCTCCGCTTCGGGGCCGACTCGATCATCAGCGTGGCCGCGATCGCGTCCAAGGCAGGGAGCGCGAGCGTGCCCACCGTGCATTTTCTCAGCGCCGTGGCCATCGGCTATTACGCGGGCTATCTCTTCCTGGTCTTTGGAACCAAGCCCACCCAGAGATGGGCGCGGCCGTCGGGCGCGACCCTGGTAATGGGACAGGCCGTCACGGCGCTGCTGGCCGCAACTTTGGTCGTGATTCCAGGCCTGCTCATCTACACGACATTCCCCGAGACAAGGGACGCTCAAGGCGACGCGCTGAACCGCCTCGGCCGGCGACTGCTCCAGGGCATCCCGGACAACTCGATCGTTCTCTCGGACACGCCTGTGTTCCATCAGCTCATCGAAGCGAGCTCCGCTGTCCTGGGGCGACGTTCTCAAGTCATTCCAGTGGAAACCGCGGCGCTCGACATCCCGAATTACCACAAACGCCAGCGCCATCTCATGCCTGACCGATGGCCCGCCTTGGTGCGCGACTACCCGGCCACGAACCGGCTGCCCTACGGCGCCGTGAATCTATTCCTCACCCGCCTCTCTCTTTCGAACCAGGTATTCTACAGCGAACCGAGCATGGGCTACTACTTCGAGGCCCATTACCTCATCCCCACGGGGATGGTCTATCGACTCAGGCCTCTCCCTTCATCGGTCTCGAATCCGCCCGGCCTGCTGACGTCGGATATTCCCGCGACAGACGCGCTTCTGCGCGAGGTGGCCCAAAGCGAATTCGCGCCGGTTCTGGAACGATCCCTCCGCTTCAGGAAGAAGCGGATCAACTCAACGATCGAGAATAGCGCCGCTCTTGCCCAGACGGCCTACTCCAGGGTCTTGAACACCTGGGGAGTCGCGTTGCAGAAGCAGGGACAATTCGACAAAGCCCTCGACTGGTTCCGCCAGGCGCTCGTGATCAACACCAACAATCCGGCGGCGGAAGTGAACCTGAGCTACAATCTCTTCGTCCGCACCAACCAATCCGGCGTGATGCCGCTGGGCGAACGCTCGAAGGAGCTTCTCAAGGCCTACAGCGGGCAATCGGAGCTGATGCTTCAGGTGAACGGTCCAGTGGACGAGCCGGAGGCCTTGTCGGTCATCGCGAAGCGCTTCGCCCACGGGTCGCTGTATCTTCAGTCCGCCCAAATGATGCGCCGAGCCGCCGCCCTCACCCGGGCGCCCGACGAGTATCTGATGGGCGTCGTCAAGCTGTTGGCGGAGGCGGATCGTCCCAATCTGGCGCTTCAGGCCGTGGACGACATCCGGAAGCTGGCGTCGCGCGGGTTCCTGGCCAATCCGACCAACGACATGGAGATCCTGGAAATCGAGGGGCGGGCGACCTCGCGCAAAGGAGACTTCGTTAAGGGCGAGGAGCTGCTCCGGCAACTCGTGGCCAAGTACCCGAAGCAAGAGCTGCCTTACAGCACTCTCACCGGCCTCTATCTCCAGCGCGCGGACTACGCCCTGGGCCAAGGCCGCACGAATGAGTTCAAGGAGTTCCTCGGCAAGGCCCATCTCGTGATTGGCGAAGAACTGCGCCAAATGCCTCAAAGCTTCGCGGCGTGGGTGAATCATGGCTCGGCCCTCATGCAGATGGAGGAAAACGCCAACGCGATCGCCGCCTACACCCAGGCCCTTGCCATCGAGAAGGACAGCCCGCTGGCCCTGCTCAATCGCGCCATCTGCTACTACAAGTCCGACCAGCTCGCTCTGGCGCAACAGGACTACGAACGAGTGAAAGCGATCACGCATGATCCGCCGTTCCAGGCGTTGTACGGGTTGGCGGAGATCGCGTATCGACAGAATCGCAAGAAGGAGGCTCTGGAGTTTTACGAGGCCTTCCTGAAGAAGTCGCCACCGAACGGGCGAGAGCGCGAGGAGGTCGTTGCTCGCGTGAAGGAGCTCAAGCTGAAGCGCTGAGCCGACGGCAAACGCCTCGGCTATTTCTTCAGGGCAGACTGGACCAGCGTCCGGAAGTCGCCCTCGAGGCTCTTCATCTGCGCAATCGGCCCCGTCATCTTGATGAAGACGCTGCCTTCGCCGCTTTCCAGAATCGCGCCCCGGAGCATCGTCCCCGGCTGCGGGGTTTTGGGCCCTCCTGGCATCCCGTTCAAGTAGGTGCCCTGGGCCTGAACGAAGGTGACGCGGCGATCGGAGATCTTTGTTTCCTCCACCTTCGACTCCAGCTTATCGCGGCCTTCCTGGAACTGTCCGAGCCAGCGCTCGACATTGGCCGCCGTGCCGCCGCCATTTCCGGGGCCGAAGTAGTAGAAAACCGCGTCGCATGTCTCCTTCCCATCGGCGCTCGCGACCTTCAGCTGGGCTTTGCGCATAGGGGAGTTCGACTCCACCCAGTTCCACTTGGCGGCGCGATCGAACGTGAACTCGCCGACTTTGAACGACGCGGGCGCCTCGGCGGCGGCCGCGAATTGCGCCAGAGCGCAGCCGAGTCCGAGAAAAGAAAGGATGTTTCGCAACATGGCGCGAAGACTAGGTGAAGCGTCCGGGCTGTCAACACGCGGCAGGCCATGGTTCGGATCCTCGCGGCGGTTCAATCAGGCGTCTGTGACGAAGCGTTTCGGGGACGTCAGGGGGGACGCGCGGAGGCGCGGTGAGGACTGACCACGGGGTCAAGAAATGCCTTGGAGTCTCAAATGAGCTCTGCTACAGCGTCGCGCTGCAACCAACAACCAAGATATGAAAACGCCAAAAGCGACCCCGACGTATCTCACAATTCTGGCGACCGGGATTCTTTCCCCAGCGCTCGCGGCCCTTGCCGCGGACCCAGCCCCCGCCGCGCCTCCGGGCTGGGAGACATCGGCAACCGCGGGCGCGACGGTCACCCGCGGCAACAGCCGCACCTTGCTTTTCACCGCGGGCCTCCTCGCGCAAAAGAAATGGGACAAGAACGAGTTGCGTCTCGGCCTGGACGGCGCGTATGGACAGAACAATGGCGTGAAAAACACGGAGTTCGGCCGCATGTTCGGACAGTACAACCGACTGATCACCGAGCGCCTTTACGCCTATGGCCGCGCGGAGGTGAGCCACGACGCGATCGCCGACATCGAATACCGCCTGGCGCTCTCCCCCGGTCTTGGCTACTACCTGCTGAAGGACGCCAAGCAGTCGCTGAGCGTCGAAGTCGGTCCGGGCTTCATCCGCGAGAAGCTCGGCAATCACACAATCAACAACTACTTCACCCTGCGCGTCGCCGAGCGATACGAGCGGAAGATCAACGACAAGACTCGCGTCTGGCAGACCGCCGAACTCCTGCCCCAGGTCGACCACTTCAAGAATTACATCCTCAACACCGAGATCGGCCTGGAGACCGAGCTGACCAAGAAGCTGAGCTTCCGGACATATCTCCAGGACAGCTACGACAACGAACCCGTGCCCGGCCGCCTCAAGAACGACCTGAAGCTGGTGGCTGGCATCGGCTACAAGTTCTAGAGTTCCCGGATACGACGCGCACAAAACCACTCAAAGGACTCCAATATGGGATTCATCTCTGAATTCAAGGCGTTCGCCATCAAGGGCAACGTCATCGACATGGCGGTGGGCGTAATCATCGGAGGGGCTTTCGGCAAGATCGTCACCTCGCTGATCGATGATCTGGTCATGCCCGTCGTTGGCAAGGCGATCGGCAACGCCGAGTTCAACAACCTGTTCATCCCTTTGTCGGGTCAGGACTCGAAGCTCGCCCTGGCTGAAGCGAGGAAGGGAGGCGCGGTATTCGCCTACGGCAGCTTCATCACGGTTGTCATCAATTTCATCATCCTGGCGTTCTGCATTTTCATGATGGTGAAAGCGATCAACAACTTGAAGAAGAAGGAGGAGGCCCAGCCTGCCGCGCCCCCGCCGCCGTCGCCGCCAACGAGCGAGGAGAAGCTGCTCGCCGAGATTCGCGATCTGCTGAAAGCGCGCTGATTTCCGCCAGGCTTTCCGTTCGAAGCCTTCCCGCGAACACATGGGCCCGGGGTTCTCCCGGGCTCATTTTCTTTTCCGGCCCGTGGTTTTCGGATTGCGGTTTTCGGATTGCGGTTTTCGGAAGGCCTTTCGATGGTGCCCGGACCATGCTCCCATCGACGCGACTCCTGCGCTCCTTCACAATCGCTCTGTGCTGGTTCTTCCTTTCGACACCGACTCACGCCGCCGCCCCGGCAAAGCGGCCGAACATTGTGTTCATCATGTCGGACGACCACGCGGCTCACGCCATCAGCGCCTATGGAAGCCGCGTCAATCGAACGCCGCATCTGGATCGTCTCGCGAACGAGGGCATGCGCCTGGATCGCTGTTACGCGGTGAACTCCATCTGCACGCCCAGCCGGGCGACCATCCTCACCGGCAAGTACAGCCACAAGAACGGATCCCCGGTGTTCAACTCGTTCGACGGCGCGCAGCCGCACATCGCGAAGTATCTCCAGGCCGCGGGATACTACACCGCGCTGATCGGCAAGTGGCATCTGGGGAGCGACCCCACGGGATTCGATCGCTGGGAAATCCTTCCGGGACAAGGCCGATACATCAACCCCGTCCTCTATGACCGGGACGGCGCGAAGGTCTACGAAGGCTATGTGACGGACGTCATCACGGAGCTCGCGGAGCAGTGCCTGAAGGAACGCCCCGCCGACAAGCCGTTCTTTTTGCTCGTGCATCACAAGGCGCCCCATCGCGAGTGGACCCCCGACCCGCGCCATCGAGAGCAGTTCGCGGGACGCGACATACCCGAGCCCGACACGCTGCGCGACAACTACGCCACGCGGACCGACGCGCTTCGCGAGCAAAAGCAAACCGTCTTCGGAGATCTCACGCGCTTCGACCTCAAGCTCACGCCGCCTCCCGGCCTCGACAAGACCAACAAGCAGGCGTGGCTGAACTTCAAGCCCACCGAGGTGGAACTGCAAGACGAGCGGGGAGGAACTCATGTGCTGCGAGGGGCGGCCCTCGAGCGCTGGAAGTACCAGCGCTACATGAAGGATTACCTTGCCTGCGTTCAGAGCGTGGATGACAACGTCGGCCGGCTGATGAAGTGGCTCGACGCCCAGGGCCTGCGCGAGAACACCCTCGTGATCTACACGAGCGACCAGGGATTCTTCCTCGGAGATCACGGGCTGTACGACAAGCGCTTCTTCTACGAGGAGTCCGCGCGGATGCCGTTCCTGATTCGGTGGCCAGGAGTGATCCGACCCGGAAGCTCGAGCCAGGCGCTTGTGATCAACACCGACTTCGCCCCGACATTCCTGTCCGCGGCGGGCCTTGAAACTCCATCTGACATGCAGGGACGCAGCCTCCTC
Source organism: Verrucomicrobiota bacterium (assembly GCA_016199985.1). Lineage (GTDB taxonomy): Bacteria > Verrucomicrobiota > Verrucomicrobiia > Limisphaerales > UBA11320 > UBA11320. The sequence goes on along the minus strand of JACQFQ010000032.1, from coordinate 154,883 downwards.
CCGGTGCTGCGGGGACGAACCCCGCCGGATTGGCGTCGGAGCTTCTACTATCGCTACTACCACGATCCGGGGCACCACAACACCCGCGCCCACTACGCCGTCCGCACGGATCGCTACAAGCTCATCCACTACTGGAGCCGCCAGCAATGGGAGCTCTTCGACCTCAAGACGGATCCCAAGGAGATGAACAATCGATACGAGGACCCGTCGATGAAGTCGGTGATCGCGGAGCTGAAGGCCGAACTGTCGCGGCTGAGGGCGGAGCTGGAGGATCACGACGAGTTCGCGCTCGCGCAGCCGAAGGACGACGTCGATGGCCCGCCGAAGAAGTGGAAGCCGGGGTTCGGGCCCGACTCGAATCCTTGAGCGACGCCGAACCGGAAATCCGCTACGCGCCCTCGGACAGTTTCGCCTGCCCGGCCAACAGCCGTTGATTGCGAACGTGCTCGTGGAATTCCTCCGCGACAATGAAGCCCACGCACTTTGCGGCGCCGCAGCGGCACGGGTAATCCCGGTAGCTTTCGAGATCGAAGCCGTAGTTGAACGTCACCTCCTCGCCGGACGCAATATCGCGGATGGCGACGATCCATATCCGCCCGTCGGCGTGGATGCTCTCGCTGTTCGGGTCGCAGCTGTGATTGATCAGCCGGGCCGGGTTCCAGGAGACATTGCCGTCGAGGTCCGACTCCTTATCCAGGCTGAAAATGTATTCGTTTTCCTGGAGGCATCGACGCAGCGACTCCTCCTTGCTGATCCGCTCGCCGACGTACTCGATGACCCGGGTTCCCGAGGGAACAGGGACGCGGGCGAAAGCGCCCTTGCCGTGGATCTCGGAATCGCGGAACTCCAACCCAGGCTGCTCGGGAACGTCGATGACGGTCGCGCCGGAAATGGGAATCGAGTCCAGGCGCGCGCTGCGCATCGCCCAGCGAAGCTTGGCGCATGAGCTGCGCGGATTGTCATGCCGCTCTTCGGCGCCAGGTCGGATCACCTCGTCGCAGATCTCCGAATACAGCCCGCGTCTCCATCCATCCTCAAAGGCGCGCTTCACGCGTCGATCCTCGCCCGAGTGAAAAGTCAGGATCGCCACCCTGCCTCCCGGGTTCACGCACGACGGCAAATGCCTCAGCAGCGACTCCAAGGCGGAGAACTCGTCGTTCACCGCGATGCGCAGGGCCTGAAAAACGCGCTGCTGAGCGGACTTGATTTCATCGTCGCCCAAGCGCAGCGGCGGCTGGCGCAGGGCGCGGCGAATCGCGTCGGCCAACTCCCCGGTGGTGGAGAAGCTCGTCGTCTCCCGCGCACGCACGATGTGATTGGCGATCAGCGCCGCCCGAGGCTCGTCGGCGTTGTCCCGAAGCAGCTTCTCGAGGTCGGACTGTCCGATCCTCCGGATCAACGCCGCGGCCGACTGCCCTTTGCCGGGATTCATCCTGAGGTCCAACGGACCCGACTGCTTGAAACTGAATCCGCGGGCGGGATCGTCGAGCTGCATGGACGACACGCCGAGATCCGCCAGAACAAAGTCCACGCCGCCCGCGCCCAGTCCGGCAATCGTCTTCGGCAGGCCGGCGAAGTTCGAATGCCGGCAACGCAAGCTGTCGCCAGGGCTCAGCTGCGCTTCCATCCGAGCCTGAGTTCGGGGCAGCTCTATTGGATCCGCGTCGAGGGCGATGAGCACGCCGCCGGGCTGAATCGCCCTCCATAGTTCCGTCGCGTGCCCGCCATAACCCAGGGTGCAGTCCACGCCCGTTTCTCCGGGCGCAGGCTTCAGGATCCCCAAGACCTCTCGCAGGAGGACCGGCCGATGCATGCCAGCCGGAGTCCTCCCCGAGGCGGTGACCTTCTCGATCGTCGCCGGGTAATCCTCGGGGCGCAGTTCTTTGTATCGATGCTCGAACTTCCTCGGGTTCTTCCCTGGATAGCGCGGCCTGCGTTTGCGCGGCTGCTCGACGCCTCCCGGGCTGCCTGAGGTTGGAGCCTGCGGGGGGATTTCTGAATCGGCGTCGGGGGATGTCACGTCAGCGTCAGGGGGTTTATTGATTACGAGTTCGAAGGAGGCCAGGTCTCTGAACGTTCGTTCAGTGGGTTGGCTATAGCTTTGAGATTTTGGCGAGGGTCGCGGTGGTGGATTTTCCCGGGACGAAGGGAATGATCACAATGCGGCCTCCCGCCTTTTCCACAACGCCGCGCTCCTCTCGATTCAGGGTTTCGAGAGTGTAGTCGCCGCCCTTCACATAGATTTCGGGACGGGCCATCGCGAGGAAATCGGTGGCGGCGGGGCTGTCGAACACGCAGACGGCGCTGACGCTCTCCAGCGCGGCGAGGACGAGCGCGCGGTCGACCTCCTCGTTGACGGGACGCTGAGGGCCCTTGAGCGCCCGCACCGCGCGATCGCTGTTGACTCCGACGAGCAAGGCGTCGCCGAGGTTCCGCGCGGACTCGAGATACGCGACGTGGCCAAGATGCAGCAGATCGAAGCATCCGTTGGTGACCACCAATCGGCGTCTCGCGGCGCGCTGCGCTTCGCGCCAGGCGGGAAGCGAGGCGGCGGTCAAAAGTTTCGATCGGAAGTCCATGAGCGAAGCATGCGTGGGAAACACGGGCGGGATCAAGCGATGAAAGAGCGCGAAACGGGCCTGTCGCCAAAGAATTCCGGGCTGTGTGCTTGAGTTTTCGATTCTCAAAACTAGAGTCGCCGCCATGAGCAATGACGTGGTCTCGGTCGAAATTCGCGAGCTCTTCCAGACTCCGAACGGCTGCGCCATTTTCCTGGGCAACGAGGAGAAGGTCTTCGTCATCCAGGTGGAGCAGATGATGGGACAGGTCATCGCCATGTTCACGCGCGGCACCGCAAAGGACCGCCCGCTCACCCACGATCTCATGCTCAGCGTGTTCAAGGGATTCAACATCGCCGTTGAGCGCGTCGTGATCACCGAGCTCAAGAACTCCACCTACTTCGCGCGGCTGATTCTGCAGGAGCAAAACGAGCTGGGGCGGAAGCTTGTGGAGATCGACGCGCGGCCGAGCGACTGCCTGGCTCTGGTCGCGGCGCTCAAGCGCCCGCTGTTTGTGTCGTCGCCGCTGTTCGCGCAGCTGGACGACATGTCTGAAACCTTGCAACGGATCCGGGAGAATCAGCACGGCGCCGAAGGGGAAGAGGGAGGAGAATAGTCCGTGGCCGCCCCGCCCGCCCCGCCCTACCTCGCGCTGCTGTTTGGCGAAGACGACTTCGCCGTGAAGAACCGCGCCCGATCCCTCTTCGATGATTGGTCGAAGGAGCTGGGCGGCATGGATCACGAAGTGATCGACGCGCAGGTCGGGAACTCCAGCGACGCATTCCGCGCGCTCGCCAAACTGCGCGAAGCCCTCAACACCCTCCCCTTTTTCGGCGGGGGCAAGGCGATCTGGATGCAGGGCTGCAGCTTCCTCGGCGAGGATCGAACCTCCGCCTCGCAGGCCGTCATCGACGCGTGCGCCGAGTTGGCCGGCGAGCTTGCTCGCTTTCCGTGGGGATCGGTGCGGCTGGTGATCAGCGCCGGAAAAGTGGACAAGCGCCGCAGCTTCTTCAAGACGCTTTCGAAGTCGGGCCGTGTCGAGGAGTTTACCTCCTGGGCGGATGACGACCAGTGGGCCGACCGCGCGGAGACCGCCGCGATGGACGCCATTCGGGCCCGCGGAAAGGAGATCACTCCCGCGGCGCTGGCGTGCCTGGCAGCCTCCGTGGGCCCTCAGCCCCGGCTGTTGTTGTCCGAAGTGGAGAAACTCTCCCTCTTCGTGGGCGATCGCAAACGGATCGAGGAGTCCGACGTCGTCGAAATCACCACAAGAAACAAGCACGCCAAGGCCTTCGCCCTGGCGGAGGCCGTCGCCGATCGCAATCTTCCCAAGGCCCTCCGCTGCCTGGACGAGGAAATGTGGTCGATGCAGTTCGACAAGGACAAAAGCGAGTTTGGCCTTCTCGCCGGCCTCACCAGCAAGATTCGCCAGCTGATCGGAGTGTCCGAGCTTCTTCGATTGAAATGGATCAAGCCCGAGGCGGACTGGAAGCGTTACGCCTCGCAGCTTCAGCGGATCGACCCGTCGCGCCTTCCCGAAGACAAGCGCTTCAACCCCGCGGCGATGCATCCCTACGTGATGCAAAAGGCCGTCTCGCAGGCTCGCCACTACAAGCCGGCGGAGCTGGTTCGCGCGATGGAGCTGCTGCTGGCCTGCAATCGACGCCTGATATTCAGCGCCTTAGACGCGCGGCTGGTGTTACAGCAAACCTTGGTGGATATTGTCGGGGGCGCCGCGGAGGCGCCCAGGGCGAAGCAGACCGGAACACGATAGTGAAACAAGGTTGAAAGCGATGAGCGAACCAGGCGCCAATCTACAATACGCGGTGATCGGAGAGTTGGTGTGGGTCCGCGTGACCGGCAGGGCGAACTGCGTCCTCGCCGCGGAATTCCTCGCGCTGGTGCAGCAATTTCGGAACGCGGGGCGGCGTCGCTTCTCCCTTGATCTTCGCGAATGCGCGCTGATGGACAGCTCCTTCCTGGGAATGCTCGGCGGCCTGGAGCAGGATCTCGGGTCGGGCAACCTCCAATCGGGCGAGTACGCTCTCGAGTTGGTGCAGGCGAGCGAGCGTGTCGCCGAGCTGATCCGCTCGCTGGGCCTCGACGAATACTTCAAGCTTCTGAGCGCGGACCGGGAGTTTCCCGATCAATGGATCCCGGTGCCCCCCTCCACCAGCCACATCTCCCACGCGGACTGCTCGAAGATGAGCCTCCAGGCCCATGAGGTGATCGTTCAGCTGAATCCGGCGAACGAGCCCAAATTCAGGGATGTGATGAATTACCTCAAGGAGGACGTGAGGCGTCTGGAAGAAGGCGAAGGACAGTAGTCCCTTCTTTGGCTCTCCCCGAGCTTGCGTCACGGGTCTGGATTCCTAGACTCCGCGCGCGCATGATCAGCATCGGCTCCCTGAACCCCCAGCAACGCGACGCGGTCCTCACGATCCGCGGCCCCGTGCTCATCCTCGCCGGCGCGGGGACCGGCAAGACCCGGGTGATCACGCATCGCATCGCGCACATGGTCGCCGAGGGCATCCCGCCGCACCAGATCCTCGCCGTGACATTCACAAACAAGGCCGCCCGGGAGATGCAGGAGCGCGTTTCCCAGTTGCTGCCCAAGTCGAAGAAAACCCAGGACGGATCGAAGCCGGATCGCCCCACTGTCTGCACGTTCCATTCGCTCTGCGTGCGCATCCTCCGGCGGCACATCGAGAAGCTTGGGTACAAGAAGGGCTTCGTGATCTTCGACTACTCCGATCAGATCGGGGCGGTCAAAAAAATCCTAAGCCATGTTTCGGCCAAGGGAGAGAAGACCGATCCCGCCGCCGTGCTGGCGATGCTGAGCCGATTCAGGAACGGGGGCAGCCAGGCCCGAGCGTTTGTGGATCCCGCCGTGGCGGCGCTGGCGGAGCATGTGCGGAAGAAATACGAATCGGCGCTCCGCGCGGCGAACGCCGTGGACTTCGACGACCTCATCCTCCTCACGCTCCAGCTTTTCGAGGAGCACCCGGACGCGCTGGAAGCCTGCCGCGCGGGCTATCGCTTCGTGATGGTGGACGAATACCAGGACACCAACGCCACACAGTTCAAGCTCCTGCAGTTCCTCGCCGGCGAACACAAGAACCTCTGCGTGGTCGGCGACGACGACCAGAGCATCTATGGATGGCGCGGCGCGGAGACCGCGAACTTGCTTGAGCTCGAGAAGCACTTCCCGACGGTCAAGGTGGTGAAGCTGGAACAGAACTACCGCTCGACGAACGTGATTCTCACCGCGGCGAACGCCGTGATCCGGAACAACCCCCGGCGCCGCGTGAAGAACCTCTGGTCCGAGAAGGGCCAGGGCTCGTTGATCCGTTTGCGCCTGTTTCCGTCGGACGAGGAGGAGGCGCGGTCGATCGTGGAGGAGATCGATTACAACCGGCTGGGAAAGCGCATCGCGTGGGGCGAGCAGGCCATCCTGTTTCGAACCAACCAGCAGTCGCGGGCGCTGGAGACCGCGCTCCGGCAGGCGAAGGTTCGATACAATCTCATCGGCGGCCAGAGCTTCTTCGACCGACGCGAGATCCGCGACTTCCTCGCCTTCCTCAAAACCCTGCTGAACCCGCACGACGACGTGAGCCTGCTGCGCGTCGCCAATGTTCCGGCGCGGGGGCTGAGCGACGTCACGATGGAACGACTGCTCTCCGCGAGCCACGAGCGGGGCGGATCGGTGTTCTCCGCAATGAGGCACACCGATGTCCAGGAGTCCTGCCTTTCGCGGATCGCGGAGTCCATTCGGGAGTTTGTCGCCCTGGTGGAGCGCCATGGCCAGCGGCTGGACGCCGGGCAACCTCTCCTGCTTCAGGCCTGGGCGGAGGACTTCCTCAACGAAATCGGCTATTTTGACGAGCTTCGACGATCAGAGAAGAACCAGGAGGTGGCCGACGCCAGAGCGCGGAACCTCAAGGAGTTGATCCTCGCCTTGGATGGGAAGGAGGGCGCGACATCGAATCCTCGCTCGCGGCTGGAGGATTTTCTCGATCGTGTCGCCCTGGATGGCGAGCGCGCGACCGAGAAGGACGCGGGCAACGACGAAGTGACCTTGATCACGATGCACAGCTGCAAAGGGCTGGAGTTCCCCCACGTGTTCATCGTGGGCATGGAAGACGGCCTCCTTCCGCACTCGCGTTCGAAGGACGAAGGGACATTGGACGAGGAGAGGCGGCTGTTCTACGTCGCGCTCACCCGCGCCCAGGAGACGCTCACCCTGAGCCACTGCGCCGGACGGAAGCGCTACGGCCAGACGCTTCCCTGCCACCCCTCGCCGTTTCTGAAAGAGCTGCCCAAGGACTTGGTCGAATGGGTCGACGGGATCGACAAGAAGCCGGTCGCGGCGGGCCAGGCGGGAAACCTTTTCGCGTCGATGCGAGCGGCCGCGGATATTTAGGCCGCGATCTTCGAAGCGCCCACGAACTTGCGATCCAGCTTGTGCTGGGTCATCTCCTTGATTTGCCCCACGGTCGCGGCGCCGAACTTCTTCTCCACCATCGCGAGATAAGTCGGATGGCGGAAATACGTCTGGAACGCCTGGTCGCGGAACTTCAACACCTCCCCCGCCGAGAGATACTTCGTGGGCAGAGGCAGCGTGTCCACCGAATGCTGCGAGTAGCCGCTCCAGGTCTCGGGCAGCGCCCACTTTTCCTTCTGCGCGATGTGGTGGAGCTGGGAGCCGGGATACGCCATCGCCGAATAGAAGTTCGCGAACTCGGTGTTCAGGTCCAGCGCGAGATTCAGCGTGTCCTGCATCGATTCCACGTCGTCCTCCGGCAAGCCGAAGATGTAGTTCCCAAGCACATTGATCCCCGCGGCGCGCACCTTGCCCACGGTCTCGTAGACCTCCTCGCGCTGAAATCGCTTCTCCACGTTCGTCCGCACGCGATCCGTGGCGGCCTCGATGCCGAACACGAGCCACCGCACGCCCGCGGCGATGAGTTTGTCCACCATGTTGTCCTTCACGGTGTCCACGCGGGCGTAAGCCCAGATGTTCAGGTCGAGCTTCCGCTCAATGATGCCGTCGCAGATCCCGATCACATGGCGGGGATTCATCACGAACATCTCGTCGGCGAACTTCAGGTTGCGCACGCCGTGCTTCTTGACAAGCATTTCGATTTGATCCAGCACCACCTTCGGGCTCCAGAAGCGATAGCTGCTGGTCGTCTCCTTCATCCCGAGCGCCTTCTCGCCGCTGCGGAACGGGGCCTGGATGCAGCAGAAGCTGCAGTGGTACGGGCAGCCCAGCGTCGTGTAGATCGCGGCGTAGGGCTGTCGCGCGAGATCTCCAAAGCAGTGCCAGTTGTGCGCGCGATAGCGATCCATCGGCAACTGATCCCAGTCCATGCCGGGCATCTCGCGGTCGAGGTCCTTGAGGAGCGGCGCCGACGCCGCCGAAAACTTCGATTTCCCGGTCTTCTCCCAGAACCAGAGGTCGGGCACCTTGTCGAGATCCTCGGCGCGGCCCCCCTTGATCGCCTCAATCAACGCGGTGAGCGTGAAGAGTCCTTCGCCGCCGCAGGTGTAGTCGGCCCGCTCGGTGCTCAAGGTCTCCTTCGGCAGGGCGGCGACGTGGCCGCCTAGAAGCAGAACCTTGCGATCGGGATTGCTCGATTTGATCGCGGTCACGGCGGCGCTCGCGCCCGTCATGTTCTGCGTGGACGCGCTCGGCTGATGCCCATACACAACCACCGCGGTCAAGGAGGGGTTCAACTCCTCGATCCGGACGGCGATCTCCGACGGCGACAGCTCCTCCGCCTCTGCGTCGATGATGCGCGTCGTGTAGCCCTTGCCCTGGACAAAGGTCGACATCAAGCCCACCCACACCGGGGATTCCACCGCGGCGATGGATCCGCCGAGGGATTGGTAGATGCGCTTGCGGCTGTTCGGATTGACGAGGACCAGATCGACGGAGTTGCTCATGACATGCGGGGGGCTTGAGGTTGAGGAGGAATAAAAGAGAGGATGGGACGACCGGACGAGATGGGTAAGCCTACTGGAAACACATCAACGAGTCCGTTGCTCGTCCCACCCGAAAGGCATTGTTTGCTGAGGCGCGGCGCTCTCATGGGATGGCTTCAGAGTCGGTTCAGCAAGGAGCAGAGCGCGATGATCTTCTCGCGCTGCAGGGCGGGATAATTGCCGATGTAGAACCCATAAAAATGCACATGCTCGACATGGGGATATCGGGCGGCTTCGTGTTCTCCGAAGATCTTTTTCAAGTACGGCTGCCGGAGCTGGTTTCCACCGCCGCTCGTTCCCCGGCGAAACTCGACCCCAGCCTCGCGCATCGCTCGCGTCACCGTGTCGCGAAACGCGTCGTCCGGCTCGCGCAGAATGAGCGTGAAGGCGTAGTTGCTGCTGCCCTCCGTTGCGAAGTCGACGCGATAACGGCGGGGATCCAGGTTCTCGAGGAAGGCGAGCAGGTTTTCCGTCCGACGCGCGTTGTTCGCGTCGAGTCGCTTCAGCTGGGATCGCCCCATGATCGCGTTCAGCTCGGTGCTGCGGACGTTGTAAGCCGGGAAGGCGAAGATGAAATCCGGGTTGAGATCCCCATGCGCGCCCTGATAGCGCGCCTTGAGCTCGGCGGAGCTGCTCTCGCGCACCATCCCGTGGGAACGCAGCATGCGCAGGGTCTCGTAGAGATCGGCGTCGTCCGTGCACACCATGCCTCCCTCGATCGTGCTGAGGTGATGCGCGTAGTAGAACGAGAAGTTGGACATCTTCCCGACGCTCCCGAGCTTCCGACCGCGGAACGTGGCGCCGTGCGACTCGCAGACATCCTCGATCAGGGGAATCCCGCGGCGCGCCAGCTCGTCGAGCAGGCGCTGATCGATCGCGTTGTAGCCCAGCACATGGGTGAGAAACACCGCCCGGGTGCGGCGCGTCAGCTTCGCGATCACCTGGTCCGTGTCCATCCCCAGGGTTCTGGGATTGATGTCAACGAACACAGGATGCATGCCCGCCTGGAGAACGGAGGCGATGTCGGAGACCCACGTGAGAGTCGGCACGATCACCTCCCCCGCTCCGGCGTGGTGACGGAGGGCGGCCATCGTGATGAGGTTCGCCGACGAGCCGGAGTTGACGAAAACGCTATACCGGACCCCCAGCCAATCCGACCACTCGCGCTCAAAGGCGCGCACCTGCGTCGACTGGGTGAGGATGGGATCGTCCTGTCGCAGGTATTGGATCACGGCGTCGAGATCCTGTCGCAGGATATTGTTTCGCATCAGCGGCCAGTCGAGAGCGACGGGCTCTGGGTGGAGTTGAGTGGCGGCGTTCATGAGGGGATGATGTGTGGGAGAATCAGGCGGCCCTCCGCTCGGAGTCCGAGAACTCCGCGGGCGTCGCGACGGCGTAAAATCCCTTCAAATGTCGGATCGCGCTTCGTCCCATCGCCAGCACGGCCTCCCGCGAGTTTCCGGCGATGTGGGGGGTGCAGACCAGGTTGGGAAGCTTGAGGAACTCCATGTCCGCCGGAGGCTCGGAGGTGTAAACGTCCAGCGCGGCTCCCGCGATCCGCCCGGCCTTCAACGCGTGCTTCAGGGCTTTCTGATCCACGACCTCGCCGCGCGATGTGTTGATCAAAAACGAGTCGGTGCGCATCTGCGCCAACGACCGGGCGTCGATCATGTTTTTCGTCTCCGACGTGAGCGGCACATGCAGGGTCACCGCATGGGCTCTGCCGAAAAGCTCGGCCTTGCTTGTGGGGATCACGCCAAACTGGTCGCAGTAGCTTCGGATGTCGACGATGTCGTTCGCCAGGATCGTTGTTCCCATGGGCTCCAGGAGCCTCACAAGCTCCTTCCCGACATTCCCGAGGCCGATGATTCCGACGGTGATGTCCGAGAGCTGGCGTCCGCCGATCTTCTCCCACAGGCCCTGGCACATCTTGCGCGAGGAGAAGAACAGGTTTCGATGCAGGCCGATCAGGCAGCCCAGGGTTTGCTCCGCCACCGAGTGGCGATTCACCCCCGGGGTCCAGCCCACCTTCACGCCCAGCCGCCGACAGGCCTCAAGATCGATGTTGTCGAGCCCCACGCCGTACTTCGCGATTAATCGCAGTCGCGGGCAGCGTCGCAGCAGCTCCTCGTTCACCTTTTCGAGACCCACGATCGCGGCGTCGGCGTCCGAGAGGTATCTCGCGAGCGACTCTCCCTCGAAGCGTTCGCCCATCGAGTTGAGGGTGACGCGGAAAGGCAGCTCGGCGAGCTCCAGAATCAGAGCCTCGTTCTTGGAGAACGAAGGCGAGGTGACTTTGATGACGGGGTATGTGTCCACGGGCGGCGCTGGCGGCTTCCTCAGAATGAGCTCAGTGTGGGAACGTTGGGCAGGTGCGCGGATCGCCGGTGGCTCGGAGCGAGAAACTCGCCGACGCGCTCGACAATCGCCGAGGTCCCCAGCCCACAGCTCTCCAGGACGTGGTTCCGTCCGCCGTTCTCGAAGAAATACCTGTCGGGAAGCCCGAGACGCAGCAGCGGTTTCGCGACGCCATGGTCCACGAACGCCTCGGCCACCGCGCCGCCAAATCCGCCCGCGAGGCACTGCTCCTCGAGGGTGATCACATGGGAGAACCGCGAGAGATGCGAGGTCAGCGCCCGGCCGGACAGCGGCTTGATCCGGAACAGGTCGATGACGGCCACTTCCGTGCCGGCCATCTTGAGCTGCTCGCGGGCCGCCATCGCCCGATGCAACATGTAGCCGCTGGAAAGAATGACGGCGTCGCTCCCCGGCGCGACTTCGCAGAAGCCCTGCGACATCGCCGCCCGAAAGCCTCCATGATGCGCCCGGGCCAGCGCCGGGCGCTCGAGCCGGATATAGCGGAAGCGCGGCCGCTCGCAGCATTCCACGGTGATCTCGCGGGCGGACTCCTCGTCCGACGGCGTCCAGATCTCAATATTGGGCAGCGCGCGCATGCAAGCGATGTCCTCGGTCGTGTAGTGCGTGGGCCCCGCATCGTCGTATCCCAGACCCACGCCCACCGACACCACGGTCACCGGCTGGTTCATCGCTCCCAGCGCCACCTTCAGCTGCTCGTAGCAGCGCGCGGTGATGAAGCTCGCCATGGCGTAGGTGAACACGGTCTTGCCGGACATGGCCAACCCCGCCGCGAGGTCGATCATGTTCTGTTCGCAGATGCCCGGATGGATGAACTGCCCCGGCAACTGGGCGCGAAAGAGGTCGAGGGATTCAGCTCCGAGGTCGGCGCTGATAAAAATGATGTTCCGGTCCTTCTGGGCGCGCGAGAAGATCTCCTGGATCAGCACATCGCGCATCAGCTTGGGTTTTGCAGACATATCTTTGTGAAAAAGTTTGGTTGCTCGCGGCGCTCAGTGGGAGAGGCAGGACGTCTCCAGATCGCGCCACGCCTGCTCCTGCTCGGCGGCGTTGGGCATGCGGTTGTGCCACTCGCTCCGGTTTTCCATGAACCGGATCCCCTTTCCTTTGACGGTGTTCGCGATCACGGCCAGCGGCCTGCCCTTCGTGTGGCCGACGCGTCCATAGGCCTCGGCGATCTCGCGGTAGGAGTGGCCATCGATGCTCACGGACTCCCAACCGAAGCTCCTGAACTTTTCCTCGAGCGATCCGATCCGGCAGAGCTCCTCGGTTTTCCCCATGATCGCGAGCCCGTTCCGATCGACGATCGCGACCATGTTATCCAGCTCGTAATGGCTGGCGAAGCACGCGCTCTCCCAGACGGAGCCCTCGTAGCACTCGCTGTCGCCGAGGACAACGAACGAACGTTGCGGACGGCCGTCCTGCTTGGCGGCGAGGGAGAACCCGCAGGCGATGCCCAGCCCATGGCCGAGCGAGCCGGAGATCGCGTCGATCCCCGGAATGCTGGGGTCCGCGTACATTCGCAGCATGGCGTCCTTCCGTGTGAACAGCGTCAGCTCGCTCTCCGGGAAGTATCCGATGTCCGCAAGGATGGGATAAAGAGCCATCGCCGCGTGCCCTTTGCTGACAATGAGGCGGTCGCGATCGCGATCGTCAGGCTTGCCGGGCTCGTATCGCATGACGCCCCCATAAAACAAGGCGACGAGCAGCTCGACGGAGGAGAACGAGGACGGGATGTGCCCCTTCTTCGTGGCCATGACCATCTCGAACAGCTTTCGTCGCAGCCAGTGCGACTTCTGCGCGAGGGATTCGTACGACACCTTCGTTCCAGCGGAACGGCCTTTGTGTGGGGATGCGGAGGGCATGATGAAATCGGCGATCAGCGATGAGTAATCAGTAATCAGCAATCAGTAATCGATCTTCTCCGCGCGCGTGGCGGCGACGGTCTCGCGCCCGGCGGACGGCGCTCCGCTCCATTCGCGGAAGGGAATGATTTTGCGGAGGCGGGTGTCCTCCTCGACCGCGGCGTAGTCCTGCTCCTGGTCGTAGAAGATCACCTGCGTGCCGCCTGTGTCGAAGTTGAAGGGCACATGCAGCAGGCCGTCCAGCTTCTCGCGGATGTGGGTGTGATGCCTTGGGGGAGCGAAGAGCAGCAGAAACCCGCCGCCTCCCGCGCCCGTGATCTTTCCTCCCAGGGCGCCGGCGGCTCGAGCCCGCTCGTAGATGTCGTCGATCTCCTCGCTGGACACCTGGTCGCTCATGGCGCGCTTGGCCTGCCAGCCTTCGTGAAGCAGGTGGCCGAACGCCTGGATATCGTCGGTCCCGGAGAGAATCTCCACCGCCTCCTCCACCATATCGCGGAGGATGCGAAGCTGCCTCTTCCTGTCCTGCAGCGCCGGCACGTACGTCTCGGCCACCTTCGCGGCGGTCCGCTTGATGCCTGTGTAGAAGAGCATGAGATGCGACCGCAGATCCTTCTGCCGGGCGGGCGCGAGGATCATCGGCCGCACGGAGATCTCTCCGGACGGATGGAAGGAGATGTGATTGAAGCCGCCATAGGCCGCGGTGACCTGATCCTGCGAGCCCACGGTTTCATGGAGAACCTCCTGCTCCAGATGGATGCTCTCCATCGCGAGCTGGTGCTTGCTGGGCATCTTGCCCTGCAAGGCGTACATCGCGTGAAGCAGGCCGACCGTGAAAGCGGAGCTCGAGCCCATCCCGCTGCGCGCCGGAAGATCGCCATCGTGATGAATCTCGACGCCCCGCTGCATGTCCAGGTGCTTGAGGGTTTCACGCACGGAAGGGTGCTCGATCTCGTCGAGGGAATTGCAGTTCTCGATCTTCGAGTACACGACGCGGATGCGGTGCTCGAAGAACGGGGGCAGATGCCGGCACGAGAGATAGCAGTACTTGTCGATCGCGGTGGCCAGAACCGCGCCTCCGTGCTCTCGGTACCAGGCGGGGTAGTCGGTGCCGCCGCCGAAGAATGAGATTCGAAAGGGGGTGCGAGTGATGATCATGTGGCTGAGTTGGATTAACGGTGAGCTCTCCCGGGTTCTGTCCCTGTCCCGCGCCCTCCCAGTCCCCGTCCCCTGGGCAAGTCACGCCGCCACACGACGCGATGCGGCAAAAAACTCCTCGGCCCGCGCGAGCGTCTCCGGCAGACCGATGTCGATGAACCGTCCTGTGGATGGAAAACCATAGATGCCATTCGTCAGCCACCCCGGGAGCAGGTCACGTTCCAGCGACGCAGGCGCGTTCTCAGCGATCTCGCGAATCCATCCGCTCGGCAAGAGATAGACGCCGGCGTTGATCCAGCCCGCGCGAAGCAGATCGCTCTTCTCCAAAAAACTTTCGACGCGATTCTCCGGAGTCAGCGTGACGCGTCCAAAGCGGCGCGTATCGGCGCAATAGTGGAGCGCCATCGCGGCGGGAAAGCGGCGTCGCGCTCGATCTCGCCAGAACTCGGCGAGATCCACCTCGCAATAGGAGTCGCCGTTCAACACCAGCAGCTCGCTGCCCTCCGTTTGGGCCAACGCCTGTCGAATCGCTCCTCCCGTGCCCAGGGGCGAGGACTCGACCGAGTAACGAAGCTTGAGCGGGCCGTACGAGTCGCCGAAGCAACGCTCAATGTGATCGGAGAGATATCCGGTGCAGAGCACCACGTTCTGGAAGCCCTGCAAAGCCAAGGTCTCGAGCCAGTAGGCGAGGAAGGGGCGTCCTCCCACATCGGCAAGGACCTTCGGCCGGTCGCTCACGGCGGAGCGAAGCCGCGTCCCCAAACCGCCCGCGAGGATCAGCACGGTGGGAGCGTCGATCAGCAATGGGCCCCGGGGGGGAGGGATCATCGGGAGAAAGCTGCGCGTCATAAAAATGCAAGGCTCCTGGGAGGAGGAGGCGGGCGGGAGAGGCTGGGTGCGCGAGAACACAGGAGGATCGCCCCGCGATCAGGCGTTCTTGAAACGCCCCCGACCCAGCATCCGATAGCCCCGAATCAGCTCGACGATCCCCTCATCCAGGGAGCGCGAGGCCTCGAATCCCGCCTCGCGGAGACGCTGATTGCTCACGATGTAATTCCGCTTGTCGGGATCGCTGCCTATCTCGGCGAAATGAACGTAAAACTTCGGCGCATGTTCGCGCACCTTCATCGCCAGCTCCGCCTTGGAGAGATTGGCGGAGTCCAATCCGACGTTGAAGGTTCGCCCCGTCATGCGTTCCGGATGGCGCAGGCAATGGACGAAGCAGTCGGCGACGTCGCGGACATGAACGTAGTTCCGCTTAAAGTCCTTCTCGAAAATCGTGAGGGTTCCGTCCGTGACCGCCGCGAGAACGAAATGATTCACGAGCAGGTCCAGCCGCATTCGCGGGGACATGCCGAAAACGGTGGCGAGCCGCAGGCAAATGGTGTTGGGCGCCCGGAGGAGAAGCTTCTCCGCGGCGGCCTTCGTTTCTCCGTAGAGGGAGATGGGCTGGAGAGGCGTGTCCTCGGTGCAATGGAGCTGGCCGCTCTGGGCGCCGTAGCCGCTGTTGGTGGTGGGATAGACGATGAGCTGATCCTCCGACCGGAGCCGCTCGAGCAGGGCGATGGCGTCCACATTGACGGACTGCGTCATCAGAGGATCGCGATCGCAGGCGCCCACGCCGACCAGGGCGGCGAGCGGTATGATCGCGTCGACATCGCGCAGCAGGGGCCGCAGCGCCTTCTCGTCGCGGGCGTCGGCCTTGACGAAGTCAAAGTCGGGGTGCGCGCACAGGTGGAAAAGATTCGCCTCCCCGTAAATGAGGCTGTCCAGGGCGCAAACCCTGTAGCCTTCGCGCAGGAGAGTTTCGCAGAGAATCGAGCCCAAGTAGCCCGCTCCGCCCGTAACGAGAATCCGTGGATTCATATCTCGCAAAGTCCGCTCTGGTATTGATCGAGGTTCTCGGGCCAGCCCTCCCAGTCAGGACCGGCGGAAGGGAAACCCACAGCCTGCCTTGCCTGTTGGGCGATATAGCGTCCGAGCTCGATGGCCGATGTGGCGGCGGGCGACGCAGCGTTGCACACGTGCAGCGAGTCGCGTCCGACCACGACGTGGAAATCCTCCATCAGCTCGCCCTCGCTCGAAACGGATTGGGCGCGGATTCCAGAGGCGGAAGGCAGAAGATCCTCGGGGCGAATATCGGGAACCAGCCTTTGGACCTTCCGGGCGAAGGCTTTCAAGCTGAAACCGGTGCGAGCCTCGGAGAGGCTGTGCCGCCAGTTGCGGCGCGCGTACTCCCAGAAGTTGCGCGAGCGCATCATCTCGCTCGCGTCGCTGAAATTGAAGGCCGCTCGGCCGTAGCCCTCGCGCGCCATGGAAACGACAGCGTTGGGCCCGACGTGAACGTCGCCATGAATCGATCGAGTGAGATGCACGCCGAGGAAAGGGAATCGCGGGTCGGGCACAGGATAGATGAGGTGACGGACGAGGTGGGTCCGCTCCGGCCGCAGCTGATAGTAGTCGCCCCGGATGGGAAGCACGCGGCTCTGCGTCTCAGCGCCGTCCCAATCCGCGACGCGGTCGCTGTGAAGGCCCGCGCAGTTGATGAGGAACCGGGTCGCGAACGAGCCCGTGGACGTTCCCAGCCGGGTTTCGCCGGAGACGCGCTCGATGCTCTCGAGCCGGGTTTGAAGATGAAGCTCCACCCCTTTCTCGGCCGCTTCGCGCGCCAGCGCGTCCGCGACCTCGCCAAAGTCGACGATGCCGGTGCTCGGCACATGGAGAGCCGCGACGCCTCGGGCGTGCGGCTCGCGCTCGCGGAGCTCCTGGCCGGAAAGCCTGCGCGCGGCGACCCCGTTGGCGGCGGCTCGCTCCATCAGCCGATCCAGCGCCGGGATCTCGCTCTCGTCCGCGGCGACGATCACCTTCCCGCAGACCTCGTGAGCGATGCCCTGCTCCTGGCAGAACCGCACCATCTCCGCGTTCCCGGCCTTGGCCAATCTGGCCTTGAGAGAGCCGGGCTTGTAGTAGATCCCGGAATGGAGGACACCGCTGTTGTGTCCGGTTTGGTGCGCGCCCCAGACGGGCTCCTTCTCGAGCACCTTGAGGCTGAGGTCGGGGTTCAGTTCGATGAGGGCGCGGGCCACCGAGAGTCCTACGATGCCTCCGCCTACGACGACGATGTCGGTCATGTGACGAGCCTTTCCAGCGAGGGTTTGGGGTTGTTGGTGTCCGTCGCGACGCCCGCAAACCCTCTCCTGCGCGAGCCTGTCGCAACAACGCGCATGAAACTATTGGAGCAGTCGCAGCACGCTTTGGGGGAGTTGATTCGCTTGGGCCAACATCGCGGTTCCCGAGTTCACGAGAATCTGGTAACGAGCGTATTGGGTGGATTCCTCGGCGACATCGACGTCCTGGATGCGGGACGCGGCGGCGGCGAGGTTTTCCTTGGAGACGCTGAGCTGCTCCGAGGTGAACTGCATGCGCGATTGATAGGCGCCGATGGTGGCGCGGTCGGTGGCGAGCTGGGTGATCGCCGATTTCACCTCGGTCAGCGCCGTAGTGGCGCCGCCGATGGTGGCCACGTTCGCGGCGGTCGCGGTCGTGTAGGTCGCCGCCCCGAGGTTGACGCCCACCATGCTGAATGTGTTGCCGTCGGAATCGACCGTGACGTTCAAGGCCGCGGCGGAGAACAAGCTGACGCCGTTGAAGTCCTTGCCCGCGGTGCTGCTGATATACCCGCTGATCTGCTGAAATTCCGCGTCGTAGAGGGAGCGATCCGCGTTCGACTTGGTCACGTCCTGGGCAAGAATCGCGAGCTCGCTCATGCGGTCGAAGGCGCTGGCGATCTTTTTCAGATAACCGTCCTGAACCTGGGTGAAGGAGATCGCGTTGCCGACGTTCGCCTTGGCGGCGTCCAGGCGTCGCGTCGTGGCTTCCAGCCGCGAGGCCACGGCCAAGCCGGCGGCGTCATCCGACGGCTGAACAATCTTGGAGCCGGAACTCAACCGAGCCAACGACTTCGCCAGCATGTCCTGGCTGACGCTCAAGTTTGAAGCCGCCGCCAGCGCGTGAATGTTTGTGTTGATGACCATAGGTGGGAAAGCGGTTAAATGTTAGGTTGCTGCTGGGCGTTCACTGATGCGTCGAGCCGCTGTGCGTGTCCCCGGGAGGTTTCTCCACGGCGGAAGGCGGGGGCGCGCCGCCCGGCAGGGGCCGACGTTGGCGCGGAACGCGCGGAACGGGGACACGACCTGTCGTGGCCGCCTCGCGATTGCTCCGCTGGATCTCATCGTAGACTTCCTGTCGATGCACCGGGACGTCCGCGGGGGCCTCGATGCCCAACTTCACGTTCTCCCCATCCAGGCGCACGATCTTCACGATGATGCGTCCGTCGATGACGATGTTTTCGTTCACTTTTCTTGAGAGAATCAGCATAGGATCCGTCCTTGGCTCGCTAGCTCGCGATGGGAAGAGGGTGTTGCACTTGGTACGCCGACGCGTTGACGGGGATCACCTGTTTGCCCTGCAAGGTCTGGCGGTTGATGATGATCGGGCCCTTCAGGTTGATGCTGGCGCTGCCGTCGGAACGCAGGGTGACGATGTTGAACACCGCGGCGTCCTGGGGCGCGTCCAGGCCCAGGAACTGAATGTCGTCCTCGGTGACATCGGGCTGGTAGTCGGGGAACAGCGTGAATGGATCCACGACGAGGAAGGAGGCCTTGGGCGCCTCCAGCATCTGCAGCCAGACGAACGGGCTCTCCTTCGGGTCCGCAAGCAAAGTGTATTGCTTTACATCCTCAAAGCCGAGCAGCCCCAGCGGCAGCTGAACGATGTTTCGATTTTCATTCGGCAACGCCTCGACTCCGGTTCTCTCAGCGAATTTCATAATTCCATTCGTTTCGTGCAGAAAGTGCTTAGCAGCGCCTGTGCCACGTCCCCCTGAGAAGAATCGGCCGGCAACGGCCCGGTCCTGAACCGTCGCTCCGGCCTAAACCGGCAGATTTGGGACCGGTCGATTGAGGTTTCCACGGCTCAGGGCAATTTCCGCCTATCCCCATTCGACGCCTCCCCGCAGGCGACGCGCCGGCTTTGGACCCCGCGGTTGCGGCCTTGCCGATCCCAGGCTCCCGCGCCGCGTCAGCCGCGGCAGGACGGGAAGTTATCTCCGCGCGAACCCTCAAGGGCCGCTGGCCGCCGCCGATCTACGAATGAGATGAAGAACGAAGACACGCGTTCCTCGCCGCTGCCCGACGGAGCGGGCGGCCGCGCTGGCTTGAAGAAACGAGGTTGGCCCACGAGAGAGCGCGACGGCGGAAGAGCGCGCCGATCCCGCGCGGACACGACGACCTGATCGCTCCCCGCCCATCCTTTCATTGTCATTCTCATTCTGTATGCAGGAGATCACCAACGAAGCGTCCGCGCTCGAATACATCGTTCACTCGATTTACGAAAAATCCCGCATCCGCCTGCAGGACGGAAAGCAATCGCTCATCAAGGCTCGCCTCGGGAAGCGGATGCGGAAGACCGGTTACGAGAAGCTGTCCGACTACGCGGAGTTCCTGCGAACGAAGGCGGGGGACGAGGAGTGGACGATGGTGGTGGACGCGTTGACGACCAACTTCACGAACTTCCTGCGCGAGGAGGACCACTTCCAGTTCCTCGTGAAGCATGCCATTCCCTCAATGCTCTCCCCGGGACAAAGCCGATTTCAAGTATGGAGCGCGGCGTGTTCCACCGGCGAGGAGCCTTATACAATCGCCTTCTACCTCAGCGAGAAGTTCCCGCTGACGGAACAGTGGAGCTGGAACATCACCGCCTCGGACATCTCCACCAAGGTGCTCGCCGCCGCCAGGCAAGCGATCTACACGCAGGAGAAGGTCGAAACCATTCCGCAGGACTGGCGTCGCCGTTATCTCCAGATGGGACAGGGCGAATGGGAGGGACACTATCGGGTGAAGCCCGCGATCGCGGAGCGGGTGCGCTTCCAGCAGGTCAATCTCATCGAGAACTACCGCCATCCCGAGCCGTTCGAGGTCGTCTTCTGCCGCAACGTCATGATCTACTTCGATCGCCCCACCCAGGAGGCGCTCGTTCAACGCCTTTGCAAGTTCATCAAGCCCGGCGGTTACCTCCTCATCGGGCACTCGGAGAGCTTGAACGGGCTGAAGGTGCCTCTGCGCTGCTTAAAGCCGAGCATCTATCAAGTCTCCTGAACCGCAACCCCAGCGCACGCCGACATGCCAGCGCCAAGCCTCGCGGCCATAACCGGGTTCGAACAGAAGCTGATTGTCGGCGTCGCCGACCTGGCGGTCTCGAGCAATCCCAACGTGGTGATCATCACCTACTCTTTGGGCTCCTGCCTTGGCGTCACTATCTACGACCCGGTCACGAAAGTCGGAGGGCTCCTGCACGCCATGCTTCCGGACTCCGCCATCGATCCCGCGAAAGCCGCGAGCCAGGCCGCGATGTTCATCGACACGGGGATCCCGGCCCTCTTCCGCGCCGCGTACCAGCTCAAGGCGGACAAGCACCGCGTTCAGATCTGCCTCGCCGGCGCCGCGCAGGTGATGGATGGATCGGGGTTCTTCAGCATCGGGAAGCGCAACTACGAAATGCTGATGAAGCTTCTCGGACAGCATGGCCTTGTGGTCAGGGCCGAACAGGTCGGGGGTCTCGTGAGCCGCACCATCTCGCTGAACATCAAAACCGGAGAAGTGCGACTGAAGTGCTCCGGACAAAACCTGGAGACCATTTTATGGAAAGGATAGACGAATTCATCCGCAGCGCCAAGTCGCTGCCGCCGGCGCCCCGCATTCTGCCCCAGCTGATGCAGCTGCTGCGCCAGACGGATGTCGACAGCTCCAAAGTGGTCGACCTTGTCACATTCGACCCGGCGCTCACGGCGAAGATCCTTCAGGTCTGCAACAGCGCCGCCTACGCCGGCGCGATGCCCGTGGCGGATCTGCGCGAGGCGCTCCTCCGCCTGGGCTTCGCCGAGATCTTCCGGATCGTAGCCTCTGTCATCGGCGAGCAGGCGCTCGGAGCGGCCCAGGCGGGATACGGGATTGGCCGCGGAGAATTGTGGGAACATTCCGCGGTGGCCGCGGTGGCCGCGCAGATCATCGCGCAGGATCGCGGGCTCGACCCTCAGCAGGCGTTCACGGCGGGACTCCTCCACGATGTCGGCAAGATTGTCCTCGCGAAAGCGCTCGAAGGTTCCTATGAGCGAATCATCGAGGAGACCGACATTCATCAACAATCGCTCGTCGAAGCCGAGAAGGCGGTGCTCGGGGTCGATCACGCGCAGGTGGGAGGACGCCTGCTCGCTCAATGGAAATTCCCTGAGCCGCTGGTGGAGGCCGTGACCTGGCATCATGACCCCTCCTCCGCCGAGAACCACCAGCCTCTCGCCGCTTGCGTTTATCTCGCCAACATGATCGCCGCGTTCACGGGCCACGGTTACGGATTCCAGGCCTTCGCGCTGCGGGGACGGGCCGAGGCGCTCGAGAGCCTTGGACTCCAGGGCGACGAACTTCCGCTCTACATGATCCGCACCACCGAAGGATTGAAAAAGGTCAGCTTTCTGGCCGCCGCCTGACGCGCACCCCCTGGAACTATGAGCACCCCGCGCATTCGAGTCCTTGTGGTGGACGATTCCGCCATCGCCCGCAAGGTCATCACGGAAAGCCTGCGGCCATTCCCTGACATCGAGGTCGTGGGCACGGCCATCGATCCCTACAACGCCCGCGACCGGATCCTGGAGCTCCGCCCCGACGTGATCACGCTCGACATTGAGATGCCGAAAATGAACGGGCTCACCTTCCTGCGGTTGATCATGCAGCATCGTCCAATGCCTGTGATCATCATGAGCTCCCTCACCTCCGCGGGATCGTTGAAAGCGATGGAGGCTTTGGAGGCCGGGGCTGTGGACGTGATGGACAAACCTCGAGGAGCCTACTCGGCCTACGACGACGGCTCGCGGCTCGCGGCCAAGATCAGGTCGGCCGCTTGCGCCAGGCTTCGACGCTCGCCGCTGGCGACGCCGATGGTTCCATCGATCGCACGGCTCTCGGACAACCCAAAAAGCGCCGTCGCGAGTCCGCGGCCTCACGCGCCTCGACGCGTGATCTTGATCGGAGCGTCCACGGGCGGCCCCGAGGCCTTGAACCGGGTCATCTCGACGCTGCCCAGCGACGCGCCAGGCGTGTGCGTGGCCCAGCACATTCCAGCCTACTTTTCGAAAGCCATGTCGGAGCGCCTGAACAAGAGCAGCGCCATGGAGGTGCGCGAGGCGGCGCCAGGCGACGTGGTGAGGCAGGGACTGGCGCTTGTCGCGCCGGGGGGATACCACATGATTCTTCGATGGGCGGCCGGGCGTTACACTGTGGACATCACGGAAGGCCCGCCCGTTCACCACCAGCGGCCGGCGGTCGACGTCCTCTTCGACTCCGTGACCAAGGCGGGCGGGGCGTCGCAGGCGATCGCCGCGATTCTCACGGGAATGGGGGCCGATGGCGCGGCTGGGATGAAGCGACTGCGGGACGGCGGCGCCAGAACCGTCGCGCAGGACGAGGAAAGTTGTGTGGTGTTCGGCATGCCCCGGGAGGCGATTCGGCTGGGCGGCGTGGAGCAGGTGCTGCCGCTTGATCAGATCGGGCCCGCGCTCGATCAACTCGCCGGCCTCCCCGCATCGAACGCCGCGTGAGGCCAGCCGCGCCAGCCCCTGGAACCGCCTCCGTGAGGAGGGCGCCCGCCCAAAAGGAGAAACATGGGGGGGAAGATTCCTTGAGAATTCCCGGAACCCGCATACGGTTCGCTCCGCCGTCACCCAACGGAGGGCTCGTGACACGATCCCTCAGCTCCGTGGCGCCGGTGTCGATTGTTCTCATGAAATGATTTCTGGACCGCAGCGAATCCTCGGCTCGCGACGCGCACCCTTCGCATCAGGGTCGCTCGCTCGCGCAAGCCGCGGCGCCTGGCCCCTCGCCCTGCTCTGGGCCCTCTGGACGTTCGCGACGCCCGAGCTCCAAGCGGCGTCCCCGCCGACCTGGAAGGTCTCGGAAGCAGGACGGTGGCGCGCCCTGGAATTCGGGCGCGGGTCGCGCTCAGGTTTCAGCGTCGTCCCGGCGGACGCCAGCGGCGTCCGCTTCACCAACCGCATCCGCCCCGATCGCTATCTCACCAACCAGATCTATCTGAACGGATCTGGTGTCGCGGCGGGCGACGTGGACGGCGATGGTTGGTGCGACGTGTTCCTCTGCTCGGTCGACGGCCGCTGCGCCCTGTATCGCAATCTGGGCGACTGGAAGTTCGAGGAGATCGCCGCCAAGGCCGGCGTGGCCTGCGAAGGCGTCGCGGCGACGGGCGCCGCGTTCGCCGATCTCGACGGCGACGGCGACCTGGACCTTATCGTCAACTCCGTGGGACAAGGGACGCGGGTTTTTCTCAACGACGGATCCGGCCGCTTCGCGGAAAAAGCGCGCATCAACAACGGCCGCGCCGGGATGTCGCTCGCTCTCGCGGACATCGACGGCGACGGGGATCTCGATCTGTATGTCGCCAACTATCGGGTGAGGAGCGTTCGCGACGAGCCCAACACCACCTTCCAGATGATGCAGGAGGAGGGACATCCCGTCGTGGTGAAGGTGAACGGGCGCCCCGTCACCGAACCCGACCTGATCGGACGCTTCCGCGTCGGCCCCGATGGAAAAGTGGTCGAGAATGGCGAACCCGACGCGCTCTTTCTTAACGATGGCGCCGGCGGGTTCTCGCCCGTCTCCTTCACCGGCGGCGCGTTCCTCGACGCGGACGGGAAGCCGTTGCGGTCCCCGCCTTACGATTGGGGGCTCTCCGTGATGTTCCGTGACATCAACGGCGACGGCGCGCCGGATTTGTACGTCTGCAATGATTTCGAATCGCCCGACCGCGTGTGGATCAACGATGGGCACGGAGTTTTCCGGGCGATCGACCCGATGATGCTGCGCTGCACAAGCATGTTCTCGATGGGAGTCGACTTCGCGGACATCAACCGCGACGGGCTCGACGACTTCTTCGTCGCCGACATGCAAAGCCGCGGCCATGTCCACCGCCACCTCCGCGTCCCTGACCTTCCCCCAAGCTACCTGGATCGAAACGCCAACCAAACCCGCCCTCAGTACTCCATGAACACCCTGTTTCTGAACCGGGGCGCCGGGCGGTTTGGCGAAATCTCCATGCTCAGCGGCGTGAACGCCTCGGATTGGTCCTGGACGCCTCTCTTTCTGGATGTCGATCTCGACGGATACGAGGACCTGTTGATCACCACCGGCCACGAGATGGAGATGATGAACATGGACGTGATCGGCGAGGCGGAGCAGCGGAAGGGCCAGAAGCAAATGACGCCGCAGGAGCTGCTCGATTTGAGAAGATTGTTTCCGCGCATGGCGATTCCGAACGTGGCCTTTCGCAACAAGGGCAACCTGGAGTTCGAGGACATGGGGCGCGCGTGGGGATTCGACTTTGTGGGTGTATCCCATGGCATGGCGGCCGCGGACCTGGACAACGACGGCGACCTCGACCTGATCCTGAACAATCTCAACGACGGCGCGCTGCTCCTGCGCAATGACGCGCAAGCGCCTCGCGTCGCGGTCCGACTCAAAGGCGCGAGAGGCAACTCCCGCGGCGTGGGCGCCCGGATCCAGGTCCACGGGGGAGGGATGACCCAATCGCAGGAGATGATCGCGGGCGGACGCTATCTGTCCTCGGACGACCCTCAGCGCTCCTTCGCCGCGTTCACCGACGACGGCGCCTTCGACATCGACGTTCGCTGGCGCTCGGGCGCCCGCACCCATGTCTCCCGGGTTGCGGCCAACCAGGCGGTCGAGATCTCGGAAGAAAAAGTCGCTCCCCCCGCGCCGCCGGCCGCGCCGGCCGCGTCCATGTTCAAGAATGTCAGCGCCCTCCTGAATCATGATCATGTCGACAAACCCTTCGACGATTTCCAACGACAGCCCCTGCTTCCACGCAAGCTGTCGCAGCTCGGCCCCGGAGTCGCGTGGACCGATGTGGACGGCGACGGCTGGGAGGATCTGGTGGTCGGCGGCGGGCGGGGCGGACTCCTGGCGGTGCTGAGGAACGAGGGCGGAAAACAGTTCTCGGCGAACACAAACGCCGCGCTTCAACGGCGGGTTCCGCGCGACATGACGGGCGTGGTGGGCATCGGAAACATGCTGTTCATCGGAGTGTCGAACTACGAGGACGCCAAGACCAATGGCGGATGCCTCCGCGTTTATGACCTCGCGCGCGGCGTGGCGGGCGACAGCATCCTGGGGGTTCACTTCAGCGCCGGCCCCATCGCGATGGCGGATGTCGATGGCGACGGCGATCTCGACTTGTTCGTCGGCGGGCGCTGCCTCGCAGGACGGTATCCCCTCCCCGCGGCCTCGCTGCTGCTGCGGAACGACTCCGGGCGCTTCGCTCCCTGGCGTCGATTCGACAACCTGGGTCTCGTCAGCGGCGCGCTGTTCACCGACCTGGACGGCGACGGCCAACCCGAGCTCGTGCTGGCCTGCGACTGGGGCGCGGTCCGGGTGTTCACAAATCTCAAGGCGGAACCCCGGGAGGTCACCGAGGCTTGGGGCCTGGGCGGGTTGACGGGCTTTTGGAATGGCGTGGCGGCGGGGGATTTCAATGAGGACGGGCGGATGGATCTTGTGGTCTCGAATTGGGGCTGGAATCACGAGCCTCAGCAGCATGTGAAAACAGGGAACAGGCTCTTCTATTCGGATTTCACGGAGGACGGAGTCATCACGACCCTGGAGGCTTACTACGAGCCCGAGGTGTCGAAGATGGTTCCCTATCGCAATTTGATGTCGTTGAGCCGGGCCCTCCCTTTCATCCGCGAACGCGTCCCCAGCTTCCGGCAATACGGCGAGTCCAGCGTGGCGGATATTCTTGGCGACCGATTCAGCCGGGCCCGGGAATTGTCCGTCGCGACATTCAGCGCCATGATTCTTCTCAACCGCACAAACCGGTTCGAGGCGATCCCGCTGCCCGTGGAGGCCCAACTCGCGCCGGGCTTCGGCGTGAGCGTGGCGGACGCCGACGGCGACGGCCACGAGGATGTGTTCATCGCGCAGAATTTCCTCGG
Organism: Verrucomicrobiota bacterium; assembly: GCA_016199985.1. GTDB lineage: Bacteria > Verrucomicrobiota > Verrucomicrobiia > Limisphaerales > UBA11320 > UBA11320. Next base: position 128,871 of record JACQFQ010000032.1, on the reverse strand, counting down.
GACGAATCCCGACACCCCGAAACACGCGGGCGGGCTCGGAGTCTGGCTGCGCGGCGATGGCCGTGGAGGTTTCAGGGCGTGGACCCCTGTGGAGAGCGGCGTGGCGATCACGGGCGAGATGCGCGGCTCGGCGGTTGGCGATTACGACGGCGACGGCCGCGTGGATCTCGCCGTCGGGCAAAACAGCGGCCCCACTCAGTTGCTCCACAACGAGACTGCGAGGCCTGGACTGCGCGTTCGTCTGGAAGGCGCGGCGGGCAATCCGCTCGGAATTGGAGCGACCCTCCGGCTCGAGGGATCCGGGAAATCCGGATACACACGGGAGGTCCACGCGGGGTCCGGCTACTGGTCGATGGACGCTCCCACCCAGGTGATGACGCTTGCCGGCAAGCCGGAGCGACTGATCCTCCGATGGCCCGGTCGCGAACCGCAAACGATTGAACTCCCGTCGCAGGCTCGAGAAATTCGCGTCGGCCCCGACGGAAAGGTCATTCCTCCATGAGCGGCCCTCGTTGTGGCGTGTCATTGAGAGTGGCCGCCGTCTGCGGGCTGGCGGCCCTCTGGTGCCTCGCGTGCCAGGCGGCATCCCTGACGTGGGAATCGCATCCCGGCTACCGCTCCGCCGCCGTGGCGCCGCCTCCGAAGGGAAGGACGGGCTTCACCCTCCTTTCGCCAGCGGACACAGGCGTGCGCTTCACGAACGAGCTTTCTGATTTCGCCGCCGCGCAGAATCGCGTTCTGGAGATCGGGTCGGGAGTCGCGCTGGGCGATGTGGATGGCGACGGTCTCTGCGACATCTACCTCTGCAGGCTGGAGGGCGACAACGCTCTTTATCGCAATCTGGGAGACTGGAAGTTCGAGGATATTACAGCGCAAGCGGGCGTCGCCTGTCCAAACCAATTCTCAACCGGCGCGGTGCTGGCCGATGTCGACGGCGATGGAGACCTGGACCTTCTTGTCAACTGTGTTGGGGGGGGCACGCGATGCTACTTCAACGACGGCAAAGGACATTTCACGGAGGTCACGGACGGGCGGCTGGCTCATCGCTACACGGCGACATCCATGGCTCTGGCGGACATGGATGGAGACGGCGACCTGGATCTCTTTGTCGCGAACTACTCCACGACCTCCTATCGCGACAAGCCGGCCGGCTTGAAGGTCGAGGCGCGTCGCGAGAACGGGAAGATAGTGATCACGCCGCCCGACCGCTTTATTCCGATCGCGCCCCGGGGCGGCGCCGTCGAGGTGATTGAGATGGGTGAGCGGGACTATCTTTACCTGAACGACGGGCGAGGACGCTTCCTCCCGGTCTCCTGGACCAACGGCGCGTTTCTCGATGAGCAAGGCGCGCCCTACAAGGCCCCGCCGCGCGGATGGGGCCTCTCGGTGATGTTCCGCGACTTGAACGGCGACGGGCTCCCGGACCTGTACGTCTGCAACGACTTTTTCTATTTCGCCGACGACATTTGGTTCAACGTCGACGGCAAGGCGTTTCGCGCGGCGCCGGCGCGAAACATCCGGCACGTCAGTCTTTCGTCCATGGCGATCGATGTCGCGGACATCAATCGCGACGGCCACGACGACTTCCTGGTGGTCGACATGGTGAGCCGGCGGCACGCGTGGCGTCATCGACAGCGACCCGATCTCATGGGCGGGAGACTCAAGCTCCCCGTCTGGGATCCCGCATTCCGCCCCGAGGTCCCGCACAACACGCTGTTCCTGAATCGCGGCGACCAGACCTGGGCGGAGATCGCGCAGCTGAGCGGCCTGGAAAACACCGAGTGGAGCTGGGGCGCCGTGTTTCTGGACGTGGACCTGGACGGCTGGGAGGACGTTTTGATCGCGAACGGCAACAATCACGACGTTCAGGACGCGGACGTGCTGCGGCAGCTGGCCCAGGTTCGCGAGGAGACCACGCCCGAAAGCCGCCTTCGCAATTTGCTCAAGTTCGACCGCCTCGCCACCACAACCCTGGCCTTCCGGAATCAGCGCGACCTCACCTTCAAGGACGTCAGCCAGGATTGGGGATTCAACGCTCCCTCGGTGTCCCACGGCATGGCGCTCGCGGATCTCGACAACGACGGCGACCTCGACGTGGTGGTCAACAATCTCCACGCGCCCGCGGGCCTCTATCGGAACAACACGTCCGCCCCGCGCGTCGCCGTCCGCTTGAAGGGGGACTTGCTCAACACGCGCGGCGTCGGCGCCAGGATTGAGCTCTCCGGCGGACCCGTGACACAGAGCCAGGAGATGATCTCGGGCGGACGTTACCTCTCAAGCGACGATTCGATGCGAGTTTTCGCCGCCAACCTCGGAACCAACTCCAAGGGGCTGAGCCTGAAAGTCACCTGGCGCAGCGGCAAACAAACGCTGATCTCAGGCGTCAAGGCCAACAAAGTCTACGAGGTGGAAGAACGCGGCGCGGGGCCAGCGACGCCTCGAAAGCCTCCCGCCGAAGATCCATCGCGGATTCGATTCGAAGACGCGAGCTCTCTCCTCAACCACACGCACGCGGACCAGGAATTCAACGATTTCGATCGCCAGCCCCTGCTCGCGCACTCCTTCGCGTATCGCGGTCCGGGCCTGGGTTGGATCGATGTGAACGACGACGGCTGGGCGGACCTCGTGGTCGGCAGCGGTCGCGGAGGCAGTCTCGCGATCCTGCGAAACGACAAAGGACGGAGCTTCACAAACATCGTCGGAGCGGGAACGCCCTTCACGTTGTTCGATCAAGCGGGAGTGGTGGGCTTTCCTGACAGCGCGGACGGCGAGCGAGTTCTCGTCGCGCTGGAAAACTATGAGAATCCCGCGGCCGCCGCGACGGCAGCGCAGTTCTTCGATCGCGAGGGTCTCCCGGCGTCCAGCGGCATGGAGAGCTGGACCGCGAGCGCGGGGCCGATCGCGACGGCGGATATCGACGGGGACGGGGACCTGGATGTCTTTGTGGGCGGACGCGTGATCGCGGGAAGACATCCCCAGGCCGCGAGCTCGCGGCTGTATCGGAACGACAACGGCAAGCTGGTCTACGACGTAGCGCGGTCCCGGGCGTTCGAGAACGTGGGCCTTGTCTCGGGGGCCGTGTTCACGGATCTCGATGGCGATGGCGCGCCTGAGCTGGTTCTGGCGTGCGAGTGGGGGCCGGTCCGCGTTTTCACCGGGCTCAATTCAAGCCCGCGGGAGATCACGAAGGCCCAAGGCCTCGACGCCCTGACAGGATGGTGGAACGGGGTTCAGGCCGGCGACTTCGATGGGGACGGGCGGATGGACCTGATCGCGTCGAACTGGGGCAGGAACACGCGCTATCAAAGCCATCTCCAGAATCCGCTGCGCGTCTACTTCGGCGACTTCCGCGGAAGGGGCGTCGTCGAGGAGCTGGAGGCTTACCACGACGCGGAGCTTGGAAGCTATGCTCCCTGGCGCGACTGGGAGCTTGTCACCCATGAGCTCCCCTGGGTGCGCGAGACATTCAGCACCTATCGCTCCTTCGGCCAGGCCAGGATCCGGGAGATCCTCGCTGACCGCGCCTCGTCCGCGCAGGAGTGGAGCGCGGCGACGCTCGACTCGTACTGCTTCCTGAACCGAGGAGACCACTTTGAGGCTGTCCCGCTGCCGGTCGCGGCCCAATTCGCCCCCGCCTTCGGGATCGCAATCGCGGACTTTGACTCCGACGGACATGAAGACGTGTTTCTCAGCCAGAACTTTTTTGGCGTGCCGCTGGAGACCTCCCGCTACGATGGCGGACGCGGACTTGTTTTGAAAGGCGATGGCCATGGAGGATTCGCGGCGGTGGAAACAGGAATTGAAATCTACGGCGAGCAGCGCGGCGCGGCGGTGGGAGACTATAACCATGACGGTCGTCCGGATCTGGCGGTGGCCCAGAATCGGGGCGCCACAAAGCTTTTTGAGAACCGGTCCATCGGCCGGGGCTGGCGCATCCGGCTGAAGGGCCCGGCGTCGAACCCGCGCTGCATCGGCGCGACGCTCCGTCTGGGAACGGGCAGCTCGTGGGAGGCCGCGAGAGAGATCCATGGAGGCGGCGGGTACTGGTCGCAGGACGACGCGACGCAGACTCTCGCTTCATCCGCGGGCGCGACTCGACTCCGTGTTCGCTGGCCCGGAGGCAGGACCCAGGAGGTCGATCTGCCCTCGCAGTCCAGCGAGGTGATCGTCAACTTCGAGGGCCGTTGAGATGAGCGCCTGCCCGCCCCTCTCTTTCTCCCGTCGGCGCCTCGCTCTCCTCTCGCGGACGCTCCTCGGACTGCTCGCGCTCGTCGGGGCCGGGGGGCCCGCGTCCGTGAAGGGCGCAGGGTTGGCGTGGCGACAGGGCGCCGGCTATCGATTCGCGCCCTTGACGGTGGCCGCCGGGACGCGCGCTGGATTTCGGGAAATGCCTCCGACCGAAACAGGGATTCTTTTCAGCAACACTCTGGCGGAGGCCAAGGCGCTCACCAACCACGTGTTTCTGAACGGCTCCGGCGTGGCGTTGGGCGATGTGGATGGAGACGGGTTGTGCGATGTGTATCTGTGCGGTCTCGATCGTCCCAACGCGCTCTATCGAAATCTGGGCAACTGGCGCTTCGAGGACGTGACCGCCGCCGCGGGAGTGGCCTGCGAAGGCGTGGACGCGACGGGCGCGGCGTTCGCCGATCTCGATGGGGATGGCGACCTCGACCTCATCGTCAACGCGGTCGCGGGAGGAACCTTCTGCTTTCTCAACGACGGGCATGGAAAGTTCACGAACCTGTCGCAAGCCTCGGGCCTCGTCTCACCAAAAGCGCGCACCTCGATCGCGATCGCCGACGTGAACGGCGACGGGCTCCTCGATATTTACCTGGGCGCGTACCGCGGCCGATTGCTGATGGACATGCCCTACACCTATTTCGAGTTCAAAACCGTGAACGGGCGAAAGGTGATCGACACGGTCAACAAGCGTCCCGTCACGGAGCCGGAGTACATCAACCGATTCCGGGTGACGCCCAAGGGCGGCATCGAGGAGGACGGCGAGGGAGGCGATCTCTACATCAACCGGGGCGGCATGCGGTTCGAGACATTGGCGTTCACCGGCGGGAACTTTCTGGATGAACAGGGAAAGCCCCTCGCCTCGCGGCCCTTTGACTGGGAGCTGGGGGCGATGTTCCGGGACATCAACGGCGACGGAGCGCCCGATCTTTACGTCTGCAGCGATTTTTACTCGCCCGACCGATTCTGGATCAACGACGGCCATGGCCGATTTCGAGCGCTCCCTTCGGCCGCGCAGCGCAAGACCTCCTTCTTCTCCATGGGCGTCGACTTCGCGGACATCAACCACGACGGGTTCGATGACTTCTTCGTGCTGGACATGATGCCGCGAACGCACGCCGCGCGCGTCGGACAGATACTGGAACGCAACTCCGCGTCCACGGCGGCCGCGCTCCCGGAACAGGAGCCGCGGATGCAGGCCGCCCGCAACACTCTCCTGCTGAATCGCGGAGACGGTTCATTCGCGGAGCTGGCGCTGCTGGCGGGCGTGGAGGCCGCGGATTGGGCCTGGTGCCCGATGTTTCTCGACGTGGATCTCGACGGTTTCGAGGACCTCCTCGTCACGAACGGGAACCTGCGCGATGACCGCAACATTGATTGGGTCGGCCTTCTCGCCACGATGCGCGTGGATCAGAAGCTGACCGCGGAAGGCATTTTCGAATCCCGCAAGCTGGTCCCTCCCCTTCGCGCGCCCAACCTGTGCTTTCGCAACCGCGGGGATCTCACGTTCGAGGAGGTCGGGGAGGCTTGGGGATTTCATCACGTCGGCGTCTCGCACGGGATGGCGATGGCGGATCTGGACAACGACGGCGACCTCGACGTCGTGGTGAATAACCTCGCCGAAGGCTGCGGTGTGTACCGCAACATCGGCGGGGCGCCCAGGGTCGCGGTGCGGCTCAAGGGGCGCTCGCCGAATACTCAGGGCATCGGGGCGATGATTGTCGTCGCCGGGGGCGCCGTCGCGAAACAACAGCAGGAGATGATCAGCGGCGGACGTTATTTGTCCTCGGACGAACCCATTCGAACATTCGCCGCGGGATCCGAAACGAACCGGCTCACGATCGACGTCTTCTGGCGGAGCGGCGTCCACAGCCGAGTTGAGGGCGTCCAGCCCAACTCCCTCTATGAAATCGATGAGCCAACGACATCCGGGCCGCCCTCCTTGAATCATCGTCCGAATCTCGCGGGCCCGCATCAGCCGTTCTTCCGGGACGCGAGCGACCGTGTCCCGTGGAAGCACCACGACGAGCCCTTCGACGATTTCGCGCGACAACCGCTCCTTCCGTGGCGTTTGAGCCAGCTGGGACCCGGGGTCGCCTGGACGGACCTCGATGGCGACGGCGTTGACGACCTCGTGGTGGGAAGCGGACGAGGCGGATCCACCGGGCTTTTCCATAACAACGGGGATGGGAGTTTCCGAGCCTTCTCGACATTCCCCAGCCTCACGCCCGCTCGCCGCGACCAAACCACCATCCTTCCCGCCGTTGACGCGGAAGGGCGGCGATCGTTGCTGATCGCGAACGCGTCGTACGAAGACGCTCTGGCCTCGCTGCCTTCAGTCATTCGTCTGGATCTGAAGACGGGCGCCGTAACCCCGGCGGCGCCTGGGATGGCTTCCAGCGCGGGACCCATGGCGATGGCGGATGTCGACGGCGACGGCGATCTCGACCTGTTCGTCGGAGGACGAGTCACCCCAGGTCGTTATCCCGAGGCCGCGACTTCAAGGCTCCTCCTGTCTGATGGAAACCGGTTCTCTCCCGACAAAGCAAACCTGGGGGTTTTTGCCAACATCGGTTTGGTGACGGACGCTGTGTTCACCGACTGGGATGGCGATGGCGACCCGGACCTGATTATCGCCTGCGAATGGGGGACGCTGCGCGCGTTCCGAAACGACGGCGGAGTGTTCACGGACGCGACTCAGGTTTGGGGACTCGATCGTTTCACGGGGTTTTGGAATGGAGTCGCGATTGGCGACTTCGATGACGACGGACGTCTCGACATCGCGGCCTCCAACTGGGGACGCAACACCCCGTTCGAAGCCTCGCGACAGGAAAGGCCGCTCAAGCTCTTCTACGGGGATCTGACAGGCGGCGGCGATGTCGAAATCCTCGAGTCGCACTTCGTTCGAGATCGCAACGACTACGCGCCATTGCGCAACGTCGACCTCATCTGGCGAGCGCTGCCCTTCGTGAAAGAGCTGTTTCCGACCGCCCGGAGCTACGGCAACGCGACCGTGAGTTCCTTGTTGGGGGAACGGTTATCCGGGACGAAGGCCTTATCGGTTCAAACTCTCGAAAGCGCCGTCTTCCTGAATCGAGGCGATCACTTCGAGATGCGCCCCCTTCCGGGCGAGGCGCAATGGGCGCCCGGATTCGGGATTGCGGTCGGCGATCTCGATGGAGATGGGAGCATGGACTTGGTGATGAGCCAGAATTTTTTCGGCCTGGCTGGAGACAGAACCCGTCTGGACGCGGGGCGAAGCCTCTGGATGCGCGGGGATGGACATGGCGGATTTGCGGCCGTCCCCGGGGCGGAGAGCGGCATCGCGCTGAACGGGGAAGGACGCGGCATCGCGCTGGCCGATTACGATGGAGACGGGCGACTCGACATTGCGTTCGCCCAGAATTCGGAGCCGATCCGCCTACTGCACAACGAGCGCGCGAAGCCGGGAGTGCGGCTGCGGCTCAAGGGCTCCGCGCTCAACCCCGAGGCTATTGGATCGGTGGTTCGATGGGAATCCGAAGGGAAGCTGGGGCCCGCCCAGGAGTTGCATTCAGGCGGAGGTTACTGGTCGCAAAGCAGCGCCGTCCTTGTCCTGCCTGCCTTCGAACAGGATCCTGTGATTCATATTCGATGGCCGGGCGGCCGCAAAACCAGGACGCCAGCGCCGAAGGACGCTCGAGATCTGGAAATCGACTCCTCAGGAGCGCTCAGGCGAATTCGATAAACCACGAATCAAGAGGCCCGTAGAGGGTGGAAATGGGAGAAGGCTAAAACCCAAGGGACCCTGAGCCAGGGGATGGAAAACCTACGACGTTGAGATGCCTGACGATCGCTGACGATGACTAACCGAAAGAGGCCTAGTTGCGACCGAAGCTGGACTCACGCACCCGGACTTGAACACCATCGTCCAAGGCAGGGGAGGTCTGGCGGGAGGATTCCGATGCGGGGAGGGGAAGCGAGCCGAGGGAAACCAAGTCCGACACCGGGGTCTTGGCTTCGAAATCTTGCGCCGAATTCTGGTCGTCCTCCTTGTGCTGGAGCATCTTCAACGTCGTGTTGAAGCCTCCATAGAAGCCTGTCCAGTAGAACACAACCGCAGACAGTGCCAGCAAGCTCAGATAGACGTAATCCTTTGTGGTCATGGCTCGATTTACTATTGTTTCACGGCGAGCTACTCGTTCGCCGCTCCACAAATCAAGCAGAGCAGATGCCAATAATGGTGTGCGATGACCTGACCTCAGCCAGAACCAAAGCATCGACGCAGACACGGCGACAACAGCTCAAAGTGCCTGCGCGCGCAGTGCGCTACCGACTAGCCACTTAACACGTTAGAAAACCTCAACACCCAGCGAACAAAGCAATCACACAGGTGTGCAACACTACCCAATTATCGGCCTCTCGGGAGCGATGTCATAGGAACTTATCCCCACCCCACACCGTAAACTGTCCTGACATGCGGGCACGATTGTCATTGTCTGAGGCAGATTTGGCCCCGTCCTGGCACGTTCTTTCCGGCTCCGACAAATCCGGGACCCCTCCTGACCGGAAAACCGATCAGGGCTTGGCCGCCTCCTCCAGCGCTGCAAGGACGATCGATGGGGTGAGAATCTCGGGAAGCGCCTTGGGGGGAAGCCCGGGGTTGCGAGGATAGACAAGGACCAAAGGGATTCCACCACGCCCCCACTTAACAATTTCTTCAGTCATGTCATCGGGGGTGGCAGTGTAGTCGGCGATCAATGGCAGCGCGTTGAGCTCCTTCAGTTTGGCGATGACCGAAGGAACCTCGATGCTTGAGGCTCGGTTGGCCTTGCAGTTCGGACACCACTCCGCTGTGAAGTCGACGAAGACGACCTGTCGCTCCAGCCGGGCCGCCTGGATGGCCTGGAGGCTCCAGGGTTTCCAGGCAATCTCTCCCGACTCGGCGGACGACGGCTGTGACACGTCCCGAGCGAGCTTCGAACGCCAGTGAAGACCGGATTCAAGCATCCAGGAGTAGCCGAAGAACAGGAGCGCCACGATCACAGCCAGCGCTAACGGTCGTCGCGTGTTCCCTCGTTGGACGAATTGGCCATAGATCCAAGCGCAGGCGGAGACCAAGACCAGGAAAAAGCCCAACCACGAAACGCGGTCGCCAAAAAGGCGGAGGGCGGTCTTGAACAGCCATACGACCGTGGCGAGCATGGGAAACCCCATGGCCACCTTGAATCGCTCCATCCACGCGCCTGGCCGGGGAAGCAGTCGGAGCAGGCTGGAGTTCCATGAGAGCAGGACATAGGGCGACGCCAGCCCCAAAGCGGCGGCGAAAAAGATCAGAAGAATCACAGCGGCGGACTTCGGTAGGGCGAAACCTATCGCCACCCCCAGAAACGGCGCCGTGCAGGGCGTCGCGAGAATCACCGCCAGGACACCATTGAAGAAAGCGCCCACGCCTCCCTCCTTCCGGGCCCATTCATCCGCCGAGCCTGTGACCTCGTTCCCGAGAGTCACCTCGAACACGCCGAAGAGATTCAGCGCCACGAGGGTCACCAAAGACATCAGCACAACGATGAACTGCGGGTTCCCGAACTGGATCCCCCAGCTGACCGCCTTCCCAGCCTGCTTCAAAGCGATCACCCCGCAACCCATCAGCAGCAGCGACACGACCACGCCCAGCGCGTAGATCAAACCCAACTGCCGTACGCGTTGGGGGGAGCTCGCCGCCTGATTCACAAAGCCGAGGATCTTGAGGGAGATCACCGGCAAAACGCAGGGCATGATGTTGAGGATGAGCCCGCCGAGGAAGGCGAACGCGACCATGCTCAGGAGGTCGCGAAGCCGTCCGGCTCCGGGCGCCAGAGGGCCAGGATCGGCAGGCGCGGCGACAACGTCCGGGGAAGCCGGAGGGGGCTGCGCCACGGTCGGTGTGGGCGTCGGCGAGGCCGGGGCCAGCGCAGCCGGCGCCGCAGGGGTGGGCCCCGCCTCCAAACGCGGCCCCTGTCCTCCGCAGAGGAGGACTGCGGCGCAGGTAACGACTGCGAGAACGATACGAAATAGGCGCATGCGACAGGGCCCGGCGCGGATCCCAGGGGATCCAACCGCCGAACGCCGAGAACATAAATGCACAACTTCGGGTTTTGTTCTAAGAAAAAACCGCTGACAGCGGCGGCGTCTTGGCCTTAAGTCTCTCCGACTTTTATGCCTAAGCGCACCGACATTCATTCTGTTCTGATCATTGGAGCCGGCCCCATCATCATCGGTCAGGCCTGCGAGTTTGACTACTCGGGGACTCAGGCCTGCAAAGCGCTGCGCGAGGAGGGCTACCGGGTGGTGCTGATCAACTCGAATCCGGCGACGATCATGACCGACCCCGAGTTCGCCGACCGCACCTACATCGAGCCCATCACCCCGGAGTGCGTGGAAAAGATCATTGTTCGCGAGCTCGCTGAGATGAAGCGCATCAACGCCCAGGGCAAGCTGGCCCTGCTGCCCACCCTCGGCGGCCAGACCGCGCTCAACACCGCCATGAAGCTGCATCACGGCGGCGTGCTCAAGAAATACGGAATCGAGATGATCGGCGCGAAGGCCGACGCCATCTAAAAAGGCGAGGACCGGCAGATCTTCAAGGATCTTATGCTGCAAATCGGCCTCGATGTGCCGATCAGTGGCACCGCGCATACCCTGGAGGAAGCCCGCGCCGTGGCCGAGAAGATCGGCCGTTTTCCCCTGATCATTCGTCCGGCCTTCACCCTCGGGGGCACCGGCGGCGGCATTGGATACAACCGGGAGGAGTTCGAGGAGATCGCCAAGCGGGGCATCGATCTCTCCCCCGTATCCGAGGTGTTGGTTGAAGAGTCGCTGCTGGGATGGAAGGAGTTCGAGATGGAAGTGATGCGCGACCGCGCCGACAACTGCGTCATCATCTGCTCGATCGAGAACTTCGACCCCATGGGAGTGCACACAGGCGACTCGATCACGGTCGCGCCCATCCAGACCCTCACGGACAAGGAGTATCAGCTCATGCGCGACGCGAGCTTCGCCGTGATCCGGGCCGTCGGCGTTGAAACCGGGGGCTCGAACATTCAGTTCGCGGTGAATCCCAAGACCGGACGGATGGTGGTGATCGAGATGAACCCCCGCGTTTCGCGAAGTTCCGCCCTCGCCTCAAAGGCCACCGGATTCCCCATCGCGAAGATCGCGGCGAAGCTGGCGGTGGGATACTTGCTGGACGAAATCCGGAACGACATCACGCGGGAGACGCCCGCAAGCTTCGAGCCCACGATCGATTACGTGGTGGTGAAAATCCCGCGCTTCGCCTTCGAGAAATTCCCGCAGGCCGACGCCACGCTCACCACGCAAATGAAGAGCGTCGGCGAGGCCATGAGCATCGGCCGGACCTTCAAGGAAAGCCTGCAGAAGTGCCTTCGCTCGCTCGAGATTGGGCGCAGTGGATTGGGCGGAGACGGCAAGCCCTGGCGGATCGGAACCGAGGTTTACGGCGACCGGGACATCCTGCCCCGCGACGTGATCAGCCGGAAGCTCAGCGTGCCCAACGCGGAGCGGATTTTCTTCATCCGACACGCCATGCGCGCCGGTTTCTCGATCGACGAGATCTTTCAGCTGACCCAGATCGACCCGTGGTTCCTGACCCAGCTCAGGGAGCTTGTCGACCTGGAGGAGGAGCTCGCCGCGAGCGGCCCGCAGGCCTAAGTCGGCGCTCGTCGCAGAGCGCCCAGATTCTGATTTCGGGAGTCCTTTCGCGAAGCTTCGCCGGCTTGGGGGATATTCTCTCCGCAAGCAGCCCGTTTGGAGGCCTCACAGGCTGTCTGCCGCCAGATCAACTTCACGCTCCTCAGCGGTCTTCATGGCTCCGGCCGATTCAAGACGAGGTGAGGGCGGTCCCACCAACTGCGCGGCGCATCGGTTCCCGATGAAGCCGAGAACACCCGGAAAGGCCTTCGAATTCGAAGTGGAGCATGGCCTATGGATGAGGGCTCACACAGATCCTCGATCGCGCCCGGAGACGTTCAAGTCCGAGGAGGCCAGATTTCCATTACATTCCTGTAATAGTTCGCAAACCAAGGCGAAGAACGGGGCGAAACTCTCACTCCACAAAAACCATATGAAGACACTAGACAATCAATGTACGTGGGTGGCGTCCCTGATGGGCGTCACTTTTCGTTTCGCCTGTCCCCTCTCCCGACAAGTCCGACTCTGGGCTTGGCTCTGCCTCCTCAGCCTGGCTCCTCTTTTCCAGGCGCCCGCGCAAGGGGCGGTGGCAGCCGGTAACGTTGCCTACGAGGATGCCTGCGTTCAGGTCCTTTGCCCGCCGGACCAAACCTATGTCACTTGCTCCAAACTGGACATCGCCTATCCCGTTCAGGTGATTCAGAAATGTCCCGGCGCGATCATCCCTGTGGTCGTCACCTGCACGCCTCCCCCCAGCGCGCTCGGGCCCGGCGTCACCACGGTCCAATGCGTGGTCACGTTGAACGGACAAGCGGTCGGCAGCTGCAAGTTCACAGTGACCGTGATCAAGGATGTCACCCCTCCAAAAATCGTCTGCCCGGACAATATCGAAGCTGTGGGTTGCATGGATCCCACCGGCCTGTGCGGCGCCTTCATCCCGCAACCTCCGATCGTGGCCACCGACGATTCCGGCAATGTCTCGACCTCCTGCAATTGGCCGGCGAACAACTTCTTCCCCTGCGGAACGACGACGACCATCACCTGCATCGCCACCGACCGCTGCCAGAACACGTCCAAATGCACCTTTACGGTCACCGTGAAGCCCGGCAAGGCCCCCACGATCAAATGCCCGCCAGGCGAGCTGATCGTGACCTCGTGCCCGAGCCCGAACGGCGGGGCGATCCTGAACTATCCGCCGCCCGTCGTGGATCCTCCCGACGCCACGGTCATTTGCAACCCTCCCGTCGGCACGGTCGTCCCGTTCGGCGTCTTTATTCCCGTGACCTGCGTCGCCTCGAACGCTTGCGGCACCGCGAAATGCACCTTCCTGGTGCTTGTCCGGCCGACGCCCCCTCCCACAATTCTCTGCCCGCCGACGACCCAACTGATCACGCTTGTGATCCCCTGCTCCTCGAACTGCGTTCCGGCGAAGTATCCCCTGCCCGTTGTCACCGGTGGCAGCCTGGCGTTCTGCAAGCCGGCCATCGGCGACTGTCTCCCGCCGGGCGATCACGTGGTCACCTGCGTCGCGACCAATGAGTGCGGCGACCGAGCCGCGTGCGAGTTCCTTGTTCGCGTGGTAAAAGAGGTCGGAGAACCGCCGATCATTACCTGCCCGAAGGACATCGAGGTCGTCACTTGCGACCCCTGCGTGAAGCTGGCGCTCCCGAGCCCGACCGTTGTGAACGGCTCTCTCGTCGGATGCTTCCTCACCAGCGGCACGCCAACGCCCGACTGCTTCAAGCCCGGCGTCTACGTCTTCGATTGCGTCGCCACCAACGCCTGCGCCGCCGCGAGATGTCAGTTCAAGGTCACGGTGCGGGAACAGTTGCCAGTGCGCATCGTCTGCCCCAATGACATCACGGTGGAAACCTGCGACCCATGCGCCAAGGTTCTCTACCCCTTGCCGATCGTCGTGAACGGCGCGTTGGAGAGCTGCAGCCCGGCCTCGGGCGATTGCTTCAAGCCGGGAACGAACGTTGTGACCTGCGTCGCCACCAACGGATGCAGCAAGGACGTGTGCCGGTTCAACGTGATCGTGAGGCGAAAGCCCGCTCCCCAGATCCACTGCCCTCAGGACATCCTGGTCACAACCTGCGAGCCCTGCGCCGTGGTGACTTACACCGCCCCCGCGATCGTGGGCGGAACGCTGATGAGCTGCACGCCTCCCTCCGGGTTCTGCTTCCCGAAGGGCGTCACGGTGGTCAACTGTCTTGCCACCAATGAGTGCGGCGTGCGGTCGGAGTGCAAGTTCACGGTCACCGTCCGCGACGGCGGCGTCGATCCGATCTCGATCACGTGCCCGCCGAACATCATCGTGGAAACCTGTGATCCATGCGCGAAGGTCGCCTACGCGGCGCCCGTCGTCGTCAATGGCTCGCTGGTGAAGTGCGAGCCGCCCTCCGGCTTCTGCTTCCCGCCGGGCGTCACCATCGTCCGCTGCCTCGCGACGAACAAGTGCGGCCAGGCGGCCGAGTGCAAGTTCACCGTGACGGTGCGCCACAAGGGCCCGCCCGTGATCCATTGCCCGGACAACCTGATCCTCGAAACCTGCGGCGACTGCGCGCCGCTGAACTTCCCGGCCCCGGTCGTCCTCAACGGCGCGCTGGCTGGCTGCAACCCTCCGATTGGAACCTGCCTCCCCATCGGCGTCCACACGGTGGTCTGCGTCGCTTCGAATGAGTGCGGCCGCGCGGAATGCAAGTTCCTCGTCACCGTGAGGAAACACCGCCCGATCGACATCAAGTGCCCCGAGGACATCATCATCCGCACCTGCGGCGAAGGCGAGATCGTCAAGTATCCCCGCCCCCTCGTCATCGGCTCCGATGACCCGACATCCTACGACCTGACCTGCACGCCGCCTCCGGGCACGTTCTTCCCGGTCGGAACCAACAAGGTCGTCTGCTGCGTGTTCGATCGCTGTCTGCAGAAGAGAATCTGCTGCACGTTCAACATCATCGTCGTCAAGGGTCAGCCTTGCGTGAAGCCGCCCTCCAACATGGTTCTCTGGCTCCCGCTGGATGAACCCGCCGGAGTGGTCGCCAACAACATCATCTCCGGCGCGCCCAACGGCGTGCATATCGGAGGCCCCGTGCCGCTCATCGGACAAAAGGTCCTCAACAGCCTTGGATTCGACGGGGTGAACGACTTCGTGGCCGTTCCGAACTACGCCGGGATCGTGCTCAACAACACCGACCTCTCCATCGACGCCTGGGTTCTCCGACGCGAACAGGAGGGACGTCGCGTGATCGTCAGCAAGATCGGATCCGGATCCTTGGCGGGGGCGAACATCCCCCGCGGATACGAGTTCTTCCTCAACAACGGACTCATGCACCTGTGGCTCGGCGGAACCGCCATCAGCAACTACAACTCCGGCGTGCTCGTGCCCAATGACAACAAGTGGCATCACGTCGCGGTGACGGTGGCTCGCTCGGGAACAGGCCTCGTTCGGTTCTTCCTGGATGGCGCCGTCGTGGCGTCGCAGTCGGGACCGATCGTCGCGCCTCTCGGCAACAGCTCGCGCTTGTATGCGGGCGCAGGAACGTTCCCAGGAGGACCGCACGACTTCTGGAGAGGATTCCTCGACGAGATCGAGATCTTCGATCGGGAGCTCGCCCCCTCCGAAGTCTTCGCCCTCTACAAGGCGGACAGCGCCGGCAAGTGCAAGATCAAGTGCATCCTGCCCTGGGACCTGAGCTATCCCACAGACGGCAGCCCCATCCTGGCGCACGTGTTCTTCTGCAACTACAGCGGCGTGCCTCAGACCATCACCTACGTGCCCGAAGGGCCGATGAACATCTCCGGACCTGGAACGCTCACGCTCCAGCCCGGCGAGTGCAACAACGTCTGGATCCAGCTGGACCGGCCCACGAACAACGTCCCGGTGGGCACAGTGGTTGTCTGGACCCTCACGGTGTATCCGAGCTACGGCTGCCCGTTCGTCTGCAAAGGCAGCGTGATCAACCCGGGACCGACCCAGGTCACAGGACCTGACGGCCTGGTCGGTGTGCCGGGCCTGCGTGGCGCAAACCTCCGCGTCGGCCTTAACGGTCTGCCTCCAGGCACTCCGCTTCGGATCCGCGCCGTCGGGCCCGACATGCAGCCCGACCTCGACTACATCAGCCTGAACGGACTGCCTCCCGGCGTGCCCTGGCTGATCACCCTCGGGGCGGCTCCGGCCTCCGATGATGTCACCCTCGACATCCCGTTGCGCTTCGTCCAAGGCAACGCGGTGGACACCTACACCATCCTGCTCGAAGGGGATCTGGATGGCGACGGCGAGTTCGAAACCCTCCGCTCCTTCGACGTGAACAACCCGGTGGTCTCGCCGCCGACGCTCACGATCGAGAACACCGCCGACGGTTCCGTCATCAAATGGAACGACGAAGGCGACGGCATTCTGGAGGTCGCGGAGTCTCTCGACGGCCCCTGGAAGGCCATCCCGGGCGCCCGTCCTGGCTACCTGAACAAGAACACTGGCAAGCAGCTGTTCTTCCGAGTGACCGTGCCGCTCCCCGAGTGACCGATCGCCGCATCACAACAACGGACTGAACAAGTCCGCCTGACTTGAGCGGGCGTCGGAGTTGACCGAAAGGAAAGCTCCGGCGCCCGCAACATTTTGGCCGCGGACTTCGGGCGCCAGGAAGCGCACACCCATCCTTGCAACGCCTCCCTGCCCCCGTCTTGAATGGCCGCGTGAGCGCAGCCCCGCATTCTCCCGCACTGATTCTCGCGTCCGCGTCGCCGCGACGGTCCGAGCTCCTGAGGCAACTGACCTCGGATTTCGAAATCATCACGGCGAACACCGACGAGATCCAACCCGAGCATCTCAGTCCCGCCGAGATCTGCCAGGTCAACGCCCACCGCAAAGCGGTCGCCGTCGCGAAGAGCCACCCGGATCGCATCGTCCTCGCCGCGGACACACTCGTGTTTCTGGGAACGAGGGTTTACGGCAAACCGGGCTCCATGGCTCAAGCGCTGGAAATGCTTCGCGAGTTGCAAGGTCGCGCGCACTCCGTCATCACCGGGGTCTGTCTGGCGGGTCCGCGGCCTCGCCCCGCGGACATATTCGCGGAGATCACCACCGTGCGCTTTAAGCCGCTCAGCAAGGAAGCCATCGCGTGCTACCACAAGCTCGTCAACCCGCTCGACAAAGCAGGCGCCTACGGCATCCAGGAGCATGGAGAACAAATCATCGAGTCGATCGAAGGCTCCTACTCAAATGTGGTCGGCCTCCCTTTGGAGCGTCTGAAGCCCAAGCTCGCGGAGCTCTTGCGCTGACCGGAGTGGCCCCTGCGGCGTCATCCCTTCAGCGCGCTTCGTTCGGGAGTTTTCTTGAATCGGAAACATCTCGCAAACCGCGACGGCAGGAGGGGCAAAGCCCTGGGCGACTCGGCGTTCATTTGACATCCGTGGACAGCCCGCCCCTTCCCGCTCGCCGTCGCGAGCGGTTGGATCAGATGATGTCAGGGCTTCGGCAGCGCGAGGTCGTAGCAAACCAGGCGGCGCTCGTTCCTCAGGAACAGTCTCTTGCCGGATAGGACCGGGGCGGCCCAACAGGGATATTGCAGATCAGGAACCTGAAAGCGGCTCACCTCTTCGAGCTTCTCGGGATTCAGTTTGAACAAACCCAGAAGTCCGCCCTCGCCCAAAGCGATCAGCCGATTGTCCGCGACGATGAACGAGCTCCGACCAAACACTGGCGGCTGCTCCGCGCTGTGGGGCTGCCAACTTTCGTCGCGATCCCAGGCCACCCGACCCGTCTTCATCTCCACGCAACGAAGCCGGGCGTCCGGCTCGTTGCGCCCGCTCGATGCGTACAAGAACCCATCCTTCAGAATCGGCGTCATCCAATGCGTCTCCAGCGATGTCCCGCGCCAGACCTCCTCCACCGCGCGCCCATCCGGCTTCACCCTGAGGACCACGGACCCAACACGATAGTAGGCCGCGGAAATGAGGATCAGGTCGTCCATGACAACGGGGTTCATCGCGTTGACGGAATCGTTGGCGAAGGAACGGAACCAAAAACTGAATCGAACCTCCCCGTTGGCCGGATCCAATGAGACCAGTCCTTGCCGAGTCAGGCAAAGGATGTGGCGCTGACCGTGGATCGTCGCGGCCACTGGGCTGGAGTAACTGGCCTGCTTTTCCCAGGTCTGCCAGGACACGATCGGCTCGCCCCGCCATCCGATCTTTTTCTGACCTTCCCAGTTCTTCTGCCCCACGCTTTCCCAAAGAGTCTTGCCGTTCTCGGCGTTGAAGGCCACGACTCCCGAGTTTGTCTGTCCGCCGACCATCACGATCAACCGGTTCTCTTCCAACAGAGGCGTGCTGCCGACGCCAAAGAACGCTTGCGGAATCTGCCAATCCTTCGCGGTGTCGCGCTCCCAAATCAAACGGCCGGAGACGCGGTCCAGGCAGAGCAGCCGGCCCTCGACGCCGAAGGTGTAGCAGCGGTCCTTCGTCAGGCAGGGCGTGGATCGCGGACCGTTGTTGTACCCGTAGGGATCCTGATACTCGGTCGGCGACTCGTGCTTCCAGGACTCCTTGCCCGTGTCGGTGTTGAGAGCCTGAACGATCTCGTGGTTTCCGAGCCGGTGGTGCAGCACCAACTGATCCCCCCACACCGACGGCGCGCCATAGCCGGTTCCCACAGGCTTGGACCACAGCAGTCGGGGCCCCTGCGCCGGCAGGGCTTGAATCAATCCCGTCTCCGGGGAACTCCCGTCGCCATTCGGGCCGAGGAAACGAGGCCAGTTTTCCGCGACCGCCGACACGGCGCTGACAAGGAAGCTCAGCAAGACCACAGTCGTCGCCTCCCAACGCAAGCGTCCCTTCCGGCGAACTTCAGGTTGGGAAGGCAGGCGGTTCATAACCATTTGAAGCGGGCGCTCAGGGTCGTTTGGCGGGCGGAGGTCCAGGCGGCAGGGGCGCGATGAGTTGACGGCCGTTGATTTCGTCCCAGGTGAACGTTCGCTTCTCCATCAAGCCCATGCTGACCCTGTAAATCTCAATCGTCAACGCCGGCTCCGGCCGACGTGTGTCGACGTCGTAGACACAATAAAATCGGCCCTTGTTGTGATTCATAAACATCTCCGGCGTGACCCGCGAGTCGGACGTGTTCCCTCCGATCGGCCCCGACGTCACCTCCACAAAACGCTTCTGCACCTGGTAAGCCGCGGTGAAATGGCGGTCTCCGGAGATCAGGATCACGCCTTCAATCTGGCGCGACCGGATCCAATCGAAGATCTCGTCTCGCTCGCGCGGAAAGCTGGTCCACGAATCGGACGTCCCATAGCTCTGCCACTCGCCGCCGGCCGCGAGCACCTTCACCCGCGCCTTCGACTCCGCGAGCGCCTGCTTCAGCCAAGCCAGCTGCCGCGCGCCGAGCATCGTCTTTGCGGGGTTGTTGGTCTGGAGGTTTGGGTCTCGATGGTAGCGGTCGTCGGTGAGGAAGAAGTCGACGTCGCCCCGGGAGAACTTGAAATAGACGCCCGGGTTGTCGGGCTCGCCATAGGAGGGGTTCGCCCAGTGTTCCAGGAAGGCGCGAAGCGGCCCCTCCTTGCCGGCCTGCGTGCCGTCGCTGTCATTGGGCCCGAAATCGTGGTCGTCCCAGATCGCGTAGGTGGGGGTTCGACGCGTGAACTCGCGAAATCCGGCCGACAATCGCTGCCCGTAGTAGGCCTTGCGCTGCTTCTCCAGATCGGGGCTGTTGCCGTAGTGGTTGTCGCCGAGCATCAGCAGCAGGTCCACATTGGTGCGCAGTCCCAGGTCGGCCCAGCCCGGGGCGGGGTCGTACGGCTCATAACCCGAGCAGGACACGAACGCGAAACGGAGATGCTGCGGCGAACCCGGCGTCGGCGCGGTGACGAAGGAGGGATACGGCGGCAGGATCGCGGGCTTGCCGTCGAGTTCCACGGAGTAGTAGTAGCGCTGGCTGGGGACAAGCGACGAGAGCTTGATCGTTCCGCCAAAGGCGGTGGACGAGGCGAGCGTTGGGCCGACGAAGGTTTGCGCCAGATCCAGATTCGACGACGCGCTCACACGCACCGTCGCCAGGGCGGACTCCGACGCCTGAACCCAGAGCAGCGCTTCAGAATCCGACACATGCCCCAGAAGCGGTCCCAGGGTGAGCCATTTCAAGTCCGCGCCGACAACCGATCCGCAGGCGAGGAACAGAACGAACGCCACCAAGCCTGCAAAAGACCGCGTTTGCGTGATCATGAGAAGCACTCTGCCGCCTCGCCCAAGCGGACGTCAATCGATCTAGCGGCCGGCCGCGGGCCGCTAAAGGAGCTCCTCGGCGGGATAGGTCCAGATCTCCGCCAGCGTGGGATGATAGTGCGGCGTCAAAGCGAGCTGCTTCGCCGTCATTCGCGCGGCCATCGCGACGGTCACTTCATGGATCAACTCGCCCGCCATCGGTCCGACGCATGCGCCCCCCAGAATCTCCCCGCTCCGCGGATCCGCAAGGAGCTTCACGAACCCGTCGAGCGCTTCCATGATCATCGACTTGCCGTGGTCGTTGAAGGGATAGCTGGCCGCCTTGAAGGCGATCCCGCGTCGCGCGGCCTCCTTCTCCGTCAACCCGACGAAAGCGACCTGCGGATCGGTGAACACCACCGACGTCAGCAGCCGATCGTCCATCTCGCGCGGCGTGTCAGGGTGAAGAATGTTGTGTCCGGCGGTCTCCCCTTGGGCGACCGCGATGTGCACAATCTGGCGAGGGCCGGTGCAGTCCCCGGCCGTGAAGATATGCGGCGCGCTGGTTTGCATCCGAAGATTCGCGATCACCCGCCCCCGCTCCGTGGCCACGCCGGCAGCCTCGAGGTTCAGCGACTCCGTGTTGGGCGAACGTCCCAGGGCGAACAGGATCGCCTCGCCTTCGACACGAAACCGCCGCCCCGCTTGCGAGAACTCCACATACTTGCCCGCGGCGCAACGTCCCGCCGACCGCAGTTCGACGCCGGTGTGAACCGTCATGCCTTCCCTGCGAAACACTTCCTCCACGCAGGCGGCGGCGTCGGCGTCAAAATCCTTCAGGATGCGCTCCGACCTCTGGATCAGCGTGACGCGGACCCCTAGCCGGCAAAAGAGCTGCGCGAACTCCACCGCCACGGCGCCTCCGCCGAGCACGACCAGGCTGGCGGGCAATCGCTCCAGCGTCAGCGCGTCATCGCTCGTCCAGTATCCGGCGTCGGACAGTCCGGGAACCAACGGCTCTGAGACCTTCGATCCGGTTGCGATCACGAAATACCGAGCCTCGATCCGATCCCCGTTGGCGAGTTCGACGGCGCGAGGGCTCACGAATCGCGCCGCTTCGCGAAAGAATCCAAACCGTCCGGAAGCGAGCTGTTCTCGCCGGTGGCTTGCGAACCCTTCGATCAGCCTGGCCTTGCGCTCCTGGATCGACGTCCAGTCGAAGCCGACGTGGCCGGCTCGGAGTCCCCAGGTCGCCGCGCGCCCCGTTTGATGCAGGATCTCGGCGGCGTAAAGCAGGGCCTTGGTGGGCATGCATCCGCGAAGAATGCACAGCCCCCCCACCTCGGCGCCGCCCTCAATCACGGCGGTCTTCAGCCCGCCGGCGGCGGTGGCTCGCGCGGCGGCGTATCCGCCGCTGCCGCCGCCGATCACGGCGACGTCGAACGTGTGAGTCGTCATGCCCCAACCCAACGGGCAGAGGCGGCCCGGGCGCAACATAAAAACGAATCCGGAGAATCCCCTTGACCGCTTGGAAGGGTCTCCATTCTTCTTGGCTCTCACAACATGAAGCCGAATCGTTCTCTCGCCATCGCCCTCGCCGCGACCGCTCTCTCCATCACAGCGCTTGCCGCGGACGCGCCCTCCAAGAAGAAGCCCGAGAAAGCGGTCGCGGCGAAGCCCGCAGCCAAGCCCGCGGCGAACAAGATAGGACTTCAGGACTATCCGAGCATGGGAAGCATTCAGCGGCTGGATCCCAGGCTGGACGCGATCCTGGCGAAGGATGCGCACATCGAGAAACTGGCCGATGGATTCGATTGGTCCGAGGGCCCGGTCTGGATCAAGGACGGGCGTTACCTGCTCTTCTCGGACGTGCCGCAGAACCTGGTCTACAGCTGGTCTGAGGGAAAGCCGGCGACGGTGTTCATGAAGCACAGCGGCTACACCGGGTCGAAGCCCCGCGGCGGCGAACCCGGGTCGAACGGCCTCACCACCGACGCCCAAGGACGTCTGGTCCTCTGTGAGCACGGAGACCGGCGCGTCTCCCGCCTGGAAGTGAACGGCAAGAAGACCACGCTCGCGCAGTATTACAGATTCTACCGATTCAACAGTCCGAACGATCTGGTCTACCACTCGAACGGCGATCTTTATTTCACCGACCCGCCCTATGGGTTGGTGGATCGCAAGGCGGACTCCGAGCTGCCCTACTCCGGAGTGTACCGACTCAAGCCCGGCGGAGAGGTCGCGCTTCTCACAGAGGATCTCCCGTTCCCCAACGGCATCGCGTTTTCGCCGGATGAGAAGATCCTGTATGTGGCCGTCTCCGATCCCGACAAGCCCATCATCGCCGCGTTCGACGTCAAGAAGGACGGCACGGTGGAAAACCAGCGCACATTCTTCGACGCGTCCGCCCTCCTGAAGCAAGGGCTGAAGGGCCTCCCGGACGGTCTCAAAGTGGATCGCAAGGGCAATGTGTTCGCCACGGCGCCCGGCGGGGTCTTAATCCTTGCTCCGGATGGCGCGCACCTGGGAACGATCGCGACGGGCGAGGCCACGGCCAACTGCAACTGGGGGAACGACGGCAGCGTTCTCTACATCACTGCGGACATGTATCTCTGCCGCGTTCGCACGCTGACCAAGGGCAAGGGCTGGTAGAGGGTTCCGCGCGAAGGTTCTCCCGGTGCTGTAAAGCGCAGGAATCGCCTCCCGGCAGGTCGAGCAGATCGCCATTCGCTTTCCAGGATGACTTGGCGGCGAATCCTCCATAGTCTCCGCGCGCAGTCTCATTCTATGCAGATCCAACTGGCGGTTCTTTGCGACGCGGCGACCGATTATTCCGGGAAGCTCAATATTCTCGGCACCTTCGACACACTGGTCACATCGCATCTGCCTGCGATCCATCCTCAATGCTCCATTGCGCTCCGGCTCACGTTCCAGAAACAGGAGGAGGGCCGGCGAGTCATCAAGGTGAACTTCGTGGACGAGGATGGGCAATCCGTGATGCATCCGCTCGAGCTGCACCTGGACGTCGCAGTTCCGGACGACACGATCTTTCTCTCCCGCAACGCGGTGATCACGCTGCAAAACCTGACTCTGAAGCGCGCGGGGCTTTACTCCATTGAGATCATGGTCGATGGGGCGACCCAGACGAACATCCCGCTGCTTGTGAAGCATTTCATCGCGCCGGCAACCTCCTGATCTGATCGCATCGCATCGCATCGCATGGCCTGGCAACACCTCCAACAATTCGCCGCCGCCACCGCCTACCTTCAAAAGGGTTTGTCACGAGGCCGGCTGGCCCACGCCTATTTGTTCACCGGGGAACAGATGGAGCCCTTGGAGGCGTTTGGCAGGACGCTGGCGAAGGCGGTGAACTGCGAGAACCCGCCGCGGCGCAGCGAGTCGGGGTTGGGACTGGACAGCTGCGACGCATGCCTGAGCTGCCGCAAGATCGACGGCGCGAAGCATCCGGACATGCACTGGCTCCGCGCCGAATCAAAGATGCGGCAAATCCGCACCGAGCAAATGACCGAGCTGCTCCGGACCGTGTTCCTGAAGCCGAACGAAGCCCGCTACAAAGTGTGCTTCATCGTCGCGGCGGAGCGGATGAACGCCCAGGCGGCAAACAAGTTTTTGAAGACTCTGGAGGAGCCCCCCGCGGATTCGCTGCTCCTGCTCCTCAGCACGGCGCCCGAGCAAGTCATTGAGACAATCCGGTCCCGGTGCCAGCGAATCCAGCTGTTTAACACGGAC
Source organism: Verrucomicrobiota bacterium (assembly GCA_016199985.1). Classification (GTDB taxonomy): domain Bacteria; phylum Verrucomicrobiota; class Verrucomicrobiia; order Limisphaerales; family UBA11320; genus UBA11320. The sequence goes on along the minus strand of JACQFQ010000032.1, from coordinate 105,012 downwards.
GGCGTCGACGCGACGCCTGGCGATCTCGCGTGGCTAGAGCAATTCGGCGTCGCCGCCGCCTCGGACCAGGGCGGGCTCCTCGACCGCTATCGCCTGCTGAGCGTGCTCCTGCGACAGCTCGCCGAGCTGAAGAGCTCCATCGCGGAGCGACTGGAGAGCGAGTCGATGCTGGAAAAGGTCGACGACCTCGAGCCTGAGTTTCGCAAGCGATTGGAGGACGAGCTCGCCGCGTCCACCGAGGCTGAATACCGGCGTCAACGAGCGGAGCTCCTCGGAACGCTCCAATGGTGGCTCCGCGACGTGTGGCTCCAAACCATGGGCCGCGCCGACGAGCATCTTCGTTTTCCCCAGCTCCAAACCGCGACCGCCGCGATCGCCAGGCGGCTGGATCCCGACCGCGCCGTCGGCAACCTCACGGAGGTGGAGCGCACGCTGCGCCTCCTCAACACCAATGTTCAGGAGGCCCTGGCGCTCGAAGTCGGCCTCCTCAAGTTGCGGCTCTAATCCATGAGCGTTCGCAAGGCAGCGGCGCGGAAGCGCGTTCAGCGACGAAGGACGATGGGAAGCGGCCGCTCCGCGCGGCCCTGGATCAGCCTCAACATGGCGATGACCGCGGATGGCAAAACCGCCACCGCGACTCGTTCGATCAGCTCCTTCGGCAGCCCGCACGATCGTCGACATCTCTACGAACTCCGTGCCCAAGCGGACGCGGTGATGACCGGCGCGGGGACTGTTCGGTCGGAAAACGCCGATTTGGCGGCGGGCGCGAACCACTTCCGGGCCCTGCGCCGGCGAAATGGATTGTCCCCCGAAAACCTTCGTGTGGTCGTCAGCCGCGGGGCGAAGCTCTCCCCCGCTCTGCGGGTTTTCTCGGAGCCGGGAGGCGCGCTCATCATCCTCACGACCCGCCAAGCCCACCCGCGCGCCGTCGCCGCCGCTGAGAGACGGGGCGCCGCCGTCGCGCGATTTGGGGCGCGGGATGTTGATCTGCCTGCGGCCATCCGGTGGCTCGCGGACGCGTGGAAAGTGCGACGGCTGCACTGCGAGGGAGGCGCTGAGCTCAACCAGGCGTTGTTTGCCGCGGACCTCGTGGACGAGATCCATGTCACCTGGTGTCCCTGGATCTTCGGGGGCAGGACGTCGCCGACTCTCGCCGAGGGAGTCGGGTTTGGTTCGCTTGCCGAGGCGCGCCGGTTTCGATTGTCCTCCGTTCGTCAGCGAGGCAAGGAGCTATTCCTGCGATTCGTCCGCGAATCAAGGGCGTTGGCGCGATCCGCCAAAGGCGGCGTCACTCGGCGCTCCGCTCGACGCTGACGAGTTCGGCGAGCGGAACGAGGCAGTCGCCGAGAGCGGACTCGCTCAGCTTGAGCGAGTGGCCCTCCAGCGCGACGGTTCGCGAAAGGAACATGGATCCGTCGCGAAGCCCCACGCGATACCGCGTGTCAGCGACGCGCATGGGCCGGAACACGATCGCCACGACCTCGTTCACCACATCCACGCGGGTTCTCCCAAACAGCACTGAATCGAGAGTGAGGAGCCCCTCGAGCAGGGTTCGAGGCGTCCCCTCGACAAAGTCGCCCGTGGTGAGCATCGCCCCGGGTTGGCCAATCTGCAGGCGCCTCTCCGAGCGGCTGGGGATGGGCTGAAAAACAATCCTCGAAACCTGATCGAGCGGAACTCTCGGCCTCGCCTCCAGACCGAAGAACCGCAAGGCTTCCCCGTCATACTCCAACTCGGCGCACTCCAGGGTCGAGCCGCTCACCAACTCGACTCGAACGCCATAGGCGCCGCGCATCCGCTGAGCGTGGCGCGCGTGCTCGAACGTCGACACCATGGGACGCGAGGTGGACGGGGTCGCCGCGACCAGCCCCACCAGGGCATCGCGAGAAAGCGGAACGTTCGTGCGACACGCCAGCAGCCATCGCAGGCCATCGCGGGAGCGGAACGCCGAGAACGTGTCCCCCTGGCGCTTCAGCTTGAACCATCGGTGGCCGGGGATCGGATCGAACGCGCTCTTCACCATCAGGGCGCCCGAAGCGGATCGCCATTCAAACACATCCTCCCGAGATCCCGTGCTCCCCCAGAACACGCCCGGCGACGCGGCGTCCACCGAGGACCGGAAGCAGATTCCGGATCGCGCCTCGTCCTGCGTCGAGCGGAGCGGATTCATCCGGACGAGGATTTCACGATCCCCGCGGATCGGCTCGAATATGAGCCGTCCCGATTCCTTCACGCCGCCGAGCTGGGCGTCCTGGGTTTCGATGCGGAACACGCCATCGCGCCAAGACGCGCGGCCAAGCTCCCCGGGAGCGCCAATCACGCCGCTCTCCCAGGGAAACGGCAGCTCGTTCATCATCTCGGGTTCGGACGTGGCCGGCGGGGTTGTCGTCGAGGGATCCTCGGATGGCTCGGACTCGAAGCGCAGAATCGTTGAGAAGGGAACGTGGCGGATGCGGCTCAGTTTGGGATCAATGACGACAACTCCGTTGGATTCCCATCGGATGACGCCATCGACCTGCTCGCCGCCCAGAGTCCGCAGTCGAGCCTCCGCCGCGAAGGCGGCCGCGGGCCGCAGGGCCCAACGCGCGACCAGCAGGCATACGAGGAGGCAGAGGACTCGCATGGAAGCAACCTTCACCCTCAAGATCATTCTGGCAAGCGGGGACCGGAAAAGAACGCGGAAGAAAGGCCTCGAGCAACGGCGGGCTCAAGACGCCTGGCCGGACCCGCTAGCTTCCAGCCTTCGTCAACTCCCCATGGGACTCGCCACGGGCGCAACGATGATGGTGATCGGTCCAGTCCTCAGTGAGGAATCGGAAGATCCAACCGGCCTCTTTCCGCATGCGTTGATAGGCCTCCCGAATGTCGAGAAGCATCGTGATACGACGACAGGGGCAGTTGAGCTCGCCGGTGTCGTGCGTCGCGACGGTCTGAAAGCCCATCACGCGGCGGTGAAAATCGTAGGGGCTGTTGGCCTCTCCCTCGAAAACATCGGTGATATAGTGCGTGAAGTCGCGCTCCACGGTCTCCTTGACGGCGGCCCGCATGATGGCGCCGACGACGATGATGTAACGCCTGTACTCCGGCAGAACGGCGAATCGGCCGATCTCGGCGATCCGGTTGTCGCGCAGAAACGCCTCCAGGTCGAAGTCGGCGCGCGTCATCTTGAATCCGTAGGCCCGGTATAAGTCGATCGGAAGGTCGTAGAGAACGCGAAGGACAGCGACGGGGAGGGAGTCGACGCGAACGACAAACCACGAGACGTCGGCGCTCGTGATATCGGTCTCCGCCACAAGCTTCTCGTCGGCGTGGACCCAGTTCTTCTCGTCGCGATAGATGGCGCGCATCACGGCGAGGGCTTGCTCGCGGCCAGCCTCGTCCTCGACTCGGAACACACTCACTCGATCTTTAAGCGACATATCTTGTCCTCTGGTTCTCAGGGGTCCATTGCTTGCCGGACAGCGATGAGATTGCCTGCATGATTTGCGCGTGCCAATCACGAATCTCGCGAATCTCGGGTTGCTCGCCTTTCAGAGACGGCGGACGCATCGCGGGCCCAAATTCCAAAACCCAAGGGTCCCAATCCCCGATCGCCCCCTCGCCCTTCCGTCGAGGAAAACGGATTCCCGCGGGCACCACGGCGGCTTGCTCCTTAAGCGAAAGCTGGGCGGCGCCCGAGTAGCCCCGCAACAAACGCTTCGGGTCCCGATTCATCGTGCCTTCAGGAAAGATCGCGACCGATTCCCCCGCGTGAAGAAGGTTCGCAGCCTGCTCGAACGGCGGGAGCGCGCCGACGAAACGGGACCTGAATCGATTGAGCCAGGCAATCTTGGCCGATTTTCGCCCGACAACGATCGGACCATGCATCCGAACCACTCGTCCAATGATCGGATAAAGCATCACGAGCCAATCCGCAAAAAAGTGAACCACCTTCCCGTCCCGGATGAAGGCGAGGAGCGCCGGCAGGGTCATGGCCTCGAGGCGTTGGCTGTGATTGGGGGTCAGGATGAAGGGATCCTGAGCGGCGCGGATGTGCTCCAAGCCGCGAACCTCAATCACACGACTCCGCGCGACGCATGTGAAGCTTCGCACCCAAAATCCGATCCATCGTTCCGGAGGAAGCCCCGGCATCGGATGCTTGATCACATCGCGGAGGGAGCTGTCTGGAGGACGCCAAACGCTCAGCCGTGGATCGAGAAGAGAAGTCGTCGATGTCTTGCGGCCTGTGGAGGAATCCGCCGGAATCATGCGGGCGAATCCTCCCCTCCAGGGGCTCCAGAGAAGCCATCCATGCCCATGTCCAGGTCCATGTCACGCCGGGTCTGAAGAACCAAAACTCTTGGAGCCGCCGATCGGACCGCCCAGCGCGTCGCCGATGAGCGACGCGAGCAGCAGGCCTCGAACAGGGTCGCAGACCTCGATGAAACCATTGAAGAGAGCGGAACGCTTCGCCTTCGGCCCAGCGCCAGCCTCTCGCGCCAGCGCGGCCGTTGTCGCGGCAGCGTCGCCGATATTCAACAAGTCGCGTGGATCCATGATCGAAGAGAGCATGGACAAAGCCTACGCAGGCTTTATCCAAAGTCCACCCGGGATCAAGGCGAAGGGCGCAACCTCCTGGCCTTGCGCAAAAAGACCACGGCAGGACTGCGCCGCGCGAGCCTTGACGTGGATCGGGCAGGCCATGTAGCAAGGGGATGTTCTGTCTAACGCTGGCTCTTCATCCCGTCGACGCCATCCGGAATTCAACTGCCCATCCCTTATGAAAACCTTCGCGAAACTGTCCATCCAACTTGCTTCCTCAATCGCCGCGCTCGGATGCCTCGCGGCCGGCGGGGCGGAGTATCATTCCCTGAAAACGATCCCCATCGGCGGCGATGGCGGGTTCGATTACCTCGCGGCCGACGCGGCCGCCCGGCGGCTTTACGTGTCGCACAACGCCAAGGTGGTCGTCATTGACATGGACAAGGACGCCATCGTCGGCGAGGTGAGCGACACGCCGGGGGTTCACGGCATCGCGATCGCTCCCGATCTCAAGCGTGGGTTCACCAGCAACGGAAGGGAGTCCAAGGCGAGCGTCTTCGATCTCGAAACGCTCAAGACCCTGTCCAAGGTCGAGACCGGCGCCAATCCCGACGCGATTCTGTACGAGCCCGGTCGGCGCGAGGTCTACACCTTCAACGGGCGGGGCGAGAGCGCCACGGTCTTCGACGCGAAGACGGACAAGGTGGTGACCACGATTCCCCTGTCGGGAAAACCGGAGTTCGCGGTGGCCGACTCGCGGGCGGGCCGTGTCTACTGCAACCTTGAGGACAAAAACGCGATCGCTGTCATTGACGTTCGCAGCCACAAGGTCGTCCAGACTTGGCCCATCGCGCCGGGCGCCGAGGCCACGGGCATGGCGATCGATCTCGAGCACAAGCGCCTGTTCATTGGATGCCACAACAAGCTCATGGCGATGATCGACGCGACCAATGGAAAAGTCATCGCAACCGTCCCCATTGAATCGGGGGTGGACGCGACGGCGTTCGATGCGAAAGCCCAGTTTGCGTTCAGCTCCAACGGCTCGGGCACGGTGACGATCGCTCATGAGGATTCACCAAACTCCTTCCATGTCGTTCAAACATTGAACACCGAGCGAGGGGCCAAGACCATGGCCCTGGACGCGAAGACCCATCGGATCTACCTCGGCGTGGGATCCGGCGCGACCTTCAAGGTGCTCGTCTACGGCAACTGAGCCGCTCGGCGAACTCAAGCCCTTTCCGGCACGTCGAGCGCGGTCGCCAGAGCGACATCGATGATCCTTGCGCCGCCTTGGCCGATGTGCGCGAAGAGAGCGCGTCCGGTGGAGCGCGGAGGAACATGATCGCCGGCGGGAACGGTCGACAGGATCAAGGTTCGAGGACGACGGTGAGCGTCGCCTCCATCTCGCGAAACCCGAGCGAGTCGAAAACCCGGACGCGATAGCGCCCCGCGTTGCTCAGCTGAACTGAATTCCACGACACGGAGGCTTCAGTGGCCCAGGGGACGAACTGATCGTTGTGATACCACTCGTATCGGAGCGCGCCTCGGCCGGCGGCCACAATGGTAAGCCGGGTGGGCTGTCCGGACGACGCCACGACATCCCGCAAGCGGGACAACACCGTCGGACCACCGGCGCGCGTGTCCGGCTGCAGCGGCGTGACCACGGAGTAATAGCGTCGATGGCCAATGGGATACGGATCCAGGATCTCCACCGATCGGTTTGTGACGGCGGCGGTGAGGTTGGAGATCGTGAACGCCCCCGAGCCGACAAGGTCCTCCCGGAGCAGCAGGCTGTAAGTGTGATTGGACATCGCCGTGAACCTGAGAAGGGTGGCCGTCGAGCCAAGCGCCTGGCCTTGCAGCCTGAGCACGCTATGAACATCGTTGGGGTCGGTGCCCGCCACAAACTCGTCCCGATTGCTCATGCCATCCTGGTCCGAATCGATCGACGCCTCGTTCACCGCGTTTGTGTTGAACCCGTAGAAGGCTTCCCAGGAATCAGGAAGCCCGTCCTGGTCGAAGTCGGCCGCAAGCGTCAGCACGGCGTCGGCGCTGGTCGCGGAACTGCCCGCGATGTTCGTGACCGACACGGAATACTTGCCCGCGTCGGAGGCTTGCACATTGGTGAGGATCAGGACGCCCACGTTGCTGTTGTTCGTGATGACTCGAAAGAGAGTCGTGCCTCGTCGCCACCGATAAACGAGCGGCAGCGGCTGGCCGGTCGCGGCCACGGAGAACGACACGACGCCGCCCGGGACGGCCGTCACGCTCTGCGGCGTCGACACAAGCGTCGGCTTGATCAGGACGCGGAGCCTCGCGGACGGAGAGGAGAACGCGTTGCCCGCGCTGTCGCGGGCTTCCACCGAGTAGTTCCCCGAATCGCCAACCTGCGCCCCCGCGATCGCCAACTCCGAAGAGGTCGCGCCCTTGATCACGCGGCCCTCCCGCATCCACTGATACGTCACGCCGCCGACTCCGATGGCCGCGGCGCGAAAGAGAACATTGGAGCCCGCCGGCGAATCCGTCGACCGCGGCGGGAGGAGGAATCTCGGCGTGAGCGAGATCTCCAATCGAGCCGACGCGCTGGAGGCGAGGCCCAGCTCATTGAAGACTAGCGCCCGATAGTCGCCGGCATGATAGGCTTGGAGATCCGCGAGGACCAGATCCGCGCTCGTCTCGCCCACAAGGACCTGTTCTCGGAACAACCACTGATATCTGAGAGTCGGCGCGCCGGCGGCGACCACGGACAACGTGATCGATCCCCCTTCGGGGCGCTGGTCTCCCGTCGGCGACGCGACGATGACCGGAGCGCCGTCCCCGCCCGCGCCGCGGCCGGCGGTCGGCGCGGCCGCGCTCCACTGAGCGGGATCGTCGCCAAACAAGTAGTCGGTCAGGCCACGACGCTGAATGGACGCGCCTGTGCCCCCCGCCAAGGTCGGCCAAGCGCCGTCGTCCCGATAGTTCACGGCATCGACCGTCACATACAGGGATCCGTTGGTGGAAGCGAGCGCAGGACGGACGAGCTCAACCGAATCGCCGTGGTTGTTGAGCTTGCCGCGATACGGCCCCAGGAGCGGCACACCATCCGGCACGGCGTAGATCGCGCGAAAGCGATCGCGGGCGGCGGGGTCCGCCTGCGGGTCAAACGAGACGATAACCACGCGTCCCCCCGCGGGGAGCGACGCCTGGGATGGGAACATGAAATCAATCCCTCCTCGTATTCGCCAGGGCTGAGGAGGCGAGGAGACGTCGCTCAAAGCCACGGCCGCGTCGGACAGATTCGTCAGTTCCACGAACTCATCGGCGACATTGTCGCTTCCATCCGCCAAGTCCGGAGGATGGTATTGGATCTCGGAGATCACCAAGGGGCCGACCGCGGGCCCCGGATTGGCTTGGCCCAAGCTGACCGCCTTTTGCAGGACGAAGTGCTCCTTGCCCTCGCTCGTGATGAACGCGCCAAAACTTGTGTCCGGATCCGAAGGGCCAAAGCTGTAGCCGTGGGCCCACGGCAATATGGAGCCATCCGCGGCGGCCGCGATCACGTAAACCGATTCGCCCGCTGAGCTGAACGCGAACCGATTGGCTCCTTTGTTGAACTCCGATTCATCCACAACCAGAAAGCCGCCCGGCGCAATGAGGACGCCGTCGGGGAACCGGTACTTCTTGGGGTTCTGCAGATCATCCGTGAGATACCAGCCGCCGATGTCCGCGCCTTGCGGAGCGTAGAGCTCCACCTTATCGACGCCGTTCGCCCCGGAGTTGGCAAGCAGCTCGTTCACGTAAACCGCCGGCGTCGGAACATCCGGGGCTTCGTTGGGCGTTCCGGGCCGATGCGTCTCGCTGGCCGTGGTTGTCCAGTATTCGCGTTGGCCCGGAGTGGCCGTCGCGGGCGCGGCCGGGTCCGCCGTCAGCGCGAGGCCGGCGCCGTCGGCCAAGGGAAACCACTGTCCGTCATACGCAAAATCGAAGACCACCTCCCCCTGGGAGTCCTCAAGACGCAGCGTTTCCCCATGGTCGGAGAGCGTGCCCGTGAACTCGCCCGCCACGGGAAGCCCTGTTCCGTAGCGCGACTCGAACGCCGCGCGGTTACGAACCAGGATCATTCCGACGCCAGCGCCCGGCGGCGCGGCCGCGGACAGGATTGACGGGTTGGCGTTGTTGAAATCGAACTCAATGCCCTGTGTGAAACGCAGGCCGGCGAGGCTCAAGGACACGGGCCCGGCGTAGGTCAGCGCGATATACTCGAAATCCTCCCGGACAAACGCGCTTCCCGGAGGCGGGGGCGCGGGATGAAACATGATCTCGGTCACGCGAAGATGAAGCTGGGCGAGCGAAGGCTGGGAAGGAGTGCGAAGGCTGGCGACGAGCCGGCCATGACGATCCAGAAGCCGCAGATCCTCGCCTCGCGCCGACAGCCGCCCCGAATAGTTCCCCTGGACGAAGAGGCCTTCGTTCCCGCCCGGACCCCTCTTCCGCGAGCGGAAGGCCACGACATTGGGGGACAGGTACAGCGAGTCCCCGGAGGCGATCACCGTTCCCGGCCGCAGCGTGATGGAGACTCCGCCTTCGAGAACCCAGCCGCTCACGTCCATCGCGAAGCTGTTCGGATTCACGAGCTGGATGAACTCCTCATCCTGCGACTCGGAGGTTGGATTGAAATCAACATCTCCAAAGGCGAGGTTCGCCGAGCCCGGCTGAGCGAACGGCACAACGGCCGTTTGCGCGTCGCCGTCGCCCGCGACGTTATACACCTTGTACAGGTCGTCGCGACGCGACGGAAACCACTGAAGAACCTCGCCGACATCGGCGACATCCGGAAGCTTCGCGATCGGGGCCGCCCAGAACCGCGCCCGTTGCTCGTAGTAGCCCACGGCGCCGGACGTTCCGGGCGGCTGCAGGAACTCGTCCATCAGGGTGCGAAGCCGACGCAGAAACATCTCCCTCGGCCGGGCGTCGTTGAAGATGACGGTCCACAAAACGTTCCACTGATCGGCGTTGGATTTCGCATGGAACTGGTCTCCAAAAAACGGATGATGCAGGAAAGGAGCGCCGTCGCCCTCAATGCCAAAGGTCCAGTCCTTGTCCCACGGGAAAATCGACCACTCGCCCGTGCCGTTGGTGTCTCGATAAAGATAAAAATTCTTCCGCACATCGTCAGCGTCCATCGTGATGCACCTTACCGACAGATAGTTCATCAAGTCCGGCATGTTGACGTTGTCGAAGAGGTATTGAGCGCGCTGCGCCGCGGTGCGGGAGAGCCGGATTCCGTCCACCAACGATTGCAGATCGGCGTTCGATTCGCCGCGGCGCGTCTTTTTTTCCACCCCGTCCGTGGAGTCGCTGAACACCGGATCCAGCGAGCCGCGCTGCACCATTTTGTACAGCGCGCCTTCGGGATCGAGTCCGTTGCGGTTCAGGAACCGCTTGTCAACCTGCTCGACATACAGGCCGACCCGATCCGCCTTCCCGTTGAGGCGCATCAGCACATGCTCGGTCAGGCAGGCCGGCAGCCCCGCTCGTCGATAGGTCTCGAAGGCCAGCGCGGGCCGGACAAACGTGCTGTCGCTGCCATGCCTATTGAGATTGGCCTCGCGGATTCCCGTGTACGAGTTGTTCAGCGCGAATTCATCCCCATCGTTGAAATCAAATTTCTGGGAGTCGGTGGTGGTCGCGCCCCCGCGTTGACGGATGAAGACGTTGTCATAGAATCGTCCGCCGAAGCACAGCGACCCTCGCGCTCCGTTCCGCGAACGGGAGCCCGCCTCGTCGGTGGTGTACCACTCCCACAAGGGAATGATGTTGGTCAGTCCGGGATTGGTCACCACGGTCCCCAGATACTGCGGCGAACCCGTGGGATCCTCAAACAGGGGCCAGCGGGAGGCGCGTCCGCCGGTGTCCGCGGCGGTGATGAACCAGCGGACCATCTGGCTGTTTGTGTAAACCGAAAAAGGAATCACGGCCCCAAACACTCCGTCCCCCGCCTTGCCGTCGCCATGGAGCCCGTCGTCGAGCATCGCGACGGAGTTCGTCGCAAGGAACATCACCCGGTAGCGCAGCGTGACCGACGCCAGAGGGTTCCCGGCCGGAGCGACGCGCGCCGTGATGACGAGATCATTCGTCTTCGAGGGACGATCCGGCGAGTGCGTCGCCGCGCTGATGATTGGGCCAAGATCGGCGGTCCCGCGGCCGTTGAGGCCGCCCGGCGTCGGTTTGAGAAAATAGCGCGGCTCGCTGGAGACGCCGCCGACGTCCGTGGCTTCCAGCTCCGGCTGTATGAGGAAATCGACGTTGGCGGCGTCGACGTTCAGCCCTTGGATCGCGAGCACGTTCGCGCCCTCCACCAACAGATCGCGAGCGCTGTTCAGGTCGAATTCCACCAATTGGAGGGCGAGCGCGTCGGGATGGCGGCGCAGCGCCTGCGAGTTCCAATCCAGCGTCTCGGGGGCGTTGGCGCTCCCCACCTCGACGCCATTGAGGAACGCGACGAATCCGTCGTCGTATCGAGCGCGCAGCTTCAATCGATCGATCCCTGCCACGTTCGTCGCCGTGAATGGGAATCGCAGGTAAACGGTCGCGTTCACTCCTTGCATCGCGGCGCGAACATCGGTTCCGATGCTCGGCCCGAACCGGAGCGGCAGCGGCGCCTGGCCAGACTTGAAGTGACCGACGATCTCGTTTGTGGCGAGCGCGCGATCATAGAACGCCGCCTCGTCGATCGCTCCGTTAAAGGCGAACGCCGGGGCGGCCGGATCTCCGCTGTGGCTGCTTCCAAACAAAAGATCGTTTCCGTGGTTCATGGAGGCGTTGTCGACCGCGCTCAGGAAGCGAACCCCATTCAGGTATCCACGGATTCCGTTGGTTTCGTCCCGGGTCACCACGAGATGCTGCCACTGGTTTGTGAACACGACGCCCCCGCTGCCGAGGTTCGCGTTGTGGAACACGGTGAGCTTGCGCGCGGAGGCCGACGACAGCTGAACGCCGAAGTCTCCGCCCGGACCTTTGTACGAAAACAGGTCGCCTCGAGCGGCGTTGTTGGTCGTGAGGAACCAGAGCTCGACCGTGAAAGGCCCGGTTCCGCGGTTGAAGGCGGGCTGGAAGGGAATGCGCAGACTCCCCGACGCGCCCGGCCGCAGCGCAAGGTTGTCCGGTTCGAAACCGGCGAACAAAGGGGGCCGGGGCCCGGGATCCGTAGGCTGCGCCGTTCCGCTGAACTGGCCGTCGGATGAATCCAGGATCCCCAGATTCCTGGCGGACCCGCCAGGGGCGTCGGAGAATCGGTAGTAGACCAGCGGCTGCGCTCCCAGCGCCTGGCTCGCGTAGCCATCCTCGGCCAGGTCCACGGCGCCCGTGTCATAGCCCACCCCCGCGGGCCCGCTCTGCCAGAGGGAGTCGTCAAAGTCGCGCGCGATCCAGGTCGACCCGAGATCCGCGTTCTTGGGAACCCAGATCCTCGCGACGGATCCGGTCGAGACCAGCGACGTGACGCGGACGTCGACGCCGAATCCGTAGGAGATGTCGGGGAGCTGCGGCGGGTACTGGGGGACGAACTCGGTGGCCACAGTGACGCCGTCCGGCTTCACGAGCGCGAGGTAGCTCCCCGGGTTGTTCGCGTCGAGCTTGAAGTTGGTGTGCAAGGGAGCGCCTGGGGCGGAGCGATTCTTGGCGGAGGCGAACACAAGAAGGAACTCACCCGGGCCGATGTTGGTGGAAGGGAAAGTCCATTTCATCAGGTGGCTCGCCGAGTCGGTCAGATGCCAACCCCCGACATTCACCGCCGTTGCGCTGGCGTTCTGAATCTCGATCCAATCGCTGAACGCCCCGTCCTCGTCCTTGAGCGTCTTGGTGTTGTTGGCCATGAATTCCGAGAGCAGGAGGGGCTCCGCGGGGCGAGCAAGGACCGAACCCAAAAGAAGAACGAATGCGGCAAGATAGATACGGCTCATAACTCAGGGGCCTCGGTCAATGGCGAAGCTACAAGACCTGGGCCTCGTGAAGCAAGGCAGAGAAGTGGTACCCTGAGCCCGGCTGATCTCCGCAATTCCTCGCCTCGTTCATTCAAAACCAATCCTGGCGATCGTTGCTTTCGTTTAATTCCTTCCCGGCGCGAAGCGCCGTTTGGCCCGGATCTCGTGTCCACTTGAGGATCCTCAGGCGAAACCATCGGATCGGACGTCCGAGCATGAAAGCGCCGGGCTACGTCTTCCGCTGCGCCGCCTGGCTCAGCGACTCCCACAGACGCTTTTCCTCGTCGCTCAACTCGGTTGGCAGACGGATGGACACGATGACGTATAGGTCCCCGTCCCCGGAACCATCCGGGAGAGGCAAGCCCCGCCCCCGCACTCGGAGGGTTTGGCCGGGTTGCGTGCCCGCGGGGATGCGAACCGCCACGGGCTTGTCCAGGGTGGGAACCTCCACGGTGGCGCCCAGCACCGCGCTCCAGGGAGCGAGTTCCATCTCATGAACGAGATCGGCGCCCTGCGCTCGGAAGTCGGGGTGCGCCGCGAGACGAACGGTAAGATAAATGTCCCCGGCGGGCGCGCCGCCTTTCCCCGGTTCCCCTTGTCCCCCCACACGGATTCTTTGCCCGTCCTGGACGCCGCGCGGCACGCGAACACGGACCGTCTGGGTGTCCAACGCGCCGCTTTCGGAAGGACGCTGCACGGAGAGCGTCCGAACGACGCCTCGCCTCGCCTCGTCCAGGGTGACGAGAAGATCTCCGGCGATGTCGCGGCCGGGACGCCTGCCTGCGCGTCCGCCTCGGGAATTGAACTCCTCGGAAATGTCGCCGGAGTCCGTCGCTGAGGCTCCGCGACTGAAGAACTGTTCAAAGAAGTCGCTGAAACCGGAGCCTCCGAAATGGTATTCGGCGCTGGGGACCCCGCGACGCTCCGGGCCCCCGCGCGGAGGCGGCGGAAAGCCGCCGCCCGATTTCCAGTTCGCTCCCAGCTCGTCGTATTTTCTGCGCGACTCCGGATTGCCCAGCACCTCGTAGGCTTCGTTGATCTGCTTGAACTTTTCCTCCGCGCGCTTCTTGTCCTTCGCGACGTCCGGGTGAAACTCCCGAGCCAGCTTGCGAAAAGCTTTCTTGACCTCGTCGGCGCTCGCCGTCCGCGGCGTGCCCAACACCTCATAGTAGTCTTTGAATTCCACGGTTTCTTTCGAACTTCTTCCAGGCCTGCCTCGCCGGATCCCGCGTCCAACCGGTCGCTCAAGGATTGGCGCAACGAAACGGAGGCCAGCAATAAGTCAAGGCGTCGACCCGGACGCGGAGAGCCTCGGGCCATTTCCGGTCAGAGGCGGGCGATGACCGCGTCCAGACGCGCGAGGGTCCTCTCCCGGCCCAGAACCTCCATGAGGTGATAAAGGCTGGGGCCGGACCCTTTTCCCGTCAGGGCGACGCGCACCGGATGCACGAGCGGCCCCGCCTTCAGGCCCAGTTCCACAGCGATCGCCTTCAGCGTGGTCTCCAAGGTCGCGGCGTCGAAGCCAGCCGCGGAGGCGAAGGCCGCGCGCAGGCGGACGAGGCGCGGCTTGTTCTCCGGGATCATCAGCTTCGGCGCCTCGGCGAGATCCGTCTCGACGGCGTCCCTGAAGTAGAATCCCAAATAGCCCGGGGCCTCGCTGAGATTTCGCAGCTTGTCGCGACCCGTGGCGAGAGCGGCCTTCACAAAGGGCAGCGGGTGGGAACTGGTGTCGATTCCGGCTGTGGAAAGGGCGTGCACGGTCAACTCGTTGAACCGTTCGCTGTCCAGCCGCCGCATATGCTCGAAGTTCAGCCAATTCAGCTTCTCGCGCTTCGGATCGAACTTCGCGTTGTGGCGAAGCACCTGCGGCAGATCGAATCGCTCGACCACCTCGGCCAAGGAAAACACTTCCTGGTTGTCCTTCGACGACCATCCGAGCAAACAGAGATAGTTCAGGACGGCCTCGGGAAGATACCCCTCCTCGGGGTAGGTCATCAGCGAGGCGCCCGCGTCCCGCTTGCTCATTTTCGAGCCATCGCCGTTCAGGATGAGGGGAATGTGCGCGTACTTCGGCGGCTCGACTCCGAAGGCGCGGAAGAGCGCGATGTGCTTGGCGGTGTTGCTGAGATGGTCCTCGCCGCGGATCACATGGGTGATTCCCATGTCGAGATCGTCGATGACGTTGACCAGATGAAACACCGGCTCTCCGTCGGAGCGAACGATCACAAAATCGGGGTCGGTCTCCTCGCGATCCGTCAGCGGGCGGATCACCTGTCCGACGACGATGTCCTCGATCACCACCGGCTCGCGCGTCATCTTGAACTTCACCGCGCCGTCCTGCTCGTAGGCGAGGCCGTGGGACAGCAGGGCTTCCACGCGACGCTGGTAGAGATCCTTCCGCTGCGATTGGAAGTAGGGACCGCACTGTCCCTTGCAGGGGCCGGTGGCGTCGGCCGTGATCGGGCCTTCGTCCCAGTCCAACCCGAGCCATCGGAGTCCGTCCAGGATCACGTCGACGGCCTGCTGCGTGTTGCGGGCGGCGTCGGTGTCTTCGATCCGGAGCACGAACACGCCGCCCACGTGACGGGCGTAAAGCCAGTTGAACAAGGCGGTGCGGGCGCCTCCGATGTGGAGGAACCCAGTCGGGCTGGGGGCGAATCGGACTCGAACGCTCATGGGGTGTGTCTGGATCGCGGCGCGGCTCGCGCGGCGGGGGCACGCTAGCGGGTCAGCAGGGGGAGGCAAGCCCTCCGTGCCCCGGGCGTTTCTCCAATGCGGCCAGGACGCCGCAGAGTCGTTCCAGTCGCGGAGTGGAAACGCCCGCCGCCCTTGCCTGGCGCAAGGGTTCAAGGAACAGCGCTTCGAGCTCCAAGGGCTGCCCGCGCTCGAAGTCGATCAAGGTCGAAGCCCGGTATCGACCCATCGATCGAGTGTGCTCGATGTGCCTTTCCTCCCAGACGGCGTCCACTTCAAATCCGATCCCTCGCGCCGCGGCGATCACCTCCCGCATCAGATCTCTCACCCACTGCTCCCAGCGAGGTTCTCCCAGCAGCTGGTCTGTGGCGAGGCAAGGACCCAGCGGCGCATGAAGATCCACCTCGCCGCGATCCAGCGCGTTCACCCCGACGGCGCCGGCCACCCCCAGCCCGTTGAAGGGAATATTCCAGACGAGCTTCTCCCAGTGGGCGCGGGCAAGGTTGTCCGTGACCTCGCAAGGAACGCCGGCGTTGCGGAAGATCGACGCCCAATCGTGCGTCCGGGGCTCGGGCCAGCGGCGGTATTCCCCGAGCGAGATCCGTCCGTGGGCGATATGTTGAATCAACCCGGGCTCGACGCGGTTCAGGCAGACGAAGCACAAGCCGCCCAGGATCTGCTCCGGCGAAAACAACGCGGCGAGCGCCTCCTCGTTGCCCAGCCCGTTTTGAAGCGTGAGCACCGCGGTGGAGGGCCCCACCAGGGGACGCAACAGCCGCGGGAACTCGGAGTTCGCGGTCGACTTCAAACCGATGAGGACTCCGTCGCACACGCCAATCTCCTCGGCGTGGCGGGCGCAGCGGGGTCGAAATTGAAAATCCCCGTCGGGGCTGAGCACCCTCACCCCTCGACGCCGCACGATGTCGTAGTCCGAGCGCAGCAGAAAATGCACATCCTGTCCGAACCACGAAAGCCGCCCGCCATAGTAACTCCCCAGCGCCCCGCATCCGACGACCGCGATCTTGAACGTTCGAGAGGCGACGCGAGGCGATGAACTCGAGCTCATGGGGAGCGGGGAGGACGAAGGGAAGCCTGAAATGGAAAAGGGCACTCTGAGAAAGCTCAGAGTGCCCATTGAAACCGAATACGATTACTTCTTGCCGAGGATCGAATCCTTCGCGGCCTTCGCCACGCGGAACTTCACGACCTTCTTGGCGGGGATCTGGATGACCTCGCCGGTGGCGGGGTTGCGGCCCTGGCGCGCCTTGCGATTCACGAGCACCAGCTTGCCGAGCCCGGGGAGGGTGAAGCTGTTCTTGGCGTGCTTATAAGCCAGCCCGGTGATGCTCTCCAAAGTAGCAATGGCTTGCTTCTTGGTGATGCCGACACTCTCGGCGATCGAGGCTGCGATTTGGGATTTGGTCAGTGCTTTGGCCATAATGTTTGTTGTTGTTTGTGTCAGTCAAAGTCTTGCGACTCCGCGTTTTTACGCATCGCTTCAAACCTCACGCAAGAGAAATTTGAGAATTTTCTAGGAAAAACGATATTTTTTCTTCGCCGCGCTTCCGGCGATTCAACCCAATCCGGCGATCTTCATCGCGGGCGCGGGAGTCGGACGGAGGCCAGGGAGCGGCGTGCCAGGCTCAAGACGCGCGGGACTGACGCAGACGGTCGAGGCCCACCGCAAGGATGATGACGATTCCGATGATGATCTCCTGAACGTAATTGGGCCAGTTCATCTGGCTCGATCCGGACCGGAGAACCGCCATGATCAGCGCCCCGATCACCGATCCCATGACGCTGCCGGTGCCGCCGTTGAGGCTCGCCCCGCCGATCACGACGGCCGCGATGATGTCGAGCTCAAGGCCCGCGGCGACGCTGGGATCGCCCTGCGTGAGCCGCGACAGTTGCAGGAGACCGGAGAGGCCGAAGAACAGTCCCGCAACGCCGTACACCATCACCTTTCGCGCGCGCACCGGGATGCCGCAGAGCCGGGCGGTTGCCTCGTTCGAGCCGATCGCGAAGACATGGCGTCCGAACACGCTCGATCGCAGAATCACCGCGACGCAAAACGTCAATCCCACCGCGAGCCAAACGCCCGGGGGCAGGGGTAGAAAAGAGTCGGGGCGGACTCGCTCCATCAGCGTGACGACAATCGAATCGCCCTCGAAGTTCACGGTCTGGTTGTCCGCCAGCCATTTTGCGGCGCCGCGCGCGATGCCCATCATCCCCAGGGTCACCACGAACGGCAGCATGCGGAAGCCGGCGATGACGGCGCCGTTGATCAACCCCACGCAGCCTCCGACGAGCAGCGTCGCAAGGATCGTCACGGACGCGGGGGCCTTGTGCTCGAGGAGTCGCGCGCCGACGACGCTGCAGAGCGCCACCACGGACCCAACGCTGAGATCGATGCCTCCGCTCACGATGATGAGCGTCATGCCCAACGCGCCGACCGCAACGATCACCGTCTGAGTGAGAATGTTTTTCCAGCTCGCGCCCGTGTAAAACACCGGACGAAGGTCCTCGCTCAATCCAAAGAGCGCCGTCACAAAAAGCAAACCGAGGAACGGACCCGCGATCGTAAGAAGTCGCGAGGCGCTCCAGCGCGAACCGGGCTTGGGGTTGGCGTCGGTCATCCGTTTCCCTTCCCGACGGCGGCTTCGATGATCGCGTGCTCGGTCCACTCGGCGACGGGCCGCTTGGCCCCCAGGACGCCGCGGCTCATGACGGCGATCGTGTCGCAAACCCCGAGCAGTTCGGGGAGATAGGAGCTCACGAAGAGCACGGCGCTCCCCTGACCCGCGAGTTCGTTGATCAATCGATAGATCTCAGCCTTGCTCCCCACATCGATCCCGCGAGTCGGCTCATCGAGCAAAAGGATGTCGGCGCCATGATGGATCAAACGTCCGAGAAACGCCTTCTGTTGGTTCCCTCCGGAAAGCTCGCCGACCGGCTGCCAGGGGCTGCGCGCGCGAATGCGCAAACGCTCCATCAGGCGCGCGGCCTGGACGCCCTGCTCGCGTCGACGCACAAATCCAGCGCGTGAGACGGGCCCGAATCGGGAGAGCATCAGGTTGTCGGCGAGGCTCCGCTGCAGCAGCAGGCCTTCCTCCTTCCGGTTCTCGGCGAGCAGGCCCACGCCGCGCCCCCACAGATCGGAGGGGCGATTCCGGTGGCATCTCCGCGAGCGAATCCAGATCTCGCCGCGCCGCCGGGAGTCCAGTCCGAAGCAAGCGCGCAGCATCTCGGTGCGTCCCGCGCCCACCAGGCCCGCGATGCCCATCACCTCGCCCCGACGCAGGGACAGGCTGGCCGACGACGGCTTCTCCACTCCCGCCAGGTCGCGCAGTTCCAAGACCACCTCTCCCAACTCGCGGATCGCCCGGGGGTAGATCTCGGAGACCTCCCGTCCCACCATCATCCGGATGATCTCGGGCAACGGCGTCGCCTTCAGATCGCCCGCGCCCACCGACTCCCCATCCCTCAACACCGTGAACCGATCGCAGAGCCGCTGGCATTCTTCCAAAAAGTGGCTGATGTAGACGATGCTGACGCCCCGGTCGCGAAGTCGCCCCAGCGCCTCGAAGAGACGCTGTGTGTCGACCTGGGTCAGGCTGCTGGTCGGCTCGTCGAGGATCAGAACCTTGGGATCGAAAAGAAGCGCCCGGGCGATCTCCACGATTTGCTGCTCGGCAATGGTCAACAGGTTCACCGGCGTGTCCAGGGCGAGGCGCGAATAGTCGAGCTGTTTAAGGGCTTGCGAGGCCATCGCGCGACGGCGTTTGCGATCAATCCAGCCCCAGCGCGAGGGCTCGCGTCCGAGGACCATGTTCTCCTCCACCGACAAATGCGGCGCGAGGTTCAGCTCCTGATAGATCATCGCGATGCCGGCCTCCCGCGACTCGGCGGGATTCGAGACGCGAAAAGGCTCGCCGTCCAACTCGATCCTGCCACCGTCCGGAGGATGCGCTCCGCTCAAAACCTTCATGAGCGTGCTCTTGCCCGCGCCATTCTCGCCAATCAAGGCGTGGATCTCTCCCGGGCCCACGGAAAGGTCGACATTCCGGAGCGCTTGAGTGGCGCCGAATGCCTTCCTCACCCCTCGGATGTCTAGTCGCGCGGACAAAAAAGAAAAAGGGAGGCCTCTACTTGTCGAGGTATTGGCTGAGGGGCGGATAGAGGAGTTCGTGAAACTCGGGCTGGCTCATGTTCTCGGGGGTGACGAGCTGCACGCCGGTGTCGATAACCTTCTCCACAGGCTTCCCCTGAAGATGAGCCACAAGCGTCTTCACGCCGAGATAGCCCATGCGAACGGGGTTTTGAACCACGAGGCCTTGAACATCGCCGGCCTTCATATCTTTGATCGACTGGCTGCCGGCATCGAAGCCGACCATTTTCACTTTCCCTCCCGCGCGCCCGATGTCGCGCAACGCTTTCGTCATCCCGATCGTGGAGTTCTCGTTGACGGTGAAGATCCCGTCCACATCGCGTCCGAAACGATTCAGCAGGTTCTGGGAGTTGGAGTACGCCGTCTCGCGAGTAGGACCCGCGTATTGGTCGGCGGAGAGAAGCTGGATTCCAGGGAAGGCCTTGAGTCCCGCAAGAAACCCGGATTCGCGCTCCTCGGTGCTTGCCGAGCCGACGGCGTACCGGAGCAGGATCACCTTCCCCTTTCCTCCAAGGAGACGCCCCATTTGCTCAGCGGCGAGCCGGCCCCCTTTGGCGTTGTCCGTGGCAACATAGCTGATGGGCTTGTCCGACTTGAGGCCCGAGTCGAAGACAAGCACTGGGATCCTGGCGTCGACGGCGGCTGCCACAGGTTTGACGAGCGCTTGGGAGTCGAGCGGCGCCAGCATGATGCCCTGCACGCGTCGCGCGGTGAAATTCTCCACCACCTGGATCTGTTGATCGCGGTCATCCTCGCGCAAGGGCCCCTTCCAATGCAGCTTGATCGCCACGCCCTGGCTCTCCAGTTCGCGCTGCGCCTTCACCGCGCCAGCGTGGATGGATTTCCAGAACTCATGCGTGGTTCCCTTGGGGATCACGGCGATCTGATAGGAATCAGCGGCGTGAAGCGAAGAGAGGCAGGAGAATCCGGCGAAAAGGATCGCCCAAGCGACCGCGCGGGGAGTGTGTTGCATGTCCAAAAGCTAGGCAGAGACGCGGGTCGATTCAATAGGGATTTTGGTACGATGTTGAAGGCGCAGAAGCCGTTGCGAAGCTTCCTCGGCGAGAAGGCTTAGGTCGAGAATGGACACCCTGTCCGGAGGTTGCGCCGGATGGGCCAGGGCCTCGTGCCTTCGCTCCCACTTTCCCAAAAAACACCCTTTACTCACATGAATTTCGGGTGTAAGAAGATCACACTCCGAAGCAACCTTGTGCTTTCGTTTCGCCACTGATTCTGGATTCCGCACAGAGGGTCTGGGATTGGGGGACGCCGACGGAAGCCGGAGGCTGAGTTCGGCCATGAACCCAATCACAACTATGAAGTCCTTAAGTATCACCGCAGCCCGGGTGGGAATGCTTGGGGGACTCGGTCTGGCGCTCTCTCTCACGACAGCAGCCACCGCGTCGCCAAAGATCTACAACCTCGGAGGAACGGACAGCACTGGAGACCCCGTCGCGAATTACAACGGCGACAATCCCTTTCTCGAGAATGGCTCGACAGCCTACCAGGACCGTGTCCACGTCTACAGAGAAGTGCCTGGTCCTCTGGTCGGAGATGTCTACCTCGAAACACGTAACAGCGATAAGGGCCAAGCGAACTACAGCCTGTCGTTTGACTTGGCGGCGGACGTGACCCTCTATCTCTTCGTTGACAACCGCATGGGCGACAACGACGCGTCAAACGGCCCCAAGTTGGGCGGTGGCGTGATGGATTGGGTCGCCGCGCTCGGGTTTAAAGACACCGGCATGTCGATCGGCGTCGATGAAGGCAACGACGGCACCGTCGACAATCATTCCCGCGTTTACTCTTTAAACGCTGTTGCGGGCCATTACTCCTTCGGCGCGCAGAACGACACCACCGCCGGCGGACCCGGCAACCGTAACATGTATGCCATTGCCTGTGGCGAACCCGTTCCGGAACCCGCCACGCTGGCGCTGTTCGGGCTCGGTGGCTTCGGTCTCATGATGATCGCTCGCAAGCGCAAGTAAGCAAAGCGACCGCTCCATTCTTTCAAAGAAACGCCAACCTTGCCGGTTGGCGTTTTTCTTTTGTTCACGCAGCCCGCTCATCTGTTTCTGGAGAATCAGTCCTCTCTCTCTTGAAAGCGCGTCCGGCGATTGGCAGGCTGTGCCCCAGTGATCGCTTCGCTCTCTCAACTTGTGCCAACACGAACGGATGAATCCGCCTCCCCAAACGGCGCGCCGCAGCCAGCGCCCTTTGCGGCGCCTCCGCGCTCGCCGTGGGACAGCCTGAGTTGCCTATTGCTGCCGCTGGCGGCGCTGATCCTGACAGGGCTCTCGTCGTCCGCCGCGTCCGTCCGATTGGAGATCGACCAGGAGAGCATCCCCGTTGGCGACACCGCGACCCTGAACCTCATCATCGAAGGCGCCCAACCGCGTCTCAGGCCGACGTTCCCTCCGGTGGCCGGACTTCATATCGCCGCCGCCGGGGACTCCACACAGGTGAGCATCGTCAATGGGGAGCGAACGATGCAGCGGAGCCTCAGCTTCTCTGTCACCGGGATCAAGCCCGGCAGCTACACCATAGGCCCGGTCGATGTGCTCACCGACGCGGGAGCCATGAGGGCTCCGGCCATCAAAGCGCGCGTGACACCCGCAAGCACTGTTGATGTGGGGAATCGCCCCGCCTTCCTGCGGATTGAGACGCCGAAAACCGAGGCCTATGTCGGCGAAGCGCTCCCGTTTGAGGTCCAGCTGTTCGTCGAGGAGGGACGCGGGCTGCAGCTGCCGCAGATTGAGGGAGAAGGATTCAACTTCAGCAAGATCGTCAACCTGCCGCCGGTAAAGAGGAACGTGGGCGGTCGGGTCATGAACTTGGTGACGTTCAAATGCGTGGCCACGGCCGTCAAAGCAGGCGCGCTGAAATTGGGACCCGCCGCGACCCAATTGGAGATCCCCGCCCCTGGCGGGAGACAGGATTTCTTCGGATTCTTCAGGCCCTACCAAGCCATCCGTGTGACCGCGGACCCGGCGCAAGTGGAAGTGCGTCCGCTGCCGCCGGGCGCGCCGCCCGATTTCACCGGGGCTGTGGGGAGCTTTCAAATGACCTACAGCGCGGGCCCCAGAAGCTTGGCGGTCGGGGATCCAATCACAATGAAGATCGCGATCTCCGGGGATGGCTCCATCGAGGGCCTGTCGCTTCCGAATCTCGACCATTGGAAGGGATTCAAGTTCTATCCCCCGAACGCGCGATCGGAGCCGCGCGACGCATTGGAAGTCGCGGGGACACGGTTCTTCGAGCAAGTGGTCGTGCCCCAGAGCCCCGAGATCCAGGGTTTGCCAGAGTTCCGGTGGACTTATTTCGACCCGGCCTCCAAGTCCTATCGAACCCTCAAGGCCGATCCGGTTCCTCTTCAGCTCACCGCCGCGACCGCCCCCACCCTTCCCCTGCCAATGTTGGGAACCAACGCAGCCGGCGGATCCGGCTCGACGCTAGCGCCCGCTCTGGCCCATATCCGCCCCGAGCTGGGCTCGATCGTCGCCCTGCCGCCCGCCGCGTGGCGACAGCCTTGGTACTTGATCGCACAGCTCCTCCCCTTCGGGCTGTGGGCGACTCTGCGAGCCGGTCGATGGCGCGCGGAGACGCTGGGACGAAACCCCCGGTTACTGCGACGCAAGCAAGCTGAGAAGGAGGTTGCCGAAGGATTGCGCCAGATGAAGGACTGCGCGCAACGCAACGAAGGCGATGTGTTTTTCGCGGCCATGAGCCGCGTCCTGCGATGCCAGATCGGCGAGCGGCTGGACATTCCGGAATCCGGGATCACCGAGAGCGTCATTCGAGAGAAGCTACTCCGACGCGGGCTATCGGAGGCGGAGGCGGAAGGGATGGAGGAGCTGTTCCGCATGATAAACCAGCATCGCTACGCCCCGAGCACGAGCCCAGCCGAACTGAGCGAACTGATCCCGAAGGCCCGGGAA
This sequence comes from Verrucomicrobiota bacterium, assembly GCA_016199985.1. Lineage (GTDB taxonomy): Bacteria > Verrucomicrobiota > Verrucomicrobiia > Limisphaerales > UBA11320 > UBA11320. The sequence continues at coordinate 81,727 of JACQFQ010000032.1, read as the reverse complement.
GCGATCGAAGCCTTGCGGCGTCTTCGCGAGTGAGCGGCATGATGACCCGGGCATCCATCCGCGTAGCGAAGAACTCGGATGAAACCCGACGACAATCACGCGGATAAGCGCGCCACTTCCGTCCAACATTCCGAGAAACGCGAGACAAAGCGCTGGCGGGCCCGGGCTGCGTCGTCGATGGATCCGAAGACCCCGAAGGTTGAGGAACCACTCCCTGACATCAACGCGCCGAGGGCCCCCGCGTCTTGCAAGGCTCGCTGGTACACCGAAAGGATCGGATACTTGTCCAAGGCCGGGGCCTCCAGGCTATTGAACAGCTCCTCCGCGGCCCGAGCGGCCGACGAGCCGGCCATGACCGCCGCGGACGCAGCGGCTCGACCTGGCGTCCCGTGGATCGCGTTCGGAAAACGTTTCAGCGCTTGGTAGGCCCAGGGCGTCGAGATTCCAAACCCCGGATGAACCAACAACAGGGCGCAGCCTCGCAAGGCGGAGAACGATGGCAGCCTTTCCACCTTCTCCCCGCGACCCAAAGCCAGCGCCGGCCCGGACTCCAGGAAGAAGGGAACATCCGAACCGAGCTGCGCCGCCAACTCATAGAGGCGAGCCATCGGAAGCGGCTTGCCAAATACTTGGTTGAGCCCCAGAAGCGCCACCGCGGCGTTGCCGCTGCCTCCGCCCAATCCCGCGGCCATCGGAATCCGCTTCTCCAGGTGAATCGAGCCGCGCGCCTCCAGCCCGGCGGCCGCAAAAAACAGTGTGGCCGCCTTGTGAACCAGGTTCGATCCATCCACCGGAAGGCCGGGATGACTACAGGTGAGCGCAAACTCTCGCGGGTCGGGATCGAATTGCAGCCGGTCGCAGATGGGAACCGGAACCATCAGCGACTCGAGCTCATGAAATCCATCCGGGCGACTCCCTAGGATGTTGAGCACCCAGTTGACCTTGCAGGGCGATTCGAGCGTGATCCGTTCAACCGACATGGCGGAAAGAAAAAGGGCGCCAACACAAATGCTGGCGCCCTTGGAAAAGAAGGCGGCTTAGTGGCCCGTCTCGAAGATGTGAAAACGGCTGCCGGGGATGCTGCGTCCAATGACGCCGCCGTCGAAGCCGAGATCACCGCCCGCGTCAAAAATAGGATCGGAGGGAAGACCTGGCTTGTTGGTGGTCGGGTAGGCCGGGTCCTCGGTCAGCTTCATCCCGCCGAAGGGATAGGAGGTGGTGCCAATGGAGTAGTCGGGAGCGATGTATCCCTTGGGCGTAAACTGCGCGGTGTAAGGGGGGAACGGGAAGGTGACGATTTCCCATGCGCCGTAAGCGGTGCGCGCGACGCTGCGATTCAAGCCCCGGATCACTCCGGTGGTGTAGGTGCTCTGGCTGCCGTCCCAGAGCGCGGTCTGCTCAATCGATCGCTGCATCTCGCCGAGCCGGCCGAATTCGGTGGCATTGCGGAGCCCGCGACCCAACTTCTGCTCAGGTCCGGCGCAGCCCACACCCGCGGCCACGACAAGAGCGAGGAGCGCTGACACTTTGAAGAACTGGTTCATCATAGAAGTGAGGGTCAAGCTAGGAGGGGGTTTGGAGGAAGTAAAGAACCGTTTTGGAGGTTGTCCGATGAAGCGTCATTCAGGCTTCGCGGCGCCTGCGCGCGACCAAAAATCGTCGAAGACCGCTTCCGTTTCCAGGGACTGGATTTGCGGAAGCAACCCGGCGTTCGCCTCTGCCTTCCCAGAAACGCGGACAACGCGTTCACACGCGCCGCAAAACCCGAGAGCGCTCCATCGCCCCCCGGGCAGGAGTTCCTCCGCCAACCCGCGGCTGAGCAGCGGGCCCGCCAACGCCGCGAGACGGCGGAAGCTGGGATGCTCGCCCACGCGACGAAACCAATAGGCGGCGTTGCCGTAGTCGGGCTCCCGTCGATGCAGTATCGCGTGCACAAGACTCCCATCGGCATCCTGCTCCATGTTTTGAACGATCGAGTGGGCCTCGTCATGGCGATCGTTCCAAAGCAGCGCCAGGGCGTGAATCGCGTCGCTCACATCGCGCCGCGGCAGGTGGCGAGCAACGAGTTCCTGGATCTCCGACGGGGTCCAAACCCCCGCGCGGGGTCCCGGGCCCAGCGCCGCCAGGCCGGGCCTTCGAATCAAGGCCACCCACTCGGGTTTGTCCCTCCAACTCGGGGTTGTCATCAGAGAGCCCATCGCCATGTCATTCGGATTCCGGGTCCCCGACCGCAGGAGCCGTGACAGCCGCCGCTTGCGAGGCCGCCCGGTCGGCCAGCACGCGCTGAGAGGGAACGAACCCCGCCGCGAACTCGCGACGAAACGCGTCGAAGGTCCCGACGCGCAAGTGCGCCCTCATGTCGTCCATGAGCTTCAAATACATGTGGGTGTTGTGAACGCTGAGCATCCGCAAGCCGAGGATCTCATTCACATTGAGCAGATGTCGCAGATAGGCCCGCGTGAATCGCTGGCAGGCGAAACACTCGCAGCCTTCCTCGATGGGACCAAAATCGGCCTTGTTGAATCCGCCCTTGATGCTGACCGCGCCCTTCCGTGTGTAGGCGGTTCCGTTCCGGGCGACGCGCGTCGGCAGCACGCAATCGAACATGTCCACGCCCCGCGCCACCAGTTCCACGAGCTGGGCGGGAGTCCCCAGGCCCATCGCGTAGCGGGGCTTATGGGCGGGCAGGTGGGCCTCGGCCAATTCCACCGCCTTCATCATCTCCGGCTCGGGCTCCCCCACGCTCACGCCGCCGATGGCGTATCCGTCGAAATCCATCGCGACCAGCTCCGTCGCGCAGCGCTCCCGCAGATCGGGAAATTTGCCGCCTTGAACAATGCCGAAAACAAACTGGCCCTCGGCGCGAGGCTGCCGCCGGCACTCCAGCCCCCAACGCAGTGTGCGTTCCACGGCGCCGCGGACATCCCTATGCGTCGCGGTGTGCGGCGGACACTCGTCGAAAACCATGGCGATGTCCGATCCGAGCTGACGCTGGATATCCATCGCCTCCTTCGGGCCGAGAAAGAGGAGGGACCCGTCCAGATGCGAGCGGAACTCCACGCCATGCGCCTGAATCTTCCGGATCTTGGCGAGGCTGAAAACCTGGAAGCCTCCGCTGTCCGTCAGGATCGGATGCGGCCAGTTGATGAATTTATGGAGCCCGCCCGCCGCGTTGATGATCTCCATCCCCGGACGAATGCTCAAGTGATAGGTGTTGCCCAGAATGATCTGGGTTCCCATCTCAAGAAGCTCGCGCGGGTCGATCGCCTTGACGGAGCCTTGGGTTCCGACGGGCATGTAGGCGGGCGTGTCGATGACTCCGCGAGTGGTGCGCAGGCGTCCGAGGCGGGCCCGCGAATGAGCCGCGGTGTTGAGCAACTCGAAGAACATGCTCATCCCTGACGCGCCGCCGCCGCGGCCCCGTCGCGCATTTTCCGCACCGCGGACTTCATCATCCGATGGGAGAACAGCGCCGTGCCCGAAACAAAAGTATCGGCGCCCGCTCTGGCGCACTCCTTCGCCGTTTCCTGGTTGATGCCTCCATCCACCTCGATGCGATATTTCAGTCCGCGCTCCTCGCGCCATCGGCGGGCCTGTTCGATCTTGGGCAGCATCTCCGCGATGAAAGGCTGTCCGCCAAAGCCCGGGTTCACAGTCATGACCAGGAGCAGGTCGATCTTCGCGAGGAATGGAAGCGCGGCGTTGATGTTGGTTGGAGGATTCACGGCAAGTCCCACCTGCTTCCCGAGGGAGCGGATCTTCCAGATGAGGGACTCCACGGCGTCGCCCAGCTCCACATGGACGGTGAGAAGATCAGCTCCTGCTTTCTGAAAAGGCTCGAGCACCACCTCGGGCTGCGAGCACATCAGGTGAACGTCGAAAAACATCTTTGTGAGCGGGCGGATTCGCCTGACGACCTCGGGGCCAAAGGAGATGTTGGGGACGAAGTGTCCGTCCATGATGTCGAGATGCAGCCACTCCGCGCCCGAACGGTCGGCGCGAACCGCCTCGGCGCCGAAGCGGCAGTAGTCCGAAGCGAGCAATGAGGGCGCAATGATCATGAAGGGCCAACCGTATGAAAACCCCGATCCCGGAGTCAATGCCGCCCGAAAGTCGAACGGGACTCAGACGCGTCCCTGAGCCTTTGCGCCCTTGCGTGATCACCCCTGTCCCTGCGTTCTCCCGCAGACCGGCGCCGAATGGAGCGCGAGAGGATGAAGCACGGCTATACGCTCGAACGGCGGCTTACTTCGTCGGCGCCGCGCCAGCGATGCTGAGGGCGAGATCGATCGTGTCCGAGGCTTTGTCCTGTGGCGCCTTCGGGTTGATATCGAAATCCGTTCGCTTGATCTGAAAGTTGGCTCGCAGCACCAGAAGGTCGCCCTTCATATTGGGCACCCGCTGGCCCAGCTTGTCCTTCAGATACGTGAAGCGAACCGGGATGGTGGTTTCCTTCGCCACGCCCTTGATGGTCAGCGTGCCGGTCACACTGGCGGACGTGGTGTAGCCGCTGGTCTTCACGTTCGACAGAGACTTGGCCTCGAAGGTGATCTCCTTGTGCTTGGCGACGTTCATCCACTGCTCGCCCTGGAGGTGGTCCTTCATGATCGGGTTGGGAACGATCAGGGACGCGGCCGCGATCACGATCTTGCCCGTGGTCGCCCCGGGATTCTCGGGATCGAAGCTGATGCTGCCGCTGATGCCGTTCGCGCTGCCCGTGATCGCCTCGAGAGGCGCGTCGAGCTTGAACACCGCGTTGTTGACCCCCTTGGGATCCTTGAAGTCGAAAACCTGGGGGGCGGCGGACGCGACAGAGGCGACAGCCAGGAGGCCAAGCGAGAGGAGAAGGGTCTTCTTCATGTATTGATCTTGTTGTTCGGTGGAGCGGGCAGAAAAAGGGAAACGCCCGCGAGCAGCGCAGCTCCTATCATCGAAGCGCCCAGAAAGTCGAGCCCCGGAACAAAGCGCTTCTCGTAAGTGATCCCGTCGATGCCGGTGACGGGGTCCTGGGTTCGCGTCTCGACGATGGTTTTTGTCCATCCGCGATTCGCCCCGGCGGCCAGCCAGACCACGATCGCGCACAGCGCGACGAGCAGAGCCAGGAGACGCAGCGGTTTCACGCCGCGACCTATAGCCGCACATCCTCTCCTGCCCCAAGACAATTTGTGAACGCGGGCGATTTCGCGGCGGATTCCGCGCCGCGCCATCCCGTGCCTCCGTTGCGGCTGCATCTCCTCGTCTCCTAATTCCAGGCGTGGCGATTGCGCCCAATAGGGGCTGGGCGAGTCTCGCGGTCTGGTTTGTGGAGGGAAATGCCGCGCCCCTTGAAATGGCGAGGGGCTTCCGACAGACTCCGTCCGCATGTCGAAACGCTTCTATGTCACAACGGCCATCGATTACGTCAATGGCCAGCCGCATCTGGGCCACGCTTACGAGAAGGTGATCACGGACGTGATCGCCCGGGCGCGCCGGAGCATGGGCGACGACGCGTTCTTCCTCACCGGGCTCGACGAGCACGGACAGAAAGTCCAGCAAGCGGCCCAGCAGGAAGGCAAGACCGCCCAGGCCTATTCCGACGCGCTCGCGGAGGACTGGAAGCGTTTCGCGTCGAAGCTCGACCTGACGAACAACGACTTCATCCGCACCACGGAACCGCGCCACAAGGGCGTCGTCAGCGCGCTGTTGTCCGAGTTGCATGCGCGCGGGCATTTCTACACAGCCGAATACGTCGGATTCTACTCCACCCGCGCTGAAACCTTCCTCACCGACAAAGACCGCCGGCCAGACGGCTCCTTCGATCCCGAATATGGCGACGTCGCGCAGCTCACCGAGCAGAATTACTACTTCCGCCTCAAGGATCATCAGCAGTGGCTCATCGACCACATCGAGGCGAACCCCGACTTCATCTATCCCGACTATCGGCGCAACGAGGTCCTCGGATTCCTGAAGAACAACACGCTGGAAGACCTGTGCATCAGCCGTCCCTCGGCCCGACTGACCTGGGGCATTCCCCTGCCCTTCGATCCAGGTTATGTCACCTACGTCTGGTTCGACGCGTTGACGAATTACATCACCATCCCAGCCGCCCACGGCGATCCCGCGCTGCCCCCATGGGCGCGAAAAGCGGCGGGCGCGTCGGGGAACGAGGCGGTGGAGCTGTGGCCCGCGGACGCCCATGTGGTGGGCAAGGACATCCTCAAGTTTCACGCGGTCTACTGGCCGATCATGCTGAAAGCGGCCGGTCTGCCGCTGCCTCGCAAGCTGGTCGTTCATGGATGGTGGATGAAGGACGGGCAGAAGATGAGCAAGAGCACCGGCGTCATCGTGGACCCTGTGCAGGTGATCCAGGACTGGGGCGTCGACGCGTTCCGCTACTACGTCGTCCGCGAGCTCGATCTGGGCCCCGACGGCAACTGGACCGACGCCGGCTTCGAGGCGCGCTACAACGCCGAGCTGGCGAACGGCCTGGGCAACCTCGTCAATCGATCGCTCGGAATGCTCAACAAGTATCGCAAGGGGATCGTCCCGCCTCCCCACGACGAACTGGCGGCCGACGCCGCGCGGGCGATCGCGGCCGTTCGGGAGGATTACGAAGCCTATCGGCTCCAGGGCGCGCTCATCGACGCGTGGAGCCTCGTCAGCCGCGCGAATCTGTACGTCCAGCAGACCGCCCCGTTCACGCTGGCGAAGGACCCCGCGCAAGCGGAGCGGCTGGACCAGGTGCTCTACAACCTTCTCGAGGCTTGCCGCATCCTGGCCATCCTCGTGTGGCCCGTGATTCCGCAGACCGCGCAAAAGATCTATGGGCAGTTGGGGATCCCCGGCGCGCCGGATCGTTTTGCGGACGCGGCATGGGGCCGATTAGTCCCGGGCCGGGCGACCGGCGAACCCGCGGCCCTCTTCCCCCGCCACGACCTCGTTCCGCGGAGCAAGAGCTAAAACGATTGACGCGGATTCTCCCGCAGGTGATCGGCCACGGCGCCCAGCAATGCCGGGCCGAACTCGCGCAACTTTTTCTCTCCCACGCCATTGATGCGGAGCAGCTCGGCGTCGGAGAGCGGATAGACCCGCGCGATTTGTCGCAGCGCGACATCGGAGAAGATGATGTAGGCCGGCACATCGCGCTCGTCGGCGAGCCGCTTGCGCAACGACCGCAGCGATTCAAACAGGGTTTCATCGCAGGCGATCGCGCCGGTGGGGCGGGAGAACTTCGCGGCGACCGGATCGACGAGGGCGGCGCCGGGAGCGTCGGGGCGCCGCGGCCTTCGGGACACCAGAATCGGCGCGCGGCTCTTGAGCGCGTCGCGGCCCGCGGCCGTAAGCTCGACGACGTGCGATCGCGCCGGGTCCTGGAAAAGCAAGCCCAGCCGTATCAGCTCGCGGCCAAGCGTCGCCCACTGGGCCCGATCCCAGTCGCGGCCGATCCCGTAGGTCGAGAGCGCGGCGTGCCCGTAATCGCGCACCTTCACGGTGTTCGCCCCGGTGAGCACCTCGATGACATGCGAGAGGCCGGTCGGAAACCCGCTGCGCTCCCGGATCCGGTACACGCAGGAGAGAAGCTTTTGGGCGGGAACCGTGGCGTCCCACGACTCCGTCGGCGTCAGGCAATTGTCGCAGTTCCCGCACGAAGGCTCGGGAAACTTCTCGCCGAAGTAGGCCAGCAGGGTCCGACGGCGACAGTCGGAGCTCTCGGCGTAGTCGGCCATCAGGCGCAGCTGATGACGCGCCAGCTCCTGGTCCTTGGGATCGGTCTTTTGCGCGATGAAGCGCTCGCATTTCACCACGTCGCCGCCGCTGAAGAACAGCAGGCATTCCCCTGGCAACCCGTCGCGCCCCGCCCTTCCCGTCTCCTGATAATAGCCTTCGATGTTCTTCGGCAGATCGTAGTGCACGACAAAGCGGACATTGGGCTTGTTGATGCCCATGCCGAACGCGATGGTCGCGCAGATCACCTTCACCTCGTCGCGGAGGAATCGCTCCTGATTGCGCGTTCGCTCCTGCGGCTCAAGCCCCGCGTGATAGGGCGCCGCCGCGATGCCCGCTTCGCGAAGGCGGGCCGCGAGGCTCTCCGCGCCCCGCCGGCTCTGGCAATACACGATCCCCGCCTCCCGGGCGCGACGTAGCACGAAGGCGAGCAATTGCTCCCCGCCCGACTGTTTGGGCAACACGCGGTAGGTGAGATTGGGGCGGTTGAAGCTCGCCACGTATTCGCGGGCTGAGGCGAGGCGCAATTGTTGAACGATGTCCTTGCGCACCTGTTCGGTGGCGGTGGCGGTCAGCGCGATGATCGGGATTTTTGGAAACAGCGCGCGCAGCTGGGCCAGCTGACGGTAATCCGGTCGGAAGTCGTGTCCCCATTCGCTGATGCAGTGCGCCTCGTCGATGGCGAAACGCCGCAGTCGCCAGCCTCGGAGATCGTCCAGAAAGCCTGGCAGGGCGAGACGCTCCGGCGCGACGTAGAGAAGCTTGTACTCGCCCTGGCGGAGTCCCGCGAGGCGACGTCGCGACTCCTCCGCCGCGAGCGAGGAATTGAGAAATGTGGCCGGAACGCCGGCGCTGATCAGGGCGTCGACCTGATCCTTCATCAGGGCGATCAGCGGCGACACGACCACCGTGAGCCCGTCCGACAGCAGCGCCGGGAGCTGGAAACAAAGCGACTTGCCGCCTCCCGTGGGAAGCAGCGCCAGCACATCCACGCCCGCCAGAGTATCGCGGATGATCTCCTCCTGAAGGGGGCGGAAACTCGCGAAGCCAAAATACTTCCTCAACGCCTCCACCGCCCGGGTAAAAACCTCACTCATGATGCGGGCGATATATGCCGTCGCCCACCAAATCAAATCAAGCGGATTCTATCCATTGCTTTTCCAAGAACCTGATCCATCTTTCTTCCGTGCCGCGTTCAGAAACAACAGCGGGCTGGATCACGCTGACCACGGATTTTGGTCTCGAGGACTGGTTCGTGGGGACTATGAAGGGAGTGATCGCCCGGATCGCCCCGAAGGTCCGGGTTGTGGATCTCAATCATGGAATCGCGCCCGGCGATGTGCGCGCAGGGGCCTTCTCCCTCGCGGCGGGATTCCGCTTCTTTCCCAAAGGCGCGATTCACATCGCCATCGTTGATCCCGGCGTGGGCAGCGCGCGACGCGCCCTTGTCGCTCGGACCGCCTCCTGCCTCTTCATCGGCCCCGACAACGGCGTCCTCTCGCGCGTGCTCTCCCAAGAGAGCCCCATCGAGGTCCGATGCCTGGAGAATCCGAAGTGGCGGCTCAACAAAGTGAGCAAGACTTTCCACGGACGCGATGTCTTCGCGCCTGCGGCCGCCCATCTCGCGGCCGGAGCGCCGGTGTCGGACGCCGGCCCGAAAGTCGACTGCTGGGCGCAGCTGGACATCCCGACGCCACGCTCGCGGAGCCATCAGGTCCAGGGCGCGGTGGTGTACGTGGATCGATACGGAAACGCCATCACCAACATTCCCAACGAAGGCTTCCTCGACCCGGAGCGTCCCGCCGATGTCTGGGTCGGGGAGAAGCGAGTGACCAAGGTGCACGAGTTCTATCAGTCCGTCGCCCCCGGCAAGGCGGTCTGCGTGCCCGGCTCCAGCGGCTTCCTCGAGATTGCCGTAAACAGCGGCGACGCCGCGAAACGGCTGAAGCTGAAAGTGGGCAGCGAGATCTCCGTTCGCTGGTAGGCCCCTGAAGACGCAAGGACAGCAACGGCGTTGCTCGATTCCCTCCGCGAAATAGGGCCTGTCGACCGTGCCGCAGGGGATGCTCCCTGGATATCCATCTTGAGCGCGTTCATTCCTCAACAACGACTGGGACTGTCTTCGTCGCGGCGAACGGTCAGCGCGCCCGTTCACCTTCGCAAGCTTCGCAACTTCCGCCGTGGTCTTCAACGGACAGGCTCGCCCGTCAGGACACCAGCGTTCGGGCCTTCATCAACGCTTCGTCGAGCTTGGATGGGTCTTTTCCGCCGCCTCGCGCGCCTTCGGGGCGGCCGCCGCCTTTGCCACCCACGATCGGCGCGATGGCCTGGATCAATTTCCCGGCTTGCACCCGGCTCGTGAATTGAGGGCCCACCGCGGCCACCAGCGCCACGTTGCCCCCGCTGACTCCTCCGAGAAGAATCACGCCCGGGAAATCCCCTCGCAGCGCGTCCACCATCGCTTGCAACGAGTCGCCGTCGGCGGCGCCCGCGTTCGCGATCAGCGTCGGAATCCCGTTCACCGTTCCCGCATGACTCAGCAGCTGCTTCGCCTGAGTCGCGGCCTCGCGCTGCTGGGCGGCGCGAACCTGCTTCTCGAGCTCCTTCTGATGCGACAGCAGGGTCTCAACGCGGCGCTCCAGCTCATGGACGGGCGTGTTCAGCCGCGCCGCCAGCTGCTGGATCAGCGCTGTGTTCTCGCACGAGAGACCGAATGCGCTCATCCCGGCGATCGCCTCGATCCGGCGAACGCCCGCCTGAATCGCGCTCTCTCCGACGATCCGGAAAAGACCGATCTCGCCCGTGGCCCGGGTGTGCGTTCCGCCGCAGAGCTCCATCGAGTAACCGTTCAACCCGCCGCGCTCGCCCCCGATCTGCACGACGCGCACGGTTTCGCCGTACTTGTCGCCGAAAAACTGCATCACATCCTTCCGCTGTCGAACAGACGCGTGCGTCACCTCCACCCACGACACGGACGCGTTCTCGAGAACCCTCTGATTCACGAGGCGCTCCACATCGGCCACCTGCTGGGGCGTCAGGGCGGGGCTGTTGAAATCGAAGGTGAGCTTGTCGGGACCCACGAAGGAGCCTTTCTGCGACGCCTCGGGGCTCACGACCTCATGAATCGCCCAGTGAAGAAGGTGTGTCGCTGTGTGATGGCGTTGAATCGCGTCGCGACGCGATCGGTCCAGGCGAATCTCCACAGCCTCGCCGGCGCCGGGCGCCTCATCGCCTTCGACCAGATGCAGCCACGTGTTCCCCGACTTCTGCGTGTTCACGACCCGCCATAAACGTCCCCCCGCCTGGATCTCGCCGGTGTCGCCCACCTGGCCGCCCATCTCCGCGTAAAAGCAGGAGGAATCCAGCACCACCGCCGTCTTGTCCTTCAGCGTCGCCGTTTCCAGCACGCGGACGGACGCGCTCGTTTTCTCGTATCCCACGAACGCGGTCGGAGTTTGCGTCTCGATCTGCGAGAGCGCGATCACCTCGCGCTTCTGCGCGGCGCGCGCGCGGGCCCGTTGCTCCTCCATCAGCTTCTTGAAGCCGTCGACGTCGACCTTCAATCCTTTCTCGCGGGCCAGAAGCTCCGTGAGGTCCTGCGGGAAGCCCTGCTCGTCGTACAGACGAAAAGCAAAGGCGCCATCCAGCGCGCCTCCAGCGCTCAGCTTCGACGCTTCGGCCTGAAACAAATCGATGCCCCGGTCCAAGGTGCGGTTGAACGCCTCCTCCTCCAGGCGCAACACATCCTGGATATGGCTCTTGCGCGCGCGGATCTCCGGAAACACGTCGCCCATGCAGCGGGCGAGGACGTCGACCAGCTTGTAGAAAAAGGGCTCCTTGAATCCCAGGGCGCGGCCGTAGCGAACCGCTCGGCGCAGGATGCGGCGCAGGACGTAGTTGCGGTCGTTGTTCCCCGGTTGGATGCCGTCGGCGATGGAGAAGCTGAGGGTGCGGATGTGATCGGCAATCACGCGGAACGCCACATCCACCCGCTCGGTTTCGGTGTCGCCGGTCGACCCCGGCTTCGGCAACGAGGATCCGTACTTCAATCCGCTCAGTCGCTCGATCTCGTCGAAGATGGGTCGGAAGATGTCGGTTTCGTAATTGGAGACGCGCGCGTTGGCGAAGTCCTTGAATTCCTTGGTTCCCTGGATGATCGAGGCGACGCGCTCGAAACCCATGCCCGTGTCGACATGCTGGGCGGGGAGCGGGCTGAAGGAACCGTCGGGGTTCGCGTTGAACTGGATGAACACGAGATTCCATATCTCGATGCACTTCGGGCTGCCCTGGTTCACCAGCGCCCCCCGGGTGTCGCCGGCGGGCGTGAGATCCACGTGCAGTTCGGAACAGGGTCCGCAGGGCCCGGTGTCGCCCATCATCCAGAAGTTGTCCTTCTTGTTTCCGTAGACGATATGGACCGCGGGATCGAGCCCGGCCGCGCGGAATTTCTCGGCCCACAAATCCCAGGCTTCCTGGTCGAGAACGCTCGGATCGCTCTTGGAGGGATCCGGACGATACACGGTCGCGTAGAGACGCTCCTTCGGGAATCGCCAGACGTCTGTCACCAGCTCCCAGGCCCAATCGATGGCCTCCTTCTTGAAGTAATCGCCAAAGGACCAGTTCCCGAGCATCTCGAAGAACGTGTGGTGGTAGGTGTCGAGGCCGACGTCATCGAGATCGTTGTGCTTGCCTCCCGCGCGAATGCATTTTTGAGTGTCGGCGGCGCGGGTGTCGGCGCCCGGAATCGCGCCGCCCCATTTGGATACATCGGCGCGCTTTTGTCCGAGGAAGATGGGGACGAACTGATTCATGCCCGCGTTGGTGAACAGTAGGTTCGGGGAGTCCGGCATGAGGCTCGACGACGGAACGATGGTGTGGGACTTCGACCTAAAAAAATCGAGGAACGATTGACGGATCTGCGCGCTGGTGATCATACAGTGAACCAAATCAGGCCGCGGAGAATAGAAGAACGCCGGATCCGGTGGCGAGAGGAAGTTTTGAAGCGGGGCGAGGGGGCAAAGCGACGGGCTTGTCCACGGATTTCACGGATGCGCGTAGGGGCGGGGACCGGAGCGGAAGACCGAGCTCTACACAAACCAACGAGGCAAACCCACAGGTCAGTACCATTTCCTGAGGAGCACCTCAATGTTGAGATCCCTCCCCACGAGCTGCTTGAACTGGGTCACGTTGCTGTCCGAGTAGTGGTAGGGAACGACCCGCCGGGGACGGAACACGCGCGTCACGTTCGCCGCCTGATTGATGTCCATGGTGTACGGCAGATTCATGCAAAGAAAGGCGAGGTCGATGTTCTGGAGGTTGCGCATCTCCTGAATGTCCTCCGTGTCTCCGCTGAGATAGACCCGCTTCCCGCCGAGGGTCAGGATATAGCCGTTGCCGCGGCCCTTGGTGTGATATTGGAGTCGCGCGGGCGTGAGGTTGTACATGGGGATGGCTTCAACGCCAAGTCCGGCCACGGAAAGCGTCGCGCCGTTCGCCATGACACGCGAGACCGCGGCGAGTCCGGAGGAGAGCATCGGGAGCACCGCGGGCGGGACCACAAGAACGGCGTTCGCGCCTCCTATGCCATTGATCGTGACGCTGTCAGCGTGGTCTGGATGGATATCGGTCACGAAGATCAGCGTGGGTTTCGGAAGATTCTTGTAGAGATCGGCGCCGCCCACGGGATCCGCGTAGATGATCTGATCCTTCCAAGACATCACCAATGACGCATGATTGACCGGGTGGACCACCAGATCCCCTTCGGTGGTTGGAATATGGTCCCCCGTCAGCGCGTTGGTTTCAGGGAGCTGCACGATCCGGTAGAACAGTCGGGACGCGAATCGAGCCCCCGTGTCTGTGTGCAGTTGGCTGGCAGCCGTGCGGGGGAAGGTGTAAACGGCGCTCCAGTCGACGAGGTTCGCGGAGCGCTCGAGCCGGGAATTGAATCCCGAGGGCGAGGTGAAGCGCAGGGTGAATTCGCCGTTCGTCAGGCCGGTCTGGGTGATTTTGGGGTGGTCCTGGGCGCCAGCCCGGAAGGCGGGGAAAAGGGCAAGGACGAGCCCGGTGAACAGGAGAACACGGACGGCGAGGAGCGAGATCCCTCCGCCGGGTGGTCGGGGCGAGCGTCGGTGGTCGTTGTCGCGGACCGGGTCGCTCTGGCGGGGTCGGCGAGGAAACCCATTCATGCTAGGCGCGGAAAGGGAGAGCATGCGGCGAGGCTGCCACGCTCAGCCCATCGCCGCAACGCCATTTCGATGACCATGGGGGGTTGCCCGCTCCCTCCTTGCCATCCCCGGAGCACGAGCTGCTCACTTCGTTCCTCTTTGAACAGACTTCGAATCAAGAGGCTCGATGGAGAGGAGGCGCGCGAAGCAGAAAGGGGCAGGTGGTTGAGCCTGCCCCTTTGAAACGATCCCCTTCCTCGGAAGGAGCGCTCGCGCCTCGCCTCGAATGGCGACGAGCCTGTTGTTTGTTTATGTGTGCCCTGCCTCAGGAGTTCTCCCACCGAACCCCAAATTGAAAACCGAACTCGCGCTCAACGCCGTTCCGACCTGGCGCCCTGGACTGAATCCTCCGATCAGTCATCCTTCCTGAACTCCACCGTGCCGCAATTCTCCCAGGAGAACGCGATGCGATCCGTGCCCAGGATCACGAGCTTGCCGGGAACGAAGCAGGGATTCCGAAACTCCTTTTCCGCCACCTGTCCCTCGCCTGAGAGGGTCTTCAAGTCGGCCCTGAAAGTGACCTCGCCGGCGGGGACGTGGTCGTCGCCGGTAACCTTCACCGCCTCGATGTGATCGCCACGCTGAACGATCTTCACCACCTGATCGAAGTGCCCGCGATAATGACCGATCCACTCTCCCGACAGATCCGTCACGCTGCTCGAGGAGCCAGCATGAAGCGGCTGCTTATGGAGGGGCGAAGGGTTATTTGTTGCGGGACTCATGATACCCACACAATGGACCCTCCAGCCCGCGTTGACAATTGTCCCCATCGACATTTCCCTACGATACAGGGGCTAGGGGTTTCCCCTAGCCGGACTTCATCACATGCCGACGCGCCGCGCCGGCAATGAGTTTTCAAAGGACGCGACCTGGCGCTGGCAGGAGCGTGAGCCTCCAGGGAGTGGGGTGAAGGACGAATCAACGAACGGAGGATCCGTTTTCTATCGGAGTTGCCGTCCCAGGCCGGAGCTCCTAGTGTCTCGTCGCCGCGGCGCTGCCGTCGCCCATTACGATGCCCGAACGAATTATCACCGATGTCCTGACGCAGGCGGATCCGGCCCTGGAGGTGACCCTGCGTCCGGCGCTCTTCAGCGACTTCACGGGCCAGGCGAAGATCAAGGAGCGCCTCGAAATCGCCGTCGAAGCCGCCAAGCGGCGCAAGGATCCCCTGGATCACATCCTTCTCTGCGGCCCGCCCGGACTGGGCAAGACCACGCTTGCCAACATCCTGGCAAAGGCCATGGGCGCCGGCATGAAGGCCACCAGCGGGCCCACGATCGAGAAAGCCGGGGATCTTGCGGGCCTTCTGACCAACCTCGAGGAAGGCGATGTGCTCTTCATCGATGAGATTCATCGCCTGCAGAAAACGATCGAGGAGTACCTCTATCCGGCAATGGAGGACTTCAAGCTGGATATCATCATCGACCAGGGTCCGAACGCGCGCAGCGTGCGGCTGAACCTGCCGCGATTCACTTTGATCGGCGCCACCACCCGCAGCGGCCTGCTGACCTCGCCGCTGCTCACCCGATTTCCCGTCCGCGAGCGCCTCGACTACTACAACGCCGACCAGCTGCAATCAATCGTCACGCGGGCGGCGGGCTTGCTGAACGTGGAGATCCATGAGCAGGGCGCTTTGGAAATCGCGCGTCGGAGCCGCGGCACGCCCCGCATCGCGAACAATCTGCTGCGCCGCGTTCGGGACTACGCGCAGGTGCGCGGCGACGGACGAATCACCCTCGACATCGCCGATCGCGCGCTCGCCATGCTCGAGATCGACCAGAATGGCCTCGATGAGATGGACAAGCGCCTGCTCGAAACCATCGTGGTGAAATTCGGCGGCGGCCCCGTGGGCGTAAACTCGCTCGCTGTCGCCGTCGGCGAGGAGCCGGACACGCTGGAGGAGGTGAACGAGCCCTACCTCATCATGGAAGGCTACATCAATCGCACCCCTCAGGGGCGCGTGGCCACAGACCGCGCCTATCAAAAGCTCGGCCTCACGCGCGGTCGCGGCGGCGGTCAACCCGAGCTCATCTAAGGACCGTCGGACCCAGGACGCGCGTCTCCCGAGCCCGACGTCCGTGCTCATCCACCGGCAAGGCGAGGGAGCTTCAGGATCGGCCTCGCGCTTGGAAAACCTGGACCGCCGCTCGCATCGAGGGGAAGGCGAGTTCCTCGGGACGCACGTTCAGAGGGTCGCGCCAGCAGAAACTCTCCACCGCGTCCAGCGCGGCGGCGGCCTCGGGCCGGGACACGCTGGCGACGAAAAAAAGGTCCAGCACGGGATACGTCACATCGCGATACGAGTAGGAGTTGGGCTGTGAGCAGAGGAAGTCGACGGAATCCAGCTCCAGGTTCACCTCCTCCCTGACCTCGCGTCGCAGCGCCTCTTCGGCGGTCTCTCCCACGTCGATGAATCCCCCCGCCAATCCGAGCATGCCCTTCGACGGCTCTTGGGCTCGTCGGATGAAAAGACCTTGGCCGTTGGGCTGGATCAGGAAGCCGGCTGCGGCGACCGCGGGGTTGAAATAGTAGAGAAACCCGCATCCACCGCAGCGAAACGGCCCCGCCTGCGGCGCGTCGGGGCGCCGGGCGCCACAGCGAGGGCAGAATAAAAAGCAAAGCCAAGGTTGCATCGGCGTTCAAAATAGCGAAGTCGTCCTGAGAAAGGTAGTTCGATCCAGATTGGGCAGGATCGCGTCCCGCGATCCTGCAGGGAGCGCGAGGGACATTGACAAACCCGGCCGCTTGGCCCATGAGGTGGCCTGCGTTTTGTCGCAGCCTAAGCCGGGACGTCCCATCCAGACATCTCGGCGCGGGGGAACCAATGCTTTTCTCATGAGCGATCATGGGAATGAGCTGGGGCCAACAGCAGATTTGTTGGGGCCACTTTCAAGGCCCAGCCCGTCAGCTAACCTCGTCGGCCTTTTGGAAGAGCGATCTATGAAGCCTCACAGGCGATCCGTTTGTGAGCGCCTCCGGATTCCTCCTTTGCGGCGCGCGGGTAGCTCACCCGCCACCCTCCCGCCCGGCGGCGGAGGGTGGCGGGCGAGCGGTCCGATCCCGGATCGCGACGAGATATGAATGACAACAAGACGGGCTCTCCGGCTCGGCTCGGTCTGGTCCTCGGCGCATTGGGCGTTGTTTATGGCGACATCGGCACCAGTCCCTTGTATGCGCTCAAACAGTGCTTCAATGGCGCCCAAAAAATCCCCCTCACCCCCAACAACCTCTTCGGCGTCCTCTCGCTGGTCGTGTGGTCGCTGGTCCTGATCGTCTGCCTGAAATACCTCGCTGTCGTCATGCGCGCGAGCAACCAGGGCGAAGGCGGCATCCTCGCCCTTCTCGTTCTGGCCATCGGCAAAGGCGTGAATGAATCGCGCAGCTTCCTGGTGATCCTCGGCGTGTTTGGCGCCGCGCTCTTGTACGGCGATGGAATGCTCACCCCCGCGGTGACGGTGCTCGGCGCGGTGGAAGGACTCAATGTCGCCACCACTCAGTTCGAGAATTGGGTCGTGCCGATCTCCGTGGGGATCATGGTCGTCCTGTTCTCCTTTCAGCGCATCGGCACAGGAGGCGTGGGGAAGGTTTTCGGGCCCGTCATGCTCGTTTGGTTCGTCACCCTGGCCACGCTCGGCGTTTATGGCATCAGCCAGGCCCCCCAGGTCCTCAAGGCGCTCAACCCCTGGTACGGACTCCATTTTCTGTGGACCGGCGGGTGGACCGGATTTCTGGTGCTCGGCGCCGTCTTTCTGGCCGTGACCGGCGCCGAGGCGCTCTACGCGGACATGGGCCATTTCGGCCTCGCGCCGATCCGACGCGCCTGGTTCCTCGCCGTGTTCCCCGGGCTGGTTCTCAACTACCTCGGCCAGGGCGCGATCCTGCTCACGCATCCTGGCGCGGTGGACAATCCCTTCTACCACCTGTCGCCGGAGTGGGCCCTCTACCCCCTCGTCGCCCTCAGCACCGCCGCCGCGGTCATCGCCTCGCAGGCCCTGATCTCAGGCGCGTTTTCGCTCACGATGCAGGGGATCCAGCTGGGCTACATCCCGCGCTTGAGCATCCTGCACACTTCGAGCACCGAGCGCGGACAGATCTACATCCCGCCCGTGAACTGGGCGCTGATGCTCTGCTGCATCGGGCTCGTGATCGGGTTCAAGACCTCGGACAACCTCGCCGCCGCTTACGGGATCGCGGTGACGCTGACCATGATGATCACGAGCATCCTGCTCGGCGTCGTCGCGAAGAAGCACTGGGCCTGGAGCTCGCCGAAGATCGCGGTCGTCATCGCCGTGTTCTTCATCGTCGAGGCCGCGTTCATGTGCAGCAACGCCGTCAAGTTCAGTCAGGGCGGATGGTTCCCGCTGGCGATGGGCGTCACGGTCTACCTGCTCATGTCCACCTGGAAACGCGGACGCCAGCTCGTCTACGAGAAGCTCAGCCGCGACGCGCTGCCGCTCGACCTGTTCCTGGACGACGTGAAAATGAATCCGCCGGTGCGCGTGAAAGGCACGGCCGTGTTTCTTTGCGGCAATGTGGCGGGAACGCCCCAGGCGCTGCTGCACAACCTGAAACACAACAAAGTGATCCACGAGCGGACCGTGCTGCTGCATATCGCCACGGAGGAAATCGCCTATGCGGGCCCGGAGCTGCGGCTCGCGGTGAACAAGCTTTCTGAAGGCTTCTACCAGGTCACGGGCCGCTACGGGTTCATGGAGGAGCCGAACGTGGAGCAGCTGCTGAATCGCTGCGCCGAGCATGGGTTGAAGTTCAACCCCATGGACACCACCTTCTTCCTCGGCCGCGAGACGATCCTTCCCGCGAACGGATCTCCGATGGCGTTCTGGCGTGAGCGGCTCTTCGCGTTCATGTCGCGGAACGCCCAGCAGGCCACCACGTTTTTCCGACTCCCGGCGAACCGTGTCGTCGAGCTGGGAATGCAGGTGGAGATCTGACGAGCGCGCTCAGCGTGGGTCGGCCCGGGAGTCCGGCGTTTCGATTTTCGGTAGCCGTGCCAAAGTCCCCTTGCTAGCGTCTAAAGATCAGTGGCACGCGACAGGTAGACAACACCTATGGTTTCCCATACCGAAAGCCCGGCCGCACAGGCCTCCGACGCCTCCCCCCGCGAAGCGGTGGTGAAGGTCCGCGGATTGACAAAAATCTTCAACGACTTCTGGGGCCGCCGCAAAGCCACCGCCGTCGATCAGGTCGACTTCGAGATTCATCGGGGCGAGATTTTCGGACTGCTCGGACCCAATGGCTCCGGCAAGAGCACGACGGTGAAAATGCTCCTCGGCCTGCTGCATCCCACCCGGGGGCACATCGAGATATTTGGCCATTCGCCTCGACACGTTCCGACCAAGGCGCGCATCGGTTACCTGCCCGAGGAGTCGTATCTCTATCGCTTTCTCAACTCGGAGGAGACCCTCGACTTCTTCGGCCAGCTCTTCCACCTGGATTCCAAAACACGTCGCAAACGCTCGCAAGAGCTCCTCGATATGGTCGGGCTCAGCCAGGCCAACACACGCGCGGTGGGCGAGTTCTCCAAGGGCATGCAGCGGCGGATCGGACTCGCGCAGGCGCTCATCAACAATCCTGAGCTCGTCATTCTGGACGAGCCCACCGCTGGGCTCGATCCCATCGGCTGCCGGGAAGTCAAGGACGTCATCCTCGCCCTCGCCCGCCGAGGAAAGACCGTCCTTCTCACAAGCCATCTCCTGTCGGACGTCGAGGACGTCTGCGATCGCGTGGTGATCTACTACGGCGGCAAGATCCAGGCGCAGGGCGCCCTCAACGAATTGCTCGCTCGCCCCGACTCGATTCGCATCACAACGCCGATGCTGTCCCGGCCCGTCATGGAGAAGGTGCTCGCGATCATCCGGGGCGAGGTCGCGTCGGACAAGGTGCGCGTCGACAATCCCACGCAGAACCTCGAGAGCTACTTTTTGGAAGTGGTCGAGCGGGCGAGGCAAAGCGCCTCGCAGACATCGGGCGCGACCAGCGGCAATCGGGTTGCGGCCTATCTCCGGGAAGGCATCGACGCCGACGCGCAGGCCCCGAACAAGGTTCTCGAGCGCCTGATGACTTCCGCGCCGACCCCGGCCGCGGCGGTCGCGGTCGTCACCCCCGCGGAGGAGGAGGCGAAGAAGGCGGCCGCGGCGAAGCTCGCGGCACTGACCCGGCAGGAACCCTCCACTGCCCCGAACGCCGCTCAAACGACGGAGTCGGCCACATCGTCGGCGGCGGCGCCCAAAGGGCCTTCACCCGAGGAAGTGGCGAAGGCGAACCAGAAGCTCTCCTCGTTTCTGAACAAGCCCAAGTCCTGATCCCCAGGGCGCACTCCGCTCCACCCCCGACCCATGCAACCCATCCTCGCCATAGCGACGCTGACTTGGAAGTCCGCCTTTCGCTACCGCTTGTTCTGGGTGCTTCTCGTGGCCTTGATGTCGTCGGTGGTTCTGCTCCCGCTCATCCTCAAGGACGACGGCACGGCGCGGGGCTTCGTTCAAATCCTGCTCACCTACACGCTCGGCCTCATTCTCGCGCTGCTCGGCGTCTCGACGCTCTGGCTCTCCTGCGGGGCCATGGCGCGCGACGTCGAGGAATGCCAAATCCAGATGGTGGTGGTGAAGCCTGTCGGACGCTGGAAGGTGTGGATCGGAAAGTGGCTGGGCATTCTGATGCTCAACACCTGCCTGCTGTCGCTGTCCGGGGCGTCGGTCTACACGCTTCTCCAGTGGAGGGCGTCCCACCTCACGCCCTTTCAACAGCGAATCCTTCGCGAGGAGATTCTTGTCTCGCGGGCGTCCTTCAAACCCTTGCCCGCGGGCCTCGACGAAGAAATTGAAAGACGATTCAAGGCGACGCGCGGCCTTGAGAACCTTACGCCTCAGCAACGCCTGGAGGTCCGCTATGATATCGCCAAGAGGGTTTACGTCGCCGCCCAGATCGTGCCGCCAAGGCAGGTGCGGACCTGGGCTTTCGACCTCGGCTACGCCTCGCGGCTCCTGAGCACGAATCAGTATCTCTCGATCCGCGTGAAGTTCTATCCGAACTCGACCAACGAGACCGGCCTGTACAAAGGCATGTGGTTTTTCTCGAGACCGGGCATTCCGGAGCGCACCGACTACGAGCCCTTCCCGCTCGCCTCCGCGGCGCCGCAGGAGTTTCGAGTGAGGGCGGATCTTCCCGACGCGCAAGGCCGCCTGCTGGTCCACTACCAGAGCCTGGAGGACATCACGCTGATCTTCCCCCTGGATGAGGGCATCGAGATTCTCTACCGCGACAGCGGCTTCGGCCTGAACTTCGCGCGAGGCCTCGGAATCCTGCTCGCGTGGCTCGCGCTGCTTTCCGCCATCGGCCTCTCGGCGGCCAGCGTGAGCTCCTTCCCGGTCGCCACCTTCTTCTCGCTCAGCCTGCTGATCGTGGTGTTTTCGAGCGGCACGCTGTCGGAGTCCGTGCAAGACCAGAACGTGCTCTCCGGGCGGCCGGACGAGTTTCAAACATTGCGGCCTGTCGCAAACGCGATTCTGCTGCCGGTGTTTCGCGGCGTCCTCGCCCTGGTGAAGGCGGTCGATGTCGCGTCGCCTGTGGAATCTCTCAGCAACGGGCAGAGCATCACCTGGTCGATCCTGGGAACCGCGTGGCTCCAGGTGGTGGGAGGATTCGGAGGCGTCGTCGCGGGGATCGGCATCTGGCTGTTCAGCCGGAGGGAGCTCGCCGCGGCTCAAGGAACAAGCTGATCGACGCCTATGGGAAAACTGCACAAACCCGCGCTCGCCCTGCTGGCGGTCCTCCTGATCCTGGCGTCGAACGGCTTTCAAACCGCGTTGAACACCCAGCGCAAGAACGACGAGAGGCTGGGCCTGGGACAGTCCTCGGGGCTCGAGAACGCGCCGCCGCTTCTGGCCTTCACCACCGTGGCGCTGGGCGGATTCCGCGGCGTCATCGCGAACGCGCTTTGGATTCGCGCCACCAAGCTCCAGGACGAAGGCCGCTTCTTCGAGATGGCGCAGCTCTCCGATTGGATCACAAAGCTGGAACCCCACTTCGCCGCGGTCTGGGCCAATCGCGCCTGGAATATGGCTTACAACATCTCGGTGCGCTTCAGCTCCCCGATGGATCGGTGGCGATGGGTGAAGCAGGGCGTCGAGCTGCTGCGCGACGAGGGGCTCCGTTACAATCCCCATGACGCCCTCATCTATCGCGAGCTCGGGTTCACTTTCCAGCACAAGATGGGCTACTTTCTCGACGAGGCCCACCAGTTCTACAAGGCGGCCTGGTTCGCCGAGATGACCACGGCCATG
Organism: Verrucomicrobiota bacterium; assembly: GCA_016199985.1. Lineage (GTDB taxonomy): Bacteria > Verrucomicrobiota > Verrucomicrobiia > Limisphaerales > UBA11320 > UBA11320. Next base: position 59,496 of record JACQFQ010000032.1, on the reverse strand, counting down.
GGCGGCGGGGCGACCAATCTCGCCGAGCTGATCCAACCCGTCACCGACGACGCGCGAAACCGCGTCAAAATCCTGAAGGAACACTACAAGCTCGACCCTGCGCTGATGGGCGAGGTGGAGGCGAAGTACGGCAAGCTGGAGTGGCGGCTTCCCGAGCCGCACGCCATCTACTGGGGATACGTGGGGCTGAAGAATTGCCCGGACAACGCGTTGAACCACGATCGGCTGATCGATCTGCGACGGCTCATCTACCAGTGCATGGCGGCGCTGGTGATCCGGGTGAAGATCTCAAACTTCACCCAGGACGGCTACCCCGTCACCTCGCCCCGCTTCGACCTCATTGAGGTCACGCACAAAGCGTTCGAGGACCTCGCCCGGGAGGAGAAAACCGCGAAAGGCTATTCCATCATGGTGGCTCACCGGAACTTCGTGCGCGAGATGATCTATCAGCTGTACGCCGCGAATCGAATCGCCGAGGCGGAGCGCTGGTTCAAGCTCGTTCGGGAACGGTATCCCGACTTCACCGATGGCCAAACCAAGATGGAGCCCTACGCGCTGGGCCGGCTGCAGGAGCTCATCCAGGACGGCAACTATCAAAGAACCAAGTCCATCCTGCTGGGGTTCATCCAATCGCAGGTCTACGCGGAGGCTTTGGACGAGGAGGACAATGTGCTCCACTACGAGTATCTCGCCCAGACCCTCTACACCCGATTCATGGCGAAATACGGGGGCACGGACCGAATCAAGCTGCAGGACTTTTCCGACATCCAGCGGGAGGTCCTCTGCGATCTGCTCAATCCGGAGACGGGCCTGTATCCGCATCTCGCGGCTCGAGTGATGTCGCGACGCAAGATTTCCTCCTACACGAACCTCTGCGCGCAGACCTTCACCCTGCCCAACACGAACAGCCTGGAGCGGCTGACCAACCGGGTGAACGCGGTGAACCCGGAAGGGCCGGGCGGCGCGGTGATTCCGAGAAAGTGATCAGCCGCCGGGCGTGGCGCGCGCCTCGACGCGGAAGAGCTTGCTCTTCGATCGCAGGAACAGCGCGCCATCGGCCGCCGCCGGCGAAGCCATGAATCCGTCGCCGAGCGAGTTCTTCGCGAGCACCTTGAACTCCTTCCCCGCCGCCAGGATCGTGCCCCTGCCCTCGTGATCGAACAGATAAATCCGATCGCCCGCCGCCAGCGGCGAGGCCGAGAACTCCCCTCCAATCCGCTCGCTGTAGTGAATCCCGCCCGTGGCGGCGTCCATGCAGGTGACGATTCCATTGTCGGAGAGCATGTAGAGTTCGGCGCCCACGAGCACCGGCGAGGGTTTCTGCGGCGCCTGGCGCGCGACCTTCCAGACCACATGGGTCGCGGTCACGTCGCCGGAACCGCCGGGTCGGATCGCCCACATCTCCGGCTTCATGAACCCCGTCGCCAGAAAAACCAGGCCGCGCCCATACACGGGCTTCGGCACATTCGAGAAACCGGGAATGTCGATCCACCAGAGTTCCTTCCCGGTCGCCGGGTCGTAGCCTCCCACGCGAAACGCCCCGACGCTGATCAACTCCTCGTGGTCGCCGACCTGGACGACCAATGGCGTGTGGTAGGCCTTCTTCAGGTCGGGCGCCTTGCCCTCCAACTGCGCCGCGTTGCTGCGCGGCGTGGTCCAAACCCGCCGGCCCGTGCGCTTGTCAAAGGCCGTGATGAAGCGCTCTTCGGTGCCGTCGCAGGTCAGAATCAGGCGCTCGCCATTCAGGATCGGAGAGCTCCCGGGTCCGTTCTTTCCATGATCATGCTTCAGCTCGGAGTTCTTCCATAGGATCTTGCCCGTCTCAGTGCTCAAACACGCCGCGCCGTACATTCCGAAGAAGTAATAGACACGACCCGCCTCGACAACAGGAGTCGGGGACGCATGGCTGTTGAGCTTATGAATCGCTTCGGGCGCGGGGATATGGAAGACCTCGATGTTGTGAACCACCGCGCCGGATTTCCGATCCACGCAAACCGCCCGCAGCGATCTTCCCTCCTCGGTCGCGGTGGCGGTCCAAACCTGGTTTCCCCAAACCACGGGCGAGGACCACCCCGACCCGGGTATCGGCGTTTGCCAGGCGATGTTCTCCGACTCGCTCCACGAGAGCGGAAGACGGCTGGAATCCGCGTGCCCGTCGCCCTGAGGTCCGCGGAACTGCGGCCAGTTCTCAAGAGCCATCGCAGAAAAGGCGGCCAGGGCGAGACCCAGAATCGCGCCGATCCCCGCCCCGCCCCGCCCCCGAGGGCTCGCTGGAGAACACCGCCGACCCAGCTCGCGACGAGCCGATGCGGCCTCAGCGCTTGCGCCCCAAACGGCGGGTGAATCGAATTTCATAGATTGATTCGCGAGCTTCCACAAAAACGGGCTAACAGGACAAGCAGAAGTCTTTCAGGAGGCGGTTGAGCGCGTGATATCGCAATGTAACGAGTCGTGCGCCAGATCGTGAAACCGGAAAAAACGCCGACGCGCGCAGAACTCGTCGTGAGCGCGCGAGTCTCGCATGCCCGGCCGGTCCGCTGAGGCTACTTCCCATCAGGTTTTTAATCAGATCTTGAATTCAAGCCTTTCGGCGATAATGTCTGATTTGTGTCAGCTAGCACTGCCCACCCCGCAGAGGGCCGGTCTGTGGGAGGGTTGATGACAAACCGGAACTCTCCATTTTTCTTGGCTCTGCCCTTGGCCCTTTTTTTTGCGTCGGGAGGAGCGGCGTTGATTTACGAAACCGTTTGGGTGCGCGAACTGGGACGGGTCTTTGGGAACACCTCCATGTCTGTCGCGCTGGTGACGGGTCTCTTCGTTGCTGGATTGGGGCTGGGAAGCTTTCTTGCTGGCCGGCTGAAGATCTTCCGCCGGATCATCGATTTTCGCGGTCTTTGGAGAGCCTATGCCGCCTGCGAATTGGCCATTGCGATAGGGGCTGCGGCGGCGCTGTTCGCGCAAAGCGGCTGGCTGCAGACACTGCCCTCTCACACGGCCTCCTATGAGATGGGTCGCGACGGACTGTTCCTCCTGTCGAGGGGGTCGATTTTGTCGCAGCTCGTGCTGATCGCGGCTTTGATCCTTCCCAGCACCCTCTGCATGGGAGCGACGCTCCCACTGATGTTTCGCCTTACAACGCTTCACGGACCCAGGTCGACAGGCTGGAAGTTTGGTCTGCTTTACGCCCTGAACACCGCTGGCGGGATGATGGGCTGCATGTTGGTCGATTTTGTCTTGATCCCCTCCCTGGGCAGCCGCGCCACGCAAGGCGCGGCGATCTCGCTAAACTTGTTGATGGGGCTGGTCGCCTGGCTTGTTTCCCTGCGGCCTGCTCCCTGCCTCCCTGCGGAGAACGTCGCGGACGCGTTCGATCCAGCTGGGCCTTCGCGCAGCCCTGACCGTCGTCGGTTCTTCTATGGGACATGCGTGGTGGCGATCTCAGGGTTCACGGCGATGGGCCTGCAGGTTGTCTGGGCCCGGTTTCTGACCACAGCTCTCGGCGGCACTCGGGGTGTCTTTTCACTCCTGCTGGCGGTGATCCTAGCCGGGATGTGGCTGGGCTCCCTGGCGGGAGGATGGGCCGTTAAACGGTGGCGAACTCCTTTGGCGCTCTGCGCGGCGGCCTCGGTGTTGATGATCGGGAGCGCCATGGCGGGCTTTCTTTGGTTCGATCGCACCCTGATTGTCACGGGGGCGTTTACGGGGTTGCACAATTTCCTCGCCCCGCTCCATCTGGGGTGGCTCGCCGAAGTTGCGTTCATTCTCCGCGCAGTGATACCCGTTGTGGGAATCACTTCATTTTGGGCTGGATTCACTTTTCCCGCGGCTGTGGAGGTCTCAAGCGCCGACCATGGCGATGCCGCCCAACCGACCAGCGTGGCCTATATGGTCAACTGTTTGGGCGCCTGGCTTGGAGCGCTGGTGACCGGCTTCTGCCTGCTCCCCGAGTTTGGAATGCAGATTGCGATCCTTCTGTTGTCGTGCGCCACACTCGTCATCCCCTTGTCTCTGGCATACTCCGGCCAAGCCCGCTCCCCCCGCGCTCGTGTCGCTGGAAAGTGCGCCACACTGTGCCTGCTCGGCCTCACAGTCTTCTGGCTCGCATTGCCGTCGCAGCATCTCCTTCTCAAGATGTTTGATCCACCGCGCCGACTCGAAGGCTACCTGTCGCTCTCCGAGGATCTTGTCGAGACAATCGCGGTTGACGAGCACCCCGTGACCAAGGACAGGTTTCTCCTGACGAATGGACATGCCATGTCGGGGACATCGCTCGGGTCCCTCCGCTACATGAGGATGTTCAGCCACCTTCCGCTGCTGCAGCTGCGCGATCCCCGCGATTCACTGGTCATATGCTTCGGAGTGGGGAACACGCTCCACGCCGCGTCCCTCTATCCCTCGCTCCAGCATCTGGACGTGGTCGACACTTCGCGGCATGTGCTTCGACACGCTCCGTTCTTCTCGGAGTGGAATCACAATGCGCTCAAGGATCCGCGGGTCCGGGTTTTCATCAATGATGGAAGGCATCATCTTCAGATGAAGAGTCCCGCGAGCTACGACCTGATCACCCTCGAACCGCCCCCCATCGGGCATGCGGGGGTTGCCAGTCTCTACACTCGGGAGTTTTACCAGTTGGCTTACTCGCGTCTCCGCGCGGGAGGTTTTCTCACCCAATGGCTGCCAGCCCTTCAGGTGCCGGAGTCCGTGCTGCGCTCCGCGGTCCGGGCGTTCGTGGATGTCTTTCCCAACGCCGTTCTGCTCCATGGTCACGCCGATAACTTTATCCTGATGGGACGCGCGGGCCAGTCCAACCCATTCGACCTTCCTCTGGTGAGGTCGAACCTCGCAAAGCTCCCCCAGGTTCGCGCTCACCTCGATGAGGTCTACCTGGGAACCATGACTGAGTTGATGGGCAGCTTTGTCGCTTCCGCGGAACGCTTGGACATCTCTAGTCAGGCGTTCGAGCCGTTGGTGGATGACAAGCCCAGCATGGAGTACGGCTATGTTTCCTTCCTGGAAACGAGATTGCCTCTCGATCTTATCGGGCCGACCGAGATCGGGGACTGGTGCAAACCGCCGGAGATCGAACTGCGAAGTCCGGGCGATCTAGTCGATTTGCCCGCTTATCTCGCGATCATGGACAATTATTATCGAACCATGCCGGCGGTCAGTTTTCTGCAGACTCGCCCCCCGCATCGGCTCACGATCGACTTGACTCAACCCGCAACGGCTTCCGCCATCCAGCACAGCGGCTATCTTCAAGGAGTGTTGCACCCTCAGCTTCAGCAGCCAAAACCGCGCTAGCGTGCGGCTCGAACTGACTGTTGGATCTTCGCCGCCTTCCGCGTAGCCTCCGCCGGGTGAACTGTCAGGGCATGATCACGCGGCTAGAACAGCGCGTCCAGGTCGCGGCCGGCGGCTTTGCGCTCGCTGTCGCCATCGCTCTCAGCGTTCCAACGCCCAGCGCGGCGGCGGAGGCGCCGAAAGTTGTGATCAACGAGATCCATTTCAACCCGGCCGACAAGCGCCCCCTGGAATTCGTGGAGCTGCACAACGCGGGCGCCGCGTCGGCGTCGCTCGCGGGTTGGTCGCTCGGACGATTCGTGTTCCCCTCCAACGCATCCATCGGACCTGGAGGATTCGCGGTCGTCGCAGCCGATCCCGCCGCCTTTGCCAAAGAGTTCGGATTCCAGCCGCAAGGTCCCCTACCCGGCCGACTCAGCCACCGCGGCGAGCGGCTCCACCTCAAGGACGCGTCGGGCAGGCTGATCGATGAGGTGAAATACGGCGTCGGATTCCCCTGGCCCACGGCGGCGAACGGCGCCGGCTCTTCCATGGAGCGCGTGAGTCCGCTGATGGCCTCGTCGGACCCCGGCGCATGGCGCGGCTCTGGCTATCCGGCAATGGTCTCCGCCGTCGCCCCCCGCGTGTTCATCCCCGCCCAGGACCCCGGATGGCGGTGGCGCAAGGGCACCAATGAAGCGTCCACGCCGCGCGACGCGTGGCGCCGGATCGCGTTCAGCGAGGATGCCTCGTGGCAAACAGGGCGAACCTCGATCGGTTACGGCGATGATGACGACAACACCCTGCTCACCGACATGCAGGGGCGGTATTCCTCCCTGTTCCTTCGCCATGCCTTCGTCGTGAACGGAGAGCCGCCTGGGGCGCTGCTGCTCCGGGTGCGTGTCGACGACGGATGCGTCGTGTGGCTGAACGGAAGCGAGGTGAAGCGCTGGCACATTCGGCAGGGCGAGATCCCGTTCGACGGCGTCGCCGAGAACCACGAGGCCGGGGATGAGTTTGAGGAAGCCCTCATCGCCGACGCTTCGCGCGTTCTCGTGAGAGGAACAAACCTCCTCGCTGTGCAAGTGTTCAACGCGGGACGCAACAGCAGCGACCTCAGCATCGACGCGGAGCTTCGGGCGTCCGATGGACAGCTGCGATCGCGTCGCCCCACGCCTGGCGCCACGAACTCCGTCGTCTCCCTCCAACTCCCGCCCTCCATCACCGCGGTGACTCACGCGCCGCAGCAGCCGAAGTCAGGGGAGCCCGTCGTTGTGAGCGCGCGGGTGACCGCGTCATCCAACCCGGCCGTCGTCACCTTGAGGGTCCAGTGGGTGGAACCGGGCGCTTACATCCGCAAGACCGATGACGCCTACGCCAGAAACTGGCAGTCCCTTCCGATGCGGGATGATGGGAAGGACCCTGATGTTCAGGCCGGCGATGGCGTCTACACCGCCCGCGTCCCCGCGGAGGAGCAAAGGCATCGGCGGCTCGCGCGATATCGCGTCGCGGTGTCCGATCGCGCGGGAGGGGAGATCGTCGCGCCGTTCGCGGACGACGACTCGCCGAATTTCGCCTGGTTCGTCTACGACGGCGTCCCCGGATGGAAAGGCGCAAGCGAACCGGGGCGAACGCCCGCGACCACATTTTCCCCTGAGTTCCTGACAACGCTGCCGGTCTATCATCTCCTGGCCCGATCGGAGGACGTGGAGCGCAGCCAGTGGGATGGGAGCGCGAATCGGAAGCGATTCCTCGGCACGTTGGTTTACGACGGTCGGGCGCATGATCACGTTCAGTTTCACAACCGGGGCACCGGCAGCGCTTACATCTCCGGGAAGAACAAATGGGGATTCAAGTTTCCGAGGTCGCACGAGCTCGGCGCGCGCGATGTTCACGGACAGCCCTACAACCATCCCTGGGACAGCCTCAATCTGAACCCGGGCCTCTCCACGCCGTATCTGCCGGTGCTCTGCGGCATCGCGGGTTTGGACGAGGCCGTCTCGTTTCGATCCTTCCAGCTTGCGGGCGTTCCCGCGGCCAACACCCATTGGATCCATTTTCGGGTGATCGATCAGCCGGAGGAGGCATCGGCAAAGAGCCAGTACGCCGGCGACCTGTGGGGGCTTTATCTCGCGGTGCAGGACGTCGACGGCTCGCTGCTCCGGGAGCGGGGGCTGCCGGATGGGAACCTCTACAGCATGCAGAGCGGACGCAAACACCTCGCGCGCGGCGCGGTGTCCGACGGCTCGGACTGGAACGAATGGATCGCGGGGGTTCGCGCCGAGCATCCCGCCGCATGGTGGAAGGCGCACTTGGACCTAGAGGCCTACTACAGCTTCCATTCGATCAACCGGGTGATTGGGAACGTGGACCTCCGTCCGGACGGCAATCACGGATACTACCATCGGCCCGACGGCCGCTGGGCGCCTTTTCCGTGGGACCACGACATGATGTTCGTGCCGCGATTCCATCAGCCCGGGCACATTGACGCGATCCGATGCCTGAACGCCCCGGAGCTGAAGCTCGAGTTTCAGAATCGCGCCCGGGAGATCCTGGATCTGTTCTGCTCCGATCCGACGCCCGAGGGCGGACAGGCGGGGCAGCTGGTGTCGGAGCTCTCGCGCGTCCTGATGCCGCGCGGCTTCACGAACGACTGGGGCCAGCTCGACGCCGCGGTGTGGAACTGGAATCCGCGCCAAAACCAAAAGGGCATTTTTTACGTGAACCCCGCGCAAGGGCAACATTTCGGCGGTGGTTGGCAACGCTTGCTGTCCACGCCGGATCTCGCGGGATTCTGCAAATACCTTGTGGAGTTTGCGACCGACTCGCGGCGCGTGAAGAACTACGCGCCCAATGATGGCGATCAACACGGCTACGGCTTTGGTTTTCTCGCGCACGAAGCGAAGGACGACTCCGTTCCCTCGGCGCCCTCCATCCGTTACACAGGGCCGGCGCGCCACCCCGCGGCCGATCTCTCGTTCGAGATTACCCCTTTCGTTTCGCCCGGATCCAAGGCGAGCTGCGAAGCGGTGCAGTGGCGCGTTGGCCGAATCGGCGCGGCGGCGGCGCCCGGGGGAACCACGGAATGGCGGTACGAGTTGGAGCCCTTTTGGACGAGCGATCCCAAGCCACCGACCCCAGGCGCGTTTCGTTTGCCTCCTCAAGTCTGCCGGGAAAAGCAGGCCTACCGGGTTCGGGCGCGCTACCGCGACAACACAGGACGCTGGAGCCATTGGTCAGCGGCCACGCAATTCGTGACCGAAGATCCCTGAACGCCCGGGACTGTTGGCGCGATTTTGTTTGGCTTGAGCCGGGTGACCTCAGTAGATTTTCCCGCGCTTGTCCGGTGGTGTAATGGTAGCACAAGGCCCTTTGGAGGCTTTTGTCATGGTTCGAATCCATGCCGGACAGCCATTAAATCCCCAACGAATTTCTACTTTTCTAGGGGTTTTCAACATTCTCCGCCTGCCTGAAATGCTCAAATTGCCCAAACTGATTCAATAAACGCCAACAACAAGCCACCGGATGACGCCTCGCAAAACAACCGTTCGCGGAAAACAAACTCGCTGACGTTCAGGGGCTCGGCGAAGATGTGCGAAGAGAAGCCTCAAGCAAACATTCGGAATGATGTTGATTCTATGATACCTCTCCCTGTCGATGCATCCCCGCCGTGTTTTCCCTGTGGGGTTCATGTGAGCCACCATTTACTACCAGGGGTGAGACATTTGCAGACTAACGCTCGAAGACGATGAAAAAGATCATCTGTGTCACCGCCGCAGTTCTCACACTCTGCGGATGCGCATCCGTCGGCCGAAAGATCGATCAATCCAAGGTGGATCAGATCAAGCAGGGAGTGACGACGCGCGAAGAAGTTCGAAAGCTCATCGGTTCACCCGATCAGCTCATCAAGACCAGCGACGGAGTTGAGATGTGGATCTACTCTTACTTTCTAGTCACCACGAAAGGCTCAACATTCATTCCGATTATCGGAGCGTTCGCGGGCGGCGCAAACACGACGAGCCAGTCGTTATCAATCTCGTTTGGTGCCGATGGAATCGTGTCACGCTATACCAGCGCAATCGGAGGGTCGAACGTTGGGACAGGACTCGGAGTTGCGGGGCCAGACAAGGGAGCGGTGCGCACCATCGACGAAGGGAAGCGCCCACGCTGAGATTTTCGGTGGCATCGGAAAGCCAGCATCCGGAATCGTGCTCGAAAAAGCCAACGATTGAAGCGAAACGGAATGGTTCAAATCCATACCGGAAAGCCATCCATGCTGGGGGCCTTGCGGATGTGAATCACCTGCCCACAGACTGGGCGCCACCACTGGTCGACTACTCCTGGCGCAAGCGGAAGAACTGAGCGGTCAGGAGCCGTCCGCCGGGAATCCGGAATTCCACTCGTTGGTTGGTCATTTGAAACGAAGCCTGTACGATTTGCCACCCGACGGGGGCTTCCAGGCTTGATGTGCTCTCGAGATTCCAAGGGGTCTTGGTTCGCTCCCACCAGAGGATCACTTCATTGGGCTGCCAGCTGATGTTGAGACGCGGCGGCGGAAGCTGGGAAATGACCGACCGGGGCGCGACGTAACCTGAGCCCGCGAAATCAATCTCGTCGCCCGGCGATGTGGAAAGCCGTCCAGGAAGGGAGGCGCACGCGCGTCTGTCGGGGGTCAAGGGAATGATCCACAGCCCATTGGTGCCAAAGATTGTTCCTGCGCCAAGGAGCGCCTTCCCATCGGGCGTCCAGATGGCGCCATGCGAGAATCCATCGGAGCCATGAACCGGAAGCAGGCGGTCAGAAGGAAGGAACGCAGTTCTGCCTAGGGCTCATCTGGACGTTCCATGAACACGAGTCGCGCCACGGAACCGGGCTCACGAATCAGGACGCCGCCCTGGTTGCGGGCCAGAGCCAGGAGTTCGTCGTCTCCAATCACCGACAAGGTCTCGCTCCTGTCGGTTGTGCGGACATGGAAGTCCGGCAGGGGAACCGAGTGGATGATGGGAATCGCCCCCAGACGCGTCCCGACGACCATCGAGGGCGCCACCGGGGCAGTGCTGATGTGTTTCATCGACATCTGGAGATTCTGATCGTGAGCCTTTTCCCGAGGCAAGGAAGCGCGGGTCATCCAGAGCGCGATGGCCGCGATGGGCAATGCCAGAAGAACGATCGCGCCTTGGTATCGTTGCGCCCTGCGCCGATACCGCACCTCCTTGAGAGTTCTAGCCAGAATCTCCGTGTCGCTTGAAAGGCTGACAACAAAGATGTCGTCCAGAAGGTCCTCGCGATCAGGTGGCGTCTTCATGTGTCAGCTTGGCAAGAATGTCAGCTCGTAGCCGTTGGCGGAGTCGGACAAGGCGCGACTCAACCGATTTCTCCGTGGTCTTCAACTGCGCCGCCAAATCTTTCACCGACGCGCGCGCGCGATACTTCAGATCCAGGAGTTGACGGTGCTCCTCTGGAAGCGCGTTCAGGCTCGCTTCCAACGCATCGTTTAACCGTCCCTCGAACCCGGGTTCTGAACGATCGCCCGATGAGTTCGCATGCTCAAAGAATCGGCCCAACAACACCTGGTAGGTCAGCCCCTTGCGGCGCTGATCAGAGGCGGCGGATCGCGCCAGGACAGTCAGCCAACTCCAAAACTCATCCTCCGAATCGAAACGACGGATGTGCCTGACCAGGCGGAGGAGAGTTTGCTGCAGGGCGTCTTTAGCGGATTCCTCCTGGCCGGAGGTGACGACGATCAAATACCGGAACAACCGATGCCCATAGAGTTGATAGAATTCGCGGTAAGCCTCCTCGTCGCCGCGCGCCATGCGGGAGGTCAGTCGCTCAATGGGGGACGGAAATGCTGAGCTCTCGTCAGCCATCGCCAGGGCCGTGAACGCTTGTAGAACGAATGGCTCCGACATCATGGATCTCCCGCGGCCAGGGGGCCAACGGCGTTGTCATGGTTTCTTCGCATCGGTGGAAAGGCGCTCCGTCCCCAGGTCCCTGAGCTGTTTGAGGACATCTTCGATCACCTGCAACTTCTCCTGCGCCCCGACCGCGATGAGGAGCTTGGTCTCCGTGTGAAACTTGAGGCTGGGGTTGGCGGCGCCGTCATCCATCATCTTCCATCCGGTCTCCACAGCCATGATGATGTCATCGACTTTCAAGCGGTCGAGATAGCCGGAAAGCTGGTAGAACCGACAGGACGGCTTGGGAGGGACCTTGGGAAAGATCGGCGGCTTTTGGGACTGATAGTACCATATGGAATCCGGGCCGACTGAGCCTGTCGTTGTGAACCTCGAGGCGGTCTGGTGGATGCTGTAGCCATTGCCTCCTGATGGAACAACGATGGACGACGCCGTGGCGGCGCCCAGCGCGAGAAACAACTCCGGAACGTGAACGCCTCGCATCTTGAGCGCGGGGAGATGGTCGTTGACGCAATCATCCGGTATGATCGCATTCAGTGGTTTTCCCATCTGCTTCTGGATCGCTTCCACGAGTTCCTGCGGAGTTCCTCCTTTGAAGTCCAAATCAAACCTTGCCATTTGCGCCCCCGCGGCCTCCGGAGGAGGAGGGGGCGGAGGGGGGACCGGTCGGGAACCGGGCAGAACCTGTCCAGCTATGGGGAGGACGGGGAGTGCGCACGACAGGATTGCAAGCGCCAGGGTCTTTTTCATTGGATCGTTCATTTCATACCGTAACACGCGCGACGAAGCCAGATCCTTCGAGCATTCTTGAAGAACTTCGAGACGAGCGGGAATGTCCACGGAAAGAAAGCGGCTGATAGCCCCTCTTGCCTCTAAACTTTTCATTGCGAGACGGGAGAAGCCGAGGAGCCGGCAATAATCTCCCAGCAATGCGCCAGAACTCGAACACCTAACCCATCACGATTTCAGCTTTCCAGCGGAGGATCGGACCCATTAGCTTCCCGCCCACATTCTATGGCGAAAAAGAACGCGTATCGGTTTTGCTTCGGTCCCTGGAACATCAGCGAAGGCGCGGACCCTTACGGGCCCATCACGCGGCCTCCGCAATCCTTCGATTGGAAGCTCGACGCCCTCAAGCGTCTGGGCTTCGACGCCATGATGTTCCATGACGACGACGCCGTCCCCGACATCGACACCAAGAGCCACGCCCAGGTCATGAAGGAGGCCAAGGCCCTCCGCCGTCGCCTCGACGACGCCGGTCTCGTCGCGGAGATGGTCGCGCCCCGGCTCTGGTTCAGCCCCATGACCATCGACGGCGCGTACACCAGCAACGACAAGAAGTGCCGCCAGTACGCGATCGACCGATCTCTCCAATCCATCGACATCGCCCACGCCCTCGGCACGAGTCTCCTGGTTCTCTGGCTCGCCCGGGAAGGCACCTACCTGCGGGAGTCCAAGAACGGACTGCGCAGCGTGGAGCTCCTCGTCGAGGCCTTCGACGCGATGCTCGCTCACGACAAGAAGATCCGCCTCGCGATCGAGCCCAAGCCCAATGAGCCGATGGACCACGCGTATGTGCCCACGATTGGACATGTGCTCGCGGTCGCGAGCAAGACCTCCGACCCGAAGCGCGCGGGAGCGCTCATCGAAAGCGCCCACTGTATCCTCGCCGGGCTCGACCCCGCCGATGAAATCGATTTCGCCATGTCCTTCGGCAAGCTCTGGTCGCTGCATCTCAACGACCAGAACGGCCTGAAGTACGATCAGGACAAACCGTTCGGTAGCGCCAATCTCCGATCCGCGTTCAACCAAGTGCGCGTGTTGGAAAGGAACGGCTACGGCAGGAACGGGGAGTTTGTGTGCTTCGACGTGCATCCCTTCCGCACCACCAAACCGGAGCACTGGCTCGCGCATTTGGACAACAGCCGCCGCACCTTCCTCAGGCTGGTGGACAAAGTGCGCGGCTTCGACGATTCGCGCGCGCGCGCGCTGGTTGCCGATCGCGATTACCAGGCCTTGGACCAAATGGTGATCGAACACCTGCTCGGCAAGTAACGGCCGCGCCGGCGGCCCGGACAGCTCCGCGCCACTCCATCATGCTGAAAACACGCTCGACCACCCGCCCCCGGAAGCGACCCGCTGTCGGAGGACATTTCGCCATCGTGGCGTCGCGTTACAACCCGCGCTATGTCGATAGCATGCTCCGCGCGGCTCAGGCGACGCTTCGACGGGCGGGCGCGGCGGAGATTGAAATCATCCGCGTGCCTGGGGCCTTCGAGATTCCAGTGGTCGCGTCGGCGCTCGCCCGCCGCGTGCTCCCCCGCGTTTCCGCCGTGATCTGTCTCGGCGTGATTCTGCGAGGCGCGACCACGCACGCCCAGCACATCGCGGAAAGCGTGACCCAGGCGCTCGTCTCCATCCAGGTCCACTCGCTCATCCCGGTCATCCATGAGGTGCTGCTGCTGGAGAACGCGGACCAAGCCAAGACGCGCTGCCTCGACCCGAAGCACAATCGCGGATTCGAGGCCGCCGAGACCGCGATCCGCATGGCTGAGGTGATGCGGACCATCCAAGTCTGAGGCCCTGAGAGCCGGTCGCGCTCGAGGAGATCAGGATTCCTTCTTGTTTTTCATGAGCGCCTCGGTGAACCAATCCGGCCCCGCGGCCGTCGAGGGTCTCTTGGGAGGGACGCCGGCGTTGGGTCGCCCCGGCGCGGGAGCGTTGCGCTGCCCCCCGGCGGCCGGGCCGATCTCGGGATTGGCGCGCATGGACAGCGCGATGCGCTTTCGGGGAATGTCGACCTCCGTCACCGTCACACGAACCTTCTGGTTCACCTTCACCACCTCGGCGGGATCCTTGATAAAGCGGTCGGCCAGCTGGCTCACATGAACAAGCCCATCCTGGTGAACCCCGATATCCACAAACGCGCCGAAGGCCGTGACGTTGGTCACCACGCCAGGCAGCTGCATCCCCGGTTTCAGGTGCTCCATCTTCTCCACGCCTTCCTGGAATGAGAACAGCTCGAACTTCTGGCGCGGATCGCGCCCGGGCTTCGCGAGCTCCTCGAGGATGTCCTGGAGCGTAGGAAGGCCAATGGCGTCCGTGACGTACCGCTCCAGCCGGACTTGCTGGCGCGCGGAGGAATCGCGCAGCAAATCCTCCACCGAACATCCGGCGTCTCGCGCCATCGCGTCCACAACGGGGTAGCTTTCCGGATGCACCGCGCTCCCGTCGAGGGGATGCGCGCCGTCGCGGATTCGGAGGAAGCCGGCGCATTGCTCGAAGGCCTTGGGCCCGAGACGCGGAACTTTCAGCAGCTCCCGCCGCGTCTTGAACGGGCCATGCTCGTTCCGATGGCCCACGATCTGTCCCGCGAGGCCCGGCCCGAGCCCTGAGACGTACGCGAGGAGCTGCCGGCTCGCGGTGTTGAGCTCGACTCCCACGCGGTTCACGCAGGAGACCACCACGTCATCGAGTCCGCGCTTCAACGCGCCCTGGTCCACGTCGTGCTGATACTGCCCCACTCCGATCGACTTGGGATCCAGCTTCACGAGCTCCGCGAGCGGATCCATGAGCCGGCGTCCGATGCTCACCGCGCCGCGCACCGTGACATCGTGGTTGGGGAACTCCTCGCGCGCCACATCGCTGGCCGAGTAGATGGAGGCGCCGCTCTCGTTGACCATCACGATCGGGATCGAAGCCGGAAGCTTCAGCGCGCGAACGAACGCCTCGCTCTCGCGTCCCGCGGTTCCGTTGCCGACGGCGATCGCCTCGATCTGGTGCTGTTTCACTAACCCGCGGATGGTGTCCGCCGCTTCCCGAATCAGGTCGGCCGACTGACTCGGGTAAATCACCTCGTTGCAGAGAAGCTTTCCCTGACGATCCAGGCACACGACTTTGCAGCCCGTGCGGAATCCGGGATCGATCGCGAGGACATTTTTCTGTCCCAGAGCCGGCGCGAGCAGAAGCTCCTTGAGGTTCTCGGAGAAGACGCGAATCGCTTCCTGGTCGGCCTTCTTCTTCCCCTCCATGCGCATCTCGGCTTCCATGGCGGGCCCCGCCAATCTGCGGAAGGAATCCTGGACCGCGAGCCGGACCTGCTCGCCGGCGGGACGACCGGGCGCCTTCACGAACAGCGGCTCGATGAGGTTCAGCGCCATCTCCTCGGGCGGCTGGATCCGCACCAGGAGAAACCCCTCCTCTTCGCCTCTGCGCATCGCGAGCATCCGATGGCTGGGAACGGATTTCAGCGGCTCCGACCACTCGAAGTAATCCTTGAACTTCGCTCCTGTCTCCTGCTTGCCGGCGAGAACGCGGGAGCGGACCACGCCCTCCGAGGCGAACAGGCCGCGCAAACGGGCGCGCGCCTCGGCGTCGTCGCTGACGCGCTCCGCGAGGATGTCACGAGCCCCCGCCAGGGCCGCTTCGGCGTTGGCCACGCCTTTCTCGGGATCCACGAAGGCGACCGACTCGCGCGCCGGATCCATCGTTGCCTGGCGCTGGAAGAGCTGGTCGGCAAGCGGCTCAAGGCCGGCTTCCCTGGCGATCGTCGCTCGGGTCCGTCGCTTGGGCCTGTAAGGGGCGTAGAGATCCTCAATCACGGACAGCAGCTCCGCCCTCTCGATCGCCGACTTCAGCTCAGGGCTGAGCAACTGGCGCTCATCGAGGGATTTCAGGACCGCGGCGCGGCGCTCCTCCAACTCGACGAGTTGGAGCATGCGATCGCGAACCGCCGCGATCGCCACCTCGTCAAGGCTTCCGGTCGCCTCCTTGCGATACCGGGCGATGAAGGGGACCGTGGCGCCTTCAGCCAAAAGACGACTGGTCGCGAGCACCTGGCGCTGCTGGAGCTTCAGCTCCGAGGCCACTTTGGAAACAAACAAATCGTTCATAAAACCTAGCGCGGCGTATCTCACCCTGCGGTCCGAGGAACGCAAGTGGATTCCACGGCGGCGCCTATGCCGCAGAGTCGCGGAGTTGAACTCCTCGCGGGTCGAATGGGAATCGGTGAACGCGCCCGCAACTCCGTCCAGAAAGACCCAACGAATCCCGGTTCGCGCAGGACGCTCGCGTTAGGAACTTCCTATTTGAGCTCTGCGGCCGCCTCTCATAGCCTCGGCTCGCATGCCGCGATCACCCGCATTGGAACCTGACCGCTCTTATCAGTGTTCGATCTTCCCGCTTGCAGCCGCCTCCGCAGCGTCATCGCTTCTCACCCGACGTCAGGCCTTGGGCGCCGGCGCGTCCCTTCTCGCGGCAATAGTCGCCTCTCCCGCGCGGCTGCGCGGCGGCTCCATCGAACCCGTGCGCCTCTCAACGTTCACGGCCGATGTGACAGTTCCCCTCGGTCACGGGATGATGGGCGGCGCATGGCTGTCGAAGTCGGTGAAAGACCCGCTGGAGGCGCATGGGATCATCCTCATGCAGGGTCAAACGCGCGTGGTATGGGTGTCCGTCGACTGGTGCGAAATCCGCAACGACGCCTACGAGCAGTGGCAGGCCGCGTTGGCCCGAGCGGTCGACACGCGCCCCGAGCACGTGATGATCACCACGGTTCACCAGCACGACGCGCCCGTGGCCGACCTCCGAGGCGAGCGCATTCTCCGGGAGCGATCGCTGGAGGGAACAATCTGCGACAGGGAGTTTCACGCCAGAGCCCTGGAGCGAGTGCTCATCGCCGCGCGGCTGGCGCTCCGAGAGGCGCGTCGCGCGACTCACTTCGGCGTCGGCCAGGCGCGGGTGAGCCAGGTCGCCTCGAATCGCCGGTACATAATGCCCGACGGACAGGTCCGCTTCGACCGCACGAGCAGCACTCGCAACGCCTTCGCCATCGCGGCGGATGAAGGGCTCATCGATCCGCATCTGAGAACGCTGAGCTTCTGGGACCACGACGCGCCGCTCGCGGCGTTGAGCTTCTACGCCGTGCACCCCATGAGCCACTATGGCGAGGGGGAGGTCTCGGCGGACTTCCCCGGTCTGGCGCGACGGCGACGGCAGAAGGAACTGCCAGGCGCGCATCAGATCTATTGCTCAGGATGCAGCGGCAATGTCACCGCGGGAAAATACAACAACGGAGCTCCCGAGAATCGCGCGATCCTCGCGGACCGGCTGCGAAAGGCCATGGAGCAGGCCTGGAAGGACACAAAGCGCCAGCCGCTGCATCGAATGGATGTTCGAGTTGAAAACGTCGCGCTGCGGCCGAGGAGCGAACCTGCGTTCACAACCCCGGCCCTGGAAGCGAGACTGACCGCCGCGACCCCGAGGTTTCAGCAGTGCCTGGCCGCGATGGGACTTAGCTGGCGTCGGCGCTGCGACTCGGGCACGCCGGTCCAGATCCCCGCGATCGACTTTGGAGGAGCGGTGATGCTCCTGCTTCCCGGCGAGGCTTACGTTGAGTTTCAAATCGCCGCGCAGAAGATGCGCCCGGAAAGCTTCGTCTGCGTCGCCGGCTACGGAGACGGCGCCACGGGATATATCCCAACCGAAAAGCACATCGCCGAAAAGGATCCCAACCTCAGCGACTGGTGCTGGGTCGATCCCGGCGCGGAGGCGCTGTTGCTCGCCACGATGCGCAAAGCTCTCAGGAAAACATGAACTCGCTTGGAGAATCGCTGAACGCTGTCGGACAACCGGTCGGCAAGCCCCTGCCCGGCTGGAGACCTCCCGCTTGGCCGTCCCGGGAAGGACGCGCTGGACGATTCTGCGCGCTCGAGCCGTTGGATCCGGAGGGCCACGGGGCGCGGCTGTACGAAGAGTTGTCCGCCGACGCAACGAACGCGCTCTGGACCTATCTGCCCTACGGACCCTTTGGCGATGTTCTCGACTATGAGGCGTGGCTGCGTCGGAACGCGACGAGCCAGGACCCGCTCTTCTTCACGATCCTGGACGCGTCGACGCGACGCGCGATCGGCCTGCAAAGCTACCTCCGCATCACGCCTGAAGCCGGGTCCATCGAGGTGGGCCATCTCCAATTCTCTCCCCGGCTGCAGCGAACACCCGCCGGGACGGAGGCGCTCTGGTTCCTGCTGAGCGGCGCGTTCGCGATGGGATATCGGCGGTGCGAGTGGAAGTGCGATTCGCTCAACGCGAAATCGCGCGCCGCGGCGGAGCGCCTGGGATTCCAGCTTGAAGGGGTCTTCCGGCAAGCGACTGTTTACAAGGGACGCAACCGCGACACGGCCTGGTACTCCATCATCGACAGCGAATGGCCCGCGCTCGATCGGGCTTTCCGCGGATGGCTGGCCGAGGACAACTTCGACGCCGCGGGGCGGCAGAAGCGAAGATTGGCGGAGTTCAGAGCGGAGGCCGGAACGTCCATCGCTCAGTGATGAGCGTCCTTGCCGGACGACTCCAAAGCCGGGGACTGGATCGGTTCGAAGGGCAACCCGCCGCGCACTTCCTCAATCCTCTTCTTGATTTGATCGGGGCTCGCGGCAATGGGCAACGCGCGCGTCAGCCACTCGACGCACTTTTCCCGACGCCCCAGTCGCGATTCGACGAGCGCCAGATGGAGCAGGAGCTGCGTCGCGGTGAACCGATTCTGTTCAGCCGCGGGCCTGCCTTCCTCGCGCGCCCGCCATCGGACCCATCCCTGCTCCCAGATGTTGCGGGCTCTTTCCAGATCGGCGGCGTCGAAACGGCATCGCCCCAGCTCGAACAGGAGCTCGACGTTTCCCGGGTTGGACTCGAGGCCCAGCCGGACGAAACGCTCAGCCTCGGCCTGCTTGCCCAACTTTCGCAGCCAAAACGCCCCGACCGTGTAGTTCTCAACCCACTGGGGATCCAAGTTCGCGGAAAGCTCCAACCAGGGCAGAATCTCCCGCTCCACTCCGGCGCCCTTCCCGCCGGGCGCGTCCTCGTCGAGATGGCTGTGGGAGGAGGGAAAATGCTTCCGCGAATGCCCATCGATCCAGTCCGTCACCGCGCCAAGGAATTGTCCTTCCTCGCCAGTGTTTTGTTCCTGCACAACTCCGGCATCGGCCGCCATGTGCGCCGTTTGATGACCCTGCTGATCGTCGAATATCGTCGGGTAATACCCGCTGTGATAGTACGCGTCGGCCTTGAGGTAGCAATGATTCGCAAAGAGGCGTCGTCCATCGCCCAATACCCGGGCGAGAACGTCGTCGGCGCCCGGACGACGGCCCTGGAACTCGTAGATCGGGGGATGAACAAACAGCGCCAGGGTGAAAGCCGCCGCGAACAGCAGCCCGGCCAAGCCCAGTTCAGGCGCCGCGCCAGGGGACTTCGCGCTTTCGGTGGACGTGTCAGCGTGTGTCATCCGTTTCGTTCCGCTCGTCCCGTGCCCTTGCCCTTAGTGGATCGCATAACGCCGAAACCGCCAGCAGGCCAGCGCCAGGAAGCATCCGCCGTACGCGAAGGCGTAGAGCGTGTCCTTGGCGATGACATCCCAATCGATGCGCGGCCAGTTGTGGATGATCAAATCGCGGACATCGAACCACTCGAGATGCGGCAACGCATAGTACCCAACATCCAGAAGGTTGCCCGCGAGGCCGCCCGTTTTCATCGCGACCTTGTGCAAATGTCGCCCGAGCACAAGCATGGCGCCCACAAAGGCAAGGATGATCGTGGCGTTGGACGACACAGCCGTGAACCAAACCGATCCCAGCAGCGTGAGGCTCGCCACCAGTCCGCAGAAAAGACAATGGAGCCAATAGGCCTGAACGTAGTTCGCCACCGGCCACTGGCCTTCGCGCGTGGCGCTCAGGATCGCGAAGAAGACGTAGAACGCGGCCAGGGAGGCCGCGCACGCCAGCCAGCATCCGAGGAACTTCCCCAGCATCACCTGCGCCCGCGAAATCGGCTTCGCCAATAGCGGGAAGAGAGTTCGGCTCTCCTTTTCGGAGGGGATCTGCCGCGCGGCGGTGAACACCGCGATGACGAGCGAGCTGACCCAGATCAACGCGAGGCAGACCTCCTTCAGGTAGCGCGCGATCTTCGGATCGCCGAAGAAGTTCACCGCGCCCAGCGCCAGGGTGATCAGCGCGGTGAGAAAGAGCAGGACATAGACGTCCTTGCGACGGATCATCTCGAGGATCACGACGCTAGCGACAGCGGAGATATGGGACATGCGGATTCTTCGTTCGGTGTAAAACCAATGATGCGCAGGAACGCTTGCTCCAGGCTCGTCTCTCCGGGGGACATCAGGGACGCGATCGGGCCCAGCGCTTTCAGCTCGCCCTGAAACAATATCGCGACGCGATCGCACACCGTCTCCACCTCGCCCAGCTCGTGCGAGGAGAAGAACACGGTCTTGCCCTCCTTTTTCAATCGCTGGATAAGGCGCCGCACCTCCATCCGTCCGATGGGATCGAGCCCGCTGGTGGGCTCGTCGAGGATGAGGAGGTCCGGATTGTTGATCAGCGCCTGCGCGATGCCGACCCGTTGCTGCATTCCCTTGGAGTAAGTGCGGATGGGGCGCCGCGCCGCGGCGCCCAACTCGACGAGCTGAATCGCCTCCTCGATCCGTTGTTCGCGCTGCGCCGCAGGGATTCCGAAAATCTTCGCGTAGAAGCGGAGCAGCTCAAAGGCGGTGAGAAACTTGTAGTAGTAGGTGAGCTCGGGAAGGTAGCCGATTCTCTGGCGGGAGGAGGGATCGCGGACATCGGAGCCGAAGATCGTGGCTCGTCCGCTCGTGGGCGGAGTGAATCCGAGGAGCACGTTCATCGTGGTGGTCTTGCCCGCGCCATTCGGCCCAAGAAAGCCGAATACCTCGCCGGGATAGACCGCCAGAGTTAATCCGTTCAAGGCCACCTTCGGCCCGCCCCCTTTCCGCGAGGTGGGGCGGTATTCCACGCGGAGATTCTCCGCGCTCAGAATCGGTTTGATAGTCCCGCTCATATGCCCAAACGCAAACCCGGTCGAAGCCCGAGGCCAGGGCACGACACGACACGACACGACGAGGCCCATTCACAGCGCGCCCGGAAAGCCGTCGTGCAAGGCATTCAATGCCGCGACAGGCTGCGCTGCCCCGTCAGAAACGCCAGCCGCCCGGTCAAAATTGCCGGATGCCATGGTCCTTTCCAAAGGACGCTGGTTTTTAGCAGAGACTGCGCCACGTCCAGACGAGCGAGGGGATGAAGAAGGAACGTTTAAAAAACGGAAGGGGGCCTCCCGGCCCCCTAGCGGCCTCGCGAGATACTCCTTTCGGAGGGAGGCCTAGAGGCAGTCAAAAAAGCAAAACAACCCGGGGGAGTCAAGAGCGAGTTCACGCCCCATGGAAGGCCGGCCCGTCCACTCGTTACGTAGGGGGCAGGAAGTTGGACCGCAACGACGCAACGGACGCGACGAAGACGGGGATCCCAATACTGATGTGGAATGGACCAGCAGGCCGAATGTTGGGCTGCTCAGCCTGAGGTAGGGTTTGATCCCAGCAGGCTTCTCTTGTCCAGTCCGAGTCCCCGTCGCGCTCGTTGCGTCGTTGCGGTTAATCCTCCCCTCCCCTCGTTACGTGGGGGCCAGGAAGTTGAACCGCAACGACGCAACGAACGCGACGGGGAACAGGGCAAGGCCCCCGATCGAGAGATCAGCCCACGCCGAAGTCCTGGGTCACCGCTCCATTATCGCTGTCAGGCCGCGAGCGCTCCTACCACTCGAGTGGCTATCGAGAAACTGCTCCACCAAATCCCATAATCTCGTTGACGGACCATCGGGATCGGCGTAGTCCTCCCAACAGCTCAGCCAGTGGCTTTCGTGAGCTTGAGAAAAGGGAACCAAACAAACCCTCATCGAGGAAACAACCACACAAGGAAAACAATGAATAAGCCAAATACGGTGGAGAGTAATAAGTTGGTCGCAGTTGGTCGCAGTTGGTCGCAGTTGGTCGCAGTTGGTCGCAGTTGGTCGCAGTTGGTAGGAGTTGATTGGAGGTCCGATTCACCCGGTAGTTCGTCCCAAGGGGATTTCAGATGCGGAGAATCACAACACCTTGGCTCCAGGCTCACCGCTCTTGTCATGCTGCTCCTATTCGTACAGATCGGGATTGCGAACGCAGCCACCTTGAAACGAGCCTTGTTCTATGGCCCAACGACAACGGTCTCCGATCCTGGGAATGCTACCGCCTCTTCAACGCTTCAGGAGATTGTCAACGATGCCAGCAGCGGCTTCGCTCCCATCGGGACGTCCTCCACCAGTTCTCGGATCTGGACCGAGGCCACATGGCTCACCAAGACTGTCGCGGACTTCGCGGCCTTCGATGTGATCATCTTGGATGACAAAGGGATCGAAGTGGCGGGATCGGGCAGTAGCTCCGCCCTCTGGAACGCAGCCATCGCTAACCGACAAACCTGGAGCACAGCAGCCAACGGAAATGGCGTTCTTTTAGGAGGCGATCCGAGCTGGTCGCAGCACTACGGTGCGACGACGAAATCTGAGCTATTGAAGTTACTGAACTTCGCGGTCGACAAAACAGGTTACCCCGCGAATCAACCGCGCACAGGGTTTCTGATAGTTACGGGCCAATCGTCCGGATCCGATACTCAGACGCAGACGCTGGATGTCGCAGGGGGATTTGGCAACTTCACATTCAGGCCCGCGGACGCCGACAAGGTCGCTCTGGTCGCGAGCCATCCGATGCTGGATCTCCTGCAAGCAAGTGATCTGACCGATCTTCACGCCTCCGCCCACGTTAGCTTCCTCAGTTGGCCAGCGGGCTTCTACCCATTCGCTCTGTGCGTGGATTTCCTATACCCGGCGGTGCCGCCAGCATCCTTCTACGCACCGCCATTCCGATCACTCGAACAGGACTCCAAAAACGGATTCACTGCCCCGTGGATCCTCGTTCGGGGCGCTCAGCGACAGCTCATGCCTCAGGCCTATACTCAGGCCAAGCAGCCGGGCCAGACCTGCACCATCACCGCGGTGTTCCAAACATTGGCTCAATCGCCAGCGCCTATTACGGGCCAGCGCATCGGATTCGCGATCACCAGCGGTCCAAACCAAGGCAGAACAGGAACTTTCACTCCGACGACGCGACTGACGGACGCGCAAGGCAAGGTCAGCTTCGCCTACACGCCCATCGCCAATCCTGTCGGCATCGATCACATCACTCTCTTTCTCGACAACAACAACGACAACGTCTGGCAGCCCAGCCTCGGAGAAGGCTCGGTTGAAGCGATTGTATCCTGGGGCACACCCACGGTGAGCATCAGCGCGGTGGACGCGAACGCGTCGGAAACAGGACCAGATCCCGCTGTGTTCCGCATCACACGAACCGGCGGGAGCACCGCGCAGCCGCTCACCGTGGCACTGACATTTCGTGATGCGGCCAACGCGCAATCCACAGGAGCTCCAGTGCCATCGGAGGACGATTACATCGTGTCGGCGGTCGCCGGCGCCAATGTTCAAGTCGACACCAGCAAGCATGCCACGGTGACCATCCTTGCTGGGCAAGCCAGCCTCGACATCACGGTAACTCCGATCGATGACACGTTGGCGGAGGGGCCTGAGCGGATCGAGTGCTCCATCCGTCCCGGTTTGACCTATTCCACCGACCCCAACTTCATCGCCGTCGCGACGATCCAGGACAATGACACACCCACTGTGAGCGTCACAGCACTCGATAGCACGGCCTCGGAAGATCCGGCGGCGGCGGACACAGGCGTCTTCCTGTTTCAAAGAACAGGCGGAACCGCCGCCTCGCTCACAGTGTTCTACACCCTCCCGCTGGGGCCAGGGCGCGCGATCTACGGAGGCGACTACCTCCTGGACCCCCCGGCACAAGGCTCTGTGACGTTTGGAACGGGCGAGACCGATTTCCAGCTCACATTGACCGCCGTAGTTGACTCGCGCAACGAAGGGCCGGAGACAGTCCGGCTGGACCTCGTGCCGCCGCCCAGCATGGACACGCCCTTCTACACATTGGGCGGTTCGAGCACCGCAACGATCACGATCGTCGATAATCCAGGGAACACTCTTCCCATTCCGAACAGTTACACCATCGTCAACCTGGGGACGATCAATCCCAATACGAACCAAGCACCGATCAATCCGACCTCTCGCGGCTTCGGGATCAACGCTTCAGGGATGGTCGTGGGCGATTACACTCCGCCGACCTACCTCGGCACAGGCACGCATTCCTTCCGTTACTACAACGGCGGCTTATCCGACCTCACCAGCTACACCCTCGGAGCCTCGGCGACGGCCTACGCGTTTGGGATCAATAGCGCAGGAGCCACGGTGGGGACCTATTACAACACCGCGCTTGGACTGTACTCGGCGATAAGATGGACCGACGCGCTGAACGCGACCATGCTGGTGCCACTACCCGGAAGCCTAGGTAACCAACAAGCGAACGCGATTAGCGACAACACCACGGGAGAATGGATCGCGGGCTGGGGGGTAAACGCACAAGGTAAGTACCGAGCAGTGGTTTGGGAGAACGGATTTACAGACGACTTGGGCACTCTGCCCGGTACAGACGGGTTGCTCCAATCCTATGCTCTCGGAGTGAATAACCATCCATTTGGACATCGGGTTACTGGAAGGTCCGTTTACCGAGACGACTCCCCGATCACTCACGCGTTCCTAACACAGGCGCAGTACTTTGCCATCTACCCCGGTGACGATCTAGGCACTTTGTGGGGTTCCGATGCCGTGAATAGCGAAGGCACGTCTGTGAATGATCTCAACGAGGTGGTCGGGAGCTCAATGACCGCGAGTGTTCAGACCCACGCCTTCATCAAGGCGCCAGACTCGGGAAAGCACCTCGGCTTCGTCGACCTCGGAGTGCTCCCTGGGGATACCTACTCTCGAGCTCTCAGTATCGCCAACAACGGGCTCATCGTGGGTGTTTCAAGAACTCCGGGATACATCGAACGCGCGGTGATCTGGTACAACAATGGCCAGATCGCAAATCTGATTACCAAAGTATCCAACCCGGGCAGTTGGACTCTCAGCACCGCCGCCTCCGTGAACTCAAGCGGATCGATCTGTGGAACGGGTTACCTTAATGGGATCCAACGGGCGTTCCTGCTCATCCCAAACTGAACCGATCAAGCGATTTCCCAAGGGGCGCAAGAGCGCCCCTTGGGAAGTAGTTGACATGAATAAAAGCGGCAACGGGTTCGGGGTCTCAGGGGGTGTCCGGAGAGCTTTCACATTGATTGAACTCTTAGTGGTGATCGCCGTGATCGCGTTGCTGGCAGCGCTTCTCCTGCCCGCCCTGAATCGGGGGAAGGACCAAGCCAAAAGGGTGGTATGTATTAACAACCTGAAGCAACTCACCGCCGCCTGGAATCTCTACTGCGATGACAATAACGATAAGGTCCCCCCGAACTATCAGGAGTCCGTGCTCGCCGGCGTTCCCAACAATTGGGTCTGGAACGTCATGATGTATGAGAAAGGCACAGAAACCAGTGCCTACAAACACGCGGATAGCGCTGATCGATCTCTCCTTGTAAACCCGGAAAGATCTGTCCTCGGGCCCTACTGCCTCAGCCCTGACATATTCCATTGCCCTGCCGATCGATCCTACATCGAACTCCCAGACGGCAGAGCACCCCGTGTTCGCAGCTACTCGCTGAATGCGCTCATCTCGTCAGGTGACGTCGGGTTTGCACGTCCTGGCGCAATCCGTTTTCGGGGGTCGATCAAGCGGAACGCCTTCCTTTTTGTGGAAGAACACGAGGATACAATCTTCGGAGGAGAATTTGTTTTCAGCGCCACCAGCCGATCTCCGCCCTCTATTTATAGCTTTGGAGGTTCGGTTCCCAGCTCCCGCCACAGGGGTAGTGGAACTATGAGCTTCACCGATGGCAGCGTGGTGGTGAAACAGTGGCAGGACCCCGCTACCCTCATCCCGATCATTCGAGCATTCCATTCCAGCAGTCCCAGTCCCAACAGCCCCGACGTGGAGTGGTTTGCGAAACAGAATGTGTTCTAGCTCGCTCCCGCTTCCCGCTGCGGCCGGTAGCCCAGGGCTGCACAAATCGCCGTCAATACTGGAGTGGGCACCGTGAAGTGGGGACATTGAGCTGCAAGCAGCAATTATCCAAAGATGTTCGCTCAGTTATCAAACCCCGCCTTCGTCGCGTCCGTTGCGTCGTTGCGGTTCAACTTCCTGCCCGACATGCAAAGAGGGGCGGCGAGATATCACCGCAACGACGCAACGAACGCGACGGACGCGACGAGGAACGGGAACGGGGTGAAGGTTTGAGGTCGTGAGTCTGCCGCCCCGTTGCCTTGACTTGGGCATGGACTGGGGATGGAAAGTTTGCCTTACTGATCGGCGTCGCCCAACGCCCCGTCGCCACGAGGCATGGATGTCATCGAGGCTGGGCGGCGAACACACGAAGGTCCTTATGATCCGATTGTCAGGCAAAGGCTCGGTTGTCACCTGCGATGGCATTCGACGCCGCGATTTCCTCCAGGTCGGAGCGCTCGGCGCCCTCGGATGGACCCTGGCGCATCAGGCCGCAGCCCGCGCCGCGGAGCCCTATCAGTCCGGAGCCGGCGACAAATCCTGCATCCTCATCTTCAATCTCGGCGCCCCCAGCCAGCTCGACACCTTCGACATGAAGCCCGACGCGCCGCGCGAGATTCGCGGACCGTTCAAGCCCATCCGAACGAAGTCGTCCGAGTTCGAGATCAGCGAGATCCTTCCGCTGCACGCCGCGGTCGCCGACAAGTTTTCCCTCGTGCGTTCCTGCTATCACACTGCCGCCGCCGTGCATGACACAGGGCATCAGATGATGCAGACCGGCCGTCTCTTCACCGGCGGCATCAACACGCCCCACGTCGGATGCGCTCTCAGCTACCTCAAGGGACGCCGAAGCGAGCTGCCCGCGCACGTCATCCTCCCGGAAACCATGGGCCCCACCGGCGGAAACATGCCTCATGGACAGGACGCCGGCTTCCTCGGGAAAGCGCACGACCCCTTCGTTCTCGACGCGGATCCCTCCAAGAAGGATTTCAAGGTTCCGGATCTGCTCCCGCCGCAGGAAATCGGGGAGGCCCGATTGGAAAGACGTCGCGGGTTGCGCCAAGTGGTCGAGAACAGCCTCCGAAACTTCGAGGCCAGCGAGTCAGCGAAGCTCATGGACGCCAACTTCGCCGACGCGTATCGGCTCATGAGCAGCTCCCAGGCGCGCGAGGCCTTCGATCTCGAACGCGAGCCCGAGAAGGTGCGCGATCGCTACGGACGCACCCGCTTCGGCCAGTCCTGCTTGCTCGCGCGCCGCCTCGTGGAGCGGGGCGTGCGGTTCGTCACCATCAACACATTCATCACCGTCTTCGACGAGATCACCTGGGACATCCACGGATCCAAGCCCTTCACCTCCATAGCGGGGATGAAGGACATCGTCGCGCCGATGTACGACAAGGGCTACAGCGCGCTGATCGAGGATCTCGTTCAGCGCGGGATGCTCGACAACACGCTGGTCGCGGCGCTGGCCGAGTTTGGCAGGACCCCCCGGATCAATCCCACCGGTGGACGCGACCACTGGCCGCAATGCTGGACCGTGAACTTCGCGGGCGGCGGGGTGAAGGGCGGACGCGTCGTGGGCAAGAGCGACGAGATCGGCGCGTATCCCGCGGAGCGTCCCGTGCAGCCGAAGGAGATTGTGGCGACGATGTATCACGCGCTCGGCCTCGACCTCGACACCCATCTGCCCGGCCCGGCGGGCCGGCCGTTCCCGCTTGTGGACTTCGGCGCCCAGCCCATCCGAGAATTGTTCTGACTTCGCCCCATGCGACACCCCCCTCCACGGACCGCCCGCGCCGCCTCGTTAGCCGCCTCGCCCTTGTCCCGACTCCTCCACGCCCTCCCATGCGCTCTCGCGTGGATGACGCTCATCGGCGTCGCGATCCAGGGCCAACCCTCCGCACGCGCAGAAGCGAAAGTCGGCGGCGTTGCCGAGTCGTCCGCTTGGACCTTTCGCAATCATGTTCAACCCGTGCTCGCGAAGACCGGGTGCAGTTCCGGCGCCTGCCACGGCGCGGCGGGCGGCCAGGGAGGCTTCAAGCTGTCGCTGCGCGGTTACGACGACGACGGCGATTTCCGCGCCATCACCCGCAGCGCGCTTGGACGACGCGTCAACCTGCACGATCCCGCCTACAGTCTCCTCCTGCTCAAGCCAACGGCGGCCGTCCCGCACAAAGGCGCCCAGCGGTTCACGACAAACTCGATCGAATACAGAATCCTCAGCCAGTGGATCGCCGCGGGAACGCCGGGCCCCAAGGCGGACGATCCCCGCATCGCCAACCTGCGCATCATTCCGGAGACGGTGTCGTTGCGGCCGGGGATGACGCAGGCGTTCACGGTTCGCGCCCGTTTCACCGATGGCGCCGAGCAGGACGTGACCCGGTGGGTGAAGTACACCGACGCGAACTCCGCCGTGACGCTGGTGGACGACGCCGGGAACGTGAAAGTGCAGGGATATGGCGAAGGCGCGATCACGGCATGGTATCTCAGCCGGCTCGCGATCGCGCGCGTCGTTGTCCCGTTCACCAACGCCGTCGACGCCCAAGTCTTCGTCGCCGCGCCGCGGCGCAACTTCATCGATGACCTCGTGCTGGAGAAGCTGGAGGAGCTCCGCCTGCCGCCGAGCCCCCGTTGCTCGGACGAGGAGTTCATTCGCCGCGCCTTTCTCGACACCATGGGAGTCCTTCCGACGCGGGAGGAAGCCCGGCAGTTCCTCGATTCGAAGGATCCGAAGAAGCGCGACCGCGTCATCGACGCCCTGTTGGCCCGGCCCGAGTTCGTGGACTACTGGACCTACAAGTGGAGCGACCTGCTGCTGGTGAACGGGGATCGGCTGCGTCCGAGCGCGATGTGGAGCTACTACCACTGGATCCGCTCGCGCGTGGCGGCCAACCAACCCTGGGACGCCTTCGTGCGCGACATCGTGACGGCCCGAGGCAGCACGCTCGAGAACGGCGCGGCCAACTTCTACGCGTTGCATGACGATCCCACCTCGATGGCCGAGACCGTCACCCAGGCCTTCCTCGGGATGTCGATCAACTGCGCGAAGTGCCACAACCACCCGATGGAGAAGTGGACCAACGACGAGTATTTCGGATTCGCGAATCTCTTCGCCCGGGTGCGGGCGAAGAGCGGCGCCGCGGACGGGGATCGCATCATCTTCGCCTCAGCCGAGGGCGACATCGCCCAGCCGCTGCGAGGGCGTCCGCAGGCGCCGAAGCCCCTGGACGCGCCGCCGATCGATATCCGCGCCACGGCCGACCGGCGCGGGTCCGTGGCCGAATGGCTCACTTCACCCAAGAACCCCTACTTCACCCGCAGCATCGTCAATCGCCTCTGGGCAAACTTCTATGGCATCGGCCTCGTCGAGAACGTCGACGACCTCCGTGTCACCAATCCCGCAAGCAATGAGAAGCTCCTGAGCGCGGCGGCGAAGTTCCTCGCGGACGAGGGCTATGACCTGAAGCGGCTCATGCGCGCGATCCTTCAGAGCGAAACCTATCAGCGATCCAGCAAGCCGCTGAAGGAGAACGCGGGGGAAAACCGATTCTACTCGCGTTACTATCCGCGTCGCCTGAACGGCGAGGTGATGCTCGACGCGTTCTCCCAGGTCACCGATGTCCCCACCGACTTCCAAATAGACCTCCGCAACGCCAACGCTGGGCTCGGACAGAAGTATCCACCGGGCCTGCGAGCCCTTCAGCTTCCCGACACCCGCGTGTTCTCGTATTTCCTGAAGACCTTCGGCAGGCCTGAGAGGGAGAAAACCTGCGAATGCGAGCGCAGCTCGGAGCCGAGCATGGCCCAGGCGCTGCATCTGGCGAACGGCGACGCGATCAACAAGAAGCTGGCGTCGGAGAAGAGCGTCGCCTCGCGGATCGCCCGCGACGCCGCGCCGGCGGGGCGGATCGTTGAGGAGGCCTACCTCAGCGCCCTCAGCCGGATGCCCTCGGAAACGGAGCGTCAGCGAATGGTGGAGAGCCTTGAGTCCGCCGCGCCAGCGGAACGCCGCGCACGGGTCGAGGACATCTATTGGGCGCTGCTCAGCAGCAGGGAATTCCTGTTCAACCACTGACCATGACGATCCCCATGACCAGCGGCCGACGACGCCTCACGACTCTCGCGACTCTCGCGGCTGTTGCGGGTCGCCTCGCGGCTCCGTGCGTTGGATCCGCCGCGTCCATCACATACGACGCCACGGACGCCCTCCTCGCCAAGCATTGCCTGGAGTGCCATGGCGCGAAGGACCCCGAAGGCGGCTTGGTTATGGAATCCCACGCGGGGCTGCTGAAGGGAGGCGAGAGCGGACCCGCGATCGTCCCCGGCAAGAGCTCGGAGAGCCTGCTGATCCTCGCGGTGGAAGGCCGTTGGGAAAAGGAGGGCAAGAAGAAGATCATGCCCCCGGGAAAGCGCGCGAAGCTCGACGCCTCGGAGATTGCGACGCTCAAGGAGTGGATCGCCGCCGGCGCGCCATCCACGCTGAGCGGCAAGCCGCGCGAGCTCGTTGTCCCGAACGTTCCGCCGCAGTCGCCGGCGCGCAACGCGATCCAGTCCCTCGCGCTCTCCGCCTCCAACGCCACGCTGGCCGTCGCTCGCTACGCCGAAGTGGAACTGCGTTCGACCGCGACTCGCGAAACGCTTCGCTCGCTCCGAGGGCACCGCGGGAACGTCAATGGCGTCGCGTTCTCGAAGGACGGGCAGATCCTGGCGTCCGTCGCCGGACAGCCCGGCCTGGCGGGCGAGCTCTTCGTATGGAAGTCGTCGGACGGCTCGCTGATCCGAAAGATCGACGCGCACCGCGACGCGATCTACTCCGTGGACATCTCGCCCGACGGCAAGCTCGTCGCGACAGGAAGCTATGACCAGGAGATCATGGTTTGGAGTCTCTCGGACGGCTCCCTGATCCGCTCGCTTCACGGGCACAACGGGGCGGTCTTCGACCTCGCGTTTCGTCCCGACGGCAAAGTGCTCGCAAGCGCCAGCGGCGATCGCACGGTGAAGCTGTGGGAGGTGGCGACGGGCAGGAGGCTGGACACCCTCTCCCAGTCGACCAAGGACGTCTACACGCTCGCCTGGAGCCGCGACGGCGCGCGATTGTTCGCCGCGGGCGTCGACAACCGAATTCGCGTCTGGTCCGTCAGCGCCACCGCGCAGGAAACCACGAACCCCCTGCTCGAATCCCGCTTCGCGCACGAAGGCTCGATCCTGCGACTCGTGATCTCCCTTGACGGACGCAGCCTGGCGTCGTCCGCGGAGGATCGCACGGTCAAGATCTGGGACGCCGCCTCGCTCCAGGAGAAGGCCGCGTTCCCGTCCCAGCCCGACCTGGCCCCGGGCCTTGCGTTCTTCAAGTCCGGAGACGACGCGTTCCTCGCCGTCGGGAGGCTCGATGGATCCACGGAGCATTACAAATTGACGCAGCCTCCCAGCCAGGCCGTCACCCCACCTGAACTGCTGAGGCTGTCGCCGCAAGGCGTGAGGCGAGGCGTTGCTTCGACACTGAAAGCGCAGGGGAAAAACCTCGCCGCCGCGGAATTGAGAAGCGGCGACCCCCGCCTCAAGGCGCGGTGGCGCGACAGCGGCTCGGACTCCGAGCGAACGCTGGAGGTTGCTCCCGCCGCCGACATGCGACGAGGGACCTACACTCTGACAGCGGCGGGCCCGGGCGGCGCGAGCAAGGCTGTGGAGCTTTGGGTGGACGACATCGAGCAGCGCTTCGACGACGAGGCCTCGCCCGGATCGGATGGGAAGCCCGCGCAACTGCCCGTTGCCTGGTGGGCGACGTTGCGGAAACCGGGCGACAAGCGTCGATTCGTCTTTGAGGCGCGCGCGGGAGAGCTTCTCGTGCTGGACTTGGCCGCAAAGAGCGCCAGCTCCCGCCTGAACGCCAGGATGGAGCTGTTCGGGCCGGACGGTCTTCTCGTGGCGACGGGCGCTCCGCTCGAGCCAGGAGATCCCCTGATCGTGTATCGAGTTTCAAGTTCGGGCCCGCACCGCGTGGAGGTTCAGGACGAAACGCTGGCGGGCTCCGCCGATCACTTCTTTCGGATGAGCTTGGGCGCGTTCCCCTTTGTAGTAGGCGCCTTCCCACCGAGCATTCCCGTGGGCGAGGCCAGGTCCGTCGCATGGATCGGATACAATCTTCCCGCCGACGCCGCCAGCATGGTCAAGGCCTCGGAGCCTGGTCGAATCGATGTGCCGTTGGATCCGGAGCGATGCCGCTTTCGCAGCGCGCCCCAGCTTGTCGCGATCGAGCGGAGCGGCGTCCTGGAATCGGAGCCTAACGACGCTCCGGGCCAGGCCCTGGATGTTCCGGTTCCCGGCGAAGCCATCGGGAGGCTGTGGCGAACCGACTCCGCGTCCGACGTCGACCACTTCGGATTCCACGCGAAGGCGGGGGAGATTCTGATCATTGAGACTTATGCCGCGCAGCAGGGCTCGCCCGCGGACACCAAGCTGGAAGTTCTGTTCCCGGACGGAAGACCGGTTCCCAGGGCTTTGCTCCAGGCGCGAAGAAACACGGCCATCAACTTCCGGTCGGTGGACGCGATCGGCTCCGGCATGCGGCTCGATCACTATGAGGAGATGGAACTGAACGAGCTCCTGTATCTCGGCGGCGACGTCATGAAGTTCTTCAGAATGCCGCAAGGTCCCGACTCCGACATGGTGATGTATACCCGCCATGGCAAGCGGCGCGCCTATCTGGACACGACGTCCACCGGCCACGCCCTCGACGAAGCGGGGTTCATCGTCACGGAGCACCCTCCGAACGCGACCCCCGCCAACAACGGACTTCCCACCTTTCTCCTGAGCTACGCGAACGACGACGACGGCGACCGCGCGCTGGGGACCGACTCCCGGCTGTTCTTCACGGCGCCCGCCGACGGGCGATACGTGGTCCGGATCTCCGAGGCCTTAGGTCGCGGCGGCGAGCGCTTCAGCTACCGGCTGCTAGTGCGCCCGCCGCATCCAGACTTCCAGGTGACGCTGGACGGAACGAACCCCGCTGTGCCGCCGGGGATCGGGCGGATGTTCACGCTCAAGGCTGAACGGGTGGATGGCTTCGAGGGACCCATTCGTGTGAACGTGTCGGGCTTGCCCGACGGTTTTTCAGTTTCCTCGCCGCTGGTCGTTGAGGCGGGCCACGACAGCGCGATCGGAGTGATCACCGCAACGAAGGACGCCCCTCAGCCGAAAGCGGAAACGGAGAATCGAACGCAAGTCACCGCCGAGGCGGACATCGACGGACGCCTGCTGATCAGCGCCGTGAACCCGTTCGGGAAGATTCAGCGCAGCGAGACGCCCCCGAAGCTCCTGGTCTTTCTGGAGCCCGTGGGGTTAACGCCTGGATCCAGCAACCAGCCCTCAAGAATCGTTATCCAACCCGGGCAGACCGTGTCGGCAAAGCTGCGCGTTGAACGCCATGGACACGACGACGTGATCACCTTTGAAGTGAACAACCTTCCTCATGGCGTCATCGTCGACAACCTGGGCCTCAATGGAATCACGTTTCTGAAGGGAGAGAACGAGAGGGAGCTTTTCCTCAGCGCGGCGAAGTGGGTGCAGCCGATGGAGCGCCCGTTCTTCGCGATGGCGAACCAGGCGGATCGTCCGTGCTCGGCGCCGGTGACGCTCAAGATTATTCCGCGCTCCCCCTCGCAGGCGGCCGCTCGGTAACAGCCGCCCAGACAGGGCCAGCGAGGTGAGACCGTCAGGCCAACGTCCGCAAATGGGGAAGAAGCGCTCGATTCGTCGGTGTTGTGGGAGCTTCGCGTTCATTGTGTGGGCGCCTCCCCATCACGCCACCCCTCGACTCCCGATTGCTGGCGCGGTATATCTCTCGTCGATGCGATGGCTGTCCTACGGACCAAACGCCCTGCTGTTCCACTTTGCGGAACGCCCCTCTGAAGCGGCCTTCCTCAAAGGGCGCGCCATTGTCCGCGACCTTGAAACAAACCCCGCTCCAGGCGTTGTGGATTTCGTTCCGGGCTTCACATCCATCCTGATCCTCTTCAGTCCGGCGCTGGTTCCCGATCCCAGGCGACACGCGCTCGAATGGATCGCGCGATTGAAGTCGGCGACGTCGGCCAGCCTGCCTCCGCCCGAGACGCGCCTCGTCCCGGTTCGCTATGACGGCCCCGACCTCGAGCGCGTGGCGGAACGAGCGAAGCTGAGCGTGCAGCAGACCATCGAAGCGCACAGCGGCGCGATCTATCGTGTCTACACCTTGGGCTTCGCCCCTGGATTCGCGTATCTCGGCGACCTCGACCCGCGGCTCCACACTCCCCGATTGGCCACGCCGCGCCCTCGTGTGCCCGCGGGATCCGTCGGCATCGGAGGCGAACACACGGGCGTCTATCCACTGGAAACGGCCGGCGGGTGGAACCTGATTGGGCGAACTTCACTGCGGCTGTTCGACCCGGATCGAGCGGAGGCGTCGCGCGATCCGCGCAACGCGTTTCTGTTGAAGTCTGGCGACCGCGTCCGTTTCGTCCCGCAATGAAAACGTCCGCCAATCCCAACGACGTGTGCTACGTGGTGGACCCTGGAATGGGGGCCCACCTGCAAGACCTGGGCCGTCCGGGATTGAGCCGCTTCGGGGTCCCGCGCGGCGGCCCGATGGATCCCCACGCCGCCGGATGGGCGAACCAACTGCTGGGAAATCCGCCCGACTCGCCCGTACTGGAACTCCTCCTCCAGGGCGCGAAGATCGCGGCGCTGCGGCCGGTGTGGGCCGCGGTCACCGGCGCCAGAGCGAACGCGAACGTGCCGTTGTGGCGCGTGGTGCGGATGGACGCCGACGACATGATCACATTCGGCGCCAGCCAGAGCGGGGTGTGGACGTATATCGCCATCGAGGGGGGATTCGTCGATGAACCGGTGTTGGGGAGCGTCGCGACATCGCCGCGCGTTCGATTGGGGCGGTCGTTGCGGCGCGGCGCCGTGATCCGCGCCGCCGCGGACTCCCGCTTCTCGCTGCCCCAAGGCGTCGCCGGAAGGATGGCGCCGTCGAAAGAGCAACGAGACTATCGGAATCCGCCTCCGTTGCGGGTGTGGCCGGGGCCGGACTGGGACGCGTTCCCATCGACCGCCCGGTCCGCATTCCTCCATCAACCATGGACCATCAGCTCTCGCTCCGATCGCTCCGGCTACCGGCTCGAAGGGAAACCGCTTCCATCGACGCCCAAGCCCGGCCTCAGCGAGCCCGTTCTGATAGGCACGGTGCAAGTTCCCGAGGACGGACGCCCGATCGTCACCCTCAACGACGGCCCCACGGTCGGAGGCTACCCGCGTCTGGCGTTGGTCGACCAGGCCGATCTTCCATGGCTGACGCAGTGTCGATCCGGCCAAACTGTGAGGTTCCAGGGGACGGCATGAACTGGGATCTCAATTGCGATTTGGGAGAGGGCGAATCTCCGATCAGGACTCGAGCGTTGATGCGGTGGATCACGTCCGCGAACGTCGCGTGCGGAGGACATGCGGGCGATGAGCGATCGATGAGACGCTGCGCCGCGCTGGCCCGAGAAAATGGCGTTCGTCTCGGCGCTCATCCGGGTTCGAGAGATCGCGCGTCCATGGGACGTCGACCCGTTCAGATCGGCCCCAAGGAGCTCGAGCGGCTGCTGGTTGAACAAGTGTCAACGCTTGGCCGCATCGCCGCGGAAGAAGGAGCGTCGCTCCACCATGTCAAGCTGCATGGAGGCCTCTATCATGCCGTTGAGGGTTCCGCCGTGCTGGCGCGCGTCTATCTCGACTGTCTCCAAACCCGCTGGCCCGGGATCAAGTCCTACGCGTTCGCCGGCGGCCGCGTGATCCGCCTGGCGAAGAAGATGCGGATCGAGGCCTGGGGCGAGGCGTTCGTGGATCGGGGTTATCTGGACGACGGACGCCTGGTCCCTCGAGCACAGCCCGGCGCGCTGCTCGAAAACCGGTCCGCGATTCAGGAACGCGTCCGGGACCTCTGCCAGCGATCCCGCGTCCAGTCCTTGTCAGGCCGCGTCCTCTGCGTCCACGCGCAAACGCTCTGCGTCCATGGCGACACACCGTCGGCCGCCTTCGTCGCACGGTGGACGCGCCGGATCCTCGAAAACGAGGCTCAGGCGCCTGGCGCTCGATCCTCCCGGGCGTGATCCGCTCGGAGGCGCTCAGATCCCGGCTCGAGAATTCTTCGCGCTGAGGAAGGCCTCAACAGGGGTCCCTATACACCGGCCCGCCCGATTCAGCCCAAGAGCCGGCGCCTGCGGCTAGAAGAGATCCCGAACATGGCTCCAAACCTCGACGGCGACCGCCTCCACTTCGCGGGTCGCGTTGATCACGCGGACGCGATGGGGGTCGGCGTCCGCGACGGCGCGGAAGCCGGCTTCCACTCGATGGAAGAAGGCCCGATCCTCCTCCTCAAACCGATCGCGACGCCCCGACGCGTCCGATCCGCGCGACGCTCGCCGCGCCTCGCTCACCTCGACGGGCACCGAAAGGAGGATCGTTCTGTGGGGCCATGTGGCCCCGACCGCGAGATCGATCACGGGACGCACCCTCTCCCATCCCATCTCCCTTCCGAATCCCTGATACGCGACCGTGGAGTCGGCGAAGCGGTCGCACAGCACGATCTCGCCCGCGGCGATCGCGGGGCGGATCACCTCGCGCACGAGTTGCGCGCGGCAGGCGTTCATCAACATCAGCTCCGACTCCGCGGTCATCGGATGCCCGTGGAAGCCGTGCTTGAGAATCGAGCGGACCTCCTCCCCAAGGGCCGTGCCGCCCGGTTCGCGCACGCAGCGCGCGACGCGTCCTTCCGACTTCAGTCGCTCCGCGAGAATCTGTATCTGTGTGCTCTTGCCGCCGCCTTCAGTGCCTTCGAAGGTGATGAATCTTCCCGGGCTGGGCGCGCCCATTCTGTCGCTCATGGGCTGGGATGTTGCGAAGACATGCGAGCGATGACGAGCCCGTTCTTTCCGGACTGATTCTCACGCCGCCTTCCGCCGCTTCGCGCCGGCCGGCGTCTTTTGCCGTCGCGGCAGCCCCGCGGCGTGTCGGCGCAAAAACTCGGCGACGAGACGAACGCCGAACCCCGTCGCCCCTTTCTCGAGGTGAGGCGCGTCCTTGCCGCCCATGGCGGGCCCGGCGATGTCGATGTGCGCCCATCGCGCGTCCCCCGCCCAATGTTCTAGGAAGCTCGCGGCGGTGCATGCTCCGCCTTCCCTCCCGCCGGTGTTCTTCACCAATCCCGCGTCGCTGCGGATCTGCTCGTCATACTCCTCGCCCATCGGCAACGGCCACACGCGATCGCCCGTCGACTCGCCGACCGCGATCAGTCCGCCGCGCAGGCCTTCATCCTGTGTGAACAGGCCCGCGCGTTTGGAGCCCAGGGCCACCACGCACGCGCCCGTGAGCGTCGCCAAATCGATCATGAGGTCGGGCTTGAAGGTCTCGCGTCCATACGCGAGCGCATCGGCCAACACCACACGGCCCTCGGCGTCGGTGTTGAGCACCTCGATGACCTTCCCATCCCAGGTGCGCACGAGATCGCTGGGCCGATACGCGGACGCGCTGGGCATATTCTCCGCGCTCGGAATGAGGCCGATGAGACGAACGGGGATCTTCAGTCGCCGCGCCGCCTGCATGATCCCGAGCACCGCGCATCCGCCCATTTTATCCCACTTCATCTCCTCCATCCGGTCCGCGGGCTTGATGGAGATGCCGCCGGTGTCGAAGGTGATTGCCTTGCCCACGACAACGACCGTGGGCGCGTTCCGGTTGGGGGCGGGCATGTCGAGGAGGATGAGGCGAGGCGGATTGGCGGAGCCCTGGCCAACGGCGCAGATCCCGCCGAACCCCTCGCGTCGAAGCGCGCGCTCATCCCAGACTCGGCACCGAAGCTTCAGCTGCCTGGCGAGCCTCCGAGCCTCGTCAGCGAGCCGCGCAGGAGACATCACGTTCGGAGGCTGGTTCCCGACTTGTCGGGTGAGATTGGTCGCCTCGGCCATCTCGGCGCCGACGCGCGCGCCATCGGCGGCGGTTCGTAGATCCCGCGATCCCACCCAAACCTCGACCGACTTGAGAGCGTGTTGTCTGCGCGCGCTGGCGGCCTTGAAATCCTCGAACTTGTACGATGCGAGCCACGCGCCTTCAACCACGGCCTGGGCGTCCGAGGCGAAGGAACGCGCGTCGAACGCGAGGCGTTCGCGCCCGATGCGCAGGAGAGTCCGGGCCGCAACCCCCGCGGCCTGGCGCAAGACATCCGATCCGAACCGTCCGCGAGACCCAAGTCCCACATGGAGCGTTCGACGGAATCCTTCTCGAAGGAGGCAAACGGCGTTGCGACCACCGTTGAACTCCGATTCCGGAACACCCGCAGGCCCCTTTTCGCCCTTGAAGTGAAAAGACACCAGGTCCGACGCCGAGGGAGGCCTGGAAACAGCGCGCGTTCGATGAGAGCTCATAAATGTTGGGGCTGGAGGATGAGAATCAGAGCCCGAGAGGCCAAGCACAAAGGAGAGGCGCTTCGCCGATCACGCGGCTCCAGCCGGCATGGCGACGCGATCGTTTCGCGAGCGGCAGGCATCCCCGCCGGATGCCCTCCAAGACAAACTTCTGGATGGACGAACCTTCAACGAAGAATCGACAAACAGCCAAATTCTCAGGAAGTCTCCGCTCCTGCCCTTCGCATTGCGGCACTCGAACGCGGCCCGCGCGCTGCTTCCATGCCCGTGAAACAAAGGGGCAGGACTCAGATTGCGCTATGAAGAATAATCGCCAGGACTCTCACCCGCTTTGCTTTCCTCGCGCCCTGTCCATCAGGCGGAG
Organism: Verrucomicrobiota bacterium; assembly: GCA_016199985.1. Lineage (GTDB taxonomy): Bacteria > Verrucomicrobiota > Verrucomicrobiia > Limisphaerales > UBA11320 > UBA11320. The sequence continues at coordinate 20,556 of JACQFQ010000032.1, read as the reverse complement.
GGGCCATGGTTCAGACTGGACCGAGCAAGCGCCGCATCCGAAGGAACGAGCGCTCACCCGGCCTGGAACGAACTGATTATGCCTATCACCTACAACGGAATTGGCACCCATTACTACGGGAAGAAGAACGCGGAGCAGAGAGTGGGCGCCTGTCGGGCTTGTGGAGCTCAAGCGAAACTCACCTCCTACGATACCCGGCTTTGGTTTGTCATTATTTTCATCCCCATCATCCCGCTTGGACGCAAGCGAATCATCGATGATTGCTCAGCGTGCCGCCGGCATTTCGTTCTGGAACTCGACAAATGGGAAACCGCGAAGCAGTTGGGCGTCTCCGGATGCCGTGAGAAGTTTCGGGCGCAGCCCAGCGTCGAGACGGCCATCGAGCTGCATCAGACGCTGATCGACTATCAGGAGTTGGCGGAAGCCGCCGAGTTTCGCGCGTCCGTCCAAACTCAATTTGCCGACAGCGCGAAGTTCAACGCCTATCTCGGCGTCATCCTCAGCAGACTGGGCAAGACCGCCGAGGCCATGCCGCACTTTTTTCGAGCCCATGAATTGCGTCCCGATCTCCCAGAAGCCCGCGCGGGAATCGCGTTGGGCCGGATTCAGGAGGGCAAGCTGGAGGAGGCCCGCGCGTTGCTCGATTTCCTCGAAAACCCGGGAGCGGCTCAACTGCATTCTCTCGAGCCGCTGGAGCTTCTCGCCGACGCTTTCCAAAAAGCCGACCGCCACGCCGAGGCTCTCGAGCTTTATAAGCGGATCCTCGACGCGCTCCCTGCCGTCGCAAACCACAAGGGCTTTCGGAAGAAGGTCGCCCAGTCTGAGAAGGCGCTCAAACGTCCGGAATCCATACTGCCCAAGCGCAAGTTCTCATGGAGGAATTGGATGACCCTGAGGACCCCATCGCCAGGGAACCCAGGCGTCGTGATCACCAAGCGGGGCGCCTTGATCGCGGCGGCTCTCGCCGCCTGCGTGGTCTTGGGCCTCGCGATTTCCAATGAGCACATCCGACGCCACCGCACGCTCCATCTCATCAACGGCCTCAACCAGCCCGTGGAGATCGAGATCGTCGGCGTCGGCGGGTTCAGCCTGCGGACGCCGCGCGCCTCGATAGCGCTGTCGGAGGGGAAATACCGCGCCGTGGTCAAGACGCCGGTTCGTCAGGAGTTCGACTTCGAATTGCGCGACGACTATTTCAGCCGATGGGGCAGCGATTCCTTTTGGGCCTTGAACGCGGGGGATGCCGCCATCCTGATGGTGGAGGCGGCCACTTACCGTCGAAATCCATCGCCTCCAACCTCGCGATTCTTTTATGGAAAACCGTTCATTCACATCGAGCATGTCACGCATCCTTTCGTGCCCCTGCCTGCCTCTCTATCGATGCGGTCGGGCGAGACGCGGGTGCTCACGCGCGTCGAGATATTGACTCAACCGATCGCGGCCATCGTCCGGCATCTCGCCGAATCTCGACGCGCCGCCGAGGGGTTGCGACTCGCGGAGTGGGGGCTTGAGCGGAAACCAGCCGACCGAGGATTGCTGCAACAATACGTCGTCACCGCGGCCGCCAGCCACAGCGTCGATCAGGCCAGATCCTATCTTGAGGCCGGGCTCGGCGTTCTCCCGGTGCGGATAGAATGGCATCGCGCGTACCAGCAGCTCTTTTCCCTTCGCCCTCCCGCGCCGGAGCTGGTGGATCGCTACACGACTCTGCTCCAAGCCGAGCCCAGTAACGCGTCGCTCCTCTACCTGCGTGGACGAACCAGCAACACCCGCTCCGAGTCCCGGCAGTGGTTCGAACGCGCCAAGCAGGCGGACCCCAACAATCCGTATCCGCATTTCGCGCTGGGATACGAGGACATGATCTCGGGGGATTGGAGGGAGGCGTTGAACTCCTTCCAGCTGGCCTTCGAAGCGAGCCCCGACGATGAAATGTTCTCCGCGTTGCTGGGAACAGCCCGTTACGCGGTCGGCGACTACGACCGTTTGATTGTGGAGGAGCGCAAAAGGATCGGAGGATCCCCAGGCAACCTGGCCTCCGTTGTGCACCTGATCAACGCATTGGTCGCGAAGGGCCAGGCCGGTGAAGCGGAGACCGTTGAGTCCGATTACGCGCAGGCCATGCGAAGGACTCACCGCGAAGGCGCGGCAACCGTCACCATGGTCAGCCGTTGCTCCCTGTTCTACGCCCTGGAGAAATACGCCGAGATGGAAAAGGAGGCGCGTTTGGACAAGTCCGCCGCGGGACTCAACTTTCTGACTCAAGCGCTGGTCGAGCAAGGCCGTCTGGAGGAAGCGGACAAACTGCACGCCGACGCCCCCGAAAGGGACGCGGATCCCTACCGTCACCTCATCATGAGCATCGCCTGGCGCATGCAGGGAGACATCCAACGATCACAGTCGCACTGGCGACAAGCCAAGGAGGGGCTGGGCGCGGAAGACGTCAACGGCAAGCTCATGGCTCGCCTGCTCGAAAGCTCCGAGCCGCCGCGCATGGAAGACATCGCCGAGGTGACGAGTCAGCCGTCGGTGAAGGCGATCCTGTTCACCGGGCTGGCGATGCAGTACCCAGCCAAAGCAGCCGAGTACATCGCGATGGCCCGCAAATTCAACCGGGAGGCGGGCTATCCGCGTCATCTGCTGGAAAGGGCTCACAACAAGCTTTCGCCCCCGTGAGGTCCTCCGATGAAGCATCGATGACCCGCGAACAGTTTGATCAGCTGGTTCGCGCGATCGAAACTCGCTATGCTGGACGTCCTGAAGCCCTCGCTCGCCGCGCGGCGCTGTGGGCCCTGATTGGCTACGGATGGTTTGCGTCCACAGCGATGGTCGTGCTGGTCCTCTCCGGATTCTTTTTCTTCTTGGGAATCCGGGCGGCGCCTGAGGGCATCCTCTTCTGCGTGCTGGGGGGATTGGTTCTGATCGCGGGCGGGGCAGGCGTTGTTCGAACACTCTGGATTCAGCTCGCGCCCCCTGAAGGTCGCGCTGTCTCGCCTGAAGAGGCGCCCATCCTTCACCAAAGATTGCGGGACCTGCGGGATCGATTGAAGTCGACCGCGTTTCACAAAGTGCTTCTCGTGCCTGACTATAACGCCGCCGTCGTGCAGACTCCGCGGTGGGGGATCTTCGGGTGGTGGCGAAACTATCTGCTCCTGGGCCTGCCGCTGATGGAGACCTTGTCGGAGGAGGAGTTTTGCGCCGTCATCGCCCATGAATTCGCCCACTTGTCGCGCAGCCATGCGCGCTTCAGCCATTGGGTCTATCGTCTGCGCCGCGTTTGGGAGCAGATTTTTCAGCGCTTGCAAGCCCCTCGGCCCGATGAGCTCTCCCCGCGCGCGCTGCAGATCCAGTTCATCCGTTGGTTCTGGCCCCGTTTCAACGCGCACGCGTTCGCGCTGTCTCGCGCCAACGAATACGAGGCGGACGCCCTGGCGGCGTCCATCACAAGCGGTCCCGCCCTGCGGAGCGCCCTGATCCTCTTGAACCGCCAGGGTCGCTATCTCGAAAAGAAGTTCTGGCCCGATCTCTGGATCCTCACGGCAACCCTCTCGGAGCCGCCCGACGGCGTTTTTCCGCGGATGCGCGACTCGATCCTCGCCCTGAGGGGCGGCGCTGAGGCGGAACGACTCGATGCGGACAGTTTTCGTGAACTCACGACCAACTCCGACACTCACCCCTGCCTGAAAGAGCGCCTGGACGCCCTGAACGCCCTGGATCCACGCTCGCGACTCGCCGGGAGCGACTCGCCGCGGAACGGCCCTTCGGGAGCGGTCGCGCTCCTGGGATCGGCGCTCGAAGCGGTCCGCAAAGATATCGAGGCGCTTTGGAACAAGAACGCGCGCGCGAACTGGAAAGAGCGCCATGCCAAGGCCGCTTTGTTGCAGCATCACCTTTCCGCGCTCGCCGCCGCGCCGTCGAACACGGACGTGGACGCCCTCTGGGACAAGGCCACGCTGAAGCTCCAGATCGAAGGACCCGTCGCGTGTGAACCCCTCGTTCGGGAAATGTTGAGCGTTCAACCGCGTCATGCCCGCGCGAACCTTTTGCTGGGCCGGCTTCTGCTGGACCGCGGAGATGTCGAAGGAGTCGATTGGATTGAGAAGTCGATGGCTGAGGACGAAGAGCTCGTTCCGTCGGGATGCGAAGCCTTGCTCCATCACTTCCGAAGCACCGGACAGGGCGAACGACTCCGCGCCACGGAAGCGAGGCTCGATTTCCATGAAGCAGCGGTGCGGGCGTCGCACCTCGAACGCGGCAGCGTCTCGGGAGCGGACGATTTCGTGGCCCACGGATTAACGGAGGAGGAGCTGACCGCGCTTCTCAAAATGTTGTCCGCCATTCCCGAGCTGGCGCATGCGCGGCTGGGACGCAAATCCCTCCGTCACTTCCCCGATCAAAAGCTGTTCGTCCTGTCCGTCACGGCGCGCAAGCGTTGGTATCAGCTGGTGAACACGGAGGGCGAGAAAGCGCTCGTCCGCCGCCTTTCGAAGGAGCTCCAACTTCCAGGGCGGCTTCTCGTCTTCAGTCCCAGGGGCGGCTTTCGTCCCATTGCCCGCAAACTCGAAACGCTTCCGACCTCGGAAATCTATCCAACGGCAAAGAGGCCCTAGTTCCTGAATCACCTCGTGCCAAGGGGACTTTTGCGAAAGGCGGCGAGATCGGATTCGAGGGCCTGCTTCTCCGCGGGCTGGGTCGCGCGGCCGATGGCCTCTTGGACCACGGCGATCGCCTCCTCTCGACGCGAGCTCATCGATAGGGCGTGGGCGTAGATCTGCAGCGCGCCCAGGTCTTGTCGCTTCGTCGCGGCAACCGCCTGGTTCGCCGCGTCCAGCGCGAGCTTCAGATCGCGGCCCTTGATCCGATTGTCGAACAGGATCACCTGGGCGAACTGAAGCAACAGGTGCGGCTGGTCCTTCGCCTCCTCCACGATCCGCTTGCCGACCCGCAAGGTCTCCGGCGTGCTGCCGACGGTCGAAGAGATCAGAAGATAGCGTTGCGCATCGCGCAAAAACTCCGATCCCGCCTTCGCGCGCTCCAAAGTGTAGCGACCCTCCAGGATGTCCTGAATGATCTCATCCAACCCGGCGAGCGGATGCCCCGTCCACAGGATCCGTCGATCCCTGCCGATCACAAACGCGCGCGGAATGGCCGATTCCCCGAAAGCCCCGAGATACGCCCGCGTCGTGGCGTCCTTCGAGTCGAGCGCCACGGCGTAGGTCATATTCGTCCCCATCCTCCGCACATAGGGCCTCACCGCCTCGGGCTCCTCGCGGCTCACCCCAACGAACACCACGCCGCGATCCTGATACTTCCGCCGCAATCGGGTGAGATGGGGGATCGATTGAAGGCAGGGCCCGCACCATGTCGCCCAGAACTCGATCACGTAGATGTTCGTGTCCTGAGCCCCGCCCCAGCTCACCGGACCGCCTTGGATCCATTCCCGGATGGTCCACGGGGCGGCGGCTGTCCCCAGCTCCGCCTGCGCCGCCGCGGACGCGAACCCTGACGCCGCCAGCCACAGGCAGATGGCGAGCGCCCAGCGCGGCGTTGTTGGGTTCAGGGCTTTCACTGTCCCGCGAAGGAAAGGCTTTCGGTGAGCCATTCGTCGGCTCGGAGAACGGCCAGTCGCTGTTTCCAAGCCTGCCTCTCCGATTTGCGTTGCGCCCATTTCAGGATGGCGCGACGGGCCAGCGGCGAGAGCGCGACCGGATTCCGCACCGACGCCTGAAGCGCGCGCTGGAGGGTCGTCGGCAGGTGTCGGCGAAACAGCTCGTCCTCGACGCTCAGAAACGCCTGCGCCGTTCCCGGATCGCCCTGCCGCCCGCTGCGCCCGAACAGCTGGCGATCCACGCGGCCCGACTCGTGGCGCTCGGTCGCGATCACACGCAGCCCGCCGTCCTCCGCGACGCCGTCGCCGAGCCGGATATCCGTGCCGCGGCCCGCCATATTGGTGGCGATGGTGATCCGCCCCGGCTCGCCCGCCAGCGTCACGATCTGCGCCTCCGCCTCCAGCCGGTGCGCGTTCAACACCTGGCACTCGATGCGTTTTTCCTTCAGCATCCGCGCGATCAGTTCGCTATTGGCGACATTGCGAGTGCCGACCAGCACGGGTCGTCCCTCGCGATGCAACCGCTCCACTTCCTCCACGACCGCCGCCCACTTGCCCTCCGACGCCAGGAACCATCGATCCGGCAGGTTCACGCGAACGCAGGGCTTGTTGGGCGGAATGCGAATGACCGGCAGGGAGTAGATGTGCCAGAACTCATCCGCCGCCTCGAACGCGGTGCCCGTCATCCCGGACAACCGCTGAAAGCATCGGAAGAACCGCTGGAAGCTCATCCTCGCGACGGTCTCCGATGGATCCGAGAACTTGACGCCTTCCTTCGCCTCAATCGCCTGATGCAACCCCTCGCGCCAGGTGCGCTGCGGCATCGGTCGGCCCGTGAACTCGTCCACAATCACCACCTTGCCGTCCACGACGATGTATTGCTTGTCGCGAATGAAATACTCACGAGCCACCAAGGCCTGTCGAATCAGCTCCGCGCGACGATCCTGGCCGCGCCATACGCCGGGAAGGGTGGAACATCGCTCCTCGATTATCGCGAGGCCCGCCTCCGTCAACTCGACTTCCTTGTATCGGAGATTGCGCTGGTAATGCTGGTCGCACGACAACTCCGCGGCGAGCTCGTGGGCCGTGCGCGCGGCCTCGTGAAGCATCGGGTTGGGGCGCGTGGAGGAGATGATCAGCGGCGTCACGGCCTCGTCGATCAGGACGCTGTCCGCCTCGTCGACGATCGCCGTGTAAATGCCGCGCTGCACCAAGCCGTCGCGGGCGAAGGCTTGAGGCGAGAGAAGCTGACGAATGAGTCGCCGTGTCGGATGCGGAACCGCCTGGAGGCGGATCTGGTCCCGCAGGAAATCCGCGAGCAATTCCTTGCTCGTCGTGTAGGTGATGTCCGCGCCATAGCCTTTGCGCCGCAGATCGGCGTCCATGTCCGCGGTGACGCAGCCCACCCGCACGCCGCAGAATCGATACAGCGGCTGCAGCCAGGTGGAATCGCGTTTGACCAGGTAGTCGTTGACGGTGACGAGGTGGCAGGGGCGGTGGGTCCATCCGGCAAGCACCCCCGCGAGGCCGGCGGTCAGCGTCTTTCCCTCGCCCGTCGCCATCTCGGCGAGAAATCCCTTCTCCAGCGCCAGCGCTCCCATGATCTGCACGACGAAAGCCCGCAGCCCGACCTGCCGTTGAGCCGCCTCCCGAATCGCGGCGAGAGCCGGGACAAGCACCGCGCCAGGGCGTCCTTCCCGGCGGGTGTGCGCGCGGAATCCGAGAAGCTTCCGCTGCAGGTCGTGATCAGAAAGATCGGCGTACTCCCCGGCCAAGGCGTCCACCTCCCGCGCCTGGTTCCACAGCTCTCGAAACACGGCGCCGCGACGCCTGTATCCTCCGATGCATCGATTCACCGCGGCGTCCAACCCCTTCAGAGGCGGCTCGGGGGAGCGATGCGTGAGACGATGATAATCCAACCCCGTCATGGCTCGATTACAGCTGATAACGCTTTTGAAGGAGCTGGCGCAGCCTGCGAACGGCGCGCGGCAGCAAGGGCTCGGAGTCCAGGTCGAAGCGAATCCTGCCCGATCGTCCGTGAAGCATCGCCACCGCGTCCGTGGGAGCGAACTCGGCGCGCACTTCAAAGAACGGCTCGGCCGCCTTCTGGCCGTGAGGGTCGTCGGGGGCGACCGGCACGTCGCCGCCTCCGCGCCAACCCAACGCGGGCGAGGGCAAGGTTCGCTGCGCTCCCGGAATCGTCTGCCAGCTCGTGATCTTCAAGGCGGCCGCGGCCTGGCCGCTCAGGCGCACCTCGGCCCCATTGATATGACGCGCGAAGAGGGCGTCGACGTCCTCCTGAGGCACGGTGGCCGTGAAGCGGAAGGCCGCGGGGTTCACCAGAATCCCCAGACGCGTCCCTTTGGGGACCCATCGACGCACGGCGTCCTTCAGCTCCGGCGCGACCCAAAGCCCGTCCTGACGCGACGTCAGCACCAGGCTCGACTGGTCGTATCGCAGTTTCTCCACGCGGTTGGACAGCGCGATCAGGCGTTGCCGCAATGGCCGCAGATCCGCGCCCGTGCCGGAAAGGGCGAGACGGATGCGCGCGTCCACCTCCTGAACCGCGGCGACCGCCTGCTTCATCTCGAGATCGATTTCGGGATTCACCATCCGGACGAGCGGCTGCCCCATCTTCACGGGGCTCCCGGGAGCGGCGACCATCTCGACGACCTGCCCCGCCGCGGCGGTGACCATCTCGGTCCACACCGTGGCCTGCACCACGCCCGGGGCGCGAAAATGGCTCGGGAACGGGATGAACTGAAGGAGAACGAGGGCGGCCGCGATGAGGCCGGCGGAAACGGACACCGCGCGCGTTCGTTGGCGCTCGAGCCTGGGCTCGGACGCGAGGTATCGGCAAAACCGGATCACCGGCACGGTGACCCAGGAGATGAAGCACACGGCCGCCATCACCACCCCGATCAGAAAGAAGTGATCTCCAATCGCCAGGAGGATGCCGCCGAAAACGAAGATGCGATAGACCCCGCTCACCACGCCGTACACCGACAGCCACGCGCCTTCGCGGCGGTTGAGCGCGGGGCTTTGCTCGCGAGTCAGGCCGAAAAGGTATCTCTCCGCGTAGTACCGGAGCTGACGCCCGGCGCGCTGGGTCAGGTTCGGAATGCCGACGAGATCGGAGAGGATATAGTAGCCGTCGAATCGGAGCAGCGGGTTGATGTTGAACACCACGGTGGACACCGAGGCGACGAACATCATGTTGTAGGCGAGATTGTGAACCGTGCCCGCGGCGGTTCGCGCCCAGACGAAGGACGCGATCGCGGCCACGAACAATTCCACTATCATCCCCGCCAGGCCCACCATCACCCGTTTCCAGCGCTCGCGAAAGCTCCAGCTCGACGTCGCGTCCACATAGGGAACGGGCGTGAAGATCATCAGCATGACGCCCATGGCGTGGACTTCGCCGCCAAACTTGCGGCAGAAATACGCGTGGCCGAACTCATGGATCGTCTTGATCAGGATCAATCCGACGTAGAGCAGCGGCAGGTTCGCGGGGGTGAGGACCGACTGCCCCTGCTCGCGGAGCGCGGGGAAGTGATCCATGACCGTCTTGATCCCGAGTCCAACGACCACCAGCCACAGCGCCGCGCCGGCGGCGCTGATCAGCCGGCCCATATAGGGCAGCGTGCGAACGAGAAAACGGTCGGGGTCGAGGAGCGGAAACCGCATGAACATGATGTTCAGCAGGCGCGATCGCAGCTCCTGTTGCTGTCGCTTCTTCTGCCGGCTGAAAAGCGCCGCGACATCGGAGGCGTTGTCGTACTGGAGCAGGTTGAAGAGGTAAAGCTGCGAGAGCATTTGCAGCACGGCCTCCTGTCCCGGAGCCTCGTCAGGCGAGCGCTCCAGGCACGCCTGCCAGACCTCGCCGACGGAGCGATCGGCGCGCAGCCGAGCCACGAACTCGTAGGCCGCGGGGCGCATCCGGTAGAACTCGTTGGTGAACGGGTTTTCGAGCACGAACCATCGTTCGCCGCGGAAATTCTGCCGCCGAACGCGAACGCCCGGACGAAGGCAAAGACGCTGGCTCGCCACCCGATACCAGGACTCGCTGAACATGGAGGAGCTCGAGGACATGCGCGTCGCGGCGGTTCACCACCAGAGTTTCATGCGGAGAAAGTCGACGGTCCGGTGCGTGAGAATCCAGAACAGGCTCCGGCGCTCGACGGACAGCTTGCACAGGCCGCTCATACCCGGACGCCACCAGGGCTCCACAGGGTTGACGAAGGCGCAGCGGACGATGAACACGTTGCCCTCGTTGCGTGGAAACGCCGCCGGCTCCACCGCGACGATGCGAACGGGGAACTTCAGCCTGGGCTGGCTGACAAAAGCCACTTCTCCCGTGGCGCGGCCAATGATCTCATGGATGTCGCGCTCGTTGACCTCGGCCTCGACGAACAGCCGGTCGGTCCGAGCCACCTTCATGAGCGCGTCGCCTTGCTTCACCGGGGAGGCCAACCGCTCGCGAAGGTCGCCCTCGACGACGACGGCGTTGAACGGCGCGCGGATGACGGCCTGGTTGAGGCGATGTCGGACGAGATCCAATCGCGCCTTCGCCTGATCGGCCAGCGATTCCGAGATCCGCATCTCAGCCAGGGATTTTCCGGCGCGCGCCTTTTCCGCTTCGCGCTGGTAACGGTTGAGATCCGCCGCCGCCGCGCTCTCCTCCAGGTCAAGATCGCGCGTCGCCAGGGACACCAACGGCGCGCCCGGCTTGACGGCGTCTCCGGGCCGGACGTGCACCTGCTCGATGTAGCCGTCGAAGGGCGCGGTGAGAAACGCGCCCTCGTCGCTGCGCAACACGAATGTGCCCTCCGCGCGGAACTCGATCCGAACGAGAAAGAGCGCCGCGAGCGCGACCACCACGAGGATTGAAATCACCTTCGCCCAGGTGTGCTTGGGCCCCACCCAATCGGCCGCCTGACGCTTGAAATCCGCGGCCCAACGGGCGCCGAACCAGCGGTCGTGGTGCTTGAGGTCCGCCAGGCGACGCGAGGCCTGGTCGCAGCACAGACGCAGCTGCTGCGCCTCAAGCGCCGTGAAAGGACTGGCGCCCCGCTCGCAAGTCAGGACCGCGACGGCCTTGCCCTCCACTCGAATGGGCAGCGATAGAATATGGGGGACGCTCTGGCTTTGGGAGAACGCCTCGTGGTCCCGGGTGATGAGGATGGAATCCTTCGGCGCGGGCCACAGCACCTCCTCATCCTGGTCGAGCGCCTCGTCCATCGCGGTCTCGAGGGCTTGCGCCGCCGCCATCTGGCGGTTGAACTTCTCCGTGCGGCTCATCGCCTTCAGCCGCACGTATCCCGCCTCAAACCAGCCCAGGCTGACCCGGTCGGACTGGAACCGCGTGGCGACGCCGTTGCAGAAAGCGAGGCTCGCGGCGACGAAACGTCGCTCCTCGTTCACGGCGACCATCAGGTCCAGCGCGGTGGCGAAGGAGGTCACGTCGTTTCGCGCCTGGCGCGCGGCCTGGTTCTCCTGGAACGATCGCGGAGCGTCGCTGGCGAGTTGGATCCTGGACAGCGCCTCGCGAACCAGCGGCTCCGTGACCTCGGAGAGCAACAGGGCCGCCACGCACGCGTGGTCCCCCTGCGCCGCAAGCCGCACCGCCAGCGCGTAATGACCCGAGCTCCGCGGCGACTGAGCATCGAGAGCCTGCACCATGTGGCCCTGAGCGAGGGCGGTCTGGGCCAGCGTCTCGAGCGACTCGCGGAACGACTGGGTGATGCGGGTGGATCCGATCGATGCGGGCCACTCGGACAGGAGCATCCAGGCGCTGTCGGGTTTGTGCTCCCGGACCAGCAGCGCGCCCTGGCTGGCGCCGGCCACCGCGCCCAGCGCGGCGATCAGGCGGGGCCAGAACTCCTTCGGCGCGCCCTCGAATCGCCTGAGGTCGGACAGATCGCGAAAGGCGCGCGACATCTCCTCATTGTGAAAGATGGGTTCGGGGGGCATGCGTCAGGGATGGATTGAAGTCGCGGGCTCAGGGCAGGATGCGGCCGGCCAGGCCGGGTTTGATCTTGCCGTCCAGGTTCTCAAAGACGGCTTTCACGCGGATCAGCCCGCTGGCGGGGTCGGCCACGGGCGAAACGAAGTTGATCCGCCCCGGGACCACGATGGGCTCGACGCCGCCATCGATCTCAAGCCGCACTTCCTGGTCCAGCTTCAGCCCCGAGGCCGCCCTGGCCTCGACATTGCAGATGAGATAGCCGCGGCGGGTGTCGACGATGCGGGCCAGCGGCTGATACGCCTGGCAGGCCTCGCCCGCGTTCAGGTGCAGCTCCACGATCGTCCCGGCCAGCGGCGCGGCGACACGGCGCTTCCGCAGCTGCTCCAGCGCCATCTCGTGCTCGGTGACGGCGATCTTGTACTCCGATTCCTTCTTGTCGCGGTCCTCCTTGCTGACGCTCTTGGTGGATTTGTACAGCGTCTCGGTGGCGTTGAAGTCGCGCTGTCGCTCCTCGACGACCACCTTCCGACGCGCGGCCTCGAGCTCCTCGTACTTCTGATCCAGCTCAAAAATCACGTCGCCCTCCTTCACGAAGTCGCCCTCCTTCAGGCGTCGGGCGCCGATGATGCCCGGCACCGCGGCGCTGATCGTGACGTCAAAAAAAGGCGCGCTCACGCCGGAGAGCGGGGCCTGCGCCGCGCCTCGGGTTGGGGTGGACGCCCAAAGCGCGCAGAGAGCGAGAAGCGGAAGCAGCCGGCGGCTTCGGATCGATGGAAACGCGATGGAGTGTGGGGAGATCATGGCTTGGGGGAAGCGGGTCGCTCGTAGCGCTCCCGAAGGTCGTTCATGATGAGTCGGAAATGTTCCTCGGATCGCGCGGCATGGCGGATCATGAGCTTCGTCTTCTGCTGCACCTCGAGACGGGAAAGGTCCAGATTTCTCTGCCCCAGCAGCGTGCCGTCGACATAGGCGAGCTCGAGCAGCGCGCGCTCATGCTGAACGAGCGCCTCGACCACGGCGTTCTTGGCCTCGAATAGATCCGCCTCCACTTCGAGCACCTTGCGCGCCTCGACTTTTCCGACTTCGAGGCGAGCGAGCTGCGTCTTGAGGAGATCCTGGTTGAACTGGACGACGGTCTGGTAAGTGCGAACGGCGTCGCGCGTGCTGGCAACCTTCCTGAGCGCGGTTTCGACCGCATTAAGCACCTGCGTTTCGATTTCCTTGATCCCCAGCAGCGCCTGCTGTTTTCGCAGCTTCGCGGCCTGAAGCTCATTCCGAGCCCGACCGCCGCCGCCCAGAGGCACGCGGAGCTCCGCGCCCACGGACCAGGACTCGAAGTCGCCGCTGGTCAGAGCGTCGAAGGAATCGCCCGGGGAAGACCCCAGGCCGTTCAATCCATAGCTGGCCTTGAGATCGAGCTGAGGCAGCTTTTGATTCTTCGCGTAGGCGATCCGGATGTCCTCCTGCGCGGCCTTCTTCACCTGGGAGAGATAATCAGGGTTCAGCTCCAGCGCTTTCATTCCCAGATCCTGGAAAGCGCCCGCCTGATCGGTCAGGGCGGGAGGATCAGAAAGCTCCACCATGGCCGGAGATTCCCCCATCGCGGGCATGCCCGCGAGGTTGCGGACCTGGGCCAGCGCCTCGAAATACTTCTGTCGCGCCTCGCCCAGCTTGGACTGACGCAGCGCGAGGCCAGCCTGAGTCTGCAGCACCTCCAACTCGGAGCCGGCGCCCGCCTGAACGCGCACCTTGCCGTCCTTCACCAGGGTCTCGGCAAGCTTCACCGATTCATCGAAAAAATGCATCTGCTCCTGAGCAAGATGGAGATTCCAGTAAGCGGCCTCCGCGGTGGAGATCACCGTCATCAACTGCTTGCGATAGTCCTGGAAAGCGACCTCGGACCCCAGCGCGGCGAGCCGCATGTTGGCGGTGGTGGCGCCTTGCCATCCGCCCTTCAGCAGGGGCTGGGTGAGACTGAGCCCAGCGAAGGTTTGATACTCATTTCGCGGATCCGGAAAGCTTCCAAAGATCGTGCTGATGGGAATGTTGTTCTTCAAGTCTCGGAGGCTGTAGCCCAAGCGGACACGGGCCCCGGTCGGAATCAGGGCCTCCAAGCCCGCGTTGTAAACATTGTTGACCTCGCTGAACAGATTGGTGCGCTGACTCGCGGATTGCTCCTTCGAATTCTGGCGGCGATTGAGCTGACGCTCGTACGATCCAACGAAATCGGGTTCGTAGATCGATCTCTCCCCCTCATAGCGCCGGCGACTCACCTCGAACTCAAGCAAGCGAGCCTGGAGGCTTTGATTGTACCCGATCACCAGGTTCAGGTACGAGCGAAGCGAGATCTGACTCGGCAGGACGGTGGGCTGAACTTCACCCAAAACGGCAGGCCCGTGGATCAGCGCTCCGAGCACAAGGCCCAGGATGATCCGCGTTCCGGATGAACTCGGCCTCTGACGTCGGCCCGCGCGGCCACACGGGGAGTCCTCGATGGGAAGGTTATGAACCGCTTCATCCGGCTTTGACATAAAGGAATCTAACTTCTTTCGTAGGAACCACCTTCCTATATCGGTTGGGCGATCCCGCGGTCAATCTGCATATCGGATGTTCCCCAGAAAACTGGGGCCGCAATCTGTCGGAAACCCCCATTTCCAGCTCCAAGGCGTGGGAGCTGGCATACCTACTTTTGTGGATGCACAGCGGGCCCCCTCCCAGAGTACAAAGGGAGACTCATGAACAAATCCTGCGCAACAATTCTCAAGAAAAGGGACAGTCTCCCGCGACTCGCAATGGTCATGGCGGCCGGTTGCGCCGCCCTGCCCTTTCTTGTCGCGAGCTCAATCAGCGCGTTGAAAGCCTCGGAGTTGGCAAACCCTCCACCGCCGGCGGTGACGATCCTGACGCCGCCGAAGTCCCAAACGGTTCGCGAGGGAGATCCCGTTCAATTTGAGGTCATCCCGGGCAATCCGAACGGAACGGTAACATTCCAGTGGTTCAAGGACGGCGCCCCGATTTCAGGAGCCACCAACCCGGTGCTGAAGGTGACGGGCTTCGGCGCGCCCCTTTCCCGATGGACGTTCGAGACCGGGCCGCAGGATGTCATGGGGGGATTGAAAGGAACCCTGTTGGGAGGAGCGACGGTGAGCCAGGGACGTCTCAAGCTGAACGGCAGCGGCCAGTACCTGATGTCGTCGCCGCTTGTCGCCGACATCCGCGAAAAGACGCTCGAGGCTTGGATCTACATCGCGGCGGTTGACGGGACTCATCGCGACGTGATCAGCCTGCAAACGCTGACGGGCAACTATCTAAACGACGAGTTCGACGCGATCGTTCTGGGCGAAGGCGAACCGGGACACTGGAGGTCGGGGAGCGATTATTTCCGCCGGACCGTGTCCTTCGGCGGCCCCGTTGAATCGGCGGCCCCCGCGCAGATGGTTCATGTCGCCGCGGTGTACTCCGCCGACGATCGCATCGCCTTTTACCGCAACGGTGTCCCCTACGGCACGGCCTACGTTCCGCGCACGGACAGATCAACGCTGAGGAGGTACAGCGCCGCCACGAGTGTGCTCACGTTGGGAACCCGCCTCCTGGAGCAGCCCGGATTGGCGGGGGCGTTTCAAGGCGAGATCGAGGAGGCCCGTCTCTACGATCAGGCCCTGAACGCCGGGGATATCGCGCGCTCCTTCGCCGCGGGCCCGAACAGTCTGCCTGAAGGCGCGCGGCGCGGCGCCGAGAAAGCCGATTCCGGTTCCTACACCGTGACGGTGACGCCCGTGGGCGGAGGGGAGATCGTCACCGTGGGCGCGTCGCTGAAGGTGCAACCCCGGACGCTGGTCTATAACCAGACTTTCTCCACCACGCCGGGATCCGAATGGTCTTCGCGAATCACCAGCGTCACGCCTCTCGGCGTACGAAATTTCCTGGGAGAATTTGGAAACCAGACCGTCACCCTATCGCTCTCCAACCTCGCCGAGCACACCGTCATCGAGGCCTCGTTCGACCTGTTCATCCTCAAGTCCTGGGACGGCAACAACGCCTATTACGGTCCAGACATCTGGGACTTTCGGGTTGCGAACGAGCCGCCGTTGCTTCGAACCACATTCGCCCACGCCTTGCCCAACAATTACATTTATCCCTTCGGGCAGGCCTACCCCGGTGGCTTCCCCGGCGGGCTCTTCCCCCCGTTCACCGGCGCCGTGGAGGTCGGGACCATGGGCTACGTGTTCAACAACCTCGGCCCGATGAACTCGGTCTACCATCTCAGGTTTTGCTTCGCCCACACCAACGCCGACCTGCGACTGCAGTTCAGCGCTAGCGGCTTGCAGGGGATCTCGGACGAGTCGTGGGGGCTGGACAACGTCAGGGTGGAATCCGCGATCGCCCCCGGAGGATTGGTGGAACTCGCGACGCCGATCGCTCAGACGCCCGAGGAAGGAGGAGACGCCGTCATCGAGGTGCGACGCGCGGGAAGCAGCGTCGGGGAGATTTCGGTGGACTACACCACGATCAGCGGAACAGCCAAGGCGGGCGAAGACTACACCGAGACGGCCGGGACCCTGGTCTTCGCCGATGGCGAAACCTCCAAGTTCATATCCATCCCTATTCTGCCGGACAACATCCCGGAGGCTTTCCAGGATTTCAAGCTCACCCTCAGCAACCCCACAGGAGGGGCGGCGATCGGCTGCAACGTCACCACGATCACCATCCTCGACAACGACGGGTTCATCGAGTTCTCCCGGACGAACTACGTGACCACGGAGCTGGAAGAAAGACTTGGCGTCGATGTGCGTTGGACCGGCGACACCAACGCGACGGTGTCGGTGGCGATCCGCTCCGTGGACGAATCCGCCTGGGCGTCAGGCTACGATTTCGTGGGCCCGATCGATCAGGTCATCACCTTCAATCCGGGCGAGACCACAAAGACCGTCACTATCTCTCCGGTGGACAACCCCTGGATGGAGGATGAGGAGAGATTCCGTCTGGAGCTCTACAACCCCACCGGAGTCGGCAGTTTGGGCGCCGCGGGAGTCGCCTCCGTGGTGATCCTGGACAACGACACGCCCTCGGGCGCGGGGCGCGGCTTGAATGAGCGAGTCCAGTCGATCGGATTGGAGGCCGGAGGAAACATCGTTCTAGGGGGCGGGTTCTCATACGCCAATGGCGTCTTTCAGGTGGATGTGACGCGGTTCGACTCCGAGGGCGCCTGGGACGCGAAGTTCGCCAACAACGTCGGCGCGAATGCCCAGGTGGAGTGCGTCCTCCCCCAACCCGACGGCAAGATTCTCGTCGGGGGCGGGTTCACGACTTTCAACAGCGCCGCGCGCAATCGCATCACGCGACTGAACCGCGATGGATCGCTGGATAGCGGCTTCTCGGCCGGCACGGGGGCCGACAACACCGTTCGCAGGATCCTTCTGCAATCCGATGGGAAAATCATCCTGGTGGGCGATTTCACGACTCTCGCCGGGGTCGCGAGAAATCGGATCGGCCGCCTCAATCCGAACGGAAGCCTGGACATGACCTTCGATCCGGGCAGCGGCGCGAACAACTCGATCTACGGAGTCGCGCTGCAATCCACCGGCCGAATCATCATCAGCGGTCCCTTCTCGACATTCAACGGCGCCGCCCGAAATCGGCTCGCTCGCGTGAACGCCGATGGGTCGCTGGACAACTCCTTCGTGGTCGGGTCGGGAATGAACGGCCGCGCGAACGTGATCCTCCCGCTGCAAGGCGACAAGCTCCTGCTCGGAGGCGGATTCACAACCATCAATGGCGTAAGCGCGGTTCGCATGGCCCGCCTGAACGCGAACGGAAGCCTGGACACGAGCTTCAGCGTTGGCGGGGGCGCGAACGACGGCGTCCAGGCCATGGCGCTTCAGCCGGACGGGAAGATCGTGGTCGGCGGAGACTGGACCACCTGGGACGGGGCGCAACGCGCTCGGATCGTTCGCGTGAACACCAATGGCGTCCTGGACAACACGTTCGCCGCGGGCGGCGGCGCGAATGCGACCGTCAGCGCCCTCGCCGTGTTGCCGGACGGACGCGTCGCCGTCGGAGGCGCGTTCAAGGTGTTGAACGGTTTCAACCGCTACCGATTCGCTTTGCTCGACGGCAATGGAGGCCTGCCACCAGAGCCGCTGCGCTGGGTTCAATGGACATCGGCCTACGGCGGCAACGATCACTGGTATTCCTTCACAAGCCGCCCCCTCGACTGGCGTCAGGCGGAAGCCGAAGCGATCACTTGGAAAGGCCACCTCGCCGACATCGCGAGCCACGAGGAGGCGAGCTTCGTCCAGCGGACTTTCCTAGTCGGACTGAACCAGCTGCGTCCCTTCTGGATTGGATTCAATGACGCGGCGTCGGAGGGAAAATTCGTTTGGTCCAGCGACGCGCCCGCCCCTTACACCGATTGGTCCCCCGGGGAACCCAACAACAGCAGCAACGAGGACTATGCGGCGATCAATTGGGCCTTCAGCTACCGCGGGGGCTCGGTCGCCAGCGATCTCGGCCAATGGAACGACCTCTCGCTTGCGGGCAGTCCCAATACCGGAATGGCGGACGGACCCTATTTCGGAATCATGGAGACCGCGGTCAACCCCAACACGCCGACCACCCCGCTATCCTGGGTTGCGTTCAACGACTTTGCCCCCGGCCCCGGGACTCACTCCAACGCGACGTCCATTCACGTCTTTACCAACCAGGTTGGATTCCTGAGGGACATTCGGACCGGCGACAATCTCCCGGTGAGCCTGACCATCGAATCCTTCGGAGCGAGCGGCGCGAACGTTTCAGCCAATCCCGCGCCCGGAACCCCCGCGTCAAATGTGTTCGGCGGGTTTGTGGATTTCTCCCCTGGAGCGAGCGGGACCAATCAATCGATTGAGGTGGCCGGAACCGACGCCGTGACCTATCGGTTCAGCGGGCTGGATCCGGACCGGCGATATCGCTTTATCGGCACGGCGATTCGCGGCGAGGACACTTACACCAACCGCTGGGCGCTGGTGGAGATCTATCACGCCGCGGATTATGTCCCCTCGCATACGCCGGGAGTGTTGACGAGCAATCAAACGCCGACGCTGCGCGCCAACCAAGCCGCTCTCAACACGGGACGCAACCACACGGCTGACTCTGGCGACTTTGTCGCGTGGGTGGGGATCCAGCCCACCCCCGACGGAACATTCACGATCATCTGCCGCCAATACACGGGGCCAGTGCCCGGAGGCAAGTCGGACGGCGTTCACGCCTACTCGATCACGGGACTCTCCCTGGCTCAGGAGTCCGTCCCGCCGGATCCGACTGTCTGGGTCCGTCAACCCGCGCCTGTGTTCGCGACGGTGGGGAGTGTTGCTCTATTCCAGACAGCGGTTCTCGGTTACGGTCCCGTCGCCTACCAGTGGCGGAAGAACGGAGTCGATCTTCCTGGAGAGACCAACCCCGGGTTCCGCATCGCCAGCGCGCAGTCAGAGGATCAAGGACTCTATGACACCACGGCCTCAAGCCCATCGGGTGTGACCACCAACCGATCCGCGGCCTTGACGATCGTTGTGAAGCCCTTCCTCATCACGCCACCCCTGCCCCAAACGAATCTGGTGGCGGAAGGCAGGAGCGCGACATTTTACGTCGAGGCGGGCGGGGATCTTCCCTTGAGCTACCGATGGCAGAAAAACGGCCTCTCTGTGACGAATGCCATCCTCAACGCGCATCGCTCGCTGTTCACCGTGGCCAACGCGACCTTCACCACCGGCACACGCATCACGGTGGTTGTCACCAACGCCTACGACGTGCTTGGCGCCTCCGCGCCCGCCTGGCTGGTGGCGATGCATGACGCGGATCACGACGGAATGGGCGACGAATGGGAAACAAGCTTTGGCCTCGATCCCGCCAACCCTCTCGACGCCTCGGTGGACAGTGACCTGGATGGACTGAGCAACCTTGCGGAATTCTCCGCGGGCACAAACCCCACGAACACGACCAGCGTGCTGCGGCTGGAGGCGAAAGGCGCCGTGGGATCATCGGACGTCGTCCTGAGCTTCGATGCGATGCCGCATAAGTCCTACATCCTCGAGGCTGCCGACTCCCTCAGCTCGCAGGATTGGCAAACCGTGTCGATCATCGCGCCGGAACCGATCGCGAGAACCGTGACCACGACGAACTCGCCAGCGATCAGCGCCGGCGGACGATTCTACCGAGCGCGAACCCCGGCGTTCCCTTGACCTGGCCAAACCCGCATTGCCCACTTCATCCTCGACGCAAACCCGGCTTGTTCAATAGCCTTCCGAGCAGTGGGGGAAAAAAGAGTCGCATCCGTTCTCAGGCAGCTCCAGAAGGTTCCGGAACTCAGCGAGCACGAAAGAATCCTGTTCGCGCGCAGCCTCGGGGCGACTCCCGACGAAAGATGGCGGCTCCACGAGTCCTTCCTCCGCTCGCACGACTTATTCACGCGCTCATCGCGGAAAAAATACGGTTTCAGGTAGTCGGGATGAGCGCGGCGATCCTGCAAGGAACCCCCGCGACGACGTTGGATACAGTTACAAGCTTTCACGGTCATAAGCAGGAAGATGCGTCCTCCCGGAGGAACGTCCCTCCAGAGGTTGCTCTTGTTTCATCCAGAGCGACCCGAGATCGCTGTCATCGCGACATCAAGAACCGACCCCGGACCCCCCCGTTCATTCGTGAAGCGAATAATTGGCCCTACAGGCTCCCTCAAGCAGCATCCGGAGACCTGTGCTGAGTCTGACACTGCATTATCCGGGCTAGTGATCTCTCCATCCGCGCGTTTGCGCTGAACCCCATGAGGTGGAAAGTAAACTGACGCTCTTCCCCCGTCGCGGATCTTAATCTAGAGCCTGTCCCCAAGCGGGCAGCGTAGCGCGCCCGTATGGGCGGAACGTTCGCCAGGGATGAGGCCATACGAATGGGATTTGGTCGTTGAGGGCAAAATCGATGCGTTATGATGGGTGGCCTGCTTACTTGCGGCGCT
>JACQFQ010000031.1 GCA_016199985.1 Verrucomicrobiota bacterium | reverse complement strand
GGACGTGGTGTTGAAGCTCCTGCCCCAGGCCCAGAAGCAGGCGCACGAGCGGATCATTGGCGGACGTCCGGTGGCCAATGCGGACAAGATCTTGAGTTTGTATGAGCCGGAGGTGCGGGTGATCGTGCGCGGCAAGGCGGGAGCGGAGGTGGAGTTTGGAAACACGGCGCTGATCGCAGAGAACCGGCAGGGGGTGATCGTGGATTACCGGCTGATCAAGGAGCAAGCCCCGGCGGACAGCCGACTCTTGATGGAAAGCCTGGCGAGGACGCAGAAGGCGCTCGGGCGGAAAGTGGGGGCTGCGGTGACCGATCGCGGGTTCGCCAGCGCGAGCAACAGTGCGGGCCTGGAGAAGGCGGGAACATTTGACGCGCTCTGTCCGCGCGTGCCCGGGGAAATGAGCCGGAGGATGAAGGAGGCGAAGTTTCGCAAACTGCAGCGACGACGCGCACAGACCGAAGGGCGCATTGGGGTGTTGAAGGCAAACTTTTTGGGGCAACCGATGAAGGCCAAAAGCTTTGAGCATCGGGAGCTGGCGCTGGCGTGGGGAGTGTTGACGCACAATCTGTGGGTGTTGGCGCGGATGCGCAAGAAGGCCAAGCGGCCGAGGACCAAGGTGCAGCAAGCCGCGTAGGACGTGGTAAAGCAACGGTGAGTCGGATGATCGCGGAGGAAGTGTTTTCGGAAACGGAGATTTTTGACGGCAGACCTCACTCAAAAGAGTCCCAGACCATCATCCCGCCTCCCGGAAGCCGGGAATACCCCCCGTCCCAAACCCCCCTCTCAGAAAAGAGGGGGTTTTGGGACAGGCTCTAATCTAACCTTCCAGAAGCAACCGCGCACCGACATCTGCTCGAATTTGATTAAAGATACGTAACTTCCAGCGTCAGGGCCTGACTGAACGAGGATCTTCTCCCCATCGAAGCATGCCGCCACAGGATCAAGCAATCGCATGAAGAAGCGGAGGCCGGCAAGGAGGGCGCTACCAAATAGCAGGGCACCAGCAATGTCGCTCGACCCACGTGCTGCTTGAATCAAAGCGAGCAGCAAACAAGCACCTGCAGCAGAGCCGAGCATCTTGCGACTGCTCCGACCATCGTTCGAGAGTTCCATGTTCAATCGCCAATCGTCTTGGTGGTCGTGTTCTGACACGTCGCGCTAAGTCCTCCGCCAATTCCTGCGACCGGAGGTCCAAAGCCAAACTGATATATGCCGTGCCCGTAGGAGAACTGAAGACTACCCCATTTAACTCCCAGACCGGTGTTCAGCGAGATTGTCCTGATTGTTCGTCCCAAATCGCTAGGGTGTTGGGCGTTGCTGATCCAACCAGCGAGCCCGGCCGCAGCATTCACGCCTAAGGCGGGGTTTAGGTTCTGAGATTGGTTCCAATTTGACCCCGGGTTCTGGGCCGACCACCCTCCGAAAGGTCCTCCAGAAAAACCGTAGGACAGAAACCCGCCAGGCCCGCTGGGGAAAAGTCCCCCCCCAACGCTTAACTCGCCGTGGCCAGAGAATCCTCCGTTACCAACAGTAGCATCTCCGGTGAGCATACCACCAACACTCTTAGGAACCATGGCGCAGCCAGGAGTATTCGGATAGAGAGAACACAACGCCTTGATAGCACCGGCCAACTCGCCGATGCATCTCCCATCCAAATCGTACTTATCCGTAGAATTGTTGCCAACAAAAGCATAAAGATTGACACCCCCTCGCTCCTGAATCGGCTCCCTATTGAGCCACCTCTGCGTGACGGGATCGTAGAACCTGTAGCCGTAGTAATAGAACCCACTGACCGTCATGAGCTCCTTCGACGAGAATCGGTACGTGTTCGCCGCCGCAAGGGCGCCGCTGCTGCTAATCGTCCTGCCGAACGGATCATACTTGTAATCCGCCACGCTCGCTTGGCTTGCGTCCACCAGCTTGGTGACATTTCCGTTGGCGTCACTTTAGTGATTCGCTCTTCCTACCATAAGACACCGTCCCGACCGCTTGGGCGGGACGGCGAGCTCTACGACAGATTCTCCGCATTCTGTCCGGAGGGACGTCCGCCAGGCTCACTCGAGGCGCTTCACCTGATAGTAGCGGATCGCAGAGCCCGAACTGCTGTCGCGATATCGTTTGGGAAGTCCATCGCCGAGGATCGATGAGGACGTCAGCTGCGTCCAAGGCCCTTCCACGCGCTCCGAGCTCCACACATCGTAACGGCCGCCGGGCAATGTCGAGAAGGTGACTTCGGACTCGGCGCCAGGCGCGAGCTGGATGATCATCGGTCGCGTCACCCAGTCCTCGCGCGCCGATAGATTCTGGATTCGCAGGTCCATCGACGCCGGCGTGTCGGATTGCCCATAGCTCTTGATGATTGTCAGGTATTGGGCCAGCGCCCATTGCTCCGCGCCGTCCGTGGTGAAGGTTCGCGCGACACCGTCCGCGAGGTTCACACGATCGGTTGCTTGCGTCAGCGGGTAGTAGCTGTCGCCGCCGTTCGCGAGAAAGTCCAGCGTCACCAGCCGAAAGACCCGGTCCGGCGCCCCCTGCAAGACGCCGTCCTGCGCCACCAGATCCAGGCTGCCGTCCTCGCGCATGGCGACCAGCGTCCGCAATCGTTCCCCGGGCGTCGCGATCCCGGTGATGGTTCCGTCGGGGAGTTTGGAATAGGTCATCGGGGCGTTCGAGGGATTGAAACTGAACCAGAGGCCGCTCACCTGGGGGAACTGCCCCGGCGTCGCTCCCGGCGCCACCGCGGCGACTCCCCACTCCAAAGCGTCGCGCAGCTGCCGCGCCGTGACCGTCACAAGCCATAGCGCGTTGTTGAACCGCAGCGCGTTCTCGATGTCCAGCTGCGAAACGCGGCCCGCCTTCTTCTTCGTCGCCTTGTTGGCAAGCGGGGGAACATAGGCCGCGCCGCCGCCAACGCTCCTCACGGCTCCAATCGAATCGCGGATGCCTCCGCCATTCTTGATCGACAGGCTCGCGCGGCTGTCGGTTTGACGAGCGCGCCAGAGGTTGGCGTCCGCGCTGAGGTCTCCCAGGTTCGATTCCTCGGCGCGCACCGAGGCTCTCAGTCCGTTGAGATAAAACTGGGTTCCACCGAAGAGAACGCCGTCCTTCTGACTGATGATGGCGCCGAGGTTCGTGGCGACGTTCAAGACGATCGCGTTGGTCGCCGCATTGCCGAGTCGCGCGACACCCGCCGCGTCGGTGGCGTAGGCGCCGCTGACGGGAAGCACGCTGGTGATCAGACCGTTGGTTCCGAACGTCACAACGAGCCTGCCCACGTAGCGGTAATTCGGCCCGCAGTTCACCACGAGAGCGGGTTCAGACGCCGCTGAAACGAAAGGGACTGGGTAGTTCTCCGAAGCCGCGTCGCCGACGCGGAGAGGGTCCGAGGGCTTGGCGAAGATGGAGTGGGATCCGCCCGCGATGACGACGTCCACGTCGCGCAATCGCTGGCAGAGATCGAACTCCATGGCGTACTGCTGCAGATGGGCCAGGACGATCACCTTGTTGACCCCGAGCGGGAGCAGCGCATTGACAGCGGACTGCACCGTTCCGACAAGATCCGTGCTCAGCGTCACGTCGCCCGGAGATGAAATGGCGCGAAGATCCGGAGTGGTCACGCCCACGACGCCGACGAGTTGACCCGCGACGGAAAGCACGGCGGATCGAGCGATCCGGTTCGAAAGCGCCGCGGCGTTCTGACCATCCGAGGATACCAGGCTCGCGAGGTTTCCATCGGCGGCGAAGTTCAGGTTGGCGCTGAGATAAGGGAAGAGCGTTCCCGGGTACCCGGAGACCGCGTCGCGCAGCAAGAGGCTTCGGACCTGCGCCGTTCCCGCGTCGAACTCGTGATTGCCAAACGCGGCCGCTTGAAAACCCATCGCGTCCATCATGACGATGTCTCCACGGCCGGCGACGCCTCCCTGATTGGCTTCAGGGTCTCCGGAGGCGTTGAAGAAGGGCCCGGGGATGTAGTTGTCGCCCGAGGACAGAATCAGCGTGTTGGTGGGATATTGCGCCTTCAGCGCGCCAAGCACCGATGAGAAAGCGGGCGCGTCCGCGATGGCGTCTATGCTCGCTTCGAGATCGCTCGCGTGCAGGATTTGCAACGTCATGGACGCGGAGTTGAGATTCTTGGTGATCGTGACGGACACCGGAGCTGAAGTTGTGCTGAGTCCCTGGCTGTCCGTCGCGACAGCCACATATGTGAGCGCCCCGAGAGGCTGATTGCTGAGCGCGAGCGTGTAGGCGGGACCGGCGAGCGACGCAAGTTTCGTGGCGCCGCGGTAGAGATCCACTTTCGGCTGCAGGCCATCGACGTCGCCAGCGATAGCGGTGAGCGCGAAATTGCCGGGCGCATTGAAGGTCGCTCCATTGACCGGGCTGGTCAACGCGATCACCGGCGCGAGGTTCTCGGCTCGAATCGTCGCTTGGTACACCGCCGAAGTGACGCTCGCGCCCTCGTTGTCGTAGGCGATCGCGAACGCGGAGAACGCGCCGAGGGGCGGGTTGGTCACGGACAGCTGGAAAGGAAAGGTCGCGTCCTCGCCCACCTTCGTCGTTCCGGACCAGAACTCCACCCGGGTGATCAGCCCATCCGGATCATTCGCGTTCGCCGTCACCACGAAGTTCACCGGCGCGGCCAGCGCCGAGTTTGTGGGGGCGGAGAGCGAAACCGTCGGCGCGGCGTTAGGCGGGGCAGACGCGCCGTAGGTGGGCAGCGAGAGCCGGTAGGCGAGCATCATGTTGTCGACCGGAGGCGTGTTGCTGCCGACGATCACGCCGTTGTGGTAGACGGTCGAGGCCTTGAAATCGTTGTCGTTGAGGACGAGCAACAGGAAATCGTTGGTGGCGACAGGATCCTTCAGCGGCATCAGCGCAAGGCTCTCCCATTTCTCGGAGATCGTGTTCGCGTCCTGGTTGGCGCTGTTGTTCAGGCCAAAGCGCGCGAGCTGCGCGGGATCCAGCATGTCGATGAGGTCGAATCGCTGCATGGGCGCCACGCCCGCCGGCAGGGTTCCAGCGCTCAGCGAGAGCTGGTTCGGGGCGCCGCGCTCCAGGTCGTATCCGGTGTTGATGATGTTCGAGGCGCCCACGGTGCTCGCCAGGACCACTCGCTTATAGGTGGAGGGCGTGTTCGTCCCGGTCCCCAGGCCCGACGCATCGCGCTCCAGCACGAGCAGCTGTTGACGATTCAAGGCGAAGATTTCGCTGATCGGCGTGTGACGGTTCGTGAGCGAGCTGCCGTTCAACGTCAGCGTGTAGATGTATTCGGCGATGGGCTTCTTGTAGGTGGCCGAGTCGGGATCGAGATCGAACACGAGCACCCGTGTGTTGCGCCCCGAGGTTCCAGCGCCGCCATCCTGGAGGGTCGGACTTTGCAGAACGGTGAAGAGTCGCTTTCCGTCCGGCGCGAGACTGAGTCCTTCCAGCCCGCGATTGTTACGGCGGCCGGAAAGCGGCGCGTTGGTCGCGGTGAAGTAGTTCGTGCCGGGATAGGCGCCCAGCTTCGGAATGAGGGCGGCGGGAGGCCGAAGCTCGTACTCGAGCGACCCGGACGCGTCAAACTTATAGATGAAAGGACCATACTCATCGCTGATGAGGTAACCGCCATCCGCTGTCTTCACGATTCCTTCGGCGTCCAGGCTCCGACGCCCCTGCCCCGGGCTGCCCAAACTCGACTGAGGATATTGAGTCGCGGTCGCGTCGTCCGAATCCCAACCCGTGAAATTGGTCCCGTTGTAGCTCAACAGGAGGCTTGCGGTGTTCGTCATCACGATCTGCGTTTGGGCGACGACGGACGTCCCATAGTAGGGCGTCACCGCCAACTGCAGTGTTTGAACACGGGGAATGTAGCTCTGTCCCCCGTCGCCGAATCCGCGATCCGGACTGGCGTAGGCGATGCCTTGATAGGTGTAGCCGGCGGACGCGTCGCCGCTCTGGCTCCAGGTGGAGGCGTCAAAGAAAAGTCCGGATCCGATTCCTCCCAGTGTGTCGAGGCCCGGTCCACGCGCGTCGAAGGTATCAGCGGCGATGCGACCCACGCCGACCAACCCCTGGTTGCCGAACCCCTGCAGGATGATCGAAATCGTCGCCGGCGCGGAGTCGAGCCGTCCATCGTTCGCCTTATAGGTGAACACGTCGGCGCCCGTGGCGCCAAGGAACGGTTGGTAAACCAGGTTTGGCGCCTTGCCGCTGAGCGAGCCTTTTGTCGGTTGGGTTGCGATCACGAACGTGAGCGCGTCGGAGTCGGCGTCGTTGGCCGACAAGGCCAAATCAAAACCGGGCCGCCAGACCGAGGCGATGGAGAGCGGATTTGCGGAAGGCGGCTGGTTCACCGTTAACGCGACGGGCGCGCTGGTTACGGAGCCGGAGGCGTTTTCCGCGACAAGGAAATACACGCCCTGGCTGATCTCCTGCACATTCGGGAAGGGCAGCAACGCGGTGTTGGTCGGCGCAGAGAAGCCCCCTCCTGGAAGCATCCAATGATAGACGATCGGTTCGCTGCCGAATGCGCCGCCGGCGAGAACGGGCGAGGTTCCTCGGTCCACGGTTTGGGACGCGGAGACGCCGCCCAGAACAGGCATGAATGCTCCGGCGTTGCCCACTCTCAAGGATCCGTCCACAGGCAGCTGCGTCGTGTCCCAGGCCAGATCGGAACTGAGCGCCGGCAGATCGTAAGAGGAAAACGCGCCCGCATAGTGGGTGGCTTCGAAGAGGCGGAAGCGGTCGCCCATGCTCAGGGATGCGCCTGATGCGCGAACGATCAACGCGCCGGCGTAGGCGAGAGTTCCCGCTCCCCGGATCGAGTCCTGCGAAAGAAGGCCCGACTCCGACGTCGCCACCTGCATGACGGCCTTGCCTCCCAACTTCACCTGCCCCTGAAGCGTGAGCGATGCCAGAGCGTCGCCGCCTGGCGAAAGCGCGCCGCCCGCTCCGACCGCGACGTCGCCGCGAACCGCGCCCGCGCCAGAGAGCGTGCCGCCCGTCACGGAGAGCAACGCGTTGGTCAACGAGCCATCCACCGCCAAGCCTCCCGCAGCGAGAACCGTGTTCTGAACCACGCGAAGAGCTCCAGGAAGCGTCACAACGCCCTTGCCGCCGGGGATGCGGAGCGTGGTGTTGGAAACCGTGGCATCCTTCCACGATGTCTTGATCTGCGGACCGTCGTTCAAGAGGAGCCCCGTGAGATTGCCCACGGTGTTGCTCAGAACCCGCCCCAAGGTTGTGTTGATGTGAAGAATGTTCGTGGAGAGGAGAGAGGGGGAGATGTCGCCCTGGATATCGGAGTCGTCCAGAAGGTAGAGATGGTAGGTGTCCGCGGCGGTGGCGAGTCCATTCGAAAGGGATCCCCGGGCCCAGTTCAGGGTGTTGGGATTGAACAGAGCGCTGTTCGTATAGTCCACAAGACGCCGACCATGTTGATCGCGAAACACCTCGGAGCGCGCGAACGCGATCCCGTTGGCGACAGCGGCAAAGAATCCCAGCGGGGCCTGGATGACGTTCCCATCGGCATTGGTGACGCTCAGCGGCGAGCCGCTCTTGCTGTTGTCCCACGAAACTCGATGGCGCAAATAGTCAGCCCAATAGAACTCCACGAAGTTGATGTCCACAGAGCTCCCCGGAGCGGATTTCTTGTAGCCGGCAACCTTCTTCCCCAAGCCGTCCGTGGCGGTGGCGACGACGCCGTCCGCAAGGCCCCAGGTCAGGCTGCGCATCGTGCTATTGAGCATTGCTATCACTCCATTGGTGGTGAGATTCGAAGGAGTGGTCGGCATCGAGATCACGCTGGGAAGGATGGGCTGCAATGACGCGTAGTTCTCCTCGCCTGGCAAAGCGAGAAGATCGCCATCGACGCCGAAGAGCAGCGCGTTGTTCTCGGCGGCGCGCGCCTGCCACCAAGCGTCCGTCAAAGGCTGCGGACCGGCGAATGGATCATAAAAGTTGGCCACGATGTGTCCGAGCACGACACGGTTCAACCCCGGAAGCAGCTGCCGCACCGGGCTCGTGCTGTGCAGGTATCCCGCGGTCGTGTGGTGTCCATCCGTGATGTACGCCTTGCCATCCGGGCCAATCAGCACAGGCAGATCCTTGGCGGCCCAGAAGCCGACCGTCGCCGTCTTCGCGGCCTGGGCGGAGTAGTCATAGGTGATTTGCGTTCCGTTGGTGGCGGGGATCACCGGGGAGAAGCTCAGGGTTGGATAGACCGACGCCTTATAGTCCACCTCGCGATAGCCCAACGAACGCTGGGTCGCCCGGATCGGGCTGTCGGCGCCGGGATCGGCGTCGATGTAGACCCAGCCGCCATTGGTAAGCGTCGTGCTGAAGGCCGAGTACACATTGCTTCCAACCTTCAGAAAAACATTCAACGCGTCGTCCCCGCGAGAAGGCAACGCGCCAAGGGTGCAAACGAGAGCCAACAGGGCTAGAGAGTCGCGCGTGCGGCGAACCAGGGCGTGCTTATTCGTGTTCACAATGAGTCCTACTGGGTGGTGGTTTTCTGCGTGCGCTCCAGCGACTCGAAGTTCAGAGCGGCTCCGACGCCAACGCGTTCCGCGCTCAGCGCAAAGGCCCGGTCGAAAGAGAAGTGGAGTTGATGCAAGCGGCCGGGATCCTGGCACACTCGCTCGACGACATGGGTAACAATACAGTGAAGAGCGCGCGTCAACCCGGCCGCGAGCGTTGAGTCATCCGGTCATCCCGCGCTGCGCGGACTTCATTGAGGCCCTGGTTTTGCCTTCTTGTTCTCACCGTCCTCTCACGTGGATGACACTAATGTCCGCGGAGTGATAGTCCATGACCTAACACTCAACAGAGGATGTATATGATTCAACGCAAAGCGATTCCTTCCCTCGCCGAGATCGCCGTCGCCCTGCTCGTCTCAGGACTGACCGCGCTCTCGGACGAATTCGGGGAGCTGTCGGACAGTTTTGGCGGCGTCGTCACGCTCGTAGGGTTGCGCCACGGAAACACAACGAACCCCGATGGAACAGGCATCAACTTCTGGACGCCCGACTACGAAGGCGCCGACGCCACTTCGGCAAGCCTTTCCAATCCGCACATGTCGGCGGCCGACGCTTACGGCAACGTTTACATTGCCGACAAGGCTAGCAATGCGATTCTGAAGATAGCCCCGGACGGCTCCATTCATACTTTCGCCGGCACTCACGAGGCGGGGTTCAACGGCGACGGCCCCGGTCTCGCCACGGAGCTCCAGATAGCCTCTCCCAACGGACTTTTCGTTCTCCCGGATGGGACGGTGTACCTCCTGGATCCCGGAAACCATCGCATCCGCAGGGTGGGGGTGGATGGGGTCATGGCAACGATTGTGAACGACCCCGATTCCGGATGGGCCCCATCGGGTCGGGCGCTCTGGGTCAGCCCCGACGAGACGCTGATCTACTACACCCATGAGTATCCCGCCGCACCCCCCAGCGTCATAGCCGCCGGGGCGACCGTTAAAATGTGGACTCCCGCAGGCGGAATCGAAACCGTGTGCAGCAAGGCCGTCGGTTTCCGCAACCCTGGGAACATCGCGGTGAATCCGGTGGACGGAAAGCTCTATGTCACCGATCGAGCCGAGGAAGACAGCGCCAAGCTCGCAACGGGCCTGTTCAGAATCGACGGTCCCGACCAGAGAACCCGCGTCACCGGGAATGTGACGCAGCCCAAAGCCGCTCCGGGGCAGCTGGCGATCAACAGCTTCATCGAAGGCGTCCGTGGCATCGCCTTCCTTCCGAATGGATCCTACTTCCTTTGCGCTCACAAAGGAGGCGACGTCTGGTTCGTCGACACCGACGGCGTCTTGCACCGGTACATCCAAGGATCCGGAAAAGGCGACGCGTACCTCATCTCGACGGGTCAACACCCGCCGCTGGTTGGAAAGAGCTACGTGAGCCAGCCACGAGCGGTGAGTCTGGCGCCCAACGGGGACTTGCTGGTGACGTGCAATGACAGCGGATACGTGCTTCGCGTGCAGAACACAGCCCCTCCATCGATTGCCGAA
This sequence comes from Verrucomicrobiota bacterium, assembly GCA_016199985.1. Classification (GTDB taxonomy): domain Bacteria; phylum Verrucomicrobiota; class Verrucomicrobiia; order Limisphaerales; family UBA11320; genus UBA11320. Next base: position 42,789 of record JACQFQ010000031.1, on the reverse strand, counting down.
GGCCTGCGCCTCCGCTACGAGGCGGGCGCCGTCCACGTGGAATGGACGGGCGTGTTTGGGCGAGGATATCGACTAGAACGATGCGTGGACCTGCGGACGGGCCTCTGGACTCCGATCGGCGCCATGGGCGGCCAAGGGCCCGCATCCGTGGTCGGCATCCTGGACAAGCCGGCCTTGTATCCGCATCACGCCTACTACAGAGTCCTGCCTGCGCTTTGACGTTAACCAAACGCAGAACATCATGAACCGTCTCCTGCCCCTCCTCCTCATCTTAATGATAGCGCTGGCCGTCGGGTGCAGCACGCCTTCGGGCACCCAGGAAACCCCCATCACCCAAGCCGACGTGCCGAGCCCGGTGATGGAGTCCTTCAAGAAGCAGTACCCGCGAACAACGATCCAGGGCTGCGCCAAGGAAGTGAAAGGCCGCAGCGTCTTTTACGAGATTCTTACGGACGGTGTTTCAGCGCCACACACCGTCATTTTCACTCCGGACGGCAAGCAGGCTGAAACCGAAGTCGAGATTCCTTTCACGCAACTCCCCGCCGCAGTGCAGGAGGCGGTCAGGAAGGCCAGCCCGAATGGGAAGATCAAGGTGGTGGAGATTGCGCAAAAGCGAAGCCGTCCCGCGGTGTACGAGCTGGAAATCCTCGAAAGCGGACGCGTCGTGGATTATGTCTTCGACATGAGCGGCCATCGGATCCAGCAGAAAGGCGAGTAGCGAAGGCCCTCGCTCAACGCAAGAACGCCCGCGCTTCCGATCCGCGAGTTCCGTCGCAGAATCCTTCCTCCGTCGGCGGTCCCCGGGGCGCGACGCCATGAGGATCAAGCGCCATCCGCGGCCTTTGATCCTGATCCTAGGGGAGCGCTACAACCCGATAAAAATCATAATCGCTCCGCGGCGCCTTCGGATCGACGAGCGCATGCGTCGTCTTGGTGGCCGTCTTAGTCGCGACCGCCGTCCACTTCGTCGCGGGCAGCTCCGTTGTCGTCTGGAGTTCGTAGGTTCTCCCGATCCAAAGATTGGTCACAGTGACCTGCAAACCAATATCGACGAAAGACGTGTCCGAGACCGAAGGCGCGGGAATGAACAGATCCGAAAGGTCGTTGGCCTTGGCCGCGTCGCCGAGGTAGGGACGAACGCCCAGAATATCCTGGAACGTCCGCAGAGTGGAACTGTGGGTATAGTGGATCGTGTTGACGTACCCGTGTCCCTTGGCGACCGGTGACGCCGCGATGATTCCGAGCGGGCCGTCGCTTTCGCCGGTTGAGCCTCCGATGGACCCTTCGTCCCACGCGATGAACAGCACGCCTCCGTTCGTGAACGCCCTGGAGCTCAGGATCGTCGGCACATGCAACGAAAGCCAATGATCCCCCAGAATGCGAGTGCTCACCCCGCCCACGCTGTTGTGCATGTCGTTCGTCAAGTTGGGGGTGATGAAGTTGAACCCGCGAACCTTGTTATTGGCCAGGTCGGTCGCCAACTCCTCGAAGGGACGAACGTGATTGGTGACGTAGGCGAGATTGGTGGTGATGTTCTTGAAGAACATGAACGGGTTGTGCCGCACCGCGTAATCCCCGTTGTTCACGATGGGAATATCCTTGCCGCTGATGCTCTCCTGATACGACTTCCACGGAATGCCAGCGCGATCCAGGAGGAACGCGAGGTGGTTGGTGGTGTTCTTTTGGTTCGCCGAAGGCGCATCATCGTTATCGATTCCGAAGTTGGTTCCGGCCACCAGCCAGATGTAGTTCGGCTCGCTCGGGTGGTTGCCTGGAGGCGTGAAATACTGAGTCGCCAGGGACGCGCGGGGCAGCAGAGTGTTATTGATGTAAGGGCAGTTGGGACTCCCGCCCATGGTGCTCCAATCATGATTCTCCATCATGATGAGGAACACATTGCTGATCCCGAGTTGCGAAAAACCGCCCAGAGAGGCCGCCTGAAGAGAACCGCCCAAGAGCCCAGCGAAAAGCAGCGTCAGGGCAAGAGCAAGAGCGTGTGTGGAAACGGAGGCCGTGGCGCGCCAAAAGGGGGCGGGAACACCGCTATCAGAATAGGTCAACATTGGTGGTACTTTACCATCGTCATCCGACGACAAGTCACACAAAAGACACAGGCGTTTCATGACAGTTTCGTCACCTCATTTTCATCAGCACCTCATGGGGTCCAGTTCAGGTTCATGTCAGCCGTCGCATCTACCGGCGGCATCGATGCCCCTGCCGATTCTATGAAACCCCTCGCTTGCCTCCTGGCGTTGGTTCTCTTTCCTGCCGCCAGAGCCGCCGACCTTCGCATCACGCAGGCGGATCGCCAGGGAGTTTTGAGCTGGATGAACGCTGTCTCCAACAGCGTCGCCACAATCGAGATATCGGGAACCCTCTCGGGCCCATGGACGCCGGTTCTGAACGCATTTTCGCGCGCGGCGGAGGATCAGGCGGCTGTGGGCGTCCCTCCCTACAATCAGTTCCTGCGAGTTCGCGAGGCGAGCATTGATGGCACCGTCAACGGTTACGTCAATCTTCTCAACTCCTATGGCCTGCTGACAACGATGGCGGGCGGCGGCGACGGGGCCGCCGCCTTGACCACAGGACTCTGGGGGGTGCGGGGCATCTGCTTTCTCCCCAACAACGGATATCTCCTTGTCACGGATGAAGGCAGCCATGTGTGGTACGTGGATCCTGCCGGGATCATTCACACTGGTCCTCTCGCGGGATCGCACAACGGTTCCCGCCGTTCATGGCCCCTCGGCCAGCGTCTTCGATGTGTTCCCCAACGACCTTCCCACCGAGGAGGGAATCCTCGCGCTCGTGCGGCCCGGAGCAAGTCCGGATCAGGACATGATCATCAGCCGGGTTCGATTCGAGAGTCGGCGGCCGTGGCCGGAAGGCGCGAATGGCAAGGGCGGGTCGCTTCAACTGATCGACGCCGCCCAGGGAGGCGAGCGGATTGGAAACTGGGGAGCGATCGAGCGACAGTGGCAGCCCTTCAAGGTCACCACACGCTTCACGGGAACCCGCCTTCAGTTCTGGCTGGATGGGATTGCGGACCTGCTGATTGACGACGTGTCGCTGGTCGCGGGCGACATCATGGGCGCCGGGGAAAACCTGCTTCGCAACGGCGACTTCGAAACTCCGTCTTCGACCAACGCGGTCGCATCCTGGACGCTGGGCGGAAACGCGCCGGCGACATCATCGCTCAACACGCTCTGGAGCCATGCCGGAAGCAACAGCCTGCGTTTGTCGTTCGGGGCGGCGGGATCGGCGAGCGCGAACGTCTACCAGGACCTGCCTGCCGCGGCCACGAACGGCGTCTGCACGCTGAGCTTTTGGTATCTGCCGAGCTTCACCGCCAACACCCTGAGCGTCCGCGTGGGGAACGGCTCCGTGGGCGGTTACAAAACCAACCTCGCCGCGCGCGCCATCCTGGCGACGCCGGGCCGATCCAACAGCTTCGCCCAGCCTTTGCCTCCGTTCCCGCCGATCTGGCTCAATGAGGTGGAGAGCTCAAACGAGCAGGGCATCTCTGATGGCTCCGGGGCTCGGGGCCCGTGGGTGGAACTCTACAACGCGGGGGCCGGGGCGCTGGATCTTTCAGGGTTCACCCTGGCTGATGGCGACCTTGCGCTGAATTCGTGGACCTTCCCCGTCGGCGCCTCGATCAATGCGGGAGAGTACAAAGTCGTGTTCGTGGACGGCCGCCCTGAACGCTCCAGCGCTCAAGCATGGCACGCGAGCTTCGCGCTATCAAAGGAGTCGGGATCTGTTCTGCTCTCCCGCCCCCTGTCCTCCAGCGTCCAGATCCTCGATTATCTCAACTACGAGGGCCTGAAGGTGGATCAGGTCTACGGCGCATACCCGGACGGCCAACCCTTCGACCGCGCTCTTCTCGCCGGACCCACGCCCGCGGCGCCGAACCTCCCGCCCGATCAACCCCGTCGCCTTGCCATCAATGAATGGATGTCCGACAACGTCAGCTTCCGCCTCAACGGCGCCACAGGAAAGTTCGATGACTGGTTCGAGATCTACAATCCGGAGAACGTGGGCGTCACGCTGTCCGGCCTCTATCTCAGCGCCTCCCGAAGCGCCGCGCAGGGGTATCTGGTCCCGCCTGGCTTCCTGATTGAGCCTCATGGCTTCCTGATGGTTTGGTGCGACAAGGGCGCCGGCACGGGCAACGCTCCGGGAGTGGAATTGCACACCAACTTCAAGCTGCCGAAAAGCGGAGGAACCATCGGCATTTACGCCGCGAACGGGGCGATCATCGACGAAGTGACTTACGATGCGCAGGCGCCGAACTCCGCGGACGGTCGCTGCCCGGACGGCGGCTCCGTGATCGCGCGTCTGGCGGTCGGAAGCCCGAACAGCGGCAATGAATGCAGCGAAGTCCCCTTGCCTCCGATCGTCACTCCTCTTCCCACCTCCCTGGTTCGCCAAGGCCAGACGCTGGCTCTCCAGATACTCGCCTCGGATCCCAACGTTCCTCCACAACCTCTCAGGTTCTCTCTAGGCCCCGGAGCGCCCATCGACGCCGCCATTGATTCGAAAACCGGAGTGCTGACCTGGGCCGTCCCAATCGGGGCAATGCTCGGCGGCCAATCGATCGACATCGTGGTGGCCACGAGCGCCAATCCACCCGCAACCACCCTGGCATCCGTCTTCATCGACATTGTGCCTTCTCTGCGCTGGAACGGCGTGACGGTTGGCCAGAACGGATTACTACAGCTCAGCTTCGCAACCCTCCCGGGCAAAACCTACCGAGTTGAGTTTAGAGATGAACTGAACCAGGGGCCTTGGGTTCAAATGAGCGGAGACATCACCGCCACAAGCCTGTCATTCACCCTGCCCGTGCCCCCGAACGAAGCTCGCCAACGTTTCTACCGCGTGACTCAACTCAACTGATGGAGCGGCCTCGCGACGGGAGAACCGCCTCGAGTTATCCGGAATGCCCGTTCGACACGCTGGGCGCGAGCGGGAGACAGATGGTGACCGTCGTCCATCCTCCCTGTTCCGAGTCGATGTGGATGTTCCCGGAGTGCGCCATCACGATGGAGCGGGCGATCGTCAGGCCGAGACCGCTTCCTTCCACGCGCGCGGAGTGGGAGACATCGCCCCGGAAAAAGCGGACGAAGACCCGGGGAAGCTGATCTCCGGGAATCCCAGGGCCGGTGTTGGCGATCTGAAGCTCAGCGTGGGTCGACGTCTGCGCGAGGGCAAAACGGATCGTTCCTCCCGCCTGGTTGTACCGGACCGCGTTCTCAGCGAGGCTCAGAAGCATCTGACGCAGCCGATGGCGATCGCCGGATATCAGCACCGCCTCGACCCCCGCGCTGTCGACCTGGATGCGGTTCGGCTGCGCAAGAATCTGCGAGTCGGCGGCGACATCGGCGACAAGCTCATGCAAAGCCACCGATTCCCGAACGAGGACGACCTGGCCCGCGTCCGCTTTCGCGAGAAACGCCAGACCGGACACGATCTTCATCAAACGCTGAATCTCGTCCAACAGGCTGGCGAAGGCCTCGCGTTGCGCGGGCGTTGTGGCGCGATCCTGGAGGGACAGCTCGATCTCGCCATGCATCACAGCGAGCGGGGTCTTCAGCTCGTGCGACGCGTTCATGGTGAACTCGCTGATCTGAGCGAAGGATCCTTCGAGCCGCTGAGTCATGTCGTTCAACACGGCCGCAAGCCGGTCCACCTCGTCCCCTGTGTGGGAACGAGGAAGCCGCTCGCGCAGATTGTGCATGTGAATCTGCTCCGCCGCGCGAGTCAGCCCGTCCAGCGGCGCCAGGGCCTTCCGCATGAGCCACCATCCGCCCACGACGGCCACAAGCAAGGAAGGCGCGCAGTAGATGAGCACGATCTCAAGAACCTCGTCCTCCATCGGATCCTTGCGTCGATGCTCCGCCTTCGCCGCGCGCCGCTCGACAACGAGCTCGTAGTACATCCCTCCCGCCATCAGGAGAACGGACGCCAACAGCACCCCTGCGTACCAGAGCGTCAATCGCGCGCGGATTCTCATGCGGAGCTCTTGATCGCGTAGCCGACGCCACGGACGGTATGAATCAGCTTGATCTCAAAGCCCTCGTCTATCTTTTCCCGGAGCCTCATGATGTAAACGTCGACCAAGTTCGTGCCGGGGTCGAAGTCGTAATCCCACACGCTTTCGACGATCGCCATCCGACCGCAAACACGGCCAGCCGAGCGCATCAGGAACTCCAGCAACCGATACTCGCGCGCGGAGAGCTCCACGTCTCGCTGTCCACGACGCGCCTTGTGGGTCACGGTGTCCAGGCTGAGATCCCCGACGCGCAGGGTCACCGGCCCGTTTGTTCCCGCCCGCCGGCCCAAAGCCCTGACTCGCGCGATCAACTCGGCGAGCACAAAAGGCTTCGCCAGGTAATCATCGGCGCCCAGGTTTAATCCCTCGACCCGCTCATCGGGCTGGCCCCGCGCGCTGAGGAGCAGGACCGGAGTGACGATTCTGTGCTTTCGAAGCTGCCGCAGGATGCTGAGCCCATCCTGCCCTGGGAGCATGATGTCGAGGATGATCACGTCAAAGGTCGAGGCCGCGACGCGCATGAACACTTCGGCGCCGTCATGCAGCACTTCCACCGCGAACTCCTCGGCCAGAAGGGCCTTTCGAATGAAGGAGGCGATCTTCTTCTGATCTTCCACGACGAGCACTCGCATAGGCAATTGGGGTCCCGTTTGCGGGGCCGGACGGCCATTCATCGCATCGCCCGATCGCGGCGACCCCCGCGAGTCGCCCCGGCCCGCGCAGCGCTCCATGATTAGCACCCCATGGGGCTCGGATCCAGTGAATGACAGTTTTGTCATGTGGCTTGAATCGCGGGCCCGATCCTGCTGTGAATGCGGGAATAGCAACAGTGATGCGACTCCACTTTCTAATCGGCCTGAGTTTCCTGTGGGCCGCAGGCTGTGTTCACTATGAGCCGAAGCCTCTGGCGACAGGGTCGAGCCTGGAGAGACTCGAAGCCCGAACCTTGGCTGATCCTGGCCTGCTTCGCTTCATCGAGGAGGCCACTGGCAGTCGTCCTGCGGAATGGCCCCCGCAATCGCCCGACCTCGAGGCGCTCAGCTGGGCCGCGTTTTACTTTCATCCCAGCCTCGAGGTGGCTCGCGCCCAGTGGGCAGTGGCTCGCGCTTCGATCAAGACGGCTTCCGCCCGCCCGAACCCCACTCTCAGCGCCCAGCCGGGCTACAACTTCAGCGCGTCAGGCGGGGCGAGCCCATGGATCCCGGGCGTGAACATCGACTGGCCGATCGAAACGGCCGGGAAACGCGGACATCGAATGAGCCGGGCCCGGCAGCTGGCGGAGTCCGCTCGGTGGAACATTCACCAGAGCGCCTGGCAGGCCCGCGCCGCCCTCCGGGTCGCCCTGCTCGATTATACCGCGGCGGAACAGCGCGCGTCGTTGCTGCGGCGCCAGCTCGACGCCGCCAATTCCCTGAACGAAGTCCTCTCGCAGCGTCTCCAGGCCGGGGCGATCTCGAGTCTCGAAGCTTCCCCTTTCCAGCTCGCCTATATCAAGGCGACCGGCGATCTGGCGGACGCCCGTCGACAAGCGTCCGACGCACGCGCGCGCGTCGCCGAGGCGATCGGCCTCCCGCTGCGGTCTCTCGATGGACTCACGCTCCGCATGGACTTGGGCGCAACGCCTGCGACCGATAAGGAATCCACGGCGGCGGACCTGCATCGGATCGCTCTCCAAAATCGCGCCGATGTGCGCAGCCTCCTGGCGGATTACGCCGCGAGCGAATCCGCGCTTCAGCTCGAGATCGCCCGGCAGTACCCCGACGCGCGTCTCGGCAACGGCTATCAATGGGACCAAGGGGACAGCAAATGGACCTTGGGTCTGACGCTGGAGATCCCTGTTCTCCACCGCAACCAGGGCCTGATCGCGGAAAGCCGGGCGAAGCGCGACGAAATCGCCGCTCGCTTCAACGCTTTGCAATCGCGCGTGATCTCCGAGGTCGATCGGGCCGACGCCGCTTACCGGGCGTCGCTCGACCAGCTGGGTCGGAGCGCTGATCTCTTGTCGGCGCACGCGCGTCAGCTCGGGTCGCTGCGATCCGCCTTCGCGGCCGGAGCGGCGGACCAAGTGGAGCTTCGAACGGCCGAGGTGGAAGCCGCCGCCGCCGAGCTCACCCGCCTGGACGCCCAGACGCGGGCGCAGCAGGCTTTGGGCGATCTACAGCAGGCGCTTCAACATCCGTTCGCCAACCCTTCGCTCGTCGAGAAAAGCCCCCGAGAGTTCGAAACCCAATCCACGAAACCATGAAGACCTTTTTCACCGCGCTCCTCGGCTTCATCCTTGGGGGCATCGTCGTCGCATGGCTGCTCCCAACGCGTCCTCGCGCTGAAAAGGCGAAGGAGCCCGAACACGAACACGAGGCCGCCGACGCGCGCGTCGAGCACGGCACGAACGGCGAGGTGCTGATCAAGCTGAGCAAGGAGATTCAGGCGAAGATGGGGCTGGCCACGACGCAGCTGATCGCGATGACCGCGGCCCAGGACGTCCGCGGATACGGCCGGGTCCTGGATCCCGCGCCGTTGTCCGCCATCCTCGCCGAGATTCAATCCGCCACCGCGGCGCTTGAAGCCTCGAAGAGGGAGCACGACCGGCTCAAGATTCTGAACGCCCAGGACCAGAACGCGTCCGCCCGTTCGCTCGAAGCCGCCCAGGCCGCGATGAAGCGCGACCACATTCTCCTCGAAACATCCCGGCTCAGGCTGGCGACCGGCTGGGGCAGCGCTGTCGCCGATCGTCCGGATCTTCCTGAGTTGGTGAGCCAGCTCTCGCGTCAGGAGCGGGCTCTCGCGCAAATCAGCCTGCCACTGGGGTCTCCCGAGCCAGGGTCGCCTGTCGTGGGGCGGCTCGCCTCGGTGGGAAACGACACGGAGATCATCAAGAGCGAGTACGTCGGACTCGCTCCCATCGCCGACTCTCAAACCCAGGGGCGCAGCTACCTCTTCCTTGCTTCCACTCCCGAACTCCGCCCCGGCGTTCCGCTGGTGGCGTGGCTTCAGCTGTCTGGAGAGCCCGCCAAGGGGGTGTTGGCGCCCAACAGCTCGGTGTTGCGTCATGAAGGCGAAACGTTTGTTTACATCCAGTCCGCCGACGACGCCTACATGCGAGTGGGGGTCGAGCTCGACCGTCCGAGCGAAGGAGGGTGGCTGGTGCGCGAGGGGCTCCAACCGGGAGGACGCATCGTGATCGCGGGCGCCCAGCAGTTGCTGTCCGAGGAACTCAAGGGCAAGGGCGGAGAGGAATAGGATCCACGAGCGCCGCCATATGCTCCAAGCCATCGTCCACTTTTCTCTGCGGTTCCGAGGAATCGTGATCGCCAGCGCGTGCATCCTCCTCGGATACGGACTGCACGTCGCAAACAACGCGAAGCTCGACGTCTTCCCGGAGTTCGTCCAGCCCCAGGTCACCGTCCAGACCGAGGCGCCGGGCCTCTCGCCCGAGCAGGTGGAAAGCCTCGTGACGCTCCCGATAGAGAACGCGATCAACGGCCTTGGGCACATGGAGTCCCTGCGGTCCGAATCGATCCAAGGGCTCTCCGTCATCACCGCGGTGTTCCGGGAAGGCACGGATGTGCTCGTTGCGAGACAGATGCTCGCCGAGAAGCTTGCGGAGCTGGGTGGACGGCTCGCGCTGGGAGTGAAGCCGCCGCGGCTCACGCCGCTGACGTCATCCACGATGGACCTGCTCAAGATCGGGCTGCTCTCCGACACGAGGAGCCTGAAGGACCTGCGATCGTTCGCCGACTGGACGCTGAAGCCGCGGCTGCTCGCCGCCCCGGGCGTGGCGAAGTGCAGCGTCTTCGGTGGCGAGGTTCACCAGCTCCAGATTCAAGCGCGTCCTGAAAGACTCTTGGCCTACGATCTCGCCATCGCGGACGTTCTGCGCGCCGCCCGGCTTTCCACCGGAGTCATTGGCGCCGGCTTTGTCGAGAATGACAACCAACGTTTGCTGGTGCAGGCCGAGGGACAATCGCTCACCGCCGAGGCGCTCGGAGAAATCCTCGTGAACGGATCGACCAACGGGCTTGGCATTCGCCTGAAGGATGTGGCGAGAGTCGTGGACGGCGCGGAGCCCAAGTTCGGCGACGCGCTGGTTCAAGGAAAGCCTGGCGTCCTCCTGACGATGTCGAGCCAGTATGGAGCGAACACCATGGAGGTGACGCGCGCGCTGGAATCAGCCCTCGCGGAGATGGCGCCGGTGTTCCAGAGCGAGGGCATCACGGTGCTGCCCCGCTTGCATCGCCCCGCAACCTTCATCGAGACCGCTTTGGCCAATGTGCGGCATTCGCTGTGGATGGGCGGCGTCCTCGTGGCGGTGGTTCTGTTGCTGTTCCTGGGCAACTGGAGAGCGGCCGCCATCTCGATCACCGCGATTCCCCTCTCGCTGCTGGCGGCGATCATCGTCCTGGATCGCTCCGGAGGCACGCTCAACACGATCACCCTGGGCGGACTGGCGATCGCGATTGGCGAGGTTGTCGACGACGCGATCATCGACGTCGAGAATATCTGTCGCCGCCTGCGGGAGAACGCCAAGCTCGTCCACCCTCTCCCGCTGTTCACGGTCATCCTCAACGCCTCCCTCGAGGTTCGAACCGCGGTCGTTTACGCCACCTTCGTTGTCGCGCTGGTCTTCCTGCCCGTCCTCACGCTCACCGGCATCCATGGAAAGTTTTTCGCGCCCCTGGCGCTCAGTTATATTCTCGCGATTCTCGCGTCGCTGGGCGTCGCGCTGACGCTCACGCCCGCCCTGGCCAGCGTGATGTTCCGGCGGCAGGACCGGGACGCGCACGAACCCCGGGCGCAGCAATGGCTCAAAAGGGCCTACTCGGCGATCCTGGCGCGAATCATCGACGAGCCCGGCCTGCTGGCGTTCGCGGCGCTGGTGGTCTGCGCGGGCACAACGCTGGTGATCCCGAAGCTGGGCGGACAGTTCCTGCCCGATTTTCGAGAACGACACTTCGTGCTGCAGGCGAGCGCGGCGCCCGGCACGTCGCTCCCCGAAATGATGCGGCAGGGCGCCGCGTTGTCGAGGAGCCTCCTGGAGATCGAGGGCATCGCGACCGTGGAGCAGCAGATCGGCCGCGCCGAGCTCGGCGAAGATCCTTGGGGACCTCATCGGAGCGAGTTTCACGTCGACCTCAAGCCCATCTCCGGCAAGGAGGAGGAGGATGTTCAAGCGAACATCCGGAAGGCCTTGCAATCGTTTCCGGGAATCCAGTTCGAGGTGCTCACATTCCTGGGAGATCGCATTGGAGAAACGATCGCGGGAGAAACGTCGCCCGTCGTGATCAGCCTGTTCGGAAGCGACCTCGACCTGCTGGACCAAAAGGCCCGCGAAGTGGTGGCGACCCTCAAGGACGTCCCGGGAGCGGCCGACCTCCAGATCAAGTCCCCGCCCGGAGCGCCGCGCATCGCCGTGAAGCTGCGTCCGGAGCGGCTGCGGCAGTTTGGACTGCGGCCGTTGGAAGTTCTGGAGGTGCTGCAAACGGCCTATCAGGGAGCGATCGTGGCGCAGACTTATGAAGGCGCGAGGGTGCACGACGTCGCGGTCCTGTTGGATGAGGCGTCGCGCCACGACATGGAGAGCGTCGCGGGCTTGATGATCCGCAACGCCTCGGGCTTGCGGGTGGCGCTCGGCGACGTGGCGTCGGTCTTTCTCACCAGCGGGCGCCACAGCGTGTTGCATGACGGCGCCCGCCGACGGCAGACAGTCACGTGCAATCCCGCGGGGCGCGACGTGGCCTCCTTTGTCGACGAGGCCCGCCAACGCATCGCCGCCAAAGTGGTCCTGCCCCGCGGAACGTATCTCGCCTACGGCGGAGCGGCGGAAGCCGCGCGACGCGCCCAAGAGCAACTCGCCCTGCACTCAGGCATCGCTCTGGTGGCGATTCTCATGCTGTTGAGCGTGGTCTTCCGCAATGCGCGCAACCTGCTTCTTGTGCTCGCAAACCTCCCCTTCGCGCTCGTCGGAGGCGTGCTCGCGGTGGCGGCGTCGCAAGCGATCACGGGCGAAGGAGGAATGAGCATCGGAGCCCTGGTCGGATTCGTCACGCTGTTCGGAATCACCACCCGGAACTCCATCATGCTGATCTCTCACTTCGACCATCTGGTCGGAGTCGAAGGACAGGAGTGGAACCGGAGCCTCGCGATCCGCGGCGCGGCGGAGCGCCTGATTCCGATCACGATGACCGCGCTGGTCACCGCCCTCGGACTGCTGCCGCTCGCCCTGGGCGCCGGCGAAGCGGGGCGTGAAATCGAAGGCCCCATGGCCATTGTCATCCTGGGAGGACTGCTCACCTCCACGATTCTCAACCTCCTCGTGCTGCCGTCGCTGGCGCTGCGACACGGACGGTTCGGCGTCGACATGCGGTCGGCCTAAGGACTCTCGAAGAGCATTTTGCGGTCCATCGAGGGCCCGTTCCACAGCCTGTTGCGCCACAGAACGCGACTGATTGTCTCGATCGCCGGTGACTTCTTTCTCAACATATTTGTGGTGAAAAAAGTCACCCCGGCACGTTGCGTCGCCACGTTCCCGGGTTATAGTGGCTCCGTGAATAAGTCCAACAAAGGTCGGTCCCAACCGCCTGACGGGACTAGTGCTTCCCAGGAGATGCCCCCATTGAATCCACCCCCGCTCACGCCTTCGCCGGAACCGGACATTGATCAAATGTCCGCGTTGCAACTGGTGGACCGCATCAGCCATCGATCGATGATGGACGCGCCCATCAGCCAGGACCTTCTGGCGTTGCGGCGAAGGGTGTCGGAGATGGAGGAGATCCAGGATCAGGCCCGTGTCGCCGTCGAGAAGTTGGGAGAAGCGGTTGAGAAGCTCCGCGCTCCGGCGCTTCGTTTGGGCACGCTGCTCCATCAGCTTCCCAACGGCCGCGCCCTGGTCTGCGTCGGCGGCACGGACTATGTCTGCAACGTGGACCCCTCGTTGCCGGAGGCGTCGCTGGAAACCGGCGGACGCGTCTTGATGAACGAGGCTTTCGCCGTGACGGAGGCCTTTGGGTTCGACAAGAACGGGCCCGTTGTGCGAATCGCCGAAGTGCTGGCGGACGGCCGCCTTCGAGTGGGGAACGAGGCGGGCGTCTCGGACGCGATCGTGATCCGGTCCAGCCTGCTCGGAAAGGAAAAGCTGAAGCAGGGGCTCGATCTGCGGCTGGACGCCAACCTGCGCGTCGCGGTGGAGATCATCGGAACGAGCAAGCGCATCGATCGCACGCTCACGACCGTCGAGGCGCTTCCGTGGTCGAGCATCGGCGGGCAGGCCGAGGCGGTGCAGGCGATCCGCGACTCGATCGAGATGCCCTTTCTCCACGCGCACCTGTTCAAGCGATTCAACCATCCCGTTCCCAAGGGATTTCTTCTCTACGGCCCCCCGGGCTGCGGCAAGACGCTTCTCGGCAAGGCCACGGCCCACAATCTTCGCTGCCAGATCCGCGAGAAAACCGGCGAGGACCATCCCGAGTTCTTTTTGAACGTGAAGGGGCCCGAGGTCCTGAACATGTGGCTCGGAGAATCGGAGCGCCAAGTGCGCGACCTCTTTTCGCAATGTCGCGAGAAGGCGGCCGAAGGACATTTGGCCTTTCTGTTCATTGACGAGGCCGAGTCGATCCTGGGAACCCGGCACGCGGGCCGGGTCGGGAGCAACATTCTATCGACGCTGGTTCCCATGTTCTGCACGGAGATGGACGGCATCGAGGCCCTGCACAATGTCGTTGTGATCATCGCGTCGAATCGGGCCGACCTGATTGATCCCGCGATCCTGCGTCCGGGCCGCATCGATCGGAAGATCCGGGTGCGACGCCCCGACCAGCGCGCGGCCCGCGAGATTTATCAGCTCTATCTCACGGAATCGCTGCCCCTCGCGGAATCCCGCGACGAACTGGTGTCGGCGGTGCTGAACGCCCACTACGAGCACTCCGAGGCCAATCGATTCCTGGAGATCACGTATCGGAGCGGACGGCGCGACTATCTGCACCGTGGCGACCTCGCGAGCGGCGCGATCATCGCGGCGGTGGTGGAGCGCGCGAAGGAGTACGCCATCAAGCGATCGATCGAGAAGGGGGAGGAATGTCCGATCACGAAAGCCGACCTTTTGAAGGCGCTGTCGCACGAATACCGGGAGAACGAGCTTTTTCCGCCGAGCGATATTACTGAAGACTGGCTGAAACTGACCGATTTTGATCCTGGCAACGTGGTGCGCCTGGCCCCATGCCGGCACGTGGACCCTGACCAGGCGCCAGAGGCCTCATCTATTTAGCCGTTGTGGAGATACAGTTCGGAACTGAGACGGAAATCGGGATCACCCGGGAACAGCCCGAAGGGCTGGACGTCGTGGCGGAGTCGATTGCGCTCGTGCGCAGCGCCACCGCTCCGGGGGTCCGGCACTGCTGGGACTACAGCCTGGAGGATCCGCATCGCGACATGCGCGGCTTTACGGTCGGGGAACTGCGCCAGGACACGGACGAGTCCAACTACTTCGCCCTCGACGCCCAGCGCGCCCTGACCTTTCACGAATCAAGAGCGACCTGGTTCTCCGCAACGGCGCTCGTTTTTACAACGACCACGCGCATCCCGAATACTGCACTCCCGAGTGCGCCACGCTTCTGGAGATTCTCCAGCAGGATTTCGCGGGCGACACCCTCCTGGCCGCCTGCGCCAAGACGATGAACGAAAAGACGAACAACCCCGTTCGTCTTTACAAGAACAACACCGACTTCCTCGGCCACAGCTATGGCTGCCATGAGAACTATCTCATGCCGCGGCGGCTCGCGTGGGACACGCTCTGCCAGGGGATGGTGGCGATGTTCGCGACCCGGCAGATCCTCTGCGGCAGCGGCAAGTTCGGATGGGAGGAGGAGGATCGTTTTCTACGGCCCGGATTTCAGATCTCCCAGCGGAGCGATTTCTTCACAGAGATGCAAAGCGTGGACACGATGCAGCGGCGTCCGCTCATCAACACGCGCGACGAACCCCACGCCAACGCGGACGCGTTCCGCCGGTTTCACGTGATTATCGGCGACGCCAACCTGTCGCTCTTCTCGCACTACCTGAAGATTGGCACCACGTCGCTGGTGCTCCAATCGATGCTCAACGGAGCGCCGCTCGAGCGTTTCCCGAGAGTCGAGGAGCCGCTCTCCACGCTCAAGCGGATCTCCCGCGACACCTCCTGGAAGTGGGAATGCAGGACCCTGGAGGGGCATCCGACGACAGGCATCGAGATTCAAAGGCAGTATCTGGCGATCGCCCGGGAATACTGCGCCGGCGAGCCGTCGGATTGGCTTCAGGTCCTGAATGACTGGGAGGAAGCGCTGAATGACCTGGAGCGCGATCCCATGCGCGCCGCCGATCGGCTGGACTGGGTCGCGAAGTATCGGCTGCTGGAGCAGTTTCGCGAGGCGGAAGGCCTCCAGCCCGACGATCCCTGGCTGCAAAGCCTCGACCTCTCGTATCACTGGCTCGATAACGAGCAAGGCCTGTTCTATGGGTTGATGCAACAGGGCGCCTTCCGGCTGCCGTATCCTCTCGCGGAGATCTGCCATGGACGGCTCACTCCCCCGATGAGCACCCGGGCGGCGGTCCGGGGGTATTGCATCGAGCGATTCGGCCCCGCGGTGGAGCTCACGCAGTGGGACCACCTGACCCTGCGATCCGGCGACAAGCGAATCGAGCTGGATCTGAGGAATCTGTTTGACGTGCAGCTGATCCGGCAGAGTTTAAAGGTGATCGGCGCGGCGCAGACCGTGGATGACCTGAGATATCTGCCCTTCGCGAAACTCGTATGACCCGCGCCGCTCGTTGACAGGAACCGGATCGAACATCCAACACCAACAACCTATGCCAGACCGTGTGCAAAAGCCCCAGCCTCCGGCCCCGGCGCCGGGCGGCGGCGGCGGCGGCGAGGGGCCCCGGGCCCCCGAAGTGAACAAGCCGAACACCGAGGAACTGCTCAAGCGCATGCGCCGTGTCGATCCCGACCAGGCCAAACGCTATCGACAACGAACTGGAGAATAATGTGAACGGCGACTTTCTCGCTCTGCTCCCCAAAAACGCCTTTTCGCAACTGACCGCCACGCAAGCGCGCGAGGACCTGGCCCTCCAGGCGACGACGGTGTTTGCGTTTCACTGCTCCGCGGGGGTCATCATGGCGGGGGATCATCGCGCCACCGCCGGCAACGCGATCTTTTCGGACAAGACCGAGAAGATCCTCGAGCTCGACGCCCACTCGCTCATGGCCATCGCGGGATCGCCCGCCGTGGCCTTCGAAATGGCGCGCACGCTGCAAACCACATTCGAGTTCTATCGTCGCAGCCAGCTCCAAAGCATGAGCCTCGCGGCCAAGATCAGGGCGCTGTCAAAGCTCCTGCGGGACAATCTTCCCGCCACCCTGCAGGGCTTCGGGATCGTCGCGCCGCTGTTCGCGGGCATCGAAACCGATGATCCCAACGCGAGGCCCATCATCCATTTTTACGACCCGCTTGGCGCGCAATTCGAGGCCACCAACTTCGCCAGCTCGGGTTCCGGATCTCCCACGATCCGAAGCATCCTTCACTTTCTTGAAAAGTGGGGCGATCCGAGGCCGCAGGACATGGGGCTTGAGGAAGCCGTTGTTCTCGCCAACCGCTTGCTCATGACAGCGGCGGAGTTCGACGCGGCCACCGGCGGCGTGCATCCGGATCGGAGGCTGTATTCCACGCTGAAGCTGCTCACCCGCGACGGGATCCGCACCATCAGCGTCGAGGAGCACGAAAGCTACTGGCAAAAGGCTGAAGCATGACGGAAGAACCGTATCGTTGGCTTGAGGCGATCCAGAACCGCCGCGAGTACATCCAGGACCATCTCAAGGGAGCGACCCCGGTGCTCGCGGCCTCGCGACCCGAGGGGATTCTGCTCGTGGGCGTCGGACAGGGCCAGTCGAAGATCTTCGAAATCTACGACCGCCACGCGCTCGGGGCGCTGGGACATCCGGTGGATATCGAGAAGCTGCGGCAGTCGGCCATCGAGGCGGCGCATCTCGAGGGCTTCAACCGATCCTCGCGCGACGTGACGCTGCGCCGCCTGATCGGCTTCTCCCTCAGCCCGACGCTGAAGAACAGCTTCGAGCAGATCTTCTCCCCGCCGTTGATCGTGGAGTCATTGTTCGTGGAGTTGGGCGAGACTCCCGCGCAGGACGTCCTCGCGCGACTTCACTTCGATGGGAACCATCAGTATGAGACGTCCGGCGTCATGCTGGCGCACAGCGACCGCAAGTTGGAGGTCGAGGCCCAGGCCTGGGCGCGCCAGCAGCTGCGTCCGGAGATGGGGCTGAAAGAGACCGCGCAGGTGCTTCTCACAGCATGGCGCGCGATCACCCAACACGCGCCATTCGCGGGCCTCGCCCCGGATCTCGCGGCGCCCGCCATCGCGGAAGGGCGTCACATCGAGGTCGCCCTGCTCGATCGCCGCACGCAGGGCTCAGTCCACTACCGAAGATTGGACTTTCCTAACTTCCCCGTTTAGGCGACGTTCCTGCTGTAATACCCAAGCTTCGGAGGATGTTGAATCCTTCCGACCGCTTAGAGGGCATGAAAAGCAGATTGTCAGACGCACCAGCCAGCGATTCGCCACGCCGCATCACGGGGATCGAAACCGAGTACGGCTGCCTGGTGGATCCCCCGCTTCAGGTCTACGAGGTCATCGGACAGGTTCGAGACTGGATTTTCAGCGGCCAGCGCTATGGACTCATCGACCGGCATGATCGCGACTGGGACGAGCCCGCGGGCAACGGGGGGTTCCTCTTCAACGGCGGACGCCTGTATCTCGACATGGGGCATCTGGAGTACTGCACCGGCGAGTGCGGCTCCGCGCTGGACCTGGTGCGCTATGATCGCGCGGGCGACCAACTGCTGAACGAGGCGCTGGAGGCATTGGGGCTTGCGGACAAGGTCACGTTCGTCCGGAACAACATCGACCACTACACCGGGGCGACCTTTGGCTGTCACGAGAACTACTCCCTCCTGCGCAGCGCGCCTCTCTCTCAGAAAAACGTCCTTTCCCTCCTCACCTTTCTCACGGTTCGGACCCTGTATGCGGGCGCGGGAAGGGTCGGAGGCTCCCATGCGCGCCGGGTGATCGGCGAGAACGGCTCGGTTCAGGAGGCGGGGCCGTTCCAGATCAGCCAGCGCGCGGATTACATCCAGAACGATTTTTTCGAATGGGTGCAGCACAATCGCGCCATCATCAACACGCGTGACGAACCCCTCGCGGATCCGCGGCTCTACCGCCGGCTTCATCTCATCCACGGCGACACGAACGTGCTGCCCTCCGCGTCATTCCTGAAAGTGGGCGCCACGCGTCTCGTCTTCGACCTGCTGGAGGCGAACGACCTTCCCAACTTCGCGTTGCAAGACGCGGTCACGAGCCTGCGGAAGCTCTCGCGATGCCTGAACGGGCCCTGGCCTGTTCGCATGAGCGACGGCAAGCACATGGACGCGCTCGATCTGCTCAGCCAATACCACTATCGGGCCCATCGGCGATTTGCGGGGAGGGATCTGGAAACCGACGCCATTCTGGGCCTTTGGAGCGACGTCATCGAGCGGCTGGGCGGGGCCAAGGAAACGCTGGTGGGGACGGTGGATTGGATCACGAAGGAGCATGTCTTCCAGCTCTTCTGCGACTCCGAGGGCATTGACTGGGACCACCCGTGGCTGGAAGCGCAGGATTTGGAGTTCCACAGCACATGCCCGGCGCGCTCACTCGCGGCGCCGCTGGCAAACTTGAACGGGCCCTGGGCGACGCCCGTGGACAACGCCGCCTGTTCGCGACCGCCCGAGACGACAAGGGCGAAGGAGCGCAGCAGACTCATGCGCGAAATCCAGGAGCGGCCGGCGGCCTACGTCATTGATTGGGACAGCGTCCAAATCGACGACCGCGAGCCCACTTATCTGCTGAACCCCTTCCATTCAGGAGCGAGCCTCTCATCCGCCTTGAAACTCTGACGAATGCGACGAAGCGAGCGAAGGGACTCGAGAGCGGCCTCGCGGCGGCTCCACTAATCGACAAAGAAGACCTCATTGGAAAGCAGGATGGCCTGCGCCAGCTTCTCCCATGGGCCAAGTGATTTTGGCGCGACGGGCGGCGGCCCGCGGAAGTCCTCCTTGGCCTGCCAACGAACTCGAGCCGCCTCTCCGCCGGATTCCCCACCCGCGTATTTCACGCGAGGGGCCCACACAAAGCTGTCGAAGCCTTCGTTCGACCGACAGTCCGTAACAAAATCGATTGTGTCGCCGGCCTTCACTTGAGTCTTCTCCACCACCGTGTTCGTGCTGGAATGGGCGGCGATCCACTCGCCCAGCACTCCGCTCCGACTCGAGACCACACGACATCGAACGCCGTCGCCCTGATCGCTCGCGTGGCTGAGTTCGCCTTTCACACTGAGCGTCCCATCGCGAGGCGCCACCCATCTCCGGATCGCGGCGAACGACGGATTGGCGCCTGGGTGCCCGCCGTCGGCGTTGAGAAGAACCCATCCGACTTTGGGGTCGGGCAGGTCCTTGCCGCCTTGCCAAGCATAGCTGTTGAAGTGAGTCAGCTCGTGAAACGCCTTCACGCGGCCTTTCTCCGCGTCGACCTCTCCATATCCGTAGCGCCAGACGGGAGGCTCGGTTTCGATCGCGGTGGAAACCTTGGCGTCGCGCAAAAAGTCCCGAGCCATCCGCAGTTCCTGCGGCTCAGGATCCCGCTGATACAGCCTCTGGAACACTCGGCGAACCTTCTCCTCATCGCGGGCGGCTGAGCGGATCTCCGGAAGCTCGATGAGCGCCCGCGCCTGCTGAACCGCGAACGGACTGTTCATCAGGAAGAGCGCCTGCTGCGGCACGGTGGTGGAGAAGCGTTGCGGGCTCGTGCTATCCGGGCTGGCAAAGTCGAATGTGCGAAAAAGTCCCGGCAGATTCTGTCGCTCCACGAACCCATAGATCGTGCGGCGAGTCGTGAAAGGTTCGGCGGTGATGTCCACGGGATGGCCCCCGACCGTCAGGTCGATCTGCCCGGACGAGGCGAGGAGGGTGTCGCGCATCGCCTCGAAGTCGAGACGTTTCCGATTCTGGCGCGCGTAGAGCTGGTTGCCCGGATCCACCTTGTCGGCGGCCGGGCGTTGATCGCTGCTCTGCCGATAGGCCGAGGACATCAGAATCCATTGATGCAGCTTCTTCGTCGACCACCCCTCATCCATAAACCGGGCCGCGAGATAATCGAGCAGGGCTGGATGTGTCGGGGGATCGGATCGAACTCCGAAATCGCTGGGAGTTCGCACCAGAGCCGCGCCAAAGTGGTAGGTCCAAACGCGGTTAACCCAAACCCGCGCTGTCAGCGGATTATTCCGGCCGGCGACCGCTTCGGCCATCTCGAGCCGACCGCTGCCTTTCTGAAATGGCTTCCGGTTCTTTCCGCTCACGACTTCCAGAAACTGTCGCGGCACCGCCTCGCCCGTGTTTCCCGGATTGCCTCGACGAAACACATGGGGATCGTGCGGCGAGGCGTTCTCGATCAGGGCCATGGCTCGCGGCGGCGCGCCCTCATGAGTGGCGTCCAGTTCGTCGATCTTGCGCTGCAACGCCCGAAGCTTCTGCTGGGCCGGAGTGTCGAACAGCCGGTGAAGCTCATCAGCGTTCAGCTGAAACGGGGAGGCCGCGCTCACAAGAAAGTCGCCAGCCCACCGGATATCGGCCGCGACAGCCCCGTTGGTCGAAGCAGATCCCGTCAGGGCTTTCGCCGCGGAGGAGGACCAGGCGTTGTAGATTTCAGCGACCTGCTTGAACGAGGCGGGAGCATTGGTCTTCGCGAATCGGCTGACAACACCGGGCCCGTTCGAGTCGGAGAGCGACGCGGCCACGCCCGCGACCCGCTCGGCGAAATTGCTGCCCGATATTCGAGCAAACGCGAACCAAGGCCCCAGGAAGGCCGGCGGCTGGTTGGACCATCCGTCGTATCGCTCGAAAAACTTCCGAGCGACGGCCGGTTCCAGCTTCCGTTCACGCACCAGCTTCTCCCGCCCCTCCCCTTCCGGGAGCTGGCGGGCGTCATGAACCGCGAGCAGGTACGACCCGAGCTGCGATCGGACGCGCGTCGTCGCCTCGGCGTCCCGATCGGCCCTGTATTGCGTCTTCTCATCCGTGCGCTTTTTTCGCTCCGCCAGAAACGCCGGATACTCCTTGGGCAGCGACGCGTCGCCGAGCATGGGCTCTTCGGCGGGCTCGTGCGCGCTGGCGAAAACGCCGTAGAGCGAGTAGTAGTCGCGCGTGGAGATGGGATCGAACTTGTGATCGTGGCATCGGGCGCACACAACCGTCATGCCCATGAGACCGCGCGTCATCACATCGATGCGATCATCAATGATATCGTGCGGATTGTTGAGAAAGCGGCGGCCGAGGGTAAGAAACCCAAGCGCCGCCAACGGTCGTTTGTCATCCCCGAGCGGCAGAAGATCGGCGGCCAACTGCTGCGTGATGAATTGGTCATAGGGCAGGTCCTCATTGAAGGCGCGAATGACGTAATCGCGATAGGTGTAGCTATAGGGATAGCGCCGCTCCTCCTCGAAGACATAGCCTTTGGTGTCGGCGTAGCGGGCGATGTCGAGCCAGTAGCGCCCCCAGCGCTCGCCGTACCTCGGAGAGTTCAGGAAGCGCTCCACCACCGTCGCGTAGGCGGTGGCGGACCGATCCTCCTGGAACTCGCGGATCTCCGCCGCTGTCGGAGGCAGTCCGGTGAGATCGAAGGAGAGTCGACGGATGAGTGTTCTCCGGTCCGCCTCCGGACTGAGATCGAGTCCCTTGGCTTCCAGCTTCTCCAGCAGAAAAGCGTCCACCGGCGTTCGCGCCTGCGCCGTGTGGCGCACCTTGGGAGGCTGTGGTCGGGTGATGGGCTGGAACGCCCAATGGGTTTCGGCGGCCGCGCGCGGCGTCTTCCCTGGAGGCGCGACATCCCTTGGATCCGGAGCTCCCATTTTCACCCACGCTTCGAAATGCGCGATCACGTCGTCGGGGAGCTTCTTCTTCTTCGGAGGCATGCGAAGATCGTTGTCGGTGTAACGCACCGCGCGGATCAGCAGGCTTCTCTCAACGTCGCCGGGAATCACCGCCGCGCCATGCTCGCCTCCTTTGCGAAGTCCCTCTCGTGTTTCCAGGTTCAACTCTCCGCGGACCCCCTTCTCCGCCTGGGAGCTGTGGCATCCGTAGCAGCTCTCCACCAAAACAGGGCGGATATTCCGCTCGAAGTATTCGATTCCTGCGGCGTCCGGGACGGCGGCCCTCAGCGCGCGGCTGGATATCAGAACGAGGGCGGCGGACAGGGACGCCACGAAGCGCAGCCGCGAAGATCTCGAGAACCCGAAGGCAAAGTCGGGAGCGAAGGAACAGACCGTTCGTAGGGCGCGCAATCTCATGAATGGCTCATCAATCCAGCCGAAGATAACGACGCCGATGCGAAGGAAGAGCTTCAAAACATTCATGTCCCGCCTCGCGACGCACGGAGCGGAATGAACGCCCCCGCGGCGCAAGGCCACGAGGAGTTCGAGCGCAATTCGGCCTGTCCGCCCGTCCGAGAAATCAGGGGGCCGCCGATCAACGCTGAACGCGGGCGCCGCCGCCCTTCATCAACTTCTCCACTTCGTCCTTCGACGCCATGGATGTGTCGCCTGGAGTGGTCATGGCGAGAGCTCCGTGGGCCGCGCCGTAATCGACGGCTTTCTGCGGATCGCCGGAGGTCAGGAGCCCATAGATGAGACCCGAAGCGAAGCTATCGCCGCCGCCGACGCGGTCGTAGATCTCGAGGTCATCGCGCTGGATCGCCTGATAGAACTTCCCTCCCGCGTAGCAGACCGCGCCCCAGTCGTTGATGGTCGCGGTTTTAGCGGCGCGCAGCGTGGTGGCGACGACCTTGAAATTCGGATACTCCCGAACCGCCGTCTCGATCATCTTCTGGAACGCCGTGACATCGATGTGCAGCAGGTTTTCGTCGGCGCCTTCGACATGGAAGCCGAGGGAGGCGGTGAAGTCCTCCTCGTTGCCGATCATCACATCGACGTTCCTGGCGATGCGCTTGTTGACCTCCTGCGCCTTCTTCTGGCCGCCGATGCTCTTCCAGAGGCTGGGGCGATAGTTGAGGTCGTAGGAAACGATGACGCCATGCTTCTTGGCGGCGGCGACGGCTTCCTCAACCAATGCGGCGGTGCTCTCGCTCAGCGCGGCGAAGATCCCGCCCGTGTGCAGCCACCGCACGCCCTGCTTGCCGAAGATGTCGTCCCAGTTGAAGTCGCCAGGCTTGAGTTGGCTGGCGGCGGTGTGGCCGCGATCCGGGATTCCCACGGCGCCGCGGGCGCCAAAACCCCGTTCCGTAAAGTTCAGGCCGTTCCGCGTCACGCGGCCCACGCCGTCGAAAGCCTTCCACAGCACGTAGTCGGTGGCCACTCCGCCCTGAAGCACGAAGTCCTCCAGGAGGCGTCCGACATCGTTGTCGGCGAACGCCGTGCAAACCGCCGTCTTCAGGCCGAAACATCGGCGCAATCCGCGCGCGACGTTATACTCGCCGCCGCCCTCCCACACCTTGAATTCGCGGGCCACGCGGACCCGGCTGTCGCCAGGGTCCAATCGGAGCATGATCTCTCCGAGGGCAATCATGTCCCAACGATAGGTCCCGGCCGCTTTCAGATTCAGCGTCAACATGGTGATTCTTCAATCCAATCAGGTTTCAAATGATCTCTCGCGCGGCGGGGACGCCCCCATAGGGATCCTGCCGAACCGCTGGAAGAAGGGCGAACTTGAGCCCTCAACGAGGGCGCGAGAGTGGGTGACACAGGGTCGAAACTCAATGAAAAACGTGGAGAGCGCGGCGCGCGCTGGGCCCCGGCCGTGGACGCATAGCCTCTGGAAAGAGAACAGGCGGCGCGAACTTCGCGCCGCCTGTTCCTACGTTGGATTTGCGAGAGCCCGTTCAGCTCAGGACGCCATGCTCCGCGGGGGCGGACGCGGCGGCGTCGGGATTGATCGGCTCTTCGATCGGAGGCAGGTCTTCGAGCTCCACCAGCGGCTTCAGGCGCACCTCGCGATGCTCGTTGAAGCCTGTGCCGGCGGGGATAATGTGCCCCATGATGACGTTTTCCTTGAACCCGCGGAGGTAATCCACGCGGCAGGTCGTCGCGGCCTCGGTGAGCACGCGTGTGGTGTCCTGGAACGACGCGGCGCTCAGGAAGCTCTCGGTCTCCAGAGAAGCCTTCGTGATGCCGAGGAGCACGGGCTGGGCCTCGGAAGGCTTGCCGCCCATCTTGTCGACGCGGGCGTTCTCTTCGTCGAACTCGCTCCTCTCGATCTGCTCGCCCCACAGGAAGGAGGTGTCGCCCGGCTCAGTGATGCGCACCTTGCGCAGCATCTGGCGGACGATGATCTCGATATGCTTGTCGTTAATGGTCACGCCCTGCAACCGATAGACCTCCTGAACCTCGTTGACCAAGTGCTCCTGGAGCTCCTGAGGCCCGTTGATGTCCAGAATCTCGTGCGGATCGATCGGGCCTTCGGTGAGTTGCTGTCCCTTCCGGACAAAGTCGCCCTTGAAGACGATGACGTGCTTGCCGATGGGAATCAGATGCTCTTCCTCGACGTCCGTCTGCGGATCCTTGATCAGGATGCAGCGCTTGCCCCGGACACTGGGTCCGAAGTCCACGATGCCGTCGATCTTGGAGATCTCCGCGGCGTCCTTGGGTCGGCGGGCCTCGAACAGCTCAGCCACCCGCGGCAGACCGCCGGTGATGTCCTTGGTCTTCGATGTCTTGCGCGGGGTCTTGGCGAGAACCTCGCCGGCGACCGCGTGAGCGCCTTCCTTCACAACGATGTGAGCGCCCGCGGGAATCGGGTAGCTCGCGATCGGCTCGTCGTCGTCGTCGAGCACGGTGATCTGCGGATGCAGGTCTTCCTTGTGCTCAATGATGACCATCGCTTCCTGGCTGGTGGTTTCATCGAGCTCCTGCTTCATCGTGACTCCCTCGATGATGTCGTGGAATTTGATGCCGCCGGCCTTCTCGGAGATGATGGGGACGTTGTACGGATCCCACTCGACGATCGGTTCGCCCTTCTTGACGCGCCCGCCGTTCTTCACCGAGATGACGGAGCCGATGACCAGCGTGTGGGTTTCCAGCTCGCGTCCATCCTCGTTCGAGATGATGACGGTGCCGTTCTTGTTCAGAACAACGCACTTGTCATCCTCGAGCTCGACCGTGCGGAGGTCGACGAAGGTGATGATGCCGTCGTGCTTGGGCTTGATCTGAGGCTGCTTGAACGCCGCGGACGCGGCGCCGCCGATATGGAACGTGCGCATCGTCAGCTGCGTGCCCGGCTCGCCGATCGACTGGGCCGCGATGATGCCGACCGCTTCGCCGCGTTTCACGAGGCTCGCTGTGGCCAGGTTGCGTCCGTAGCAGGCCACGCAGATGCCCTGCTTGGATTCACAGGTGAGCACCGAGCGGATCTTCATCTTCTCCACGCCGGCGCTGTCGATGGCCTTCGCCTTAACCTCGTCGATCTCCTCATTCGCGCGGATGAGATAGGTCTTCGGGTCGCTCGGGTTGGCGATGTCGTCGCAAGAGAAGCGGCCCACGAGGCGCTCGCTCAACTTCACGACCTCGTCCTCGCCCTCGTAGATGGCCTGCACCCAGATGCCGTTGCTCGTGCCGCAATCATTGATCGTGACGATGACGTCCTGGGCAACATCGACGAGTTTCCGCGTCATGTAGCCGGAATCGGCGGTCTTGAGCGCCGTGTCCGCGAGCCCCTTGCGGGCGCCGTGGGTCGAGATGAAGTACTCCAGCACCGTGAGGCCTTCTCGGAAGTTCGAAAGAATCGGCTTCTCGATGATGTCGCCGGAGGGCTTGGCCATGAGGCCTCGAACGCCGGCGAGCTGACGGACCTGCTGGCGGTTGCCGCGGGCGCCGGAGTCCACCATCAGGTGAACCGGGTTGTACTCCCTCTTGCCCTGGTTGTGCTCGAGGGTGCGGAGCATAACGTTTGAGATCTGGTCGGTGGCGTGCGTCCAGATATCGATGATCTTGTTGTAGCGCTCGCCAGGCGTGATGAGGCCCTGGCGATACTGCTTCTCGACGTTGGCGATCTGCTTCTGCGCCGCCTCGATCTCCTGGTTCTTCTCCTTCGGGATGATCATGTCATCGATTCCGATGGAGATGCCGGCTCGCGTCGCTTCGCGGAACCCGAACTCCTTCAGCATGTCGAGCGCCTTCACGGTGGCCTCGTGGCCGCACACCTTGTAGCAGCGCCAGATGACATCGCCCAACTGCGACTTGCCCACAACCTTGTTGGGAAAGCCCAGCTCGGGCGGCCAGATCTCGCTGAAGATGACACGGCCCACGGTTGTTTCGATCACGCGACGGGTCGCGTCGCCGAACTCGGTCTTGCGACCAATGTCGGGATTCGCCATCCGGACGCGGTCATGGGTGCCCACGGCGCCGTCCATATGCGCGAAGATGACCTCGCTCTTGCTGTTGAACAGCATGTAGCGCTCGCCCTCTTTGCGGGCCTTGCGCGGCTCAGCGGTCAGGTAGTAACAGCCGAGAGGAATGTCCTGCGTCGGCGTCATGATGGGCTTGCCGCTCGACGGGCTGAAAATGTTCAGCGACGCCATCATGAGCAGCCGGGCCTCCATCTGCGCCTCGACCGACAGCGGCACGTGCACGGCCATTTGGTCGCCGTCGAAATCCGCGTTGTAAGCGGTGCAGACCAGCGGATGAATCCGGATGGCTTCCCCTTCGATCAGGACGGGCTCGAACGCCTGAATGGACAGGCGGTGGAGCGTCGGAGCGCGATTCAGCAACACCGGATGTCCCTTGGTGACCTCTTCCAGGATATCCCAGACCTCGGGCGACTGCCGCTCGATCATCTTCTTCGCGGAGCGAACGGTGTGAACGTAGCCCAGCTCCTTCAGTCGGCGGATGATGAAGGGCTCGAACAGAACCAGCGCCATCTTCTTCGGCAAGCCGCATTGGTTGAGCTTGAGCTCGGGGCCGATGACGATGACGGATCGGCCGGAGTAGTCCACGCGCTTGCCCAGCAGGTTCTGGCGGAAGCGGCCGCTCTTGCCCTTGAGCATGTCGGACAGGGACTTCAAGGCGCGGTTGCCCGCTCCGGTGACAGCGCGGCCGTGGCGGCCGTTGTCGAAGAGAGCGTCCACGGCCTCCTGCAGCATCCGCTTCTCGTTGCGGATGATGACCTCGGGCGTCTTGAGCTGGAGGAGGTTCTTCAACCGGTTGTTGCGGTTGATGACCCGGCGATAGAGATCGTTCAGATCCGATGTCGCGAACCGGCCGCCTTCCAGGGGAACGAGCGGGCGCAAGTCCGGCGGAATCACGGGCAGCACGGTCAGGATCATCCACTCGGGCCGGACCTTGTGAGTCAGGAACGCCTGGAGGAGCTTGATGCGCTTGGCGATCTTCTTGCGGATCTGCTTGCTCTTCGTCTCGGTCATCCCCTGTTGCAAGCCGAGGATGGCGCCCGCGAGGTCGACCCGGGCCAGCGCGTCGCGAACCGCCTCGGCGCCCATCTTGGCGGTGAAGGAGTCCGGGCCGTAGGTTTCACGCGCTTCGCGGTACTCATGCTCGCTCAGCAGCTGGTGCTGCTTCAGCGGCGTGGACGCGGGATCGATGACGAGGTAGTCCTCGTAGTAGATCACGCGCTCGAGATTGCGGGCGGTCACGTCAAGAACGAGGCCGATGCGCGAGGGCATGCACTTGAAGAACCAGATGTGCGACACGGGCACGGCCAGTTCGATGTGGCCCATGCGTTCGCGTCGAACGCGGGCGAGCGTGACCTCGACGCCGCAACGGTCGCAAACGACGCCCTTATGCTTGATGCGTTTATACTTCCCGCACGAGCACTCCCAGTCCTTCACGGGACCAAAGATGCGCTCGCAGAACAAGCCGCCCTTTTCAGGCTTGAACGTGCGGTAGTTGATCGTCTCCGGGTTCTTGACCTCCCCTTTGGACCAGGACCGGATGGAATCCGGCGAGGCCACGCTGATGGCGACGTGATCGACTTGGTTGACTTTCTCCAACCCGATCAGTTCACGGACAGACTCTCTGGAGTTCATCATAGTGTTGAGCTGCGGATAATTGTGGCGCGTGACGATTTAAAGATCATTACAGAGGCATTTGAACGGGCTGAGGCGGGGCTTCGCTCGGGTTGGAATAACCGACCCGGACATCGAGGCCCAGCGACTGCATTTCCTTCACGAGCACGTTGAACGACTCGGGGATGCCGGCTTCGAGGGAGTTGTCTCCCTTGACGATGCTTTCGTAGATGCGGGTGCGGCCTTGCACGTCGTCAGACTTCACGGTGAGAAGCTCCTGCAACATGTAAGCGGCGCCGTAGGCTTCCATCGCCCACACTTCCATTTCTCCGAAGCGCTGACCGCCGTATTGGGCCTTGCCGCCCAGCGGCTGCTGCGTGACGAGCGAGTAAGGTCCGACCGCTCGAGCGTGGATCTTGTCGGCGACCAAGTGACCCAGCTTCATCAGGTAGATGTAGCCGACAACAATTTCCTGGTCGAAGCCCTCGCCGGTGCGGCCGTCATACAGCCTCACCTTGCCGTGCTCCGGCAGCTTGGCGTCCTTCAGATAATTGCGAATGTCCTTCTCCTTGATGCCATCAAAGACAGGCGTCGCGAACTTGAGCCCGAGCATCCTGGCCGCCCAGCCCAAATGGGTTTCCAAGACCTGTCCGACGTTCATGCGCGAGGGCACGCCGAGCGGGTTCAGGACGATGTCGACGGGCGTTCCGTCCTCGAGGAAAGGCATGTCCTCCTCAGGCACAATTTTGGCCACCACGCCCTTGTTTCCATGGCGTCCGGCCATCTTGTCGCCCACGGAGAGCTTGCGCTTCGAGGCGATGTAGACCTTCACCTGCTTGATGATGCCCACGTCAATCTCATCGCCCGACTCCACGCGCTCGACTTCCTCGTCCATCTGCATCTGCAGCTCTTCGAATTTCTTCTTAAAGGTGCCGATGATCTCGTTGATCTTGTTGCGGATCGGCGAAGGATCGATCTCGATGCGGTCATAGACCTGCGCGAGCTTTCGCAGCAGCGTCTTGGTGATCTTGCGGTTGGCTGGGATGATGATCTCGCCCGTCTCCGAGTTCACGACGTCGAGGGGAATCTTCTCGCCGAGGAGAATGTTGCTCAGGGCCTCCGTGAGCTGCTCGCGCAGATCCTCGATCTTGCCCTTGTGGTCTTCCTGGAGCTGCTTGCTCGCCTTTTTGGCCTCGGTGGGGGACAGCTTGTCCTTGTCCAGGTCTCGCTCCTTCTTGGAGGAGACCTTGACGTCCATGACGATGCCGTAGGTGCCCGACGGAACCTTGAGGGACGTGTCCTTCACGTCGGCGGCCTTCTCGCCGAAGATCGCCCGCAGGAGCCGCTCTTCAGGCGCGAGTTCCGTCTCGCTCTTCGGGGTGATTTTACCGACAAGGATGTCGCCCGGCTTCACCTCGGCGCCGACGCGAATAACGCCGTCGGGGCCAAGATTTTTGAGCGCTTCCTCGCTGAGGTTCGGAATATCGCGGGTGATCTCTTCGGGCCCGAGCTTCGTATCGCGTGCGCCCACTTCAAACTCATCAATGTGGATCGACGTGAAGATGTCGTCCTTCACGATGCGCTCGCTGATGAGGATGGCGTCCTCGAAGTTGTAACCATTCCAAGGCATGAACGCGCAAAGCACGTTGCGTCCGAGGGCCAACTCGCCGCCGTTGGTGCAGGGACCGTCCGCGAGGACCTGTCCCTTCTTCACGTTCGCGCCCTTCTCGACCACGATCTTCTGATTGATGCAGGTGGCCGCGTTCGACCGCATGAATTTGCGAACCGGATAGACATGCACGCCGGCGCCGGCGTCCGTCTTGATCCGCTTCTTGCCTTCGGGAACCTTGCCGTCGCTTGTGATGATGATCTGGTTGCCGTTGACCGAGGCGACCTTGCCGGTCTCCTCCGCAACGAGAACCGCGCGCGAGTCGCGGGCGACGCGCTCCTCGAGGCCTGTGGCCACGAACGGCGCTTCGGTCACGAGCAGAGGCACCGCCTGGCGTTGCATGTTCGAGCCCATCAGCGCGCGATTCGCGTCGTCGTGCTCGAGGAATGGAATCAGGGACGCGGCCACAGAGACCAACTGCTTGGGCGAAACGTCCATGTAGTCGACCTTGTTGGGCTCGACGTCGATGAAGTCTCCCTTGCAACGGCACGTGACGCGCGCAGTGGTGAAGTGACCCTTCTCGTCGATCTGGGCGTTCGCCTGGGCGACCGTGTAGTTCTCTTCGCGATCGGCCGTGAGATAGTCGATCTGGCCCGTGACGCGGCCATGATCCACCTTGCGATACGGCGTCTCGAGGAAGCCGAAGTCGTTCACCCGGGCGAACGTCGCCAAGGAGGCGATCAGGCCGATGTTGGGTCCTTCAGGAGTCTCAATCGGACAAATGCGGCCATAATGCGACGGATGCACGTCGCGAACCTCGAATCCCGCGCGATCGCGGGACAAGCCCCCGGGTCCGAGGGCGGACAGGCGACGCTTGTGTGTCAACTCGGCAAGCGGGTTGATCTGGTCCATGAACTGCGACAGCTGGCTGCGCCCGAAGAAGTCACGGATGACCGCGGAGAGCGCCTTCGGGTTGATCAGCTTCTGGGGCGCCATCTGCTCCAGGCTCTGATCGAACAACGTCATGCGCTCCTTGACGAGGCGCTCCGTCCGCGCCAGTCCGACACGGCACTGATTGGCGAGCAACTCGCCCACGGTGCGGACGCGCCGGCTGCCCAAGTGATCGATGTCGTCCAACGAGCCTTCCGCGCGCTTGAGACGCAGCAGATACTTCGTGGCGGCCACCAGGTCTTCCTTCGTCAGGATGCGGGAGTCGTTCTTGTCTTCGAAGCCCAGCTTCTGGTTGATCTTGTAGCGTCCAACGCGTCCGAGGTCATAGCGCTTCGGATCGAAGAACAGGCGCTTGATCAACGCGCGCGCGTTCGCGGCCGTGGGAGGGTCGCCAGGACGCAGGCGTCGGTAGATGTCCTTGAGCGCCTCCTCCTCGTTGCGGGTCGGATCCTTCTTGAGGCACTTGATCACGATCCCGTCGTCGGACGTGGTGTCGACAACACGGATCTTGTTCGTGCCAAGGTCGCCAATCTGCTTCACGACCGCTTTGGAGAGCGGCTCGAAGGCGCGAGCCACCACCAATCCCTTGTCGGGGTCGACGGCGTCCTCGATCAGGACCTTGTTCTGCAAATCATCCAGCTTCTCCGCCTCCTTGATGGTCAGTTCTTCGATCTCGTAGAAGAGCTGCAGGATCTCGGCGTCGGTGCTGTAACCCAGCGCGCGGAAGAAAGTCGTGGTCAGGAATTTTCGGCGGCGCTTCTTGCGATCCAGATAGACATAGAGCAGGTCGCTCGTGTCGAACTGGGCTTCATACCAGGAGCCGCGATCGGGAATGATGCGGAAAGAATGGAGCTTTTTGCCGTTCGGATGGATCGTCTCCTCGAACGCGAGACCGGGGGAGCGATGCAGCTGGCTGACGATGACGCGCTCGGCGCCGTTGATGACGAAGGTTCCCTGCGGGGTCATCAGAGGCAACTCGCCCATGAACACCTTCTCCTCCTTGGTGCCCTTCTCCTCCTTGAGGCGGAAGGTCACATACAGGGGCGCGCCAAAGGTGATCCCTTCGCGCAGACACTCGAGCCAATCCTGCTTCGGTTCGCCAATCTCGTAGCTGTCGTACTGCAGCACGCACTTGCCATCATAACTTTCAATGGGGAAGACCTCGGTAAAGACGGCTTCGAGTCCCGTGTTTTTGCGCTTCGACGGGGCAATATCCAGTTGCAGGAACTCTTTGTAAGAGGTCGTCTGCAACTCGATTAGGTTGGGGGGGGCGATGATCTCTTTGATCTTCCCGAAGTTGATACGCTCAGTGGCTTTTGATGGCATTTTGGGTCCTCAACATCATCCGGAAACCGGCCGGACTCTGGTTATGTTTAACGACATGAGGCAAGCGTCCCGGGTGAATCCCGGAATACTTGCCTTTCAATACGGCACAGAATCTCAAATTTGCGGTCTTGATTGGGCGGAACAACCGCCCAGAGAGAGCGTCGGGACGGCAAGACCGCTTACCGTCCCGACGCCATAGAGCTTGCGTTACTTCAACTCGACCTTGGCGCCAGCTTCTTCGAGCTTCTTCTTGGCGGCCTCGGAGTCGGCTTTGTTGGCGCCTTCGAGCACCGGCTTGGGCGCGCCCTCGACCAGCGCCTTGGCTTCCGCCAAGCCCAATCCAGGTTTCACTTCGCGCACCACTTTGATCACGGAGATCTTCTTGTCCGCAGGAACGGACACGACGATCACGTCGAAAGTGGTCTGCGCCTCGGCAGCGGGAGCAGCAGCGGCGGCTCCGCCACCGGCGACGGCGACGGCGGCCACGGGGGCGGCGGCAGTCACGCCCCAGGCGGTTTCCAGTTTCTTAACCAAATCCGCGGCTTCCACCACGGTCAACTTGCTCAACTGATCTACGATTGTTGCAATATCAGACATGTTACCTTTCAGTGTCGTCGTCACCCAAGGCCCCGGGTGGTTTCAGTCTGCGGCCCGCAGACCGACGATTTACTTTGTTTCTTTGATCTCCCCGGACCCATCCGCCGATCGGCGGGAGAGCCCGGAAATGGTTTAGGATCCGAGGTCCGTCAGGCTTTCTCGGATTTCGCTTTGATGACCTGGGCGAGCTGCGTCGCAGGGGTGTTCAGAATGCGGACGAGGTTGGTCGCCGGCGTGTTCAACAAGCCCAGCAACTTGCCGCGAAGCACATCCAGGGACGGTAGCTCGGCGAGGACGTTGATCTCCGCCGCCTCCATGCGGTGATTGCCCAGAAAGCCGAACTTCATCTTCGGACGCTCGAACTCAGCGACGAACTTCTTAAGGATCTTCGCGGCGGCGGCGGCGTCCTTCTGGCCGGTCACGACGGCGGTCTGACCGATGAGAGCCGCGCCCAGGTCGGCGACGCCCGCGTCCTTCGCCGCAATGCGAAAGATCGAGTTCTTGACGATGTGGATCTCGGCGCCAACGCCGCGGAGCCGCTTGCGCAGTTCGCTCAAAGGCGCGACACGGAGGCCTTGATAGTCGACGACGTAGAAGTAGGGGGAGCTTCCGAGTCTGGCCGCATACTCGGCACTGATGTATTTCTTCTCAGCACGCATGCAATGAAATCAGGTTCAGGTTCTAGTGAGGGGTTAGGCGGCGGACAGGAATTCGCGCGTATCCAGCGCGATGCCGGGACTCATGGTCGTCGAGATGGTGCAGGACAAAACATAAACCCCCTTGACGCTGGCCGGGCGCGCCTTAAAGACAGCCTCGACGACGACCCGGGCGTTTTCTTCGATCTGCGCCGCAGTAAAGGAGAGTTTGCCGACGGGCACATGCACATTGCCGCTCTTGTCGGTCTTGTACTCCACCCGTCCGGCCTTGACCTCTCTCACAGCTTTTGCGGTGTCTTCGGTCACAGTGCCGGTCTTGGGATTCGGCATCAGGCCGCGGGGTCCGAGAACCTTTCCAAGCTTTCGCACTTCGGTCATGGCTTCTGGCGTGGCAATGGCAACGTCAAAATCAGCCCAGCCTTCATTGCACTTCTTGATCAATTCCTCGAATCCAACGTGCTCGGCTCCGGCGGCCTTGGCGGCGTCGGCGGCTTGTCCGCTGCGAGCAAACACGAGAACTCGCACATTCTTTCCGCTGCCGTGAGGCAGGGGGACGGTGCCACGAACCATTTGGTCGGACTGGCGCGGATCCACCCCGAGCCGGAAGGCGATGTCGATGGTCTCGTTGAACTTGGCCTTGGGGAATTTGGCCAGTGTTTCGACGGCGGACTTGAGGGAATAGGTCTTCCCCGCCTCCAGGAGGCTCAGCGCTTTTTTGTAACGTTTGCTTGGCATTTTTCTGGGTCGCGGTGCATGCGAGCGTTGACGCTCTCCCGCGGTTGATGTTTAGGAAATCACTTCGATGCCCATGCTGCGGGCGGTGCCGGAGATGAGGCGGAACGCCGCTTCATCGCTCGCGGCGTTGAGATCCTTGCTCTTCATTTTCACGATCTCCATCACCTGCTTGCGGGTGACCTTGCCTACCTTGTCCTTGTTGGGCGTCTTGGAGCCGGACGCGACGCCCGCGGCCTTCTTCAGAAGGATGGACGCCGGGGGCGACTTCGTGATGAACGTGAAAGACTTGTCCTGATAGACAGAGATGACCACGGGGATCACCAAGCCGGCGTCGTTCTTCGTCGCGGCGTTGAACTCCTTGCAGAAGGCCATGATGTTCACGCCATGCTGCCCCAGGGCGGGGCCGACGGGCGGAGCGGGGTTTGCTTGGCCCGCGGGAATCTGCAACTTAATCTCTCCGACTTTCTTCTTTGCCATAAATCACGAATTCAACGTTCAGTTAAGCTTTCTCGACCTGCCAATACTCAAGTTCAACGGGCGTGTTTCGCCCGAAGATGTTCACGGTGACCTTCAGCTTGCCCTTGTCAGGATCGATTTCCTCGATCACGCCGCTAAAGTTCAGGAACGGGCCGTCATTGATCTTCACCGTCTCGGCGACGCTGAAGGCGACTTTCGGTCTCTCCGTGTCCTCCGACTCGGAGATCTGGGCCTTGATCGACTCGATCTCGTCCGAAGGCGTGGGCGTGGGGCGATCGCCCCCAACAAAGCCGATGATGCCCTGCGTCTCGCGAACGAAATACCAGGGCTTCTCGATCACGCGGTTGCCCTCATCGAGAAGAATCATGTCCACGAAAACATATCCGGGATAGAGCTTGCGAGTGGTCACGGTCTTTTTCCCGTTTCGAACCTCGGCGACCCGCTCCATGGGCACAAGAACCTCGTGGAGAAACTCGGCCATCTCCTCGGGCTTGATCCGCTTTTCAAGGCTCTCTTTGACCTTCTGCTCCTGACCGGCCAACGTATGAATGACGAACCACTGCCTGCGCATGAGAGTTGCGGTTCCGCGGAACTAAGCGGTCTTGTTGAGGTTGTTGAGGACGGTGAAGACCGCAGTGACGATGAAGTCAATGCCCACGATGAACACGGCCATCATGATGATGCTCACCATGACGACAGCCGTGTGGCCCTTGAGTTCGTCAGTGCTTGGCCATGTGCACTTTCTGAGCTCTTCCTTCGTGTCGCTCACGTAGCGACTGAGGCGGGCCACATGCCCCATGCGCCAAAGCACAATGAACACCACGGCCAGAAGGCCCAAACCGACGCCGAATTTAATGTAATCGTTCACGCAAATTCCTGTTGGCGGAGGGGGAGGGATTCGAACCCCCGATGGCGTTTCCGCCATAACGGTTTTCAAAACCGTCGCGATAGACCACTCTGCCACCCCTCCATCGCGCGAGGTTGGCAGGGCGTGAGGGACTTGAACCCCCAACCAACGGTTTTGGAGACCGCTACTCTACCAATTGAGCTAACGCCCTATCCCAAGCCCGCTGCGCACTGTCTTTAACCGAAGCCAAAGCGGAGAAAAAATCGTTCCTCCGCTCGCGTTCCTAGCGATGTCGCCTACTTGACGACGTCGGAGATACGGCCGGCGCCAATGGTACGGCCGCCCTCGCGAATAGCAAACCGCTGGCCCTTCTCCATCGCCACCGGGTTGATCAACGTCACTTCGACACCAATGTTGTCGCCAGGCATCACCATTTCAACTCCCGCAGGGAGGATAACGCTGCCCGTAACATCGCTGGTTCGGAAGTAGAACTGCGGACGATAATTCGTGAAGAACGGAGTGTGGCGGCCACCCTCGTCCTTGGTGAGAACATAGACCTCAGCCTTGAACTGGGTGTGAGGTAGGATGCTTCCCGGCTTCGCGAGAACCATGCCACGCTCCACATCCTCTTTCTTCGTTCCACGGAGCAGGATGCCGACATTGTCGCCAGCGCTGGCCTTGTCGAGCAACTTGCGGAACATTTCAATGTCGGTCGCCGTGGTCTTGCGAGTGTCCCGAAGACCGACGATCTCGACTTCCGTCATCTTGTTCAGTTCACCGCGCTCGACGCGTCCGGTGACAACGGTGCCACGACCTTCAATGTTGAACACATCCTCAATGCACATGAGGAAAGGCTTGTCGACTTCGCGAGGAGGCAGCGGAATGAAGGTGTCCACCGCTTCGAGCAAGTCAGCGATCGCCTTCTCGCCCTCCGGCTTGGCGGCCAGCGCGGCGGTCGCGCTGCCACGGATGATCGGGGTCTTGTCCCCGGGGAATTGATACTTATTGAGGAGGTCGCGGATCTCCATCTCGACAAGGTCGAGGAGCTCCGGATCGTCAACGAGGTCAACCTTGTTCAGGAAGACAACGATAGCGGGAACGCCCACTTGGCGGGCGAGCAGGATGTGCTCACGGGTCTGAGGCATGGGGCCGTCCGCCGCGCTCACCACCAGAATCGCTCCGTCCATCTGTGCCGCGCCCGTGATCATGTTCTTCACATAATCAGCGTGGCCGGGGCAGTCGACATGGGCGTAGTGGCGGTTCGGGCTCTCGTACTCGACGTGTGAAACAGCGATAGTGACAGTCTTTGTGTCATCGCGAACCGTGCCGCCCTTGGTGATTTCGGCGTAGCTGATCTTGGGCGCGAGACCTTTACGGTTCTGCACTTCCACGATCGCGGCGGTCAGAGTGGATTTGCCATGGTCGACGTGCCCGATGGTTCCCACATTCACGTGCGGCTTGGTCCGTTGAAAATTTTCTTTTGCCATGCTGTCTCCTGTTCTCTGATGTTTTCTTTTTCGTTATTTTGTCTAAATCAAATCGTCATGGAGCCCATGATCAGGATTGAACTGATGACCTCGTCCTTACCAAGGACGTGCTCTACCAACTGAGCTACATGGGCACCCATCAATCAGTCCCGGAAGGTCTAGTTGCCTTTACAAAACGAAAAAAAGCCGCAACCCCAGATGGCCCTTCCTTTTTTAGAAGGACCCAAGAGGCTGCTGTTTACTTCGATTCGGCCCGATGACTGGCCGCGAAAAGTAAGAAAGCGCAAGGAGGGTGTCAACGCGATTTTATGTAAATCGTTTACCGGACGGTGATGCGGCGATTTTTTCCTCACAAGAGGGAACTCAGCGAGGATGGGAGGGGCCTTACAAAGGGTTAAAACGGCTCGAAACAGTGGTCTCATGGCTTGGATTGGCCTAAAATGATCCTGGACAGCGCGCCTAAACAGGCTCGAGGCAGCGGCATGGAGCAATTCCTGTCACGAAAGAATGTCGCGAACCACATTGCCATGAACGTCTGTGAGACGAAATCGGCGCCCTTGGTGGAGGTAGGTCAATCGCTGGTGATCGATCCCGAGCAAATGAAGCAGCGTGGCGTGGAGGTCATGAACATGAACGCCGTCTCTGACGATGTTGTAGCCAAACTCGCAGGTTTCCCCGTAAACCATTGGCTTTACGCCTCCGCCAGCCATCCAAACGCTGAAGCACCGGGGATGATGATCGCGTCCGTAATCCGTTGGGGTGAGTTTTCCCTGTGAGTAATTGGTTCTGCCGAACTCGCCTCCCCAAACCACGAGGGTGTCATCGAGCATGCCCCGCTGCTTCAGATCGCGGAGCAGCGCGGCGGCCGGCTGATCGGTTTCCTTGCATTGCTGACGAATCCCTCCAGGCAAACCGCCATGTTGATCCCATCCCTGGTGGTAGAGTTGGATAAATTTCACGCCGCGCTCGGCGAGCCGTCGGGCTAGCAGACAATTGGCGGCGAACGTGCCGGGCTTCTTGGCGTCGGGGCCGTACATATCGAACACGGCTTCCGGCTCGTGGGAGAGATCCATCACATCGGGCACCGACGATTGCATCCGGTACGCCATCTCGTATTGGGCGATCCGGGCTTCAACATCAGGGTCCGGGGTTGCGGCGACTTGCGCCTCGTGAAGCTCGCGCAATCGATCCAGCATCAACCGGCGATTCTCAGGTAGAACCCCATCCGGGTTGCTCAGGTAGAGCACCGGATCCTTCCCCGATCGGAACTGGACTCCCTGATGCCGCGAAGGCAGGAATCCGCTGCCCCACAGGCGCGAGTAAAGGGGCTGGTCCACTTTACCGCGCGTGATCAGCACCACAAACGCCGGCAGATTCTCATTGTCGCTGCCGAGGCCAAAGTGCACCCAGGCCCCGAAGCTCGGTCGACCCGACAACTGCGAGCCGGTCTGCAGGAAGGTGATCGCGGGGTCGTGGTTGATCGCCTCGGTGAACATCGACCGCACCACGCAGAGATCGTCAGCCATGCGGGCGGTATGCGGCAGTAGCTCGCTGATCCACGCGCCTGAACGACCATGCCGCCCGAATTTGAAAATGGACCCCGCGAGCGGAAGGGACGCCTGGTTGCCCGACATGCCCGTCAGCCGCTGTCCCATGCGAACCGAATCGGGCAGCTGCTCGCCGTTGCGCTGATTGAGCACGGGCTTGTAATCGAAGGTCTCGAGCTGCGAAGGCCCGCCGCTCATGAAGAGATAAATCACGCGCTTCGCGCGCGCCGGCATGTGGGGCGATGACAACGCGCCATGGTCGGAGATCGCAGGCGCGCCAAGGCCCGCGACCGCTCGGGAACCAGCGAGATCCGCCAAGGCGATGCCGCCCAAGCCCAATCCGAACTGGTTGAGAAAGCCTCGCCGACTACGATCCGCAAGCCGCATCGGCCCGGCGCACAAGGGAGTTTTCATCGTTTCATCACGAATTCATCGTGGTTCATCAAAGTGCTTACTAAGGTGGTGATCGCGGCCAGTTCGGGAGTCGGGAGACCCTTCTCCCTTGCGCGGTCGCCCGCCGCCAGGAGCTTCTCCGCGGCGTCGACATGTAGAGAGTAGAACTCCCGTTGCTCGCGATACAGTCTTTGCAAGACCTCCGACTCACGCGCCTCGGGGGAACGGTTGATCAACCGTCGAAAGGCCTCGCTCACCGTGGCGGCCACATCGCCTGGGTGTCGCCGCGCAAGGCCTTCAGCCATCACGCGGGACGCTTCAAGGAATTGCACATCGTTCAACAACACCAGCGCCTGCAAGGGGGTTGTGGTGACCTCGCGTTTCGCGGTGCAGACCTCGCGCGAAGTGGCGTCGAAGCTGAGCATCGACGGCGGCGGGGCTGTGCGACGCCAGAAGGTGTATAGGCTGCGACGATATAGATTGTCTCCCTTGTCCGGAGTATAGGATTTCCCGGTCCCCGCTTCCTCCCAGACACCGACTGGTTGATAGGGCTTCACGCTGCGCCATCCGATCCTACGCGTCAGAAGCCCGCTCGCGGCGAGCGCCTCATCGCGGATCTGCTCCGCTAACAAACGATGCCGGGGACCGCTTGTCAGCCAGCGATTGTCCGGATCGCCCGACGCCTGGGCGGTCGATGGCTTCGAGTCCTGACGGTAGGTTGAGGACAAGGCGATCAGGCGATGGAGCGCCTTGCGATCCCAACCTGATTCCATGAAACGGAACGCGAGCCAGTCCAACAACTCCGGATGCGAAGGTAGGGCGCCCTGAGCGCCGAAGTCTTCCGTAGTCGTCACCAGTCCGCGTCCGAAATGCAGTTTCCAGATCCGATTCACCGCGACCCTGGCGGTAAGCGGATGGCGACGATCGATCATCCAACGCGCAAGCCCGAGGCGATTCCCCGGATACTCCGAGGGCAACGGCATGATCCGCTCCGGCACGCCAGCGTCCACGAGATCCCCCGGCGCGTCATAGGCTCCGCGGCGAAGCACGTAGGTCTGACGCCGCTTCGCCAGCTCCTTCATGACCATGATTTCGCGAACTCCCGCGATGAATCGGTTCTCCTCCTCGCGCGCTTGCTGAAGCTCCGAGGCCGCCTTGCGGCATCGCTCGTCCACTCGTGCCGCAAAGTCCTCGATGGTCGACAGGTGTCGCGAAGAGTCCATCAGGCCCGCGACCTCCGAACCGGTCAGGCACACGTCGAAAACCTTCAAATCATCCAGCGCGCCGTTGCGAAATCCCGAGTCGCGAAACCGACCGCCCAACGCAAGATCGATCGAGCCCGCTTCGGAATCGCCCCACTCTCCCCGATGGTCAATATCACGATAGAGATGGTCCTTCTCGACGTCAACATCGACAGGCCGACCATCAATGTAAAGCTTCAACCCCTCGGCGCGGCTCGAACCGTCGTAGGTGGCCGTGAGCTGCGACCACGCGTTCAGCGGCAGCGCCGCGCGGGCTCGCGCCGAAATCGCGTTTCCAGGCCAAAAATGAATCAGCGCGAATCGCGGCCTGCCTGCGTCCAACACCAGCTCATACCCGCGGCTTCCCGAGTCGGTCCATGCGCGAGAGCAGTGAAGCACCACCGCTCGGGCCTGCGCCTCGGTCGGGCGGATCCAAAAGCTGAGGCTGAACGGATCGGTCCGATGGAAGCGACCTGTCTTTCGACACACGACTGAATTGTCGCCGCTGAAACTCACCGCCTGCCCCAGCTTGCCGCTCACAAGGACGGGAGACTCGACGAGCGCGGCGTGGTTGCTTCCCGCGCGATTCAGAAACTGATTTGCGACCACCTGATCGAAGTCAAACGCGGCCACAGGTTGTGGCGGAGGGGGGAGGCGATCCGGAGCGCGCCGCCACGCCTCGAACCGAGGCCCGGCTTGCGACACCTCGCTTATCAGGCGGGCTTCCGCATCGGCCACTTTGCGGATCAGCTCGCGATGTAGAGATTCCTGGCCATCGCCATACAACGGCAAAGTCGGCGTCGGCGTCGCTTGGGTGAAGTGAGAGTAGAGGCCTGACTCGTCAATATTGTTGAAGAAGGCCGACAGCCGATAGTAGTCGCGTTGACTGATCGGATCAAACTTGTGATCGTGACATCGACAACACTCCAACGTTAGGCCTAGGAAGGCCGTTCCAGCCGTGTGAACGCGGTCCGACACATACTCGTTCCGAAACTCCTCCTCAATGCTCCCTCCCTCGTTCGTCTGCCGATGAAGTCGATTGAACGCCGTCGCGAGCTTCTGGTCATGCGTCGCCCCGGGCAACATATCGCCGGCAATTTGCCAGAGGATAAACTGATCCCATCGCAAGTTGCTGTTGAACGCTCGAATGACCCAATCGCGCCACGCCGACATGTCTCGGTCGACATCCGCCTGGTAGCCATAGGTGTCGGCGTAGCGAGCCAGATCCAGCCACTCGGAAGCCATGCGCTCGCCGTAGGCGGGAGACGCAAGAAGTCGATCGACAACCTTCTCATACGCGTCGGCGGAGGTGTCGGCGGAAAACGCGTCCATTTCCTCAAGTGTGGGCGGCAACCCGACGAGATCCAGACTCACACGGCGCAGCCACTGGGCTTGAGTCGCCTCCGAGGCGGGTCGCAAGCCCAGCGAACGCTGCTTGGCCCTCACAAAGGCGTCGATCTCATTGCCCGTCCTCACCGACTCGTTGGTGTTCGCGCGCGGAACTTCCACGCGTTCGACCGGGATGAAGGACCAATGCGGTTTATGCTTGGCCCCTTCCTCAATCCACCGCCCCAAGGTTTCAATTTCATCCGGGTTCAGCCGGAGATGGCTGTCCGAAGGAGGCATGCGATCATCCAAGTTGGGGTTGGTGATTCGCCGCCAGAGTTCGCTCGCCTCCCGATTCAACGCGGCCACAATCGCCAATCCGGACTTCGCGCGGCCGGAGAGTCCGTCGGCCGTGTCAAGACGCAGCTTCGCCTTTCGCGCGCGTTCGTCGGGGCCGTGGCAGGAGAAGCAGCGATCCGAAAGCAGCGGTCGAACCTGGAAGTTGAAATCGACCGGTGGCAAAAGGGCGGCGTCAGCGCGTGAAACGCTCGCGATCAGTCCAATCAAAACAAGCAAGACGCCACAGGCCACCGCTGACAGGAGGGGAGAAGAAAGGGGCATGGACAAGATCGTGCGTGATCGCGGCATAGCCATGAGCAAAAGACGAAGCCCAACAATGGGCCATTCAGGCATCCGCGCGACGTCGAGTCCGGCGCGAGTGATCCGGAATCCAGACTGGGGGCCCTGGTAACTCATTGGCGCAAGTGATCCTGCTCAGCACGATCAGAGTCGATTGAGCCAAGCGCGGAAACAATAAAGGCCGGGGATCAAAGATCTCCGGCCTTTATTAAGAAAAACTGGCGGCTACCTACTCTCGCGGAAGCTATACAACCACTACCATCGGCAAGGCTGCGTTTGACGGCCGAGTTCGGAATGGGATCGGGTCGGACCACAGCTTTATGGCCACCAAAAAGTTTAAGAAAGAACAATTGTTCCCTGAAAACTACACGTAGACAGAATTTCGAGCATACGTTCGCTGGCATGATCAAAAATACGATCAAGCCGCACGACCAATTAGTATCAGTCCGCTTAACGCGTTACCACGCTTACACGCCTGACCTATCAACCCGGTAGTCTGCCGGGGGTCTTTAGGGACTTGCGTCCGGGAAACCATATCTTGGGATGAGCTTGGCACTTAGATGCTTTCAGCGCTTATCTCTTCCGCACATGGCTACGCAGCGATGCCCCTGACGGAACAACTGCCACACCAGAAGTGCGTCATTCTCGGTCCTCTCGTACTAGAGAATGAACCCCTCAAGTTTCCTGCGCCCACAGTGGATAAGGACCGAACTGTCTCACGACGTTCTGAACCCAGCTCGCGTACCGCTTTAACCGGCGAACAGCCGGACCCTTGGGACCTTCTCCAGCCCCAGGATGCGATGAG